>CAMUYQ010000020.1 GCA_947165025.1 uncultured Lachnospiraceae bacterium | reverse complement strand
AGACTCATAACAGGAAAAAGAACAATGAAGAGCGAAAACAGGGAAAAATTGAAGGAACGTATGGAGCAGCTAAAGGCTGACAGGAAGGAAAGGCTTAAAACCTACCACAAATGGATGGCTAAGAGTCTATTTGGAAACTTTGGATTTCGAAAACTTGATACTGAAAAGCGTCGCGAACGCATCACAAGGGATATCCTCATTGCCCTGATGGCTGTTTGCAGTGCTTTGATCTATTGGCTGTGTATCACCGAAGTAGATGTCCCCAGATATATTTCCGTTATTCTCTATATCTTTTATCTTATGCCGATAGCCTTTGCATCCACCGTATACGGCTGGTATGGGGGTGTCGTATGCTTTACCCCCTTTTTCGTGGTCGCCGTCCTGCTCTCCCCGGGCAACGCCTATTTCCTCTTCTTTCACCTTGTTGCCATATATGTCTACAGCTATATAAAGGCCAAGAACCTGTGCAGCAGCATAGTCCGAACCATCGTCACGGGATTTGTTTCGGGCCTTTTCATATCGTCGGTCTACTATCTGGTATTTGTTCTTATAGCCGGAGAATCATTCTCCGAAGTCGAAGCATCTTCTATGCTCATACATCTGTCCAATATTGTTCCGCAGTCTGTACTTATCTGCTTCTTCACATACTGGTTCAGCTCAGAAAAAAGAGCAGCATTCAGGAACCGCATAGGATACGTCGAAACAGCCCCCATGTCCATAATGTCTGAGGAGGGAACCTCTCTCAGAAGAGGCTACAGAGGCTTATCAGGCAAGATATTTGCCATCCTTCTTATCGAAGCAGTGTTTATGGGTGTAGCGGCTGCTTTTTTTGCAAACAGCCTGGTTCCCAAAATGATGGAACGTTACAGAGAAGATCAAGCACAGATCGTTACTGAGTTTACCGAAGATGGTAAGCCGACTGAAAAACCGTCATATAAACCTTCTATAAGTCCCGATTTCGCCTACGGCGACTTCTCACAGATAGCCGGCTTCAATGATGCATTTGATGCGGCAAGAGAGCACGCCATACATGACCGGTTTGCATTCGACGACAAGGGGATAGCCTTTGACCTAAAGCTTATCATGCTCCTTTTGTGTGTGATCCATCCCATCGTTCTCGTGGCCAATTACGTCGGACAGATGCTTATAGTCAATCCCATAGTAAAAATCACTGGTGTAATGGATAAATTCGGAGACGAAGAAGAACAGCGTCTTTTAGTCGAAAAGGAGCTGGGAGAGCTCACAATAAACAGTGAGGATGAGATTGAATCACTCTACAAGGTTATCTGCAGGATGTCGAGCGAGCTGAACAGCTACATCGAAGATATAAAGCGCGAACAGCAGCTTAAGGAAGATCTGCGCGTAGCCAAGGCTTCGTCAGAGGCAAAGTCAACCTTTCTGTCTAATGTCTCTCACGAGATAAGGACCCCCATCAATGCAGTCCTCGGTATGGATGAGATGATCCTTCGTGAGAGCAACGATAAAGAGATACTCAAATACGCCGCCGATATCAAGAATTCCGGGAAAACGCTCCTTAGTCTTATAAATGATCTGCTTGACTTTTCCAAGATCGAGGCAGGGAAAATGGAGATCATTCCCTATGAATACGAATTAAGTTCAACCATCAATGACCTTATAAACATGGTCCGCGCAAAGGCTGAGGATAAGGGACTTGAGCTTAACATAAACGTCGACCCGGCAATGCCCCATGTCCTTTTCGGCGATGAGATCCGTATAAAGCAGTGCATTCTGAATATCCTGAACAACGCCGTGAAATATACACAGAAGGGGTCGGTCACCATGACCGTATCATATAGAAACCTCGGGGACAATGATAGTATAGCCCTCTGTATCGGTGTTCAGGATACCGGTATTGGCATTAAGGAAGAAGACCTTGCAAAGCTCTATTCCCCCTTCGAGCGCATCGAGGAGGAGCGCAACAGGAATATCGAGGGAACCGGTCTTGGCATGAGCATAGTCAAGCACCTCCTCGATATGATGGGATCAAAGCTTTCGGTAAAGAGCATCTACGGGCAGGGGTCCGATTTTTCATTTGAAGTGGTCCAGAAGGTGATAAATCGGGAGCCCATAGGTGACTTTAACGAAACCTATATAAGGTCGCTTGAGAGTATCAAGCACTACCGGGTAAGCTTCATCGCACCCGATGCCCATATCCTTGTTGTTGACGACACGCCGATAAACCTCTCGGTCATAAGGTCTCTCCTTAAGAGCACGGAGGTTAAGATAGATACTGCAACAAGCGGGGCCGAGTGCCTTGATAAGATAAAGACCATAAGCTATGATATCATTTTTATGGACCAGCGGATGCCGGGAATGGACGGTACTGAAACCCTTCATGCGATGAAGGCCCTGACGCGTGATGAGAATCACAGCTACGGTGCACCGGTCATCATACTTACAGCCAACGTAGTCGCGGGCGCAAGGGAAGAGTTTATAAGCGAGGGCTTCAACGATTACCTGAGCAAGCCGGTTGACGCCCTTAAGCTCGAGCACATGATCGCAGCCTACCTGCCAAGCGATAAAGTCATGGGCCCCCCGGAAGTGGAGGAACTCGCAGACGAGGCGGCAGAAACCGGTGAGAGTAGTGAAAGCAGTGATTTTATCAATGATTTTGCTGCAGTAAAGGGGATAGATATAGATGAGGCATTGAAGAACTGCATGAATGCGGATATACTTAAGAATACAGCCCATGATTTTTACGTTTATTTCGAAACCGGCTCGGGGAAGATCAGGGATATGTGGAAATCCGGAAACATAAAGGACTATACGGTTGCGGTGCATGCACTTAAGAGTTCATCAAGGCTTATCGGAGCCGTGGATCTGAGCAGGATGGCTGCAGGGCTTGAGGATTTTGGGGACCGGGAAGATATTGATGCGATAAACGAAGGAACTCCCGCCCTTTTGGAAAAATATACTTACTATTATGACAGTCTGGCTGCCATATTTCAGGAGACCGGAGAGGCTGATGACGACCGGGAGATGATCGATCCCGCTGCGCTGTCGGAAGCCTATGGGGCGATAAAAGAGGCCGTTGATGCCTTTGATTTTAATACAGCAGATGAGCTTGTGGGGATGCTTAAGGACTACCGGCTGCCTCCTGATGAAGAAGACCGGTATGAGCGGATATGCGGTATGATCACAAGGCTTGAGAGAGATACGGTTCTGGAGGAGCTTAATAATGGATAAGAAGGTACTGATAATCGGACAGGCGGGATTTATGATGAACGCCATTGTAAACGGGATAAAGAAGTCGGATTATGATGTCGAAAAAACAGAAGCCAAAATAGACATGATCAGCAAGATCGAGCCCCTGACAAGGCTCGTCATCCTCTACCTTGATTCCGAGAATACATCCGACAGTCGGTTTCTAACATATCTTAAAGATCTTGTGCTTGAAAAGGAGCTGTGCTTATTCCTTGTCGGTGAGCCCGAAGAGGTGGAAGAGGTTGAAGAAATAATCCCGGATGAAGCGATATGTAAAGTCATGCTCCGTCCCCTTAATGTAAACGATCTTGTTTCAGAGCTTGACGAGGCTGTAAGGAAGGAGACGGAAGCCGAGGCCAGGAAGAAGATACTCATTGTGGATGACGACCCGACAATGCTTCGGATGATAAAGTCGCTTCTTGGGGAAAAATATCTCGTTTATGTGGCAGGGTCCGGAATGAACGCAATTACCTTCCTTGCGACCAACAAGGTGGACCTTATACTCCTCGACTATGAAATGCCTGTCATCTCGGGCGCCAAGGT
>CAMUYQ010000019.1 GCA_947165025.1 uncultured Lachnospiraceae bacterium | reverse complement strand
TTTTGTAGTATAATTCTTTTGTTTTATAAATATGGTGTTTTCCGAAAGGACCGATCATGACCGATTCGAATAAAATGCTGAAACATCTCATCGTTTCAGTTGCCGTGACACTTATTCTCGTTTACCTGTCAATGGGCAATGCCCTTTTCGATCTTCCGCTTGCAGATTTTCTGAGAAGCAACCAGATCCTTCTCTTTGCGATCCAGCTTGTGCTTACACTGATAGTGATATTCATAAACCGCAGATATTTTGTCAGCGGCTACTCGTCACTGTTTCATCTTCGTCCGAACATGGACACTCTTGTGGCACTCGGTGCTACCGCTTCCTTTGTTTACAGTATCACTCTTTCTGTCATCGATCTGATCTACTATACAAATGCCGGCGAATATACCGGCGAGACCGAACTATATTTCGCATCGACCGCTCTCATCCTGACATTCATCCTTATAGGTAAATATCTTGAAGAGTCGGCACGCGGCAAGACTTCGGATGCACTCCGCGATCTCGAGAACATGTCTCCAAAGACCGCGATACTTCTGAAAAGAGGCCAGGAGTATGAAGTCGGTGCCGGCGAAGTCAAAGTCGGTGATCTGTTTGTTGTAAAGCCCGGCATGAGCTTTCCCGTCGACGGTGTTATAGAGACCGGAACAAGTGCCGTTGATGAGTCATCACTTACAGGTGAATCCATGCCTGTTGACAAAGCACCCGGGATGAGTGTTTCGGCATCAACGATAAACCTGTCAGGATATCTTACATGCCGTGCCACAAATGTCGGTGAGGATACTTCGTTTTCAAAGATAGTCCGTATGGTCAGCGATGCTTCATCGGGAAAAGCCCCGATCACCAATTCCGCCGACAGGATATCATCACTCTTCATTCCGCTTGTTATCGTGATCGCAGTGATCACGTTTGCCGTATGGATAATTGCAGGCTATGGCATGGGATTTTCGCTCGCAAGAGCGATATCGGTGCTCATTGTCAGCTGCCCGTGTGCGCTCGGTCTTGCGGGACCCGTTGCTCTTATGGTCGGAAACAGCGTGGGAGCCCGTCACGGAATACTGTACAAGACCGCACAGGCTCTTGAGAATACCGGACGTACTCAGATAGTTGTTGTCGACAAGACCGGTACACTTACAACCGGAAGTCCCAAGGTCACGGACATCATAAGTACGCAGAACGATATCGAGCACAGGGATCTCCTGCTCTCCATTGCATACGCACTCGAATCAAAGAGCGAACATCCTCTTGCTAAGGCGATCTGTTCGTTTGCCGAGATGCGTTTTGTTCCCGTTATGGAGACTTCAAACTTTGAGGCGATCCCCGGAAAGGGCGTTAAGGCCGATCTGTTCGTAGCAGGAAAACGCCGGACCGTATTTGCCGGAAGCGAAGCGTTTATCGCAGAGTCTCTTCTCGGAAGCGAGGTTCCGGAGTTTGATAATGATTTTTCATCAAGGATCAAACGCATCGTTGCCGAAGGAAAGACCCCGACTATCTTTGCATCAGATGCAGGAATGCTCGGTGTGATCGCGGTTGCCGATGAGATAAGAGCGGGTGCAGCCGAAGCGATCGCTGCACTTCATAAAGAAGAGATTCACGTATGCATGGTCACCGGTGACAGACTCGCTACCTCGGAAGCGGTCGGTGATGCAGTCGGCATAGAACCCGATGAAGTCATATCCGATGTACTTCCCGAAGAGAAGGCGAACATTGTTGAAAAGCTCAGAGAGACCGGCCGAGTAGCCATGATCGGTGACGGTATCAACGATGCTCCTGCTCTTACGGTTGCCGATATCGGTATCGCGATCGGTGCAGGAACGGACGTTGCGATCGATGCCGCCGATGTTGTTCTGATACAGGACAGCCTTATGTCAGCAGTCGATACGATCAGGCTGTCTAAAGATACTCTTCGCATCATCCATCAGAACCTGTTCTGGGCGTTCTGCTACAACATAGTCGGGATACCGCTTGCCGCAGGATGTTACTACAAGGCCTTCGGCTGGCTGCTCAACCCGATGTTCTGCGCAGCCGCAATGAGCATCTCGAGTATATTTGTCATCACCAATGCGCTGAGACTGTTCTTCTTCAAGAAAACCGAATTGTGTTATAATGACGATGATGAAGAATTTTCTGAGATCGATGAAGAGTCTTTGCAGGAGGATGAGCAGGAAGTTTATCCGTAGTCTGCGAAAGCTCAACCGTAACGAAATATTTGTACTTGCAACGATCGTGGTCGGAATCGTTCTGACAGTCACGATTGTTTTGGTACTCATAAACAGTGCTCCCGACAATGGCCCCAAAGAGGTTTCTCCTCTTGACATAACCGTTCCGGAAAACAATCCCGATGATACAACCGAAGAAGGAGATGTCGAAGAGATCGCTCTTACTGAGACCGCTTCGGCGGATACAAAGGTGGAGAGTACGGAAGAGACGACCGTTCTCGTGCTTAAAGAGAATGCGCAGAAAGGCTATATGAACAGATGTGTTTTTCTCGGTGATTCAAGAACGGTAGCGATGGTCAACTACGGCCTGATCAATGATGATTCTGCTCTTGCTCAGATTGGTATCTCCCATCCTTCATTTGCGAACAATACTTTTATCAACAATGCCGGTAAGGAATACACGCTAAAATCATATCTGGCATCTCATCAGGCCCCCGTTATATATGTTGCTCTCGGAGTAAACGGGATAAATGATCCGAGCGAAGATCACTATAAGAAAACGTACAATGAACTTATCGATAAGGTCATGGATATGGCGCCGAATTCGAACATCGTCCTGATGTCGATAGGACCTGTCAACGACAACGGTCCCTACAAGAAGACCGTTCAGAATTCATGGATAGTCAAGTACAATGATTTTCTCCTTAACATGGCAAAGGAGAAGCATATATTCTATCTGGATATCTCGGAGATACTGACGGGATCCGACGGACAGGTGAAGCCCGAATACAACGGCGGCGACGGTCTGCATTATTCCGGAAGCGGATGTCAGGCGATCTTTGATTATATCGTCAGTCACCCGGTACCCGGTATTGCCGATGACGGTGAATATAACGTCAAATACATCAAGCCTAATCCGAACAGGACGAAGGTTACGATGGATGACGGCTCCGGCATCGATGAAGCAAAGCTGCAGGAACTCATGAACATGATGATGAATGAGACACCGACTCCGACTGCTGCTCCGACGGAATCTGCTCCGACTGCAACTCCAACTCCGGAACCGACAAAAGAAACGCCGACTCCGACTCCAAAGCCGACAGCGACGCCAACACCGACTCCTACCCCGACTGCAACTCCTACACCGGCTCCAACTGCTGCTCCTGTGACTCCGGATCCGACTCCCACACCGACTCCGACGCCAACACCGACTCCGACGCCTGAGCCTACCGCTGAGCCGACTCCAACTCCGGAACCGACTCCCGAGCCTACTCCCGAACCTACGGAACCTCCCGAAGAGCACCACGAGGAAACGACCGGGGATGAGTGATCACTCACTTACATAGACATCTATCGTGTATCTGCATTCATCACAATCCACGGTGATGACAGAAGTGCCGGGGCCGACGAGCCTGACCGTTCCGTCTTTTTTGATCGTGCAGACCGAAGGATTAGACGATCTGAACTTTATGTTGTGAACGTTCAGTTCATATCCTGACAGTTCGTGAATATCATAATTACTGAATACAGCCATTGGGCGGACCTTGACGATGACAGGTTCGCTCATTTTTACTTCCATCTTTTTACATACCGGATAAAATGTCTGTATCTGCGTATCATCGCAGTCTTCAGGAATGACACCGATGCATATGTCTCTCCTTAATCCCTCATGTTCAACCTTAACGATCGACATTCCTTCCTTTATCGGGATGAGTCTGTTATCATCCGACATTTTGAACATGTCGTGATCATAATCGGTTATCGTTACTTCATCCGCACTTATGGAACTCTTCTGTCTGTATATGTTCATCAGTGAGTATCTGATATTTATCGGATCCTCACTTACGATTGCGGTATATGTTAGCTGATCGGTCAAAAGCATTATCGGACCTTTACCGAGAAGAGACTCATCGATCTTTATCGATTCCTTGAGATTCTCAGCTTCATCCTCTTCCCTGTCAACCTCATCCGTGTAGTCGATCTTTATCGGCGCAAATCTCGTTGCCCACACACCCCATTTGGATCCTTCCGATCCCGAGTATGCATATCCGATCAGTTTCTTATCATCCTTTCTGATGTGGCCGCTCTCATCTGACATAAGACCGCAGTTATGACATCCTGCCACAACATCGGTGGACAGTTCCGATACGCGCTCAAAGTTTATCCCGTCATCCGACTCATAATAGAGAAGGCAGCTGTCATTTTTGAACCGCCTGTTTGTTGTAAGAGCTATGAACTTATGACTCTCTTCAAGATATGCAACATCCCATGAATCTGAATCTGCATATGTGTAGTTTGATCTGTCGGTGGCGTCATTTCTGTATACGGAAATTCCCTTATATTCAAGGTTGGCCGGCCACATCGGATCCGTGATGTCGGCGATCTGAACTTCCGTCGCTCTTACCCATCCGTACTTGTCCGAAAACGAATCAAGCGTGTTGTAAACATAGACAGTATCATCGACGACCACAAAGCTCGGTTCACCGACTCCCCATCCTATATCCACACCTTTGAAATAGATAATCGGTACCGGCATATCTCCCCAGCCGTCGCCGCTCCACTTCTCATAAGGGCCGTCCGGATTCTTTGATCTTGCCAGGAACACGTTGTTGCAAAGCCCGTCCTTGTTCACGGTCGCGGTATATCCCATATAGTAATATCCGTCGTACCAGAACACATCCGGATCACACACGGATTTAAAATCAGCCGTCCCGGGGGTAGGAGCAAGCACAACCTTCTCATCTCCCCATGTCTTTCCTCCGTCATCGGAATGCCTGTATGTTATCCAGTCATATTCCTTTTTTCCGTCTCCGGGAGATGCAAACCATGCGTCTATCCCTCCGTTTCCATCAAGCATTATTGACGGACCGTATCTGTAATCGGGTCTTCCGTTTCCCCACAATGCGAACACATCAGATCCGCTTGACTCAAGACGTATCCTGACATGCTTTTCTGCAAGAGAATCGTCATATGTATCATGTTCATGTTGAAATTTAGCATCAGCGTCAGGAAGTTCTTCGCTGTCTTCTAAAGCTTCATTTGAATCCGCCTCTTCAGCAGGTTCCTCAACTGTTTCTTTCTCTTCGTCATTTATTACTATTTCCGGGGTCTTCTCCTCGACGGGTTTTTCTGTCTCTGCCGTCGATGTTTCCGGCGCAGTAACTGCCACGTTCTGCATGGAACACGCAGCAAAACAAAATGCCGTCACAATCGTGATTGCGGCAGCACTTATGATCTTTATCCTTTTACTCTTATCCCTTGTTACTCTCAATCTCTCACCTTAAACTCTTAAGATATGATTTTCTCTCATCTGATATCCGGTAGCTTTCAACACTTTTCTGTATAGCCTTTTTGTGTGTCCACTCATCAAGTTTTCTCTTTTCGATATACGGTATTACCGAATCATACTGTTTTGCAAGAGCCGTTGCAAAATACCATGCGACCATCATGTTGACATAGTACTCATCGGATCTGACCGCGGCAACAAGCTTCGGATATTCCTTTTTGAAATCATCATCGAGATAATGCTGCATCAGCATCCCGATACCGAATCTTATCGTGTATGTTTTATCGTCTCTGATCCATTCCCTGATATGTTCCAGAATCTCAGGCTTGTGCTTTGCAAACACTTTAGGGGACAGCTGGTCGCATGTTGCCCAGTTGTCAACATACGGAAGGAAACGGCAAACCTCATCCATGCACCTGTCATAATCTTTTATCTCCGATACGACAAAAGCATGAAGCTGGTCTTCATCAAAATACCTGTGAGGAAGATCATTAAGAAACTCCGAAATGTCTTCCCTCTTCACAAGAGTCTTTGCATATTTCTTAAGCTGGGGCGTACGCACCCCTATAACCGACTCGATCCCTCTTGTCGGAATGAGCTTTGCCTGAAACTCTCGGTATTTTTTATCCTGCAAACTCTGCAGTTCTTTTCTTATCTCATCTGTCAGCATTGTTTTACCCGATACCCCACTACTATATCATAACAAACAGATCGACGCTATTTCATTGTTCTTTCCACTGAAATATATTAAGGTCCACCCTTCCGTCAGTAACTGATATTCCCTCTGCCCTGAGCAGTTTTGCCTGTGCTCCCGGTCCGCCGAATGCAAACTCCCCGGCTAGTTCGCCTTTTGCGTTCACAACACGATAGCAGGGGATATTATCGGGATCGGGATTTTTGTGAAGCGCATTTCCTACCGCTCTGGCCATCCTGCGGTCACCCGCGATCCTTGCCACCTGGGAATATGTGGCAACACGTCCGTAAGGTATTTTCTTTACAGCTTCATATATTCTCTTTGAGGGACTGTCGCTGACAAGATCATAGCTTTCGGCGATCATCAGCCTGATATCTTTATCCGGAATACTCCCATCAAGAATGACCGTATTCCAGTGGTCCTTGTTCTGATGATATCCCGGTATTACCGACTTATATATCTCCCGCCAGAAGAACGCCTTCTCGGGATCTGTCTTTACATTAAGATTGATAAGTCCGTTTCTTTCATATGTCCACAGAAATGCTTTCTTATTCGCTTTATATCTGACAAGCTGCCAGTTGGGATCATGAAAAGGGGAATCCTGATATACATCCGGAAATGAAAGCCCATATTCTAATGCTTCTTCTCTTGTTTTCATACAATATCTTTCTTTATGCAACTCCAGGCAGCAGTCAGGCGTTCTGCTGACCACGCGGCATTTGCAGGGCTTGTGGACGGAAGGCAGATCGCCGGTCTGCCTGTTTCTTTCTCGGAGTACTTACGATAGTACTTAAAAGCAGTCTGACCATTCACAAATATCTGTCTGATATCAGCACTGTCAAGTATCATACTCAGGTCGTTTGCTGACACGTTTCTGATGCTGGAATCAGATGAGCCTGCTATATCACACGAGCCTATCACATCCCAGAGCGCAATACGGTTTCGTATCAGAAAAGACTTCTTTTCCTCAACAGTACGCGGTGTATCTTCCCCGAACACAGCAGAGGTAACCTTCCAGAAGCGGTTCTGAGGATGACCGTAAAAGAAGCCTTCTTCCCTTGATTTTACGGAGGGAAAGCTTCCGAGTATCAGTATTCTTGAATTCTCATCAAATATAGGTGATATCGGATGTATGATCATAAGTTTACATGTCAAATATGCTCATCTGGGAGTACTTATCAGGCAACTCCTGCATATACCTGAAGCATTCATCCGGGCTTGATATGATCCCGTTTTCTTTGCAGATACTTTGAAGGAGCTTCATCAGTTTTGCCGCATCCGGGCTTGGCAGTTCATACGCATTCCCGTAACGCTTGATGTATTTTTCTTTCATTCCGGGAAAATGTCTGTCGAGTGCCGCATAATAATACTCCCTGTCACCTTCCCTGAGTGTAAGGCCCATGCCGAAATCTATAACTCCCTTTACACCTGTCCGTATACATTCATAAAGGATCGCCGTAATGTTTTCTTCGGTGTCATTGATAAAAGGAAGTATGGGGGTCAGCCAGACAACTGTCGGGATGCCTTTTTCCTGCATTATTTCCAGTACTTCGATCCGGCGCTTTGTATTGCACACATTCGGCTCAAGGATACTGCAGAGATCATCATCATAAGTTGTAAGAGTCATCTGGACAACACATTTTGCATTGCGGTTGATCTCGGACAGAAGATCGATATCCCTGAGGATGCGGTCTGATTTTGTCTGTATGGCAAGGCCGAATTCATTATCGCGGATCACCTCAAGACATTTCCTTGTCAGCTTCAGTTCTTCCTCACAATGCATATACGGGTCCGACATGGCACCGGTACCGATCATGCATTTCTTTCTTTTTGATCTCAATGCCTTTTCAAGAAGCTGCGGCGCATTCCTCTTTACCTCGATATCTTCAAACGGATGCGTGAACTGATAGCACCTGCTCCGGCTGTCGCAATAAACACAGCCGTGTGTACATCCCCGGTATATATTCATTCCGCAGCGACCGCCGTTTGCTGTCAGAATCCCTTTTGCATCAACAAAATGCATCTGATCAACCTCTGCCGATGATCTTTTCCATCCAGATCATATTATACCAATTTCCAAACTTATAACCACACTTATGAAACTCTCCCACTTTTGTATATCCCATATGCTTATGGAATTGCTCGCTGTTCCTTGTCAGATACCCGTCTTCCGAGATCGGATCCGCGATACAGGCATACAGATTGATCAGCCCCCTCTTTTGCAGCTCCTTTTCCAACGCTTCATATAATGCTCTGCCATAACCTCTTCCTTTTGCGTCGCGATCCAGATATATCGTTACCTCGCAGCAATGATCATAAGCCGCTCTTCCCTTGAATACTCCGGCATAAGCATAGCCTTTGATCACACCGTTCTCTTCAATAACGAGATACGGATACCTTCTCATCGTTTGTGCGATACGGTCCCTGAATTCCACTACCGACGGAACCTCATACTCAAATGAGATCGCTGTATCCTTCACATAAGGTGCATATATTTCCAACAGCCTTTCGGCGTCATTTTCCGTTGCGTTTCTGATCATTTTCTCTATATTTTTCAAACAACTTTTCCTTTACAGCCTTTTCTTTGAAGAGGGTAATTCCTCATACATCGCTTCGACCAGCTCACACAGAAACTCCCGGCTATCAACATCATCCACCAAAATCATTTCCTTAGCACCATCATAAGGAGGTTCCATCGTTGCGTCAGGCATCATTTTAACCGCCGCCGGAACAGGTTTAACCAAAAGCCTGTCATCATAAATGCCTCCGAATACTCTGCTACGATAATAAAGGATATATTCACCCATCATAGCTCTGTATCCGATTTCATCAAGCCCCGATAGCTGCTCTAAGACAAAATCCAGATATTCTTTCGTTGATGCCATAAACTATTCCTCCTTTCGGCATATAAAACTCTTTGTATTCCTTCTTGAGCAGTTTACCTCCCAGCATCCTTCTCTTCAAAAGGCTTATTCCAGGAACCAATCTCAATCAGATTCCCTTCAGGATCAGCAATGTAGCAGGTTCTCTGTCCCCACGGTTCAAGTTCCGGCTCTAATACCGGTGTTGCCCCGTTTTCTACCGCGTTTTTGAAGGCTTCATCAACCTCATCAAAGGTATCAACATAAAGAGTAATCTCGGAATGACCATTCAACCCCTTAACATACTCATACCGGCGGCTTGTCATCTTTTCAAAATCTATCCTGCCGTACAGCAGAAACAGCGTTCCATCTTTCACAAGATATACATTGGAAGCATCCTCCGCTTCCTTGATCTCAAATCCAAGCACATCCCTATAGAAGCGAATCATCTTCGCCATATCCTTGACCAATAATCCAAAACCGTCCAACCTCATAACATCAAGCCCCCTTTTCCATCATGCACTCTTCAAGCGTCAATACTTCGCAGCCTTTATCCGCATAATACTTAAGCATCTCATCCATCTTTTTCAAATCATAGCTTGTTACACAATCAGATATCACGTGTACTTTGTATCCTGCCTTAACCAGATTATAGCTTGTTGACTTGACACAGGCCGTTGCATCAGCCCCGGTGATGTAAAACTCGTCTATGTCATTTTTCTCGATAAAGCCAGCAAACGCTTCACTCGTAAGAGCACTGGCTTTGGACTTTTCAAAAACATTCTCTGACACGACCTTAAGTTCAGAAACCAGTTCAGAGCCTTTGGTATCCGGCTTAAAGGTTCTTGTCTTTTCCGACAGATTGTAGTGCCTGATATAGATGACATGCATATCGTTCGTCACTGCCCATTCGATTGCCTTGTTTACCTGCCCTATGATCCTTTTGTAATTCTTTGTAATGTCATTCTGAAGGTCTATCACGACCAATGCTTTGTTTTTCATTCCCGTTCTCCTCGTATCTTTTGGCTATTTCAGAGGTGATCTGATAGAGCTTTTCCCTGATCCTCTCCGGTTCCAGGACAGTCACCTTATCTCTGCATGAAAGCATCCAGGAAAGCAAT
>CAMUYQ010000018.1 GCA_947165025.1 uncultured Lachnospiraceae bacterium | reverse complement strand
CTTATCATCAAAACGAAGAGTTCATTCTTTTTCTGCATGTCTTTGAGCGCCTTCATGTTTTCATCGGTATATTCGCGCACACCGCCGCGGAATCCATCAGGTGGAGCTATGATCTGCAGATAATCAACAATGACAACCGGCTTTACTCCGTTGTGTGTCTTTATAAAATCTTCTACATAGTTGCTAATGTCTTTTGCTGTCATCCGGAAGCTTCCTGTAACTATAGTAAGCCTTTTTGCAAGTTCGGTATATTCTTTTTTGATCTTTTCCAGGTCTTCGCATGTTTTCCCGTTCTTAATATCTATGTTGGTTAATTTCGTTTGAGGATCCTTTTCAATAAGCATCCTCGCAAGGCTCTTTGTTATGATTTCAATCGGCAACTGCTCTAACGAGAAGTACAGGACCGTTTCACCATTCTTTAAGAGTCTGTCGGCAAGGTTTACTGCAAAGGTTGTCTTTCCAAGGCTACTTGCTCCACCAAGCGCTGCAAGTCCCGGGTAAAGCGTTACATACCTATCAAGATTTTTATATCCTATCTTCCTATTCTGATACTTCCGGAAGTATTCAATATCTTTATCAAACACCCCCTCACTCATATAGGTTTCAACATTATCGGCTCTGAGTCCTTCAATCACCGGCTGTCTTTGTGTCCCTGGCGGCAATTCTATATTAGGCGCGAGATCTCTTTCTATTTCCTTAAGCTCTCGATCAGAGTAAGCATTTTGCTGAAACTGGTTGAACTGGTTCTTCATGGAGCATCACCTCGAAGTCTTTCTTCTTTGCGCCGGCGCAATTCTGTCCGGTCTTTTCGGCATCCCTCGGGGTTCTAAAACTTCCTCGCCTTTTCGCTCGTCGTAAATCCCACGAAGATAACAAGCATATTGCGCACGAAGCAGGATCCTGTTCAACCACTCCGGCTCCGCTTTACCTTTTGCAATGTCATCGAATACATCTACTATTTCCTTTGCATAGTCCAGGATAAGATCATCTATCACCGCACGCATCAAATAGCTTTCACTGAACGGAATAGCCCTAAGATTTCCGCTTTCTTCAACGCTCTCTTTAACTCCTGGAAACTTAATTACTTTGTTATTCATTGCCCTTTCCTTTCTGTTGCGGTTCCGGGCACTTCATCATATAATAATATATGTGATGTGCCCGGAAGTACATCATTCATCATCATTGGAATGCTGTGTTGATTTCCCGTCTTTCGCAGCGTTCCTTTTTTTTGTTCCTCCCCTTGATCATTTAGGCAACCTCTTTTAAATTCGTTTCAGAATGGTTCAATATCAAGCATTTCACAGTGATACAGGTAAGCGTCTATCCCATTGAGCAAAAACGCTACAGCCCCTTCCAGATCGGTCTTAATTACAGGATTTATATCAAGCTGCTTATCTTTGATGTAGTATGTATATGGAGTCTGTTTCTTATCTACCTTTACATCAAAACCGAGTTCCTTTCCTCTTCTTCTGAGTTTTGTTGCACCTATCATATTGCTTTCCCTTTCTTTTTTAATCGCAGGTCTCAATGTTTCACTTTCTTAGTTCAATGGAATCACCGCCTTTCTTTTATTTTTGCAGAGATCTTCACGAAGTCGAACCCCTGTTTTTTATTCCTTAAACACGGTTTAAGCCGCCTAAACTGGTTATTCTCTTAAAAGAATAACCGGTTAGGAAATCTGCATGGCCTTTTCTACAGCAATGGTCTTTATCATTCTGTTTTCTATATCCGTTATTTCTTTATCGTCTGCATCTTGTATCTGCTTCAATGTTTCCAGTGTGTCAACCGATAGATTCTTGAAAGCAGTCATCTTTTCCCTCATTTCTATGTATTAATTATATAGTGGCGTGCGGCGCCCGGAAAGAAGCCGCCACGCCTATACTATAGTATTAAGGTACTATAGTATTAGAACGTGAAAATGTGCCTGAAACCCTTTATTTATGCGGCCTTTTGGAAGCTGTCCGTAACAGCAAACCGAAATTTCATAACAGCAAACCGAAATTTCATAACAGCAAACCGAAATTTTATAACAGCAAACCGAAATTTGTAAACATGTATTACCAAGTAAACATATATTACTTTAAATCTCTGTATTCTGCTTTTTTTCCTTTATGTGGTATATTAATAACCATATCTTCAAGCGTGCTCTTTGTTGGGATAACCTTCGGATCATCTGGATCCGGTAGTACTATGTCGATATAAGCTTTTTCGAGATCTGTTTCTGTGCGTAATAACTCATATGTTTTTCTAAAACATCTCTTTAAGACTTGTGTTTTATTTTTGCTTTTATCCAAGCTTTCTTTTAATTGAGGATTTCTATCTATTAATGTGGTGGCTTTAATGTGAAAGCCTTTTCTCTTATTGCTCCCGGATGTTTCTATTCCTGCAACGAGTATCACAACATTTTCCTTTGCTGTTTCACTTTTTGCTTTATATAAGCTCGGATGTATCAGATAGGAGTGCGAAGGGCTTCGCTTTGGCTTTCCTTTATTATCTAACACCGGTTTCCCGTTTTTTAATTTTATTGCAGCTTTGTAAACCGCTTCTATAACATATCGCATATACGGACTGGATATTTCTATTACATTAGCTTTATCGTCGTAACTCTCAAAATTAAGCACCTGATAAAGGCTTTGAACTTCTCTTCCGTTTCTGAAGCCATGCAATACGCCTGTTATATTGTGGTATGACTGTACCTTGTTTATAATTCCTTCAATATTCTTCTTTGAAAGTTTTGAACTTAACCCTAAATATTGCGCAAGTGTAGGAATATACCATTTATGAGTCCTTGCCACAAAATTATAGTCATGGTCTTCAAAGTCTTTAAGGATTAAGCTGTAGATAACTCTCAGGAATGTTAGGTCAATATCTTCTATTCCTTCTTTTTTCTTTAAGTCCTGTAGTTCAACCTCGCTGACTTGTCGCATTTCGCCGCCTGAAAAATATAATCTTCCGTTTTGAAACTTTAGCCCGTCTGTACTTGTGAGCGGTTGCAGGTAAGCGTTTCCTTCCTGATGTAAGCTCATGCCATATCTGTAATCTTGATATGAGAGAATTGCAAGGTTTTTCGGAAGTTTTCTTTGTATGTCGCCGCCGGCTCGTGCTTTTGTCCTGTATTCTTTTTTGAAGCTTTTGTATTCATACAAGGCTGCTACCATACCCATAGAGAAAGAATTTATGGTTTCCATCTTTTTTTCTATGGAACCATCTCTAAAGGCATCAAGTACATCGTCCGGAATAGTCATGTCGTTAAAGCATTCTTCAATATCACTTGCCGTTATTGTTGTAAGAAACCCTCGCAATCTGTTCTCGTCGCTCATCACGTCCCACGCTTCAGGGTTTCTTTTGTAGTCTTCGAGAAACCCTTTTAATATCTCTTCATTTTCTTTGAACGCTTTATATAGTTGCTCTTTTTGTTCTTGACTCAATTCTGGGTGATTTCTTTCCATTTGTCCCCTATCCTTCTTTATACAACTTCCTGTATTCCAGGAAATCTCTCAAGGCCGTTTCTGTGATGTAATACTGTACGCCGGGACGGATCGCCTTCAGCTTTCCCCGTTCAATATTCTTCCTGACTGACTGTTGCTGTACTTTGAGAATTTCTGCAATTTCAGTTGTTGTATATGCTCTTTCACCATTGATTTCTATCATATTAATCCCTTACCTGTGATGAAGAAGGCTGTCGGTATCAATTCCGTCTATGAATTGATCAAGTGCCATTTGAACAACCTCTTTCATCGTGAGCCTTTCCGTATAAGCATAATTCTTCAGAGTTTCCAGGGTTTCCGTTTCAACAATGAATGTTGCTCTTGTCCATCCTTCAGCAAGTCCTTTCTGAGGTCCTTTTGTCCGTATAAGATTTTCGTTTCTAGGTCTTCCGATTTTTGCAGCGTCTACATTCAGCCTTTCTCGTTCCGCTTCTGCATTGAACTCTTCAGGCTCCTGGCTGAAGAGTGGGTTGTCTCCAAGTCTGTTGGCCATATAGTTAAACCTCCCTTACCGTGCTTAAAAATATTATTATGTATACACATTAAACAGTGTACACTATGTAAATTGTGTTTCTATTTCCTTTACGAGATCCATATACTGAAGCGCACCTTTGTCTTTTGGCTTGAATGCGAAAATGTCTTTCCCATAACTCGGAGCTTCTGAAAGTGCAGTATATGTTCCGATAGTCGTCTTATAGACTTTATCGCCGAAAGCTTTTTGAAGCGTCTCCAAAATCTCCCTGTGTGACACCTTTCTTTTGTCGTACATGGTAACAAGCACGCCTGCAACATGTAAATCGGGATTCATGCGCTGTTTAACAATTTTCAGTGTCTCAGTAAGCTGAGCAATTCCATCCAGCGCGTAATAATGAGCCTGTACAGGAACTATAACTGCATCTGCAGCCGTCATAGTCATGACCGAGACTGTATCAAGAGCGCGCGGCGCGTCTATGAGGATATAATCATACTTCGTCCGGATCCGCTCGATAGCTTCTCTTAATAGCATCTCGCGCCCTGGAACAGAACTGAACTCTATATTTGCGCCGGATAGAAGACTGTCAGCCGGAACAACCTCATAGCTTCCGCCGGATGCCTTTCTTATTGCGTCGTTAACGTCGGCTCTTCCTTTGAGAACTTCATAGATTGTAGGCTCATCTTCCTGAAGCCTGATACCTGTTCCCTTTGATAGGTTTCCGCTCGGATCCATGTCTATCAGAAGGATCCTTTTCCCGGAAAGGGCAAGGCCGGCACCAACATTTATCACTGTCGTTGTCTTTCCGACTCCGCCCTTCTGGTTTACAAAGCTCAATACTTTTGTCTTTCCTGTAAAGCTGCTTTCACGCTTTACAACCATACCGTTTTCACCTCTCTTCCTGAGTCCTGTATAAAAATATTGTTTCCTGTACTGTCAACAATACTACATATCAAAGATAATGTCAATCGTTAGTAATATGTATAAAGAGTATACATATATTATTATGTAAACATAATAAAAGCAGTCAGCAAAATAACGCCAACTGCTTTTATAAAGGATCCTGGATTCTTTCCATTGTCCGCATATATAGACAATGGAAAATAGAATTTGTACTCGGGTTAAGGTTCAAAACCGTAAGGCTTTACCTGTTCCTGTTTTGGATTGATCTTGATATTCTTTACGTAAACAAACAACTCGCCGTTGTAGTCGTCCATTGTGTCAACCCTCGTGATCGAATACCAGGCTTCTTTGTACCTGATAACATCATACTGTTTTATGTCATCCCGGAAGTTGAACACAAAGAACCTTATTTCATCATCGAGATACATATGTGCTGTAAAGAGCTGGTTCTCTGTGAGCTGTCTTGTGTAGCACCATACATCTGAAGCGGTCAAAGGCACATAATATGTTGATCCCCTGGGTTCAGCGCCGCCCTCACACTTCCTGTAAATTCGTGCTTTCTTGTCTTTTAAGAAGTATTGTCCTTTTGTAGCCATTAAAGAAGCTCCTTATCCTGCTATTGCGTTCTTGTATTCATTGTAATGCTCGTATAGTCCTACATAAGCATCCAGAAGGCTTGCAAGGCCGTCTATCCTGTATTTCGGGCTTTGAGCTTTCACCGGAACAATGTTTCCGTTCCGGTCTTCCTGGATGCCTGTATTGGTAATACACCATTTAAGGATACTGCTATTGTTATAATTTACTTTCTTTGCTTTCAGATCCGCGCCAAGCATCTGCATCGGAAGGGAAAGCGTCTTAGCGCCCTGGATGCATCGAACCATTCTGAAACCTGTCTTCTCCATCTCTTCAACCCAATACTTAGCGCTGTATGAGTCATAATAAACCCATGCAGGAACTATCTCGTACTGGTTCACCATTTCAACGAACCATGCAGTAACGTCGCTGTAATTTATGCTGTTTCCATTGCAGAGCCTGAGCATCCCGGCTTCATACCACTTATCATAAGGAATTTTCTCGTTCTTTACCCTGGATTCAAAGTTATCAGCCGGAAGCCAATACATCTGCTTTACATATCTCTTTTCGTTTTTATCCATCAAAAGAAGCGTTGCACATGTAAGATCCGTCGTTATGCTGAGATCCGCGCCGCCTATCGCGTACATCCCCCGGAAGTTCTCAATATCAAAGGTTTCTTGATTGTCTATATCGTCGAAAGTAAGCCACGCCGTACTTATCGAAGATATGACGTTGAAATCCTTCACAAGAAGCCCTGTAAGGTCTCTCGGGCTGCTTTTTGCTCTTTCAACCTTGCTCATAAGGTCTGTTAGCTTCTTGATCCGGTTCAATCCAGGGTTCGCCTTCTCCCATGCCATCGGATCACACCATTCCTTTTTACTGTCAAGCTCGTAAAGGATCGGAAGGAAACGGTCGTCTTGGATCGTCCCATCACATACACCGCAGGCGTATTTATACATATCATCAAAGATACATTCGCGAACCGTCCCGGCCGTCGTTATCATTACAAGAAGCGGCTGCCTTCTCGCGCTTTGGGACTGCTGCATTACCTCGTAAAGATTCCTGTCTTTGATACTGTGAAGCTCGTCCATGATAACAAGGTGGCTGTTCAGTCCATCCAGCGTATCGCTGTTCTTTCCAAGCGGCTGCATCTTCGAGAAGGTAAGGGAAAAATAAAGGTCGCTTTTCCTCTTCTTTACCACCTGCAGAAGATCCGGGCTTTGCTTTATCATGTTGTAAGTTTCATCAAATATAATCCGCGCCTGGTCTTTCTTGCTCGCGACGCTGTAGACTTCCGCACCCGGTTCGTTATCTGCAATCAACATGTAAAGCGCGATTCCGCTTAACATTGTTGATTTCCCATTTTTTCTGGCAACGTAAAAAAGCGTTTCGCGGAAGCGCCTTAACCCTGTATCCTCTTCGATGAAACCAAACAGGGCAGAGATAAAAGCCTTCTGGAACAGTTCAAGCAAAACCGGCCTTCCTGCCCACTCGCCCTTGCTGTGCTTGCAGAATCTTTCTATAAATTCTATTGGGAGATTCGCTTTTTCTTCATCGAAGTAGTAAGGGCTGCCGAGATCCGTCATATCTTGGTAAAGTCTCTCATACTCTTTTCTTACCCTGTTGCTCACTATGCAGCGTCCTGCATGGATCTCTTCGAGATATTGCTCGATATAGTTCATTTGGATTCCCTTTTGATGAAGTCATAGATTGCGTTGCTCTTTTCCGCTTCCTGGGTCTTTGGCATAAGATCCGTAAGCTGCTTATACAAAGAACCGTATCTCTGTATCATCTTTGTATAGCTTGTAAGCGCTGTGCTTTCCCTTGTGAACTGTTGCTTTCCCTGGCAGAACTCTTCTTCAGTCCCCTTTTCCTTGATATTTCTCTTCAGGATAACAAGTGTGTCATCCATGAAGATAAGTTCATCTATAATCTTCTGTCCTATATACTTCTTATCTTCCGGAATCTTCTCCAATATCGCCGTAAGTTCCGCAACCTTCTTCTTTCGCGGCATGATCTGCACCTTCCTTTTCCTGCCCTGGCAAGTCCCCCTTGTCCAGAGATCTTCCGGAGAGGTTTTCTAAACTGGGGACGTCGGTCATATAAAAAGAGCTAAAAATTTGTTCACGGGGGGATATTTTTCAATTTTTGTTTTTCAATTTTGTTTTTCATTTACTAAAGAAATTGCGCCGGCGCAATTTCAACCCCCTTCCGTTTGGTTCACAAAATGGGCATTGTGTGAACCGGAAGCCAAAAACAGCAAGTGCTTATGCACTCTACATTTACTTCAATGTTTCTCTGTATTAAACGCTTGTTCACTCTACTCTTATCACGGTGTTTTATTGCGTTTATGTTAACCATTCTTTTTTATGTGAACTTGTACCGGCTTCAGGCATTATCTGTAACTGAATTTCCTCATCGCTTCATTGATCGTCGTCTGCTCGATCCCGATATAACGAAGCGTCTTCTTCTCGTCTGAGTGGTTGAAGATCCTCATCAGAAGAACAATGTCCTTAGTCTGCAGATAGAAGTGGTAGCCGAAAGTCTTCCTCATTGTGTGAGTCCCTAAGTTGTCCAGGCCGAAAGCTTCACCTGCTTCATGTATCACCTTGTATGCATACTCGCGGCTTATTGCTTTGTTTACGGCTCTTGCGCTGGGAACCACATATTCATAATCTTTATGCTTCTCGCAGTATGCCGTCAGAGGTTTCTTTAGTTCAGCATTAACAGGAAAGATCTTTTCTTTGCCGGTCTTCTTCTCCCGGATTTTGATTTCACCCTTTCCCTTTACATCCCGGATCTTCAGCTTCAGAATGTCGGACACCCTCAATCCGCTGTAGATCCCAATGAGGAACATGATGTAATACTTCTCATTCCGTTCTTTGAGATAATCAGCAATATCCTGTACCGTCGTTTTGTCTCTTATCGGTTCCACAAAATTCATACTTTCCACCTAACCTGCTTATTTTCGCCTGTGCCGCTTTCTGATACCTTTCCGGAACATTTCCTCAACCGATTTAAAAAAACGCCGTACAAGTCAATCTGAGCGGTCGTTTTTTATGCCTTCAAGCAATTTCAGGTTCTTTTTGAACTCTTCTATGTCGGCGCTCTCTTTCACGCCTGTCATGTTGCCGTTTTCATCGAATACCGGAAGGCTCATTTTCAATTTATGCTCTTTGTTGTGGCAGTCCTGGCACAAGCATTCAAGATTGTCCATGTTCAGAGTTATTGAAGGATTGTTTATGTTCCTGGGTGTGATGTATCTCTTGTGGTGGCATATTGAAGCGGATCCGCCGCACCTTTCACAAACATAATTCCTGCTTGTCATATAAAGAGCGCTGACTTTTTTCCATGCAGCCGACGTATAAAATCCCCTCGCGTATTCTTTCATGATGTAATCCCTGCAGCCTTTATCTTGATGCATTTCAGAAGGCTGTCTATCGTCCTTTGCAGTTTCACATCATCTGCATGGTCGGAATAGTACCAGAGCGTGAGAATGAAGCCGCTCACGGTCTCGCAAAGAGGTTCTTCATCCTGCTTCTCGATCGGGAACCCGGTTGATACCTCGATGTATCCCGGAATTGCTTCAACAAGGCTTTGAATAAGCTCGTCATTATTTCCCTCATCAACATGAAGCACATTACAGGCTTTTGATAAATCCATGATTTTTTCCTTCCTGAATTTTTGCAAAAAGCGGACTGCGAAAAGCACCCGGCTTTCGCAATCCGCTTTTTTACATTTCCTAATGCTTAGAATCCTGCGCCGCAAGTATCGCCGGGAGTAACTCATAACCTGCTAACGCAAGATTCGCCGGGAGACCACACTTTCGTTAAAACGCAAGTATCGCCCGGAGCCGCTCATAACTTGCTAACGCAAGATTCTCCCGGCGAACACGCAATAGCAGAACGCAAGATTCTGCTATTGACCACTTTTTGCAAAAGTGGCATTCCCGGCCTTCTTGTTGGGGATCTTACTCCCCAAACCCTCGCTTGCTGATTTTCAGCATTTTTCCATTTGGCTTACACAGCGCTTCGCGTTTTTATGCTGAAGCCTTGCAGAGCTTCACGAAGGCTTCAGTCACAATAGGCTTGCAGTCCGCGATTGCAAGCGCCCTGTAATCAATAAGCCCCTTCCGGAAGCTGCTCTCGGTGCTCACCTCGATCGCGATTCCTTCCGGCATGTTGTAACCCATGTACTGAGCGAAGTTTCCGAAGTATGCAACATCATCTGCAATGTTGTCGTCAACAATGACTTCATGGCCAAGGATCTTTCCAATAGCTTCTGCTTTCGGATCCGCGATGAAAACAGGCCGTTTGTTGTCGTCCACCATTCCATAGAAAACATTGTAAAGTGTCGCGTTGTTCATCGCCCACTTTGCGCCGGCGGAATATCCGCGCTTCAGGATAGCAACGGTAGCAACGACGTCTTTGTATTTCACATCGTTCGCGGCCTGGACTTCGATCATGTTCTTGCCGTTTCCGGAAGCCGTCCATGTAATCCCGGACTCAAGTCCGGTTCCCTGTCCGGACCCGGTTCCGTTTATGAGAGCTTCTGCAATCGTCTGCATGACGCAAGCAGTCAGTTCCTGAACCAGGTAGCTTTCAAAAGCATCGATGCTCATGCGCCTGGCCTTCGCGCTGATCGAGAAAATTTTGATAATCTCGTAGCCGTCAAAGCTGATTGCTGTAGGAGTCGCCTTCTCGCCGTCAACTTCCGCGCCCTCAACATGCCACGCTGCAGCATTGCCGGGTGTCGCGATCGGGATACTGATCTTTGTAGGAAGTGCGAAACTTCTGCATTCTGCGAAAAGTCCGCCCTCTTTCCGTGCCTTCACAATGATTTCATTGAGTGTCTGCGTCGGGATCACCGCAATTGCATCACTCGCGCTTGTAAAAGCATCCTGGCGCTTCTCAGCAAGTTTCATTCCGGTATCGAAGGCCGCCTTCTCGATCTCAGTCATATTCTGGTTCAGGAGCTTCTTGAAGAAAGCGCTTCTGTATTCCTTTGTGTCGTATACGTCAGCGCCGAAAGTCACCTTTTCAGGCTCGCTCTTCATGCCTGTAAGGAAGCTGAGTGTCTGCTGCACGCTGCTTCTTGTTTCCAGGTTCTCCCTCGCTTCCTTGATCCCGGCAAGCTCGATGTTATACGCTGCAATGTCAGCATCCGGATTCTTCTCAATGTCCGCACTGATTTCCTGTGTCCTCTTTTCCATCTCTTCAACGGACTTTGTTCTGTAGAAATTGAACGCTTCCGCAACTGTCTTAAACTTCATGTTTTATAATAACCTCACTTTCAAAATCTGATTGATAAGCAGCTTTGCCGCCCTGGTATCTTCAAGCCGTTTCCTTCCGGCCTGTCTCGCGCTTCTCGCTTCGACGCTTGCCGTCGGATATGCCGGGAAAGCTACAACGCTGCATTCCATCACCTTTTCAATCTTCGTGATCGTCCTGGTATTGGTTGCAGGATCATACTGATCACCGCCCGGAGCTACTTTAAATGCAAAGCTCATTCCGGACAGATCCCCTCGTTTCACGGCTTCATATACCGTCTTTGCGTCTGCAGTGTCAGCTAATGCAGCCCTCATCTGAAGCCCTGCCGGGATTATTTCAAGCTGCATCGTTCGGGGAGTCCTGGCAAGCGGAACCTTCGTAACGTCATGTCCATAAAAAAGTCGCACATCCGAAAGGTCTGCGCTGTCAAGTGCTCCCCGTCTGATTACTTCGATATACTCACCTGCCGGATCGTTTATCGTTGTGGGAGTGTCGTATACTATCGGCATTCCCACTAAATAAAAGCTTCCGGATCCTGCCGGATCTTCCGCCCTTAATTCCGCTATTCTGATTTCTTTCATCCTTCACCTCATGTTGTGGTACCGAAAAACCATTTACCGGATCTTTTTGCAAAGTTTTCCTTGACTGTTCTTTCATTTCCGTGCTTTTTTGGGATAACATGGCTTCTTTCGGTTTTTACCGGCTGTATGTCAGGCCGCTTTGCCAGGCTTTCCGGAAGCTTTATTGAATGGATATTAGACTTTATCTCAGGCGTCGGATACCTTTCAAGAATGGATTCTTCACCGGAAAACACGTATTCCGATACGCCGCAATCACATATTTCGCCGGGATCCAGGGAAGCGCCGCAAAGCGGACAAACCCTGTAATAGCCTTTAGGCTTGTATTTCTTCCACCCCATCTTTCTTTCCTTCTTCTTTCCTGGTTCTGCTCAGCTGATATTCTGCAGCATGTTCAACATCAATATAGTTAAGTGACTGTATTCGCCTGTCTCCGTCCTCGATCGCTGGCAGGTTCAGGATCTCAAGCGCCTGGTTCACAGTAAGTATTCCCATCGGAAGAAGTTCCTTTATCAGATTCACCTTAGTGCTGTTGCTGCTGAACTGCAGCCTTCCGCTTTCAAACAGGATCGAGTTCCCAAAAGCCTGTTCCCGGTCGTTGAAGATCTTCGCTGTGAACTCCATGGAAAGCGCAACTGCAAAAGGTTCTATAGTGCTTTCATAGAAAGCGCTGAACTGGTCTTCTGTGTAACTGCTGTTTACAATGTTTTCAGTGATTCCAAGGTAATCATATATTTTTGCTTTTACTTCCTGGGTCTGTTCCGCCGAAAGGATCACCGGCTTGCTTTCTATAGGCGTGTATTCCATCTGCTGATCAGTGACAACAACGCCGCCGTCATTGTTTACACTCAGATAATCTTTCACGAAGTCCGCTTTCGCTTTCTGCAGCTGTGTGGCTCCCATAAGCTGAGTGAATTTCAGGATTCCCCGGATATTCGCGCCGGCTTTGATTCCTGATATGATCCCTTCATTCTGGGTCTGGGCAAGTTCCAGTGCCGGATAAAGAGCGCTGTTATCATTACCAAGAAGATCATTGTTGTTAAAGTGCCTTCTGAGGTGGATCAGATCCGAGTACGGAAACGTAAAATGTTGTCCTGATCGGAATGTGAACCTGCAGTAAAGATTGCCTTCTTCGTCTGCAAGCATTTCTGTATTTGTTGCTGTGATCGGATAGACGCCGGCAAGGTTCCGCCCGGATCTTATAAGCAGCGCGAAAGCGTTGTTATAAAGGTAATAATGAGTCGCAAGCTTATAAAGAAGGTCATAAGCCGACATGTACGGATTAGGCCGCACCTGCAGGATCCGGTTCAGCCTGCAGTCACCGTCTATCTTTTCGTGATCCCCGTATCTGATCACATGGCTTCCTTTCAGCTTTCCAATATTCCGCGCGATTGCGTCAACGGCTCCACGGTATATATCATTGCTGTATGCATCGCCTGTAAAAGATGTGAATGCTGCCGTCGGCTCATTCACAAGCCTTACTGCCTGAACCTGGCTGCTTCCTTTCTTCTTCAGGATCCTGTCAAATAAGCTCATTCCTTACATTCTCCCTAAAACCATGCGTACCGGAGTAATGAAATCCTTCATTTTATCCTGTTGGTCGTCGTTTATCCCGATCGCTATGATCTTGTCTCGGTTTATATAGATTGTTCTTCCCGGAAATTCATTAGTCTTTACAGCAATGAAGCCCTGTAAAGGAAATGCTTCATCATTTACCTGTAGATTCTCCAACTTCTCGTATTCCTCAAGAACAATATATTTTATGTTTATCATGTATCCCCCTTATACTTAATATACATAATTTATCTGATAATATATCAATTTCATGTTTACGTCAACATATTGTATTTTTGTTATGTTTATTTAACTATATATTATTATGTTTACATTATAATAAAAAAATCAGGGCAAGCCTTCAGCTTCACCCTGATTTTTCAGTCAATCAGAAACTATAAAAAGGATCTGGTACATCATGTTCGTTTCCTACTGGTATAAAATCATCTTCTTCAACGAAGGTGTCATATTGCGGCATATACTTAAAGAAAGCCTTGAAAAACTGCCTTCCGTTCCTGTTTTTCAGGGAAACGAACTCGACTTCTTTCGGGATCTTTGTCTGTGCTTCGTTTATCAGCCTTCTTTTTTGTGCCGTTGTGCTCTCTTTCGTTCCGCCACGCGCTCCAGTCACTTCATAAAATCCGGTGTTCTCAGCATCCAGAACAGCAAGCTGAAGGCCAAAAACGTAATCACATGTATACTCAATCATGCTTGTTTCTTTGAAACTCTCATAGCTTACCGGTTCATTGTTGCTGGATCTGTTAAAGCTGCTTATCATCAAAACGAAGAGTTCATTCTTTTTCTGCATGTCTTTGAGCGCCTTCA
>CAMUYQ010000017.1 GCA_947165025.1 uncultured Lachnospiraceae bacterium | reverse complement strand
TAAGACATCGCCCTTTCACGGCGGTAACACGGGTTCGATTCCCGTCGGAGTCACTAAAGAAATTGGCAGGCGGAGTTCGCTCAAGCGCCGCTCTGGCTGTCACGATTGCTTCGCAATCCTGACATATGGTGCCATAGCCAAGTGGTAAGGCGTGGGACTGCAACTCCCTGATCGTTGGTTCAAATCCGACTGGCACCTCTTAAAGTCTGATGTTGTTGCTTATGGCAATGATGTCGGGCTTTTTTTTGTTGATTAACCCGGAGGGGATATATTAAACTTTGCATATGAAGCGTTACGAACTGATTGATACATTAAGAGGCCTGGCCGTTATCAGCATGATCCTGTTTCATCTGTGCTGGATAATGAACCATTTCGGCCTTGTCATATCAAACGAGACAGTTTCCGGCTTTTGGTTTCTTGTCTGGGAGAGGAGCATCTGCATAGGATTCATAACCATTTCGGGTTTCTCGTTTTCTCTCGGACGTCATCATTTCAGAACCGGACTGATCGTTTCGGCTTGCGGACTTGTGATCACACTCGTGACATGCCTGTTTCTTCCCGAGATACGTATTGTGTTCGGGATCCTGACATTTCTGGGAGTTGCGATCCTTCTTATGATACCGCTTGATAAAGTGTTGTCTCAAAGGGAGAGGAAAGCTCACGCCATGATTTTCGCGGCAGCGCTGATAATGTTTGTCCTGACGTATGGAGTGAACAAGGGGTACGTTGGAGTCGGGCCGCTTGCAGTTGCGGTTCCGGGAACGCTGTACAGAGGGTATGTCTCGACGTTCTTCGGGTTTATCGCGCCTGGATTTTACTCTTCGGATTACTTCTCGCTGATACCGTGGTTCTTCCTGTACGTGTGCGGTTATGAGCTTCATAAGCTCGTTAAGGGCACACGTGCCGAGGATGCGCTGTATAAACTGAAGATCGACGGCGTAAATGCGATAGGAAGACATTCTCTTCCTATATATATCATCCATCCGATAATTATATACTTTGTGATATGGATCATATCCCTCAAAGCATTGTAAACAATGGAAAAAATGAGTTATGTAAAGTAAAAATTGCCTAAAATCAACATATTTCGGCCATAATTGCCAAAAATTACTTGACTTTTAGGGGCTTAGAGATTATAACTTGTATAGACGCCAAAAATGAAGCGCCGTTACTCAAGATATTAAGGAGGAGTTCAAAATGAACAAAACAGATTTAGTAGCAGCTATGGCAGCAAGTGCTGGATTATCAAAGAAGGATGCAGAAAAGGCTCTTAAGGCTTTCACAGATGCAGTTTCTAAGGAACTCAAGAAGGGTGGAAAGGTTCAGCTTGTTGGATTCGGTACATTCGAAGTTTCTAAGAGAGCAGCTAGAACAGGTAGAAATCCTCAGACTGGTAAGGAAATGAAGATCGCAGCTTCTAAGGCTCCTAAGTTCAAAGCTGGTAAGGCTCTTAAGGATATGGTTAACAAGAAATAATTCTAGACCGTATATAAAGGAACTCCGATATCGGAGTTCCTTTTTTTATCCGTGAAAATCATTGGAAAGAGGTTATGGCAAATGCGTTTGGATAAATTCCTTAAAGTATCAAGAATAATAAAGAGGCGCACCGTTGCGAACGAAGCATGCGATGCTTCAAGGGTGACGATAAACGGCCGTCCGGCCAAGGCTTCCGCGCAGGTGAAGGAAGGCGACATACTGGAGATAGCATTCGGAAACAATCCTTTAAAAGTGGAGGTTCTGTCGATCCAGGAGACCGTAAAGAAGGACGAAGCAAAGGAAATGTACAAGGTATTGTAAGAAATTATTTTATGTAACCTGCAATCGACACAAGATATAGTATTTGACAAGGGATAGATGGTCATATATAATATATTATGTTAACAAACATGACTGATCGTATCGAGGGGCGGTATGGATCGGTAGGGGGAGAATGATATGGCCAGAAGAGTCGCGTTCCGTAAGAAACGGCAGAACCGGCTTGCTATGATGCTTGTTTCGTTTGTCGTCCTGATGCTGATGGGCGTCATCCTGTTTAAGGGGCGGGAACTTACGATGAAACGGGCGGAGTACCAGCAAAAAGAAGAGGCGCTGCAGGCTCAGATCGATGAAGAGCATGAGCGGACCCGCAAACTGACGGACTACGAGAAGTATACGAAGACCGACAAGTTTGTGGAGGAGATTGCCAAAGAAAAGCTCGGACTACTTTATGAGAATGAGATATTGTTCAGATCCGATATAAATAAATAATCCGGTTACCCACTCTGTCGCATGACGGAGTGGGAATTTTGTCTCAAGGGTATTTTGACATGGAGGGCTTAAAATGAAGAGATTCAAAAAGTTACTTGCAGTTACTGCACTTATGATCGCAGCATTATGTATTACCGTACCTGTCAGTGCGGCACAGAAGAAGAATGCGATAGACAATACGCTCGCGGTTCCGCCGGTATTTGCATCGTCGCAGTATGCACTTCTTAATCCCGCGATCGCTTTGCAGTGCAACAATGATCTGACCGCAATGTACAATCACTATATGTCGACGGGTGTCAGAAACGGTGAGAGGATATATGCTACCCCGATGCTCACGCCTGTTGAGAGCCTGTTCCTTTTCATGTCATATAACAGGCAGCAGTACATCAAGAACGGCATGAGTGCTACCTGGCCGTACTTTAACCTCAACAACTATATCGCGCTCAATCCCGACCTGATCAAATCGTACGGAACAAACATGCCGATGTATCTGTACCATTACGTTAATTTCGGAATATACGAAGGCAGACAGAACGGAACGATGACAGACCCTGCCAAGGTCATCACATGGAATCCCGCAGTGGCACAGATGGGTAACGCAAAGCTTTCCCCTGCGAAAATCATTGGAAACTATACAGCCTTTACCGGACAACCGACCACAGCGCTGTTAAGTGCACCTGTTAAGGCAGCACCCGTTCAGACGACGTATGTTTATTATTCGTCTCCAAGATCTCATGAGCATGACTGGTACTATGAGAGCATCGATGATGAGAAGCATTGGAAGAAGTGTCATGACTGTGATGAAGAGCACAAGGAAGACCATGATTACAAAGTTAAAGCGCAGACAAACGGAGGCGATGCGACAAAGCATATCCTGAAGTGCAAGAAGTGCGACCATAGATATATTACGGCGCATACACCTTCTTATACATATAACGGAAGCGGCGGAACAAATACGCATCAGGTTAAGTGCAGCGTCTGCGGCTATGTGATCAGTGCGGCAGAGGCTTGCAATAACGGTGGTCTGAGTGGATCCTGCACGAAGTGTAAGCATCTTCCGGGTGTGCTGCCCGGGCCTACCCATACGCACACTTATGGCGCTTGGAGTGATAATAACAACGGAACGCATAGCAGGTCCTGTACAGCAGCAGATTGTCCGGGCGGAGCAGATGCAACAGAGACTGAATCATGCAGTCCCAATACACCGGGTTCAACCTGTGCAAAATGTGGACATAATTTCCCTGCTGCACCTACTCATACGCATACTTATGGTGCTTGGATTGACAATAATGACGGCACACATAGTAAGTCCTGTACTGATCCGAGTTGTCCCGGTGGAGACGATCAGACAGTAACAGAGGGTTGCAGTCCTAACGGTGCAGGCGAAACATGCAGTACATGCGGACATACATTCCCTGCAGCTCCCCATACGCATACATTCGGCGCTTGGGAATGGGAACACGGCACAACTCATAAACGTAGTTGTACCGACCCGAGTTGTCCCGGTGGTGAAGATGCTACTGAGCGTGGCGCTTGTGACCACACGGACGGCGGTACATGTTCTGTTTGTGGGCATGAATATGATGCTCCTTGACGCCTGATCTTTAGATTAAATACAGCAAGACACCCACGCTGTCGGTTTTGACAGGGTGGGTAGTCTTTTTTCTTTGATTATGAGAGATATAATGATACAATTATGCTTGGACTTGAAATATGAAGGATAATTTCCGAGGTCGGTTATGGAGAAGGAAAGCATTTACGAAAAGGTCATAAGCTATATAAAAGAGAACGAGCTCATCAGCGAAGGCGATACGATCGTTGAAGGAATATCGGGCGGTGCCGATTCGGTATGCCTGTTCCTGATGCTTGAAGAGTATAAAAAGGAAGTTAACTTTAATACCGTTGTCGTACACGTTCATCACGGCATACGACAGAAGAGCGCTGACAAGGATGAGAAGTTCGTCCGTAAGCTTTGTGAAGACCACGGTGTTGAACTAAAGTCATACCGCAAGAACATTCCTCTCATATGCAAGATCACAAAAGAATCCGAAGAGGAGTGCGGCCGAAGGATCCGTTACGAGATATTTGATGAAGTGTGTGCGCAGTACGAAAACGCGAAGATCGCAGTGGCACATCACATGAACGATCAGGCAGAGACAGTCATCTTCAGGATCATAAGGGGCAGCGGAATTAAAGGTCTTACCGGAATGGAGGCAAGGCGTGACAACATCATCAGACCGCTCCTGTGCCTTAAAAAAGAAGAGATAGAAGAATATCTTGATGCAAACGGTCAGAGCTGGCGTATAGACGAGACAAACGGAAAGCTTGAATACAGCCGCAACTATATTCGCAGGAAGATAATGCCCAAGCTTGAAAGTGTCCGCAAGAATGCGGTCGAGCATATCAATGCGCTTTCGGGCGAAGCAGCCGAGATAAATGATTTTATGGAAAAGAAGGCTAACGAACTTCTGGACGCTGCATCAAAAGAGGCGGACAGAAAGTACCTGACAAAGGGACTGTCGGAAAAATACAAAGCCGATGTTCTGACTCAGGCGGAGCCGATCCTGTTAAAGTTTGCCGTAAGAGCACTTATAGTTCGCGCAGGAGTATCCATCAAGGATGTTACGAGAAGCCACATCGATTCACTGTGCGAGATGATCGCAAAGCCGAAGAGTGGGGAGATTCATCTTCCCAAGGGTGTGACGGTTGTCAGGGAATCGGGTATCGTTTACATCAAACCTCAGGAGGATTTTAAAGCTGATATCGAAGAGATCCCCGAGGAGAACATCCCCGATCTGGTGATGCCGACATCAAACATTCCGGCTTCACTTACCATGCCTGCAGCACCTTCGGTTAAAAATCATGAGAGCGGCTTTAAATTCTTTTATCCGGTCACCGGTGAGGGCGATACTGCTCTTCCCGACGGAAGTGTTGTCAGCTGCAGGATACTTAATGAATTCAGCTTAAAGGCTGTTCCGGATGAGACATACGTCAAGTGGATGGACTACGGAAAGCTTTCTTCGGATATGTGCCTCAGGACCCGGAAGAGCGGGGACTATCTTGTCATCAATTCAAAAGGTAATGAGGGAAATCTGAAGAACTATATGATCAACGAGAAGATCCCGAAGAGCGAGAGAGATAATATCCCGCTTCTTGCGAGCGGATCAAAGATATACTGGGTTCTCGGACACAGGATTTCCGAGGATGTCAAAGTTACAGCGGATACAACGACAGTGATCGAGTTCAGATACAAAAGGAACGGAGAAGAAGGAGAAGAAAATGGCTGACAAGATTTCGGTACTGTTCACAGAGGAGCAGGTCTGTGCGCGTATAAAGGAAATGGGCGAGCAGATCAGCAAAGACTATGAGGGAAAATCGCTTCACCTGGTAGGGATCCTTAAAGGTGCGACTTTCTTTGCGTGCGAACTGGCAAAGCGTATCACGGTTCCTGTGACACTTGATTTTATGAGCGTATCAAGTTACGGCGATTCGACTGTTTCATCGGGGATCGTTAAGATCAACAAGGACCTTGATGAGCCGATAGAGGGATTGGATGTACTTGTTGTGGAAGACATAGTTGATACGGGAAACACACTCAGTTATCTTCTTGATAATCTGCAGAAGAGAGGATCGGCATCCGTTAAGCTGTGCACTCTCCTTAACAAACCGGAGAGGCGTCTGAAAGAAGTGGACGTTGATTATACAGGCTTTATCATTCCTGATGAGTTCGTCGTCGGATACGGACTCGATTATGCGCAGAAATACAGAAACCTTCCCTATATCGGGATCGTTGAGACAAAATGATGAGAGAGGAAAATCAGACCGTTGAATAACAAAAGAGGAAAAGGGCTGAGCTTTTACGTTATCATCCTGCTGATATTTGTCGCACTGGCACTTATCTGGTCGAAGATGCAGGATTCAGCAAGACAGCCCATCAATTACGAGACATTTGAGACACATCTGAAGTCAAAGGATATCGCAGCGATCAAGCTGATACAGAATGCTGAGGTTCCGACCGGCGAAGTAAGGCTGGTGCTCGATTCCGGACTGTCAATGTACATGTACACTTCCGATATCAACAAGATAGCGGAAGAGCTTAACACCAAATTCCCGGGATATGTTCTGGAAGATGTCAAGAGAGAAGGCTGGTTTACCGCATACGTGCTGCCGTCTCTGATCATTGTCGTTCTGATGATCGTGTTCTTCTCATATATGAACGGGTCTGCGGGCGGCAACAGCAAGATGATGAACTTCGGAAAGAGTCATGCGAAGCTCTCGTCAAACGAAAACAAGATGAAGTTTTCAGATGTTGCCGGGCTGGATGAAGAAAAGGAAGATCTCGAGGAGATCGTTGACTTTTTGAAGAATGCGAAGAAGTACGTTGATGTCGGTGCGAGGATACCGAAGGGAGTCATTCTTGTCGGACCTCCCGGAACAGGTAAGACGCTTCTGGCAAAGGCCATTGCAGGCGAAGCAGGCGTTCCGTTCTTCTCGATATCGGGTTCCGATTTCGTTGAGATGTTCGTCGGTGTAGGTGCGAGCCGAGTGCGAGACCTGTTTGATGAGGCCAAGAAAAATGCTCCGTGTATCGTGTTCATCGATGAGATAGATGCAGTCGCAAGAAGGCGCGGAACCGGAATGGGCGGCGGACACGACGAAAGAGAGCAGACGCTGAACCAGTTGCTCGTGGAAATGGACGGATTTGGTGAGAATGAGGGAATAATAGTTCTTGCCGCAACAAACCGCGTTGATATACTCGATCCCGCTATCATGAGACCGGGCCGTTTTGACAGAAAGGTTGCTGTCGGAACACCTGATATCAAGGGAAGACGTGAGATACTGACAGTTCACAGCAAGAACAAGCCCCTTGCCGATGATGTGGATCTTGATGAGATATCCAAATCTACGTCAGGCTTTACGGGAGCTGATCTTGAAAATCTCATGAACGAGGCTGCCATCAAGGCTGCCAAGACAGGCCGCAAGTTCATAAAGATGGCCGATATCAGGGAATCGTTCCTGAAGGTCGGCGTCGGTGCCGAGAAAAAGAGTAAGGTTGTTTCCGATAAGGAAAAGCGCATAACGGCATTTCACGAGAGCGGACATGCGATACTTCACTACATACTGCCTGATATAGATCCGGTAAATACCGTATCCATCATCCCGACAGGTATCGGAGCCGGCGGATATACGATGTCGATGCCCGAAGAAGATGTCATGTTTGAGACAAAGGGCCGTATGCTCAACGAGATCGTTGCGATCCTCGGCGGACGTGCTGCGGAGTCGATAGTTCTTGATGATATTACGACAGGTGCATCAAGCGATATCAAGAAGGCAACGCATCTTGCCAAGAACATGGTAACACGCTACGGAATGAGCGATAATATCGGCGCGATATGCTATAACGAAGAAGGCGACGAGGTATTCATAGGCCGTGATCTTGCCCACACGAGAGGATACAGTGAATCGATGGCTGCAAGGATCGACGATGAAGTGAAGTATATCATCGATACATGCTATGAAAAGGCCGTTAAGATCATCAACGAGAACAGGGATAAGCTTGATGCCTGTGCACAGCTACTGCTTAAAAAAGAGCGTATAAACAGGGCTGAATTCGAGGCATTGTTCGGTGCTCCCGATTCCGATGATGAGAGCGCGGAAGGCGTTGATATCGCCGATTGATGTGCAATATACCCAAGATGTTGTGATTTTTTCGTACAGTTATCATAATCGTACGTCAAAACGCACAAAACTCAGATACAGTATTTGTAATATTTGTGAATTTAATGGATAGATTTTACGACCGTCCGGGACTATAATGCACTTGTAACCCCCCAATATGAGGACAGTTCGTAAGAACTGCCCCCCATAAGAAAGAAATACCTTCTCCAAAAACGGCTCCTTTACGGGAGCTGTTTTTACGTTATTCTTCACATTTTCCCACATTATATGGTATAATTAATTCCGTTGTGTACAACATGAGGGGAGTATTCAATGGATTCAGCTTTATATAACGATCTGCTCCAGAAGGGAAGGTTTATCACAAACTATAAGCCTGTCCTTAACAGGAGAGCGATCTTTTCCGATTACTCGGAAGACTATATCATCCCACTGGAACCAAATGCATACGGAGTTGTCACGATCAAGCTGCGCAGTATCAGGAACAATATTGATTACGCGAAGCTTGTCTGTAACGGCGAGACTTTTCTTATGGAGCTTACCGAGACGATCGGCGAGTTTGATTTTTACTCCGTAAGTTACAGGCTCAGTAACGAGCTGATCCATTATCACTTTGAGGTCGGAAATGGCGGGACCAGGTGTTTTTATGACGTAAGGGGCGTTGTAAAGGATCCGAATGATTATTTTGATTTCAGGATCAGACCCGGGTTCAAGACACCTGACTGGGCCAAGGGCGCGGTCATATACCAGATCTATACGGACAGGTTTTATAACGGAGATCCGACAAACGATGTTCTGACTGATGAGTACAGATATATCGGGGAAAATGTTACGCATGTCGATGACTGGAACAAATACCCCGCATATATGGGTGTTCGTGAGTTCTACGGCGGGGACCTTGAGGGAGTCATGCAGAAGCTTGACTATCTGCAGGATCTCGGGATCGATGCGATATACTTTAATCCCCTGTTCGTATCTCCGTCCAATCATAAATATGATATCCAGGATTATGATTATATAGACCCTCATTTCGGTAAGATCGTTGATGATAAGGGCGATCTGTTAACAGACGGAAAGAGCGAGAACAAGGATGCGACCAGATACATCAACAGGGTGTCCAATTACGCCAATCTGGAAGCCTCCAACAAATTCTTCGCATCATTTGTCAAGGAAGCCCACAAGAGGGGAATAAAGGTCATAATCGACGGCGTGTTCAATCACTGCGGATCGTTCAACAAGTGGATGGACAGGGAGAGGATATACGAGAATCAGGAAGGATACGAAAAAGGGGCATATGTGGACAAAAACAGCCCGTATCATGATTTTTTCCGGTTCTTTGATGAGAATAAATGGCCGTATAACGGAACGTACGACGGATGGTGGGGACATGATACACTTCCGAAGCTCAATTACGAAGGATCGAGAGAGCTGAGGGATTATGTGCTCAGAATAGCGAAGAAATGGGTATCGCCGCCATATAATGTCGACGGATGGAGACTGGATGTTGCGGCGGATCTCGGCCACAGCCCGGAATATAACCATCAGTTCTGGAAAGACTTCAGAAGGGCAGTCAAAGAGGCCAATCCGAATGCGATCATAATCGCCGAGCATTACGGAGATCCTTCGGGATGGCTCGCGGGCGATGAGTGGGATACGATCATGAACTATGACGCGTTCATGGAGCCTGTCACATGGTTTTTGACGGGAATGCAGAAGCACAGCGATGATTTTCGGCAGGACCTGCTCGGGAATGCAGATGCATTTGAAGGCATGATGAGAGATGCCGTATACAGGTTCATGGCGCCGACGCTGTTCACAACGATGAACGAGCTGTCAAATCACGATCATTCACGATTCCTGACGAGAACCAATCACGTGGTCGGACGTGTTGCCGATAAGGGATACGAGGCCGCAAATCAGGGCGTCAACAAAGCGGTCATGAGAGAAGCGGTCGTAATGCAGATGACATGGGCCGGGGCTCCGACGATCTATTACGGAGACGAAGCGGGCGTCTGCGGATTCACCGATCCCGACAACAGACGTAGCTATCCGTGGGGAAATGAGGATAAGGAACTGATCAGATTCCACAAGGAGATCATCCGTATCCACAAGGAAAACCGCGAGCTTATAACGGGAGCCGGGATCATCCTTCACAAGGATTACAACGTTCTGGCATACGGCAGGTTCATCAAGAACAACGAGATAATCGTTATTGTCAATAACAACGACTGCGACAAAGAGATAGAGATGAGAGTCTGGCATACGGGAATTCCGAGGGAATCCACAATCACGCGGCTGATGCTGACGGACGCGGAAGGGTTTACTACAGAGCCAGAAGAGATCCCGGTCGTCAACGGCAGCATAAAGATCACTCTTTCAAAAACATCGGCGGTTGTTTTAAAGGGCAGACAGGATGATGGTAAAAATGCCGACAAAGAATCGGAAACAAAGCACGTAAGCCCTTTACAGAAGCTCGAATTTCTGCTACATTAAAGCTTGTTTGAGAGAAGATTATGCGCGAAATGGAATTCAAAATGGAGCGTCCCGGACTGCTCGAGGTCGGACAGAAGATCACGGTCACCGAAGGGGTGCTGCCTACAAGTTACTACTATACGATCGATCCTTCGCTTGCCATGAGCGGAAACTATGAGTTCAGGGAAAGGCTTGCGGTAAAAGAGGGCGTGGTTAAAAGCATTGAGGAGAGGCCCGCGGGGTATTATGTGATCGCGGAGTTTCCCGGAGATTAAAGATGTTCGGTATCGGAAAGAAAGAAAAATCCGCAAATACATCCCAAAAGAACAGTGACGAGAGAAAGTTCGTATCGGAACTGTCATATAATGTGCGCAATCCGTTAAACACGATCTGCGGTATCACCGAGATCACCAGGAAGAACTTAATGAACGGATGTGATACGGACACACTGCTTTCGTATGTTGATATACTTTCAGATGCGGCAACAGAGCTGCAGCAGACGATCGATCATTTCTTTGAGAAATTTGAGTCGGGCAACTACGATGCCGGTGCAGGTGAAGAGAAGCGGGAAGTTAATGAGAACATTCTTAAGAATCTTCGCGTGATGGTAGTTGAAGACAGCAGTGTCAGCCAGATGATCGCAAAGGAGCTTCTTGAGTCGCGTGGAGCCATAGTTACTCTGTGCGACAGCGGGAAAGAAGCTGTGGATATGTTTAACGGTTCGATATCGGGTACGTTTGATGTGATCCTTATGGACATTAACATGCCGGGAATGGACGGATACGAGGCAACAGATGCGATCCGCTCAGGCGGCCATGCACAGGGCGCAAGCGTTCCGATCATAGCAATGACGGCCGAGGCGCTTCCCGATGATATACAGAATGCTCTCAAAGCCGGAATGAACGGACATATCAGCAAGCCGGTCACGGCGGATAAGATCATAAGCGCTATCAAAAGGGTGTTGTAGAAAACACTTGCAAAAGAGCGCAGGATTGTTTATAATGGCACTTGCGTGTTAGCAAACACCCATCTCGAAAGCAAAGCAAGTTTATTCGCCCAGATAGCTCAGTTGGTAGAGCAGAGGACTGAAAATCCTCGTGTCACTGGTTCGATTCCGGTTCTGGGCACTTATGCAGGCGTGGTTCAATGGTAGAACACCAGCCTTCCAAGCTGGATACGTGGGTTCGATTCCCATCGCCTGCTCTTTTAATCCCTCAAACTTTGAGTTTGCAGGGATTTTCTTTTATTGTCGAAGTTGTTCTGAATCGGAAAAACAATATGAGGAATCAAAGTATGAAGAAGACAGTTATGACGTTATTTTTCGTGTGCATGATGATGGGTCTTGCCGGATGTCAGAAGGACAATGCCGGTACTGCAAATAATTCGGATGCACCAAAGAGAGTATATCTTGCAGCTCCCTTTTTTAATGACACGGAATTAAAAAACGTTGAATACGTGGAAAACATATTGTCCGAAAAGGGCTTATCATATTTCAGCCCAATGCGCCGAGAGGATAAAGCCGAGCGCGGAACAATGGAATGGGCTTATGAAGTTTATGAAGCAGACGTAGCGGAGATCAGGAAAGCAGACGTCGTAGTGGCATTAAGCTACGGCAATTACGGTGATTCCGGAACTTCATGGGAATGCGGATATGCTGTTGGCATAGGAAAACCGGTAGTTCTCGTTCATGTCGAGAGGGATGGCGATTCCAATCTCATGATGCACTGCGGAAGCACGACCAACATTTATCTGGATGAATTGGCTGACTACGATTTCGTCAGTATGCCCGTCAATGAATACAACGGGAAAATGTTCTGATCCTGACAGGTGTCTGTTAAATTCAGATCGCTCCTTTCACATCAGGCCGTCTCAGTGCGGCAAAAGCAGTCATTACTCCGATAAAGCAGACAACGGAACCCGTGATCAGCATGGGCTTCATTCCCCAGTTATCAAGGATCACTCCGCTGATAAGATTTGAAAATACACCGCCTATAGTAATGGCGCTTGTAACATATGCCTGCCCCTTGACCTGGTCGCTGTCAGCCATTGTCTGACTGACATAGTAGGCCGATGCGGGAATGAAAACGGCATATGCAAAAAGCTGAAAACACTGGCTTATATACATCCATATCAGATCCGTTGCAAAAACAAGGATCAGTATCTTCACAAAAAAGGCAACTCCGGAGAAAACAAGAAGCCGGGAAGGTGTGATTTTCTTCAGTACAAATCCGATGAGCGCCATTACCGGAAGCTCAAGGATCGCCTGAAGGAAGTTGGAATAACCGAGCTGTGTTTCTCCGCCACCGAGAGACTTTATGATCTGTATCATAAAATCATTTATCATATTATGTGCGAAAAAGAAGCATATGCTTGCCAGGATGAAAAGCGTAAATGCAGGATAATTCCTGAAGAAGTGCTTTAGGTTAGCGCTTGAGGATACAGTCTTGGCACCGGTATCTTCCGAAACGATACGGTCCGGATCCGAGGGCTTAAAGAAATAAACGGAAATTACGGATATAAGCATGATCACGGCAGTGGCAATAACAAGAAGCGTTGCGCCGCGCTCCTCAACAGCCTTGCCGATAAATGCGCTTGTAACCGCAAAACCCGCAGATCCAAGGCCTCTCGCCAGACCATAATAAATATCGCAGCCCTTTTTCTGATACTCAAAACAGAGTGCAGTCATAGCCGGCTGATATGCAAACTGGATCATATAGATCATTGCAAAGATGATAAATATCACAGGTTTATTGCTGCTGATAAGCAGAAGCAGAACGGAACCTGTAAGAATAGTCATGCACGAGATCAGAATGAACCTGCGGTTGGTCAGCCAGCCTCCTTTATCAATGATGCCGGCAACGAAAGGCTGAAACAGCGCAGAGGTTATGTTTGCCGTTGCAAGCAGGATGCCGATCTGTGTATTTGTAAATCCTCTGGACAGAAGAAAAACAGCCGCATATGCATGCAAGGTGCAGAATGCGGCAAAATACATAACATTCAGAAGTGTGTATCCGGATGTCCATAATCCTTTATTGTTTTTCATATTATTTTCCGTTTCCTACAAACAGTGATCTGTATTCACCGGGCGGCATGCCCTTTTCCTCACGAAACACTCTGTTAAAGCTCGGGATACTCTGAAATCCTGACAGCATCGCGACTTCGGTCAGCGTCCTTCCTTCCTCCGCAAGAAGTTCGGTTGCTTTCTCAAGCCTAATCATGTTCAGCCATTTGCTGTAGTTCATGCCGGTCACATTCTTGAATATCCTGGAGAAGTAATCCCTGCTTATACCGGCCATTTCCGCCATGGCTCCCTGCGACAGGTCATCCGCCGTAAGGTTGTTCTTGATATAATCGGTTACCGTGATCATGCGCTTCATAACGTCATCGGCATATCCGTAATTGTCGTCATCGTTAAGCTCAGGTGCGAGCTCCTTCCTGTAATCGAGAAGCGTCAGCATGAATTCCATAAGATGCATGCAGCATCTGATCTCGCGATCCTGCCGTTCCGAGAAGAAGATCTCTTTCATATTAAGTATGATCTTCTTCAGTTTTGCGGCAAGTTCGGGATGCGCATTGATGCATATGATATGCAGGTTGCGGTACATATGCATGATGCGGCGCAGATCAAAGAGAGAGTTCATGAACGCATTGGAAAACTGGACGACTAGCGCCTCGGATCTGTCAGCATCAACGATCGAATGCATCTCCATTGGCCACACGATCACGATATCGTCAGTCACCAGGTCGTATTTATTTTTCCCGATGGAGTATATGTTCGTACTTCCCGGGCCCACAAGCAGTATCTCGCCATAGGAGTGCCAGTGCGACTGATAGTTTCTTTCCTTATATCCCGTGGACATATTAAATGCGCTTACATGGTCAAAATCATATACTTCGTATGTACTGTAATCCATACTGTCCTGTCCTTTCGAAAATCATATGACTTCGATTAAGACAGTATAACACAGAACACGGCCGCTTTTATATACTTGCGCGGTAAATTGCCAGCATCGCATCTTCGTTAAGAACTTTGGCTGAACCCATTTCACCGCCAACTCCGATCGCGCATTTCTTTGCCATGAGAACGAGATCCTCATCGGTTGCTTTGACGCCGAGCTCTCTGAGGTTTGTCGGCATATCGATGCTTCTGTAGAATTCCTCCATCGCTTCGATACCGGAAAGAGCGATCTCTTCATCGCTTCCGTAATCTTCAACTTCCATGACGTTGAGAGCAAATTTCTTGAATCTGGGAAGGCAGTCTTTATAGACATATCTTGCCCAGCTGCCCCATATCGCCGCAAGTCCCGCACCGTGAGCAACATCGTAAAGACCGCCGAGTTCGTGCTCGAGCTTATGGGTCATCCAGTCGCCGCCGTCATTTCCGCATCCGGTAAGTCCGTTATGTGCAAGGCTGCCCGCCCACATGATCTCTGCACGGGCATCATAGTTATTCGGATCATCGTGAAGTATCAGGGCATTTGCCTTTACCGTGCGCAGCAGGCCTTCAGCCAGTGCATCCGTGATCTCCATGTTTCCGCCGTTTGTGAAGTATCTTTCCATCGTATGCATCATGATATCGGTACAACCGCAGGCGGTCTGATAATCGGGAAGAGTCATTGTAAGCTCAGGATTCATGATCGCAAACTTCGGTCTTCCGTAGTCACTGCTGTATCCGCGCTTAACAAGTCCTTCTTCTTTTGTGATAACGGAAGAATCACTCATCTCACTGCCTGTTGCGGCTATCGTCAGTATCACGCCTACAGGCAGGCATCCGTGAGCCTTTCTCTTATAATCGTAAAAATCCCATACATCCCCTTCGTTGGCAACCCCGTAACCGATCGCCTTTGCGGAGTCTATTGCACTTCCTCCTCCGACTGCAAGAAGAAAATCAACGTTTTCTTTTTTGCAGAGTTCTATTCCTTCATATACGAGTCCGAGATGAGGATTGGGAACAGCGCCTCCAAGCGTGACATAGCTGATCCCAGCCGAATCGAGATTGTCGGTCACGCGCTTGAGCAGCCCCGACCTGACAACGCTTCCTCCGCCGTAATGTATCAGTATCTTTGTTCCTCCGAACTCCTTTATAAGAGATGCAACCTGACTCTCGGCACCTCTTCCGAAAACAACTTTTGTAGGGGTGAAATAATTAAAATCAAACATAAGAGATGGCTCCTTTCGTAGTGTTCATTGCTATATTTTACAATACGGATTTGAAACCGCATCTTATATTCTGTCATAAGGGGGATCACATTTTGATGCGTATCTACTGTTTCAGAAAATGAATGAGCCGTTTCCGGAAGTCCTTATAATAAGGTTTTTCTATATATGCAACATGTGAGGCTCCTTCGATGATCTCGAGTACAGAACCTTCCGGCAACTCATCAAGAGAGCTGTTTACCAGATCATAATTCAGGTACGGATCTTTGCTGCCGCAGATCACCAGTGTCGGAACGCTGATCGCAGACAGGTTTATCAGCTTTTCGGAGTCTGAAACGCACAGATCCCGTCTGCCGCCGTTTGGACTTGATTCTCCATCATATTTCCAACAACCGGAACAAAACAGATTGACAACAATGGGATCCGTAATGGAATGATCAATATTTCCTGTCGGATCCTTCTGAAAATCATCCGCTGCATGGTCCCATGTATTATGATGAAAAGGTTCGGTAACTTCAGCCTCTCCCAGTCCGCTAAAGATTGGTGCATAAAGGACCAGACGGTTCACATGCTCCGGATGTTTTCCGACAAAACGACCTGTCGTAACGGTTCCCCAGCTCCAACCAAGAACATCTATTTTGTCATCTCCGCTTTCACGGACGATCATCTCTATGGCGGCATTGATATCTTCCGCCGCATAATCGGAGTCCGGAATAAAGCCGTCTTCCACCTGACCGGATTGTCCGAATCCTGCAATATCGAGACGCCATACAGCATATCCTTCCTCGGCAAGTCTTCGTACAAGACTGTAATCCTTATAGTCTATATCAAATTCGTGGGAAGAATAGGTTACGCCATGAACAAGTAAGATGTTTTCTGATGGTGTTTCACCTTTTACGGTCATGCAATCCAAATGAAGAGCAATTCCGTTTCGCTCAAGGGGATACTCGGAATATGTAAAAGACTTTTCCTGTGTCTGACAACCGGTGATCAGGAAGCAACAGGTTATCACGGCCGTAAGTATGGCAAGAGTTTTTTTGTTCATGATACATTCACCTCATAAATCTTATTATACGTGAAACAGATGATTTGTGTTAAAATTATAGTGTTGCCGTTAATTTTATGGTAGTTGTCATAGAGGTGATCCTGATATGGAAGAAAAAAGCTCACTGACCAAAGAAGAGATAAATGAGCTGATCAAGAAGATCGGGAGCGGTGATAATGCAGCGTGGGAAACGCTTGTTAGGCATTATGACCTTTATCTTCATAAACTTGCGAGAAAGAGACTGCAGACGATTGGAGTAAAAAATCCCGAAACAATGGAAGCGGATCTGTATTCGGCCGGTTGGATCGGATTCGTATCGGCGCTGAAAAACTATGATGACAATAAGGGCTTCTTTACCAAATATGCGACTTTCTATATTGAGGGTGAGATGTCCAACCAGCTGGAGTTCGAGTTTAACTCCATGGGAATGACCGATATGCCGGAAAGATCATCCGGAGCTTCTGTTACGAGGGTATATGCACATGTAGAAGACAACGAAGAAGAAAACGAGGCCAATGAGGCCGCGTTTGAGAAACTTATCTACAGGGCTGTTGCAAAACGTTCGGATACTGGATTTTCGGTCGAAGGACCGGAAAAACAGGGTGCATACTCTTCTGAACGACGCGCGCTTCAGATAGTTGATGTATTAAGACTGATGACTGATGAGGATCACAGTCTTTCGAGTGAAAGTCTTCGTGATATCCTTACTTGTTACCGTTCGGCCAAGCACTCAAATTTCGCGCCGACAGAGGCGGATAACACTTTCAACAAGTCTATGGCAGAGATACTTCTTGAACTTGATCCTGCGAAACACTCCGATGAGAATGACAAGGATTACAGGGTAAAATACGAAGGATATGAGTCGGATCGTCTGAGCAGCAAAGTCAAGATGCAGAAGGATAATCCAAACAAGGTGGATACAGCTCCGGTCATCAACGGACTGCGTTACGTACATGATTTTGACAAAGAGACGCTTGATAAACTGATACAGCTCGTCAGCTTCTCTGATATGTTTTCGAATGAGGAAAAATCGCAGATCATAAACAAGCTGGTTAAGACCGGAAGTGTGTACTACAACACACCTTTTATGGAGAATGGTGATATCAGGTTCATACCGGCCGCCATACACGGCAGGTTCTCGCAGAGGAATGGAGCGGAAAGGAAGCAGCTGATCGAGAATCTTAAAGTGATCCAGAAGGCAATTAACAGCCTGGCTCAGATAAGATTCCGATTCAATCACTATACCGCGGATCATAAGCTTGTTCCGAATGGTGAATACACGCATGTTCTCAGTCCATATCATATGGTCGTGTATCATGACAATTACTATGTGATCGGATTGAATCAGGCGTGGGGCGACAACCGGGTGCTTCATTATCGCGTCGATCTGATGTCGGATATTGAGATCGCAAAGGACGATGAGGGGAAGATCATACCGATCAAGGTCTGCGAATTTGATGGTCTGCCGATATGCAATATACTATGGGATCCCGAGAAGTACATGGCTGAGCATATCAATATGGCGTACGGTGAGCTCGAAGAGATCAGGATCAGGATAAAGGAGACCGACTACACGCTTATTCACAACTGGTTCGGGGATCATTATGAGAAGGTCGACAGCGTCGTCGGTGTGGATGAAAAGGGCGAAGCGGTAAATTATGATACTGTTGTTGTAAAGACCTCCCCGTATATGATCGTACACTGGGCTATGCAATATGGTACCGCTGTGGAGATACTGGATGAGGAGATAAGAGAGAAGATCAGGGAAGAATTGAAAGAGATGGAGAAAAAATATGAAAAAGCCAAGTATTGAAGAACGAACAAAAATTGCTGAAGAATTGAAGCCCTATAACGGTGAAGGGAATATTCAAGACGAAACGCTTCGTCTGGTTAAGGAATGCGTTGAAAAAATGGGCATCAGTGCAAAGCCCCGATTATGTGAATTTAGTAAAGTAGAACCATATGATAAAATGCCAAAGGACAAAGATAGAGAATTGACAAGTCTCATTTTTATCCAGTTTACTAAAGATGGCTATATAGCAGTTGTAGGCGCAGGGGAAGATATAAATTTCAATTTTTCTTCGTATAAGGGTACCACCGGCAAGATACTAAAGGAGTTAAACCATGAGTGGTATGAGAAATCATTGATAATGGTTACTGTTAATAATCTGAAGGCTGTTGCTGCATCAAAAGTAAAAAACGTATTTGAGTCAAGAAATGGTGTTGAGCATTATATTGGTGAATATCTATGCAAAAATAAAAGTATGCCAATCCTTAATGAGTGGTCGCATAGAAATTTCACAGAAGACGGATGGAATAGAATCAGCCCATTGAAAATTGATTAACATCAAATAATTGAAGTTCAAAATCTCCATATTATAGGTGTAACAATTAACGCTTATGATATGGAGGTTTTTTTATGTCCGGAATTCATATCTATCCCGCAGGGGAAAAACCCAATGTTAAGTACTATTCATTTCCGTGGAGGTCAGATGCGACCTGCTACAACTTTCATGTTCCCGAAATCATGGTACCTGATGACAGGATCGGGGAGATGATAACGGATCCTTTGGAGGTCGAAACGCTTGTGGTTACGGCTGACCTGGAGGATTATAGTTTTATCTCCAAGATGAAAAATCTGAATCAGCTCTATCTTTATAACGCATATCACCTTGAAAATCTCTTTGCATTCGAAAAGCTTGTGAAACTTAGCCAGTTGATGATCATGCACGGTGGGATATTGTGCATGGATAGTATTGACAGTCTTTTAGTCAACAAGAAAAAGGCACTGGATGCTTCGAAAAAAGATATTCGCGCTTTGATCACATACGGAATGGAAGGCGTGTATATACACGCGGATAAGCCCGAGATAGTGTTTGATTCCTGGTATACGTGGGGAGTGCCTGTTGCAGAGTTTATGGTGTGTCTGGCAAATAATGATCCGGAGTATGAATCGGACCTTCAAAATATTGAAGGTGATTTTCCACATAGTATAAGTGTAACCGAAAACATGTTTAAAGGAGGCGCAAATATGAGAGCGATCACAGTAAAAACAAATGGTGAATACGAAGTAACGGAGCTTATTAACGGACGCGAGTCGATCAAGGAGATCATAGGAGGAGATATTGAGGGACTGACTTATGCGGGACATACGGATTTTATCATGTTTCTTAATGAGACCGGGAAGATATTCGGACTTGATACGAACGCGCTCGCATCGATCTTCTCGCTTGAGTTTGTCGAGACTACACCGTTCATCTATGGAGATGTTGTTATCTGCGGACTTGATGAGGAGGGCGCAACGTGTGGTCTGACCGATGAGCAGGTCGAGAAGTTCATGAAGATCCTGGACGGAATAGACTGAATACGAACAGAAAGTAAAAGAAAGGAAGTATAAGATTATGAAGAACATGATGAAAGAATACCTTGGAAATGAATACAGTGAAAATCATCTCAGAAACTTCTGCCTCTATTGGATGAGGGCAGCGGATGGCAGAGGGGATGAGTGGAGAGCAGAGAATGACCTTGACTGCCTGTATTTTGAAGGAGACATGAGAGCGGACACGCTGATGAGCGCGTGGACGCCGATCAAGTGGGTTGCGGACTGTATCAACAATAAGAATGGAATGAAGTTTTATAAGCAGAATCGAAGCAGCGACCCGAATCGTGATCTGAGACTTCTGGCGGAGGATACCGATAAGTATCTTCCGCAGGAGCACAGGCTCGTTAAGCTTCTTAACAGATTCCTGATCCTTGCGGAGCAAAGATGTAATTTCATTCTGCTTCCCGACAGAAAAATGAATCCGGCCAGATACAGGATCAATATAAGAGGCGAAAAGATCTGGCTCTGCGATGAAGTGCCGGCAACTTTGTCCCATATATTTGATAAGGACAGTCTTGGCAGATTCTTCCTTGATAAAAACGGAAATGTAGATGAGAGATCGGTTACAGAATGGATCAAAAGAGAACACCTTGAAATGGGATTTGAAGACGGCAAGATCGACAGAGGGCATGTTCGTTCTCTTATTCCCGGTCTCGATCCTTATAAAGCGAAATGGCTTAATGATGAAGATGAGATATATGCTGCTCTTGAATATATGATCGATTTTCTGGAAAAGAGACTAAGTGCATAAAAAGGAGAATTCATCATGAGATATTATGATTTTTGTTTAAGCACGAACGCTGAGCAGATCAAGAAGAATGCAAAGATCAATCTTCGGGAATATGCATATGATAACCCCATTGGCGCAATGAATGGGTTCGTAGGCAGAAACGTGAAGAACGGTGTCAATTTTCTTGCATACAGAGAGGAAGAAAACGCAACATACGCATCGTTCTGTTATAACGAGCAGAAGATGACATTTCAGGATGCGTATGAGCATATCCTGGGAATACTCGACAAAGATCTCGGTGTCAGCAGGATCAGGCAGGACCCTGCAGAGATCACGATGTACGACTTTCTTGATGATCTGATGGAAGCAAGAAGGAGGGATTTCATGGGCTGGTCTGTCAGGTTCCTGGAGTCAGCCAACCTCTGGATATACAACTACAACAACAATGAGAGGGTGTCATTTCATTATGATCATAAAGAGAGGATCATTCCCGATTCCTGCGGGTGCGAACAGGCAATATTTGATCCGTCGCTTACTGCTGAGATCGCAAATATCGAATCCTGTGGCGAAACGACAAATATTAAAGGCAATATGGTCCATTACATCATTTCGGGAAGGAGCACAGAGGCAACATGCCGCATCACGGAGCGGCTCATGAAAAGTCTGTATGATGCAGGGCGGATAAGCAGCAGGCGCATGGAGATCATTACGGAAATAGAACCCGATATGTACAAGGTCAACAATCATCTGGAGGATTTTATCGAAAATAATTATGGTGGCGTTTGCGTGATCGATCTGACGGAGAAGTTCGGTTGTGACCCTGTGAATTATCAGTTGACGAGCAAGTACATTGAAAAACTTGTGAAAAAGTATCGCAATCACTGCCTGTTCGTCTTCACTTACAATATGGACCATCCGGGATTTTCCTATCAGTTGCTGCCGGATCTTGCCAGGTATGTGATCCCGATCACACTTAGGGAGGGCCGCGGAAACAGGAGAGCAGCGGTAAAGTATATGAAGTCGCTGATCAATTCTTCCGAATACGCACAGTACGCAGGCCAGGCTGCCGAGTTCATGAAGCTGTTCCCGGGAGATGATTTTTCGCAGACTGATGTTCTTAATGCGTATGAGAGATTTGAATCGTGGTGCATAAACAAAAATATCCTGAAGACTTATGATTTTGACTTATCCGACGGATTTATGCTCGATCGAGATGAGAGCGGGGGATCTGCGTATGACAAGTTAAATAAGCTGATCGGACTGAAGAAAGTGAAGAAGCAGATCGACGGTATCATTGCTGCGGATATCGTTGAGAAAGAGCGAAAAAAACGCAAGGGAAGCAGTTATCAGTCGTGCTCCATGCATATGATATTCGGGGGAAATCCCGGAAGTGCGAAGACAACGGTCGCGAAGCTTTTTGCGAAGATCGCAAAAGAGAAAGGAATATTAAAGAGCGGTGCGTTTGTTGAGCGGGGCGGTATGGATCTTGACGGGATAGGGTGTGTTTATGCGATAAGAGAAGCATTTAATGCGGCCAAGGGAGGAGTCCTTTTTATAGATGAGGCGTATTCCATGAAAAGCGATACGGCAGTCACTGTGCTTATCCAGGAAATGGAAAATCGCAGAGATGAAGTTATCGTGATACTCGCCGGTTATAACGAGAGGATGAAAGCTTTTCTTGAGATTAATGAAGGACTCAAGAGCAGGGTGCCACACTGGATCGATTTCCCTGACTATTCAGCTGACGAGTTGACGGACATCTTCAGGTTGATGATCAAAGAACGCGGTTTTTCTGCCACGGCTGATGCAGTTGAAAAAGCCCACGATATATTTGAAAAGGTCCGGAAAAAGGAAAACTTCGGTAACGGAAGATTTGTGCGCAATCTTATCGAACATGCCATACAAAACCAGTCGGTAAGACTTCTGGCTGACGGTAAGGATCCGAAAACCATACGAAAGGGGGAACTGTTTAAGATCACAAAAGAAGACATTAACGTGGCTGATGAGGAGAATGAGTGGTCTAAGCACAGGCGGATAGGGTTTGCGGTATAATAGAAAGGGGATGGTGTGAAATGGCATTTATCATTACGGGTGATACGCACGGAACGATCGATATCGGAAAGGTCGTGCAGTTTTTCAATGATCATGAGGATGAGTATACGGAGGATGACTATCTGATCATCTGCGGTGATGTCGGGGTGTGCGGATTCGATCCCGACATTGAAAAGGAAGCGAGGCAGATACTGAGGGAGCTTCCGGTGACGGTGCTTTTTGTTGATGGAAATCACGAGCATCATCCCAGACTTAATGATCTTCCGGTGGATGAGTGGATGGGCGGCAAGGTTCATTTTGTCGAGTCCGAGATCATTCATCTGATGCGCGGGCAGGTGTACAATATCAATGGGACAAAGTTCTTTACGTTCGGAGGTGCGTACAGCATCGACAGGTTCGCAAGAATAGAGGGTGTCAGCTGGTTCCCGGAGGAGATCCCGACACGTGAGGAGTATGAGGAGGGGCTTGATAACCTTGAAAAATGCGACTATCGGGTCGACTACATCATAACGCACACTGCGCCCTACGAGGTTGCGGCTTTTCTCGGATACGGCGATAAGACAAACTCCGAGACCACGCTTCGCCGGTATTTCCAGCGGATCGCTGACGAAGCCGAATTCAAAAAATGGTTCTTCGGGCACTTTCACGAAGACGAAGTGATCGAGGATGTGTTCGTCGCGATGTACAACGAGATAGTTGTGATATGAAACAAGGGGATAGCATGATATATGCAATGAGTGATATACACGGGTGTCTTGAGGCACTTGAGGAGAAGATGGAGCTTGTTGATCTGTCGGGGAACAACAGGATCATTTTTCTGGGAGACTATATAGATTACGGTCCTGATTCGGGTGGCGTACTGCGGTATCTGTATGATTTTTGCCGTGAGGCAGAAAAAGATAAGGTTGTGATGCTTAAGGGAAATCACGAGGCGATGCTCCTTGAATGGATTGATGAGTTCAAAAAACCGGTTACTCCGCTGATGGAGGCGATGTCCTATGACTCGTGGCTTAAGACTGACAGTGAGCACGGATACAACGCATTTAAGACGCTCGTGACAAAGAAGCAGTTTGAACGAATAAAGGAAACAGAACAAGAATCATCCTTTGCCTCTTTGAACCACGAGGCGGTAAATATGGTTCTTGAAACAAGCGGTGATCTTATCAAATGGATCAGATCCATGGAGAGTTTCTATGAGACGGATACGCAGATATTCGTACACGCGGGTGTTGACGAGGAAGCGGGAGAATACTGGAAGTGGGGAACAGGCGACGACATATTTCTGTGGAAGTTTCCGGCATCGCTTGGAAAGTTCTGTAAAACTGTCATAGCCGGACATGTCGGAACCGGAAGTATTGCGCGCGACAGCTCGTTTCACGAGATTTATCATGACGGGGCCAGTCATTACTATATAGACGGTTCAGTTTACAAGCACGGAAAACTTCTGCTTTTGGGATACGATGAAGGATCCGGAAAGTATTATCAGGTGGAGGAGCAAAATCATGGACAGGGAACATATAAGCAGACGGGTTATTATCAGAAGATATGTCATAGATGATGGCTGGAATGTTCCACAGGAGATCATCGATGACGTAGAGCTGAGGGTTGAGGAGTCGTGGAAGTCGGCGCTTTTATGTGTTAGAAAACGGCAGCTTGCCCATAAAGGGAAATGGATCAATCTTGAGGTTGCACGGAGATATCGCGATTTTGCGAAGCCTTTTCTGGCTTTTTATGACGGACAATATGTCGCAACAGTCAGGGAACTCGGTGAAGAATTGATCAAAAAATATGGCGTCACCGAGCTTGAGGCCATTAATATTTTGAACGGATATCATCTGGAGGATTATGCGGACAAATATTACAAGATAAAGCATTTGATCCCGGATCGATTCAGTGCACAAAGAATATGCGATGGAGTGCTTGCTGAATACGGTTATCCAAATGATCTTACAATAGCACTGTAAAAGGGCAAAAGAAGAATATTATTTTTGTTGGTAATTCTATATGACTTCTTGACACATAGACACTTCGAGATATAATATGTCTATATGGAGGTGCGCATATGTTAGCATTACAGGAAACTATCCGTCCATCTGCGGATTTAAGAAACCATTATAATGAGATTAGCAAACAATGTAGGGAAAAAAATGAAGCTGTTATCATTACTGTCAATGGGAGAGGTGATACAGTATCTATGTCGTACGAGGATTATAAGAACATGAAGGCCCGGATTGAATTGCTTGAAATACTTGCGGAAGCTGATGAGGATGTACGTAACGAAAGAGTAGCTCCAATGGAGGATACGTTTAATAACCTTAGAAGTATCCTTAAGGAGGACATGCATTGAAATACAGGATATTTCGAACAGACACAGCTGATGCTCATATACATAAAATAGTATTGTTTATAGCAGAAAAGTTTGGCGCTGATGTTGCACTGGAAAAACTTGACGAACTTGAATCGAATATCATGATGCTCGCTGATGATCCATACATAGGAGAGGAACCTCGCTATACATTATTGAGGCGCCAGGGTTATAGGGTGCTTGTCACTGAAAAAGATCTCGTTTTCTATAAGGTTGATGATTCGCAAAAAAGAGTCACGGTATATGCTGTAGTTGATCAGCGACAGGACTATTTAAGAATTTTGAGAGGTATGTAAGTGATCACAGTCGTTAAGAAAATGACTGATTTTGTTAACTATTAACATTTTGTTCATAATTTCATCAGAAACGTCGTAAAACATCGATTTTACGGCGTTTTCTCGTTGCTCGTGCAGATTTTTGAAACGAGATGTTTTAGGCTGCGTGTTTACAATTCATTAATATCTTCAGTTTGGGATTTTTGATATAATTCGTTAGGATATTAAATTCTAGCTTAGGTTAAGATAATGACAATTACTGAATTAAAATATTCGAATACTAATACATACT
>CAMUYQ010000016.1 GCA_947165025.1 uncultured Lachnospiraceae bacterium | reverse complement strand
ATAAAGGAATTATTTTCGGGTTTGGTTGGTTGTACTATTTCATTTTCAAGGTGCGTCCTTACCACTTCAAAAGCGCAAAAAAACAAAGCCCTTTTGTAAGCGGCTTTATTAATATATCATTGAGTTTATGCCTTGTCAACGGATTTTTTAAAAAATATTCATCAAAAAAATGCCCAAAAATAAAGGTTTTTGGGCATTTTTTATCATGAGCGGTCTGACCACTATATGTTGTATATGACCTCCTACAGGTCCACAAAAATTCCGGACAGAAGAATGATGATCATGAATACCGGGCATACAAACTTGGTCATCACTTCATACAATCCCTTTGACTTGAACTTTTCTCCGTTCAATGTCGTCTCCTCTTCAATGTATTTCGGCTTCACAATAAATCCTATAAGGATACATGTAAGAAGAGCGACTATCGGCATCATCACGTTATTGGAAATGAAATCAAAGAAGTCGAGCATCTGCATTCCGAAGATCGTGAGCGTATCAAGTACACTGTATCCGAGAACGGAAAGCATTCCGAATACAAACACAACGAGCAGACATACCGCCGTTGATGCCACTCTCTTTAATCCAAACTTCTCGGAAACGATCGAAACCATCGTCTCAAGGAGTGAAACAGATGATGTCAGTGCAGCAAACGCAACAAGGATGAAGAACGTTGCTCCGACTATCTGTCCTCCCTTCATCGAATCAAATACCTTGGGAAGTGTTATGAACATAAGGCTCGGTCCTGCGTTGAGCTGGTCCGCATTTCCTCCGGAGAAAATAAATACCGACGGAACGATTATAAGACCCGCAAGGATCGCGATCAGAGTATCAAAGAAACTGATCTGTCTCGTCGATCCCTCTATCGAATCCTGCTTTCTCATGTATGAACCGTAAGTTACCATGATACCCATTGCAAGCGACATTGAATAGAAGAGCTGTCCCATTGCGGCAACTATAGTCTTCAAAAACTTCGCCACGGTAAATCCCTCAAAGTTGGGAAGCAGGTAGTACTTCACACCCTCACCGGCTCCGGGAAGAGTAAGCGTATATACCGCGATACCGACGGAAAGGGCTACAAGCACAGGCATCAGTATCTTGCTCACCTTCTCAATACCCTTCTCCACTCCGAAGATGACTATCAGACCCGTGAGCAAAGCATATATAATGAAGAAGACCGTAGGCTGCGTAGCATGGGTTATGAAGTTTCCGAAGAAATCATCATTCGTTGATGCAACAACATCTTTCGAAACAAACGTTACAAGATATTTCAGTACCCATCCGCCTATAACACAGTAGTAAGGCGTTATGATAAACGGAACAAGTGCAGCTACCGGTCCGAGAAAACTGAATCTTTTGTCGGCATGTTTATACGCACCTATTACGCTCTTTCCCGTCTTACGTCCGAGAGAAATCTCCGTGACCATAAGTGAGAATCCGAATGTTACAACAAGGATTATATATGTAAGAAGAAAGATACCTCCGCCGTACTTTGCTGCCAGGTAAGGGAATCTCCATATGTTTCCGAGTCCCACGGCCGAGCCGGCTGCGGCGAGTATAAAACCTATCTTACTTCCAAATCCCTCTTTTTGCGTTTCCATGATCTGTTACCCTTTCTATAATACCTTTATCATTTCATCGCGGATGGGTGCGTAATGATCATCCATCAGCCCGAAATCTTTATTTTTATAATTCCACAAAGCTCTTCCGATACCAAACTTCTCAAAGCTTTCATGGATCTCCGTCAGCCATCTGAGCGTATCTGCAACAGGTGCCCTGTCGATGACTCCGTACTCACCGCAGTATAACGGGACATTCTTTTCGCGTGAACAGTTAACTGCCCTCTCAAATATCTTTTCAAATAAAGGGCCGCCGTTATCAAGGCATTTGTCAAAGACCGCCCCCATATGATTTTCGGAGAACTCCTCGCTCTTACGCCTTATCACTTCTATGCTCTCCGGATACGACATGTCAAAATCATCCGTCATGCCTTCTACCCAGTACGCTTTCTGATGCGTAAAGCAGAGAGGTTCGTAGCAATGGAAATTAAACACGATCCTGTCATCTGTCGGTACATTAATCCCGGGAACAGAAATGACATTGTTGTAGTTCACACCGCCGACTATGATGTAGCTGTCGGGCGCGATCCTTCTGATCCTTTCTATCGCAGTAGTTGCGATCTCATTCCATTTCGATTCGTAATCAGGATTGACCACTTCATTAAGAAGTTCGAATGCAAGCATGTCACTGTATCTTCCATACTTTTCGGCAAACATCTCCCACGTTTCGTAAAACGATTCCTGGAGCATGGGATCAACAAAGAACGCATCGGCATTGGACACAGCCTGTGAATCAAACATGTAACCCTTTGCCTTGTGAAGGTCAAGGATCATGTTCAGTCCGTGTGCTTTGCACCATCCGATACACTCATCGATATGGGACATTCCCTTTTCGTTTACGACATCCTGTCCCGCCTGCTCTTTCATGAACACATCGTAATCAACGGGGACCCTTACATGATCAAGCCCGAATGATGCTATCCTTTCAACATCCTTTTCGGTAATGAATCCGTCAAAGTGTTCTTCATCATATGAAACACACTGGGACAGCCATCCCCCGAAGTTGATTCCCTTTTGGTAGCCTTCAAATTTCCGCATCCTCATCTCCTTTGTTCCGGTTTACTGGTTCTGTCCTGTACTCAGATATTTCTGAACATTGTTATACGTTATAATACTATAAGGCTTAAACACATATTTATCAAATGTCAGTTTGATCGATGACGGGATCGGCTCTTTTAGTGCAAGCGCATATGCCATCTCCATTATGACTTCACCCTGGCCCTTTACGTCATTGTAAACGCTGCCGTAAAGCTTCATCGTCCTTATCGCCTCAAGCGCATCCTCCGTTCCGTTGATCCCGACAACAAGCGGATCGAGCGGATAGTCTGTCTCCTCTATCGCATCTATCGCGCCAAGCGCCATGTCATCATTGTTTGCGATCACCATCTCGATCTGGAACGGATACTTGTTGATCAGTTCCCTCATCTTCGTTCTCGCCTGATCCCTGTCCCAGTTTGCATATTCGTCACCGAGACGTTCAAGATTGTAACCGGCCTCGATCAGCTCGTTTATGCAGACGTTCGTTCTGATCAGAGTATCCTGGTGGCCCGCCTCACCTTCGAGTATCACATACTGGATCGTTCCGTTTTTGTTCGCATCAACGGCAGCAAATTCCTTTTCATTCTTCAGCGCATCTATTATGATCTTCGCCTGCATCTCTCCCGACTGTCTGGATCCGGCGCCGACGTAATACAGCTTGTCCCATCTGGAAAGATCTTCCTCAACGGGTTCCCTGTTAAAGAAGATGACGGGTGTATCACTTGCCATCGCCCTGTCGATTATAACTGTGGCGTCGGTCCTGTCCACAAGATTGACACAGAGCACATCGTAGTTTCCTTCTATGAATTTTCTGGCCTGACTGTTCTGGGTCATCTGGCTTTTCTTTGCGCCAACTATATCAAGCGTGATCCTGATCCCGGTCTCTTTTTCTTTCTGTCTGCCCCATTTTGTCATTTCTTTCGTGATCGAATCGACAAGTGTATCGTATTCGTCATATGTCAGTACCGCGATCCTTATCTCTTTTTTCTCCGTCTCGGTCTGAGAAGCACATCCGGAAAGAAGAACAGCAATGAAAGAGAAAATCATAAGCGCACTAATTGACAAACGGGAACAGAAGTGTCTGATTGTCCTCATCATACATATCCTCCTTTCTTACTATTCTGTATTCTATCTCCTTATCCCTGTACATCTTATCTGCATACGGTCTGTCAAGTACATTCATCGCAGCAAGATATCCCATCGCATACTCGTTAGGGTATGCGAGCGTTATTATCTTCCTGCTGTACAGATTATAAAGAGCCTTGTTTGATGTCGAAACCGAATAGATCCTTCTCTCCTCATTAAGGTTTGAAAGAGCGTCGATAAGTGCATCCGTTGTCGTATTGTCAAACGATACGATCACATCCGTTGCCTCCGACACAAGTGCCTTCTGGATAAAGGTTCTCTTATCCGATCCCATCCTGTTGTCTGTATCCGACCAGGTAATGAGCTTTCCGACCTTTCCTTCTATCGCGTCAAGGAATCCTTTTTCGCGAAGAGAAACGCTGTCCTTTTTCGGCTCGTCTGAAATGACCGCAACAGTTACGATACCGGATTCATTTTCAACAAGGTTTTCTCCCAGCTCATGACCCATATTGTAATCATCGGGTGTTATACATGAAAGACTTCCGTCAAGAGATAACACTTCTTCCACGAACACTACCGGAATGCCGGGATTTTTTCTTTCTATATGATCTCTTATATCCTGGCTGCTGCACGGTGCGATGATAAGTGCATCCGCTCCGTTCTCGATCTCCCTGTCGATTATCTCTATCTGCTCACTGACATCTTCTTCCGATAGTGTCGTAAGAAGACTCAGTCCCGAATTCTTTTCTTCACAGACAAGAGCTGCACCATCTCTTAAGTTTTCCCATCTTTCTGTATCTTCGCCGTACACGATAAGGGATACGTGTTTTCTCGTTTCACTCTTCGGTGTCTGGAGATATATCTGTGATATAGCCGTAACAAGAAAGATCACCAGAAGGATAGCCACGACAAGAAGCCTTCTGTGCTCCGTCAACTTCTTCATGACTTGCCTTCCTCCTTTCTGTATTCCTCAATGGGTATCTTCGGAAGATGGATCGTTACAGTCGTGCCCTCATCAAGTTCGCTTTCGATGATGAGGCCGTAATCGCCCTTAAAATATATCTGTATTCTCTGATTAACATTCCACAGGCCGATACCGGATCCCTTTCCGCGGCTCCTTGCCTTATCGGTAAGAAGTGTCTGTCTGACTTCCTCGGGGATTCCCATTCCGTTATCCGATACGGAGATATAAACATCCCCGTCTTTTTCATATCCGCGAAGCGTGATCTCTCCCTCACCATCCATATGTTCCACACCGTAATAAATGGCGTTCTCAAGAAGCGGCTGGACGATCAGTTTGATGGTCGCACAGTTTTCGATAGCAGGATCTATATCGATTGTTGCCGAGAATTTGTTCTTGTATCTTACCTTCTGTATGTTCAGATAGTTTTTCGCATGGATGATCTCATCATGTATGGATATGATGTTGTTACCTTTGCTGAGTGATATCCTGAAGAGCTGTGCGAGTGCTGTCACCATGGAGATCGCATCCTTATAGCGCTCACCTTCTATCATCCATACGACCGAATCAAGAGTGTTGTACAAAAAGTGCGGATTGATCTGACTCTGGAGCGCATCAAGCTCACTCTTACGTTTTGCTTTCTGCTCCTTAACCATTTCATCTGTCAGCTTTCTCATCTGACGGATCATGGATTTGATCGTTCTGCCCAGATGCCTGATCTCATGCGATCCTCCGATGAAGATCTCATCCTCGTTCATGACATCCTGCCCGGTAACACCTTCCTCAAGATATGCGATCGAATCCTCGAGTTTTCTGATCGGATCGGTAACAACATAGGATATGATATAGTTTCCGACAACTATCAGGATAAGTACGGTAATAGCTACCATCAGAAGATAATTTCTCATCTGTCCCATATCAAGAGCAAGCTCACTTGTCGGAGTGACGCTTATTATCTTCCATCCTGTGTATCCGACGGTTTTGACAACAACATCTCTTTCCTGACCGTCAAACTTTTCCGAATACGCACCGTCCGCATAATGGCAGTGTGCCAGATTGTTCTCGTTTACAAGTCCTGCATATATTGCCTTCTGCATCGGATGATAGATTATCTTTCCGTCCGAATCGCACAGATATACGAACCCAACTCCGCCGTCATTGACATTTTCAAACATCTGCTCGATCCCGCTGTAGTTCATGTCAACGAGCAGCACTCCGTTCCTGACGTTTCCGAGGAAGGTCAGCTCGACACTCCTTGAGAGTGACACTACCCAGTAATATCTGTAGTTACTGTCCTCAAAAATATTCTGTACGTGCGGTACCGAAAAATGCAGATTCTCTATCTCATCGAATGCATTCTGAAACCACTCCTGTTTCTTCAGATCCACTCCGCTCTTTCTCGACGATACGGGAGAAGCCGCGATTATGGCACCGTCGCCCGTTGCGCATACTATACTTGTAAGGTTGTCCTTGTTGGCTTCATACAGAAGATTCATCTCCTCATTGATGCGCTCGTTTGTCAGGTTCCTGTTCTTGATAACGCTGTAGCACATCGTGTCGGAAATGCTCATCATGTTTCGAAGATATGAGTTCAGATTCCAGCTCACCTGATCGACGATCTGTTCATTCTGTTTGATCGTATTTGTTCGGAGAGTGTTGATGGAATGGGTATAGAAAGCGATCGCCATGGAAGCGATGCTGATAAAAGCTATCGCCGTAAATGACAGGGAGATAGTCCACTGGAGACTTCTTTTTTTGTATTCGTCTTTGATCGGTCCGATAAATCTCATTTATTGTCTGTATTTTGAAGGCGATATACCAAAGTGTTTTTTGAAAACATAGCTGAAATAGTTGGGTTCTTCATACCCTACCATTCCCGCGATTATATAACTCTTTTCATCTGTTGAATCAAGAAGCTTCTGTGCTTCGTTCATCCTCACTTCCGTCAGATAGGTAACAAAACTTTTTCCGGTTTCCTTTTTAAAGACGGAAGAAAAATATGATGTCCCGACTCCCAAATGAGAACATATATCATCAACCGACAGCCTGCTGTCGGCAAAATGATCAGCGATATACTGCTTCGCATCCTCGGCAAGTTTCTTCGTCGTATCAAGACGCCCACTGCTGATCTTTTCCCACAGCACTTCGGTAAGCTCGATCAGCCTGTCGGCAAAATCATCCATCGAGGAAAATGACGCGAGCTCTTCATTGATGTTGACTCCGCCAAGTCCGGACTGGGAGATGCTTATGTTGTGTCCTCTGCACAGGCGCATGAGCTCGACCATGAACTCTGCATAGAATACCTGAAGCTGGCTCAGATTTATGTCCGATCTCTTAAGCTTCTCGATAAAATCCCTGATCTCTTTTTCAAGACTTTCCTTCGTTCCGAGCTTGACCTGCCTCATTATATGACGGATCTGTTTCTCGCTGATGTAATCCTCTACAGGTGCCGAAGGTTCCACATCGCTTATGCACAGTGCCTGGTTCTCATCTACAAGTATCCTGTAATGAAAAGCATCCTTGGCCTCAAGAAATGATGTATGTATACTCTCTGCGTTTCCGTATGTTCTTCCGATCCCTGCCGACACATTTGCACCGAGGGACTTGTGTGCTATCTTGCAGATCTTATCCATCTCCTCGATGAAGACCGCATGCTGGTCCGTACTCTTTAATCTTGCAAGAACACATACTGTATCAAGATACACAAATGCCTCAACAGGAAGAACTTCTTTGAATCTGTCCGTAACGATCCGCTGAAGAGAAAGTGCCATCAGCTTTTTATCAAGTATCTCTTTGTGTTCGGGATCCGGTGTGATCCTGAACGCGCCGGCACAGTAAAATGCCGACTCCAGCTGAAGATCGAAATCCTTCTGATATCTTTCAAGATCGAACTGAAGCTCCCTGCCTTCAAGAAGTCCTATGATGAGCTGCTCCTTCATCATGGGTCTGCTCTCTTCGTAATACTTGGACAGCTGCTCTACATTTCGTCTCTGCTCAATCTGTTCATCAAGTCTTTCCTTGATCCTTTTGAAGATGTTTCTCAGTTCATCCGCATCAACGGGTTTCAGTATGTACTCCTCGGCCTCGAGACGGATGGCTTCCTTGGCGTATTCAAAATCATCGTATCCGGAAAATATGACACTGCGAAGATCGGGGATCTTTTCCTTGAGCCTTTTAAGAAGAGTGATCCCGTCCATAAAGGGCATCTGGATATCCGTCATGACAACATCAGGCTCACAGCTTTCCGCAAGCTCCAGTGCTTCCTCGCCGTTCTCGGCAGTCCCGACAACAGTGAATCCTATCTCTTCCCAGTTTATTCTTTTTCTGATAGCTTCTCTTACTTCTTCCTCGTCATCAACGAGTAATACTTTGTACAGATCCATGGATCCTCCTTAAACGACCGCATTTTGCAGTCACTTATTAATTCTATCATTGCACCGGTAAATAAACAACAAGGCTGCGGAACACACCGCAGCCTTGTAAACATTTTTGATTTACTGCACTTATTTCTTCTTTCTCTTTGAAAGGACATCAAGTGTAACAGCAAGGAGAAGAACTACACCCTTGAAGATCTTCTGTACATCTGTCGTGAATCCCATCAGTGACATTCCGTTGTTAAGGATACCCATGATGAACGCACCGACAACTGCTCCGACTATCGATCCGGCACCACCGGCAACCGCAGCACCACCGATGTAACATGATGCGATCGCATCCATTTCGAATCCGTCACCGGCCTTCGGTGTAGCCGATCCGTTTCTTGCTGCAAGCACGATACCTGCTATTGATGACAGGAATCCCATGTTAACATATACCCAGAAGAAAACCTTGTTCGTATCGATACCGGAAAGGTTTGCTGCCTTTCTGTTTCCGCCGAGAGCATATATCTGACGGCCTGCAACGGTCTTACTTGTGATGAATCCGTATGCGAATATAAGGATCGCCATGATCAGTAGAACGAAAGGAAGTCCGTTACACATAGCAAGCTTTGTGAAGAAGAACCAGATGATGAACAGCATGATCACAAGCTTAAGTGCGATCTGCCATACCGGATAAACCGCAAAGTTGTATTTCTTCTTGGTCCTGTAATCCTTTATTTCGGATACGATCAGTGCGATCGAAGCAAGGATCGCAACAGCAATACTGACAAGATCAAGTGTTCCGTCCATAAACGCTATCTTAAACGTCGGCAAAAATCCTGCTCCGACAAAGTTGTATGAATCAGTAAAGGGACCCTTTGTCTGTGCCTGGAGAAGTGTATAAGTAAGTCCTCTTCCCATAAGCATCGTTGCCAGCGTTACGACGAAAGGCGGTATGCTCAGGTATGCGATAAAGAATCCGGCAAACAGTCCGGTAATGATACCTACCGCAAGCGCTGCAATGATAGCAACCCACATGTTCATCTTGTAGTCTATCATTATGATACCGGCAACCGATCCTGTTACCGCAACAACCGAACCTACACCAAGGTCGATGTTACCGGTCAGTACACAGAGCAGCATACCTATCGCAAGAATAACGACATATCCGTTCTGCATGATCAGGTTGTTGATATTGAAGGGAACCGCATTTGCGCCCTTTGTCGTGATATAGAATAAAAGAAAAATACCTATCAGGATCAAGAACATTCCGTACTGTTTCAGATCCATATTAACAGTTTTTTTGGTTTTAGTTTCCATTTCCATCTCCCTTTCTCATATGAGCCATTATAAGCTGCATGATACGCTCCTGTGAGAACTCGTCCCTGTTCAGTTCTCCCGCGATCTCTCCTTCGTTGATAACGTAACACCTGTCGCATGTACCGATGATCTCGGGCATTTCCGACGAGATGACGATGACCGCTTTTCCTGCTTTGGCAAGTTCATTGATTACACAATAGATCTCATATTTAGCACCTACGTCTATACCTCTTGTAGGTTCGTCCATGATCAGTACATCGGGCTGTGTCAGCATCCACTTTGCAACGACAACCTTCTGCTGGTTTCCGCCGGAAAGAGATCCGACTACCTGATTGATGGAATTGGCTTTGACGTTAATTCGCTCTTTGTATTCCTGTGCCGCAACGATCTCATCATTTTCATTTATGACACCGTTCTTCGAGAAGAAGAAAGGTCTTGCTGCGATCGTCATGTTTTCTTTTACATCACCGATCAGATTAAGACCGTATGTCTTTCTGTCCTCGGAGATATAAGCCAGTTTGTTCTTAACGGCATCTTTGACCGTCTTGATATGTACTTCTTTACCGTTTATGAATATCGATCCCGATATCTTCTGTCCGTAGCTTCTTCCGAACAGACTCATCGCAAGTTCTGTTCTTCCGGCTCCCATCAGGCCCGCAAGACCTACAACTTCTCCGGCTCTGACCTGGATGTTTATATCCTTGAGCATCTGGCGATGTTCGTCATCGGGATGAAATACATTCCAGTTCTTTACTTCGAATATAACGTCACCGATCTCTACACCTTCCCTTACGGGATAACGGTTTGTCATCTCACGGCCAACCATACCCTTGATGACCCGGTCTTCGGAATAATCATCCACTCCCTTTACGAGAGTCTCGATCGTCTTACCGTCACGGATGATCGTTACCGAATCGGAAACGTATTCGATCTCATTAAGTTTATGAGAGATGATGATACATGTGATGCCCTGCGATTTTAACTGAAGCATAATGTCGAGAAGCTTACGGCTCTCTTCATCGTTAAGAGCTGCTGTGGGCTCATCAAGTATCAGAAGTTCAACCTTCTTCGCCATTGCCTTGGCGATCTCTATAAGCTGCTGCTTGCCTACACCGAGAGTGTTGATAGGAACGTTGACATCTTCATGCTCAAGCCCTACCTTTGCAAGCATTTCCTGGGCACGGCTTCTTGTTCGTGTCCAGTCTATGATACCCTTACTGCTTGTCTGCTCGTTACCAATGAACACGTTCTCCGCAACGGAAAGCAGTGGGCTGAGCGCCAGCTCCTGATGGATGATAACTATTCCTTTTGCTTCGGAATCCCTAAGGTTGTGGAATTTGCAGTGTTCACCTTTGTACAAGATGTCTCCGTCGTACGTTCCGAAAGGATATACGCCCGATAAAACATTCATCAGGGTGGACTTGCCGGCACCGTTCTCACCGCATATAGCGTGGATCTCGCCTTTTTTAACCTTAAGATTAACATCGTCAAGAGCCTTTACTCCGGAGAATTCCTTCGTAATATGATTCATTTCCAAGATGTAATCCGACATCCTACCTACTCCTTCTGTAATACACTTTCAAAAACAGGGCGGCTTATGCCGCCGCCCTGTATCAATCTGATGTTATCCTTCGAGTGCCGGATTATTCAGCCAGCTGCTCCTCTGTGTAGTATCCGCCGCCGATGATAACTTCCTTGTAGTTGTTCTTGTCAACCGCAACGGGCTCGCAAAGATATGAAGGAACTACGATCTTACCATTGTTGTACTGCTCTGTGTCGTTGATCTCAGGCTCTGAACCTTCCAGAACTGCCTGTACCATCGTAACGCACTTGGAAGCAAGGAGTCTTGTATCTTTGTAGATAGACATTGTCTGCTTACCGGAGATGATGTGCTTTGTAGCCATAAGCTCTGCATCCTGTCCTGTGATCATAGGCCAGTTTGCATCTGTATAGCCGGCACCTTCAAGAGCTGACATACATCCGTATGAAAGTCCGTCATATGCGCATGCACAGATATCAAGGTCTTCGTCTGCGTAGTATCTTGTAAGGATGTCTTCACATCTCTTCATTGCTGTCTGCTGATCCCAACGAAGTGTGTTGTTGGAATCGAAATCGATCTGGCCTGACTTACAGATGAGTGATCCATCATCAAGGAGAGGCTGGATCTGCTCCATAAGACCTGCGTAAAGCATATGAGCGTTGTTATCATCAGGTGATCCCATGAAGAGCTCGATGGTCTTCGGATCGTCCTTTGTAGCGCCACAGTTCTTTACGATGTACTCACCGATCTTTGTACCTACACCCTTGTTATCGAATGTAGCGTAGTAAGAAACAGCGTCTGTGTTCATAAGAAGACGGTCATAAGCGATAACCGGGATGCCGGCTGCCTTAGCCTGTGCTTCAACGTTTACAAGAGCGTCTGAGTCGATAGCTGCGATTACAAGGCAGTTAGCGCCTGCTGCGATCATGTTCTCGATCTGCGAAACCTGAGCCTGTACATCATCCTCAGCGTACTGAAGATCAACTGTGTAGCCGAGTTCCTCGAGCTGAGCCTTCATGTTTGCACCATCGTGCATCCATCTTTCTGAAGACTGTGTAGGCATTGCAACTGCAACCTTCTTTCCGCCGCCGGCTGCTGCTGCGGGAGCTGCTGCGTCACCTGAGTCACCTGATCCGGCTGCTGCTGCGGGAGCTGCTGCACCGCCACAAGCTGTCAGTGCAACCATTGCTACTGCCATGAGAGCTGCTAAAACTTTCTTTTTCATATTCATCCTCCTTAGAATTTTTGAGAATTCCTGACTGCCAGGAAATTCACTCGGATGAAAACAATTTATTACATATCGATTTTCATTAGAATAAAAAATCCTACTCAGAATATATAAAAATATCCACGTCGCAGGATCCCTTATTTTATCAGTTCAAACAGGATGTTGTTGTTGAAAAGATACGTAAGGATGCGGCTTGCCTTAACCTGTGCAAAGACCCATCCTCCGAAAGAATTGGCAAAGAACATCATGACTGCGATAAAGAATATCCATATAAACACAAGCGACAGCGTGATACCCGTTGCCATACCGAGAAGTCTGTTGAACGTTCGGAGGACCGGTATCTTTTCGAGTATCCTTATCGCGATGATGATAATGAACTGTACGATCGCAAGGATTATGAACAGCGACACAAATGTTCCCGCCTTGATCGAAAGCGAAGACAGATATCCCGCGATGTAATCCTTGAAAAGCGTTACCGCAAGTTTTTCGTATATCTCACTTGTGTTGTTTGTCTTGATGGAATTTGTGATAAGATCAGGGAACCCGAACGAATCGATGACTTCGTTTTCCTTCGCGTCGCCGTGAAGTGTATCGTCGGGAAGCTCCTGCGAGTTCTGATTTTCGTATACGGTAATTATCTTCTGGCGGACATTCGAATAAAGGGATGTGTTCTTAATTAGAAAATCACTCACATAAGGAGATATCTTCGTAACGATGAACAGTACCGCGATAAGGCCGGCAAACCATACCGCAAGTCTTAAGAATCCCCTTTTATATCCCTTTACGGCACCCATGATCAGAACTATGAGAACTGCTGTCAGTAGAATATAGTCTCTCATATCACTTGAGCTTTATTTCCTCCATCCTGTCGGCATATACAACAAGATACCTTGATTTTGAATCCTCGGGAATGACCGATATAACGGCATCCGGGAAACTTCCGTCAAACTTTTTAAGACCGGATGTGTTGTATATCTGGCACTCCTCACTGTTGTAAATGACGAGCAGATCTTTGTAGAGCGACATGTTGTTGTAGTCCATGTCAAATCCCTGCGTTGTGACCGGATTGCCTTTGTCATCGTAAACCTCGGCGATGAACTTGTTCTCTCCGTCCTCATCTTCAAACACAAGGACTATCATGTTTGCGTCATAGAAAACGCTGAGTATCTCTTTATCGATATCTTTCTCAAATATGTTTTCCGGTTTCTCGGATCCTTTGAATATGGAAAACTTGTTGTCTCCGAGAACAAAGCTCGTGTTCGGATTGATGAACGAAACGAGAGGAACGACCGTTCCGGAATAATTGTAACCGCTCACAAGGTTATCTACTTCATTCTGTCCGACCGCACCGAAATTATAATATGCTACCGAAGTGGAGAGCACGCCGCTGTCTACAAACAGATATGAAACAGCCAGCAGTATACCGTCTTCGGATATGTCTATGCACACAGGGTATCCGCTCTTTGACATCGTTGTTCTGTCGCTCGCGATGTTCACTCCGTTCACATCGTAAAGCTTTACCCACGTTACTTCGTTGTCCTCAAGAACGACCGCAACGTTTCCGTTTCCCGAAACGCAGAATCTCTTAAGAGGAGTCGACGTATCTATCGTACCCTGCAGACCGGCGCTGTTATACACATATATAGTGGTCCCCATGTAATCGCCGATCGCAGCAAAGTCGCCGCACACATCGGCAATGGGATTCTGCATCTCAAATGTCTCGTTCCAGAGCATGTCGTTTGCGATACTGTATGCCGACGCTCCGTCCTGACTGTATCTGAGAATGTTCTGCCCGAGTCTTAAGTACTTTGCATTGGATGCTTCCGTGTATGTGATCTTGCGAAGAACATCATAGTTTGTGTACACCATCTTCTGATAGTTGTAATACGCGCTTGCGATGAGCGCAAGAACGATCGCCAGTCCTATGATGATACGGTAAAGTATCGCTCTTCTGTGACGGCGTATCTTCTTCTCAAAATCAAGCTGAGCAGTCTCGTATTTTTCTTTTAAGGTCTCGTTTACTTCGCCCATTCAGATTCTATCCCGGCAAGCACACCCAACTGCACTGCCCCCATTATTCCCTGGTTATCGTTAAGAGATGCGGGAACAATGTAATCATCGATATCGTTAAGCTCATCCGTATGTATGTATCCGGCAAGCTTCTCGCACAGTTTCTTCCTGATAAGCGGGAAGAGCTGCTGCTGGTGCATCACTCCGCCGCCGAGGATTATCTTGCGCGGTGATATCGTCAGTACCATCGCCATCAGTCCCTGTGCGATATAGTCGGCTTCCATTTCCCAGACTTCAGGCCTGTCCGAAAGATCCGCGGCCTTTTTCCCCCATCGTCCTTCTATCGCAGGTCCCGATGCAAGGCTCTCAAAGCATGCCGGATGGAAAGGACAGCTTCCCTTGTAATCATCTTCCGGCAGCCTTGACACAAGTATATGACCGAATTCGGGATGGCCCATTCCGTGAACGAGCTGTCCGTTGACCGCCATTCCGGCACCGATTCCCGTTCCGATCGTTACATATCCGACATTGTCCATTCTCTGTGCGCATCCGAAAGTCATCTCTCCGAGGCACGATCCGTTAACGTCGGTATCAACCTTGATAGGAACATTGAGTGCTTCCTCGAGCACCTTCTTGAGTGGATAATGCTGCCACGGGAGCTTCGGTGAATCAAGTATCATTCCGTATGTTTCCGACCTCTGGTCCACATCGACCGGACCGAACGATCCTATACCGAGAGCATATATATCCTTGTTGCTGAAATAGTCGATTATCTTCGGGATGGATTCATCCGGTACGCTTGTCGGGAATGACTTCTGATCGATTATCGTACCGTCCGCATACCCGACCGCACATACCATTTTCGTACCGCCGGCTTCAAGTGCGCCGACAAGTCTCGGTATCGTCGTGACCATGATCGTCAGGCTTCCGAATATCGTAAAGTCTCCGTATCCACCCGATACGATGAATGACTCACCTGCTTTTATCTTGCGGCCGTCAATACCGCCTTCTCCGTTAAGCACGGAGATTATCATGAACGCATCGCTTTTTTCAAAATCACGCGATCCGGAAATATCGTATCTGTCAACGTCATAATATCTGCATGAAACAAGCTTTCCCGGAACTCCGTTCGTATAACGTCTCGCATCCGTATGAGGTATCCTCATGACATCAAGACTCTTTTTGACATGCAGTTCTCTCTGGACCCCGTTTATGATCCTTCCATAATCATACAGCCTGTATGTAAGATCCGAACTCTGCTGGATCTCCATTATCATCGTGTTCTGTTTGATCGCATGTACCGTTCCCGGAGTGATCTGGAAGAAGTCTCCTTTTTTAACGGGGATCTCCCTGAGAAAATCATCCCACCGGCCTTCTTCGACCATCGCCGCAGCTTCTTCGCGCGTCTTTGCATTATGACCTATGATGATCGAGCCGTCCCTGTCGCAGTCCATGACATACCAGCATTCCGTTTTCCCCGATGCTCCGTTGTCATTCTCGTATGCATATTCATTGTCCGGATGAACCTGGATGCTGAGTGCATCCCTGGCGTCAATGACTTTTACTATGAAAGGAAATTCATCCGAAGTGTCGACACCGAAAAGTTCTTTGTGATCGCGCCATACTTCGGACAGATGCATCCCGTCAAAGGTTCCTCCCTTAACAAGACAGTCTCCGTTCTCATGTGCACTGACAGTCCAGTACTCGCTTCCCCATATGCACTTTTTGACTACCGGCTCCAGAAAGATAAGCTCTTTCATATCGTCCCTCACAAATAAGGATACGTCCCATACAAGCCTCGGCTCATACAGGACGCGTCCTTATCAATTCAGATCATTTTACAAACTGTTTAACCTGCTCGTATATTCCTTCGGCATCAAGCTTATACTTATGAAGCAGCTGTGCTGCAGCTCCGCTCTCTCCGAATACATCGTGCATTCCGATCTTGAACACGGGTGTCGGCATCTTCTCTGAAAGCACATCACATACAGCACTTCCGAGTCCGCCGATAACCGAATGCTCTTCGGCTGTGACAACCCTTCCCGTCTTCTTTGCGCTCTTAAGGATAAGTTCCTCATCAAGCGGCTTGATCGTGTGGATATTGATCACTTCGGCATCTATCCCGTCCTTTGCGAGCATCTCTGCTGCTTCCATTGATGCGGGAACAGTCAATCCCGTTGCTATTATTGATACGTCCTTGCCTTCGCGAAGAACGATACCTTTGCCCATTTCAAACTTATATGTCTTCTCGTCGTTGAATACCGGAACAGCGGCACGTCCGAATCTCATGTATACGGGACCTACATATTCGTAAGCCGCTCTTACGGCAGCTCTTGCCTCAACGTCATCTGCGGGATTGATGATGACCATTCCCGGGATCGTACGCATGAGTGCGATATCCTCGTTACACTGATGTGATGCACCGTCCTCTCCGACGGAAACACCTGCGTGTGTTGCACCGATCTTAACGTTAAGATGCGGATAACCTATTGAGTTACGTACCTGCTCAAATGCTCTTCCTGCAGAGAACATTGCGAACGAACTTGCAAAAGGAACTTTGCCTGTAGCAGCAAGTCCTGCTGCGATACATGTCATGTTCGCTTCCGCGATACCGCAGTTGATATGTTTGTCGGGATGAGCCTTTGCGAATATTCCGGTCATCGTAGCTGCAGCAAGGTCAGCAGTCAGAACAACAAGGTCATCATGCTCATTGCCCAGTTCCACGAGTGCATTACCGTAGCTGGCTCTGGTTGCGATCTTTTCTACTTCTGACATAATGCTTCACCTACTTTCTCGAGATCCTTCATGGCCTGTTCATACTGTTCGTCATTGGGTGCCTTGCCGTGCCATCCTGCCTGGTTCTCCATGAATGATACGCCCTTACCCTTTACGGACTTCATGATGATGGCCGTGGGCATTCCCTTGGTCTTCTTTGCCTCTTCAAACGCGGCTCTGATCTGGTCAAAATCATGTGCATCTATATTGATCACATGGAAGTTGAATGCTTCAAACTTCTTGTCGATCGGATAAGGATTACAAACATCCTCTATCTTACCGTCTATCTGAAGACCGTTGTTATCAACTATCACAACAAAGTTGTCGAGCTTTTTGTGGCCTGCGAACATCGCAGCTTCCCAGACCTGTCCTTCAGCGATCTCACCGTCACCGAGAAGTGTATATACTCTGTAGCTGTCATTTGAAAGCTTTGCGGATAAAGCCATACCTGCTGCAACGGATATTCCCTGTCCTAAAGATCCGCTTGACATGTCAACTCCGGGTGTGTGCTGCATGCAGGGATGTCCTTGAAGATGTGAACCGAGCTTACGAAGTGTGGTAAGTTCCTCAACCGGAAAGTATCCTCTGTGTGCAAGAGTTGAGTAAAGCGCGGGAGCACAGTGTCCTTTTGAAAGAACGAACCTGTCCCTGTCCTCTTTCTTCGGGTTCTTGGGGTCGATGTTCATTTCCTCAAAGTACAGAAATGTCATCAGATCCGCACACGATAATGATCCGCCGGGATGACCGGCCTTGGCCGAATGAACTGACGTAACGATGCCTTTACGAACTTCATTGGCCGTCTTGGCTAAATCCAAATTGTTCATAGCTTGATCCTTTCTGTATGATTGTTTTCTATTGGTGCATGGAAAGTAATAGAAATTATATCAAATTTCTACTTTGTTTTCCATAAAGCATCATCATCAACGGCGTAGAAATACGAATTGATGGGAAGGAGCTTGTTGTTCCTTATCTCAAACGCTTCCCATACAACTCCGGCCGAAGCGACGGGAACATGAAATTTACCTATAAGCCCGTCGGAATTGTAAACATCAACATATGCACACGATCCGGTCATGTTGTATGACATCACATCCGCTGTGGAGATACTTCCGAAATCGGTAACATAGAATCTGTAATCATCTGTTCCGGCATTATCGATCGTAACGCATTCCGCAGTCGTAAGTCCGAGACTGTCGACAGGCGATGTTATCACTCTTCCCTGATCGGATGATATAGCCTTGGCACAAAGATCGAGCGGAGCTGACTCCCATGATACAACAGCGCGGTATGTGTTCTCCGCAACATCCGGCATTGCAAATCCTATCGCAAACTGGTGATCCGGTCTGATGATCACCGACATAAACAGCGTCTCATATCCGCCCTTGGATATCTCGGCGGTGTAGCTTCCGCTCGTAAGCGCAACCGTTCCTGTTCCGTTATCATCAAGAGCACCTGTCTGCATGACCTCACCGGTCCTGTTGTTCAGACCTCTTCTTATCATGATGCCGGCTCCCGAAAGAGGAACATTGGGATCCGTTGCATCCCTTACGACAAACTGCGACGGATAGGTTGTAACGTTATTGGTATATCCCATGTAGATCGGCTCCACGGAATATTTCCCCGATCCGAATCTTGCCGTGATTCCGTAAACACCGACATCAGTAAGCGTATCCTTGCTTGCGGTAACGCTGTATGTCTCATCATCGGTACAGTCGATTACGATCTTGTAATATCCGTCTCCGTCAGTGACTGATTCAGCAACCGTGCTGCCATCGGATTCCGATCTGACAACTATCTTTGCATCTTCCATCGGCATGGAGAATTCATCCATGACATAACCGTAAAGTGTTTCCGTTTCCTTAAGCGAAGGAGCGACATTGTAAACAATGTATGCACGGTTGATCATATCCGTTTCAAGATAATCGTACTGGTCCACCGTTCCCTTGCTGTAAGTGTCTATATCATAAACGTTATAATCCGTCGCTTCCCCGTCCTTACAGTACAGGTAACGCACCAGACAGTCGTTCGCAAAATAATATCTGGACTCGATCTTTGTGGATGAAATGTTCACGGGATTATCGATGAAAGCCTTGTATTCGGAAACATAGTTTATGTTTCCGTTGTCATAGTAATAATCAACGACCTCCAGCATCTCACCGCTGTTATATACTTCCGTGATCTTCTCAACAGCCTTCGTGTCCGGATCGGTGTATACCTTGTACTCCGACGACCTGTTATCGGGAAGACGTACGCTCACGCGTTTATAATCATAAGTGTTGACTTTGGCTTCGGCAGGTTCCCTGACGTTTTCGATCCTCGAGAACACCGTATCTTTCCACTTGAGCTTTTTTGTTCTCTTTCCCGGTTTGAACAGTTCTTTGGAATAATCAACGACACCTTCCTGCGCCTCGTCAATTTCCTGCTGATCCATTTCATGCGAACCTGCAGGTATCTCTTCGGGCTCACTTTCCGGCTCAGCCTCCGGTACCGGTGTGGGTGTCGTCGTTACCTCCTCGGGTTCGGCATCCGCTATCGCTGTTTTCTGGTCATAGTTTCTGAATATCGCTTTGACCGCGATATAAGACCCGACCATGACCGCGATCAGAACGATCGAGTAGATCACCACTCCGATTATCGTTACCGTCAGTCTGTCTTTTTTTCTCTTTTCTTTTCTTGAACGTGAGTCCCTGTTGTCTTTAAAACCCATCTGTCAAACTCTTTCCTGTCATTAACGATCACTGCTTACACGAACTTGTAAACAGTTGTCGTCTCATATTTCCGGCCCGCATCGAATATCGGATGAATGAATGCGGGATCATTTGCGCTGTTCGGGAAATACTGTGTCTCAAGACAGAATCCTGAGCGCACATTGTAGTGTGCACCGTCTTTTCCTTCCTGGGGAGCGATGCAGTTTCCGGCATAAAACTGTACACCGGGAAGATCCGAATATACTTCCATGCGTCTTCCGTCTGCCTCAGCCGTTGCGATAAGCCGGCTCTTTCCGTCGTAATCATCAACAGCATAGTTGTGATCGTATCCCTTTACGAGAAGAAGCTGTTCGAATGCAGCGCCTATATCCTCTCCGATCATCTTCGGTGAAGTAAAGTCCATGACCGTTCCTTTGACACTTGCGATCTCACCGGTAGGTATCGCACCTGCCACAACCGGTGTATATTTCGAAGCCTTTATCATAAGCTTGGTCTTCTCTATCGAACCGGAATCATGACCTGCCAGATTGAAATACGTATGATTGGTCATGTTGATAAGAGTCTTCTTATCGCTGACTCCATCATATGCGATCTTTATCTCGTTATCCTCGGTCAGAGTATATGTGACCGTGATATCAAAGTTTCCCGGGAACCCGTTCTCCATATCGGGAGAATGATATGAGAAGCTGACACTGTTATCTCCGGTCTTTGCATCCCACAGAACTTTGTGCATTCCTTTTGTAAAATCCGAATGAAGGTTGTTGTCATTATCATTGACTGCAAGCTTATACTCTTTGCCGTCTATTGAAAACTTTGCGCCTGCTATCCGGTTGGCACTCCTTCCGACCGTTGCTCCGAAAAAGCTTCCGTTAACAAGGTACTCTTCCCCGCTCTCAAATCCGAGGATGACATCAGCCGCCTCTCCTCTGTCATTCGAAACGATCAGATTGACAAGGCATGCCCCGAGATTTGTAACGGCTGCTTCCATTCCTTTTGAATTCTTTATCGTGTAAAGCTTTATGTCCTTTCCGAGTTCTGTTTTTCCAAACTGTGTGATATTTACGCTCATGATCTTCCTCCTGTCCTGTCTATAATTCCACTCTTGCATCAAGTGCACGTGACAGCGTCACCTCATCTATGTATTCAAGTTCTCCTCCGACCGGAACGCCGCTCGCGATCCTCGTGACTTTGATACCCGTCGGTTTGATGAGCTTACTGATGTACATCGCAGTCGTCTCACCTTCTATGCTCGAATTGGTCGCGATGATGACTTCATCCACATCCCTCTCGAGACGTTTGATCAGCTCCGTCAGTTTTATGTCCGCCGGTCCGATTCCGAGGCTCGGATTGATCGCTCCATGAAGCACATGATATACACCGTTATACTTATGTGTCTTCTCATATGCCGTCATGTCCCTTGTATTCTCAACGACCATAATCTGTTTCTGATTCCTTGAAGCATCGGAACAAATGGGGCAGACTTCCCTGTCGGTAAGGGTAAAGCAGACGTTGCAGTACCTTATGTTCTCGCGCGCCTCGGTCATTGCACCCGCAAGCTTTTCCACCTGCTCCTTCGGCATGTTTATTATGTGAAAAGCCAGACGCTGGGCAGATTTGCTTCCTATTCCGGGAAGTACCGAAAGCTCCGATATCAGTCTGTTGATATATCCGCTGTACAGATCCATTAAAACGGAAGTCCTCCTCCAAGTCCGCCGGTAAGCTTGCCCATAGCTGATGAACTTTCTTCTTCAACCATTCTTAAAGCCTCGTTTGCGGCTGCCATAATAAGATCCTCAAGAGTCTCGATATCGTCAGGATCGACTGCCTCTTCCGAAAGCTTGACCTTGGTGATCTCACGCTTTCCCGATACGGTTATCTCAACCGCTCCGCCGCCGGCCTTGGCCGTAAACTCCTTCTCCTCAAGCTGCTTCTGGTTTTCCTCCATCTGACGCTGCATCTTCTGTGCCTGCTTCATCAGATTGGCCATGTTCCCGGGCATTCCGCCTCCGGGAAATCCTCCTCTTTTTGCCATGTTATTCTCCTTGAAATGATTTTTCCGGATCAAAAATCCGAATCGTCAACATCAACCTCCATACCGAAGATAGATGTTGGCGGGAAATACTCACCGGTATCTGCCGTATGTGTTACCGAAGTGATCTCATATTCAACCTGCTTTTTGATCACTTCCGAAAATGCTTTTTCAAGACCTTCCTTAAATGCATCCTCCTCGCAGAATGACTTTATCGTATCGTCAACAACCTGGATTATCAGTTTTCCGTCATCCGGCTTGACCGTAAGCTTTGCAGTCTTCAGACACGCGATATACATTACGGGCATCCTGTTATAGATGTCCTTCCATGATGCATTGATCCTGCGAAGATCATCCTGCGTAGCCTTGGGAAGATTCTTTGCCTCCTCTTCCACACTCTTTTTATGCTCGGACTGCGAAGGAGTTTCCTTCGGGGCAAGCTTTGCCGTCTCTTCGTCGTATGTCTGCTTGGACAGGTTCCCGTTCTCTATCAGATCCTCGATCACTTTAAGCCTGTCTGCCAGAGACTGCGTATCCGTCTCCATCTGAGGTCTGCAGATCCTGATGATCGCTATCTCGACAAGGACTCTTTTCTGCACCGCAAATCTGAGATCGTTTGACAGTTCCGAAAATACCCTGATGTATCTGAGGAGCTGCTCCTCGGGAAGAGCTTCCGATTCCTTACGAAGAAGCGCCATGTTCTCTGCAGTGATATCAACGACATCCGTGATATCCTCCGCAGACTTTGCCAGCAGAACGTTTCTCAAATGCCATATAAAATCATTGACGAACTGCGTAAGATCCCTTCCCTGAACAAGTATCCTGTCGATGACACCGACACTGTCCGAAACGCTTCTTGCCGCAAGGGAGCGAAGGAACATTGAGAACACCGAAGTGTCGACAGCTCCGAGAACCTCAAGAGCTCTCTCGTAGGTGATATCCTTTCCGAGAAAGAACGATGAACACTGGTCAAGGAGCGACAGGGCATCTCTCATTCCGCCTTCAGCCTTGGATGCGATGTATCTTATCGCCTTGTCATCAACGGAAATGTTTTCGTTTTCGGCTACTTCCCTTAACCTGTTCTCAAGCGTGTCGGACGCGATCCTTTTAAAATCATACCGCTGACATCTCGACAGAATGGTTATAGGGATCCTGTGCGGCTCGGTCGTCGCAAGGATAAAGATCACATATCCGGGCGGCTCTTCAAGAGTCTTCAGAAGAGCATTGAACGCATCCCTTGTGATCTGGTGTGCCTCATCGATGATGTAAACTTTGTATTTCCCGTTTGTCGGGGAATAGACAACGCTTTCCTTGATCTGCCTTGCATCATCGATACCGTTGTTTGATGCAGCATCCATCTCGATAACGTTAAGGCTCGTTCCGTCTGCGATGCTCCGGCAACTCTCACACTCTCCGCACGGATTACCGTTTACGGGATGTTCGCAGTTTACGGCCTTCGCAAATACCTTGGCCGCACTTGTCTTACCGGTTCCTCTCGTTCCGCAGAACAGATATGCATGGCCTATCCTGTTTGCCTCTATCTGATTCCGTAATGTAGTTACAACGGCGTCCTGGCCCTTGATCTCATCAAAAGTCGCCGGGCGCCATTTTCTGTAAAGTGCTATATAAGACATTTCAATTCCTGTCAGTCACCAAAACTTATGCCGAGCATCTTGGCTTCCTGAATGATCGTTGCTTTGGGATCGAGCATCTTGAGCTTGCCGGCAACGTCCTCAAGCGGAACCTTGACGATCTCTCTGTTACGGTATCCGACCATGAATCCGTATTCTCCCTCAAGGATGAGCTTTCCAGCCTCGGCTCCGAGACGGCTTGCAAATACTCTGTCGTACGGGCAGGGGCTTCCGCCACGCTGTGTATGTCCGGGAACGGTGACACGTACTTCCTGACCGGTCCTCTCCTGGATGGCTGCAGCAACTTCGTATGAAACCGAAGGATGCGGCATCTTCTCAAGCTTCTTTGCATATTCCTTCTTGGAAAGCTTTGCGTCTTCCTTGCTGATCGCACCTTCCGCAACAGCAATGATCGTGAATCTGCTTCCTCTTTCTTCACGCTGTTTGATCGCTTCAACAACCTTGTCGATGTCGTAGGGAATCTCGGGGATCAGGATGATATCGGCACCACCGGCCATTCCTGCGTTAAGTGTAAGATAACCTACCTTGTGTCCCATAACCTCCACTATGAACACACGGCTGTGAGATGCTGCCGTTGTATGGATGCAGTCGATGCACTCAGTCGCGATATCGACCGCTGACTGGAATCCGAAAGTCATATCCGTACCGTACAGGTCATTGTCTATCGTCTTTGGAAGCGTGATCACGTTAAGACCTTCTTCTCTGAGAAGATTGGCCGTCTTGTGTGTTCCGTTTCCTCCCAGGATAACGAGACAGTCAAGGCGGAGCTTGTAATAGTTCTGCTTCATTGCTTCAACTTTATCAAGTCCGTTCTCATCGGGATCCTTTATCGTCTTGAAAGGAGTTCTGGAGCTTCCGAGTATCGTTCCGCCGACGGTAAGTATTCCGGCAAAATCCCTTCCGGTGAGCATCTTGAAATCTCCGTAGATAAGACCTTTGTAACCGTTAAGGAATCCGTATATCTCAACTTCTTCCTCACTGTTGATAAGGGATTTTACTACACCTCTCATGGCAGCGTTAAGTGCCTGACAGTCTCCTCCGCTTGTGAGCATTCCGATTCTTTTCATAGTTTGCACCTCTTTTCCTGGTATTATCCCAATTCGCTTAATATAACATCAACCATTTCTCCGACATTTTTGAGCTTCACTATAGTTCTCATGTCGAAGCTGACATCAAACTCTTCTTCAACCGAATCGATCAGTGTGATATGAATGAGAGAATCCCATCCGTCAACATCGGCGGCCGTAGTCTCATCATTCACCTTCAGATCCGGGTCGTCGAATACATCGGCGAACACGGCATTCAAGCGTTCATAAACTTCTTCTCTTGACATATGATCACTCCTTTTCAACCTTTATATGTGTATTCTGATCAGTATAGTCCCCCGTCAGATCAAATTCCCATACGGTGTTTCCGTCATTATCTTCCGATACTTTTGTAAATCCCATCGTATCGTAGAACTCGCGTACCATATTGTTCTTGGCCGTCGGATAATAATATCCGATGATCTTTTTAAGTCCGGCTTTCCCGGCACGCGCAACAAGAGAATCCATCATGGCAAATTCCATGTCTCTTTTCAGAACACGGCAGCTCATTATCCACAGATCCATATCAAGCACATCTTCGTTGATATGCCCGATCACAACCGACACTACTCCGTTATCACCGAACTTGTCGATGAGCTTTCCGTAAATGTCGATATACTCATCCGAATCCGCAACCGCCTCGATGTCGGCACGTGAATAACGTTTTGTCGTAAGATTGAACTGATTGCTCTTATTCGTAAGCTGGGCTATCCTGTCGAGAAGAACGGGCTCAAATCCTCTGATGATACCTGTCATCTCAAGAGAATCCAGATACTGTCCGTAATCCGTAAACGATGCTTCAAGTGCCGCCCGCTGCGCGTTCGCCTTGTACATTTCGTTACGTTTTGCATCATCCGCGGAAAGACTCGTTACTTCAAAATAGCCCGCTCTGTCTATCGCACGGATATAGTTTTCCACATTTTCGATCTCGGGAACAGCCACGCCCGGAACCTGCGCTTTTATTATCTCGCGCTCGGCCGGATTGTCATCGACAAAGACAAAGCTCTCGGGAAGAAGGTTAAGCTCGGCTGCCGTATCAACAAGGTTCTTGCTCTTTGGATCCCAGTTCGCCTTTATCACCACAAAATCATCTTCCTTAAGTGAGGAATCAGGATGGTTGAGACCTGCGATCGCGTTCTCATGATCGTTCTTGGAGTCCACGGTCAGTATCACACCGATGTCTTTGTGGCTCTTAATGTATTCCTGAAATTCCGTATATGCCTGGCCCATACTCGTCTCGGGACCTATCGCCAGATTCTCCACTCCGTCATCACCGACGATACCTCCCCAGAGCGTATTGTCCAGATCGAGTGTCAGGGCCTTTTTGTTCTTTCCGTATATCGATTTGATTATACAGCTCACACTGTAGGAAAGAGTCGGTATCGCTTCCATTGATACGGCATACTTGTACATATGCCAGTACAGCGGATCCGCCCATGCATCAAGTCCGTATGTCGCCGACAGATACTGGATGTCCTCAATATAGAAATCCTTGTGCTCTCTTGCATATGCGGCAAACATCGCATTAAGGGAATTGATGAAGTTTACCCTTCCCGACGCATCATAACAGTCCGAATTGCCCAGTATCCTGTATGAAGGGAATTCGAAATTGTTCTGGATGACGGGACAGTGATATACCGTTTCGATCTTATCCCACATCGACTTATACCTTCCGTACTCAGCATCAAGAAGAGTCTTTACATCTTCTTCCTTCATGCCGATGGAAGGATACGCGGAAATATTCCTGTTGGTCGTGTGGATGTAAATGATGTCCGGTGCAAATGAAACAAGCTCCGGATTATCAAACATAACATCTTCCCAGAACTTGCTGTATTCGCTTTCATAGAACGTCGGTCTTATACCGGTGTTCAGAAGAAACAGCTCCAGCATCGCAACTATATCGTGCGTGGTGGAACCGCCGAGAACGGCTATCTTCTTATCGATATATTTTGTATCAGCCGCAAGAAGTTCCCGCTTTAATGATTTTTTCTTCTTGATCAGGTATCTTGCGTCAAAAGGGTATTCCAGTTCTTTCATCTATGTCCTCTGATTGCATCACTTGCGCGTGATAACGTATTTACAGATCGGATTTCCCATTGCGGAAAACTTCTCCTCATATTCCGTCATGATGTTTCCCGATACAAGCTCACTGTCATTATGAAGGTCGTACGTTGACGATATTATCTTCCATCCCGCCTCGGGTGCTTCCTCAAGGGAAAAATCAAACAGCTGCCGGTTATCGGTCTTGAATTCGATCGTTCCGTCCGGTTTCAGTATATGTGAAAACCTCTCCAGGAATCTTCGCGATGTCAGTCTTCTCTTGGCGTGCCTGTCCTTTGGCCACGGATCCGAGAAGTTCAGATAGATCCTTCCGATCTCTCCTTCTGAGAAGATTGTTTCGATATCTTCCGCATCCATCCTGATAAACCTCAGATTTGAAAGAGGATCTTTCTCCATCTTTTCTATGGCCCTTATCAGGACACTTGAATACTTCTCGATACCAATGTAATTGATGTTGGGATTTGCGGCGGCAAGAGCTGTGATGAACTTTCCCTTTCCCATTCCTATCTCGATATGGATCGGATCGTTGTTTTTAAATACCTCTTCGGCCCAGTGTCCTTTATGATCCTCAGGATCCGTTACCGCAAATTCGCTCTCAGCCACGGCTTCCCTTGAACCGGGCACATTCTTAAGTCTCATATATCAGTCTCTGTGTCTTCTCTCGGCCCTCTGGGCTCTGAGCTTTTCCTGTTTCTCCCTTATCGCGTCCACGCTCGGCTCGTCAATGATCTTCATTGTCTTTACGACGAACACGTTTCCGTCATCGGCCTTTTTCATCCGGACCTTTGCCTTTACAAAGCCGTGCCTCTTGCATGATCCGACGTAGTAATAATGCCTGCCGTTAACAGAGAACCACTTGATCACTTTCTTTGTCTGACGGCCGCATACACAGCACTTTGTGGAAGACACCATTTTGTCTTCCATTGCCCTTGTCTTATCGGGAAATTCCCTCGATATGTATTTGGAATAAGTCTTGAACTTTACCTTGACCTCATCACGCTTATCCTGCGGAAGCATGAACAGGTCATATGACAGATATCCCTCGACATCCATGTGGCTTTTGTGGATCTGCTCGAGAACTTTGGCCGTATAATACGCATCGTTATTGGCCCTGTGGAAAGGTTCGTCCTTTTCGATGTTAAGTTCATCGACGGCAAATTCAAGCGCGCGTCTTGTCTTCCCGTCTTCATATGCAAGGCTGTACAGCTTCTGAACATCAAGATACGGCAGAGGCTTATGAGTCAGCTCATCCATACCGTAATAGCACATATTTCTCTGAAGTTCTGTTATATCAAGTGTCCCCCAGATACAGAACCTGTAGTTTCTTCCGCACCATTCAAGGAAACGCTCCATGACCTCGGTAAACGGTTTTCCGTTTTCCAGATCCTCCTTGTCAAGCTGGATGATCTTCGTTGTCATGAAGTGCATACGGGGATATATCTTCGGCTTGATGACTTCCTCAAACCTGTCCACTATCTGCATTCTGCGGTTAAGCTTTACCGCACCGATCTCAACTATCTCAAACGGAAGGCCACCCTCGTGTCCGATCTTTCCCTCGGCCTGGTTCCATTCAAGATCAAATACTATGTAATGCATCAACTGTCTCCAAAATACACAATCTATATAATTATACTAGAATTATATGATCTTCTTCAACTGATAAATGGCCGCAGGATCCCTACTCGACAGTATCCACATTAAAGTATCGTTTCTGAGTGTCATGGTTTCCTGCCTATCTTCAGATCCGCCCTGATCATTTTTCCTTAAGATGCGACTGATTCACGATTTTTCGCTTATTATTGATATTTTAGCACGAATGAATGATGGTTGCATTACTTAAAACAGGAATGGTAAGAGCTTCGCCGTCGCAGCGGTTCTAATCCTTTTATGTACACAAAAACAGGATACCTTTCGGTATCCTGTTTTCGTGTACGCAGACGGAGGGATTCCCACCGGCGGCTTTGCCGCCTTTCAGGCCGCGCTGCTAAGGAACGATCCACCGGATCGTCCCTTCTGGCTTCGCCGTCGCAGCGGTTCGAATCCCTTTATGTACACAAAAACAGAATACCTTTCGGTATCCTGTTTTCGTGTACGCAGACGGAGGGATTCGAACCCTCGTGCCCCGGAGGGCAAACGCATTTCGAGTGCGCCCCGTTATGACCACTTCGATACGTCTGCATATGTTGTAAGGAGGGACCCACGAAGTGGGGGGATCCCTTACTACACCGCGAGCCCCATCGCCGTAAGGTGATTCTTATGGGCGAGCGACCTTTCGCGTCTCCTTGCGATTATATAGGAATATCAATTCCCCGTCAACTTACGGCAGATCAAAACTTCTGACCTCAGGAAGGTTGTTCAGGATATCCACGATCTCGTCCCTTCCGTACTTCCTGTCAAAGATCACATTACATTTCAGAGTTGAGCCCACTTTGGGATCCTTTTCCCAACGGAGCGATGACATTCTTGTTTTGTATGGCTCCAGTTTTTTGATCAGCTCATCATATCCCCCGCCTGAGTCGTTAAATACAAACAGTACATGGGCTGCCGTAGCGTGTCTGTATACCGACATATCACGGTGCAGGATAAACTGTATCGCTTCAACGAGGATCACTGAACCTATACCCACAACATACATACCTGCTCCGATCACCATACCGATACCTATCGTAGCCCATATTCCTGCTGCCGTTGTAAGGCCGGAGACGTTTCCTCTCTTTCCGATGAATACGATCCCGCCCGAGAATATTCCCATTCCGGCAATTATCCCGGCCGCAACTCGGGACACGTCAAGCCTTAAGTTCGGTGCAAGCGCGTCATTGAGAACATCGAAGAATGCATATTTGGATATGATCATCATGATCGCCGATGCCATGGATATAAGGATATGCGTCTTAAGTCCCGCAACTTTGACACGGGTCTCTCTCTCATATCCGATTACGGCTCCTGCAAATATTGCAAGAACTATCCTTACAAGATAAACGATATCGTATGACGTAATGATCTTTCCCATTATCCTTTCCTCCACGGAAGCTTAAACGGTCTGCCGATGATGAACGGTACAAATCTTCTTATCAGATATATCATGAGCGTCGAGTACGCCGTTATGATCACAACAACTATCGCGTAACAGATGTATCCCCGGGCTCTTGTCAGATACTGATTGACATACATGGCCGCCTTAAGAGAAAGCGTAAGTACGGTCTGGGAATTGTGCGTGACCATGAAGATCAGCGATCCGATCCCCCAGTAGCAGAAGAGACCTATACGTGGCAGTCCCTTACAGAATGATATCATACCAAAGCTTCCCGACAGTGCACAGACAAAGAAGAAGAAAACGTTTCTGAACGCAAGAGAGCGAAAATCAATCCCGTTGTTGATCCTGAAAAAGCAGAGTACTACTGCAAAGAGCATAAGTCCCAGAACGATGTATGCAAGCCTGTATTTTCCGCTGATCTTACCCTTTTCGTTTAACAGCGGCTTGTTGAAAAAGTCTCCGAGACGGCTGCCACGCTTCAGGAATTTATGTGCATAGTAACCGATCGAAATGAACCCGCATACAAGAACAGGTCTTAATATGACCGTCAGAAGATCATGTATCCTTTCGGCAAACGGTGTCGAAAACTTCGTTATCCCGATGAAATATGCGGCGCAGTATACTATTGCATTTGACAGAACAATGACCACAACAAACGGGACATCATCCCTTATCTGCCTGCGGATCCTGATAAACAGAAGCTCTCCCAAATACAGTGCAGGAAGGAACCACAGAACATTCATGCCGTAACACGAGAGCACATACCATATGTTCAGATACAGTGTCTGAGGTGCGATCTCTCCTGTTATCAATGCCCATACTACGACAAGAAGATAAAAGAATGAGAACCAGTAATATGGGATCATGATCCCGCGAAATCTTGCTTTTGCAATATCCCGAAACGGTTTCACCTCATCGTTTTTGATAGCGATCAGTATACCCGAAACGATAAAGAACATCGGCATGTGAAACGAAAAGATGAACACGCACAACGGCTGGATATACGGTGAAAAAGTGAATATGGAATCACCCTGCAGATGTCCCAGAAGGACCAGGATCATACCAAGGCCCTTTGTCATATCAAGATAATCTAGTCTCTTTTTCTTATCCGACATACCGGCTCCTTACCCTTTTACACGTTTTCTGCCGAGAACGAAAGGGAAAAACCTGTTTATTACTTCTATCACAACGGCCGATAATACAAACACCGTTATCATCGTGACCGCAACAAATACGTAGTGCTTTGCGTGAGTGTTGTACGAATCAACCAGCCACGCAAGTTTTATCCCTGCATATAAAATATAATAATTGATGTGGCAGGCCATGACAATGATCGAATTGCGTCCGAAATATGTGATGATCTTTGACACTGGAAGCGCTTTGCATATCAGGATTATTCCAAAACATCCCGCAAACGCAGCAACATAATAGACCGCCACATTGTTGAGGATGACATTTCTCAGATCGGCACAGCCGTTCATCCCGGCAAGAACGATATTAACGGCCAGAAGCACCATGCCTGCGACAAGCGAGCCGGGGCGCGATGAAGCAAATGACATGATTTTCGACCCGGATGAAAGAAGACGGTCTGCCAGTTTCTTCGCATAGTATCCGTAACCGACAAAGCTCTGTGCCACAGCGGCTCGAAGGAAGATATACACGATGTTGATCAGTGAAGTTATGAGAAGCGAACTCTCATTTGCCGCATAAAGCTTTTCAAACTGCAGCTTTATCACGTAAGATACGACCGCTATCACGATCAGAAGAGGCGCCGTGATCCTGTCCGAGAACTTCTTTTTCAGGAACAGAAAACCGACCGATGCAAGAAACAGTGCCGGCAGAAACCACAAAACACTCATCCCGTAAAACGTTGCGGAATCGATCGTATCAACAATAAACGTGTGCAGATCGATGTTGTGAACAACATTGAGATTACCTATATCAATTATGAAATAGCTCAGGGAAAACCACAGATAAGGTATTATGATGCCGCGAAAACGCTTACTCACCGCTTCTCGAAAATCCTTTGCCGGATCATCCTTGACCGCCATGAGAATCCCCGAGATCAGGAAAAACAGCGGCATGTGAAAAGAAGATATCCACACGCGGGTTCCCGTCGCGATATCTTCCATATGTCCGAGGGCAACGAAAAAAATGCCGATGCCCTTTGCCATATCAAGATAGTCCAGTCGTTTCTTCCGGTCCATGTTCAGTATGTTATCGATCTGACGTATTCATGCCTTACGGCATCATAAACAAACAATATATTTCCGAAGCTTTCTTTGTATTCGGTATCATTCACAAACAGCGAGACTGTATGGTGATAATCGCCTTCGCCCTCTTCCACGAACAGGAATGCGTCATCGCCCGATGAGAACGGGATCCTGAATCCCTCTTCGCCCTCGGCCGCAACTTCTCCATCCTTGAGAATAACCGCTCTTCCTTCATTGACGCCGAATACGATGTATCCCTGCTGTGCAAGAGTCAGTACCTCTCCCGCATCATCCGTCGTATTGATGCGAAGATCGCATCTCTCAAAATCCTGCAGTGTTGCATCCCAGTCCCACGAAACGTATCTGTCATCGCCGCGCCTGTCGGGAATATCAAACTTATCCTTAAGATACTTTGCAAAGTAATCGGAAAACTTGTAATTTCCGTTGTAGTTCAGATGACTGTGATCCGCCATGTCGGTTGAAAAATCAATTCCGAGCTCATCATACTTTTTGTTAAAATCAATGAACTCAACACCTTCCGACTCGGCGATCGTTCCGATATAATTGTTGACCTTCTGCTGGCTCTCGGTAACCGTGTACGGAGACACAAACAGAATGATCGGGATATCCTCACTTCGTGCAAGTTCGATCATCTTGCGGATGTATTCCTCTGCTTTATCGGAGCACGGTTCAGCCTCGGTGACACCGCTCATATCGGGCCTTTCCTGATGATCGGAAACACTTTCCCTCGGGTCGAATCCCTTGTAGTTTGCCGTATCCCTTACATTCGTGAAATCGTTTTCCACAAGGTCCTTGTATCTGCCGTGCATTATATTGAGCGGATTAAGCCTCTTGTAAAAATCATCCCCTTCGGAATTGGCTCTGAGCTGATCGATGCGGTTACTGTTCCACTTCATTCCGTAGCTGTTGTCGGATGCCCAGTTATCTGCCTGGTAAAGCGTCGGATACATTCCGGCTATCGATACTTCGTAGCAGATCACCTTCGGTTTCTGGGTCCTTAACACTTCCTTGAGCTGGTAATATGAAACCCATGCGGGAGCTTCGGCTCCGCCCATATCAAATGCCGCCACCCCATGATTTTCCCACATCACTCCCGTTGCCATATCGCAGTATACGAGAGAGCTTCCGAGAAAGAGTGCATCTATCGAGTTTTCCGGCTGCCTGTAAAGAGCATCAAACTGGTTGATACCGTCTTCGCTCTTTAAAAGGAACAGGCGCGACAGACCGACGACTATGAGCACGGCGGTCGCTATGATGATGAGTCCCTTTATGAAATTGATCAGCTTGGTCTTTCTTTCCATATATCAGAATCTTCCGTAAATAAAATCGGCTGCGTTAAACTCCGCACCGTAATAGCCGAACGTTATTATCATCACAAACAGAAATGCAAACACAAACAGCCTTGCGACAAAGTTCTGTTCCTTTATGAAATCCCTGACATCTTTCTTTTGGGAAATATACGATACCGCAAACAGAAGGAGCAGGCCGAATATGAGTACGCCCCATTCTCTTCTGTCGAGCCCCATTTTAAAGAAGCTCTCATCAAAGAATATCCACGGATTGAATCTCGAAAATGCAGACTTCCACATCAGAAATCCGTCCTTTAATGTCTTTGCCCTGAAGAACGACAGGCCGAACATGAAAAGGAAAAATGTCCTGATCCTGAGGAACATCTTATAACTGAAGCACTGGGTGTTGATATGAAGAACCTTTACGATCCAACTGAAAACAGGCTTTAGGATAAGTCCGAGAACGATCACGGCCCACATGTAAAGACCGACTCCGAATATGTAATTCCATCCGCCGCCATGCCAAAGACCTATGAGAAACCACGTGATCATAAGGCTCAGATAGAGAGGAAGATCGAATTTCTGCGCATAGTTCCTGCCCCATTTTTTTCTGAACACCTTACGGAGCTTCTCGAAAGGCTTAGCCTTCTGAAGCGGATACATCACATAATCCCTCAGAAATCCACCGAGTGTGATATGCCATCTTCTCCAGAATTCGGACAGGTTTGTCGAATAAAACGGCGTGTCAAAGTTTTCCGGAAGATTAATTCCAAGTACCTCTGAGCAGCCGAGCACGATATCCATCAGTCCCGAAAAATCACAGTACAGCTGCATCGCAAACATCGCAGCCGCAACAAAGATATACAGTCCGTTATATGCTTCGTAATAGTCGTATATCCTTGACACTATTACCGCCAGTCTTTCGGAGACTACCATCTTTTTGAACAGGCCCCAGATGACCCTTTCCATACCACGTACAAAACGGTCATAGGAAAAACCATGCTTCTTATCCCAGAGCTGCTCGCCAATATCTTTATGTGTGATTATGGGTCCCGATGTCATAAGAGGAAAATATGACGCAAACAGAAGAGTCTTTCCGGGATTCTTAAACGCTTTAACTCTTCCAAAATAAACATCCGTTATATAAGCGATTATGATGAGCGCAAAATACGATATTCTTTCCGGGCAGTTTTCCTGTGTAAAGAAAACGATACTTCCGCACACATCATTGGAAAAGTCTGCCTTAAACAGCTCTCCGAGAGCAAGTATTATGTCATAGAGAAATTTGGAATATTTGAAAAGAACAAGAGAGACTATATCAAGAATAAGGATGCTCTTATATACAGTTGAACTCTTTGAACACTCCTCGCCCATATACAGCGATCCGGCCCAGTTTATCAGTATGATCAGTACAAATGCGATCATGCCCGGGATCGTATAATATGAAAGGCTGTAATAGAAAACAAGGCTCGCGATAAGAAGCCACACCCACTGTGCGCGGGCCGGCAACAGAAAATACACTATGCATACCAGAAGGAAAAAAGCAAAATATTCCAGCGATATAAGAGACATTCTATTTATACCTTTCGCAATACCTGTCGGAATATCTGATATATAAAATATGCCCGGACCAAATGGTTCAGGCATTAGTGATAGCGGGAGTAGGATTTGAACCTACGACCTTCGGGTTATGAGCCCGACGAGCTTCCAGACTGCTCCACCCCGCGCCGTATGGGAGAGAGTGGATTCGAACCACTGAAGGCATTGCCAGCAGATTTACAGTCTGTCCCCTTTGGCCACTCGGGAACTCTCCCATATTAAAAAATTTGTTCCAAAACAGAACAAAAGCCGATGATCGGACTCGAACCGATAACCTGCTGATTACAAATCAGCTGCTCTGCCAATTGAGCCACATCGGCA
>CAMUYQ010000015.1 GCA_947165025.1 uncultured Lachnospiraceae bacterium | reverse complement strand
CATACCCGATACCTATAGAGAAGGTAAAGAATGGGTATGACTATATAATACGAGGGATAAAAAATGGCAGATAATGCTTTTAAAGCAGATGAGATAATTGATATTACCGATGTTACCTGCCCCATTACATTCGTTAAGACCAAAGTGGCGATCGAGGAGATGGATGAAGGGCAGATACTTCAGGTTCATTTAAATGACGGCGAGCCTGTCGAGAACGTTCCCAGAAGCATAAAGGAAGAAGGTCATAAGGTTCTTGATCTTCGGGAGAACGGGGACGGTACATACGAACTGTTCATAAGAAAAGTCGGAGACTGATTTAAAGACCTTTTTTGCATTCATTCTATCGTAATTCTCCACATTGTGGTATATTTTTTCTATGTTTATATGACATACCGAAAGGATTTATGTAATGTGGAGTTTCAAGGAAGAGTCCAACAGGCTTAAGAGATATATCTATGATGACTCTATAGGTATAAAGGACAGAGCGTTCATAGCTTTCTCAGTCACGGTTCTTATCGCACTTTTTATTGCGATACCGTGCGGTATCATAATGCATGAACCTCTGACGGCAACGATATCGACATTTGTCGGCGCCGTTGCTTTTACGATATACGTCGGTATTGCAGCCAGACTAAAAAAGCTCGATCGTGCAAGGATCACCATATCTATCCTGCTGGTGTTCGTATTTTTCCCCGCGATGTTCTTCACGAACGGAGGAGTATACGGAGGAACACCTGTCTGGCTTCTTCTCGGAGCGATCTATATCGCGATGATCCTTGAAGGGATCACCAAGTATGTGATGCTCGTTGTCGACATGTTGATGATGATCCTGTATTTCACGATAGGTTATTATTACCCGGATCTTATCACCGAATATTCCCGCTGGGGCAACTACTTCGATACGGTTGCCGCTCTTGTCATAGTCAGCTGGGTTGTTTTTTCCCTTATAACTTTCCAACTTAATATCTCCAAAAGAGAAGAGCAGGAAAAGAACTTAAGAAGGCTTTTCGAACAGACAGCGACTGCTCTCGTAAACGCGATCGATGCGAAGGACAAGTACACGCATGGTCATTCATCCCGTGTTGCCGAGTATTCGAGAAAGATCGCGAAGAAGTACGGAAAGAGTGAGAGAGAGTGCGACGATATTTATTATGTTGCACTTCTTCATGATGTTGGAAAGATCGGTATTCCCGAGCATATCATCAACAAAGAGGGAAAGCTTTCAAAAGAGGAATTTGAGATAATCAAGCAGCACCCTGTTCTTGGAGCGCAGATATTAAAGAGTATCAAGGAGATACCTTATATCAGCAGCGGTGCCCAGTACCATCATGAGCGTTATGACGGAAGAGGATATCCCGAAGGTCTTAAAGGAACCGATATACCGGAATACGCGAGGATCATTTCAGTTGCCGATGCTTACGACGCGATGACTTCAAAGAGAAGTTACCGTGATCCGATCCCTCAGCAGCAGGTTCGTGAGGAGATAGTAAAAGGTTCCGGCACACAGTTCGATCCTGAATTTGCAAGGATCATGATCCATCTGCTTGACATGGACAGTGAGTATGACATGAAGGAGCGTGAGGAGATCAAGGAACTTGCCGGTAAGGATGAGCTTGTCATCGGCAGTTACAGGGATGCGGTCTCAGACGGTATTCTTCTGACTCCCAATATGACGACTATCTACATGTCAGTCGGCAGGAACGAGGACACTCCCGGAAAGACGCCGAAGCCTTCGCTCGTGCTGTTTGATTCACTTGACGGACATTATCATGATGACGAGAGAAACCGCAAGGAGCTCGTGTATTTTGAATATGCCGATATCAGATTTGATGGAAGCAGCGACCTTCGCGGTGCCAGAAGGATAGTGACCGACAGAAGCGAAACAAAGGAAGAGCTTAAAGCAAACGAATACAGAATAGATGCCGTCAGGATGAGGGATCATGCTCTTATCAGGATCGCAGACAGCAAAGAGACAAGTGAGCTTATCATCGCACTTCCCGACTGCTCGAGATTTGCTTACATCGGCCTTACCGGAGAGCACTGCCATATTTCGCATGTGCGCATGGAGAAGGCGGAAGAAGAGATCGCAAAGGATTACATCCCGAGGATAGCCGAGGAGATAAGTTATATCACAGCGCCGGCGGGAGACATCCCGAATGTTCAGATAGACGGTTACCGTACCGCCTCAACGGACGGAATAGCCGTAAAGGACGGTATGACGATAACGTTCCATACCCGCAGCCTTCCGACCGCAAGGCTTGTATGGCATACGGCGTACCTGAACATCTTTACGTCGGACGACGGAAAAGTATACGGCCCCGGCTACAAGGATTATATGCTTATGCGTCTTGACGGCGAGTGCTGGGAAGGTCATCCGGAATGCTCGCTCATTCCTTCGCTGAACAGGAGTGATGACTTTGAAGGCTGGGATGCATGGAAGGCATACAACAAAGCCGGATTTGACTGCACAGTCAGATTTGAGCGTCATGATAACAAGGTTACGATACGTACCGAGAATGCAGGTATAGTTCTTAAGAACACAGCAATTATCAACAACGATGACGACAGGATATTTGTTGCGCTCACGGGAGACCAGTGCGCGCTGACGGGCATCTGGATCAAATAAAGGATCTTCATCCGGAGGGAAGAAATGCAGAAACTTGCCAAAAGAGGAAACATGAATGAAAGGTTTGATGTGGTTCTCAGAAAGTTCCGATCGAGGATGACATCGTATCCGCCGGGGATGTGCCCGCTTGCACTGTACCGGTCGCTCCTTCACATTTCGATGAACCAGTCGTGCGGAAAGTGTGTGCCTTGCCGCGATGGTCTCGGTGAGGTGGACTATTATCTCAAGTCCATACTTAACGGTGATGCCGATGAGTCCACACTTAAGCTAATGGAGGAAAAGTGCATCATGATCGCACGTACTGCAGACTGTGCGGTAGGTGTTGTCGGCGCAAATCTGATCCTCGATTCGCTTATGGATTTTGCCGACGAGTATGAGAGTCACATAAAAAACAGAAAGTGCGTGGAGAACGTTATCCAGACGACTCCGTGTATAACCCTGTGTCCGGCACATGTTGATGTTCCTGGATACATTGCACTCATTAAGGAGGAAAACTACGCTGATGCGGTGAAGGTCATAAGGGATAAGAATCCGTTCCCGACCGCATGCGCATTTGTATGCGAGCATCCGTGTGAGAGAAAATGCAGAAGAACGCTTGTTGACGATCCGATCAATATCAGGGGTCTTAAAAAGTATGCCGTTGACAACGCAAATGCGGATACGGTGGAAACCCCCGTTGCGAATGTTAAGACAGGTAAGAAGATCGCTGTTATCGGTGCGGGACCTTCCGGAATGACGGCTGCTTACTATCTTGCACTTATGGGACATACTGTCGATGTCTACGAGGAACACGACAAGGGCGGAGGCATGCTCCGTTACGGTATCCCCGAGTACCGCCTTCCCAAAGACAGACTCGATCAGGACATCACAGCGATAATAAATTCAGGCGATATCACCATGCACTACAACACCAAGGTAGGACGAGACATCACTTTTTCAGCGCTTCGCGAAGATTATGACGCCGTCTTCCTCGGCCTTGGCGCACAGCTTGGTAATCTGATGCCGATGGAAAATGCCGATGCGAAAAATGTAATTGCCGCGGCTGATTTTCTCCAGCTTGTGGCAAACGGTAATGCGCCTGATATTAAGGGTAAAAAAGTAGCGCTCATCGGCGGCGGAAATGTTGCAATGGATGCGGCGCGTACTGCTGTAAGGCTTGGCGCAGAATCGATCCATGTGTTCACGAGAAAGAGGGATGATTACACGGCACTTGCCGAAGAGATCGAAGGTGCCATGCAGGAAGGCGTAAGGTTCAGAACACTCCTGTCATTCCTTCACATAGAAGCCGATAAGGAAACGAACGAGGTCAGATCAGTGTGGCTGCAGCCTGAGATCGTTGCGGAGTATGACGAATACGGCATGATGACAACGGAGGATTCGAGTGAGTATCCTTACCGTTTCACGTGCGATTATCTGATCATCGCGGTTGGCCAGAGAAGCGACATTGCCGATTTTGAGAAAGAAGGCGTTCCCGTTAACCGCGGACGCATTATTGCGGATGAGATGTGTCAGGTGTCTGAAATGGACGGTGTGTTCTCGGGAGGCGACTGCGTGACAGGACCGTCAACGGCGATAAACGCTATAGCAGCCGGACAGGTTGCTGCGCACAATATCGACGAGTATCTCGGATACCATCACAAGATCGGAGGAAAGCCGGCGATACCGCCGTCGTATCCTAATCCGTGCGTTGCCACCGGAAGGGCAGAGATAGAGGAAAAGGATCCGTTCGAAAGAAAGGATAATTTTGATCATGTTGAATTATCGATGACTTATGAGGAAGCGATGCGCGAGGCCGGAAGGTGCCTGCGGTGCGATCATTACGGTTGCGGCGCCATGGAAGGAGGCAGAGGCGAATGATAAACGTTAATATTAACGGCACTGCCTGTTCTGCAAAGGAAGGTGCAACAATACTTGATATCGCAAGAGCAAACGGCATTAACATACCGACACTCTGTTTCCTTGAAGGCGTGAGTGATATCGGAAGCTGCCGTCTGTGCGTAGTCGAAGTGGAAGGATTCAGGAGATTTCTTCCCGCATGCCGCACAAAGGCAAAGGATGGCATGGTGATCACGACCGAATCCGAAGATATCGCAAAATACAGAAAGGACATGTTAAAGCTCATTCTGTCAAATCACAACCAGGACTGTATGAGCTGTCCCGCAAACGGTACGTGCGAACTTCAGAACCTTTGTAACCGTTACGAAGTGGAACATGCGGATCATGAGGGCTCCAGGAATAACGTAGACAGAAAGGTTCCGGTACTTGATGCCAATCCGTACATCACTTACGATCCGAGTAAGTGTATCCATTGCATGCGCTGTATAAGTGTATGTCATAACATAGCATGTAACGGAGCTCTTTCCAACAGCCGCTCGGGTACGTTCCACGTGGTTGATGCACCGTTTGGGAGCGATTACAGGGAAAGAGGATGCGAGACATGCGGTAACTGCGCGAGTGTCTGTCCGACAGGAGCACTCACGCTTAAGCGTGAGACGCATTACAGGGACTGGGAAGTCAGAAAGGTACTCACGACCTGTCCGCACTGCGCTACGGGATGCCAGTATTATCTTGTCGTACGGGATAACGAGATAGTGAATGTCGAGCCGGCAGCAGGTCCTTCGAACCACAAGAGACTCTGTGTTAAAGGAAGAAGCGGAAGCTTTGATTTTGTCGGAGCAAAGGACCGTCTGACCAAGCCGCTCATTAAGGACCGCGCGACAGGTAAGTTTAAAGAGGCGACATGGGAAGAGGCGATAAGCTACACTGCCGGGCGCCTTATGGAGATAAAGGAGAAGTACGGAAAAGAAGCGCTTGCCGGATTTGCATGCTCGCGTTCGGCCAACGAGGACGTTTACATGGTCCAGAAGATGGTCAGGACGTGCTTTGAGAACAACAACACCGATAACTGTGCGAGGGTGTGTCATTCCGCGACTGTTGCGGGACTGGCAAAGACACTCGGTTCGGGAGCGATGACCAATCCGATACATGACATCACCCATGATGTTGACTGTATACTGCTTGTCGGATCAAACCCGGAAGAAGCTCATCCCGTTGTCGGAATGCAGATAAGAAGAGCGGTCAAGGACGGCACTCGTCTGATCGTCGTTGATCCGAGAGATATAGGCCTTTCAAAGCACGCGGATATTCACCTGAAGATAAGGCCGGGAACGAACGTTGCATTTGCAAACGGAATGATGCATGTCATGATCGAGGAAGATCTTGTCGATCACGACTATATCGATAAATATACGGAAGGCTTTGAGGAACTGAAGGAGCTTGTAAAAGAGTACACACCCGAAAAGGTAGGAGAGATATGTCATATCGATCCCGACAGGTTGATCGAGGCAGCGCGCATGTATGCGACAGCAAAGAAAGCACCGATCATTTACTGTCTCGGAGTTACCGAGCATTCGACCGGAACAGAGGGCGTTATGTGTATGTCCGACATGGCGGCGATCTGCGGTAAGATCGGAAAGAGCGGCTGTGGTGTCAATCCGCTTCGCGGACAGAACAATGTTCAGGGTGCATGTGACATGGGTGCTCTTCCGACAGATTTTCCGGGTTACCAGAAGGTCGATAACGAAGAGGTAAGACAGAAGTTTGAAAAGGCATGGGGTGTCAAGCTCAACCCGAATCCGGGTCTTAAGGCAACGGATGTGTTCCCTGCAGCGATAGAAGGAAAGATAAAGGGTCTGTACATATGCGGTGAGGATCCCGTGGTTTCGGATCCGGATACTCATCACATCATCAAAGCTCTGGAGAGTCTTGAATTCTTCGTTATCCAGGAACTGTTCATGACAAAGACCGCCGAGTATGCGGACGTTATCCTGCCCGGTGTCAGTTACGCCGAAAAGGAAGGAACATTCTCAAATACCGAGAGAAGGGTACAGAGGATCAGAAAAGCAGTCGAGCCGAGAGGTGAGGCAAGACTTGATACGGATATAATCACTGATCTTATGAACGCGATGGGATATGATCAGCCGCGCCTTACAAGCGCACAGATCATGGATGAGATCGCGTCGGTCACACCGAGCTTCGGTGGCATCAGCCATGCAAGACTTGATGCCGGCGAGAGCCTGCAGTGGCCCTGTCCGGACAAGAATCATCCCGGAACGCCGATCATGCATGCAAACGGTCCGGTACGCGGACGTGCGCTGTTATATCTTGCAAAATACAGGCCTTCGCAGGAGCTTCCGGATGACGAATACCCGCTCATCATGATGACCGGACGTATCCTTTATCAGTACAATGCCGCAGCAATGACTGCAAGGGCACCTGGTCTTATGGAGATCGCGGGAGAAGGATTTATCGAGATCAACTTTGCGGATGCCGACAGACTCGGAATCGCAAACGGTGAGACTGTCAAGGTCATCAGCCGCAGAGGTGAGATCACCGCAAGGGCAAGAGTCGGCAGAAAGGTTTCGGAAGGTGAAACATGGATGCCGTTCCACTTCCCGGATTCACCGGCAAATGTTCTGACGAACGCAGCGCTCGATGATTTTGCAAGGATACCCGAATACAAGGTATGCGCGGTAAGGGTGGAGAAGATCTGATAAGACAGGACTTACCTGATCTCTATACGGACAACATTCTTAACGTTTCGTTTTGAATCCGGATCATCAAATACTATGAGCCTGACACTGTTCTCTTCGGAAATAAGCCAGGCTCTTTCTTTGTCTTTAAGCTCATCCGAAGTGACGGTCGCATTGTATTCATCATCCGAGAAAACGCTCACTTCGGAATAATCGGAAACACCCGCAAGAGAGGGAACGTCGGAAAGAGAAAATCCTTCCGCTTCGATCTTTTTGGTCTCCCCCTTTTTGTTGACTGTCTCCCCTGATACTTTGGACAGTGTGAGGTCGTTTATGCTTACCGTAACTTCCGAAGAGGCGGTCTTGATCAGGACATTTCCGGCTGCGACTTTATCGCGTCCGCTAAGGTAAATGCAGGTGACGATCGCAGTCAGAACTGCGAGGACTGAGATGATGAGAATGATCTTCTTTTTCATGTTTGTTTCCTTTCTGTATGAACACCTTTTTGTAATATGGGGATAAGACGCTCTGTTAGCGTAAAGGCAGGAAGCGAGCATATCGCCCCGCTTGTTGCCGCAACAGATGCGTATACAAGAAGAACAATCCCGCCAAGGTTAAATACCAGTATGTTTGCTACAAGACAGGCGCATATCGAAGACGCTATCGATGATGCGACTATTCCCGCTGTCGGTATGGGATTTTTTTTGTAAGAGATATAGAGGATCACATCGATGACGATGCCGGGAAGGATATAACCTATCGGAGCAAGTGCCCCCATACTTCCCGTCATTCCGAATGTGAAAGCCAGAAGACTCTGGACAATGCCCATTATCGTGGCACAGCCAAAGCGTCTGATCGTCGCGGCAGCAACCACAAGGAACATCAGAGAGAATGATGTTGCAATACCGCCGGGTATATGAAGCAGTTCCGTGACAAAGTTTGCCGCGGGACCTATGAGTTTTTTTGCAATCAAACCACAATCGCAGCAAAGAGCTGCGAAGATCAAGTGCTCAAGATCGAGTCTTTTCAATGTGTACTCCTTTTCAAAAAGGGAAGGCACGGTTGTTTCCTTCCGTACCCCGGCAAGATATTCTTGCGGCCCAAGGACCATGGCTTCTGCTGTAGGCCGGTGGGCTCGGAGATTTTTCGGCATCAAGTATAGCATAACCGGAATATAACCGCTATACTGAATAATATGAGTACTGATATGAAGACAAAGTATAATATCGCCGCCGTCGTTCTTGTCGGAGGACTCTCAAGACGGATGGGCATGCCGAAGGATTCGGTTGTGATCCCCAATGACGGAAGGACGTTTCTTGATAAGATATGCGAAGAGGTTGACATAACTTATCCGGACGTGATCAAAGGAAGATATCTATCGGTAAGATCGGACAGGATCCTCGCACGCGAAGGTTATGAGAGCGTGATCGATATTTTTGAAAGGGTAGGTCCGCTTGGCGGGATACATGCGTCTCTTGTGAGGGCCAGGGAAGACGGATACGATGCCGTCCTTGTTCTTGCATGCGACATGACGGAGTATGATCATAAAGAGATTGAGGCCATATGCGCTGCCTATGCCGGTGAGGATATACTGTTTGCAAGAACTGGCAAGATCGATGTCCAGCCGCTTGCGAGCATATACTCTGTCACAGTCATTGGCGGCATTATCGAACAGATAAAGAAAAAAGAGTACAGGATAAGGGATCTTTCCGGCACTCTTTCAAACATTTCATATTATGATTCAAACAGAAGGTCGATATACAGGAACCAGAATACGCCGTTCACATGATTTTATATCCAGCCGCCGTCGACCGCTATCACCTGTCCGGTAAGGTAGTTCGTTGATTCTGCCAGGGACAGTATGACAGATGCAACCTCGGCGGGCTTTCCGATACGGTCCGCAGGTATATCGGCGACAACTTCTGCCAGTTCTTCATCGGACAGTCTTGAGTTCATGTCCGTATCTATCAGTCCGCACGCAACGGCGTTGACACTTATCCCGCTCGGTGCAAGCTCTTTGGCAAGCGCTTTTGTAAATGCGTCGAGACCGCCCTTTGATGCGGAATACGCGACCTCCATCGAGGCTCCGCTTTCACCCCAGACACTCGAAACGTTGATGATCTTTCCGGAGAACTCCGACAGCATGTGAGGGATCGCGGCCCTGCACATATAGAAGACGGAGCTTAGGTTTGTGTTGATCGTCTTTGCCCAGTCCTCGTCGGTCATATCCGTGATGAGTCCGACGTAAGAGACCCCCGCGTTGTTTATGAGAACCGTCGGCGGATCGACCTTCTCAAACAGTTCCTTAACGGCCTTCGGATCCGAGACGTCCGCCCGGTATGCCACACATTTGACCTTGTATGTGTCCGTCAGGTCCTTCGCAAGGCTCTCGAGGCTGTCTATGTTCTTGATGCAGCACAGTGTCAGGTCATAGCCTGCGCGTGCAAATTCTATCGCGATCGCGCGGCCTATCCCGCGTGAAGCTCCCGTGATCAGTGCGTTCTTTCCCATGATGTACCTCCTTTGTGTAACAAGGATTTTATGGTATAATTATCATAATAATTATATCACATTACAGGGAGAAAATCATGGAGCAACAGTACGACGTCATCATCGTAGGAGCGGGCCCCGCGGGGCTTACGGCAGGTATATATGCGGCAAGGGCAGGCCTTAAGACTCTTCTTATAGAAAGGTACGGTGCCGGCGGGCAGATACTCAATACATATGAAGTGGACAATTATCCGGGACTTCCCGGGATCACGGGTGCGGAGCTTGGAATGAAGATGCAGGAGCACCTTGATAAATACGATGTCACGACCGAGATGTGTGAGGTCGAGGGCATTGATTTTGAAGAGAAGAATAACAGGGTCAAGACGGATAACGGAACTTTTGTCGGCAAGTGCGTCATCCTTGCCACCGGCAATTCCCCGAGAAAGCTCGGGATCCCGGGTGAAGAGGAACTGACCGGAGCGGGAGTCAGCTACTGTGCAACATGCGACGGGGCATTCTTCAAAAAGCGTACGGTCGCGGTCATAGGCGGCGGAGATGTTGCCGTGGAGGACGCGATCTTCTTGGCACGCGGATGCGAGAAGGTCTATCTCGTTCACAGACGCGATGAGCTCAGAGCGGCGAAGATACTTCAGAATGCACTGTTTGAGCTTCCGAATGTGGAGGTCGTCTGGGACAGCATCCCGAAGGAGATAAAGGGAGCTGACGAGGGAATGGTCGCAGGACTTGAGATCGAAAACGTCAAGACCGGCGACAGGAGCGTGCTGGACGTAGCAGGAGTGTTCATAGCGACGGGCAACAACCCGAATTCTTCATATACAGATGCCGTAGACAAGGATGAGAACGGATACATCATTGCCGACGAGACATGCGCAACATCCCTTCCGGGTGTGTTCGCAGCCGGCGATATCAGGTCCAAAAAACTGCGCCAGGTATCGACCGCAGTGGCCGACGGAGCCAACGCAGTATACTCCGCTCAGGCCTTCCTGATTTGACAGGCAGGGCATATTTTGTTATCCTATCGAATGTATGCGCTAAATGCAGGAAGGAGGGACCCGCGAAGCGGGAGGATTCCTGACTGCTGTTTGAAGGTTAACGAGGGGGCTATCGTATAAATACGGAGGTTTCATGAAGAAAAGCGTACTGAAGGCTACAGCAGTCGTCGTACTTATGGCTGTTGTGGTAACGTGCTTTCCGATAAATGACGTGCAGGCTGCCACATCGCTTGTATTTCCTGCTGCAGGAGTAGCTCTTGCTGCAGGTAACGGTCGTTCCATCAAGGATATCCGTGCAGATGTTGCACGTAATGCGGCAAAGCAGTCAACAATTGCAAATCACGAAAAGATAACAAAAGGCGATTCAACGGTTGTGGCAAAGGTTGAAACACCTTCATCCAAAGCCGTTAACGAAGGCACCACGATAAACGGTGTTGCCGTTGTCGGTTCCGCATCGGAAGGTGCCACGATCGAGATAACATCCACGGATAACAACACCGGCAGCAAGAATGACAAGAACGGCGGAGACGATACCGAACTTGCCGAAGGTGAAAAAGCCGAAGAGGAAAAGACCGAGGAGCAGAAGGCTGCCGAGGAAGCAAATCCCACGATCGATATCAAGCCTGAAGCTCAGGATGTCGAGGAGGGTGAAGAGGATCTCTCGGATCAGGTCATCGCCGTTGTTGACGGATATGTAAATGTCCGTTCTGAACCGGATGAGAACAGTGAGATCGTAGGTAAGCTCTACAATCATTCCGCAGGTACGTGGCTTGATAAGCAGGGCGACTGGTACAAGATCGAATCCGGAAACGTTGTCGGTTTCGTTAAAGGTGAGTATGTCAAGACCGGACAGGCAGCTGTCAAGCTTGCCGCAGAGGTCGGACAGAGAACGGCTACCGTTCATACGACAACTCTTAAGATAAGAGAAGAAGCAAGTGCCGATTCGATCGTTCTCGGACTTGTTGCAAACGAGGACCAGCTGACCGTCATCGAGGAAACGGATGAATGGGTCAAGGTTAATATCGAGGAAGGTGACGGCTGGGTTTCCAAGGAATACGTCAGCATCGCCACACTCTTCCCGCAGGCCGAATCAAAGGCTGAAGAGGAAGCAAGACTTAAGAAGGAAGCTGCGGAACGTAAGCGTGCCCAGCAGGCAGCAGCAAAGGCTGCCGGCAAGAAGGGCAGCGGCAAGACGTCAAGCGGCGGTGGCGGCGGATCATACGCGGCCAGCGGAAGCGGACTCGGAGCAAGCGTTGCGAACTATGCGCTCCAGTTTGTCGGAAATCCTTACGTATATGGCGGCACCAGCCTTACAAACGGAACAGACTGTTCAGGATTTACAATGGGTGTTTACAGAAACTTCGGTGTATCCCTGCCGCACTCATCGGGTGCACAGCGTGCAATGGGTTACGGCGTAGGAAGCCTTGCCGAGGCACAGGCCGGTGACATCGTATGTTACTCGGGTCACGTAGGTATCTACATCGGCGGCGGCCAGATCGTCCATGCATCGACAGCCAAGACGGGTATCAAAGTTTCGAACGCTTCATACCGTAACATCCTGGCTATCCGAAGAATATTCTAAAAGAGAAAGGAGTGAGCAGAAATGGAATTTGTAATCGTAGGCAAGAACATTGATGTCACACCGGGCTTAAGACAGGCAGTGGAGGACAAGATAGGAAAGCTTGAGCGTTATTTTACTCCTAACACTCAGATACACGTTACTTTAAGCGTGGAAAAGGACAGACAGAAGATAGAGGTTACGATCCCCGTTAAGGGCTCGGTCATCCGTTCGGAACAGGTAAGTAACGATATGTATGTTTCGATCGATCTTGTTGAGGAGATCATCGAGCGTCAGCTCAAGAAGTACAAGAACAAGATCATCGACGCCAAGCATGCGACGGAAAACTTCCGTCAGGATTTCCTTGATAAGGATTACAACGACGATGACGAGATCAAGATCGTCCGTACAAAGAGGATCGATATGAAGCCGATGTATCCCGAAGATGCATGCGTTCAGATGGAGCTTTGCGGACACAGCTTCTATGTGTTCACAAATGCCGAGAACGGTCAGACGAGCGTTGTGTACAAGAGAAAAGGAAACACATATGGACTCATCGAGCCGGAATTTTGAGATTGACGAAACCGTATCACTTGATGATGCGGCAAAAGAGATAGTGATAATAGACCAGACGAAGCTTCCCGGAACAAGACGGATGCTTCGTCTGTCTTTGCCTGAGGAATTCTATAATGCGATAAAGCGTCTGGAGGTAAGAGGCGCGCCGGCGATCGGTGTGTTTGCTGCGTTCGCGGCTTACCTTTGTGCGTGCAGGATCAAAGAGACTGATCATGATAAGTTCTACAGCGCGTTTTCAAAGGACAGGGACTACCTTAACAGTTCAAGGCCGACTGCTGTTAACTTAAGCTGGGCGCTTAACAGAATGGACCGTGTAGTTAAGGATAATGCAGGAAAGCCTGTTTCAGAGATACTTGATGCGATGCGCGCCGAAGCACTCCTTATCAGACAGCAGGATGAGGATGCCTGCAGGGCGATCGGCGAAAATGCGCTGACACTTTTAAAGCCGGGATACGGACTCCTGACCCACTGCAACGCAGGGCAGCTTGCCACATCAAAGTACGGCACGGCAACAGCTGCGATGTATCTCGGACACGAGCGCGGGTATGATTTTCACATATTCTGTGATGAAACAAGGCCGCTCCTTCAGGGGGCAAGGCTTACCGCATATGAACTTGCCGCAGCGGGCATGGATGTAACGCTGCAGTGCGACAACATGGCAGGAGCTCTTATGGCATCCGGTAAGATAGATGCGGTTCTTGTCGGATGCGACAGGGTTGCCGCAAACGGAGACACCGCCAACAAGATCGGGACAAGTGTCGTGGCAACGCTTGCAAAGCACTACGGCATTCCATTCTATGTCTGCGGTCCGATGTCAACTATCGATCCTTCCATCAAAAGCGGTGCCGACATTCCGATCGAGCAGCGCGACGGCGATGAGGTCACGACAATGTGGTATGAGAAGAGGATGGCGCCCGAAGGCATCAAGGTGTTCAATCCCGCATTTGATGTTACGGATCATTCGCTGATCACTGCGATAATTACCGAGACAGGGATATACTATCCTCCTTTCTCGTTCGGGCAAAGATGAGCATATGTGCTTTCTTAAAGCAGGGAATAAGTCAGTGTATATATTTTCCGGGACGCTCCCGCTCATTGTCCTCGGTGCTCACGTTACTAAGCTCGTGAGAAACCTCGCTAAGTAACGAGCCTGCGGAATGCCCGTAAAATATATACACTGCCTTCTTCCCTGCCTCATAAATAGAGGCTCGCATCTCTTCTGCCTCACTAGTGTGTGTCACATATAAATTCCCTATATCTTGTGTTGTATAAACCCCCCGAATTTGGTATAATTGAAGTTGCGTTATTTGTCAAATAATTAACAATCTTTTTCGGAGGTAATTTCATGGCTAAAAAAGTAGTATTGGCCGGCGCTTGCCGTACAGCGATCGGAACAATGGGAGGAAGTCTTTCAACAACTCCCGCAGCGGAACTTGGTGCAATCGTTATCAAGAATGCAGTTGAAAGAGCAGGCATCAAGCCTACGGATGTTGATCAGGTTTACATGGGCTGCGTTATCCAGGCAGGACTCGGACAGAACGTGGCACGTCAGGCTTCCATCAAGGCAGGACTTCCCATCGAGACACCCGCGGTTACAATGAACGTTGTATGCGGATCAGGTCTTAACTGTGTTAACCAGGCTGCACAGATGATCATGGCAGGCGATGCCGATGTCGTTGTTGCAGGCGGTATGGAGAACATGTCAATGGCTCCCTACGCTATCCCTCAGGGACGTTACGGTTACAGAATGAACAACGGCGTACTTGTTGATACGATGGTCAAGGATGCTCTTTGGGATGCGTTCAATGATTATCATATGATCAAGACAGCGGACAATGTTGCTGAGCAGTGGCACCTTACACGTGAGGAACTCGATGAGTTCGCGCTCAAGAGCCAGCAGAAGGCAAGCAAAGCTATCGAAACAGGTGCTTTCAAGGATGAGATAATCCCCGTTGAAGTTAAGAAGAAGAAAGAGACGATCATCTTCGATACAGATGAAGGCCCCCGTCCCACATCTACTATGGAAGGTCTTGCAAAGCTTCGTCCGATCAATCCCGATGGTTATGTTACAGCTGGTAACGCATCGGGTATCAACGACGGCGCAGCAGCTATCGTAGTAATGTCTGAAGAGAAGGCAAAAGAGCTCGGCGTTAAGCCTATGGCTACATTCGTTGCAGGAGCACTTGCAGGCGTTGATCCTTCGATCATGGGTATCGGACCTGTTGCTGCTACGAAGAAGGTTATGGCCAAGACCGGTTACAAGATCGAAGACTTTGATATCATCGAAGCAAACGAGGCATTTGCCGCTCAGTCGGTTGCAGTCGGAAAGGATCTCGGAATCGATGTTGACAAGCAGCTCAATCCTAACGGTGGTGCGATCGCACTCGGACATCCCGTCGGAGCATCAGGTGCCAGGATCCTTGTTACACTTCTTCACGAGATGCAGAAGAAGGGTGCCAAGAAAGGTCTTGCAACACTTTGTATCGGCGGCGGCATGGGCTGTGCAACGATAGTCGAAATGGATTGATAAAAATCATGGCGTCAGCGTTTAGAATTAAACGCTGATGCTTTTTGTGATATGTAGGAAGGAGGGGCCCACGAAGTGGGAAGATCCCTTACTACACCGCGAGGCCTCATCGACGAAGTCGATTATAATGGCCGAGCGACCTTTTGTGAAATGTAGGAAGGAGGGGCCCACGAAGTGGGAAGATCCCTTACTACACCGCGAGGCCTCATCGACGAAGTCGGTTATAATGGCCGAGCGACCTTAAAAAATGTAAGGAGAATAGGAAAAATGGAATTCGTAACATACGAAGTAAAAGATCGTGTCGGAATAATCACGATCAGCAGGGAAAAGGCTCTGAACGCGCTTAATTCCCAGGTTCTTGAAGAACTGAACGAGGCATTTGACGGCGTTGACCAGAACGAGATCAGATGCATCATCTTAACAGGCGCAGGCGAAAAATCATTTGTTGCAGGTGCCGACATAGGCGAGATGAGCAGCCTTTCAAAGGCAGAAGGCGAAGCATTCGGTAAGAAGGGTAACGATCTGTTCCGTAAGATCGAGACATTCCCTCTTCCCGTTATCGCTGCGGTTAACGGATTCGCACTTGGCGGCGGATGCGAGATCTCAATGAGCTGCGACATCAGGATCTGTTCCGATAATGCAGTATTCGGACAGCCCGAGGTAGGACTTGGTATCACACCGGGATTCGGCGGAACACAGAGACTTGCACGTCTTGTTTCACCCGGAATGGCTAAGCAGCTTATATACACGGCAAGAAACATCAAGGCTGACGAAGCATACAGGATCGGACTTGTAAACAAGGTTGTAAGTGCTGAGGAACTTATGGACGAGGCACTTAAGATGGCATCAGGTATTGCGGCAAACGCACCTATCGCTGTCAGAAACTGCAAGAAGGCTATAAACGACGGACTGCAGGTTGATATGGACAAGGCCATTGTTATAGAAGAAAAGCTTTTCGGTGACTGCTTCGAGACAGAAGACCAGAAGGCAGCAATGGCAAACTTCCTTGAGAAGGACAAAGAGAAGAAGTTAAAAGTAGTTCCGTTTAAGAACTGTTAATTAAAGAAGTGGAGGAAACAAAATGAAGGTTGGAATCATTGGTGCCGGCACAATGGGCCAGGGCATCGCAAAGGCTTTTGCACAGGTTGACGGCTATGAGGTTATGCTCTGCGATATCAAGCAGGAGTGGGCTGAAGGCGGCAAGGACAAGATCATCAAAGGATATGACAAGCTTGTTGCCAAAGAGAAGATGACAAAGGAAGCAGCTGATGCGATCGTTAACAGGATCACACCGGGTCTTAAGGAAAATCTCTGCAAGGACTGCGATCTTATCGTGGAAGCTGCATTTGAGAATATGGAAGTAAAGAAGACTACTTTCAAGGAGCTTGATGAGATATGCAAGAGCGGATGTGTATTTGCTTCAAATACATCATCTCTTTCGATCACAGAGATCGGAAACGGTCTTTCACGTCCGATGATCGGTATGCATTTCTTCAATCCCGCAGACCGCATGAAGCTTGTTGAGGTCATTGCAGGTGTTAACACACCCAATGAGACTGTTGAGACGATCAAGAAGATCTCTGCAGAGATCGGTAAGACAGCAGTTCAGGTTAATGAGGCAGCAGGCTTTGTTGTTAACCGTATCCTCATCCCTATGATCAACGAAGCAGCATTCATCAAGATGGAAGGTGTTTCGAATGTTGAAGGTATCGATGCAGCAATGAAGCTCGGTGCCAATCATCCCATGGGACCCCTTGAGCTCGGTGATTTCATCGGCCTTGATATCTGCCTTGCCATCATGGATGTTCTTTACAACGAGACAGGTGATTCCAAGTACAGGGCATGTCCTCTCATCAGAAAGATGGTAAGAGGCGGAAATCTCGGTGTTAAGAGCGGTAAGGGCTTCTACATCTACAACGAGGATCGTACAAAGACAGCGATCGACGCTTAATGTTGGGAAAAGAATAATAATAAATGGAGGAAATATATCATGGATTTTTCTTTATCAAAAGAACATGAAATGGCAAGACAGCTTTTCAAAGATTTTGCCGAAACAGAAGTAAAGCCTCTTGCACAGGAGATCGACCAGGAACACAGATTTCCGAGAGAGACTGTTGAGAAACTCGCAAAGTACGGATTCCTCGGAATACCCGTTCCCAAGGAGCTCGGCGGACAGGGTTGTGACGTTCTTACGTATGCAATGTGCGTAGAAGAAATGTCAAAGGTTTGCGGTACCACAGGCGTTATCGTATCGGCTCACACATCTCTTTGTGTAGACCCGATCATGACATTCGGTACTGATGAGCAGAAGCAGAAATATGTTGTACCCCTTGCAAAGGGTGAGAAGCTCGGTGCTTTCGGTCTTACAGAGCCCGGTGCAGGAACAGACGCCCAGGGTCAGCAGACAAAGGCTGTTCTTGACGGTGATGAGTGGGTACTTAACGGAAGCAAGTGCTTCATTACAAACGGTAAGGAAGCTGACGTCTATGTGATTTTCGCGGTTACGGGAAAAGTTGAGAAGCGCGGAAAGATGATGAAGGAGATCTCAGCATTTATCGTTGAGAAGGGAACTCCCGGATTCACATTCGGTACAAAGGAAAACAAGATGGGTATCTGCGCATCTTCGACATATGAGCTTATCTTTACTGACTGCCGTATCCCGAAGGAAAACCTCCTCGGACAGCAGGGTAAGGGCTTTAACATCGCGATGCATACACTTGACGGCGGACGTATCGGTATCGCTGCACAGGCTCTCGGCCTTGCAGAGGGTGCTCTTGAGACAACGATCCAGTACGTTAAGGAAAGAAAGCAGTTCGGCCGTTCGATCGGCGCATTCCAGAACACACAGTTCGTTCTTGCCGATCTTGCAACAAAGGTTGAATGTGCAAAGCTCCTTGTTTACAAGGCTGCATGCAAGAAGGATGAATACACGAAGAATTCCAAGATCTCTTATTCGGTTGAAGCTGCTCAGGCTAAGCTTGCTGCTGCAGAGATCGCAATGGAAGTTACCACGAAGTGCGTTCAGCTTCACGGTGGTTACGGTTACATCAAAGAGTATGATGTTGAGCGTATGATGCGTGATGCCAAGATCACCGAGATCTACGAAGGAACAAGCGAAGTTCAGCGTATGGTCATCAGCGCTGCATTACTTAAGTAAATTAGGAGGACACATAGATGAAAGTTGTAGTTTGTATCAAACAGGTTCCGGATACAAAGGGCGGAGTTAAGTTCAATCCCGACGGAACACTTGACAGAGGTGCAATGCTTGCCATCATGAATCCTGATGATAAAGCAGGTCTTGAGGCAGCACTTCGTTTAAAAGATCAGTACGGTGCTGAAGTAACGGTTCTTACAATGGGTCTTCCCAAGGCGTCAGACGTTCTTCGTGAAGCACTTGCAATGGGAGCTGACAAAGCAGTTCTCGTAACAGACAGAGTACTCGGAGGTGCCGACACATGGGCAACATCAACAACACTTGCCGGAGCACTCAGAAATCTCGAGTATGATCTCATCATCACGGGACGTCAGGCTATCGACGGTGATACGGCTCAGGTTGGTCCCCAGATCGCAGAGCATCTCGGAATTCCCGTGATCTCATATGCTCAGGAGATCAAGGTTGACAAAGACAAGGTTACCGTTAAGCGTCAGTACGATGACAGATATCACATGGTTGAGGTAAAGATGCCCTGCCTTATCACGGCACTTTCCGAACTTAACGATCCCAGATACATGACACCCGGCGGCATCTTCGATGCATGCAAGGCTGACATCACCACATGGGGAAGAGCAGACCTCAAGGACGTTGAGGATGGCAACCTCGGTCTTATGGGTTCACCCACAAAGATCGCAAAGGCTTCCGATAAGGTTCGTAAGGGAGCAGGTGAAAAGGTTGTTCCCGATTCACCCGAAGATGCAGTCAGCTACATCGTAGGTAAGTTAAAAGAGAAGCATGTAATCTAACATATTGTGAAGGGAAAGTGGTGAAAGATTATGAATATGAGTCCAGAAACAATAGCGCAGTACAAAGGTGTTTACGTATTTGCGCAGCAGGTAGATAACGAGGTAAGCGGTATCGCTTACGAACTTCTGGGAAAGGCAAGAGAACTTGCCGAGCCCTTAAAGACAGATGTTACGGCAGTTCTTATCGGATCAGGTGTTAAGGATCTTGCCGACAAGCTTGCAGAGTACGGAGCAGACAAGGTTATCGTTGTTGATGATCCCGAACTTAAGGATTACAGAACAGAGCCTTACGCACATGCACTTGCATCTGTAATCAACGAGTACAAGCCCGAGATCATGCTCGTAGGTGCAACAGCCATCGGCCGTGACCTTGGTCCTACAGTTTCCGCAAGAGTTGCTACAGGTCTTACGGCAGACTGTACAGTACTTGATATAGGTGATTTCCCTCTTCAGCCGATTCCCGGAAAAGAGAATGAGCAGCTTCATAACCAGCTCCTCATGACACGTCCCGCATTCGGCGGTAACACGATCGCTACGATCGCCTGCCCGTACAACCGTCCTCAGATGGCAACAGTACGTCCCGGCGTTATGCAGAAGATCGAGCCGAAGAAGGGTGCAAAGGCTGAGGTTATCGAGTACAATCCCGGATTTACAAAGAATAACCGTTATGTTGAGATCAAGGAAGTTGTTAAGGCTGTTTCGGATATCAAGGATATCATGGATGCCAAGATCCTTGTTTCAGGCGGACGTGGTGTAGGTTCTCCCGAGAACTTCAAGATCCTTGAGGACCTTGCAGCTGCTATCGGCGGACAGGTTTCATGCTCACGTGCGGTTGTTGATTCAGGCTGGAAGCCGAAGGAAATGCAGGTTGGACAGACAGGTAAGACCGTTCGTCCCAATGTTTACTTTGCTATCGGTATCTCAGGTGCGATCCAGCACGTTGCAGGTATGGAAGAGAGCGATATCATCATCGCTATCAACAAAGACGAAGACGCTCCCATCTTTGATGTTGCAGACTTCGGTATCGTAGGCGACCTTAACAAGATCGTTCCGAAGCTTACGGAAGAAGTAAAGGCTGCTATCGCTGCCAAGTAATATAAAAGGATTAGGAGTGGAATAAAATGGTTAAGAATTTTGATGACCTTCTTGCGAAGATCAAAACGATAAGCAAAAAGAAGGTTGCTATAGCTGTTGCGCAGGATAAGGCAGTCCTTGAGGCTGCCAAAGCTGCGAAGGAAAGGGATATCGCTGATGCGATCCTTGTCGGTAACGAAGCTGAGATCCGTGCCATCGGTGCGGAACTCGGCATGAACATGGATGAGTATGAGATCATCAATGTCGAGGACGAGGCTGAGGCTGCAACAAAGGCAGTTTCGATCGTTTCGGAAGGAAAGGCTGACATTTACATGAAAGGTCTTCTTCCTACAGGTACGTTCCTTAAGAGCGTTCTCAACAAGGAAGTCGGACTTCGTACAGGTAAGCCTCTTTCACATGTCTGCGTTATCGAAGTGCCGAAGGTGGACAGAGTGCTGTTCTTATCGGACGTTGCATTCATGCCTTACCCGACACTTGAGGAGAAGAAGTGCATCATCGAATACACTGCCGATGTGGCAAGAGCATGCGGAGTGGAAAATCCCAAGGCTGCAGTTGTATGCTGCACGGAGACAGTCAATCCGAAGATGCCGATCACGGTAGAAGCGGATGAGCTTTCCAAGATGCAGGACAACGGAGAGATAAAGGGCTGCACTGTTGAAGGACCTCTTTCTCTTGATATCGCCCTCTTCCCGGCTGCTGCCGAAGAGAAGGGCGCAATGGGCCGTAAGGTTGCTGGAGATGCGGACATCCTCATCTTCCCTGATCTTCACGCAGGAAATCTCGTATACAAGTGCATGACACAGGTTGTCGAGAACATGAAGAACGGATGTATCCTCACCGGTACAAAGGCTCCTGTAGTTCTGACATCACGTGCAGACACATTCGAGACAAAGGTCAATTCGATCGCACTCGCAGCCATCGTTGCACATGAACTGAAGAAATAAAGGAGACAGTATGGGTTTAAAAAGTTTGATCATAAATCCGGGTTCCACATCGACAAAGATCGGTATTTTCGAGGATGAAAACCTTCTGTTTGACGAGACACTCAGACATACTACGGAAGAGATCAATTCCTACGAATCGATCTTTGCCCAGAAGGATTTCAGAAAGAACATCATCCTGAACTTCCTGAAAGAGAAGAACTTCGATATCAATTCACTTGATTTTGTTGTCGGACGAGGCGGCATGTTAAAGCCTATCCCCGGCGGTACATACGAAGTAACGGATGCACTCCTTGAAGACCTCAAGGTAGGTGTACAGGGACAGCATGCTTCAAACCTCGGCGGTATCCTTGCCCGCGAGATCGGCGACAGCCTTTCGATCCCGTCATATATCGTGGATCCGGTCGTTGTTGACGAAATGGAAGACATCGCAAGATTTTCGGGATGCCCGGCTCTTCCGAGAGTGAGCAAGTTCCATGCCCTCAACCAGAAGGCCGTAGCAAAGCGTTATGCGAAGGAAGCCGGAAAGAAGTACGAGGACCTCAACCTGATCGTTGTCCACATGGGCGGCGGATGCTCGGTCGGACCTCATAAGAACGGAAAGGTAATAGACATCTTCAACGCACTTGACGGTGACGGAGCATTTTCACCGGAGCGTGCCGGTGCCGTACCTCCCGGAGCACTTGTTAAGATGTGTTTCTCCGGAAAGTATTCCGAGAAGGAAGTATACAAAATGCTTGTAGGTGAGGGCGGATTCAACGCATACCTTGGCACAAACGATATGCGTGACGTCGATAAGATGGTCGAAGACGGAGATGCCAAGGCAAAAGAATACAGGGATGCGTTCATCCTTCAGATGTCCAAGGATATCGGCTCAATGGCATGCGTGCTTAACGGTAAGGTCGACCAGATCATCGTTACCGGCGGTATCGCATACGACAAGGCCGTTGTTGCGGGACTTAAGGAAAGATGCGAATGGATCGCACCGTTCACTGTTTATCCCGGAGAGGACGAGCTTCTGGCACTTGCCCAGGGCGGTCTTCGCGTCATGAACAAAGAAGAGGAAGCAAAGCCTTATTAACAGGCGTTTGCACCATATGATAAAAGGATGGGCAGTATGCTCATCCTTTTAAATTGTATCTAAATCTATTCATTGCCTTAAGGGAGAAAATCATATATACTCTTATGTTGGGTATCAATGTATTTCTCTAATATTTTCAGGAGAGGTTACGAATGGAAAAGGAAGTCGGATGTTTTAAGATATGGACTGATGAAGGGGGCCGCAGGATAGTCTACTCAAGGGGCCGCGGGATCGCGCACGCCCATGAGATAGCATGGCTCTATGAAACACTGGTCGAATTTTCAGAGGAATGGCACGATGACAAAGGTTTTGTGTATATGGCATTCATCGAGGAGCTCGAGCAGGTAAGCCCCAAGGGAAGCATTCAGTATGTCGAACTTCACCGAAATCTCGAGGCATGCGGATGCAAATACATCGCATATATCGAGGGCAATTCATACGAAGTATCGGTACAGTCATATAAGCACAAACAGATGAGCAATACGCCCCTTACCCAGAACCGCTATTTCCCTACGCAGTACGAGGGACTGAAGTGGTTTGAGGAAATGGGATTCTGATGATTTTCAGGTGATCTTGATATGAGCATTAAGAAAAAATACAGTAAGCCGTTTGGCGATCTTAACACATTAAAGACAAGTTTTTTCGATAACAATGACGGAATGCTCGATATGGCGGACGGCATGGCGGATGTCCTGCTGATGCAGCCGAAGCGCAAAACATGCAAGATCTGCGGTGAGCCGCTGAAAAAACCGCTCTTTACGAGCCACAGGATCGGATATATCGAGTGCGAAAAGTGCGGTCACCTCAACAGCGAGTGTGAGGATACCGACGATTTTGCGAGCAAAGTATATATCGAGGATGATTATTCCAAAAACTACAGCGCAGCCGATAAGGAAAGCTACATCAGAAGGCGCGACATGATATACATCCCAAAGGCCGAGTACCTGAGGGACTGTCTGAAGAACGAGATGCTGAATGCTGAGGATATCAACATTCTTGATATCGGTGCGGGCTGCGGTTATTTTGTATCCGCGGCAAAACAGCTCGGGATGAGCGCGGTCGGGATCGAAGTATCCGACAGCGAAGTGGCATACGGAAATGCCATGAATGAAGAAGAGTGTCTTACGCACATCGGACTGACCGACTCCATCGAATACATCAGGAAAACGGATGCGAACACGCTGAGTGCGATCGGTGTGCTTGAGCACCTTGTACATCTTGATGAGAACATTGATGCGATAAGAGAAAATCATAATATAAAGTTTGTTTTTGCGTCCGTTCCGATGTTCTCGTTTTCAAGCTGCTTCGAGGTAGCGTTCGCGAACGGATACAACCGTCATACGGGCGGAACACACACGCATCTGTTTACGAATGAATCGGTGCAGACAATGGCCGATAAGATGGGATTTGAGATCGCATACGAATGGCGGTTCGGATCGGATATCAACGACCTGTACAGATTCCTGATGGTATCGATGCAGAAGAACAATAACCAGGAATTCTCGACATACTTCTCAGACAGGTTCGTGCCGCTCATGGATGAACTCCAGCAGGTGATAGATAAGAGTGAATTCTCATCGGAACTGCATTTCATCCTGAAGCGTAAATAATAAGAGTAACATAAGACTCAAGGAGTTTTTCAAATGAACATTATAGAAAAGATATTTGGTACTCACAGTGAGCGTGAAGTAAAGCTTGTAATGCCGCTTGTGGAAAAGATAGAGGCACTGCGCCCGAAGATGATGGAGATGTCGGATTCCCAGCTGCGTGCACTTACGATCGAGTACAAGAAGCGTTACAACGAGGGTGAGAGCCTTGACAGCCTTCTTCCCGAGGCGTATGCAACGGTAAGGGAAGCTGCCAGACGTGTTCTTAATATGGAGCATTATCCGGTTCAGCTTATCGGCGGTATCATCCTTCACCAGGGCAGAATAGCCGAGATGAGAACAGGTGAAGGTAAGACGCTTGTCGCTACACTGCCTGCATATCTGAACGCACTGACGGGACGCGGCGTGCATGTCGTTACCGTCAACGATTACCTGGCAAACCGTGACGCGGAGTGGATGGGTCAGGTTCATGAGTTCCTCGGGATGACGGTCGGTGTCGTCCTCAACTCAATGAAGCCCGAAGAGCGCCGCGCCGCTTATAACTGCGATATTACGTATGTCACGAACAATGAACTCGGTTTCGATTACCTTCGTGACAACATGGTCATATATAAGGAACAGCTCGTTCTGCGTGATCTCGCGTATGCGATCATCGATGAGGTTGACTCGGTCCTTATCGATGAAGCAAGGACCCCTCTTATCATTTCCGGACAGAGCGGAAAATCCACAAAGCTCTATGAAGTATGTGATGTCCTGGCCCGCCAGTTAAAGAGGGGCGAGGATATGGAAGACCTGTCGAAGATGGATGCCATCATGGGTGTCGAAAGAGAAGAGACAGGTGATTTTATCGTTAACGAGAAGGACAAGTTCGTAACACTTACCGCACAGGGTGTGGCTAAGGTCGAGAAGTTCTTCCAGATAGAAAACCTTGCGGATTCCGAAAACGTTGAGATACAGAACAACGTGATCCTGGCGCTTCGTGCGCATAACCTGATGTTCAGGGATCAGGACTATGTAGTAAAGGATGATGAAGTTCTTATCGTTGATGAGTTCACCGGACGTATTATGCCCGGAAGACGTTATTCCGACGGACTTCATCAGGCCATCGAGGCAAAAGAGCATGTCAAGGTTAAGCGCGAGAGCAAGACGCTTGCCACGATCACGTTCCAGAACTTCTTCAACAAATTTGAGAAGAAGTGCGGTATGACCGGTACGGCACTTACCGAGGAAAAGGAATTCCGTGACATTTACGGAATGGACGTTATAGAGATCCCGACAAACAAACCCGTTATGAGGATCGACCTTCAGGATGCCGTATACAAGACGAAAAAAGAGAAGCTCTTTGCGATATGCAATGAGATCGAGGAAGCCCACAAGACAGGACAGCCGATCCTTGTCGGTACGATCACGATCGAGGCATCTGAAGAGCTTTCAAAGCTCCTTACAAAGAGGGGTATAGAACATAAAGTGCTGAACGCCAAGTTCCACGAACTTGAGGCTGCGATCGTCGCAGAAGCAGGTATTCACGGAGCAGTCACGATCGCAACGAACATGGCCGGCCGTGGTACCGATATCAAGCTTGATGAAGAATCAAGGGCAGCAGGCGGTCTGAAGATCATAGGAACCGAGCGTCACGAATCAAGACGTATCGATAACCAGCTGCGAGGCCGTTCAGGTCGTCAGGGAGATCCCGGTGAATCAAGATTCTTCATTTCACTTGAGGATGATCTGATGAGACTGTTCGGATCCGACAGGCTCATGTCGGTATTCAATGCACTCGGTGTTCCCGAAAACGAGCAGATCGAGCACAAGATGCTCACCAATGCGATAGAGAAGGCCCAGAAGAGAATAGAGGGCAATAACTTCGGTGTCAGAAAGAACCTTCTCGAATACGACCAGGTAATGAACGAGCAGAGAGAGATCATCTATGCCGAGAGAAGGCGTGTTCTTGACGGAGAGAGCATGCGTGACGTCATATTCAAGATGGCTACCGAGTTTGTTGAGGGCACGGTTGAGATGTGCATCGGAGATGTGTCAAATCCCGAAGACTGGGATCTTGTCGAGCTCAACCAGCACCTTCGCGCAACGGTTCCCGTTGAGGAACTCAAGACTCCCGATGTCAGGGATATGAAGAAAGAACAGCTCATCCACAAGCTCAAGGAAGAGGTTGTCAAGATATACGAGGCAAAGGAAGCGGAGTTCCCGTCACCCGAGCAGATCAGAGAGATCGAGCGTGTCATCCTTCTGAAGGTCATAGACAGAAAGTGGATGGATCACATCGACGATATGGATCAGCTGCGCCAGGGTATCGGCCTGCAGGCATACGGCCAGAGAGATCCGCTTGTTGAGTACAAGATGATGGGTTATGACATGTTCAATGCGATGACGGATGCCATCAGCGAAGAGACGGTCAGGATGCTCTTCCATATCCGCGTCGAGCAGAAGGTTGAACGTGAGGAAGTTGCCAAGATCACAGGCACAAATAAGGACGATTCGGGTCCGAAGAAGAGCGTGAAGCGCGAATCCGACAAAGTGTATCCGAACGATCCGTGTCCGTGCGGCTCAGGCAAGAAATACAAGCAATGCTGTGGAAGAAGCAGGTAGGTCTGATGGGTGAGCGACCTTGGAAGAAGCAGGTAGGTCTAATGGGTGAGCGACCTTAGATAAGAATTATGGTAGAGTTAGATCAGATAAAAAGTGAATTAGGAAACCTTGCCGAGCCCCTGAAGGAGCTCGAGGCGAGCCTCGGGGTGAACGACAAGGAGCAGAGGATAGAGGAGCTTCGCCGTGAGATGGAGGTTCCCACGTTCTGGGACGATAACGAAAGAGCCCAGAAGCTGTCCAAGGAACTTAAGGACCTTGAGGACACCGTGGGAATGATCAATGAGCTCAAGACCCAGCATTCAGACATAGGCGAGCTTATCTCGATGGCCTATGAGGAAAATGACGAGGCCATGATCCCCGATATACAGGCAGAGTTCAATGAGTTCACTCAGAAGCTGGACGATCTTCGCATAAGCACGCTGCTTTCGGGCGAATACGATGCCAATAACGCTATCCTGCGACTCAATGCGGGTGCGGGCGGAACCGAGAGCTGTGACTGGGCGGGGATGCTGTTTAGAATGTACAGCCGGTACGCCGAGAAGAAGGGATTTTCGGTGGAAGTGCTCGATATGCTTGATGGTGATGAAGCGGGCATCAAATCCGTTACATTCCAGATAAACGGCACGAACGCATACGGCTATCTTAAGGGTGAAAAGGGTGTCCACAGGCTTGTACGCATATCGCCGTTCAATGCGCAGGGCAAGCGCCAGACAAGTTTTGTGTCGCTTGACGTTATGCCGGATATTGAAGAAGACCTTGACGTTGACATCAATGAAGATGATCTTCGTATAGATACATACCGCTCGTCGGGAGCCGGCGGACAGCATATCAACAAGACCAGTTCCGCGATACGTATCACGCATATCCCGACCGGTATCGTTGTTCAGTGCCAAAACGAGCGAAGCCAGTTCCAGAACAAGGACAAGGCCATGCAGATGCTCAAGGCAAAGCTTTATCTTCTGAAGAAAGAGGAGAATGCCGAAAAACTCTCGGATATCAGGGGAGAAGTCAAGGATATCGCGTGGGGCAGCCAGATACGTTCATACGTGCTGCAGCCGTACACGATGGTAAAGGATACAAGAACGAATCAGGAGGTCGCGCAGGCTGATGCGGTTCTGGACGGTTATCTCGATCCGTTCGTCAATGCGTATCTTAAGTGGATCTCTAACGGAGGAAACCAATGATAAATATAGCAGTACTGGGATACGGTACGGTGGGTTCGGGTGTTGTTGAGGTAATTGACAAGAACAACGAAGCCATCGACATGAAATCAGGCGATAAGATAAGGATCAAATATGTACTGGATCTTCGTGATTTTCCGGGTGACCGGGTAGAATCGGTCCTCGTGCATGATTTTGACGTGATCTTAAACGATCCCGAAGTAAAGATAGTTGTCGAGGTAATGGGCGGAGTCGAGCCTGCATACACGTTCGTCAGAAAGAGCCTTCTGGCGGGAAAGAGTGTATGTACGTCAAACAAGGAGCTTGTTGCCGCTCACGGTCCCGAGCTTATAAGGATCGCAAGAGAGAACAGCATCAACTTCCTGTTTGAGGCAAGCGTAGGCGGGGCCATTCCGGTCATCCGTCCGATCAATTCGTCGCTTACTGCCGACAGGATACTTGAGATAAAGGGTATCCTCAACGGAACAACGAACTATATACTGACACAGATGGATGTCGAGGGCTGGGATTTTGATAAGGCACTCAGGACGGCGCAGGATCTTGGCTATGCGGAGCGCAATCCCGAGGCTGACATCGAAGGATATGATGCATGCAGGAAGATCGCGATCCTGTCATCACTTGCATTCGGACATAACGTTAATTACGAGAACATATACACGGAAGGCATCTCAAAGATCACGGCGACCGACATCAGATATGCCAAGAAGATGAAAAGTGCTATAAAGCTCCTTGCCTCATGCACTTATGAGGACGGGAAGTATTATGCGATGGTGGCACCCTTTATCGTAAGATCATCTCATCCGCTTTACAGCGTCAGCGGAGTGTACAATGCGATTTTCGTACGGGGCAGCCAGATCGGGGATGTTATGTTCTACGGAAGCGGTGCAGGTAAGCTTCCGACGGCATGCGCAGTCGTTGCCGATATCGTGGATGCCGCAAAGCATCTCGACAAGCATATATACACGTTCTGGTCGGAGGAAAACCTTCAGCTTACAGGAACGGAGAATGCTACGAGAAAGTTCTTCGTACGTGTCAAAAAGGACAGGGCATCTTGCGAAAAGCTTATAAAAGATACGTTTGGAGATGTAAAGTTCATAGAACTGGACGATGTTTCAGGTGAGTTCGGATTTGTGACGACTCCCGTTACTGAGGGATCGTTCAACGAAAAGCTTAAGAACATCCCGGATGTCTGCCAGAGCATCAGGCTTGAGAGCAGGATCTGATGGGAATAATATAAGTGTTTTAAGAGGAGTGAGAAAATGCTGGTTGTAAAGAAGTTCGGCGGCACATCGGTTGCCGACAAGGAACGCATCATGAACGTTGCGAAGCGGTGCATAGCCGACTACAAAGCGGGAAATGATGTTGTGGTCGTTCTGTCCGCGATGGGAAAACAGACGGACGTTCTGATCGACATGGCAAAGGACATCAACCCTAACCCTCCCAGGCGTGAGCTTGACATGCTCATGACAACGGGTGAGCAGGTGAGTGTTGCGATGATGGCCATGGCGATGGATTATCTCGGGGTACCCTGTGTATCGCTCAATGCCTACCAGGTGGCAATGCATACCACGAGTGTTTACGGAAATGCAAGACTTAAGAGGATCGATACCGAGAGGATCAGAAATGAGCTTGATCTTAAAAAGATCGTTATCATTACGGGATTCCAGGGTGTGAACAAATACGATGATTATACGACGCTCGGACGCGGCGGATCGGATACGACTGCGGTTGCGCTCGCTGCGGCACTTCATGCCGATAAATGCGAGATATTCACCGACGTTGAAGGTGTTTACACGGCAGATCCGAGAGTTGTCAAAAATGCCAGAAAGCTCAAGGAGATCACATACGACGAAATGCTCGATCTGGCTACGCTCGGTGCGGGAGTACTTCACAACCGGAGCGTGGAACTTGCCAGAAAATACGGTGTCAGACTTGTTGTACGCTCGAGTATGTCGGAAGCTGAGGGTACGGTCATTAAGGAGGTTGTTAAAGTGGAAAGAATGCTTGTCAGCGGCGTTGCAGCCGATAAAAACGTTACAAGGATATCAGTTGTCGGACTTGAGGATAAGCCCGGTGTTGCGTTCCGCCTGTTTGATGCGCTCGCAAAAGCGAACATCAACGTGGACATGATCCTTCAGTCGATCGGACGTGACAATACAAAGGATATCACGTTCACGATCCCGAGGGATATGGAAAAGGATGCACTTGATGCTCTTGAGAAAATTAAAGATACTCTTAATATGCAGGATATCAACACCAACTCAAAGGTTGCCAAGGTTTCCATCGTCGGAGCCGGCATGATGAGCAATCCCGGTGTTGCATCGAAGATGTTCGAGTGCCTGTACAACGCAAACATCAATATCAGAATGATATCAACATCCGAGATCAGGGTTACGGTCCTGATCGATGAGAAGGAAGTCGAGAAGGCAATGAATGTCATTCACGACATGTTCGGCCTCGAAGACTGATCAAATTTGGCGCAGTCATAAGGAAAAGACAGGGTACACGCCCTGTCTTTTTTGTGTTATAATCTATAGTAACTATAACTATGTCGACATGACGGAAACGGATCATTCCGATGGACTTTGAATCAACACAGTACAATAAACGCGAAGCAGCTGCAGAAAGGCTTGCGACTGCATCCCTCATACTCGGGATCGTATCGCTTGTTTCAACGCTCTGCTGCTGTCCCTTCATTTTTTCGGCGATCGGTATAGTGCTCGCACTGCTGTCAAAGGGAGCGGAGAAGGCACTTCGGCCGAGAGCAAAGACAGGACTCATCCTTTCGGTGATAGGACTGGTGATATCGGTGGTCATCGTTGTGCTGACCGTAGTATATTCGATATTCACGGTCAGGAACAATCCTGAATATTTCAGATACATCGAGGGCAATCCCATACTTCGTGACCAGATGAACCAATCGATGGAACAGGATGAGGAATTGTTCAGAAAGATCTACGGAGATGATTTCGTGGATAAGATGAAGGAATCTATTGATAAGGACGGATCCTTGTAACAGGAGGAATCCTATGATCGGTGGAATAAGCGGATACGGCAACATTCCTTTATCAGGATACATATACGGCAAGGCTGAGCCCGAGGTGATCAAAAACCCCGGTGAATCAACGCGAGTCGCCCCGGGGCGAAGATCATCCCCTGCGGAGTGCCAGACCTGCAAAGAGAGGAAGTATCAGGACGGATCGGACGAGAACGTGTCATTCAAGTCGGCACAGCACATCTCTCCCGAGGCCGCCGCTGCAAGAGTGCGCGGACATGAGCAGGAGCACGTGGCAAACGCGTATTCAAAGGCTGCCCAGAAGGGCGGCAAGGTCATCAATGCGAGCGTTTCCATCCATACGGCAGTATGCCCGGAGTGCGGCAGGACGTATGTTTCGGGAGGCACGACGAGCACGATGATCAAGTACAACAACGAGAGTAACCCGTACACACAGAACAAAAAGGCAAACGATGCCATGGGTCTGGTTGGTCAGAACATCGATCTTGCGGGTTGATCATACTGAAGCTTTAGGAGTAGTTTTCTGATGAACAGAACATCGATATCTGATTTGAAGGCGAAGGCAAAGGATCAGTTACTTGGCAATTACGGAATAGCCGTCGGTTCCTTTGCTCTTCTTTTTGCGCTCATCATGACGATAAACAGTATCATAATGACGCCGGTCACAATGTCCATGATGCAGGATGCCAGGGTTACGGGAACCATCGGTTATTTGGAAGAGTTCAAGCTTCAGGCACTGAGCATGGTCATTTCCCTTATAGCAATGCTCTTCTCGGTCGGATATATCCGGATAATCAGCAATATTGCAACAGGCCGGGATGCGCGCATATCGGATCTTTTCTTTGTATTCAGACATCATCCCGATAAGATCATAATAATCGGTTTTATCATGATAGGCCTGCAGTTTGTACTGCTTCTGCCTTCAACGCTTATCGGATACTCATACGCTCCGGGGCAGAACATGCTCTCGGATGGCAAAAAGTTTCTTCTTTACATTGTTCTTTACCTGGCAGGCCTGATCGTGTCGTTCATCATCGATCTGATGCTTGCCATGACCTATCTGATATATCTTGATGATCCGGATATGGATGTCATGAGTATCATCAGAGGAAGCATTACGATGATGAAGGGCAACAAGTTCAGGTACTTTTACATGCTGCTGTCCTTTATCGGATATGCATTTCTTGTGATCTTAAGCTTTGGTATCGCAATGCTGTGGGTTATGCCCTATCAGACGATGACGCTGGTTGAGTTCTATCTGGACCTGAAGGAAGGCACATCGGCGGAATACGCAGAGGTTGAGAGCCTATGAGAGCCGAGTTTGAAGTAAAGATGACAACGGGCAAAATGTACGATTACATGATGCGCCATACATTCACTTCCTTTGCGGGAATAGTAGGTGAACTGCTCGGGATTCTTCTCGTGGCAGGATTTTTCATGTACGGGCAGTGGATATACCTTGCAGCCGGGATCGTATGCGTGTTCTATCAGCCGGTGGCACTGTATCTTCGCTCAAGAAGGCAGGTAAAGAATAACGAGGCATTTAAAGAGCCGCTCAAATACGTTGTTGACGACAACGGAGTCAGCGTTACGAGCGGGGAAAATACCGAAAGCCTTGAATGGGACAAGATGTACAAGGCTGTTTCGACATCAAGATCCGTTATCCTGTATACGGGAAGGATCAATGCCTGCATCTTCCCGAAGGAAGATATGAAAGATCAGAAAGACGAGGTCATCAGGATCATCAGTGCCCATATGGACCCGAAACAGGTAAACATCAGGTGATATCCGAATCATTCTGCGAAAAAGATACATATGATCTGGCTGCTTCGCTTGCCCAAAAGGCAAAAAAAGGCGATGTTTTCGCTCTGGTAGGAGATCTGGGGGTAGGAAAGACCGCATTTACCAAAGGTTTTGCAAAGGGTCTCGGGATAAATGAGCCGATCACAAGTCCCACATTTACGTTTGTACAGGTATATGAGACAGGACGCCTCCCGCTGTACCATTTCGATGTTTACAGGATCGGGGATATCTCGGAGATGGATGAGATAGGATACGAGGATTACTTCTTCGGAGAAGGGGTGTCCGTGATGGAATGGGCCGATCTTGTGGAGCCGATCCTGCCGGATGAGACCATAAAGGTCCGAATTTCAAAGGACCTGTCCAAGGGGACGGATTACAGAAGGATAGAGATTGACGGTAACATATGAAGATAATTGCGATTGATTCATCGGGACTTGTGGCAACCGTGGCGATAGCGACAGAAGATACGCTCGTTGCCGAATATACGGTCAATTTTAAGAAGACTCATTCCCAGACACTGCTCCCGATGCTTGATGAGATAAAGAAGATGACCGAGCTTGATCTTGGGAGCATAGATGCCGTGGCGATTGCGGCAGGCCCCGGATCGTTCACGGGACTTCGTATCGGGTCGGCAACGGCCAAGGGTCTCGGCCTTGCGCTTGATAAGCCGATAATCGAGGTCTGTACCGTTGATGCACTGGCAATGAACATGTGGGGAACAGACGATCTTATCTGTCCTATCATGGATGCCAGACGTGATCAGGTATATACGGGGTTTTATGAGTTTGATGTCAACGATGAACTCTCAGTTATTCATGAGCGGTTTGCCGAGGATATATCGACCGTTGTAAAGATGCTCAATGAGACGGGCAGAAGAGTTGTATTTCTCGGAGACGCCGTCCCTGTATACAAGGACAGGATCGAAACTGAGATGACCGTCCCTTACAGGTTTGCGCCGATTCACATGAACCGCCAGAGAGCCGGAGCACTTGCTTTCCTTGCTATGCGCTATATGCGCGAAGGGCGGACGGTGACCGCAGCCGACCACAAGCCGGACTATCTGAGACCGAGCCAGGCGGAGCGCGAGAGGAACTCAAATCCATAGTTAATCTTAATGTAATATACCTCGAAGCATTTACAATTTGCTCAAAAAGGCGCTTTCGCTCCTTTCCGGACGTCACGTTACTAGACTCGTGAAAAACCTCGTCAAGTAACAACGTCCTCCAAAGCTTTTTTCGCAAACAGTAAATACTTCTTCGGTTACGTTTGAAGTATTTATGAATATAATTATAAGACAGATGACAGAAACTGATATCCCGCGCGTGGCCGCCCTCGAGAAGATGGTCTTTTCGGACCCGTGGTCGGAGAAGGTGTACAGGGAGACGTTTGAACTGCCGGATGTCGAATATGTCGTGGCAGTTGATGCGGATGCAGATCCAAAAGAGAGTATCATCGGAGCTGCAGGTGTCAGGAACATCGTAGGCACCGGTGAGATAACAAATGTTATGGTTCATCCGGATCACCGGGGCAGGAAGATCGCACGGCGGATGCTGGAGGAACTTCTCGAAAGAGGCAGAAAGCTCGGGGCATATGATTTTACCCTTGAGGTTCGGATAAGCAATGAGCCGGCCATAAAGCTGTATGAAAGCCTTGGGTTTGTGAGCGAGGGAGTACGGCCCGGGTTTTATAACAACCCGAAAGAAGATGCGGTTATATACTGGCTCAGAGACGGTATACAATAACATGCGATACACAACAGGTGGTATTTAATGCTTGATGTTTGTTTACTCGGAACCGGCGGAATGATGCCGCTTCCTTACAGATGGCTGACGTCGCTCATGATGAGATACAACGGCAGCAACATACTGATAGATTGCGGCGAGGGAACTCAGATAGCCATCAAGGAGAAGGGCTGGAGCCCCAATCCGATCGATGTGATCTGTTTTACCCATTATCATGCGGATCATATAAGCGGTCTTCCGGGACTGCTCCTGAGTATCGGTAATAGCGAAAGGGTTGCCCCTATCACGATGATAGGGCCGAAGGGGCTGTCAAGGGTTGTGAATGCGCTCAGGGTCATAGCACCGGAGCTTCCGTTCGAGCTGCATTTTCTGGAGATAGAAGAGCCCAGACAGGTATTTTCGTTTCCCGGGTATGAGATAGAGGCTTTCAAGGTCAGCCATAACGTTACCTGCTATGGCTATACGCTCAGGATACCGAGAACCGGCCGTTTTGATGCCGATAAGGCAAAAGAGCTTGAGATACCGCTCCCTTACTGGAACAGGCTTCAGAAAGGCGAGACGATAACCGAGGGCGGAAGGACGTACACCCCTGATATGGTGATAGGTCCTGACAGGCGCGGCCTCAAGGTCACTTACTGTACGGATTCAAGGCCTGTACCCGTTATCTCGGAGATGGCCGCCGATGCCGACCTTTTCATATGTGAAGGTATGTACGGAGAGCCGGGCATGGAGGAGAAGGCCAAAGAGCACCGTCATATGACTTTCTACGAAGCTGCAAGACTGGCTGCAGACGCATCCCCTGCACCTCGCGAGATGTGGCTGACCCATTATTCACCGTCTCTTTCGTATCCCAAGGAGTATGAAAAAGAGGTACGCAAGATATTTAAAAACACTCATGTGGCCAAGGACGGCCGCAGTTTGGATATTATGTTCGAGGACTGACCAAAGGAATGCGACGTAAAAATCCCGCAAGAATCCTAATAGTTTTCGTTGTGCTCGCGATCGCGGTTGTGGGCCTGTTTTTCTATATCTCAAACAGGCAGAAGGCCATTGCGGACGGCAAGGTAGCGCAGATGACACCGGTTCAGGAGGTGCTTTCGAGAAATCTCGAGACCAATTACCCGCCGACTCCTAAGGAAGTGCTGAAGTTCTACAGCGAGATCACGAGATGTTACTATGGCGAAGAATACACGGATGAGGAGCTTGTTAAGCTGGCAAATCTTTCAAGAAAGCTCTTTGATGACGAACTTGTGGCCAACCAGAGCGAGTCGGACTATCTCAGCGCACTGAAGTTTGACATACAGAGCTGGAAGAATGACAAGAAGGTCATCTCGAGCTATTCGGTATCAAGCAGTACCGATGTTCAGGAATACTCGTACGGCGGGTTTGAATGGGCCCAGCTTTACTGCATATATTCGGTCAGGATGGGAACAAACGTGGCACCCGTCCAGGAACACTTCATTATGAGAAAAGATGCGAAGGGACACTGGAAGATCCTCGGATGGGAACTTGTGAAGCCGGGTGATGAGAATGGGTGAAGTAAGGATACTGGCCATTGAGAGCTCCTGTGATGAGACGGCCGCAGCCGTTGTCGAAGACGGCCGTAAAGTGCTCTCAAACATCATATATTCGCAGATAGACCTTCATACGATCTACGGGGGCGTCGTTCCCGAGATCGCATCGAGAAAACATATAGAAAAGATAAATCCCGTGATCGAGGCAGCGCTCAAGGAAGCGGGATGTAAGCTGTCGGACCTTTCCGCCGTTGCGGTGACATACGGCCCGGGTCTGGTTGGCCCCCTCCTTGTCGGAGTTGCCGAAGCAAAGGCGATCGCTTTTGCAACAGGACTGCCGCTTATCGGGGTACACCACATTCAGGGCCATATCTGCGCCAATTACATAGAACATCCTGATCTTAAGCCTCCGTACATGTGCCTTGTCGTATCCGGCGGGCATACGCATCTTGTGAGGGTGGCGGATTTCGGTAAGTACGAGGTGATCGGAAGAACCCGTGATGATGCGGCCGGCGAGGCATTTGACAAGGTCGCGCGCGCGATAGGACTCGGATATCCGGGCGGCCCGAAGATTGATGCGGCCGCAAAACGCGGTAATGCGGACGCGATCCCGTTTCCCAAGGCAAAGGTTGATGACAGCGAGTATGATTTCAGCTTTTCCGGGCTCAAAAGTGCGGTGCTCAATTTTCTGAATCATGCGGAAATGAAGGGCGATACGGTAAATCCGGATGATCTTGCTGCATCTTTCCAGAAAGCGGTCGTTGATGTTCTGACAGAGCACGCCGTTATGGCGATAAGGCAGTTTAACGTAAAAGACATGGCGCTTGCAGGCGGTGTAGCGAGTAATTCCGCCTTAAGAGCGAGCATAGCAGATGCGTGTGATAAGGAAGGCGTCAGATTTTACTGCCCCTCACCCGTGTACTGCACGGACAATGCCGCGATGATTGGTGTTGCAGCGTATCATGAGTATACAAAAGGAAACTTTGCGGATTATTCGCTTAATGCCATACCCAATCTTAGTTTATGAGGTAAGCCATGAAAAAGAGAACAGCAGCAATAGTCCTTGCGGGCGGCAGGGGTACAAGGATGGGATCCGATACCCCCAAACAGTACATGGAGATCGGAGGATATCCTCTTATCTGGTACAGTCTGAAGGCATTCCAGGACAGTTTCGTCGATGAGATCATCCTTGTGTGCGCTGATGGTGATGTGGACCGCTGCTCCGAGGAGATTGTTGAAAAATACGGTTTTACCAAGGTCAAGAGCGTGGTTCCCGGCGGAAGAGAGCGTTACCATTCGGTTTACAACGGTATCAAGGCGCTCAGATGCGTGGCTGAGGGTGATATGCGCGATCCCTGTGACATCGTCATGATCCACGACGGGGCAAGACCTCTTGTTTCCCAGGATGTCATCAGACGTGTATATGACGGTGCAGCCGAAAATCATGCCGCCGTTGCAGCGATCCCTTCCAAGGATACCGTCAAGATGGCCGATACGGAGGGCTTTGCGACCGAAACTCTTCGCCGCGATCTCGTGTGGATGATGCAGACACCGCAGGCATTTGATTTTTACGAAATATACGAAGCTTACAGCAAGCTTATAGAGTCGGAGGCAAGCATTCTTGAAAGTGGCATAGTCGTGACTGACGATGCGATGGTGCTTGAACTCTTCTCCGAAAGAAGAGTGAAGTTTGTCATGGGAGATCCGAAAAACATCAAGGTTACCGGGCCGGAAGACCCGGAACTTATGAAATTTTACCTGGATCATTCGCGTAAGATACAGGAGGTGTAGAAAGTGCTCGTTCCCGTTCTGTTGTTCATAGTAGGTCTTGTCTGCCTTATCAAGGGCGGAGACTGGTTTGTTGACGGTGCGGCCGGCATCGCAAAGAGATTCAACATGCCACAGATCCTTGTGGGAGCCACGGTCGTATCGATCGGAACAACGCTTCCGGAAGTCATGGTATCGGCATCCTCAGCTGTTTCGGGGCACGGCGAGATCGCATACGGAAACGCGATCGGATCGATCATATGCAATACCGCACTGATCGCTGCAATCACGATATCTGTACGGCCTTCAAACATTGAGCGTAAAACACTCGTTATGCCTACGTTCTTTTTCTTTGTATCAGCGGTCTTCTACAGTGCCATTGCGTATTTCTTCGGCTTTTTTTCAAGGCTTACAGGGATAATGCTCCTGCTGATCTTTGTGATATACATGATCCTTACGATCCGTCAGGCGGTAAAATCCCCGGGCGATGAAAAAAGCGAGCCGGAGCCTGAAGAAGGTGCCGAAAAGGAAAAGCCGATGTGGCTTCTTATCGTGCTCCTTATCGTAGGGGCTGCGCTTATCGCTATCGGAGCGGATCTTCTTGTGGATAACGGCACTATTATCGCTCAGTACATGGGAGTTCCGGAATCCGTCATCGCGCTTACGTTCGTGGCACTCGGAACGTCGCTTCCTGAGCTTGTTACGGCCATCACTTCGCTTGCAAAAGGTTACGGTGCACTCTCGCTCGGAAACGTGATCGGTGCGAACCTTTTCAATTTAGTGCTTGTGAGCGGCGCATCAGTTACGCTGTCGCCGTTTGCGGTCCCGGTCGGAAAGAGGATAGGCGCATATCCCGCATCATTTGTGATCGATATCCCGCTGATGTTTCTCGTTATGGGAATCCTGACGGTCCCGGCGCTCATTCGCGGAAAACTGTCGAGGGTCCAGGGCGTGGTCCTTCTGATAATATATGCGTCATTTGTCGCATTCCAGTTTGTCGGGTAAGATCATACCTGAGACGTACCGGCTTCTGTGACGTTTGTGTGACAGTTGCTTTGCTAGTATAAGACCATCAAAGGAGGAATTAAGAGATGGATGAAAAGATCATAAACGAAAAATCGCTTGAAAAGGTTACAGGCGGTGCCGGAAATGTTCAGTCGGACAGAAAAAGCGAGTTCGAACAGGCATGGTACGGACTTAATATGGAAGCAAAGGGTCTTACCGGAACAGAACTCGAGGATCTGTACACACAGTGGCAGGAGGCCGGATTCAAGCCTGATGCCAGGACGTTTTTAAGTAATTGTAAGACGATCTGATCCGTCGATACGATGATACCTTTTGAAGACTGCCGGGCATGAGCCGGGCAGTCTTTGGTTTTCGGGTAAGATTTGTCAGAAAATACTGTAAAAAACAATTGACACCATAACGCAGGTTTGTTAGAATACTTCTTGCGCTGACAATCGGAGCACGTATTTTTTGTGCAAGTAATTGACATGGAGAGGTATCGAAGTGGTCATAACGAGGCGGTCTTGAAAACCGTTTGCCTTCACGGGCACATGGGTTCGAATCCCATCCTCTCCGTTACCCGCAACCGGCGGGTATTTTTCTTATTTTCGACCATGGAGAAGTACCCAAGCTGGCCGAAGGGGCTCCCCTGGAAAGGGAGTAGGTCGTTAACAGCGGCGCGAGGGTTCAAATCCCTCCTTCTCCGTAGTTGTCAGGATTGCGAAGCAATCGTGACAGGCGGAACGCCGTTTGAGTGGGGACGGTGTCCCGAAGCACCTTGAAAATGAAATAGTACAACCAACCAAACCCGAAAATAATTCCTTTATTATTTTTATTCGGAAACGAAACAAAGCCAGCAATGGTTTAACCATTTTTTTAGAGAGTTTGATCCTGGCTCAGGATGAACGCTGGCGGCGTGCCTAACACATGCAAGTCGAACGAAGCATCGCGCCCGACAAAGTGGAGTGCTTGCACAAAGCGGAGTCAATTGTGATGACTTAGTGGCGGACGGGTGAGTAACGCGTGGGTAACCTGCCTTATACAGGGGGATAACAGTTAGAAATGACTGCTAATACCGCATAAGCGCACAGTATCGCATGGTACAGTGTGAAAAGCCGAGACGGTATAAGATGGACCCGCGTCTGATTAGCCAGTTGGCAGGGTAACGGCCTACCAAAGCGA
>CAMUYQ010000014.1 GCA_947165025.1 uncultured Lachnospiraceae bacterium | reverse complement strand
ATGCTTTTGCGCATGCGGATTATGAAACGCTTCCTGAAATAGAAGTAGGGATTCACCCGGGAAAGATAGAAGTGTATAATCCGGGAACTTTTCCGGATGGGTTAACGCCGCTGGACTTTATTTCCAGGAATCTTCCATCATATAAGAGAAATAGATTGATTCTAGATGTCCTTTTTAGGAGTAAAGATGTTGAAAAATCGGGGACAGGGTTTCAGAGGGTAAACGAGTATTGTAAAAAACAAAATGTTTCTTGGGATTTTAGAAAAGAAGCCTACGGGTTTTTCTTTGAGTTTATTAGGACAAATGTCCAGTTAAATGTCCAGATAGATGTGGAATTATCTGAACAGGAGCAGATTATTTATAATCTTATAAATGAGAATTTGGGTATCTCTAAAGCAGAAATGGCGATTCGGATAGGAAAATCTGAGAAGACTGTGCAGAGAACTATTTCATCATTGATGAGAAAAAAATTAGTAGAAAGAGAAGGATCCAATAAAGTAGGCTATTGGAAGACGAAAAATAGAACGGAATAGATATCCGTATAGATTGGAAGAATAATCTGTGTATAAGAGAACTAGAGGGCTAGAAATAATGAAATTAGTATACTTACATTTGAGTGATATTCATATTCGAAATGACAAAGATGTTTCAATACAGAACATTGAAAAAATAGCAGATACTCTTAATACAGTTGATCATATTGATCGATTATGTATCGTTATATCTGGTGATATAACTGATCAAGGGAAACATGAACAGTTTGATAGTGCATACGAAATGATACAGTGCTTAAGAAAACGTATTATGAAATTTTTCAAACTAAAAAGTGTTGATGTTTTAGTTGTTCCTGGTAATCATGACGTGGATTTAACAAACGATAAAGGTCACAAGGCCATACAGAGTATTATTCGTGATGGAGTAACAGATGGTGATATAGAAAATGAATTATGTAAGCAAAGACATTATTTTAATTTTTCAAATGGAATAAAAAGAATTCAAAACGATGAAAAGATATGTAATTTTTATCAACAGACTGTACAAGAAAAAAGAATTGTCACATGTCTTCTTAATACGGCTATTTTCTCCACTCTTGATGAAGATAAAGGATTACATTACTTGCCTGAATCAGAATTAGTAAGCATTGAAAAGAATCTGGATGGCGATGTTAATATTCTAGTAATGCATCATGCACATCATTGGTTTAATGACAGAATAAAGAACAGAATTGAACAAATAATACAGAGAAAGTGTCATATTGTTATTTGCGGACATGAACATGAGATGAAGACGCAAGTAATAAAGTGCGGTAATAATGAGTATATTTATCTAAATGGTGGAGAGTTAAGTGATAAGGGTGACTGGAGCAGAAGCCAGTTCTATATTGATACGATTGATTTAGAACAGAATGAATTAAACTCTAGGCAGTATGTTTGGAATGAGGCAAAGGCACGGTATGATATAAATAAAAATGAGTGTTACAGAATCTGTCATAAAAGCGATAATAACAAATTCTGTTTTAGTAAAGAATTTGAAAATTTGTTATATAATGATCCAATTACTGACCTTCCGGGATGTGTATTTGATTATTTTGTTTTTCCTAATATGGAAGAAATTGATGAATACTCAACAAAAGAATCTACTGTGATCTCAGATGAGGAAGTGTTCTTGGATAGAATAATTGAATACAAAAGAGTATCTATTGTTGGAGGTGAGAATTTCGGCAAGACAGTATTGTTAAAAAGAGTATATACAGAATTGCAAAGAAGGGGATATGTATGTTTGTACTGTGATATAGCAAATGCTAATATACAAAGCCTAAACAAGCTGATTCCACAGGTTTTCAGAGAGAATTATGATGACATAAATGGCGAATATGAAACTTTTTCACAAATGCCAAAATATAAAAAAGTATTTTTGATTGATAATATAGATGACATTGAAAAGACGAAAATTGGAAATGTTTTAGACTATTTAAGAGATTTTTTTGGAGTGATAGTGTATTCTACAGGAGAGGTTATTGAATTAGATTTAACGGAGAGAATAAAGCAGAATATTGAGATGAATCAGTATAAAAGATATCGGATTATGCCAATGATACTTGATAGAAGAAAAAAACTGATAAATAAAATAGTGTGTATAACCGATGAAAAAGAAAATGATGAAATAGTTGAAAGAATATCAAATGCACTGAAAAAACAGCGGAAATTCTATTCTATGAATCCGTGCTTTGTTATTCAGTTCACGCAGTATTACCTTAAAAACTTTAAAGATGGTTATTCAACTGAAGGAAATGTTTTTAGTAAGGTTTTTGAAAGTAATTTAGTTAATCGATTGCTTAGAGTATCGCCTAAAATCACAGTTGAGAAGGTATTTGTCTTGCTAGATCAAATTGCATATTGGAGTTTTAAGAAGCAAATCAACCATATTCCAGAGAATGCAATTTTCGATCTTGTTAGCGAATACAACGAGGTTCATGATGATGATGTATCGTGCTCGTCGCTTATAAACGATTGCGTTGCATCAAAAATATTAATGCATTATAAAGGATCGGAATATCGATTTTGTAATAAAAATGTTTTGTCGTATTTTGTAGCGCGTCAAATCATTCGGTTATGGAACGATAACCTAGATGATTCTGATTTGGAGTACTTGACAAAGTATATTAAGTATGGGGTTCACTCAAATGTTATACTGTTTGTGACATACCTAACGGACAGTTTATTTATGATTAGAAAAATAATAGAAAGTGCACAAAAGTATACTCAAGGATGGGGTTCGTTTAACCCGAAAAAAACAAACATTGGATATTTAAATAAGATAAATACAAACATGCCTATAGACCCCCCAAAGCCATCTGATAAAATAGATCAGAGCGAAAAAGAAAACCATATGGATAAACGAGAACTAGAAGAATACGAAAAAGAACAGATCATGGTATGTGATTATTTTGCAGATGATTTGGAGGATGTTGATGCTGTGGTTAATCAAATAATACGCGGGATGACACTATTGAGCATTGTTTCTAAGTGCTTGCCGGGATTTGAACATAGAATGGACAAGAGAGACAAAGAAATGGTTGTCGGTATTATGCAACAGTTACCGTCTATGATATTTTACTTGTGGGCCATACAGGTTGATAAAGAAAAGGATGATATCGTCAAATATCTTCTAGATAGTTATAGAAATGTATATCTTAAGCCAAAGGATTGGGATAGAGTAAACGAAAAAGATATGTTACTCTATCTTCAAATAGAATCCCTGTCGCTTTATTTGGATTTGTTGAATATTCCAGTTGAAGAGGGTATAAGAAAACATACAATAAAGTATTTAGAAAAGTATTCTTCTGATGAGGATAATCCTAGTAACTTTATTCAAATGATGATGGCGTATGCAAAATGTGATAATAAGGGAGAATTTGACAAGTATTTAAACAATCATAAAGAGAGTTTAAATACACCAATACTTAACTATATGAAGATGCGCGTATTAAGTCGATATCTCATTTCTTCTGAGAAATTAAGTGAAAAAGAACTACAAAGATATATTAGTTTATACTATCCTACGAAACGTGCTAATAATGAGTATAGAAAGATTTTGCTAGGAAGAGAGAGAAATAAAAAAAAGAAATAGTTTTACACTAATGGACCTTCATTGAGCTGGATAGATGATATGGTTCGGTTGCTGTTTGTGGCGGCATTTGTTAAGTACAATAATATTGGGGCTTCTTATAGAAATTGAGAACAATTATGTTTATTAGTATAGTCCATGGATTAATAGGTCAATTCATAGGTCAATAAGTCGATGATAGAGCTCAGATATCGTTGATATTGCAATGGGCATGAAAGGGGTACGGACGGACTCTGACTCCGTCATCTGAAGGTTCGAATCCTTCTAGCCCTGCGAAAAGGAACCGGATATCCGGTTCCTTTTTTGATGTTGTTTATGATCTGTTGTGGTACAATTCAAATTTGCGATTAGGACTCTTCAAAAATGCGCATAATCAAAGATCCTTTCAAAATGAAACTGCGTAAACACCAAAGATGACGCTATAATTACATTGCGTATTTTTAAAAAACATAGTAAAATCAAGACAGAATCGAACGAACGGAGGAGACTGCGTTGCTTTTTAAAAGAAAGATATATGAAAGGCTTTTGGAATGGAAAGCGTGTGAAGGAAGAGAGGCATTGATGATCGAGGGTGCCAGACGAGTCGGGAAATCGACTATTGTAAAGGAATTCGCACAGAACGAGTATGAAAGCTTTCTGTTGATAGACTTTGCAAGGACATCCGAGGATGTAAAAAGCTATTTTGTGAGGTTTAATAATGATCTGGATACGCTTTTTATGATGCTCCAGAACGTATATGGAGTGGAACTGAAGGAAAGAAAAAGCCTAATTATATTTGATGAGGTACAGCGCTTTCCTACGGCCAGAGAAATGATAAAGTACCTTGTTGCTGATGGGCGGTATGATTATATTGAAACAGGTTCCCTCATTTCCATAAAGGAAAATGTGAAAGATATAGTGATTCCCTCAGAAGAGAGGTCGGTGCGGATGTACCCCATGGACTTTGAGGAATTCAGCAGTGCGCTTGGAGACGAGATACTTATATCATATGTTCGGGATTGTTTTTCAAAAACTATCCCTTTGGAAAGAGGCCTCCATGATAAAGCGATGCAACTGTTCAGGGAATATATGCTGGTAGGTGGGATGCCACAGGCGGTTTCCACATATATAGATTCGCATAAGGATTTTGGCGCAGTTGACAGTATAAAGAGAGGTATCCTGAGTCTGTATCGCGAGGATATTATGAAAATCAACGCGAAATACAGGTCAAGAGTTATTGCTCTGTATGACATGATTCCTGCACTTTTATCTAAGCATGAAAAAAGGGTTGTATTCAGTAATATTGTTGATGGAACATTTGCCGAGCAGTATGCAGAGACTTTTTTCTGGCTGACAGACAGTATGATAGTCAACGAGTGCAGAAAAACTGATAATCCGGGCATAGCACCGGCATTAAATTTGTCGGAAACATATTTAAAATGCTATATGTGCGATACTGGACTACTTCTCAGTCATGCATTTAACGAGAATGAATTGCTGGAAAGTGAAGTGTACAAGCAGATTTTGCAGGACAAACTGTCATTAAACGAGGGTATGCTTTATGAGAACCTGATTGCCCAGATGCTTACGGCAAATGGTCATAAGTTATTTTTTTATACCCGGTACAGTGAAGAAAAGCATCGAAATGACATAGAGATCGACTTTCTGATATCAAATAACAGTAAGTTGAAGTATAAAGCCTTTCCGATAGAAGTAAAATCCGGAAAGAGATATACGACAAAGTCATTGAACAGATTCAGGGAAGTCTATGGGAAAAGAATTGGTGGAGCCTATATTATACATCCTAAAAATCTGGACATTAAGGATGATATAATCTGCATTCCGCCTTATATGACAATGTGTCTTTGAAATAGGTAACTATACAGGTAACCTCAAAAACATATCATATGGCTGAACGGATATTACGGACTCGGCGTGGGATTTTTGATCACGTGGGCATTCTATCTGTTCGGTGTATGGAAAAAAGGGATTAAAGTGGAGGAGGCAGCTTATGAATGAGTTCTACACACTTAATGACGGATCGACACTTCCGAAGATAGGTTTTGGAACGTATAACGAGGAATTTGCCGATAATAAGGATGTGATCCTTAAGGCTATTGAATGCGGATACAGATTCTTTGATACGGCATCACTGTATGAGACGGAGAGGTCGCTTGGAAACGCATTAAAAGAGAGCGGGATCGCAAGGAATGAAGTTATCATTGAGACGAAAATGTGGATAGATGAGATGGGTGCGGAAAATGTTGAGAAGGCATTTGAACGCTCTCTGAACCGTCTGCAGACCGATTATGTGGATATATATATGATGCACTGGCCGAGACAGACGGGGGCCGATGACGAGGATTGGAAGTCGCTTGATATTGAGACCTGGCAGGCTATGGAAAGATTGGTTGAGAAAGGGAAGATCAAGAGGCTGGGTCTTAGTAATTTCCTTCCGCATCATCTGAAAAATATATTGGATAATTGCAAGATCAAACCTGTTGTCGACCAGCTTGAACTTCATCCGGGCTATTCGCAGGAGAAGGCTGTATCGTATTGTCAGGAGCATGATGTTATCCCTATGGCCTGGTCACCGCTAGGAAGGGGCAGGGAGAATGCAACGATCGGAAATGCTATCCTTGTCAAGCTTGCGAAGAAATACGGAAAGAGCATCCAGCAGATCAATCTGAGATTTCTGCTTCAGAAAGGGATCCTGCCGATACCGAAGGCGTCGACACCCGAACATATGAAGTCCAATATGGATGTGTTTGATTTTGAACTGTCAGAGGATGATATATCCATGCTGTCCTGTATGCCGCAGACTGCATGGCTTGAAGAACATCCTGATTTTGCCATTCCTGACAGAAAGAGCAATCCGAACAATATCTGAAAATCATACTGAAGAGATTACGGTAAAGGTCCCCGTTGTGTGCATCGGGGACTTTTTATGATGAAAATCAAGCATTTCAGTTGCGCTTTGTCACATAAAGGATATAAAATAACTGAATATGAGACGAATATTTGATTCGGCAAAAAGAATATGGGCAGATCTGGACAGGTCCATCTATGTAGGCGACAGGCTGAGATCAAACATGAATGCACTCACGTTTGTGAGTGTAGTAACCATGCTTCTCAGCATTACCCTTATACTGTTAAATCTTTCAACCGGAAACAACCCATGGCTGATAACGGCGTCAGTCATAACACTGCTGGCCGGTATGGGCTGTGCTTATTGCACATATATAATTAAGAACAGAGAACTGGCCATAAAGATACCGACGATATTCTGTGCGATCGCATGTACGGTATATGTACTGACGGGAGCAGGTGAGGGATCGGCAATTATATGGTCCCTGCTCATTCCGATAGGTATCAGCTATTTTGTCAGTGTGAAGTACGGTATCATCCTTTCAACGTATTATACGATAGTGTATATCATTGTGTTCTACACTCCGTTAAACGCCCGTATCAGTCCCTATTATACGCAGGAGTTTATGGAACGTTTCCCGCTTCTGTATGGGAGCATCTCAATCTTTACGTGTATGGCAATGATCCAGTATCATCGGAGCGCCCTGTTTGAGATCGATCATACCAACCGCCTGACGGAAGAGGTTGAACGTCAGACAGCTGTTGTTAAGGAACAGAATCACCGGATCGAGCAGATGACCTTTGAGACGATACAGGCACTGGCCAATGCGATCGATGCGAAGGATCCTTATACAAAAGGACATTCTTCAAGAGTAAGCCGGTATTCAGTCCTTATTGCGGAAAGACTCGGATGGGATGATGAGCGCAGGGAAAACCTGAAATATGCAGCACTGCTTCATGATATCGGAAAGATAGGCGTGCCGGATTCAATACTTAACAGTCCGAGAGAATTGTCGGATGTTGAGTTCGACATCATTAAATCCCATACGACGATGGGCAGGGAAATACTTAAGGAAAAGACAATGATAAAGATGGCGGATGATGTTGCCGGAAGCCATCATGAAAGATATGACGGAACGGGTTATCCGCTCGGATCAAAGGAAAAAGAGATTTCCGAAGAGGCAAGGATCGTAGCTGTTGCGGATGCATTTGATGCAATGAGTTCCGACAGGATCTACAGAAAAGCCTGCTCCAAAGATCATATCAGATCGGAATTGGTCAACGAAAGAAATAAACAGTTTGATCCGGAGTATGCCGACATAATGATAGCGTTATGGGATGAAGGTGCACTTGATGAGATCCTTAAAGATAAGGTTGTTGATGAGGAGACGGATCAGTCATCATCAGCCCTTCTGAAAGAGGTCGTTGAATCGTTTGTGACACAGAGTGCAAAGGACGATGTGGATATTACGACCGGTATAATGAGCAGGAGTGCGGGAGAGATAGCGATCGCTCAATCGATGAAGAATGAGAAAGGATGTCTGGTCTTCCTTGATGTGGATAATCTGAAAAAGATCAACGATACATACGGTCATGAGGCCGGAGACAGGATCCTTCATCTGATGGGTGATACTCTGACCGAAAACGGTAAAGGAAATCTGTGCTGCAGACTCGGAGGCGATGAGTTCCTTGTCTTTATGATAAATGTTACCGCAACGGAAGCCGAAGAGCGGGTAAGCGGTATCATCAGCGATTTTGAAGAGAACAAGAAGGATGATCCCCGGATAAGCATTGCATCGCTTTCGGCAGGAATGGTAATGTGCACTCCGGATGATACATATTCCGACGTATATAACCGGGCTGACAAAGCGTTGTATCATGTCAAACAGAACGGAAAGAGCGGATATTCATTCTATAATGAAGAATCGGAAACCGACAGAAGCCGGAACACGGATGTCAGTAAGCTTGTTAACAGCATAAAGAACAGCGGTAGTTACAACGGGGCAATGAATCTCGAGTACAGAGAGTTCACAAAACTGTATGAATTCATTTCCAATCTGGGACAACGTTTCTCCTGCTCGTTCAGGTTGATAATGATAACGCTTGAAGCAGAAGAGGGTGAAAATCCCGGCGCCGAAGAACTTGAAAGCTCGATGCACAATATGGAACAGGCTATACGCCAGACAATAAGAGACGTTGATGTCTTGACGCGATACGGCAGTTATCAGTTCCTTGTCATTCTTCTGGGAACTGAGGGTGAAGGAGTGGAATCTGCTGTAAACAGGATATTCAGAGGCTATTACAAAATGAACGGAAGCGGGGTTTTCAAACCGACGTACACCGTTGCAGAGATAAAGGAAACTGACAAAGAATAACAGAAGTGGTATGTATCAACCCACATCAGGGTGCAATGATGATGTATTCGATAAGAGAAGATGTAGATTAGTTCAGGGAGGAAAAAATGTATTGCATCAAATGTGGAAGAGAACTTGAGGAAAGTGTGCTGTTCTGTCCGAAGTGCGGGACGAAGCAGCCGTCGAAGGAAGAGATCCTAAAAAGTAATGAAGGCTCGACAGCTAAAACGAAAACGGTGGGGACTGAAAAGAACTCGGGAGGCAGGAAGGTGGCTGTCATCGCAGCGATCATCGCGGGAGCCCTTATCATTGTCGGAGGAGGTGTGTTTGCGGCCCTCTGGTTCGGTACGGATATCTTTAGGAAAGAAGATGTTGAAACTGCTGTCGAAGAGCCGGTCGAGGAAGAGAGTGTGCCGGAAGAAAAACCGGCAGAAGAGGAAAAACCTGCAGAGGCGGCTCCAAAGATAAGTGTTGATGATGCAAAGAAAGTACTTACCGAAATGGATGAAAATCTTCGCCCTTATCTGTACTCAACACTTATGGCAAGAGAATATGAAGAGCTGAAAAACATCGGCGACACGATGGAGATCAAGCTGACCGATGCGGAGAAGATCAGGGCGGCGACGCTTGCGTGTGAGGATGACGGGACCATTGACGAGACATTTGCTGATCACGGCGATAAGGTTGAGCCTGATAAGAGCGCCGAGGTCGGGCCGGACGGATTTGGATATCACGGCAGATCAGTTGCTTCAAAAGACGTGGAGAAAGCGTGCCTTAACATGTTCGGGACGGGAGCTTCGTGGGATGCATTCCAGACTAAAGAACAGTGTGTGAGCCTTGATGCGGTAAAGTATACAAACGAAAGAGGAACATACGGCATAAAGATCAGTGATGAGACAGAGACCGAAACTGATATAAAAACACAGGCGGTCCGTGTTGAAGAGACTGAAGACGGGTATAACGGTGAAGCTGACATGTACTTCGGCTACTGGGGAGAACTGGCTAACGACCCGGCATTATTCAATTATGTCGTTTGTTATAAGCTTCTGCCGAGCACTGTCTCGGAGTATGGAGTTGTAATAGATTCGATAAGCGTTAAAAAGATCGAAACCACGAGAGCCGAAGGTGCCCGGAGTGCACAGGATGATATCGTATCGGAATCCCAGCCTGCTAACACACCGTTTTACGGTATATGGTGCGCTGCATCAAAGGATGAGAAGGAAGCAAATAAAAGTGCGGACAAGCTCTCTTCGATAGGTCTTGACGGAAGAGTATTCATTTCAAGTGACTGGAGTAACCTTAACAAAGAAAAATGGTACGTTGTCACAGCAGGAATATACGCTACAGAGTCTGAAGCAAATGCGGAACTTAACCGCATTAAGGGACTCGGCTATCCCGGGGCGTACGTCAAGTACTCGGGAGACTGGTCGGGAGCGCCGCAGAGCGGATATTCGTCAGATCTTCTTGATGATTTTGTGGCCGGAAAGATAGATGCATTTGGAAGCGATGGAAAGCTTAATATCGCCAATCTGTTGGTCAATGATGAAGAATGGCTCAGGTATAAGGTCTCTGACCGTCTCGATCTTGATAATGACGGTGAAGATGAACTGATACTGGACGGTCCATACGGCGGGATGTTCCTTGATGCAAGGGACGGAAAAGTTGTTGTTCTTGCTCAGGGCGAAGGAACAGCGGGAGTACTGTCATATGGGCAGTTTGATAACGCAGTCTGGGTATGTCACAGCGACACGTCACACGGGGGAAGGCAGATATACTGCTTTGATAAATATGACGGAAAGGGCAATATTGTCGAGTCAACAGAGCTCTCTGCGGAGTATTGGGACAGCCCGGATGACAGATATGACGAGAACAGCGATTTTCAGTTTAAAGGAAAAAAGATCTCGATGAAGGAATTTGAAAACCTCAGGGACGAGATATTTTATCATTAAATGCCTTAAACAGCGCATTTTCAATTGACTTGACGCGTTCTGCAGGGATATAATTATTTGTAATATGGGTATGTCTTTCCCGTATAATCTTTCTAACATATTGGAGGCTGAAAATGGGTAAAGCTGCTACAAAATCTCAGGCTAAGTCCCGTAGGAACAAAGAGGAACTCACATTTTTCTCAAAGATGAGCACCAAGATCACACTTCTTATAAGTGCGGTCGTGTTCGTTACGGTAGTCGTACAGGTTATTGTCGCATCAAGCAGAGCTACATCGACAATGGAGACGACGTATCTCAACTATGCGCAGAACCTTGCAGAAGAAGCGGCTATCGGCGTGGATTTTGCCACACAGTTCGGTGAAGATGCATACGGTGGATATGCACAGAACCTCGCGCAGGAAGCTGCTGTTTCGATCAACTTCTCCAGACAGTTCGGTGAGACTGTATATAAGGCATATGCGCAGAACCTTGCCGAGGAGGCTGCAAAGAGCGTTAACCTTGCAGCAGGCGGCGAAGGTGCTTCACTTAACGGAGTACTTGGTAACGTCAAGATACTCGGAGTCGAAGGATCATATGCATATATGGTATCTCCCACGGGAACAATGCTGTGGCATCCGAATGCCGAGAAGATTGGTAAGCCTGTCGAGAATGCGGCAGTTAAAGGTATAGTAGAGGAGCTTAAGGCAGGAAAGCATGTCGATAACGGTTCCGTTCTTTACGAGTACAAGGAAGCATTAAAGCTTGCGGGTTACGCATTTACCGCTTCCGGTAATATTCTTATCGTAACGGCTGATTATGATGAGTTCATGAAGATCGATTACGATACGCTTCTCGGAAACATCACGATCAACGGTGTTGAAGGCTCATACGCATACATGGTATCACCCGACGGAACGATGCTGTGGCATCCGAATGCGGAGAAGATCGGCCAGCCTGTTGAGAACGCAGCAGTCAAAGGTATCGTTGCAGATCTTGCAGCAGGCAAGACAGTAGATGACGGATTTGTTGTATATGATTACAAGGGTGCCTTCAAGCTTGCCGGATATTCATTTACCGATACAGGCAACATTGTTCTTGTAACGGCTGACTATGACAAGCTCATCAAGATCGACTATGACAAGCTCATAGGTGAGATCGAGATATCAGGAGTTGAAGGCTCATATGCATACATGGTATCCCGTGACGGAACGATGCTTTATCACACAAATCCCGAGAAGATCGGTCAGCCTGTTGAGAATGCTGCAGTCAAAGGTATCGTTGCGGATCTTGCAGCAGGCAAGGAAGTTCCGGACGGTTCCGTATCATATGAATACAAGGGATCATACAAGGTTGCAGGTTATGCATTCACATCGGCCGGCAACATAATCATAGTTACAGCGGACAGAGACGTCATGATGGCTCAGGTAGATCACATGAGAAACCTTCTCATTCTCTATGGTGCGCTTTGTGTCATCGTTGCAGTCATTCTTGTGGCATTCTTTACGATGTTCATGCTCAAGGCTCTCGAGCACCTTGTTCCGATCATCAACAAGACTGCAAACTACGACTTTACTGAAGACAGTATGTCCCATAAGCTCGAGAAGAGAAACGATGAAGTCGGAATTATCGCAAAGGCTCTTTCCAAGACAAGAGGTAACTTAAGAGACATGGTCGGAATGATCGCCCGTGTTGGAACGAGTATCGATACAAACGTCGGAGTTCTTCAGGCAACGATCGACAAGGTCGGCGGTATCTGCGAAAACAACTCGGCAACAACGGAAGCACTTGCAGCAGGTATGGAAGAGACAGCTGCTACAACGACAACGATCGCAAAGAATGTCGAGAACGTCCAGGAAAATGCACGCGGTATAGATCAGCTTGCTGACGAGGGAACGAAGCTTTCGAATGAGGTTTCCGAGCGCGCTAATGAACTTGCCACAACGACAGAGAAGGCAAGCAGGAAGACGATGGAGATCTACGAAACAGTTAAGGTTAAATCCGAAGATGCCATCAATGCATCGCATGCCGTCAACAAGATCAATGAGCTTGCCGATGCCATCATGGCTATATCTTCACAGACCGGTCTTCTTGCACTTAATGCTTCGATCGAAGCTGCCAGAGCAGGTGAGGCAGGACGCGGATTTGCCGTTGTTGCAACAGAGATCGGCAATCTCGCAACACAGACATCCGAAGCAGTCAAGAACATCGGAAGTATCGTTGAGGAAGTCAACAGTGCAGTTGTTCAGATGTCAGAGTGCCTGACCCAGACAACTTCCTTCCTCGAGACAAACGTTCTGTCCGATTATCAGGAATTCGGCAAAGTCAGCGTACAGTACAGAGAAGATGCCGACACGTTCGGTGACAGCATGGCAAACATCAAGAAGAGTGTTGAGAGCCTTGCTGCTGACATCGAGAAGATCGTTGGTGCGATCAGCGGTATCGATACGACTGTTACCGAGACATCACACGGTGTTGTTGATATCGCAGAGAGAACAACTGAGATGGCGTCCGATACATCAGACAGCGTTAACAAGGTTAACGAATGTAAGGATGCTGTTTCGGATCTTAACAGTATCATCAATAAGTTCAGCCTTTAATAGACAGTATTTGCTTGGTGGCGGCTGCGCTTTGTAAGCCGCCACTTTTTTTAAGGAAACGATATGCAAGTGTGGCAACTGCTCATAGAATCCTTTCCGAGGATCATACTTCCGGGACTGGCAATGACCATTCCGCTTACCGTGATCTCCTTTGCGCTTGCGCTCGTGATCGCGGTCATAGTTGCCATGATACAATACGCTCATGTACCGGTCTTTTCGACGATATGCAGGATCTATATCTGGATCATCAGAGGCACACCGCTTCTCGTACAGCTCATGGTCGGATACTACGGGCCGTCCTCTTTTGGAATAAAGGTGAACGGATTTCTCGTGGCGGTCATCGTGTTTGCGATCAATGAAGGTGCATACTGTGCCGAGACGATAAGAGGGTGCATGGAAAGCGTTCCCAAAACCCAGCTTGAAGCGGGTTACTGTGTGGGAATGAAGTACCGGCAGGTGATGAGATACATAGTCCTTCCCCAGGCATTCAGAGCGGCGTTCCCGACACTGGGTAATTCTGTCATCAGCATGGTCAAGGATACGTCTCTTGCATCAAACATCACGGTCACGGAAATGTTTCTGGCAACACGCCAGATAGCGGGACGGACATATCAGTTCCTGCCGCTTTATCTGGAAGTTGCGTTTATATATCTGCTATTCTCAACCGTTCTCGAGTACTTCCAGAGAAAAGGTGAGAAGATACTGTCAAAGCACGAAATTGACGAAGCACTCGGCACTGACGCATCAAAGGAGGACAAATGAACAGAAGATCATTTCTCATTACTTTATCGGCAATCCTGTTACTCTTTTCGGCAGGTTGTTCATCGCCGAAGGAAGACCATCTGGCGAGGATAAAGGCTGCAGGTAAGATAACCGTTGCAACGGAAGGAGCATGGGCGCCTTTTACGTATCATGACGCAACTACAAACGAACTTGTTGGTTTTGACGTCGAGGTCGCTCAGGAGATAGCAAGACGTCTAGGCGTTGATGCGGAGTTTGCCGAGGGTGATTTTGACGGAGGTCTTACCGGAGTCAGACAGGGAACGTTTGACATGATGGCAAACGGAGTCGATGTAACAGAGGACAGAAGCCAGACGTTTGATTTTACCGATGCGTATGCTTTTGACAGGGCGGTCGTAGTTACAAAAGCCGACAGGTCCGATATCATGTCATTTGATGATCTCGCGGGAAAGAAAACCGCCAATTCGGTCGGTTCGACATACGCACAGATGGGAGAAGAGCACGGTGCGACCGTTGTTAATGTTCCGACCCTCGGAGAGACGATGGAGCTTGTCAAAAACGGTACGGCGGATGCGACTATAAATGCGAACACATCCGTTCAGGATTATATCAACACGACCGGCGATACGGCAGTCAAAACAGTTGCGGTTGATGACGAGGTAACAAAGTACGCGATCCCGCTGAAAAAGGGTGAGGACAATGACTCGCTCAGGGAAGCGATCAATAAGGCGCTTGCCGACATGCATGCCGACGGTACACTTTCCTGGATATCGGAAAGATATTTCGGATCCGACATAACGAAAGAATAGACGGCCGAAAAGGAAGATAACAGATGTACGAATATACAAAGAGGATCGGATTCAGCGAATGCGATACTGACAGAAAGCTTACGATAACAGCATTGATCGATGCGTTTCAGGACTGCTCGACGTTTCAGTCCGAAGACCTTAACGTTGGATTTGATGTTCTGACAAAACAGAACCTTGTATGGGTCATAAACTACTGGGACCTTCAGATCTCATCACTTCCGCATCTGTGCGATCACGTAACGGTGGGAACATTTCCGTACAGCTTTAAAGGCTGCTTCGGTATGCGTAACTTTTACATGAAAAATGAAGCGGGTGATTTTCTCGTAAAGGCGAACTCAATGTGGACGCTGATCGATTCGGTGCAGGTAAGACCCGTTAAAGCGCCTGAGTTTATCAGCAGTGCATATGAGATCGAGGAAAAACTCGATATGACATACAATCCGAGAAAGGTTGCGATTCCGGAAGGTGACGGGTTTGTCGAAACGAAAAAAGAGAGTATTCAGATAGTAAAGCATCATCTCGACAGCAACAATCACGTCAACAACGGACAGTACGTAAAGCTTGCGATGTCGCAGATCGAGCAGGAGGATATCGATATCGTATCGCTGAGGATCGACTACAGAAAACAGGCAATGCTCGGGGATATGATATTCCCGTCGGTATATGAAAGTGATAAGGAAAAGGTAGTCGCGCTTCTTGACAAAGAGGGCACACCGTTCAGCGTTTCGCAGTTTGTTGTCAGGTAGAACTATCAGAAAAGGAGAAGGGTTATGACAGACAGGAACAAGAAGATCTTTTACGAAAATCAGGCTGCCGGGATCATCAAGAAGCTGAAGCTTCGCAAGATGGAAGGCTACTATGCCGACACGATGGAAGATGCGATGAAAAAGGTTCTGGAGCTTATCGGAAGCGGTACAAAAAGTGTTGCATACGGCGGATCGATGACGATAGACAATTCCGATCTGAAACAGAAGATCAAAGATGCGGGTCATGATCTTATCATCAGGGAGAACTATAAGAGCGATGACGAGGTCAAAGAGCTCAAGGCAAAGATGGTCAATGCCGATACGTTCCTGATGAGCACGAATGCCATTACGCTTGACGGTGAGCTTATAAATATCGACGGAAGAGGAAACAGGGTATCATTTCTTATTTACGGACCCGATCAGGTCATAGTGATCGCCGGAATGAACAAGGTTGTAAAGGATGTTGATTCGGGAATAGACAGAACAAGAAACATGGCATCTCCTGCAAACACGGTACGTCTTAACTGCGACACTCCCTGTGCAAAAGCCGGAAGGTGCGGTGACTGTCTGGAGAATACGATATGCTGTGAGATAGTCATAACAAGAGCTTCAATTGTTCCCGGAAGGATCAAAGTAATCCTTGTAGGTGAAGAACTCGGATATTAGATCAGGCTTATCTTACAAAGGGAAAACCCCGGTGCATGTGCACCGGGGTTTTGTAATCCACCCTCAATTTTATTGAAGAAGCACCTTCTCATATGCTTCGAAAATTGCTGTCTGTAAAACCTCACGTGATTCTTTTGAGATCGGATGGGCTATGTCGCGGTATTCGCCTTCGGGAGTCTTCCTTGAGGGCATTGCTATGAACAGTCCCTTTTCTCCCTCGATTATCTTGATATCGTGAATCGCAAATTCATTGTCGAGAGTCACGCTGGCAACCGCCTTCATATTCCCTTCCTTTGTCATTTTACGGATCCTGACATCAGTAATGTTCATATTCCCAATTCCAATCCTTTCTCAGAATACATACCTGTCACTTTTTTCGATGACGACTTTGGGACCGTCCTCACCTTTGTAATATGAGTTGGAAAGAATGGTTCCTCCGCTCTCGACGATACAGTTTTCTATATATGTATTGTCGCCGATGTAAACGTCATTGAGAATGATTGAATTCTTGATCGTACAGTTACTTCCGACAAACACCTTCTTAAACAGCAGTGATCCTTCTACGGTTCCGTTTATGATGGCACCGGATGCAACGAGAGAGTTGCGTACGTTTGAGCCCACGTTGTATTTTGCCGGAGGAAGATCATCAACCTTCGTATATACATCAGGATACTGTCTGAAGAAGAAGTCGCGAACGTCCTTCTTGAGGAAGTCCATGTTCGTGCGGTAGTAATCTTCAACGGAAGCGATGTTGCTCCAGTATGATTTTATCTTGAATCCGCATATCTTCTTGATGTTCATGTAGCGGATCAGGATGTCCCTTACGAAATCGAAGCGCTCTTCCTCTGCACACTTTTCAATCAGCTCGATCAGAAGCCTTCTTCTGATAACGTATATTCCGCACGATACAAGAGTTGACTTTGCGGCGATGGGCTTCTCTTCGAAATCAACAACACGCATTTCGTCGTTGAGCTTGACCATACCGAAACGTTCGCAGTCCTTCGGATCGTTGATCTCGGAGCATACAAGAGAGATGTCGGCTCCGTTGTCGATGTGAAATTCCAAAAGCTCGTTGTAATCCATCTTGTATATTCCGTCACCGGATGCGATCACAACGTAGGGCTCATGACTTTCCTTGAGGAACGCAAGGTTCTGGAATATTGAATCTGCCGTGCCTCTGTACCAGAAGCTGTTCTCACTCGTAACGGTCGGCGTGAATATATGAAGTCCGCCCTGTTTACGACCGAAATCCCACCATTTTGATGAGCTTAAGTGTTCGTGAAGACTGCCGGCGTTGTACTGCGTGATGACGCCGACCTTCGTGATACGTGAATTGGTCATGTTACTGAGGGCAAAATCAATGGCCCTGTAGTTTCCGGCAACAGGCATTGCGGCTATGGCGCGCTTTTGTGAAAGATCTTTCATCCTGTATGTGTTGCCGCCTGCTAAAATAAGTCCGATCGCTCTCACAGTTCGTCACCTGCCTTTATCAAAGTTTTGCCGCTTCCCAAAGCGCCGTCTTTAAAGTCCTTTCCGGTAAGATTTCCGGAAAGGACACTGTTCTTTCCGATGCTGATATTGTCGGGAACGGTAGTATGCTCGCCGATCGTGACGATGCCGTTCGTGTAGATCGTAGGATCTGTCTCGTTAACGGCTTCCTCACCTGTTCCGAGTGTCACGTTATTTCCTATGACTACATCCTCGGCGATGATGGCTTTGGTGATGTCACAGTTATCACCGATCTCAGTGTTGTTCATTATGATCGAATCACGGACAACCGTATCTTTGCCGATCGTAATGTTACAACCGATGACTGAATTGTAGACCTTGCCGTATACGTACGTTCCTTCACCGATGATGGATCTCTCGACGACACTGTTCTCTGAAATGTACTGCGGAGGAAGCGTCTCGGAACGCGTATAGATCTTCCAGTATTCTTCGTAAAGGTTGAAGTCCGGAACGATGTCGATAAGCTCCATGTTCGCATCCCAATAGGAATGGAGAGTTCCGACGTCCTTCCAGTAACTGTTGAATTCGTATGCAAAGCATCTGCCGCCCTTTTCGAAAAGGTAAGGGATTATGTGCTTACCGAAATCGAGATTCGGCTGGTCTGCCATTGCAACAAGAGATTCCTTGAGTGATTTCCAGTTAAAAATGTATATACCCATTGAAGCCAGGTTGCTGCGGGGCTTCTCGGGCTTCTCTTCAAATTCCGTTATCTGTCTGTTCTCGTCAGTGATAAGGATTCCGAAACGCTTTGCTTCCTCGATGGGAACGGGCATAGCCGCGATAGTGATCTCGGCATTGTTGCTCTTGTGGTAATCAAGCATTACCTCATAGTCCATCTTGTAGATATGGTCACCTGACAGAATGAGAACATAATCGGGATTATATGTTTCCATATACTCGATGTTCTGATAAATGGCATTTGCCGTTCCGGTATACCATTCGCTGTTTGTACTTTTTTCGTACGGGGGAAGGACGGTGACACCACCGATGTTTCGGTCAAGATCCCAAGGGATTCCGATACCGACGTGGGTATTCAATCGCAGCGGGCGGTACTGAGTCAGGATCCCGACTGTATCGACGCCCGAATTGATGCAGTTACTAAGGGGAAAATCGATAATACGGTATTTTCCGCCAAATGATACGGCCGGCTTTGCAACCTTTGATGTCAGGATGCCAAGACGGCTTCCCTGACCGCCGGCAAGCAACATCGCAATCATCTCTTTCTTAATCACTTTAACACCTCATGTCTTTCCTGGTAGTAGTGGGTGAAAAATCACTCAATACGTATTTTATCACAGTTTTGATTAAAAATAAACAAAAACAGACCGAAATTATCCGAGTAATTGTTAAATTTTCATAAACACAACTACATATTGAGTTTTTTGTGCCGGTAGACTATTATATATGGGATATGTATAGGATAGATTTTTCAAAACCTGAGAAAGTACATTTTATCGGTATCGGCGGGATAAGCATGAGCGGACTCGCAGAGATACTGCTTCATGCGGGCTTTACCGTGACCGGGTCCGACAGGGCGGTAAGCGACCTTACGAAAAAGCTCGAGTCGGAAGGCTGCACGGTATTCTACGGACAGCGTGCGGCAAATATCACCGAAGATGTCGCACTTGTCGTTTATACGGCTGCGATAAAACAGGACAATCCCGAGCTGGCAAAGGCCATTGAGCTTTCGATCCCGACGATCACGAGGGCTGAACTTCTCGGGCAGATCATGAAAAACTACGAGACGAGCATTGCCGTATCCGGGACACACGGAAAGACGACAACAACGTCAATGGTAACGAGCGTGCTCCTTAAGGCGGATGCGGATCCGACGGTATCTGTGGGAGGAATGCTCCCTTCGATCGGAGGAAACATCCGAATAGGAAAGTCAGGGTGTTTTGTTACCGAGGCATGCGAGTATACGAACAGTTTCTTAAGCTTTTTCCCGACAATATCCATCATATTGAATATAGACGCCGATCACCTTGATTTTTTCAAGGACATCGATGATATCAGAAAATCATTTGCGAAGTTTGCACAGCTTCTGCCTGAGGACGGACTTCTTGTCATCAATGCCGACATAGACAGGATCGATGAGATAACTGCAAACGTTAAGTGCAGGGTTGTTACGGTATCATCAGACAGTCCGGCTGATTATACTGCAGAGAACATTACCTATGATGAGAAGGGATGCGCATCGTTTGAAGTAACGGCATTCGGTAAGGCGCTCACAAGCGTTCATCTGTCAGTGCCGGGCGCACACAATGTTTCAAATGCGCTTGCTGCGATCGCGGTATGCGATCATCTGAAGATCCCCGCTTCATATATTAAAGAAGGTATAGGTGATTACACCGGAACAGACAGAAGGTTCCAGTATAAAGGTACGATCGGTCAGGTGACCGTCATTGATGATTATGCCCACCATCCGACCGAGATAGCGGCGACGCTGGCGGCAGCAAAAAATGTTGCGCATAAGAAACTGTGGCTTGTGTTCCAGCCTCACACATATTCAAGGACAAAGGCGCTGTTTGATGAGTTTGCAAAAGCTCTTTCGGCTGCCGATGAGGTTGTTCTTGCCGACATATATGCCGCGCGTGAAACGGATGATCTTGGGATCTCCTCGGAAGGTCTTTGTGAGGCTATAAAAAGTTTAGGAACTTCAGCAAGATATTTTGGTTCATTTGACGAAATTGAAGATTTCCTGCTGCTGAATTGTTCCCCCGGCGATTTGTTGATAACCATGGGTGCCGGAGACATAGTAAAAGTAGCAGATGATCTTACGGGATCATGACTTATTCACATTATCCACAGCCGTAACGGCCCGGATGGGCTGACATCGGGTGTGGATTTATGCTTAACATAAAACAAGATGGACCGGGGTTATAACGCGATCATGTTAACATGTATCGCGTTATAAATTTGGGACATCCAACGAGTATCCGTATTGTTTTATGAACCGGATAACATAATGAATAAACCTAAAGTTATCCACTTCATCCACAATCCCGCAAACCCTTGAAAACACTGGGTTTCGGGCAAAATCAACGGTTTCAATTTTGAAGATTGAGTGCTATAATCCATCACATATCAAATTGCTTTGAAATCATTAAGAAACAGGTGAAGAAATAGATGGATCATATCACACTTAACAGTGATCTGTGCTGTGATGCGCTTGTGATCCCGGGTGTGGCAGTGGAGAAGTGCCTCAGGGAAGCAAACGAATCCCAGCTTAAGATATATCTGTATCTGTTGAAAAACGGCTCAGATAACGTAACGGTAAGTTCGATCGCCGATTATTTCAATTATTCCGAACAGGATGTCAAGCGTGCGCTTCGCTTCTGGAACGGCAAGAGCAGAGAGAAGAAGAGTCTTTGCGGAGGAAATGTTGTGGAGTTCTCACAAAAGCCGTCTCTTTCAAAAGAGAAAATGTCAAGCCTTATAGGGCAGAGTGATGTTTCCCAGCTTATGCTCGTTGCCGAACAGTATATGAAGCGTCCGATCAAACAGGATGAAGTATCCACGCTTCTGTATATTTATGACGGTCTCGGATTTCCCGCTGACCTGATCGAATACCTTCTTGAGTACTGCATCAGCAATAACAGGAAGTCGTTCAGGAGCATAGAGGAGACCGCATCCGAATGGAAGGAAGCCGGTGTCGTATCACTTGATGCGGCAAAGCGTCTGACAAGACACATCCCGAAAGAGATGAACGCTGTGATGGATGCGCTCGGATTCCCGAAGGATCATCAGCCTGTTGAGGCAGAGATCGCATATGTCAGAAGATGGACCGAGAGATACGGATACGGAATGGATATCATCGGAGAGGCATGCAAAAGGACAGTCCTTGCAACGTGCAAACCGAGTATCAGATATGCCAACGGGATACTGAAACAATGGCATGATGCAGGCGTTCAGAAGACTGAAGACATAATCGCGGTGGACGAAGAGTTCCACAGGAAGAACTCATCAACGGATTCAAAGGTCAAGGCGGTCAAAAAGACCGAGACAAAAAAAGCATCCGGCGGGAAGTTCCACAACTTTAACGAAAGAGAGATCGACTACGAGTCTTTGAGAAAAGACGTTCTGTCGAATTAGAAACACTTCAAGGAGTATATATGTCACTCACACAGTTGCAGTATGACGAGATAATGCGCGCATATGAAAAACGGCGCGAGCAGTCCCGTCATGATGCCGAAAAGGCCCGCAGGGAAGTTGATGCAAAGATACCCGAGTATTCGAAGATCGATGATGAGATAACGGACCTTGCAACGGAATGTGCCAAAAAAGCAGTTGACGGGGATAAGGATGCGATCATCACTTTAAAGAACGGTATCGCAGCTCTTGTAAAAAAACAGGAGACTCTTCTTAAAGAGAACGGCTTCGCAAATGATTTTCTCGAAGAGAAGCATGTGTGCCCAGACTGCAAGGATACGGGATATATTAACGGAAGAGAGAAATGTCACTGCCTCAGGCAGGCGATACTCAGATACCTGTACCGCCAGTCAAATATCGAGGATATTCTTCAGAGAGAGAATTTCTCCACGCTTTCATACGATTATTATACCGATACAGAATGTGAGCGGATGAAGGGGATCATCGGTGAGTGCAGGCGTTTTGCGGATGATTTTGAAAACAGATACGAAAACATACTGCTGTACGGTAATGTCGGAGTAGGCAAGACGTTTCTGACCAACTGCATGGCAAAAGAGATCCTTGATAAAGGAAACAGTGTAATCTACTTTACATCCATACGGTTGTTTGATACACTTTCCCGGGAACATTTCAGTTATGATTTTGACGAATCCCGGGATCTTCAATACGATATATTTACATGTGACCTGCTGATAATTGACGATCTGGGAACGGAGAGCGTCAATTCTTTTGTTGCGTCAAGGCTCTTTGATATACTTAATGAAAGAGACCTTCGCAGAAAATCAACGATAATCTCTACAAACCTTTCCTTTGAGGAGTTGGGGAGCAGATACACGGAACGCAATTTCTCAAGGATCTTCGGTAACTACAAAATCCTCAATCCCGATGTCCAGGACATCAGGATAAAAAAGAGGCGATCTGCTTTTTAGGAAGGAGCGATCCTGAATGAACAACCCGCGTGAAGAAAAACGAAACCTTGAGACCATCCCGGTCGGGTCACTTAGGATGATCCCGCTTGAGGGATGCAAAGAACTCGGAAAGAAGATAGACGAATATCTCGTCAAATGGAGGACCGAGAGGGAGAACGAGCATAAGGACTCGCTCGCGTTTGCGGGATATCAGAGAGATTCGTATATACTCGATGCCAAGATCGCAAGATTCGGTTCGGGCGAGGCAAAGGGTATCATCAACGAATCCGTCAGGGGTACAGATCTTTATCTGATAGTTGATGTAAACAACTACAGTCTTACATACACATTATGCGGCATCCAGAACCACATGTCACCGGATGACCATTACCAGGATCTTAAGAGAATAATAGCTGCAGTCGGAGGAAAGGCAAGAAGGATCACCGTAATCATGCCGTTCCTGTACGAGTCCAGACAGCATAAGAGAAACACAAGAGAATCACTTGACTGTGCGCTCGCGCTTCAGGAACTTGTAAGGATGGGTGTCGACAATATCATCACTTTCGATGCTCATGACGCAAGGGTCCAGAATGCGATCCCGTTAAACGGATTCGAAACGATACAGCCTACATACCAGTTCATAAAGGGACTGCTCGCAAGCATAGATGATCTGAAGCTTGATTCTGAGCACATGATGGTAATAAGCCCCGATGAAGGCGGAATGAGCCGTGCGATATACATGGCAAACGTGCTCGGCCTTGACATGGGTATGTTCTATAAGAGAAGGGATTACACGAGAGTAGTCGACGGACGCAATCCCATGGTCAGCCACGAGTTCCTCGGATCAAGTGTTGAGGGCAAGGACGTGATCGTTGTCGATGATATGATCTCATCGGGCGAGACAGTCATCGATGTTGCAAAGCAGCTCAAGAAGCGTAATGCAGGCAGGATATTCATTGCCGCAACATTCGGTCTGTTTACCGGCGGACTGTCGCTGTTTGATGAAGCATACGAAGCCGGTCTTATCGACAAGGTGCTGACGACAAACCTGATCTACCAGACACCTGAGCTTCTTAACAGGGAGTACTATATCAACTGCGATATGAGTAAATATATCGCATACATCATAGACACATTAAACCATGACATTTCAATAAGCGATCTGCTCGATCCGAACGACAGGATCCAGGCTGCGATCGCAGAGTACAAGCAAAAAGGAGAAGCATGATGGCAAGTGAGATCAAAGACATAAACCTTGCGCCTTCGGGCGAAAAGAAGATTGAGTGGGTTAAGAGAAACTGCGATCTGTTAAGGACTCTTGAAGAGGAGTTTACAAAGACAAAACCTTTTTCGGGCAAGAAGATCGCTCTTTCGGTACACCTTGAGGCAAAGACGGCATATCTGTGCAAAGTTCTTGCAGCGGGCGGTGCCGAGATGTATGTTACCGGATCGAACCCTCTTTCCACGCAGGACGATGTTGCTGCTGCTCTTGTAAAGGCGGGACTTGAAGTTCATGCATGGCACGGAACGACTCCCGAGGAATATGAGGCTCATATCAGGGCCGTTCTTTCACCCGGTCCGAACATCATCATTGATGACGGCGGAGATCTTATTCACATGATCCATACACAGATGCCCGAGCTCATTCCCGGTATAATCGGCGGATGTGAAGAGACAACGACAGGTATATTAAGACTTCTTGCAATGGACAGAAAGGGTGAGCTCAAGTTCCCGATGGTCCTTGTAAACAATGCAGAATGCAAGCACTTCTTTGATAACAGATACGGCACGGGCCAGTCTGTATGGGATGGCATCAACCGCACGACAAACCTTATCGTTGCAGGCAAGATCGTAGTCGTTGCCGGATACGGATGGTGCGGAAAAGGTGTTGCGATGAGAGCAAAGGGACTCGGAGCAAGAGTCATCGTAACAGAGATCAATCCGGTAAAGGCTATCGAAGCTGTCATGGACGGATTCGATGTTATGCCGATGAACGATGCAGCCAGGGTCGGTGATTTCTTCGTGACCGTAACAGGATGCGACGGCGTTATCGATGAAGAAGATTTTGCGGTAATGAAGGATGGAGCGATCCTGTGCAATGCGGGACACTTCGACTGTGAGATAGATATGGCAAGACTGCGTGAGATCGCAGTCGAGACAAAGGAGATGCGCGACAACATCATCGGATACAGACTTCCGACAGGCCAGCTCATAAACGTGCTCGGTGAAGGAAGACTTGTTAATCTTGCATGCGGAGACGGACATCCTGCTGAGATCATGGATATGTCATTTGCGATCCAGGCTCTTTCAGCTAAGTATCTCGTTGAGCATCAGGGAAGTTTCGACAAGATGATCATCGATGTTCCTCAGGAAGTTGATATGGACGTTGCAACAAGAAAGCTTGCATTCCTCGGCAAGAAGATCGACGTTCTGACTCCCGAGCAGGAAGCGTATCTGAACAGTTCTTCGGTGGGATAAGATGTTCATCATAGTCGGCCTCGGCAATCCTTCAGCGGAATACGAAAAAACGCGGCACAATGTCGGCTTTGAAGTGGTAAAGATACTTGCCGACAGGTTCGATATAGCCACGGATTTCATAAAGCACAAGGCTGTCTGCGGAAGAGGTGTGATCGAGGGAAACAAAGTGATGATCGCGATGCCGCAGACGTATATGAACAAAAGCGGTGAGAGCGTCAGGGAACTTACCGATTACTACAAGATCGACGTTACGAGCGAGCTGATCGTTATATATGATGACGTGGCTCTTCCTCCCGGAAAGATCCGTATCAGAAAGAGCGGCAGTGCCGGCGGCCATAACGGGATGAAGAACATCATCTCGCATCTTGGCACAGAAGAGTTCATAAGGGTCCGTGTGGGAGTGGGTGAGAAACCGAAAGGATATGATCTTGCCGATTACGTACTCGGACATTTCACAAAAGAAGAAAGCGAGTTCATGGAAGTGTCTTTCATTGAAGCCGCCAATGCAGTCGTATCGATCATGAATGACGGGATCGATGCTGCGATGAACAGGTTCAACAAGTCAAAAAAGGAAGATGATGAGAGCATTTGATGCCCCGTTTTCGTCTCTTGCGGAGTATGAGACCTTAAAGGAACTGCTTAAGAAAGGCAAAGGTATCATTGCCGCGGACGGATGCGTTGATCCTCAAAAACTTCACATGGTATACGGAATGAGCGATGATTTTGATTTCAAAATCATCGTTACTTTTAGTGAGACAAAAGCCCGCAGGATATATGAGGATTACAGGTTCTACGACCGGAACGTTTATCTGTTTCCCGCAAAAGATCTGATATTCTATCAGGCCGATATCGCCGGCAACGTCATAACCGAGCAGAGGATGCGCTGCATCAGGGCACTTACGGAAGAAGACAGATGCACTATAGTAACGACCGTGGACGCCTTCATGGCTCACCTTCCGCCGCTATCCTCGATCGAAGACAGCGTGATATATCTTGACGAGGGCGGAAGCGTTTCCGAATCCGAACTTGCAGCACAGCTTGTTGACGCGGGGTATGTCCGCAACTACCAGATTGAAGGAAAAGGACAGTTCTCGATAAGAGGCGGCATCGTCGATATATATCCGCTTACGGACGACAACCCGGTCCGGCTTGAACTGTGGGGCGATACGATCGATTCGATCAGGACGTTTGACATATTAAGCCAGCGCTCGGTTGAAAAAATGTCGACCGTTGCGATCTTCCCTGCATCGGAAACGGTGCTTGACAGGGAGCGGATCGAAGAGGGACTTGAGAAGGTTACAAAGGAAGCCACAGAGGCACGTGAAAAGCTTCGCAGGATCTTTAAAACGGAAGAGGGCGCAAATGCATACAGGATCGCGACCAACCTTAAGGAAGAACTTGAGATCGCGGGCCAGAGCGGCGTTAACACCGACAGTTTCCTTGAGTATTTCTATGATGATACGGAGACACTATGCGATTATCTGTCCAAGAAGAAGTGCCTGTATTTTTATGACGAGCCGGTGAGAATGGCAGAGTGCGCATCCGCGGTTGAGGCCGAGTTTTCGGAGAGCATGAAAATGCGTCTTGAAAAGGGATATGCGCTCCCGACGCAGACAAAGCTCATATGTTCCAAAGATGAGGTGTTCGCCCGCTTTGAGAACATGACGGGTGTTGCCATGTCCACGCTGTCTCTTCCGGGCGGCGTGTTCAAAACATCAGCGACCGTCAATATCGTCACAAGGGCGATGAACAGCTACAACAACAGCTTTGACAGCCTTGTGGCGGACCTTAAGAGACTGTCGAAGAATTCATACAGGGTCATCCTTGTTTGCGCGTCGCGTACGCGTGCATCAAGACTTGCGGACGACCTTCGCGAAAATCATGTGAACGCATTTAATACAGATGATACGGACCGTGAAGTCAAGCCGAAGGAAGTGATGGTCACATACGGGCATCTTTCCCAGGGATTTGAGTATCCGCTAATTAAGTTTGCGGTCATATCGGAAGCCGATGTCTTCACGCAGAGACAGCAGAAGAAAAAGCACAGACCGAAATACGAGGGAAGCAGGATAGCAAGCTTCACCGAACTGAAGATCGGTGATTATGTCGTGCATTCCAGTCACGGACTCGGTATATACCAGGGTATAGAACAGGTCAATGTTGACAGCGTCACGAAAGATTACATGAAGATCTCGTACCGTGACGGCGGTAATCTCTATATCCCGGCGACGGCTCTTGATACGATCCAGAAGTATGCATCGGCGGGAGCTGCGGCCCCTAAGCTCAACAAGCTCGGAGGCCAGGAATGGGCCAAGACCAAATCAAAGGTCAGGGAGGCGGTCGACGTTATTGCCCAGGACCTTGTGGATCTGTATGCCGCCCGCTCTTCCAAAAAGGGATACGAATACGACAAGGATTCCGTATGGCAGACCGAGTTTGAGGAATTGTTCCCTTTCGAGGAGACAGAAGACCAGCTTGCCGCTATCAGGGATACGAAGCGCGATATGGAGTCTGACAAGATCATGGACAGACTCATATGCGGCGATGTCGGATACGGCAAGACCGAGATTGCTATAAGAGCCGCATTCAAGGCCGTTTCGGAAGGGAAGCAGGTCGTGTATCTTGTGCCGACAACTGTACTTGCACAGCAGCATTACACTACGTTTATCCAGAGGATGAAGGACTATCCGATCAGGATCGACCTTCTGTGCCGCTTCAGGAGCCGGTCTGAGATCACGCAGACAGTAAAGGATCTTGCAAGCGGTATGGTAGATATCGTCATCGGTACGCACCGCGTTCTGTCAAAGGATGTGTCGTTCAAGGATCTGGGACTTCTGATCATCGATGAGGAGCAGCGCTTCGGCGTGTCCCACAAAGAGAAGATCAAGAAGCTCAAGGAAAATGTTGACGTTCTGACGCTGACAGCAACACCTATCCCGAGGACCCTTCATATGAGCCTGATAGGGATCAGGGACATGAGTGTTCTCGAGGAGGCCCCGCAGGACAGGCTTCCCATTCAGACGTTTGTCATGGAGTACAACGAGGAACTTGTAAGAGAGGCGATCGGGCGCGAACTTGCGCGCGGCGGACAGGTATTCTACGTGTATAACAGGGTGCAGTCGATAGCTGACATGACAAGCGCACTTACAAGGATACTTCCCGAGGCCCGCATATCATTTGCACACGGCCAGATGAAGGAGGCCGAGCTCGAACGTATAATGTATGATTTTGTATCGGGAGATATAGACGTACTTGTCGCAACGACGATAATCGAGACCGGTCTTGATATACCGAATGTGAACACGATCATCATCCACGATGCCGACCAGATGGGACTGTCGCAGCTGTATCAGCTCAGAGGCCGCGTCGGCAGGTCCAACAGAACGGCATACGCGTTCCTTATGTACAGACGAAATAAAGTACTGCGCGAGGTTGCGGAGAAGAGACTTCAGGCTATCAGGGATTTCACGGAGCTTGGAAGCGGCTTCAAGATAGCGATGCAGGACCTGGAGATAAGAGGTGCCGGAAACCTTCTCGGAGAGCGGCAGTCGGGCCATATGAACGCAGTCGGATACGATATGTACTGTAAGCTCTTAAACGAGGCCGTCAAGCGCAAAAAGGGCGAGGAGGTCATTGAAGAGAACGATGTCTCGGTTGACCTTGATATCGATGCGTTCATCCCGGATACATATATCGCAAGCGAAAATCAAAAGATCGACGTTTACAAGAGGATATCATGCATACAGTCAAAAGAGGAAGCAGATGACATGCGTGATGAGCTGACAGACAGGTTCGGCGCGATCCCCAGGTCGGTCGAGAACCTTCTGGATGTGGCACTTCTGCGTACCGTCGCAGGAAAGGTATTTGTCACCGACATAACCGAGAAAGAGAACGGGATCGAATTCAGGGTCATTCATAATGCCGACTTTGATCCGCAGAAGATCGCACCGTTTGTTGCATCATACAAAGGCAAAGTCAAGCTGATCCCCGGTTCCAAGCCATGTTTCCTGTACAGATTCTCCCAGGGTGAGGTAAGCCGGCTTACCTCAAACAGACAGACTCTGGACATCAGTCTTAAGATGTGCGAAGACTTGAAAACACTTGTTAACAGCAGAGTTTGATGATATAATTCTTGCGGTAGTTTGCAAAAAGGAGGATGATTCGTTATGTCATTAGTTACCACAACCGAAATGTTTAAGAAGGCATATGACGGCGGTTACGCAGTAGGTGCTTTCAACGTTAACAACATGGAGATCGTTCAGGGTATCACGGAAGCAGCAGGCGAACTCAAGAGCCCTGTTATACTTCAGGTTTCCAAGGGAGCACGTGCTTATGCCAACCATACATATCTTGTAAAGCTGGTTGAAGCAGCAGTTGAAGAAAATCCCGAGATCCCCATCGCTCTTCACCTTGATCACGGTGATACATTCGAACTTTGTAAGTCATGTATCGACGGCGGATTCACATCAGTCATGATCGATGCTTCTTCCAAGTCATTCGAAGACAACATCGCTCTTACAAAGCAGGTAGTTGAATATGCTCACGCTAACGGCGTTGTTGTTGAGGCTGAGCTCGGAACACTTGCAGGTATCGAGGATGAGGTCGTTGTAGAATCAGGTAAGGAAAGCTACACACGTCCCGAGGAAGTTGAAGAGTTCGTAGACAAGACAGGCTGTGATTCACTTGCCATCGCCATCGGAACAAGCCATGGTGCATACAAGTTCACGGCAGAACAGTGCACAAGAAACGCTGACGGAATCCTTGTTCCGCCTCCGCTTCGCTTCGACGTTCTCGAGGAGTGCATCAAGAGACTTCCCGGATTCCCGATCGTTCTTCACGGTTCATCATCGGTTCCCCAGGAATTCGTTAAGATGGTCAACCAGTACGGCGGAAACATGCCCGATGCGGTAGGTATCCCTGAGGAACAGCTTCGTCAGGCTGCAAAGCTTGCAGTATGTAAGATCAATATCGACTCAGATATCCGTCTTGCAATGACAGGTAATATCAGAAAGTACTTCGCAGAGCATCCGGATCACTTCGATCCCCGTCAGTACTTAAAGCCTGCACGCCAGGCCGTTAAGGACATGGTTGCTCACAAGATCGTGAACGTACTCGGTTCTGACGGAAAGGCCTGATAAGCCAATATCAGTATGGTTTTAAAACAGGAGCCCCTTTCGTTTCGAAAGGGGCTCTGATTTCAAAAGGATAATTAATGATGATGACACCTGCGATAGTCGTGATCGCGTATGACAGACCCGATTCATTAAAGAGACTGCTGACATCGATCGAAAAGGCGGTCTATCCTTCGGGGGCAGCGCCCGAACTTATCATAAGCATTGATAAGAGTGATTCTGACGCGACAGCCGGCGTTGCTGATCAATTCGAATATTCGCACGGTAAAAAGACCGTGATAAAAAGGCCCGAGAGAATGGGTCTTCGGGAGCATGTACTCAGCTGCGGTGATCTGACTGAAGATCACGGCAGTATCATTGTTCTTGAGGACGATCTGTTCGTTGCACCGTCATTTTATGAGTTTTCCTGTAAGGCGCTTGAGTTTGCCGAGGATGATGACAGGATCGGTTCGGTATCTTTGTACAACCACCTGTTCAACGTACATAAGAGGGAAGCGTTTGCGGCGATAGATGACGGATACGACAACTGGTATCTTCAGATACCGTCGTCGTGGGGCCAGGCATATACAAAGAAGCAGTGGCAGCTCTTCAGAGCATGGTATGCGGACAATAAGGATAAGGATCTTGCAGGAGTGAGTGTCCCCGCAAACGTGTCGGGGTGGTCCGACAGATCCTGGCTTAAATACTATATAGTTTATCTGATCGAAACCGGTAAATACACGCTGTATCCGAGAGTCAGCTATACAACGAACTTCGGGGACATGGGAACTCATGCGTGCAAACCCGACACAGATCTTCAGGTTCCCATAAGCGGTTCAAAAGGGCCTCTTTACTGCAGATTTTCGACACTTGACCGCTCATCTGCGGTATACGACTCTTTCTTTGAGAATATCCGCCTTGCAGATGACTGTATCGTCGATCTGTACGGATACAAGCCGATCGATGAGATGATATCCGTATCAAAGAATGACGAGGCAGCACGTCCCGTAAAGTATGTCCTTACATGCGCATCACTTCCATACAGGGTAGTTAAGAGCTTCGGCCGCAGCATGAGGCCGCTTGATGCGAACGTCGTGTATGAGGTTGAGGGCGCTGATCTGTTTCTGTATGACATCGGAAAGAACACGAATCCTCCGGCTACAGGTGAGGAAGCGTATAAATATATTTACGAATACAGGGGACTGTCGGCCGAAAAGATGGTCAAAGTCCTGAAACTTCGCGTTAAGGAAAAACTGTCGAAAAAGAACGGTCGGAAGTGATATGTGCGGTATATTCGGAGCAGTTAATGCGAAAATCGATATCGGACTTGCGGGAAAATGTACCGACAGGCTGACCCACCGCGGCCCCGATGCCGGTAACGTCTGGCAGGGTGAGGGTTGTGTCCTCGGACACAGGAGACTGTCGATCCTCGATCTGTCCGAAAAGGGCTCCCAGCCCATGTCGTATTTGGACGGCAGGTACATGATCGTCTTTAACGGCGAGATATACAATTTCCTTGAACTTCGCGACAGGCTCGCAGCGGACGGATTTTCGTTTAACAGTGACTGTGATTCGGAAGTACTGATCGCGGCATATCTCAAATGGGGAAAGGCATGTCTTGACATGTTCAACGGCATGTGGGCATTTGCGATATGGGATACGAAAGAGAAGAAGCTCTTTATGGCCCGCGACAGGTTTGGGGTAAAACCGCTTTATTACACGTTTTTGGACAGTGATAAGACATCGATAGCATTCGCTTCGGAGATGAAGGCACTGACGCCTCTTATGAAGGACGTGAAGCCGAACCGCGGCATAGTCACCGACACCGACAGGATAGTTTATTACGAGAGCACGGAAGAATGCGCAATAGAAGGCATATACAGATTCCCGGCCGGGTGCTGCGCAATATTTGACGGTACTCTGAAAATATCAAGATACTGGAATACACTCGACCATCTGATGGATCTTCCGTCATCGTATGAAGAGCAGGTTGAGCTTTGCAGGGATATATTCCTGGATGCATGCAAACTTCGCATGCGTGCAGATGTTACAATAGGGACCGCGCTCAGCGGAGGACTTGATTCGTCCGCCACTATATGCGCTATGGCCCATCTGGCGCGCAACGGCAGTGATGCCAGGATGAACAGGGACTGGCAGCATGCCTATGTTGCGACCTTCCCGGGAACGACACTTGATGAGAGTGTATATGCACGGCAGGTCACGGATTTTCTCGGGATAGAATCGACTTTTGTTGAGATTGATCCGGTCGGTGCGATAGACAGGCTCGGCGATTTTGTATATCTTCAGGAGGATGTGTATCTGACAAGCCCGATCCCGATGATGCTGCTGTACGGAAAGCTCAGGGAAAACGGCACAATAGTCACGATCGACGGACACGGAGCTGATGAGCTGTTCGGAGGCTATACGTTTGATTTTGTAAAAGCACTTGCTGATGCAAAAAGCACGGATGAGAAGAATATGGTTCTGACGGCCTATATTGAGAGCTTCCCTAAGGACGGCTCGAACATGGCCATGAAGATGCCGACACCGCTTGGGGTCAGGATGGATGAGCTCAAGAAGAAGCTTGCCGACATCAAGAACGCAAAAAGACAGCCTTACAAGAAGGTCAGGGCTGCATCCGATCCGCGCTACCGTGCGATGGATACTCTCGGAAAGACACTCTATGCATCAAGCCACGAGACGATCCTTCCAACACTGCTCCGTAATTACGACAGATACTCGATGGCAAACGGCATCGAGATAAGAATGCCCTTCATGGATCACCGTATGGTCACGCTCGGAATGAGCCTCCCTTGGACATCAAGACTTCACGGAGGATTTTCCAAGTCGATCATCAGGGATGCGATGGCACCGTATATGCCTAAGGAGATAGCATACAGGCGCACGAAGATCGGATTCAACACGCCGATAGTCGAATGGATGAAGGGACCGCTTAAAGAGTATTTTACGGATATCACGCGATCAGATTCGTTTAATTCGTGTGATCTTATAGATCCGGCGCTTGTCAGAAGACAGATCGAGCAGGTGATCTCAGATCCGGCGGCGACGTTTGCAATGGGAGAGAATGCATTCAAGGCGCTCTATCCGTACCTTTGGGAACAGCATTTCCTGAAGAGGGCTTAATGGGAAAAAATGTCACTGTTTAAGAAGATAAACCGCATATTCAACAGGAAGCAGAAGGTACAGTCGGTATTTCTCTGCCTTGCGCTGTTTATCGGGGCTGCTCTCGAGCTTGCGGGTGTATCGCTCATCACGCAGCTTGTGTCGCTTATCAGCAATCCCGAGTCGATACAGAAGAGCAGGGTGCTCAGCTTCATATACGATCTGACCGGGGCCGATTCTGACAGACAGTTCTTCCTGTATGTCGTGATTGTGCTAATACTCGTGTATCTGTTCAAGAACATCTACCTGATGATAGTAAGCTATATACAGTACACGTTCATTTACAACAATCAGCTGCGGCTTTCCGGAAGACTTATTGACTGTTATCTGAAGAAGCCGTATACATACCATCTCGACAAGAACTCGGCAGAGATGATAAGGTCGATAATGCTTGATTCGGAGCGGTTCTTCCAGCTCCTTCTGACAGCGTTTTCCGTTTTTGCGGAGATACTCGTATCCGCACTCATGTGTATCTATCTGCTTGTTGTAGACTGGATGATAACCGTCTCGGTAGTAGTGATCCTCGGCGTCGTATCGGTGCTCTATCTGATCATATTCCACGGAAGAAGCCGTAAGAACGGTGAGATATCCCAGTACAACGACGGCAAGATGCATCAGGCGATCAACCAGGCTCTCGGTGCGGTCAAGGATATCAAGATACTCCACAGGGAAAAATACTTCGTGAACGCGTTCACAAGGCGTGGCGAGAAGAAGTATCATGCGGTCAGGAACAACGAGATACTCGGACAGGCACCGAAGTATCTGATCGAAACGGTATGTATAGGTGCGATACTTCTTGTACTTTGTGCAAAGCTCTATATGGGCAACGACCTTTCCGATATGATCCCGCAGCTTGCGGCATTTGCGATGGCAGCGTTCAAGCTCCTTCCTTCGGTCGGAAAGATTGACAATTACATCAACCTTATCGTGTTCCTGCGCCCCTCCGTTGACCTTATATACAGGGATATCATGGATACGGAGGATATGAACGGATTCGATCTTACCGATTCAACCGGTGCGACAGCTGATCAAAGATCAAAGGATCATGTCATCCGCATCGATAATGTGTCCTACAGATATCCGAATACGGACAGGGATGTACTCAGAAACGTAAGCTTCTCGATCCCGACCGGCGCGTCTGTCGGTCTTGTCGGGCCATCCGGTGCAGGCAAGTCCACGATGGCCGATGTGATACTTGGAATACTGACACCGACGGAAGGCGCGGTATTCTATGATGACATGAACGTTCACGAGCATCCGCTGAAATGGTCAAAGATGCTCGCCTATATTCCTCAGGCTATCTTCCTTGCGGATGAGACGATCAGGTCTAACGTCGCATTCGGAATAGAGGAGGAAGAGATCGAAGAGGACAAAGTATGGAAAGCTCTTGAGGAAGCCCAGCTGGCTGATTTTGTAAAGACGCTCCCCGAAGGGCTTGATACGATGGTCGGCGAGCGTGGAGTAAGGCTGTCCGGCGGGCAGAGGCAGAGGATCGGTATCGCGAGAGCACTTTACGGAGATCCCGAGATACTTGTGCTCGATGAGGCTACAAGTGCACTTGATTCCGAGACAGAAGCTGCCGTAATGGAAGCGATAGACAGGCTCAAGGGCCGCAAGACGATGATCATCATCGCACACAGGCTCACCACGATAGAAAACTGCAGATACGTTTACAAGGTCGACGGCGGAAAGATCACCGAGGCTACGGACGAATACACGAAGAAATAAGATGGATTACAAGCTCAGTGTCATTCTCATAACATACAATCACGAGAAGTACGTTGAACTCGCCCTTGAAGGGATTCTCGCGCAGGAGACCGATTTTCCGTTTGAGGTCGTTGTGGGTGATGACTGCTCGACTGATTCGACGCGAAAGATCATCGAAGAGATCGCAAAGGACCATCCCGAGGTCAGGTTCGTTCCGAGAGAGCATAACACGGGAAAGCCGACACTGAACGTCTACGAGACGACGATGCAGTGCACGGGAGAATACCTTGCGTACCTTGAAGGCGATGATTTCTGGACCGATCCGCATAAGCTGCAGAAACAGGTCGATTTTCTCGAAGATCATCCCGAATACACTGCCGTTACCCATACATGCAGGCTCGTTGACGAGGAAAACGAAGACATAGAAGATCCCGAGATCAGGAAGGTCGTTGACCTTTACGACTGGAGCGGTGATTTTACATACGATGATTACTGCAACAGCGGAAAGTGGCCGGGGCACTACGCAACGGTAGTATCAAGGAACATTTACAAAAACGGAAAGCTTGATTATACGATACTGCACCGTGCCAGTGATTTTACAGATGATGCTGTCATATTGCTGTTTCTGCTGATGCAGGGTAAGATATACCGCATGGACGATACGATGAGCGCGTGGCGGTACGTCAAGAAGGCGGGCGGCGCGAACTGGAACTCGATCGCGATGCAGAGAAACATTGCAAGAGAGGATTGCCTGCTCTCCAAGACGATGATGCAGTGGGTGGAGCAGTACAGAGAGCTTGGGGACTATTCGAAAAAGAGATGTCTTGCAGATTTCGGCCTGGCACTTAAGGATTTTATGAGGAAGCCAAACGCCGAGAACAGGAAGTTTCTTGATGAGATGTACGACTACGGTATAACGCATGTCGTGATGAAGGATAAGAAGACAACGCTTGCAGGCTTTGCGTTCAGATACATCCTGTCTAAGGCAGGACTGGTGTGCATCTGATGTTTGCACAATAAGGAGAAAGATTCGTAATGAGGATCAATGTCATAAAATCATCAATGCCTCCTTTTGAGGAGTACGTGGAGGCTATAAGGCCCCTCTGGGATTCTGTGTGGCTGACGAACATGGGCGTAAACCATGAAAAGTTGTCAGAGAAGCTCTGCGAATATCTGAAGGTCAAAAACGTTTCGCTCTTCGTGAACGGACACATGGCTCTTGAGATGACGCTTCAGGCACTTGATCTTGACGGTGAGGTCATCACGACTCCGTTCACGTTCGCATCAACGACACATGCGATCGTAAGAAACGGCCTGAAGCCGGTGTTCTGCGACATCAATCCCGACACATATACGATAGATGCCGACAAGATAGAGGCGCTGATCACACCGAAGACGTGTGCGATCGTGCCGGTGCATGTGTACGGATGCATATGCGATGTCGAGAAGATAGAAGCGATAGCAAAAAAGCACTGTCTGAAGGTAATTTACGATGCGGCGCACGCGTTCGGCTGCGAGTATAAAGGCAAAGGTATCGGCGCATTCGGTGATGCCTCGATGTTCAGTTTTCACGCAACGAAGGTGTTCCACACGATCGAGGGCGGCGCGATATCAACGGAAGATGAGCATCTGATGAAGGAACTTTACAAACTCAAAGACTTCGGTATCAAGAACGAAGAGGTCGTCGACGGTATCGGTGCGAACGCAAAGATGAATGAATTCTGCGCGGTCATGGGACTGTGCAATCTCGAATATGTCGACGGTGAGATCGAAAAGAGGCGCCTTGTCGTAGAGCGATACAGAGAGCATCTTTCAAACATTCCGGGACTTAAGATCCTGCCGGTGCAGAAGGACGTCAAGCCCAACTATGCATACTTCCCGATAGTGATCGATGAGAATATATTCGGATGTGACCGCCAGACTGTCATGGACAGACTGAAGGAAAACGATATCTATACACGTAAATATTTCTATCCGCTCACAAGCGACATGGACTGTTACAGGGGACGGTTTGATCCTTCCTTAACACCTGTTGCGCAGCAGGCAGCTGAGAGAGTACTGACGCTTCCGATGAGCGCAACGCTCGCAACGGATGACGTTGACAGGATCTGCACGATAATAAAGGAACTTGCCGGGGAGACAGCCAAGTGATAATAGTCAGGTTTACGTCGGGTCTCGGTAACCAGATGTTCCAGTACAATCTGTACAGTTTTCTGAAAACGCGGTATCCGGACACAAAGGTACTGGCCGATACAAGATGGTTTTATACGGATGACGAGCATCACGGGTTTGAACTTCGGCGCATTTTTGAAAATGTAGAGGGAAGTGCTTTCTCATTCGAGGAGGCTTCCGTTTCCGATATCTACAAAGTATCCGGACAGATCGCAACGCCGTTTCGCGGACCTTTTGCAAGGGGTGTGAAGTTTCTTCTCGGGCCCGTTAACAGGAAGCTTCGCGAGGCAGGAAAGTGCGAGAAGGCGGGCATCACTTACGATCAGCTGACGAAGAAAACACCGTTTGATGTTTTCTGTAATCTGGATGTCTCCAAAAATCATTACATATTTGGATATTTCACCGAGGAAGTCTACTACAGGGACAGGATAGACCGCTTGAAGAAGGAACTTAAGTTCCCACCGCTGACAGGCGAGAATGCCGGGATCGCCGATAAGATGAAGAACGAGAACAGCGTATCAATACACGTAAGGCGCGGCGATTATCTCTCGGAAACGTATTCGGGACAGTTTCTCCTTCTCGGACAGGAGTATTACAGACCGGCTGTTGAGAAGGTCAGGGAGCACATTAAGGATCCGAAGTTTTACATCTTCTCGGAAGATGCAGACTTTGTAAGACAGGAGTTCTCATGGCTTGAAGATAAGACGGTCGTTGATATAAACAGGGGTAACGACAGCTTCAGGGATATGCAGCTGATGACGAAATGCAAAGCCAATATCATCGCGAATTCGACATTTTCCCAGTGGGCTTCGATACTTAACGAGAACAATGAGCACATAACGGTTTATCCGGACAAATACATGACGGATGAGGATACGCAGATGCGACTTCTTCCGGGCTGGATAAGGGTTTAGATTTCGGAGACGATCATGACACCGAAGATATGGCTGATCATACTGATCATATGTCTCGTGATCGAGTTCATCAGGATCGAGCTGATAGGTGCGTGCGGTGCGGCAGGCGCACTGGCGGGCCTTGTCACAAATTTTTTCGAGGTAAAGGACATCTGGCAGATCGCAGCTGCAGTTGCAGTCGCTCTGGTGCTGTTCATATATGTAAGACCAATCGGTATGAAGTACGTGATGAGAGCGCGGCGCGAAAAGGAGCTGATGGAACTTGAAGGATGCGATGCGATCGTAACATGTAAGATCGATAACGCAACAAGATCGGGCGTAGTCAGGATAGGCGGCAGAAACTGGGAGGCCAGGAGCAACAGACCTAATGCCGTCATACCCGAAGGTGAAGTCGTAACAGTTATAAACATGCGCGGTGACGTCGCATATGTTGATTATAAACGTGTGAAAGGAAGATGAGAATGAGCTTAAAGGGACGTGATTTTCTGACGCTTAAGGATTTTACGAAGGAGGAGATCGAAGAATTCCTCGATCTTGCCGCCGAGCTTAAGGAAAAGAAAAAAAAGGGAATATTCGACAGGCAGTATCCGGGTAAGAACGTTGCCCTTATATTTGAAAAAACGAGCACGAGAACAAGGTGCTCATTTGAGGTTGCGGCCCATGACATGGGAATGGGGACGACGTTCCTTGATCCGATGGCCTCACAGATAGGAAAGAAAGAGAGCATTGCCGACACGGCTTGTGTTCTCGGAAGAATGTATGACGGTATCGAGTACCGCGGATATGCGCAGTCTATTGTGGAAGAGCTTGCAAAGTACGCTCCTGTTCCGGTATGGAACGGACTGACGAACGAGTATCATCCGACACAGATGCTGGCAGATCTTCTGACGATAAGGGAGCACCTTGGCACGATCGAAGGCCGCAAGCTCGTATACATGGGTGATGCGCGCTACAACATGGGTAATTCTCTCATGATCGCCTGCACCAAGATGGGTATGCATTTTGTTGCCGGAACATGCCGCAAGTATTTCCCGAATGCCGCTCTTGTCAAAGAGTGTGAGGAATTTGCAAAGATATCCGGCGGATCGATCACGTTTGAGGAAGATCCTTACAAGGCCGTTGAAGGGGCTGATATAGTCTATACAGACGTATGGGTATCGATGGGTGAGCCCGACGAAGTATGGGAGGAGAGGATCCGCGACCTTACACCTTACAAGGTCACAATGGATCTGATGAAGCATGCAAAACCGGATGCGATCTTCCTTCATTGCCTGCCCGCATTCCACGACCGCAAGACAGTTATCGGACGCGAGATGGGCGAGAGGTTCGGCATCGCCGACATGGAAGTTACCGATGAGGTATTCCAGAAGTATGCCGACGTCGTGTTTGATGAGGCCGAAAATCGTATGCATACGATAAAGGCCGTGATGGCAGCTACTTTGGGATGAGGATACGATGAACACTGAGATTCTGGACTATCTGAAAACACTTGCAAAGAGAGAGTTCTTTCTTGTCAGCGTTACGGATCTGTTTCTGTCGTTAATGATCATTTTCTGCAGCATAATATCGCTGACGATGGGTGCGACGGACCTTCTGTATACGATAATGTTCGCATGCGCGACACTCATACTCGCACTTAATTCATATAAGTGCTTCAAGCGCGGATCGAAGAACGGATGGGTATTCGCCTTCTTAGCTCTTGCGTTTGCCGCAGTGACTTCCATATGCCTTTATTCGCTTATCGGAGGTGCCTGATGGATACTTCGAAGATCATTCTGTGCGGGGCGAACTCCTATGAGCAGAAATACTATTTCAACGAAGCATTTAACAAGCTTCCTGATTCGATAAAGGATGAACTTCATATAATGTGCGTGCTGTTTACCGAAGAAGTGGGCGGCTCGTTCATGATCGGATTTGACGATGACGGCAGCGTTATCCTGATCACCGATGCGGATGAGGGTGACCTTCTGTATGACGAGATCGGTGCCGGCCTTATGGTCAAAGAGGTAAGAAAGCACAAAGAGGAACTGTTTGAAAACCTGGAACTTTTTTATAAGGCGTTTGTCCTTAATGAGCCGATAGACGGTCTTGTATCAGAGGACAGATAAAGGAGAGAAAATGTTATTAGTACTTGATGTCGGAAATACCAATATAACCTGCGGTGTATATGACGGCGAAAAGCTTTCATGTACATTTCGCATGATGAGCAAGACTCCGAGGACTTCGGATGAATTCGGAAGCGAGATATGTGAGCTTGCCGGCAGAAACGGCGTGGAGCTGTCTGACATAGACGGCGTTATCATCGCATCCGTTGTGCCCAATATCATGCATTCACTCACGGCAAGCATCAGGAAATACCTTGATATCAAGCCGCTCGTAGTCGGCCCCGGCATCAAGACCGGTATCAGGATCGACACTCCCAATCCAAAGGAGATCGGCCCGGACAGGATAGTCGATGCGGTTGCCGCATATGAGATATACGGCGGCCCGATCCTCGTTCTTGATTTCGGAACGGCAACGACATACGATCTTGTGACCGGGGATGGAAGATTCACCGTCGGTATCACGGCACCGGGCGTAAAGATAAGCGCCGAGGCACTCTGGACGGGAACCGCAAAGCTTCCCGAGATCGAGATAGAAATGCCAAAGTCGATACTTGCAAACGATACTATCTGGTCGATGCAGGCAGGCCTAATGTACGGCCAGATCGGACAGACCGAATACATCATCAAACAGGTGAAGAAAGAGACCGGATATGACAAGCTCAAGGTTGTTGCAACGGGCGGTCTCGGACGTCTTATCAGCAACGAGACCGATATGATAGACGAATACAACAGTGACCTGACTCTTGAAGGACTGAGACTGATATATGCCAAAAATAGGTAATGTCGACCTTCCGAATAAATGGATACTGGCACCAATGGCAGGGGTAAGTGACCTGCCATTTCGCTTGCTGTGCCACGAGTCAGGCGCGGGCATGACGTGCATGGAGATGATAAGCGCCAAGGCCATCTACTACAAGAACAGGGAGACCGAGGAGATGATGAGGATCGACCCCGCCGAGGGCATCGTATCGCTTCAGCTGTTCGGATCCGATCCCGATATCATGGCGCAGATGGCCGCCAAGATCGAGAACAGGCCCTTCTCGATCCTTGACATCAACATGGGCTGTCCGGTTCCGAAGGTAGTTAACAACGGTGAAGGAAGCGCTCTCATGAAGGATCCGCGCCTTGCGGCGAAAATCATAAGCGCCGTTTCCTCATCAGTCAAAAAGCCCGTTACCGTCAAGATCAGAAAAGGATTTGACGATGATCACATAAATGCTGTCGAGATGGCTAAGATCGCGCAGGACAGCGGTGCCGCCGCAGTATGTGTGCACGGCAGGACGAGACAGCAGTACTATTCGGGAAAAGCGGACTGGGATATCATCAGGCAGGTTAAGGAAGCCGTATCGATACCGGTCATAGGAAACGGAGATGTCGTATCATACGAAACTGCAGAGGCAATGCTTGCTGAGACCGGATGCGATGCCGTGATGATAGGGCGCGCCGCGCAGGGCAATCCGTGGATATTTAAAGAACTGTCGGAAAGATCCGAAGGAAGAAAGTGGCAGAAGCCTTCAAGAGAAGAAGTTGCAAAGATGATACTTCGTCATGCGAAGATGCTCATCGAATGCAAGGGCGAATATATAGGCTCACGCGAGATGCGAAAACACGCCGCATGGTATACGAAAGGCTACCCGCGATCGTCACAGTTTCGCGGCAGGCTTAACGAAGCAGAGTCACTGGATGACCTTAAACGCCTGATGGATGATTTTCTGCGAAGCAGCGGTGATAATGTCTGTTGACGCAACGTAGTCCTTGCGATATAATTCGTTTATTGTTTTGGAGTATATCCTTAATAATTTTGGAAGGGATGGGTTTTACAATGGAAGAAAAAAAGAATCTGATGTCTTATGAAAAGCTTCGCGAACTCGAGGCTGAGCGCGATGAAAGAAAAGAGGTCATAAGGGCTCAGATAGCTCAGAAAATAAAGGAAGCACGTGAGCAGGGAGATCTTTCAGAGAATGCCGAATACGATGCAGCCAAGGAAGAGCAGAGGGATAACGAACTTCGTATTGAAGAGATAGAAGCGATCCTGAAGAATGCTGAAGTTTATCTTGAAGAGGATGTTGCAAAGGATTCCGTAGGACTCGGAAGCACGGTAACACTCCTTGACATTGAATATGATGAAGAAGTCGTTTACAAGATCGTCGGATCTACAGAGGTTGACAGCCTGAACCACAAGATCTCAAACGAGTCACCGGTCGGCAAGAAGCTCATCGGAGCAAAGAAGGGCGCAACCATCAGCGTTGATACTCCTTCAGGTGAGATCAAGTACAAGATCCTTAAGGTTGAAAAGCCGGCAGGAGCAAAGAAGAACACCAAGAAGACGGAAGAGAAGGCACCTGCAAAGACAACTGCAAAGGCTGCCGCTAAGGAAGAAAAACCTGCAAAGAAGACAACAAAGAAGAAAGCCGATAAGTAATGGGAAACAACGATCAGAATAAAGGCGGACAGGAGCCCGACCTTAACCAGATACTGAAGAATAAGAGAGAAAAGCTTGCGAACCTGCAGGCAGCGGGCAAGGATCCTTTTGTCATCACGAAGTATGATCAGACCGATCATACAGCAGATGCAAAGGCCGCATACGAGGAGCTTGAGAAGAAGCTTCTTGCGGACCACAAGGATGTTGTCGTTGATGAGAGCCTTCCCGAGGAAGAGAAGAAGGCACTCCTGAAGCAGGACTATGAAGCAAAGCGTGCTGTTATGGACGCTTCTCCGATAAATGTGAGCATTGCCGGACGTATCATGCTTAAGCGCGTGATGGGCAAGGCTTCCTTTATCAACGTTTCCGATCTGAAAGGCAATTCACAGGTATACGTGTCGAGGGATTCTCTCGGCGAGGAAGCGTATGCCGATTTCAAGAAGTTTGAGCCGGGCGATATCGTCGGCGTAAAGGGATACATGTTCAGAACGCAGATGGGAGAGGTTTCCATCCATGCGTCATCGGTCATCCTTCTGTCCAAGAACCTCCAGCCTCTTCCGGAGAAGTTCCACGGACTGACAAACACAGATCTTCGTTACCGTCAGAGATACGTTGACCTTATCATGAATGACACTTCAAGGGATACGTTCATCAAGAGATCGAAGATCATTTCAACGATACGTAAATATCTTGACGGACAGGGCTTTATGGAAGTTGAGACTCCGATGCTCGTTGCAAATGCGGGCGGAGCTGCAGCACGTCCGTTCATGACACATTTTAACGCGCTTGATGAGGACCTGAATCTTCGTATCTCACTCGAACTCTACTTAAAGAGACTTATTGTCGGCGGACTGGAGAGAGTGTACGAGATCGGCCGCGTGTTCAGGAACGAGGGACTTGATACGAGACACAATCCCGAGTTCACGCTCATGGAACTGTACCAGGCATATACCGATTACAACGGCATGATGGATCTTACCGAGAACATGTTCCGTTATGTGGCACAGGAAGTGCTCGGTACTACGAAGTTCAAATACGGCGACATCGAGCTTGATTTTGAGAAGCCTTTCGAGCGCATCACAATGATCGATGCGATCAAGAAATACACGGGGATCGACTTTGACGAGATACCCGACACGGCAGCTGCAAAGAAGCTTGCCGATGAGAAGGACATCCACTACGAGCCTTATCACCAGAAGGGCGACATCATCAGTCTTTTCTTCGAGGAATATGTTGAAGAGAAGCTGATCCAGCCCACATTCGTAATGGATCATCCCGTTGAGATATCACCTCTTACAAAGAGAAAACCCGACAGACCCGATCTCGTTGAGAGATTCGAGCTGTTCATCAATACATGGGAAATGTGCAACGCATATTCGGAGCTGAACGATCCGATCGACCAGAGAGAGCGTTTCAAAGCCCAGGATGCCGCTGCGGCAGCGGGCGACGAGGAAGCAAACCACACTGACGAAGACTTCCTTAACGCACTCGAGATCGGAATGCCTCCCACAGGCGGCATCGGCTACGGCATCGACAGACTCACGATGCTTCTGACCAACAGCCCCGCCATCCGCGATGTGCTGCTGTTCCCGACACTCAAATCCATTTAAGGAATAATCCTTGAATTATCAAGGGTTGCGAGGTAACAAGGTCGGAAATTGCGACCAAATTGCGACCAAATTTTAATAAAAGAGAATACACTCGTAGACGAGCCCACTTATTCTTAAGTGGGCTTGACTATTATAAAACGAACCCTCACGAGAATGTCAAAAGCAGTGAAAACAATCAGTATTTTGACATGACTTGTGGAGGGTTTGTTAATAATAAGAGTATATATGACACAAAATATAGTGGCCGAAAAATTATCATCACATTATCTTGTTGACAAAACATGAATGAGGTAGTATTATCGTGTTAGAAAGTAGCGAACACGCAAACATGAGTAAACTACAGTCTGTGTAAGTAACTACAATCTACGGGAGAAATCCCATATATTTTTTATACCGGTGTTAGAAAATAGCGAACAAGTTAACAATTGTAATATTAAGAAAGCAGGTGATTAAATTGGTTAGAAAACCAAAGAAACCTTTTATTAGGGATGTATTTCAGGCCGAGTTAACAAAAGGTGCGGCGAGAACAAAGCCTGATGGATATCCTATTATTGAAGAATGGATGGTCCCAAAGAAGCCACCGAAAGATGTGTTCCAATGGGACAGAAGACAGGATGTGACTGTACCGGAAGAATCTGGCATGTCATTTTATTGTAATGATAGTGGATTTATTCCAATACTAAATTATCCGCAGGGATATGTTGAGAAACTTCGCAAATATTATTGCGTGATTGGAATTGATCCAAGTCCGTATGATAATATGCCACTGGTTGTTCAGAAAAGCCAGATTTTTAATAATTTGGCAATTACATATTATTACGGATTGCAAGGGCTAAAGGTTATTCCTAATGTCAGACTAGGTAATAATGAGACAATAGGTGCGTTGGCAGCCTATCCGAAAGGAACGTTGATAGCAATTGGCTCACATGGCTTTACGCATAAGTTGGAAAATCGAAAGATTTTCAGAGACCAGGTTGCGATAGTGGTTGATGTACTCCATCCGTCAGGTATAATAGTATATGGACCGGCTTCGGAATATGTTTTTGAAGCAGCCATAAAAGCCGGAATACCTATATATCAATATGATTCTTACACTATGAAACAGAACGCAAGCTCACTTGCAAAACCAACTTCCGATCTGACCCATAAAAAACGTCAGATTCGTGA
>CAMUYQ010000013.1 GCA_947165025.1 uncultured Lachnospiraceae bacterium | reverse complement strand
CGGATTGAGAGAAAAAAACTCTGGAAAAATGGAATTTAAATTTTCACTTTAGGGAAACAGAACGCAAAAGATAAGGCCGAGAAGGAGGGTAAGAATCATGAAGGGATATAATAGCGACTACGGTGGAGGAGGTAGCTCTTCAAGTTCATCAAGCCCGGTTAATGGAAAGGATTATAATACAGCGGGTTCAAGTTCTGTTGGAAAAGTAGATAGTGTAAGCATCGTGGCGGATGCACACGGGTTACCGAAGGAAGACACTGCAAATTCGGTTACTAAGAGCTACAAAGATGGGAAACTTGACCAGGAACGATATTATGGGAATGACGGAAAGCCTTATTTGGATATAGATTATTCAAATCATGGAAATCCTAAGATGCATCCTAAAGTTCCGCATCAGCATAAGATAACCTATGACGATAATGGAAAGATGCATAGAGATAGTTCAGATACGGAGGTAAAATAAATGAATTTAGATCAGTTAAGAGAATATGTTTCTGAGGGACGTGAGATTGAATTTAAGTTCAATGGAAAAAAGTATTCTATAACGTATGGAGTGATTGACGGTAAAGATGTGATTTCATTCTGTGAGTTTTATCAGGAGACAACGGAAGTAGAGACTGTTGATGAACTCATAAAAGTAGAGCGAGATGGAGTCACTGTGCTTCACATGTTGGAGTCAATTACAGAAGAGGATATTTGGATTTATTAAAATGAATAATGGTGTGTTTTGGACAAGGCAAATCACTGATTTGTCTTGTCTTTTTTTATACTCGAGGGTATAATGTAAGCATATATGCGAACATACTAATGCACATATGAAAGGATAGTGGGGAACATGACAGGCGAATTTGGTAAATTCATTGAGACAAAGCGAAAAGCGTTGAATAAAACCTTACGTGGTTTGGCTGCGGATTTGGATATTGCTCCGGCATATATGAGCGACATTGAAAAAGGACATAGATATCCACCGGATAAGGATAAGTTGGAAAAAATGGCAGAATTACTGAACTTATCTGAAGAAGAAAAGAATAAAATGTTTGATTTGGCTGCCGGAGAAAAGGATAATTCTGTGTCACCGGATTTGCCGGAATACATTATGGGTACAGAAAAAGCTCGCGTAGCACTTCGTATGGCTCGTGACAATGGTGCGACAGATGCGACTTGGCAGAAGATTATCGACATGCTGGAGAAGGAAAACGGAGAATGATAAATGCGTTATTACGAGTATTCTGTAAATCAGCTTGAAGATAAAGCGACAGAATTGTTAATCGAATTTGACAAAGAACGCTTAAAAAAGACAAAACCACTTGATGTATATGAAGTAATAGAAAAATGTCTGCGGGTTCCTTACGATTGGAAATATTTAACACCGGATCAATCAGTTCTAGGTGCAACGGCTTTTAGTGATGGATATTTCTGGGCGTGGCCGGAGAGTACCTATCGAGAAGGAATGATGCCATATAAAGTAGGCGTTAAAAAAGGAACAATTTTAATTGATGCAACACTTACGGAAAGCGATAACCGAGGTAGAGAGAATTTTACGGTTATGCATGAAGTGTTTCATCAAAGATTGCATATGAAATGCTTTCGCGACGAAGGGCGAAACTATATGCATCAAACCTATAGCAGGACAATTGAAGGTAATATCAGATGCGCTAGCTATGCATTGAAAATTATAGAATATCAGGCAAATGCATGTGCGGCGGCATTTCTAATGCCGGCGGACTTAACAAAACAGATTTATGAGGACAGATACAGAAGCGCTGGACTTAGCGCACGCTTAAATTATGGTTTTATGTGGAACCTGATTAAGGATATGGAAGAAGAATTTAATGTATCAAAGCAAGCTATGTCATATAGACTTCAGAATCTTGGATTAATAAATGAAAATGAGGAGAATTTATTAAAATGAAACAATCAACATATAATTCGTTAAAATCATTTATTTGGGGAATCGCTACTGATTGCCTGGTGGATGTGTATGATGTGGGAGATTATAGAAAGATTATTCTTCCAATGTTAGTTATTCGCCGTTTTGATGCGGTGTTAGAACCAACACATGATGCTGTTGTGGCGGCTAAGAAAAAGTTTGAAGCAACAGGAAAAGCAACAGATTTCGATCCGGCGCTTATGTCAATTGCCGGTCAGGCCTTTGTAAACAAATCCGACTTTACGCTTACAGATTTAAAATCAAGAACTAACCAGCAGCAATTGAAGAAGGATTTCATCAATTACTTGGACGGATTCTCTGCAAATGTACAGGAGATTATTAACAAATTCCACATTCGTAATGAGATTGATCGTTTGTCTGAACAGGACCGTTTAGGACTACTTATCGAGAAATTTGTAGATCCAAGATACAATTTCAGTAATCGTGATATTTTAAATGAAGATGGCAGTGTAAGAATAGAAGCATTGGATAATCATACTATGGGAACGCTTTTCGAAGAAGTTATCCGTATGTTTAATGAGGAAACCAATGTTACAGATGCTGGACGTCATTTTACACCAAGAGATATCGTGGAATTGATTGCTGACCTGGCATTTATTCCGGTACAGGACAAAATTCAGAGTACAACGTATCGTATTTATGATGGTGCATGTGGTACAGGTGGAATGCTTACGGTAGGTGAAGAGCATATCAATAAGCTTGCTGAGGGACAGGACAAGAAGGTGTCAATTCACCTCTACGGACAGGAAAATGCCGATGAAACTTATGCCATTGCCAGAGCAGATATGCTTGTAAAAGGAGAAGGTCAGGAGGCAGATCAGGTGCGCTTTGGCTCTACTATTTCGGATGATAAATTTGCCAAAGAGGAATTTGATTTCATGCTTTCGAATCCGCCTTTTGGTACATCATGGAAATCAGAACTTAAGGCATGGGGGGATATTAAAAAGGATGAGATTAATGATTCGAGATTTGTCATTAACTACGATGATAACCCTGAGTATAGTTTAATACCGAACATCGATGACCCTCAGATGTTGTTCCTTGCAAATAACATCAGCAAAATGAAAAAGAACACAGAACTAGGAAGTCGTATTATCGAAGTTCACAATGGTTCATCGTTGTTTACAGGTAAAGCAGGTCAGGGACCATCTAATCTAAGAAGATATATATTTGAACAGGATTTATGTGAAGCAATCGTAGCGATTCCAGAAAACATGTTTTATAACACTGGGATTGGTACGTATCTTTGGGTGCTTACAAATAAAAAAGAAGAGAAGCGCAAGGGCAAGGTTCAGCTTATTGATGCTACATCCATGAAGTCTACCCTTAGAAAGAACTTAGGTGATAAGAACTGTGAAATGACAGAACCGCTTCGTAGAAAAGTAATGGAATTATATATGGCATTTGAGGATGCTGATCCTGAATATAGTAAAGTATTCCCTAATGAGGAATTTGGTTATTACCAGGTGGATGTAAACCGTCCACTACGTTTAAGAGGAATTATTGACGAGAATCATCTTAGTGTTTTTAGGGAAGAAGGAAAAGATGCTGAGATGTATGATTTCTTAAAGGAACATGCTGTATCTACGAAAGAATCTATGAATTACAATGTTTTCGCCTCAGATATCGAGAAGGCTGCTAAATCAGCCGGTTTAAGATGGCCGGCAAAGAGAGCAAATGCTCTAAAGAAATTCTTCGCTGAAACAGATGAAAACGCAGAAGTTGTATTAGATAAAAAGGGTAACATTGAATTTGATCCCAATTTAAAAGACAGTGAGCAGGTGCCGATTCTTTATGAAGGTGGAATCGATGCATTTTATAAAAATGAGATTACTCCATATGTGAATGATGCAGTTGTCGATTCTGAAAATGCAATTATTGGTTATGAGCTTAGTTTTACCAAATACTTTTATAAGCCGGTACAGTTGCGTAGTGTAGAAGAGATTGTAGCCGATATCAGAGCGATTGAAGAAAGTACGGATGGACTTCTTGCTTCAATTATTGGAGGTGAAGTCTAATGCTTAAACCCTACAGTAGTTATAAAGAAACAAGCAAAGGATATCATTTTCGCATTCCATCGCACTGGCAAGAAATACCAAATAGAAGTTTAATGACAGAAATTGTTAATTACAATACAGATGATAATGCGGTTTTGCTTAGTTTATCTCAATACACAGGAATAACTTTAAAGGATTTTGAAAACAAGATTGGCATGACTTTCTCGGATTCTTTAATTGGTTATAAGATTGTAAAGCCTAATAATATTGTCATGAATATAATGCTTGCTTGGAACGGAAGTACGGCGTGCTCAAATTATGAAGGTGTTATTAGTCCTGCATATGCTGTTTTTAAAGTGCATAATGAGGATGCTTTGCCGATGTATTTACATTATCTGTTTAGAATTGAGCCGATGTGCATTTACTATAAAGCGTATTCAACAGGTATAATTGACAGTAGATTACGACTTTATCCTAATATATTTAAATCGTTATATTCGATTTTACCTCCGAAAGAAGAACAAAATCAGATTGTTCGCTATTTGGATTGGAAGACAGCTGAGATTGATCGATTTGTTCATCAGAAAAAGAAACAGATAAAGCGACTAAAAGATTTACGTATTCAGACAATCAATAAAGCTGTGACGAGAGGAATTAATAACTGTGTAGATTGTAAGGAGACGGGTATTGATTGGTTGCCATCTATGCCAAGTCACTGGGATCTGAAAAAACTTAGAAATTTTTTGACGGAGGTGTCCGATAAAAATCATCCAGAGTGTCAGCTACTATCAGTAACTAGAGAATTGGGTGTTATTGTAAGAGATGTTGAAGATTATGAATCAAATCATAATTATATTCCTGATGATTTGTCAAATTATAAGCGAGTAAAAAACGGTCAGTTTGTAATTAACAAGATGAAGGCATGGCAGGGATCATATGGATTATCTGTTTATGATGGAATTGTTAGCCCAGCCTATTATGTGTTTGATTTAAAATTTAAAAATAAAGAGTTTTTCCATTGGGCGATAAGAAGTAAGATTTACGTCAATTTTTTTGCACAATACTCGGATGGTATTCGCGTGGGACAGTGGGATTTGTCAAAAGAAAAGTTAAAGACGATTCCATTTTTAGTTCCTCCGGAAAACGAACAAGCAGAGATTGTAGAATTCTTGAAAGAGAAGAGCGAGAGGATTGAAGAACAAATAAAATCTATTGAAACAGAGATAGAACTCTTACAGGAACTTCGCACCAAAATCATTGTGGATGTAGTCACAGGCCAGATTGATGTCCGTGATGTGGTGGTACCGGAATATTCTCGTGATGAAGATACTGATTCTGATGACATTGAAGATGACGAAGAAGAAATAGAAGAATCTGAAGATTAGGGGGTGAAATAATGGAGAAGATTATTGTATATCATGGTAGTAATGTAGAAGTAGCAGAACCTCGTATTCTCCAAAATGGTTTTTACAAGGACTTCGGATATGGATTCTATTGCACCAAATATGACAAACAAGCAAAACGATGGGCATTAACCCGAAAAGGTGAATCTGTTGTTAACAGATATAGTTATACTGAAAATACAGGATTAAAGATCAAAACATTTTCTGAGATGACGGATGAATGGCTTGATTTTGTAGCTGAGTGCAGGCGGGGAACACTCCATGACTATGATATTGTGGAAGGTCCTATGGCAGACGATCAGATTTGGAACTTCGTAGAAGATTATATTGAAGGACGTATTACCAGAGAAGCGTTTTGGGAGATTGTTAAATTTAATCATCCGACACATCAGATTGTTTATTGTACAGAAGCCGCATTAAAGACACTTACATTCGAAGGGAGTGATACGTTATGAAAAATAAATATTTCCCGGAAGAAGATATAGAAAAGAATGATCTTTATTTTGTTTGCTACATGATAGAGCGCGTGGCTCGACATCTTCATCAAAGAAATCGCTATGTGGTAAATGCAATTGGGAAGGAAGGCTTATCCCATTTATTGAGTGTTGCTAATGTATTGCATGCCGAAAATCCTTTGAAAGTAGAAGATGATTGGATTAAAGAATACAACCTTGAAACTAGTGATTTTGATATTACAAATGTTGATAAAGATTTAGCGGGAAAAATACCTACTGCTCTTGAGATGGGGAACGTGTATCAGAGGCTGATTGTTGATACGATGAATTCCAAGGAAGATTATGCTGATGGAATTCTTCGAGTATATAACAACGAACTTTGTGATGTGATTGATAATTACAATTGTAGCGCATTTTATGAGCCATCATATGTTATTGCAAGAGCTTATCAAGCAGGTGGGTTCTAAAGGATTGGAGGGGGCATTACATGCCAACAAATATAAAGGAAAATGGATTCGAGACATTGATTGTGGATTATCTTGTTTCAAAGAACGGATATGAAGAAGGCTCGAATGAGGATTACAACAAAACATATGCCATAGATGAAACTCGTCTGTTTCGATTTTTAAACGAAACTCAGAAACAGAAGATGGATGAACTACGCATTTTAGAATCAGAGATTGAGAAGAAAAAAATCTTAGACCGTTTATCAAAGAAGATTTCTGATAATGGTGTCATTACGATTATTCGAAGCGGCTTTAAATATAAGAACCATACATTGGATTTTTATATGGTGCGCCCAAGTGAGGGAAATGCGGAAGCAAAAGAAGCATATGAGAATAACATCTTCAGTGTAACAAGACAATTGCGTTATAGCGAAGAATATGGTCGCATGGCGCTTGATTTGTGTTTGTTTTTAAATGGGTTACCAATCATTACGATTGAGCTAAAAAACCAGTATACAAAGCAGACATACAATGATGCAATTAAACAGTATAAGACAGATCGTTCACATGGAGATTTGCTGTTTAGCTTCAAGCGTTGCATCGTTCATTTTGCTGTTGATGATAACGAAGTACATATGTGTACAAATATTTGTGGAGATAAGTCTTTCTTTTTGCCGTTCAACAAAGGCTTTAATAATGGCGCCGGAAATCCTCCAAATCCAGATGGAATTAAAACAGATTATTTGTGGAAAGAAATATTCTCAAAGCCGGTATTATCCAATATATTAGAAAATTACGTCCAAATCATTGAAGAAAAGGATGAAGATACCGGAAAGAAGAGTTATAAGCAGATATTCCCGAGGTATCATCAACTACAGGTGGTTGTGTCACTTCTTGCTGATGCAAAACGAGATGGTGCCGGCCATTCTTATTTGATTCAGCATAGTGCCGGTTCCGGGAAATCTAATTCGATTGCTTGGTTAGCTCACCAGCTTGTCACTTTAAAGAATGATAGTGGCGATGTGTTTGATACGGTTATTGTAGTTACAGACCGTATTAACCTTGATAAGCAGATACGTAATACTATTAAGCAGTTCATGCAGGTTTCCAATACCGTTGGGTGGGCGAAAGATGCATCTACGCTTAAGGATTTAATGGATGAAGGAAAGAAGATTATCATTACCATTGTTCATAAATTCCAATTCATTTTAGATGCTATTTCAGATGATTATAAGAACAAGAATTTTGCGATTATTATTGATGAGGCGCACTCTAGTCAAAATGGTAGCTTGGCAGCGAAGATGAATATCGTCGTGTCCGGTAATACATATGACGATGATGATTCATTCGAAGATAAATTAAATGCATTGATTGAGGGTAAGAAGATGGCGAAGAACGCCAGCTATTTTGCCTTTACAGCAACGCCTAAGAATAAAACGTTGGAAATGTTTGGCGAGAAGATGTTCGATGCAAACGGGAAGCCAATCTTAAATGAGGATGGTACGCAGAAATCAAAACCTCATTATGTGTATACCATGAAGCAGGCAATTGAGGAGAAATTCATACTTGATGTTTTGCGTTATTACACGACGTATGATAGCTTTTATCATTTGGTAAAAACAGTAGAAAATGATCCTCTTTTTGATACAAAGCGAGCACAGAGACTACTTCGTTATTATGTGGAAACACAGAAAATTGCCGTAAAGGAAAAGTCAGGCATTATTGTAGAACATTTTCATCAAGAGGTTTGTCGAAAAATTAAAGGCCATGGAAGAGCTATGGTTGTAACGGCAAGTATTAAACGTGCCATTGAATATTATTTTGCCATCAGCAAGCTTTTGGAAGAGAGAAAGAGTCCATACAAGGCGGTTGTTGCTTTTTCCGGTGACGCGGAATATGAAGGCCAGACATATAACGAGGCTAAGTTAAACGGCTTTCCAAGTGGCCAGATAGAAAAGAAATTTAAAGAGGATCCGTATAGAATTCTTGTCGTTGCGAATAAATTTCAGACTGGATATGATGAACCGCTTCTTCAGACAATGTATGTGGACAAGGGGCTTTCGGATATAAAGGCTGTACAAACATTGTCACGACTGAACCGATGCTATCCTGATAAAAATGATGTATTTGTGTTGGATTTTGTAAATGATGCATCAGTTATCAAGGCTGCGTTCGATAAGTATTACAAGACAACAGTTTTATCCGGAGAAACAGATGCAAACAAGTTAAATGATCTCGTTGATAGTATGGAACCAATGGAGGTTTACGACGAGAGTGAAGTGGACTATGTGGCAGAATTATATCTTTCCGGTGCAAACAGAGAAGATGGCTTGGATCAGAAAATTGACATATGTGTGGAACGATATAAGGCGCTTGATTTGGATGACCAGATTGAGTTTAAGAGTTCTGCAAAGACCTTTATCCGTACATATAATTTCTTATCTTCTATCTTGCCGTATGGGTCGATGGAGTGGGAAAAACTATCTATCTTCCTTACTTTTTTGGTAAGTAAGTTGCCGAAACCGGGAAATGATGACCACATTGAAGAAATCTTAGAAGATGTTGAATTGGAAAGTTATCGACTTGTAGCACAGGAAACTATGAGTATAAAGCTTGAAGACGAAGACTCTGAAATTGATGCTGTTCCGGTTAAAACAGATGTCGGTATTCCGGTTCCAGAAATGGATACACTTACAAATATCCTGGCAACATTCCATGATATATGGGGAAATTGCGATTGGACGGATGAAGATAAGATTAAGACACAAGTGGAAGCATTGGTACAGACAGTTGCACAGGATGAAGCATATCAGAATGCAATGAAACATTCCGATGCACAAAATGCTAGAGATGAAAGTGACAGAGCTGCTAAGGATGCTATTTTTAGAGACGTTACAAGTGCGATGGAATTATATGAGGCATTTATGGACGACAAGCGAAACAGCAATAATCAGTCCTTTAGCAAATGGCTCTTGGATCTCGTATTTACAGTAAATTATCATCCGGAGGAAGTGACGAGAGTATAAACTATACATAGGAGAGATAAGTGGTCATGCAGGAATGGATCAAGAATAAGTGGAAGATAATTCTGGCATTTGGCATTATTGGATTAATTGTAATACCGGTTTTGATTAATGTTGTTTTCAAAATAGATTTTGAAATTGAATTCTTAAGAGCAGAGTGGGATGCGGGAGATGCGTTGTCCTTTTATGGTGTGCTTTTAGCTGCATTTTTAGCTGTTTATGGAGTGTATTTAAGTATAGATTATTCAAATAGAAATTATAGGGATGATTTGCGAAATCAAGTGCTCCCGTTTTTTGCCGTAAACAGTTTGAAAACGAAGGCAAGTAATAATTGGTTAAATTCAATTATGGATAACGAGGAAACACCGAAAAAGATTGAAACACAGGGATACAGAGAATATAAAATCACAGATTATAATTTTGCCTTAGAGGATGGGAAAATTGTAATATATAACGGACTTACCAATGCGCAACAGAAGGTGTTAGATAATGCCGGCTTCAAATGGATTAAAAATGGCGGAGTTATGATGTGCGTAGCATCAGATCATATTTGCCAGCCATTGGAAATTGAGAATGTAGGAAACGGTGCAGCTATATCTTTTAGAATAGGATTTAATCGAAAAGATACACCGGAAAAAGACAGAAAATATGCATATGCCATCCCGATAAAGGTTGGAGAAAAGATTATGGTTCATATTTTTTCTGAAGATTGTGGAAAGAATAGTCCAAATTTGGGCGACTATGTACTTGATATGCATTATAAAGATATTTATGGAAATGAGTATTCCCAGCAGCATGATATTAATTTGGATTATTCAGACGAGCATAGTTCTCCTGTGATTTCAATACTTTATGAGGAAAAGCAGGTTCTTGATAATAAATAAAGGAATATAACATTGTGATTAGACTTTTGGTCCAGTGGACCAGAAGTCTTTTTATTATGGATGTTTAATACAGCCAAATGATATTGGGTGAAACACCAAACGACATTTGGTATAATAATGTTGAAAAATAAGAAAAAATCGGTTCGTTTTGAAGTGAGCAACAATAAAAATGTGAGCCATAAATTAGCGTAAATTGGTGGTTTAAAGGGATGTCACTTGCTATATTGTGGACAGAACTAGAGAGGAGGCCGGATACATGGCAGATTTTAAGGAATTAAGAAATAAGATTGGATTAACACAATCAGAATTAGCGGAGAAGGTAGGTGTATCTGAGAATACGATTCAAAATTGGGAAGGCGGAAAAATAACACCTAAGGGTGATAATCTTAAACGTTATCTACGAGAACTTGGTGTTACTGATCATGCAGATATGGCAAAAATAGCAGCTGCATCCTATATTGGAGAGGTAGATGATGTAGATAATATTCCATATTTTCTGTTTGAAGAGGGTTCTATACAAATTGAAAAAATAAAAGCTTGCTCTGCAACGGGCGAAGAACTGGACATGTTAGGGTACGAACAGTACGTAACGAATTATAGAGGTAAGTATGCTAAACGGGAGATGCGTGCGGAAAATAGATATCCATTGGAATTTTCCTTTTTTGAGAGATATGGCGGTTTTAATACTACAATGAAAAAACTATCCGACGTGAAGTCACGACTGGGAAGTTTATGGCTTGATGCATTGGAGTATGCAGAAAAAAATCCAGGGTTTGATTATAAGTTAGCCACATTTAACTCAAATGAGATTATTGATAAAATAGGTCAGTTTATTGGAAGAAAAGATCTTGGAAAAGAAATTGAATATATATATGATACGTTGAAAACGGTTGAATTTATTGGAATCCCTTATAACGCCGCTAATATGAAAATTAGGATGGAAAGAGAGGGAGAGTTGAATCAGCTTCTTCAGAGTAATTACATGCCGGGAGAAAGAAGATTAGGACGTTATGAAGGATATATTTATTTGGAAGAGGATAATTTGCAAGAAAAACCGACAGCGCAAATGCTTCGCTTAACAGAGCGTGGGAAACAAATGATTCAGTGGATTGAAGAGAACGAGGAGAAGTAGGTATGGATAAGTTCGATTTTACAGACGGAGATTTTCTTCATAATCTTGGTGGTGGAATGATGATGGATTCTGAAGGCCATATGATGCAGGATATGGGTTCTGGCATGGCAATAGATATGGAATCTGGCGAGATGCATATTACAGACAATGGTTCTTCGTCTTTGGTAAATGATGACGAGGACGATTAGTATTTTTTTTGGCTTCTGGTCCAATGGACCAGAAGTTTTTTTGCTGGGGAGATTTCATGACTTGTGCTCCAGTGGAGCACAAGTTGTCTTTCAGAATAGCTTGTGGTCAATCTGACCACAAGTGGAATTTAAGGTTTTAGGATTTGCCTAAAGCGCGCGACATAGGAGCACGGAAATTTGCGTAAAGGAAAGTATGCACCTTTATGCGTATCCTGTTACTTACTTTTTAAGTGAAGCATCGGATTATCCGCACATTGTTGGCAATTCGCAGTTTTTCTACAGAATGCAGTATTTATGGGGGCTCCAGGGTTACGAAGCTTCGTTCGGAACGTCCGTGAAGGGGTATTGTGAGTTAATCGTAAAATAATGCATTGAAGATTATTGTCGCCACATGGTGGACAAGGTCGTTGAATTGCTGCGAAAGGCTGATTTTACAAGGGATTCGGTATATGCGAAGCTTCGAAAAATACCAAGATTTAGACAAAGGGGCTGCCCACCTGGCCAGAAGCTTTTTTTAAAATTACAACTGTTACAACGAGCGGTGTAACATAGGTGTTTCATTTCATTTTTTCTAATAAATTGTTGAAACACCTGTAACATCAATATTATTAAGGCTTTGAGCGCCTATAATAGCAGTGTAACAGCTTTTGTATCTATTTATTATAATTATTGCAAGATACGTATTTTGTCTGACAAAATATACTTGTTAGGGCGCTCCCTAATCTACAGCATTTCACATCGTAAACTAAGAGATCTTGCTGAGGCGGCTGGTGCTGTATATCGCATTAATGATGTAACTGTTCTTCTCAATAAAGAAATCTTGGATGACATAGAATTTATCAAGAATGCGTGTACGGTCGTGAAAACTTTTGTCAATGGGTTAGCGCTAATTAACCACACTCGTGAGGAGAGTGAACTGTTATGAGAATGATGAAATCCAAAACAAAACCATGGGCTTTCCTTCCCTTCTTATCCATTTTTCCCTCCAAATACTATTTGTTTAGTTACGCGAATAACTTATACAAAAATAGTTATCCTACATAAAGAACCATGTCAAAGGTTATGCGAATAACTATTAAAACAAACATGGTTTATGGAGTTGCTTTGGTGATTTTTCACAATGAACGTGTTGATTCTCTTATCACTAATTCAACCGGTATTTTAATATTATGTTCTACTTCCTTGCCGGCGATCATTCTAAGCATACTATCAACAGCAAGCTTGGCTTTTCTGTGTATATCCTGACTTACTGTAGTGATCTTGGGAGCACATATAGTGGAATAATTAAGATTGTCATAGCCTGAAACCGAGATATCATCAGGCACTTTGATTCCTTTACTCTGTAAAAAGTTAATTACCTGAAGGGCATAGAAATCAGAAACGCAGAATATAGCCGTCTTTTCAAGCATTGCCGGATACATTCTGTTAAGTCTCTCTATCATCTCCTCTTTTTGGATATCAATAATAAAGTGTGAGCTCTCATCTATGGGAATACCTGCATCCTTATAGGCATCTCTGAATCCTCTCCACCTGTGTCTGTCTGCTTCAAACTCAGTATCATCTATCATAGCCACATTTCTGTGACCTAAACCTGCCATATACTTACCGGTGATATAGCCGCCATTGTAATCGTCTACAAATATCTGAACCAGCTTATTGTATTCGTAGACAAAAGAAGCATCGATAGTAACAACAGGTTTAAGATACTGACTTGAAATATCAACCATAATATCTTTTTGATGATTACAAAGGATAAGACCATCAAGATTCCAACGCATGGCATCCTTCAATATCTCATCGGATTTCTGGTTTAATATGATCAGAATATACTTATCGTTCTTCCTAAATTCCCTCTCAAGGTATGCAAAAAAGGCTCCAAAGTATGGATCTGACAGAATATTCTTTTTATCCTGAACATTGGCAACTGCGACGCCTATAAGACCTGAGCTCCTGCTGACAAGAGACATGGCGGATTGGTTTGAAACATAACCGCTCTCAGCTATCTCTTTTTCTATCTTCTCTCTAACTGCAGGAGAAACCTTATTAGTCCTTCCATGAATGACATAGGAAACCGCCGCGGTACTGACACCGCACTTTTCTGCTATATCCTTGATCCTAACCATAACCCGAAATCCTCATTATTATCCATAATAAACGTCAGATAGTTTGACGCTTAAATTAGTTATACGTATAACCTGTTTACCTGTCAAGATTTCTATGATACTTTCGATTTAAATAATAAAAACAAAACGGGGGTTTAACCAAAATGGAACATAAGTGGTGGCATGGCAAAACGGCATATCAGATTTATCCCAAAAGTTTTATGGATTCCAACGGAGACGGTATCGGTGATATCAGAGGAATCATCGGGAAACTTGATTATCTGAAAGACCTTGGAATAGATATTCTATGGCTCTCTCCCATCTACAAATCTCCTTTGGCAGATCAGGGCTATGATATTTCCGATTACTATGATATAGACCCTCGCTTTGGTACTATGGAAGATCTCGATGAGCTTATCGCCAAGGCTAAAAGACGCGGAATAGGCATCGTTATGGACCTTGTTGTAAATCACTGCTCAGATGAGCATGAGTGGTTTAAAAAAGCCTGCGAGGACCCTGATGGACCTTTTGGCAAATTCTTTTATATCGAAGACTGCAAGGACGGAAAGACGCTTCCAACCAACTGGCGCAGCTACTTTGGCGGTTCATGCTGGGAAAAGCTCCCGGGGCATGACGACAAAGTATATCTCCATGTTTTCCACAAAAAACAGCCGGATCTTAACTGGGAGAACCCTCTTCTTAGAAAAGAAATATACAAAATGATAAACTGGTGGCTAAACAAAGGCATAGCCGGCTTTAGAATCGATGCAATCATCAATATAAAGAAAAAGCTGCCCTTTTCCAATTATCCCGCAGACAGAGATGATGGACTTACATCCATGGATAACATGCTAAAAGAAGCTACGGGAATAGGCGAATTTCTTAATGAGATGGCTGATGAGACCTTCAGAAAATATGATGCCTTTTCCGTTGGGGAAGTCTTTAACGAAAAAGATTCTGAGCTTCCTCTTTTCATTGGGCAAAACGGCTATTTCTCTTCTATGTTTGATTTCTCGACAACGAATCTTGGCCAAAGTAGTGAAGGCTGGCACGCTGCCGGAGAAATCACCGCAAACGAATACAGAGATGCCATTTTTGCCAATCACCAAAGAGTTGATGGAATAGGCTTTTTGTCTAATATCATCGAAAATCATGATGAACCAAGAGGCGTATCAAGATATATTAAGGCTGAGGATCTTAATGATCATAGTAAAAAAATGCTTGCAGGTCTGTATTTCTTCCTTCCCGGAATTCCCTTTATCTATCAGGGACAGGAAATCGGAATGGAAAACCTTGAACATATAGACAACATGGATCAGCTAGATGACTGCGCAAACGCAAATATATATGAGACATCCATAGCTGCTTGTCTATCAGAAAAAGAGGCTCTCGAAGTATTAAGAAAGCACTCAAGAGACAATGCAAGAACACCTTTCCAGTGGTCTGATGAAGAGTACGCAGGCTTTAGCAGTACCAAGCCCTGGCTGTTGGTGAACCCAAATTATAAGAGAATCAATCTTAAATCACAGATTAGCGACAGCGATTCCATATATAACTTCTACAAAAAAATGACCGCTTTAAGAAAAGATCCGGCATATACTGAGACTCTTGTATACGGCTCATTTACTCCCATGCATATGGACATTGATAATCTTGCATGCTACAAGAAAAGCGCTGATAAGACGATCATAGTTTATGCCAATCATCAGGCAAAAGATATCGTTTTACCGCTTGATGCCCCTTTAAAAAAGATTCTTCTATCAAATAGTAAGGATGTTGTTTATGATAATTATGAAATACATCTAAGCGGATATGATCTTGTAGTATGCGAGTTATGATTTCGGAGAAAGTATATTGGCTCTTGCGACCCCGAGCATTCCTGTTGCTATACTGTAGTCGATCCCTTTGCATGAAGAGGGAGATTGGTGAAAATGCCTCTTAAATGCTTTTGAGAATGTAAAAGTATCAGTGTAGCCAACAGCCTCGGCTATCTCGGATACACTGAGCTTGTTCTCAGACAGCAGCTTGATCGCCATCTTCATTCTGTAAGTAAGCAGATACTCCTGGAGCGAGTAACCGGTAGCCTCCTTGAAAAGCCTTTCCGGGAATCGTCCTTTATGGATCAGCGCTGTTTGCAGCACAGGATTACATTACGAATGAGAAGAAGAAAAAGGTATATCATTATCTGAATGCTTTTGGTCTCACGCCGTGGATCGCACTTCATCTTATCTATGTAGTTATCTTAAGCCTTTTGCGTGGCTCAATAATAACGGATTTTCAAAAGATGCTTTGTTAATATGCGAATCGCTCTTTGATAATTATTCATGGCTTATTCCTGTATGCGAAATGGTCGGCATCTTCTGCCGACCATTTCTTTTTTATCTGGTATGCAGTTTTGAGTTTAATGTCGCGTGTTCCGGTGTTGAAGCCGTTCATGACACGCCGTTTCTTGGCTTTAAGTTTCTTTAGATTCTTTTCTACCATGAGAAGACTGTTTTTCCATGGTTAGTGGAACGATGTCTTGATCTGAGCAAGAAATATATCGGCTATAGGTGTAAAGGATGGGTATTTATGCCAGATCAGGTATAGTTCGGATGTCTGCTTCGGAGATAATGGACGAAATACCAGACCATTCTCATTCGAGCATTCGACCAAATGCTTAAAAGTCAGGAGGATTCCGAGACCTTCCCGTGCAAAAAGAGATCCGTTATAAGACAGGCGGAATGAACCTTCAAGATGCAGTCTTTCAAAATCATCACCGGCCCAGGCAGGTATTTCATTGTTCCAGCTCTGCTCGGAACAGAAGAGAGGCTGCCCGATGAGATCTTTTACCTTAATGGATTTCTTCATGGCAAGAGGATGGTCTGATGGCATGACGGCACCCCATATATCAGCTTCCGGAAATTTGACATAATCGTATTTTGCCGTATTTGGCTTTTCGCATAAAACTGCAAAATCAAGAAGCCCTTTATCCAGTTTTTCCGTAACCTGTTCTGTATCGCCGCTGGTGATGTGATAGGTAAATCCGGGATATCTGCTTTTTAATATGCGGATTTCCCGTGCAAGGTATTTTATCTGATAGCTTTCGGCTAGTCCGAAGTAGATATCACCGCCGGTGATGTCGTCAAGGGTGATGAATTCCTGCTCGATCCGGTCGGCCATTGCAATAAGATCCTCAGCACGGTCGCGAAGAAGCATTCCCTCATCTGTCAGAGAAATGCTGAAGCTGTGGCGTGCGAACAACTTCTTCCCAAGCTCATCTTCAAGTGTTTTTAATGTTTTCGAAAGCGTAGGCTGCGTGACATGAAGCATGTCCGCAGCTTTTGTCATATTTTCTTCTCTTGCGACGGCAAGGAAGTATCGTAAGTGTTTGATCTCCATAGGCACCTCTTTCTGATATTCGCTTTTGGAATATCATGATATTCATTTTATTCATTGGCGAAGAACACGTCAAGCAAATATAATGAGGGTACGAGGTAAGGCAGATGGAAATAAAGGCACTGATAGAAAATCTTACAGACAATGGATGCAGCAGAGAAGGAACTTTGAGAGCAAAGGCTCTTTATGAAGCCGGAGACATCGACGGACTCATAAAGTATCTTCGCAGATGCCGATGCAATCTGGTGGAGGAGATGCATGACAGTCAGAGGAAGGTTGATCGGATGGACTATCTGATACGGCAGGCACAAAAAGAAGGTAAACGGTAATCAAAAAAACGGAGGAGGCAGATGATGATCAAAAAAGAAGAACTGGCACTGGTAACTGAATGGGATAAGACTTTTTCAAAGAGCAAAAAGGTAGAGCATAGTAAAGTAACTTTCGTGAATCGTTACGGTATCACTCTTGCGGCTGATATGTACGTTCCAAAGAATGCAGATGGTAAGCTCCCTGCGATAGCGGTAAGCGGACCTTTCGGAGCAGTAAAGGAGCAGTGCAGCGGGTTATATGCGCAGACAATGGCGGAAAGAGGTTTTCTTACAATTGCGTTTGATCCTTCTTTTACCGGAGAGAGTGGCGGTAACGTCAGATATATGGCTTCTCCGGATATCAATACAGAGGATTTTATGGCGGCGGTTGATTTTCTTTCCCTGAATGACAGAGTGGATCCTGACAGGATTGGGATCATAGGCATCTGCGGATGGGGAGGCATGGCAGTAAACACTGCTGCGCTTGATACCAGAATAAAGGCTACTGTAGCATCTACCATGTACGATATGACCAGGGTGAATGCAAAAGGTTACTTCGACAGTGAGGACAGTGAAGAAGCACGCTATGAGAAGAAGAAAGCCATGTGCGCTCAGAGGCTGGAGGATCTGAAGAAGGGTGAATATAAGCTTGGCGGAGGTGTGGTTGATCCGCTTCCTGAAGATGCTCCTTTCTTTGTTAAGGATTACTATGAATATTACAAGACATACAGGGGGTATCACGCAAGAAGCCTTAATTCCAATGGAGGTTGGAATGTTATCGGGTGTGAATCGTTTGTGAATCAGCCGATACTTAAGTATTCAAACGAGATTCGCAGTGCAGTTCTTCTGATCCATGGAGAGAAAGCTCATTCATGCTATTTTTCTAAAGATGCTTATAAGGAAATGACAACAGACAGTAAATATGATGACAACAAGGAGCTCATGATCATTCCTGATGCTGTACACACAGATCTGTATGACGGCGGAGGCAAGGATTATATTCCGTTCGATAAAATAGAGAGTTTCATGAGCGAGCATCTTAAATAAAGGTGGATGAATGAAAAGATCAAAGAGTGTTATTTGCACGATCATGATGATGTTTATGATCTCAGCGTGCGCAGGGAGAACGTCAAACGATAGTGCGGTTTCAATGAGCGGGCAGGAAGAGATTTCCAAAGAAGAAGTGACTTTGACTGCTGCACCAGAGAATAGCAGCGATAAAATGCCGGAACAAGAAGGATCAAAAGAAGAGGTAGCAGTTATGGATGAGTTATTCCTTTCGGTCGGAGACAAAAGATTATCTGTTGAATGGGAAGATAACGAGAGCGTGGATGCGCTCAAAGATCTTGCCGGATCCGGAATGAATATCAAAATGTCCATGTATGGGGGATTCGAACAGGTCGGAAGTATTGGTACTTCTCTTCCTCGAAATGACAGTCAGACGACTACGAGTCCGGGTGACATTGTACTTTATTCAGGAAACCAGATAGTCATCTTTTACGGTTCAAATTCCTGGGCATATACGAGGCTGGGAAAGATCACGGGACTTGATGAAAAAGAACTTGAAGATACTTTCGGAAACGGTGACGTTACGATCAGTTTAAGTGTCGGAGCACAAACAGCTTCGGCTTTGAACTGACAGAAAATTACTATAATGTAAGTGGCAGAGCAGTAAACCTTGCCATAGGGTAAAAAGACAGGAGGAACTAAAGCAATGAAACAGGAGATCAAGACAACAGAAGCAATCTTCCCGATGCCGGTACTTATGATATCGACATTCAACGAGGACGGAAGCGTGGACGTGATGAATGCGGCATGGGGAACCATGTTGGAGCGTGATCGCGTGGCACTTAACCTGACGGAGACGCATAAGACCGTTCAGAACATCAAGGCGAGAAAAGGCTTCGTAGTTCATATCGCTGATGTAAAGCATGTTGTAGAGGCTGATTATTTTGGCATTGCAAGCGGAAATACCGAAAAAGAGAAGTTTGCAAAGAGCGGCATGACATATACCAAATCCGATCTTGTAGATGCACCGGTCATCAATGAGTTCCCAATTGCTATGGAGTGTGAGTTTATCGAGTATCAGAGCGATGATACCGGACTTGGAGTTATCGGGAAGGTTTTAAGAACATCCGTTGAAGAAGCTAACATGAAGGATGGGAAGGTGGATGTTGATTCACTTGAAGCTATCGCATTTGATCCGTACACCCATGGATACTATAAAGTAGGCGGCAGAGTCGGAGAGGCATTTAAGGACGGAGCTAAACTTAAATAAAGAAAACAAAATAAAGTCTAAAGAAACACTTCGAAAGAACTATATTAATCCTGCGATTGAATTAGGAATGATACGTATGACAATACCTGATAAACCTAATAGCAAAAATCAAAGATATGTTAAAGTGTAAGATTTTGTATTCCAGTCTTATGTGACTGCTCCTATTTTGGGTGTTTGCTTTGATCATATAAAGATAGGCAAAAATGTAGTGATCAATTCCAATATGCTTGCAATGGCAAGAGGCGGGATCACGATAGAGGATGACTGTTGTGGTTGGTAATCCTGCAAGAGTAGTAAAGATGCTGGATGCAGAGAAATTTCTGTAAATAAAAAAGAGAGGCGGAGGAGACATGGAGAATGTTTTTGGTGAAAACACGAAGAAACTTGGTTTCGGAATGATGAGACTTCCTGAACTTGCTACATCCGGAAAGTTTGGAAACATCGATATCGAGCTTACCAAGAAGATGGTGGATTACTTTATATCCGAAGGCTTTACTTACTTTGATACTGCCTGGATGTATTGTGGGTTCAAGAGTGAGGATGCTGCCGGTGAAGCACTGGTAAGCAGACATAACAGAAACGAATTTACGCTGGCCACCAAGCTTCACTCAGGATTCTTTAACAGTGAGGAAGAAAGAGAGAAAGTATTTAATACCCAGCTTGAGAAAACAAGGGTGGATTATTTTGACTACTACCTTCTTCATGACCTCGGAGAGGACCATTATAAGAAGTATCAGAAATTTGGATGCTTTGAATGGCTGGCTGACAAGAAGAAAGCAGGATATGTCAGACATATGGGCTTTTCATATCATGACAGGGCAGATCTTTTGGACAGGATACTTACAGATCATCCTGAAGTGGAATTTGTTCAGCTCCAGATCAATTACCTTGACTGGGAGAGTGAGGTAATACAGTCAAGAAAATGTTATGAAGTGTGCGAAAAACACGGTAAGCCGGTGATCGTTATGGAGCCTGTCAAAGGTGGAACACTGTCTAACGTAGTGCCGGAGGTTGAAAAGCTGTTTAAGGATCATGCGCCTGATATGTCAATCGCATCATGGGCCATCAGATTTGCAGCGAGTCAGCCAAATGTAAAGATGGTTCTGTCCGGTATGGGAAACATGGATATGTTGAAGGATAATACCGGTTATATGAAGGATTTTACTCCGCTTAACGATGAAGAGATGGACATCATAAAGAAAGTAACGGATTTGATAAATTCAAGCATAGCTATACCTTGTACAGGGTGTGCATACTGCGTGGACGGATGCCCTAAAAATATACCGATACCAAAGTATTTTTCTGTTTATAATGCTGAGATGCAGGAATATAAAGGTAAACCATTTACTCCTCAGGGCGAATACTATGACAGGCTTACTCAGGTATATGGCAAGCCGGGTGACTGCATAGGATGTGGAAAGTGCGAGAGAATCTGTCCTCAGCATCTGCCGATAAGAAACAATCTTAAACTGGTAGCTTCGCAATTTGAGTGATATTACAAATGTGATCACCGGTTAATCAATAGAACGATAAACCTGAAGTATATCTTACTAAGGAGATTTCATGATAACAGTAAACTTGTATTATAAAGGAATAAACGGAAATGCACATGCGTTTGCGGACGAAATGGAATCATCAGGTATCGCGGAGGCTATTCGAGCAGAAGAAGGGAATCTGCGGTATGAATATTTTCAACCTCTCAATGATCCCGAGACCGTGTTGCTCATTGATTCGTGGTCAGATCAGGAGGCTATAGATGCACATCATGCTTCTCCAATGATGAAGCAACTAACCGAGATTCGCAATAAATATGATCTTCACATGAACGTGGAACGATTTGTTAGCGACGAATATGAATCGGATGAGAAATACATAAGAAGATAATAACTTCCAGCATAATTGACTACTTGAGGTGTGAAAAATGATCTTATTTGTGGATGCTTGCGTTAGAGAAGACTCGAGAACAAAGAAACTTGCAGAGGCTCTTTTGGAAAAACTCAATGAAGAGGCAATCTGTGTTTCCCTTGAGGAGATTTCTTTTGATGTTACGGATGAGGCATATCTTAAAAAGAGGGATAGTCTGATCGCAAAAGGGGATTATGATGATGACATGTTTGCCCTGGCCCGACAATTTTCCCAAGCAGATACCATTGTGATAGCGGCACCATACTGGGATCTGTCTTTTCCTGCGATGTTGAAACAGTATATCGAGGCCATAAACGTAAGGGGGATCACTTTTGAATATACACCTGAGGGACTTCCCAAAGGTCTATGCAAAGCCACAAAATTGTATTATGTCATGACAGCGGGCGGGAACTATGTTCCGGAGGAGTATGGATTTGGTTATATAAAGGCTCTTGCGCAGAACTTCTACGGAATTGCGGATATAGAGCTGATCAAAGCAACCGGCCTTGATATGATCGGAGCAGTCTCAGAAACAATTATAAATGAGGCTATTAGTAATCTAAATTAAGAATATATTTGCGAATTGAATAAATGAAAATGGTCGGCATCTTCTGCCGACCATTTCTTATTACGCCGGTATGCAGTTTTGAGCTTCATGTCACGGGTTCCTGTGTTGAAACCGTTCATGACACGCCGTTTCTTGGCTTTGAGTTTCTTAAGGTTCTTTTCTACCATGACTCTTACCTTCCTTTCCGTATATAATATCGTCATTTTCTCGATAAATGTCAACGGATAAATGTCAACTCCCTGCTATCATGAAAAATATATTTGACAAAACATATTTGATAAAATATAATATGACCAAACATAACACATCAACCAAACACACTAAGGAGGTAAACATTATGGGATTTTATGATCAGAGCGTAACAGCAGCAAACGGTGAAGAGATATCAATGAAGGACTATGAAGGGAAGGTTGTGCTCGTAGTCAATACCGCAACGGGATGCGGCTTTACACCTCACTACAAGGATATCGAGGCTATGTATGAAAAGTTTCATGACAGAGGGTTCGAGGTCATCGACGTTCCTTGTAACCAGTTCGCGGGCCAGACTCCGGGAACCGATGATGAGATCCATGAGTTCTGCCAGCTTAAGTACAACACAAAGTTTCCGCAGATGAAGAAGTCGGATGTGAATGGGGAGACCGCGATCCCGCTGTTTAAGTACCTGAAAGAGCAGAAGGCTTTTGAAGGTTTCGGCAAAGGACCGGCAGCGCTTGCCATGAGTGCTATGCTTAAGAAGATAGACAGGGATTATAAGAACAATCCTGAGATCAAGTGGAACTTCACAAAGTTTGTTATTGACAGGAGCGGCAATGTAGTGGCAAGATTTGAGCCGACAGCCAAGATGGATCGCGTGGCTGAATGTGTGGAAGGACTTTTGTAGAGGGCAAGTGAGATGGCACAGGAATACGAGCAGCTGTTACTAAAAAATCAATTATGCTTTCCGATGTACGCCTGCGGAAGAAAGATCGTCGCGGCATACACACCGTATCTGAAACCGCTGGGACTCACCTACACGCAGTATGTGGTGTTTATGGTTCTGTGGGAGAAGGAGAGAGTTACAGTCGGACAGCTCGGCAGCATACTTCACCTGGATGCCGGAACGCTTACTCCCCTCTTAAAGAATCTCGAGAAAGAGGGGTATGTCACGAGAGAGCGGTCAAAAGACGATGAGCGTGTTACAATGATAACTGTTACGAAGAAGGGGAACGATCTGAAGAAAAAGTGCAAGGACATTCCACTTGAACTGGCCGGAAAAGGATCGCCCTTAAACAAAAAAGAAACCGCACAGCTGTATACATTACTGTACAAATATCTCGAGGGTTAAAGTGGAAACGAACATAACGGTCATAGTCGATAATAAAGCAGATAACGGTATATGCGGAGAATGGGGATTGTCCGTTCTCGTGGAATACGCCGGAAAAAAGATACTTCTGGATGCGGGTGCTACGAACCTGTTCCTTGAGAACATGACGAAGCTGGCGATCAACGTAGAGGATATAGACTATGCGACGCTCAGTCATGCACATTACGATCACGCAAACGGCCTGCCGGCATTTATGGAGAACAACAGCAAGGCAAAGGTTTATATCAGGGATAATACGTCTGCCGACTGTTATGCGAAGAAAATCATATTCCGGAAGTACATCGGCATCCCGCGAAAGATGCTGGCAAAGTATGCTGACAGGATCGAAATGGTATCGGGCGACTATAAGATCATGGACGGTGTATGGCTGATACCCCACAAGACACAGGGGCTTGAGAGTATCGGAAAGAGAGAACTGATGTACCGTAAAACGCCAAGAGGCTGGATCCCGGATGATTTTTCACATGAGCAGAGTCTTGTTCTTGATACCGATAAGGGCCTTGTAATACTGAATTCATGTTCGCACGGCGGAGCCCAGAACATCATAAACGAGGTGAAGGAAACATTTCCCGAAAAAAATGTCTACGGTCTTATCGGAGGCCTTCATCTGTTTAATAAGTCGGAAGAGGAGATCAGGAATGTTGCGGCACAGATCCGTGATACCGGTATAGAATATGTCTGCACCGGTCACTGCACGAAAGACCGCGCATACGGGATACTCAAAGAAGAACTCGGAGATATCGTGAATCAGATGAAAGTAGGCTATCAGGTCAAAATATGATAAAATGTACCGGTAATAAAGATCATTTTGATTAAGGAGATCACAAAATGGAAGAGACAATGAAGGACTACGAGGAAATGCTTGAGGAGTCATACAGCCTGATGGGAGACGGCGTGCATGATACGGATGCGCTGCTGGCGTGGAAGAAGGCTCAGGAGCTGAAGGAGTCGAAGGAGATCATCACGGTAACAGTCAGCGGGATCGTAAAGGGCGGCGTTGTTGCGGACTTTGAGGGCATCAGGGCATTCATTCCGATATCCAAGCTGTCTCTTGACAGAATAGATGACTGCAATCCGTTCCTTGGCAGGGAGCTTCAGGTCAGGGTATTTGAGGCAAACATGGACGAGGACAAGCTGATCCTGTCGGCCAAGGAGATATTAAAGGAGCAGCAGGAACTTTCCAGGAAGAAGAAACTATCCGACGTCAAGGTCGGTCAGGTGTTCAAGGGCAAGGTCGCAACGATCAAGGAATACGGTGCATTCATAGATCTTGATGACGGTCTGTCGGGACTTGTTCATATCTCGCAGATCTCACATACAAGGATCAAGCATCCGGGCGTTGTCCTTAACGAAGGTGATGAGGTCGATGTAAAGGTCATCGACATCAAGGACGGCAAGATCTCACTGTCGATAAAGGCACTTCTTGATAATCCTGAAGAAGTACAGACATCGGAAGATGAAAAGATCGATATCCCCGAAGCGGAAGGTATCGGAACATCGCTCGGAGACCTTCTGAAAGGCTTCAAGCTGTGATCACGGACACGACAATGATCCAAACGGAGGATGATAACATGAAGAAGATCGATGATGAAAATCTCGGAGCGGTTTCCGGCGGAGTACAGACAGTTAAAACCAACTCGGATGAGAAGAAATCATTCTGCGCAAGATGCGAAAAGGAAACGATGTTCAAGCTCGGTTCCGGCGGAAGAGCCGTCTGCGAGGAATGTGGAACCGAAAAGCTGATGTAGGATAGAAGAGGGGACGAACCTATGAACAGAAGAGTTATTTCACTGTTATGCGCTATCGCGATGACAGCAGTTTGCTTTGCGGGATGTGCGGGCGCAAAAACCAAGACAGAAGCAAAGCCTGAGGAAAATGTCGGAATGGCCAATCCCTGGGTCGACATCACGGAAGATGAGGCAAAATCACTGTGCGTGAGACTGTTCAAGGCACCGGACGGCGCATCGGACATACACTGGATGAAGTGCGAAAGCCTCGGCAATCCCGATAAAGGTGTCGGACCGCTTATTCAGCTGAACTTTAAATATGACGGGAATGATTTTTGCGCGAGAGCGCAGCATGGTGCGGGTGAGAATGATGATATCACCGGAATATATGCTACATGGGATGACGGACCGTTTACGACAGAAATGGCAAACTGGGGTGGCGGCAAGATGGAAGCAAAATCATACCGTGAGCTTAATGATGAGGGCTATACCGACCTGATCACGTGGTATGACATTGAGATCGGTATCGCATATTCACTTACGGTTACTGCGAAGGATCTGGACGGATTTGATATCCAGTCGGTCGCAGAGCAGATGTACAACCCGGAAAACGAGAATTTCTGATATCATTCGATAATATCCGGAAGTTTTGAAAGAGCGAGCAGCGTGGCATCCTTGTACGCATGCGCGCTCTTTGATTTTATGATCGTTTTGAGTATATCCGAGCGTTCGGAATCGTCTTCAATGAGAGATGTTGTGTACGACCAGACCTCTTTCATCTTGCATATCGCGTTCACTTCGCCGCAGTCGGCGTTATATGTCTCATACAGATCGCAGAGAAAATCATTCAGTTCACGTTTTGTCGTCCCACATCCTTTGCGTATCTGCCGGAATATCCCGGGATTTCTGACGGCGCCGCGGCCTATCATCACGGCCTTAACGGCCCGGTCTCCTGCATCAGAACGGGCAGAGACAGCCTCATAGTCAGCAACAGTATTTATATCCCCGTTGTAGACGATATCCGCATTCAGGCATTCAAGCGCCATGTCAAACATTTCCATCCGGATGGTTCCTTTGTACAGATCCTTTTTAAGGCGCGGATGGACGGTGATCTCGCAGACAGGATACCTTTTCAGAACGTCGATGACCTTCTCAAAATCGGACGTATCATTGTAGCCGACCCTTGTCTTGACAGAGATCTTCATTGCAGGATTACTTCTCAGCACACTGTCCGTTCCGTTAAATATTCCGTCAAGGAGCCGGTCCATCTGATCGGGAGCGCGGAGGATCCCGCTTCCCTTGAACTTGCCTGCGACCGTATTTGAAGGACAGCCGAAATTGATATTGATCTCCTCATACCCGAAATCTGCAAAGAGCGCCGCTGCCTCGTTAAACTGCGCAGCATCGTTTGTCAGAAGCTGAGGGACTACATTTAAGCCTTCGTTGTTGGAAGGTATTATTTCCCTGCGGCAGCGGGTCTTCATTATCCTGTTGTCGGGGGATATGAACGGCGTAAAGTATTTGTCGACACTGCCGAAATGCCTGTTCAGCGTATTTCTGAACGCATATCCCGTAATCTCCTCCATTGGAGCAAGGTACAGTCCTGCCATTTATGTCTGAACCTGATCCTGACAGATCAGATCTTGAAGTTTCCGATCGTATCCTGAAGTGTTTCGATACTGTCAAGCACATCCTTTGTCTCTGTCGATACGTTATCACTTGTGATCGTGATGTTATGCAGATTGTCGTTTATCGAGTGGATGGCGTTGTTCAATACATCCTGGGAATTGCTGATCGAATCGAGCACTCCGGTGATCTCGCTTACAGAAGTATCAAGATCCTTTGCGCTGCCGCCGAGAGCATCACTTACGCTGCCGTAATAAGCGGCGTCTTCCATGTAGTTGTTGGCAAGAGTCTCAAGATTGTCATAATCCTTTAATACGACGTCCGTAAGGAATGAGATGATCTCGTTGCTCGCGTTGGACAGATCGCGAACGCTCTCGGTAACCTTGCTCGTGAGCTCGTTGACCTTTGTGATCTCGCTTGCCGTTGTGTTACTGAGGTTATTGATCTCGTTTGCGACAACCGCAAATCCGCGGCCTGCCTCACCTGCTCTTGCTGCTTCGATCGATGCGTTCAGCGCAAGGAGGTTTGTCTGTCCGGCAATGTTACTGATCGCATTTGAAACATCAACGATCTGCTCGATGACCTTGGCACCTTCGATGGCCTTTTCAAGTCTTGCCTTGGAGTCGTTCGTAACCGTAACGGCATGATTTTTATTGGCGAGGATTTCGGGTACCATGGCCTCAACACGCTCGGTTATCTCTTTCGCGCGGCTGTTCATCGCCTCTGTATTCTGTGTCAGTTCATCAACGGCTGTCGTAAGCACTTCACATGTGCCGTCAATACTTTTGATATTCTTTGTCTGTGAATCGATGTTATCACCCGTATCCTGCATTGCGAGAGTGATATCGGCAATGTTTTCGTTGATATCGGAAATACGTCCGCTCGTATCGGTCATCTTGGTCTTGATGTTGCCGGATTCCTCACGCGTCTTGTGAATGGTATCGATAAGCTGCGTCTCCAGCTCCTCCATCAGATAGTTGATCTCTTCCACCTCCGATGAATGTTTTTCCACTGCATCGCTGCCGACGATGTTTTCACGTATGAATGTCTTCATGCCTTCAAGAGGCTTGAGCTGCTTTCCGACAAGTGTCGTCATGACAAATGTGGAGAGCGCAAGAGCCACGATCACGAGTATGGCCGCAACGACTATTGTTCTCGTAATTCCTGAGGTTATATTTGATTTGGGCATTGCCAGACCGAGGATCCAGTTGCATCCGCTGACAACCGAGGTCGCGAAGTATTTGCTGCTCTTGTCATAGTCGCCTGTTTTGAGTACTTCCTTACCCGGTGAAGATATAAGTGAACTGAGGGAAGGCATTGCCGAAGCGACGGAAGTAGCAGTGTCCTCGCCCGGCATGTATGACTGATTCTGATGCATTACATAGTTTCCGGATGCATCGACAAGGAAACCGTATTCGCCATCCGCATAAGGTATGCTGTTAACGATCCCCGAGATCGTATCAAGCGTAAAGTCCGCGCCGACAACGCCGAGAAGCTGACCGTTTCTGTAAACGGGAGTGGCGATGGTGATACACATTCCGCCTATAAGGACGTCCATGTACGGGTCGGTCACAACAGTTGTCTTGGCGCTTTCAGCTGCTTTGTACCAGCCGCGGGCAGTCGGATCATATCCTTCCGGCGTCTCTGCGTTGGGGTCCTGCTGAATGAAAAGCTTGTCTGCAGTGCCGTAGTAGAGATTCAGCAGTTCGCTGCGTCCGCTTGCGTGTGAAGTGATGATCGGCTGAAGATGTGCAGCGTTCATCTCGCTGTCGGACAGGGCTTCGATGCTTTTTCCTGTACCGTCATTAAGACCCTTTTCCATCTCGATCCAGCTGTTGATCGAGTTGGCGTATTTGTCTGCCTGGAGCTGAAGCGAGCTCATTTCTTCGCTTGTAAGGCTGCTGCCCATAAGGGAGATGATAATGACCGCTGAAGCGAAAATCGCAAGCGTAACGATTATCACTACCGCCAGGGTCAGCCGTCCTTTGATCGAACCGAGTTTCATAATGGATGCCTCCTTTGTGTAAATGGAATAAAAAAATTATACTACCTTAACCGGAAAAATAAAAATACTTTCCGTGTCAGTATGCTCTGTTTTAACATGTAAATATTTGTTCCCGTAGTACGATCCCGCCCAGGATCCTGTCAAAGCCTTCATGGCATACAAAAAGGCGCTTCATCCGATATGGACGAAACGCCTTTGTTTCCATGTCTCATGTGAAATAATGTTAGCATTTTCAACTGTAAAAATCAATAACTTGGCAGATCATACTAAAGAGGAAGCCAGTCAAGAACCTTCCGGATCTGACTGTCCCAGAAATCCCATTCATGTCCGTAATCTTCTTCATCCCAGGTAACGTCGATACCGTTTTCTTTCAGAAAATCCCTGAAGTTTACGTTTACACCAAGCAGATCGTCCTGAAGACCGCATGACAGATAGAACTTCGGAACGCTCCGGCCGGCCTTAAGCATATCGCTGACGGTGATCTTCGGATTAAGATCGGTCTTTGCGGCTTCTTTGAGATCGTCAAAAAGCCCGATATCATTTTCCGCCGACAGATCTTCAAAGAGATGTATTGCGGAAGACAGCCCGATGACATGGCTGAATGTTTCCGAATATATGATACCGTTTCTCAGGGCTCCGTATCCGCCCATCGACAGTCCTGCAATAAAGGTGTCTTCGCGCCTGTCTGAAAGCGGGAACATACGCCGCGTCATTTCAACAAGCTCTTCTCCTATAAACGTCTGATAATCATTCCACGGAGTCCGGGACCTGAAGTAAAATGAGTTATCTCCCGAAGGCATCACGACCGCAAGATTTTTCTCCGCGGCCCAATCCAGTATCCTTGTCTTGGTGATCCAGTCTGTGTAATTTCCGAGAAGTCCGTGCAGAAGATAGAGTGTCTTGTATTTGCGGTCAGGATCGTTGATATATGTGTTTGAATCGGGATCGAATCTGTCGGCAGGCAGGATAACGTTCATCGGAACGGTCCTGAACAATGCCTTGGACTGATAATTTACCTGAAGAATAGCCATGATGGTCCTCCTATGTGTTCTGTTTTACAGGAACGTATGCTCCTATTATACCACAATACGATCTCTGGCAAACGTCTGTTCGTGAGGTTTTTATCGGACAGCATCCTGTTGCATAATTGGTTCATAGAGGTTCTCAGAGGTACTACAGAGGAGGGTATGGATATGACAATAGTTGCGAACAACAGTTACAGATTCAACATGGAAATGGATTTCTGGGCACTTAAGGACTACAGGGCGGAGGATCTTCTGACAAGATGGAATACGATCTTCGACTCGGCCAAGGACGACGCCGGCAGGGAAGCGGCATACTTCCTCGAGGACTGCATGGACGTCCTCTACGAGAAGGCACTCATCCTTCCCGATCGCGACCGCAACCGCATCCTTGACAAGGCAAACCACGACATGGACGCCTACGGCGAAAATCATAAGCGCGGGGTCGCATAGCCCTGCCTACGGCGGTTCAAGCAGAAAATCATGGAATGGATAATTGTGATACAATGATCTGGTGAGACATCTGGAAAACAGATGATGAATAACCAAAGGATTCGGATAAGATGATCGTTTATGAAGGATTAAAGAAGGATTTTCTATATAGTTGTGAGCGTGACTCCATAGCAATGGAAATTGAGGAAAACATTCTTTCAAAGCTTGGAAGACGTACACCCAAAGCAGAATTTCGTGCTTGGGAAAACTCGCTTAACTATATGTATAAAGTAATGAATGACGAAGAAATTCCTTCTGATGCAGGAGTTGCGATCGAGTATACCATTCCACAGACATCAAAGCGAATCGATTTTATGATCACGGGATACGATAAAGAAGATGAACCGGGAATGGTAATTGTAGAATTAAAACAGTGGGATTCTCTTAGGGAGATTAAGGGCTCGGATGCCATTGTTGAGACATACGTTGGTGGAGGAAATCATTTAGTGGTTCATCCATCTTATCAGGCCTGGTCATATGCGCAGTTGATCAGAGATTACAACAAGGAGGTTCAGGACAGGCATATTGAACTATCTCCATGCGCATGCTTACACAATTATATCCGACATACGAAAGATCCGCTGGATGCTGAACAATATAGTGATTATTTGGATGAGGCTCCGGCGTATACAAAGGGACAACTGGATCAATTAAGAGAGTTTATAAAGAAGTCCATAAAAAAGGGTGATAAAAAAGAAATATTATATGTTGTCGATCGTGGAAAGATTCGTCCATCCAAGAGCCTTCAGAATTGCATAGGATCTATGCTTAAAGGAAATCGAGAGTTTGTTATGATAGATGAACAGAAGGTTGCGTATGAAGAGATTTTAAGACATTCTCTACAAAGTCAAAAGGATATGAAAAAACGCACGATCATTGTTAAGGGGGGACCAGGCACCGGAAAGACGGTTATAGCCGTAAACCTCCTTGCTGAGTTGACGCAGAGAGATCAGGTTGTTCAATATGTTTCAAAGAACAGTGCTCCAAGACAGGTCTATTTAAAAAAGCTAAAGGGCCAGATGAAGAAGAGCAGTGTGGATAATATGTTTAAAGGTTCCGGCGCCTATACGGAAACGGGTTGCAATGTTGTCCATACGCTGTTATGTGATGAGGCACATAGACTTAATGAAAAATCAGGGATGTTCCATAACCTGGGTGAGAATCAGATCAAGGAGATTATTAACGCAACGTACTGCAGTGTTTTCTTTATAGATGAAAGCCAGCGAGTCACAATGGATGATATCGGTTCTGTAGAAGAGATCGAGAAGTGGGCAAAACTGGAGGGCTCGGAACTACATTATCTTGAACTGGAATCGCAGTTCCGTTGTAATGGCTCGGATGGATATCTTGCATGGCTTGATGATGTTTTGGAAATACGTAAAACGGCAAACTATGATCTTGAAGGGATAGATTATGATATACGCGTTTGTGATACACCGGATGAAATGAGGAACCTTGTAATTGAGCGAAATCGTTTTACAAACAGATCAAGAGTTCTTGCCGGATATTGTTGGGAGTGGTTCAAAAAAGAACAGAATAACACGGATTATCACGATATTAAGATCGGTGATTTTGAAATGAGCTGGAATCTTGGAAACGGAGAGCCATTTGCAGTCAGTGAAACATCGATAAATGAAGCAGGATGTATTCACACTTCACAGGGGCTTGAATTTGATTATGTCGGAGTGATAATCGGAGATGATATCAGATATGAGAATGGTCATGTAACAACGGATTTTACAAAACGGGCAAAAACGGACCAGTCATTGAAGGGAATCAAAAAACTTTATAAGGAATCACCGGAACTGGCAAGAAAAAGATCAGAGGAAATAATAAAGAACACATATCGTACCCTTCTTTCAAGGGGAATGAAAGGATGTTATATCTACTGTACGGATCCGGGTATGACGGCGTATCTAAAGAAAAGGTTGGAGTGTGTAAAAAATGAAACAGGAAACAATTGATAGAATCAGAAAGTTCTCTGAAGACAGAGACTGGGATCAATTCCATTCCCCAGCGAATCTGGCAAAATCCATAGTTATAGAGGCTGCGGAGTTGCTGGAATGTTTTCAATGGGAAGAAAACAAATATGATGTGGATCATATAAAAGAAGAACTGGCTGATGTTATCGTCTACTGCCAGAATCTTTTAGATAAGCTTGAGCTGGATGCTGATGAGATCGTAAACATGAAAATGTCTCAGAATGAGGCAAAGTATCCTGTGGAAAAAGCAAAGGGGAGTGCTGCAAAGTACGATCAACTGTAGGAGTGACCGTGATGGGTAAAAGCCCGAGATGTCTGTTTGAAAGTGATATTCATTCATTTTTGACCAAAGATAAGGAATATATTTTTGGTCTTATGTGTGAACAATATCATGGTGATGCGCTAACAACAACAAGAGAAGCCTGGACGCGGGAAATTGAGATTCTACAGGAGACTCTTATTCCGTGGATAAATTCAGACGGGCGAATTGTATTTGAATACGATATTCCGAGATTAGGTAAAAGAATAGATACTGTTGTTCTTTTAAAGGGAATAGTCTTTTGTCTTGAATTCAAAGTTGGAGAATCTAAGATTATGGAAAGCGATGTTGACCAGGTGCTTGACTATGCGCTTGATTTGAAGTATTTCCATAAATTTAGTAGTGATTGCTTGATTGTACCCGTTCTTATAGCCACAAAACACAAAGGTATGACATCGCTTATACAGGAATCCGTATATGATGACAGGGTGGTTAACCCGCTGGTAACGGGGGAAGAGGGTATAGCTGATCTTATATCAGAAGTTATTAGACGTTTTCCGGATGAGAAATCGATAAATCTCAATTGGGTCATTAGCCCTTATGCACCCACACCGACTATTATTGAGGCAGCCAGAACTTTGTATCAGAGTCATACCGTTGAGGATATAACCAGACATGAAGCTGATAAAGTATCAACGGATAGAACTATTGATTTTATTCTTAATGTAATCAGGAAAAGTAAAGACAACAGCGAGAAAAGCATATGCTTTGTAACGGGCGTTCCCGGCGCGGGGAAAACACTGGTGGGATTGGATGTGGCCGTAAAGCAGACATACCAGGATTCGGAAAATCCTGTTGCAGATGAGAGCGCTGTTTATTTGTCCGGTAATGGGCCATTAGTTGCAGTTCTAAACGAGGCTCTTGCAAAAGATAATTATGCAAAATGCAGGGAAAGAGGGGAAAATAAAAAACTTTCCGATTCGAGAAGAGAAGTAGGAAAGTTTATCCAGATCATTCATCGTTACAGAGATAATATGTTGGCAAAGATTAAGAATCCTGTCGAGAATGGAGTTCTTGAAATTGACCCGGAAAAAGCAGTAAAACAAACCGATGCAGGATTTGGCGAAGTGGAACACGTTGCTATTTTTGATGAGGCTCAAAGATCCTGGACGCATAAAAGACTGGCTGATTACTTAAAAAGAGGAGGAACCTACGGCAATAAACTTAAGGTACCTAACTTTCCGATGTCAGAAGCTTCATTTCTTATTTGGTCTCTTGATCAGAGAGAAGACTGGGCAACAATTGTCTGTCTTGTGGGCGGAGGACAGGAAATTAACACAGGAGAGGCAGGAATATCTGAATGGATTAAGTCCTTAAATGAAATGTTTACGCATTGGAAGGTTTATATATCTCCTCAATTGACAGAACCGGAATATGCTGAGGGAAGGGTAAACGAACTGTTAGCAGATAATAGGAACGTTGTCTTTTCAGATAGCCTTCATCTGGGTGTTTCGTTGAGATCTTATAGGGCTGAAAAGCTGTCTGCATTTGTTCACTCATTGCTTGCTGTTGATAATACTGCATCTTCAATCTATACAGAGATAAAGGATAAATATCCGATCATTCTTACCAGAGATATGGAAAAGGCTAGAAGGTGGCTTCATGAAAAAGTAAGAGGCTCCGAAAGAACGGGTGTGCTGATTACAAAAGAATCGGCCAGATATAAACCTTTGGGGGTGCATGTTCTTCAATCGGGAGATGAGAATGCAGTTCACTGGTTTCTGGAAGATAAAACAGATACTAGATCATCAAATTACCTAGAAGATGCCGCAACTGAAATACAGGTTCAGGGTCTGGAATTGGATTATACCTGTTTGTTATGGGATGCAGATCTGCGATATGAAAATGGTAAATGGCATTACTTTAAGTTCAATCAGACCGGCTGGAAAGAGATAACAGATAATAGTGAGAGTAAGCATGAGCAAATGAAATATATGCTTAATGCATATAGAGTTTTGCTTACACGTGCGCGTGCAGGAATGATTATATGTGTACCTGAAGGTAATGCACACAAAACGCCCAGTGGATTTTGGGAAGACAGTACACGTCTTCCGGAATACTATAATGGAACATATCAGTATTTGAAACAAATCGGACTCGATGAGGTATGAATAATATAAGAGTAGTAGCAGCTATAATCAGAAAGGATGATAAGGTTTATTCTACCGCCAGAGGGTACGGAGAGTATAAAGGATGGTGGGAATTCCCCGGAGGCAAAATAGAAGAAGGGGAAACTCCGCAAGAGGCGTTGGTACGTGAAATTCGTGAGGAACTGACGGCTGAAATTGAAGTGGGAGATTTGATTAAAACGGTAGAATATGATTACCCGAAGTTTCATCTTTCAATGGATTGTTTTTGGGCAGCGATTAAATCAGGTGAATTGGAATTGAAAGAAGCAGAAGAAGCAAGGTGGCTCACCTTAGATGATATCGACAGCGTAAAATGGTTGCCTGCGGATCGCGAACTGATCAAGGATATAAAACAGGCACTTCGGGAATGATTTTCGCCGGAAGGTGGGAGAAACGCTTTGACTAAATGAGGTTGTGGTGATAGTATAATCATAGGTGCTACCGATAGACGGTTAGTCCTAGACTTAAAGTTGTTTGATAACCGCTCACAACATTTAAGGACATGATATGTACCCCCTTTCTGGTTTGTCCGGTAAAGGGGGTATATATTTGACAATGGGCGGTTATTTTTGTGTCTGTGATATGTGCTTCAAATGATTTTCGCCGTAAGGCGGAAGAAAAGCAAGGGAAAAGACTATGGGAAGACTGAAAGAACTCAGGAAATATGTTAATAAGCAGCTTGCGAAGATGGAAGATAAGGATGATTCGCTGAAAGCAGCGGGACATCTTTACGGGGTGTCAATGGCGGCACAGCTTCTGGCTCAGAAGAGGGGCGAGAATGCGGAACTTGCGGGTATGGCAGGACTGCTTCATGACCTTTATGCCTATGAGAGCGGATCATATGATGATCATGCACATAAGGGCGCGGACCTTGCTAGGGAAGTGCTTGGAAAGCTTGATATAACGACTCCGGAGGAGACCGATGTCATATGCTCTGCGATTTTTCATCATGATGATAAGGCGGCTGTGGATTCTCCGATGGATGAGATATTAAAGGATGCGGATGTGATGCATCATGTCTATAACGATCTGTCAAAAGAGGTCAAGGAAAAGGAAACTGCGCGGTATGCGAAGCTGAAGGATGAACTTGGGATCAGCTGAGTTCTTTTTTGGCATAGGCTTCGAGCTGTGCCTGAAGTTTGGCTATGATGGCATCTTTGTCGGCAAGCAGTGAATCTTTATCGGCAAGCTGCGATTTCATGGTGGCAATCTTGTCATCTTTTTCTTTAATTTGATCTGCAAAAACTTCTGCAAATAACTCATCTACGGCTTTACACATAATAGGTTTCTCCTTGATCTCTTCTGCAACCAGTGCTTTGTTGGCTGACGTAAAAACGCTCATTACGTTGTCAGCGTGCGCCTTATGATGTGGTGGAAGAAGAGGTGTTGTTGTCACAATGTTTCTAAGGTCATTTGCGGTACCATGCTTTGTAAGGCACTTGAGCCATGATCGCTGATCGTCAGGGATTTCTTTTGTAATGATCAACTGTGTCCTAAAGGGCAGGTTACCGGATAATGCATATATCCCAGGGCGGATTCTGTTAATCGCAATACCAGTGTTTATTAGTTGCTTCAGTAACTTGCTTGGATGTGACTCCCTTATGAATGTCATGGTATATTCTTTGGCAAGGAATCCATCCTTTTGTGTTTCGTAAATATATAACCCGGTATATGCAAGCACTTTAAAGAAATCACCATACGTTAGTGAGTCATCCGGACTTTTGTATTCACAGATGTTGTACCGGGCAAACATTCTGCCTATCGGATTACGTATGACCGCGTCAGTTATGTTTTTGATAACCAGAAGATCAATTCTTTGGGCACGGTTTGCAAGAGGGTGCTCTTCGTCGAATATCAGATCATTTTCGTTTTCGACAAGTTCGAGCTTCATGGCGGACACAAATCCTGAGTGCCAGTCAATCTTTTTCATGTAACTCTCCTTTTATTATAGAATTATGAGATTGTTCTTTCAAGCGGGATAATTGTTGGATCTGACAGATTGAAGTGGTCAGAGAAGCCGTTTGAATTGTGTGGTTAGTATAGCATCAGAATGGTGATAGCGGAAGAGGATTTGAGTGATAAATTAATAATTGTGAATAGTACATAAAATCCGGGGTATTTGGCAAAGGGAATCGCTATTTTTTTTGTGAATAGTGTATAATGAAGACGAAAGGAGGCGGTATTTATGACAGAAGTGGATCTCAAAAGAATGAGAGAGATATATGAAAACGCGAACAGCTTGGAAGAAATGTATGAAGAGTTGAAAGATAATGAATTTGCGGGAATGAGCTTTGAGGATTTCAAGGAGGCTATGGATGCCGGAAAGCACTTTAATGAGCTCAGTGATGAAGAATTGGAAGAGATCACCGGTGGGTTTAAGATGTTTGGCAGTGATACCGGTTTCTTTAAGTGGGGCAAATGGCAGGAAATGGACATATATCCCCAATATTGTAAAAAATGCGGAAATGATACAAAAACCGAGGTAAGATATTTTTTCTGTATTATAGGATTAGGTGAGGAAAGACGCTGTGCGGCATGTCATGCTGATAGAGGATATAAATCGCAGCAGGTTCACGGAGGTACCCGTCGCTGGCCGGGTACAAGAAGGTAATAAGAAAAACGAAAAAAACGGTGCCACAGCATTTGTTGTGACACCGTTTATTTTTTTGATAATTGAAATTGTATTGGGTTTACCTGCCGTGCATGAATTCCTCATAAACCTCTTTAACGAATTTTCTTTCTTCATCAGTTTTGCAGATACCATCCTGGATCTGCTGCAGTGAGAGGCCATGCATTGCTCCGTAAATTGTACTACATGCCAATACGAACTGCCTCCAACCTGACATTGTCCATCCGCCGTTGACTCTTTCCATTTCCTTAAGTGATAATGTCTTCGTCATGATAATTCGCCTACTTTCCTTCTCCGGGCTATTACCGGTCCGGAAGCTTTTCTTTATTTCTAACTATGTTATACACCGCTAACAATCACAAAAGTGTCACACGCTGATCATGGTCGATTTTGCACAGGGTGTATAATGTTAAAAAAATGATTTTCGCCGTAAGGCGAGAGAAATGTATTGAGGATGAAACCGATGAAGGATAATAAGTCTGCTTATAATTCAGATATATATGATGAGCATATCGTAAATGTGCTGCCATACTACAGAGAATACCATCACCAGGTTATTGATGTTGTACGGTCCATGGGTAACGATGCGCCCAAGTGGCTTGATACAGGATGCGGAACAGGTACCCTTGCTGTAAAGGCTCTTGAAACGATCCCGGATGCCCGGTTTACGTTGTGCGATCCGTCGGAGAAGATGCTGGCTATTGCAAAGGATAAGCTTAAAGACAACTATATATCTTTTCTGAACGTGCCCTCTGACAGGCTGGAATTTGATAATGAATTTGATGTGGTGACTGCAATACAGAGTCATCACTACTTTGATAAAGAAGGAAGAGAACTTGCAGTAAGTAACTGTTACCGGGCATTAAAGAGCGGAGGCTTATTTGTGACTTTTGAGAACATCAGAATGTCTACTGATGAAAGCGATGCCATTGCATTAAAGCGCTGGGTAAGGTTTCTTGAAGAGCACGGTAATTCCGCTGAAGATGTACAGATGCAGATTGAAAGGCGTGGTACGGAGGTCTTTCCGATAACAATAGAGGAACATATTGAACTGTTGAAAAAGAGTGGATTCAGTTCGGTTAACCTGCTGTGGTCATCATATCTGCAGGCAGGATTCTGGGCGATCAAATAAGGTAAAGGTGTTATGTCAGTAGAAGACGGCGTTTGGATCATGCGCGGACTTGAATGGGACGATCCTTATCGTATCCGCACATGGCAGGAACTTATCAACTGGATAAATGAAGTGGGATTTCTTCCGCTCTTTGCGAACGAAGTGGAGGGATTTTCCGCGGAGGAGCATGTGTCGCCCGATTTTTGGTGGACGGGCGATCCGGATGAGGATCCGTGGGCGTGGCGTGAGATAATCGCGGCGTTGCATCAGGTCGCATACGGGAAGTTCTTTGACCAGAAAGCTGGATTTATCAGCCTTGAGTGGCTTCCATATTTTGTGAATTACAGACGAAACGGTTATGATTTTGATTCCCGATGGGAAGACGGACTTGCGAACCGCAGGGAGAAAAAGATCATGGATATGCTCACGGGCAGGGATGAAGACGGGGAAGTGACATTTCCGACCGATCAGATACTGTCCACGGAGCTTAAGAAAAAGGCCGGATTCGGGAAGGGCGGGGAGAAGAATTACCCCGGTATCGTAACAGGCCTTCAGATGCAGACATATCTGGTGATAACTGATTTTCACAGAAGGGTGAATAAGCGTGGCGAAGAATACGGTATGCCTGTATCGGTCATGCTGCCACCCGAGGCTGTTTGGGGATATGAGAAGGTTACGGCGGCTTATAAGGAAATCCCGCTAAAGAGCCGCGAACGCATAGTGAAACGAATACGGGAAGTATTTCCGGGCGCAGATGATAGCGCTATAACAAAGCTTATCGGAAAAGAGCCCTAATGGTGTGAGGTCATGAGAATGAAGATAGCGATAATATCCGATACGCATTCGCTGCTGCGCACAGAGGTTGAAGAGCTGTTGAGAAGTTGTGACTATATCCTTCACGGGGGAGATATAGCATGCCGCGAGACTTATGAAAAGATAGCCGGTATCGCGCCTTCTTATTTTGTCAGAGGAAATGCCGATAATCCCTGGTTGAGGAGATACTGCAGATATATACGACGCATCCCGGAATCGATATAGACGGGATACTGGATCGGATGAGATCATAAAGTGCTTATAGAAGTGATTTGATTAACCAACCATTTCTTTTACATTCAGACCAAATTCGTGAAAATCGGGCTGATCCATGACATATTTGACGACATCCGATGGCGTAAGGCTGTCAGAAGTGTTGAGAAATTGAAGAATACTGTCAAGTCTAGAAGGTTTTTGCTTCACATAGCAGTATACCAATAACTCCATGAATCAAAATACAAGAATGCGGATTCTACATTCTTGTATTATTATATAAACATAAACATCAGGCGTAAGATCAGATCGGAGACGTGATGAACAAAGACAGGATCGTTCATATCGAAGATATTGATGATGACAGGGTGGCGCTTTATACAAAGTATAATGAGCCTCAGCTTTTTCATTACAATGAGCCCGGACGGGGAGTGTTCATAGCCGAGACACCTATGGTGATAGAGAGGGCGCTGGATCTCGGACTGGATCCTGTCTCATTTTTTGTTGAGAAAGGCGCTTCGGAAACCGAGGCTGTACAAAAGGTCATCGACCGGGGCCCCGGTGCAGATATATTTGAAGCGGAACTTGATGTAATTAACAGGATCACGGGTTTCAATCTGACAAGGGGTCTTCTGGCAGTCTTTGAGCGCCCCGCCCTTCCTGAGGTGAGTGATCTGATAAAGTCATCAAAGCGTATCGCTGTTCTTGAAGGAATAGTCAATCCCACGAATGTCGGGGCGATATTCCGATCGGGCGCAGCGCTCGGAGTTGATGCGATCCTTGTGACGTCAGATTCGACTGATCCGTTTTACAGACGATCCGCAAGAGTGTCCATGGGAACGGTCTTTCAGGTTCCGTGGACGTATATACCGGAGGGGTATGATTTTATAGAAGCGCTTCATGATGAATACTTTTCGGTAATCTCGATGGCACTTTCTGATGAAGCGGTCCCGCTTACGGATCCTGTCCTGAAAAAGGAAGATAAGAGAGCCTTGATTTTCGGCTCCGAAGGAGACGGGATAAAGGCCGATATTCTGAATAAAAGTGACCATATCGCGATCATCCCGATGCACAACGGGGTTGATTCGCTCAATGTGGCGGCATCGTCGGCTGTAGCATTTTGGGAATTATGTTCCAAGTTGGAACAAAAAAAAGTAAAATAGGAATGACGGGGAAAAAGGGGTTTCTTACGAAAGGGAACGGTGTATGAAGAAGGAACATTTTGTTTCGCTTAAAACAAAATTGTCTATAGGAGTTATCATTATGTGTCTCCTTATCGGACTGCTGGCGGTATTTGCGGTAACAAGGATCGCAACGGCAATAATCGACAGGGAATACACGGACAAGGCTGAGCAGATCACGGAAGCGGTGGTAACGACGCTCGACCCCAAGGATGTCCTTGAGATGCGTGATGCTGTTCTTGATGTGTACAAGGATGTGGAAGATAAGGTCGTTCCCAGTACCGAGTGGGGTTCGGATGAGTGGAACGAGTATATGGCACATTATGCAAGCTTAAGGGAGCTTCCGGTTTATCACAAACTGCAGGAGCACTTCAGAAAATATCAGGATATCTACAAGGTCGACTGCATATATGTCACCTGTTACAAAAAGGAAAACATGCATGCGCTGTATGTTATTGACGGTGCGTACGGCGAGGATGAATGTCCGCCCGGATGTGTGGATTCGTTTGAGAACGGCATCTGGCCCGATGACGGAGAGATCGTTCCCGCAACAATAACAAATGAGGATGTTTACGGATGGCTTGCTACCGCTGCATATCCGATCAAGTGCGGTGACGATTGGATCGGTCATCTTTGTGTTGATATTTCGATGAATGAGATCAAGGCCAAGGAGCAGCGCTATGTTATTACGATCGCCATCGCGATGTTTGGTGTGATGCTCGTTATGCTCGGATTAAGTCTGTGGTATGTCATCAGGAACGTTACAAAGCCGATTCTGACGCTTTCGGATACGGCCAAGAACTACTGCTCCGAGAACAACGATGTCGTGCATCATGATTTTGAAAAGCTGTCGATCAACACGCATGACGAGATATCACAGCTATTGTCTTCCATGAAACAGATGGAAACCGACATGAACACGAACATCAACACGCTCATTGACACGAAGGTTGCTCTTCAGAAGACGGAAGAGCAGGCGCAGTCGCTGAAAGAGCTTGCGGTTAAGGATGCTCTTACCGGTATCCGTAACAAGACCGCATATGATTATGAGGCTGAGAAGCTGGAGAAGGACCTGGACGACGGATTTAACGAGTTCGGACTGGCCATGGTCGACCTCAACTTCCTGAAGAGGACAAACGATACATACGGACACGAAAAGGGCAACATTTCGATCAGAAGACTCTGTATGCTTGTCTGTGAAGTATTTGAACATTCCCCGGTATTCAGGGTTGGCGGTGACGAGTTCATAGTTGTGCTCAAAAATCGCGACTACAGGAATGTGGATGCCCTGATAGATGATTTTAACAACCGTCTCGAACAGGTTCAGGCTGACGATACGCTTCAGCCGTGGGAACAGATATCGGCTGCGATAGGTTATTACAAGTTTGACAAGAAGGTCGACAAGACCGTTGATGATGTGTTCAAGAAGGCCGATAAAGCCATGTACGAGCGCAAGGTTGCGATGAAGGCGGAAAGGAAAGAATGACTGATGAAAAAACGCGCAATCAATTGATATTGTATGATTTTTGCGATATTATAGTGGCATGAATTCAGCAAAAACTTCGGACAGTAAAGACAACAGATCCCGTGCGCTTAAGATCGCGTTTTTTGCGGGAGCGGTGATCATAAACTTCATATTACCGCGCGCTGCGACATATTTTGGCGTCCCGCTTTACCTCGATAACGTCGGTACGCTTCTTGCCGCTGTTCTGGGCGGATATCTTCCCGGAATACTCGTCGGCTATCTCAACAACATCATCAATATGCAGGGCAATCCCGGCAACGCATACTATGTCGTTCTGTCAACGATGATCGCCGCGACAGGAACATATCTTGGCAGAAAGGGCTGGTTTGACAAGTGGGGAAAAGCTATACTGACCATTCCTATCTTTGCGTTTATAGGCGGGGCTTTGGGTTCTGTTCTTACATATCTGTTGTACGGTTTCGGTATCGGTGAAGGTATATCAGCATCGTTTGCCCGCTCTCTCTTTGAAAGCGGGAAGCTCAGTGTATTCTGGGCCCAGATGCTCTCGGATATCGTGATCGACCTTATCGATAAAGGCATCACAGTTGTACTCGTCGTGATCATCATCAAACTTATCCCGGACAGGTTAAAGCCGGGACTGTGGGTGACCGGATGGCGTCAGGCACCTCTGTCAGAAGAGGGAATATATGATGCAAAGCATAACCTGACCCGTTCGTTCTCGCTTAGGAGCAAGATCATCACGATCATCACTGTGATCATGGTCTGCGTTGCTATCGTCACAACTTTCATCAGCTACATTATCTACAGGAACTTTGCGATGGAACAGTACACATACAACTGTTCAAGTGCCGCAAAACTGGCTGCCAATCTGATCGAGCCCGACAAGGTGGACGAATACCTGACGGGTGGCGATGACAGTGCGGAATACCGCAAGATCGAGGCAAGACTTGAGGGGATCCGAAAGGGCGATCCCGATATCGAGTTTCTGTATGTATATAAGTTTTCCGAGGACGGCGTTACAGTCGTGTTCGATCTTGATACGCCGGAAGTCCCCGGTGTGGCTCCCGGAACTGTCATACCGATAGAGGAGTATCTGCTGCCATATAAAGATGATCTTCTCGCGGGAAACAAGATAGAACCGCTTCTTGATGATACGGATTACGGACAGCTTATGACCGTGTTCGAACCGGTATTTGATTCCGCAGGCAACTGCGTATGCTATGCAGCAGCCGATATCCTTGTCGAGAATATCAGGCTTGCCACGCTTAATTACATGACGAAGGTATTCTCACTGTTCATGGGATTTTACATATTCATTCTGGCGTTGTGTATCTGGCTTGTCGATTATCATCTGATCTACCCGATCGCTGCCATGACGATGTCTGCCAGAAAGTTTGCGTATGACAGCGAGGAAGGCCGTGATAAGAGCGTTGACAGACTGCAGCATCTTGACATCGCAACCGGTGATGAGATAGAAAATCTCTACGAATCGCTCTCAAAGACGATCGCGGAGACCGTCGGATATCTTGAGGATGTTGAAGCCAAGGGTGAAGAGATTTCGCACATGCAGAACGGCCTGATATACGTTCTTGCCGACATGGTGGAGAGCCGTGACAAGAATACGGGCGATCACGTTCGTAAAACTGCAGCGTATGTCCGTCTGATCATGAAAAAGATGAAGGAAAAGGGTATCTACGCAGACGTGCTTACCGATGAGTATATTAATGACGTTGCCAATTCCGCACCGCTTCATGATGTCGGAAAGATCATGGTCAGTGACACGATACTGAACAAGGCCGGAAAGCTTTCCGATGAAGAATTTGCGAAGATGAAGAGTCACACGACCGCAGGTGAAAAGGTGATAGAGAGCGCAATGTCGCTCGTATCCGACAGCGGTTATCTCAAGGAAGCCAAGAACCTTGCGACATACCATCACGAAAGATGGGACGGCAAGGGTTATCCGAGCGGAAAGGCCGGCGAGGATATCCCGCTGTCTGCAAGGATAATGGCTGTTGCCGACGTATTTGATGCGCTTGTTTCAAAGCGAAGCTACAAAGAGCCGTTTCCGTTTGATAAAGCTATGCAGATCATAGAAGAAGGTGCGGGAACGCAGTTCGATCCGCAGATCGCAGCGATCTTCATACAGTCCCAGGATGAAGTAAAAGAAATCCTGGCCGCACATGAATTGATGCTCGGCCAGGGTATCAGGAATTTTGAAGATCAGGATTGAATATTGAGTTTAAGTACTTCGAAGTCTGATTTTCCCTTGAGGGGAACGGTGTTTCCGAGGGATTCGTATGAGATCCTGTCCCCGAGAACATCCGCAACACTTCTGCTTATATATACCGTTCCGGCCGGAGCATTTGCTTCAAGTCTTGCAGCGGTATTTACAGTATCGCCGATCGCCGTGTAGTCCATATGGCGTTCGGCGCCCATGTTTCCGACGACTGCGGGTCCGTAATGAACACCGACTCCGACACGCAGTTCTTCACCGATCTCATCCTTAAGTTCAAGCGAAACCCTTGCTGCTCCGTCGACTATGTCCATGGCCGTCTTTACCGCATTATATACCGCATCATCCTGCGGGATCGGCGCTCCCCAGAACGCCATCATCGCGTCACCCACGAATTTGTCCAGAGTTCCCATATTCTGTTCAACACAACTGCTCGCCATTGTCAGATATCTGTTAAGGATATATACGACCTTTTCCGGATCCAGTCTTTCCGACATCGTAGTAAATCCCCTGACATCAACAAACAGTACGGCGATGTTGCAGAGCTTGCCGCCAAGCGACAGGTTCTCCGTACCTTCCTTAAGGATCTCGGCAACGATCTCGGGTGCAACGTATCTTTCAAACGTCCGTGTCACTCGCTGTTTCTCAAGTGCGGAATACAGATACCTGATCACTATCGACACGAGATAGAGCGCAAACACACCTACCAGTATCCACAGCGGATGCATGACGATGCCGGACGAATACATCGCATATGTGGCACCGAGAGACAGCGCGATAACACCTGCCATAACAACGGATGATATCCGAAAATCAGTCATCAGGAATGCGAAGAACGCCAGGAAGCTTATGATAAACAGAACAAGCTGCTGGGGGAACTTGGCAAGCTCACTCTTATAATTTCCGTCAAGTATCATCTGTATCACGTTTGCCTGATATTCCATTCCGTACATATGGCGTGAATGGTCTATCGCCGTGAAGTATTCATCCTGCAGTCCGACTGCATAAGGTCCGATAAGGACGATCCTGTCTTCAAAAGCATCCGAGGGAATATCTCCGTTTATCAGATCCGCAAGCGAGTATCCGTCGTAGAATCCTTCCGGAAGCGCTGAATAAGACACGTAGTAATATCCACCGGTTGTCTCGGGTTCGGTGATATCAAGTCCGGTCTTTTCGGCATATTTCTTTGCCGTTGTGTATGCCATTGAGTAAACCTTTTCGCTGCTGACATCTATTGACAGAAGGGCGTGTCTGAGTATCCCGTCGGGATCGCACACGGCATTTACGTGTCCCTGCGTGGTCACATCCCTGAGCTCCTCATAGGGAAGAGAATATCCCGAAACGGCATTCCTGTCATAATACATGTTTCCGTTTTCGTCTTCGACAACCTGGGATCCGATCTGTGCAAACGATGCGGTGACAACATCAAGCTTTGAGGCTGCATCAGCAAGCCTTTTGTCCGCTTCTTCCGTAGTCTGTCCCGTATAGATCGTATCGATGGCAACAACTGCCGGAACATGCGCGGGATCTTCGGACAGCTTCTCAAGGGCGCGTGCCATTATCGTTCTGTCCCATGTATTGTAAGGGCCGAACTGCTCGAGCGCCTTGTCATCTATACAGATCATGATGATCTCGCCGGAAAGTGCGTTCGGCTGCTGGTAGAGTGCATCCTGTGCAAGCCCGTCAAGCTTGTCCAGAAGTCCGAAATATCCGATTATCGCAGTTACGAGAACTGCTCCCGCAAGTGATATCGCAAGCGAACGTGCGAGCTTATTTTTCTTTAATAATCCGATCATGATCTCCATGCCCCGCTTTGTTCAAACAGATCGACTATCCTCCTGTCGAGCTTTCCTTCGTTAACCATTGCATTCAGTATCGCAAACGCCTTTTCTGCGGGAATAGGCGGCTTGTACGGCCTGTCCTCGGCAGTCAGCGCATCGTATATATCAAGTACCGTAAGGAGTCGTATCTCATCCGATATCTCATCTCCTGAGATCTTGTTCGGATAACCTGTCCCGTCAACGAACTCATGATGGGATCCCGCCATGTGAGGTACATCCTTGTATACACCCTTAAAGTTCATCTTATCAAGCATTTCCGCTGTATAGACAACATGCTTCTCAACTTCGCTCTTTTCAGCATCCGTAAGGGTTCCTTTTCTGACGCTGAGCTTTGTCAGCTCGTCTTTTGTCAGAAGAGGAATGTCCTCATCCTGTGCGTTTTTGCATGTAAGCTTTGCGCATGCACGCAGCCTGTCAAGCATAAGATCGTCAAGGAATCCTTTACCGTTGGCTTCCTCCATCGTTGTCCATGCGGTCCGAAGCGCCTGCTCATGTGCCTTGCATTCTTCGGCCTTTGACGGATCGGTAAGTGCCGTGATCTGATCCTTCAGGCAACCGATCTCGATCCTGTTTATGATCGGTTCACGGATACCAGACAAGCGGTCAGCCTTGTCAAGGACGTTAAGCGGCACGAGCAGCTTTCCGATATCATGAAGCCATACGCTCATAAGGAATGCTTCCTTCTGCTCATCGGTAAACTTCCATTCGTTGCCGCTCTCGTTCAGCCAGTCGATAAAGCGGTCGCCGTATTTGACCATGGAACGCGTATGACTTGCATTGTAAGGCGTTCTCGTATCGATCGCACCGACCATGACCTGCACGAATGACTGTAACAGATCGCTTACTTCCTGAGCGAGACGGTGGTTGTTTATCGAAACGGCAGCCAGACTCGCAAGTGCCTGAACGACCTCTTCATAACCTTTGTCAAACGGGATCATGTTGCCCGCATCATCAAGCGCATTGATGAGCTGCAGAACCCCTATGACATTGTCTTTTTCATCGCTCATTGGTATCACGAGCATCGACCCCGTGCGGTAGTCGTTGAGCGCGTCATACTTCTGGGCTCCCTGAAAATCATACTCGTCGGATTCGTATATATCCGGGAGGTTTATCTTCTTGTTATCGATCGCTGCACATGCGCACACATGGGAGCGCTTCATCGGTACCGGCGGCGGAAGTTTGTTCTTGTCAGAGCTTATGTTCTTTGATTTTGTGAAGAACGTATGGAAATGCAGAAGATCGTCTTCAAGGAGATAAACGGTTCCCGCATCGCATTTGCAGGTGTCCATTGCCTCGGTCAGGATCTTCTTCATCAGTCTGTCGAAATCCTTTTCGGCACTCAGATCGAGCGCGATCTTTATCATTCTTTCAAGAGAGTATGCTGATCCGGTATTTGTATTCACAGAACGATCACCTCGCCTTCCCTGGCAAAGGCAACAGAGTCGCTCTTTACCTCGTCTTCCATTTTCTTAAGCATTTCATCCGTATGTCTTGGATCATGATGCACGAAGCGCATGATTTTCGCCTGTGCATCCTGCATTATCCTAAGGCCCTGTTTTACCGTTGAGTGTCCGAACCCTTTCCTTGCCGCAAACTCTTCATCCGTATACTGCGCATCAAGCAGGATAAGGTTGGCGCCCTTTGCAAAATCACTGAGCTTTGAGCTTTCATCCTCGGCGTATTCGTAATCCGTAGCATATACAATGCTTTTGCCGTCAAACGATATCCTGTATATAAGACTTGAGCCGGGATGTCGTGATTCTGCAGTCTCAACATCTATGTTTCCTATACTGAACCGGGCTTCGGCTTCGTGGAAACAGTAGTCTGCCTTGTATTCGGAAAGAGTACATGGCCAGAGAGGCGGAGAGATCAGTCTTTCCAGCTGCTCTTTTATTGTTCCTTCACTGCGGCTTTTTCCGTATACATCTATCCGGCGTCCGGGAGCAGTGTTGTACGGAAAAAACGGCAATCCTATAAGATGATCAAAATGAGGATGTGTGATGAGTATCGAGATCTGCCTGTCTCCGATATCGGGTGTCTGGATTATCCCGGATCCCGCATCAAGATAGATGGCATTATCATCGGTCTCTATGAGCACGCAAGAAGTGGATCCGCCGAAAACCTGCGTTTTCGCACCGCTTGTCGGGACAGAACCGCGCGCGCCGAGTATGGTTATCTTCATAAGATAGTATTCTCCCTCGATGATTTTCTCCATTATAGCATAACAAAGTGACAAAAGAACTTCGGAAAAAAAATCAAATATGTGTTGACAAATAATATTATACGACGTATAGTATCATACAGAAAATGATATAAGCCCATTTTTCAAAGGAGGAATACATATGACATATCAACTGACGGCCCCGCTGCTGGACGCATGCGTTCTCGGGATCGTCGATAAAGAAGATTCATACGGCTACACGCTCACCCAGAAGGTGCGTCAGGTCGTGGACATCTCGGAATCGACACTTTACCCGGTGCTCAGGCGCCTGCAGAAATCAGGGCATTTAAGAACTTATGACGAGCCTTTCGGAGGACGTAACCGGCGCTACTATGCGATAACGGACGAGGGCAGGGCTCTGCTCGAACACTATTCGTCGGAGTGGAACATTTACAAAGAAAAGATCGACGAACTGATCGGCCCCTCAGGTGCGGCCGGCGACAAAACGGGAGGAGACAGTGATGAATAAATCTGAATACCTGAAAGAGCTCGGAAAGCGTCTCAAATACATACCGAAGGAAGATAAAGAAGATGCTATCGAATATTACACGGAACTGATGAGCGACATGGGCATTGACGATACGGCAGACGTAACGGAAAAGCTCGGAAGCCCAAAGGATGCAGCAAAGAACATTATCGACGAATGCACACAGAAGCACGTTGATGAATATGAGGAGAACAAGACCGTTAAGGGACATGCAACTGTTGTTTGGATGTCCATACTCGGAGCACTTTCGCTTCCGGTATCGATCCCTCTTGCGATCGTTGTGCTGGCACTTGTCTTTACACTGATAGTTGTATGCATATCGCTTATCATCTCATTTGCCGTTACGGCTGTGGCGCTTGTACTGTCGGGTATCGCATGCCTGGTACTTATGTGGATGGCACCGGGTGTTGCGCAGAAGGCAGTTGTTTTCGGATGCGGAATATCTTCACTCGGACTCGGTATACTGTTAGGCTTTGGCCTCTTCTACCTGATCCGTTTCATCACACGTAAGATATTTCGCAGGAATAAAGATAATACAAAGGAGAATGAATAATGAACAAGACGGTAAAGATAATTCTGATCATAGCCGCATGCCTTATTCCGATCGGCGCCCTGATAACTTTTCTGGGACTTCGTGCCGGTGCAACAAAGGGCTGGAGTGTGGCGTTTAACGGAAACGGAAATACAGTAAGAACAGACGTTGTTGATAAGAAGGTTGATCTTGATGAGTTTGACAAGCTTCAGCTTGAGATTTCATCAGCTGATGTTGTAGTAACGACCGGCGACGCATTTACGATATCATATAAGACACGTGAAGGTGAGGAGCCTGTTGTTACACAGGAGAGCGGTTCACTTACGGTAAAGCAGCCCTCCAAGGGATTTGTGATGTTTGATTTCGGATTCGGAGAGGGACTCGACAATTACGTGATCACGATTCCCGACGGCAAAACGGCAGACCTTACCGCACACATATCATCAGGTGATCTGACATTTGACCGCGTGGGCATTTCCGGAAGCATCACATCAAGTTCGGGTGACGTAATGCTCAATGATGTTGAAGGTGATGATCTTACGGTCAAGACCTCATCAGGCGAGATCTACGGGGATAAAGTAAAAGTTGGAAAGTGTGATTTTTCCAGCTCTTCGGGAGATATAGCACTTCTCAGAGTAAATACGGATGCGATCAACTGCATCACTTCTTCGGGAGACATCAGTCTGTTTAATTCCGAAGCCGGGGATATATCATGCAAAGCTTCATCCGGCGAGATCTCAATGGGACTCAACTCTGCCGAAGCTGATCATTCGTATGATATTCACACAAGTTCGGGTGACATTGTACTTAACGGAGTGGAGTATGAGAAAAACTTTTCCAAGGAAGCAGGGGCCGGAAAGATCAGCCTGGAGACTTCAAGCGGAGATATAGATATACAGACAAAATAACTCTTCCTGTTTGTTTAAGGAGACGATTATGTTGGACCAGTTTTCCAGAACCCGGCTGCTGCTGGGCGATGAGGCGATCGAGTCGCTGCATAAAAAAAGAGTTGCCGTTTTCGGCATTGGCGGAGTCGGAGGATATGTCTGCGAGGCACTTGTCAGAAGCGGGATCGGAGCATTTGATCTGATCGATGATGACAAGGTGTGTCTGACGAATCTGAACAGGCAGATCATCGCGACGAGACAGACCGTCGGCAAAAATAAAGTGGATGTGATGCGCGAGAGAATGCTTGACATCAATCCGGATGTAAAGGTTGAGGTACATAAGTGTTTCTTTCTCCCGGAGAACGCGGATGATTTTCCGTTTAGTGAGTACGATTATGTAGTTGATGCGGTCGATACGGTGACGGCCAAGATCGAGCTTATCATGCGTGCGCAACAGGAAGGTGTTCCGGTGATCAGTGCAATGGGTGCCGGAAACAAGCTTGATGCGGGAAGACTGAAGATTGCCGACATATACGATACAAGCATTTGCCCGCTGGCAAGAGTCATGCGCCGTGAACTGAAGAAGCGCGGGGTTGAGAGCCTGAAGGTGGTATATTCCGATGAGCCGCCGTTACCTTCAGAGGACAGGGATACCCCGGGAAGTACGGCATATGTGCCTGCGGTTGCCGGCCTTCTGATCGCGGGTGAAGTGGTAAAGGATCTGAGCAAGGAGACAGACGGATGAATAATACTGACAGACCTGATGACAGATTACTGACAAAATACGAAGAACTCAAAGAATATCTTCGATCACTTGAGAGCGTTGTGATCGCTTTTTCAAGCGGTGTTGATTCGACGTTCCTGCTGTATGCGGCAAAGGAAGCGCTCGGCGATAAAGTGATGGCAGTAACGGCTTCTTCATGCTCGTTTCCGGGAAGGGAACTTGATGAGGCAAAGGAATACTGCAGAGCGCAGAATATCCGTCATGAGATCGTGGTTTCGGAAGAACTCAAGATAGAGGGTTTCTCGCATAATCCGAAGAACCGTTGCTATCTGTGTAAGCGGGAACTATTCGAAAAGATACGTGCACTGGCTGACCGGGAAGGATTCAAGGAGGTGGCTGAAGGCTCGAACCTTGATGATAACGGAGACTACAGACCGGGACTTACGGCTGTTGCCGAGCTTGGAATAAAAAGCCCCCTCAGAGAGACGGGGTTCTCAAAGGAAGAGATACGCATTTTGTCAAAGCATTTCGGACTGCCGACATGGGATAAACCGTCATTTGCCTGCCTTGCAAGCAGGTTTCCGTATGGTGAGGAGATCACGGAAGGAAAGCTTGGTATGGTGGACAGGGCAGAGCAGTTTTTGATGGATCTCGGGTTTAGCCAGTTCAGGGTAAGGATCCACGGTGACGTAGCACGGATAGAGATCGTCCCCGATGAGTTTGAAAAACTATTGCGTGATGACATAAGGACGCAGGTATATGCCCGTTTCAAGGAATTAGGTTTTTCTTATGTGGCGCTCGATCTGCTTGGTTACCGTACGGGCAGCATGAATGAGACACTGGAAAATAAGTCATAAAACGAGGAAAAACGGCATCTTACAGGTTAACAGACGAGGGTAATAATGCGAGAATATGTATTACTTCTTCCAATCTTGTTCATATTCCATGATATGGAGGAAATCATAGGATTTGGATGGTTTTTCAAAAACAACCCGGAGATATTTGAGAGATTTCCAAAGATCACTGCTTTATACAGGGACTTTACAACTGCAGGAATGGCGCTTGCGGTATATGAGGAGTTTATTCCTTTTTTCGGGATCAGTCTGATAGCATATTATTTTGAAAATGATGTGTTAAATACCATTTGGTTGGGATTACTGATTTCCCTTACAGCACATTTTATCGTTCATATCGGACAGAGTATCTATATCAGGAAATATATTCCGTCTCTGATCACAAGCGTTGTTTGCCTTCCGATAAGTGTGGTCATATTGATAAAGAGTTCGGAATATTTGGTTTTTAGTTTGCCGACAGTCCTGATCTTGGCCGGCAGCATTGCATTAATGATGGTCAATCTTAGATTTGCACATTGGCTTATGCATAAGTTCGGAAATCAACTCGGATGAACTATATCTCCGGTTCTTACGGATCTGAACACTTCGAATGATCTGTCGTATGATTCTTCAAGGAGGATAGGTGTGGGTGTCTAAAAAACGTCCGCATCCCCGGGATTAGTTTTGTTCGCTATATCTTTGACTACATATTTTTAAGATTTTTCTTGAAAAAGATTTTTAATTCGATTAGCCTTTTCTTAGGACGTCCGAATCTTTCCTAAGAGGAGGCTTTTATTTTGACTAAAGAACAACTACACAGGTACATTTCCGAGAGCATCGGGAATGAGGGCAATATATGCCAGATTTATGCCATTAAAGACAATGAGGTGGCACTTGATGATTGTTGGCATGGGTTCAAGACTCTAGATGCGATGAATGTCAATTCCGTGACGAAAGGTATTATGGCATTACTGGCAGGGATTGCTTTGGACAGGGGATATATCAAAAACCTGGATCAAAAGGTTATGGATTTCTTCCCTGATTACACCGTAAAACGTGGGGAGAAAACTATCTATGACGTTACAATAAGGCATATGCTCACAATGACAGCCCCGTATAAGGGTAAGTCGGAGCCATGGAAGAAGGTATGTACTTCCCCGGACTTTACGCTTGCAATCCTTGATTATCTTGGTGGTCGGAACGGAATTACCGGAGAATTCAGGTACGCAACACTTGGCATTCAGATTCTTGCGGGGAGTATTGAGAGAGCAACGGGCGAAAAATGCATTGATTTTGCTAACAATAATCTGTTTGAACCACTTGAGCTTCCCAAGCGAATACCTCACGGAGACAGTTCTAAAGAGGATCAATTTGATTTCTTTATGAATAAGAAACCCAGAAAATATGAGTGGTACGCTGACCCACAGGGCGGTGTCACCGCAGGCTGGGGATTATGCATGTCGGCAAGAGACATGGCTGTGATAGGGGCGATGGTTTTAGGCAGTGGCCTATATAATGGGAAAAGAATTATCTCAGAAGAATATATAAAAGACATGCTGACACCACATATTAAGCTTGGTGAGCGCTTTGGCTTCATGAACTATGGATACTTATGGTATAAGCCTTACGATGACAAAGATGTATATGCGGCAATTGGTGACAGCGGAAATATTATCTATGTAAACAAAGAGGAAAATGTATCGGTTGGAATGACAGGTACATTTAAGCCGAGAATCTTTGACAGAGTTGAATTTATTGAGCAAAAAGTATTGCCTTCACTTAATGAGTGAGCGTAATTTTGGAATATAACGTAGCTTGAAAAATCGATATTTGTGGGGGAAGAATGAGAATCGGAGTTATTCAGGCAAGTTCACAAGCGACTAAAAATAAAATGCTTTATAATGCAGTAGATTTGGTTTATTTGTCTTTCAATGTCGGAAAAACCTGATGATGACGAATAAATACAGGGTTTGTGTTATGGCTATGACAAATAACACATTTTTTAACACAAAAAATGTGTTATAAAATCAGTTCATATATGAGGAGATATGAAAAATGGTAAAAATTCTCTTTGTGTGCCACGGCAATATCTGCCGCAGCGTGAGCGCGCAGTACATATTTGATGAGATGATAAGAGAGAACGGACTCGAAGACGAGATCATGTGTGACTCGGCGGCGACGTCCAGGGAGGAGATCGGAAACCCGGTGTATCCGCCTATGCGACAGGCACTTGTGGCGCATAATGTTCCGATAGGCGATCATCGTGCGCGGCAGCTTGTCAGAAGCGAGTACGATGAGTATGATCTCATCATCGGTATGGACAGCGAGAACATGTACTACATCGACAGGATAGTCGGCGGCGATCCCGAGGGCAAGGTTCATACACTTATGGAGTACACCGACAGTCCCAATGAGCTGATCGACGATCCGTGGTACACGCGCGACTTCGAGTTCGCATACCGCCAGATCAAAAAGGGATGTGAGGCGCTTCTGGAAGATCTCAGGAAGTGATCACATCAAGGGGTTCGCGATAATGAACAGAAGAGTACTATCGAAATTTATTACATGCACTCTGGCTGCGGCTGTCATGTCCGCAGCTTTTAGTTCTTTTACGATTGCAGCAGTAAAGTCTGAACCTGATCCTGCAGAAGATGATTTCACTATCGTCATGGTCGGTGACATTCTTCTTCACGACGGCATAGAAAAATGTGCAAGACAGGAAGACGGGTCATATGATTTTTCCGAGATATTCAGACATACAAAGGATGTCATAGAGGCGGCTGATCTTGCGATAGTCAACCAGGAGGTCATAATCGGCGGAGAGGAGCTCAGAGTCACGGGCTACCCGAGCTTTAACGCACCTTACGAGATCGCCGACGAGCTTGCCGAAACCGGTTTTGACATCGCATGTCACGCGACGAATCACGCGCTCGACCGTGGCAAAAAGGGAATAGATAACTGCCGCTCCTACTGGAGCGAAAATCATCCCGAGGTCGAACCTGTCGGGATATATGAGACAAAAGAAGAAAGCGAGCATATCACTGTATTTGAAAAGGACGGATACAGGATCGCTGTTCTGAATTACACTTACGGAACAAATGGGATACCGCTCCCGAAGGGTGCACCGTATGCCGTGAACCTTCTGAATGAAGACAAGGTTGCCGATGATCTTGACAGGGCTGAGAAAGAGGCGGATTTCACGATAGTATGTCCACACTGGGGGACTGAGTATGACCACGGCATAAGCGAAATGCAAAAAAAGTGGACAAAAGTATTTGCCAATCACGGAGCAGACCTTATAATAGGAACACATCCTCATGTCATCGAACCGGTTGAGGTTTATGAGACCGACGACAACAGAAAGATACCCGTTTACTATTCGCTCGGAAATTTCATCAACTGGACAAGCGGAAGAGGAAAAGGAGTTGCCGACAGGATGCTCGGCGCGATGGCGGATGTTACACTGACAAAAGACGATAAGGGGAAAGCCGTCGTAAAGGACTTCGGGGTGCGGCCACTGATAGCGCATGTCGAGTCTGCGATAAACGGCTCGAGTGTATATTTCCTCAAAGATTATACGCAGGCCAAATCGTTTCTTAATGAGATAAGAAAGAGAGATGCAAACTTTTCATATAAGTATTGTGAAAAGCTATGCGAAGACATAATCGATACTGATCTCTGGAGGTAAGCATGTATCAGTTCGTAATCATTCTGCTTTGCCTTACCATAATAGGACTGTTTGCTGTATGCTGGTTTTCTCTTAAAAAGTGGAGCGGCAGGGTTCACGCTTATCTGTTTTTTTCGGGTGTATCCAACCTTATATATAATGTTGCGTGTCTTTTTGAGATTACCGCAAAGGATCAACAGACGTATGTTACTGCACTGAAGATAGGTTATCTCGGGCGGGTCTGGATCGGATTTGCACTCTTTTTGTTTGGATTGGAACTGTGCAATATCTATTTTCCTGTGATCCTCAAGACGATCTTTGCCGTGGTGCATGCAGTGATCTATACGACAATTATCGGACTCGAGTTCAACACTCTTTATTACAGTTCCATGAAGTTTGTCGTATCGGACGGTTTTCCGACACTTCCGCATACGGGCGGTCCCCTGTATTACACCCAGACCATGTTAAACCTGTTCTATTCGGTGCTCGGAGTAACGCTTGTTATCAGGACATATCTGCGTGAGAAGAACCGTATCGCCAAAAGAAGATATCTTCTCATGTCCGTGGCGCTGTTTTCCGTCGGAACATCATATGTTATATACTTCTTCAAACTTGTTCCGCTGGCGCGTAAATTCGATGTTATGATTTTCGGCTTCGCCATATGTAATGTACTGATGCTGATCGCCATAATAAAGTACAGGATGCTTGATGCCAAAACGGCTGCCCGCAACTATGTCATTGATGAACTGTCGGAGGGTATCATAGTCGTTGATCACACAAATAAGATATCGTACTTCAACAAGCCTGCCCAGAGGCTCTTTCCGGTCCTTTCCAAGAAAAGTCTGATCACGGATGACGGGTCGGGTGTCATTGATTCTATCGAAAACTCCATCAGGAACGGCGAGCCGATCAGGATGAATGACAGGATATATACTCCCAGATCCAACAAACTTGTTATAGAAGGAAATGAAGTGGGGCGCCTGTATGCGCTCGGCGACGATACGGAGCAGTACCATTACATGAACGAGCTTAGGAAGCAGCGTGAGCTTGCCGATGAAGCGAACCGTGCAAAATCGCAGTTTCTGGCGAACATGTCCCACGAGATAAGAACTCCCATCAATGCGATCCTCGGAATGGATGAGATGGTGCTTAGAAACAGCACCGAAAAGGAGATACTTGATTATGCCGAGGATATCCGTTCTTCAGGTAAAACGCTCCTGGCACTGATCAATGACATACTTGATTTCTCGAAGGTCGAAGAAGGCAAGATGGAGATCATCCCTGTCCAGTATGAGCCTGCAGCGATGATGAACGATCTTGTAAACATGGTAAGAGACAGGGCAACTCAGAAGGGTCTGGCGATCAATGTCGAGTTTGACGCGAAGATCCCCCGCCTGTTGAAAGGTGATGAGATCCGTATCAAGCAGTGCGCATTAAACCTTCTGACGAACGCCGTTAAGTATACGAAGGAAGGCCGGATCGGCCTGAAGGTCGGATTCGAAACCATTGACAGTGATCATGTGAGGCTTGATTTTACGGTATCGGACACAGGTACCGGCATCAGAAAAGAGGACATGAACAATCTGTTCACGCCGTTCGTGCGTATAGATGAAGAGAAGAACCGAAGCATCGAAGGAACGGGACTAGGTATCAGTATCACGAGACGTCTGCTGGAACTTATGGACAGTGAACTGAAGGTTCAGAGTGAATACGGACGCGGATCGGTGTTCTCGTTCTCCATCCGGCAGGAAGTGCTCGATCGCAGCGAATCGGGAGCATACGACAGGAAGTATGATTCGGGTGACGCGAAAAAGCATGAATACAAGGAACTATTTCATGCACCTGATGCCCGCATCCTGATCGTTGACGATATCAAGATGAACCTGACCGTCATCACAAAGCTTCTTCGCAAGACGGAACTTGTCATGGATACGGCGCGCTCAGGGCCGGAGGCAATCAAAATGGCTTCAGAGAACGCATACGATATGATCTTCATCGATCATCTCATGCCTGACATGGACGGAATTGAGACCCTTCATCATATGAAGGAGAACGAGGGCGACAATCATCCGGTGTACGTTGCGCTTACCGCAAACGCAATTTCCGGTGCAAGGGAGATGTATCTTGATGCAGGGTTTAGGGATTATATTTCAAAACCTGTTGAGGGAGAGAAGCTTGAGAAGCTGATAGTGAGTTATCTTCCGCCTGAAAAACTCCTTGACACGCCTGATAGCGTGTAATATAATCTGTCAATGTGACGGCAAATGCCCGACGAAGCCATAGCCCCGGCTGAGAAAGGATGAGCGGTCGCGATATATATAAGGTAATCAGATGTAAGTTTTTTGGAGGTATCGTCATGAATACATATATGCCCAACGAGGCTGCCATTGAACGTAAATGGTATGTCGTTGATGCAACAGGATGTACTCTGGGTCGTCTGTCATCGGAAGTTGCCAAGATCCTCAGAGGAAAGAACAAGCCTATCTTCACACCTCACGCTGATACAGGCGATTGTGTGATCATCATTAATGCAGAGAAGGTTAAGGTTACAGGCCGCAAGCTTGATCAGAAGATATACTACCATCATTCGGAGTATGTCGGCGGAATGAAGGAGACAACACTTCGCGACAAGCTCGCAAAAGCTCCTACGGAGGTTGTTGAACTTGCAGTCAAGGGAATGCTTCCCAAGGGACCTCTGGGCCGCAGAATGTACAAGAAGCTTTTCGTATATGCGGGTGCCGAGCATCCTCATGCAGCACAGAAGCCCGAAGAGTTGAAGTTTTGATCGCAGGTAAAAGGAGATAAAAATGGCTAAAGCAAAAGAACAGTTCTACGGAACAGGAAGAAGAAAATCAGCTGTTGCCAGAGTTTATATCAAACCCGGCAAAGGAAATATCACGGTCAACAAGAGAGACATCGATGAGTACTTCGGACTTGAGACATTAAAGACTATCGTTCGTCAGCCCCTTGTTGCTACAGAAACAGAGAAGAAGTACGATATCAAGGTTAACGTTAAAGGCGGCGGTACAACAGGCCAGGCGGGTGCCATCCGTCACGGTATCGCAAGAGCACTTCTTAAAGTGGATGAGGACTTCCGTCCCGCCCTTAAGTCAGCAGGCTTCCTTACAAGAGATCCTCGTATGAAGGAAAGAAAGAAGCCCGGTCTCAAGGCAGCAAGAAGAGCACCCCAGTTCTCGAAGAGATAAGGATTACTGCGAATTACGGCAGATGGAAAGAGTTCCCGGATTTATCCGAGGAACTCTTTTTGTCTGTTGTAATTCATTGGAATCTAAGAAACGGCGCCGGAAATCTCTTGAGATTTTCGGCGTCTGTTTCTTGGATTCGCAGTAATCCCTATCCTTTATTGTATCCCCAGTCATTCGTCTTATTTTTTATAATACCTATTGACATAGTAGGTAAATGGTTATATAATCCATTCAATTAACATCGGGAGACACTCACAAATGCAACACGACCGCGGATTCAACACAGGATTACTTCATACCGGAGAAGCGCATGGTTTCGGCCAGCGGGAGATCCTTCCGCCGATATCGCAGGTAACGGCTTTTGAATACGAGAGCATGGAAGAACTCGAAAGAGTTTTTGCTCACAAAAGCATGGGATATGCGTATACGAGGATAGGAAACCCAACTGTTGCTGCGTTTGAACAGAAGATAAACGCACTTGAAGGCGGGATCGGAGCGATAGCGACAAGCAGCGGAATGGCTGCCATATCGTCGACACTCCTTGCACTTTGTGAGAGTGGTGATGAGATCATAGCGGGAACCGGTCTGTATGGCGGAACGCTCGATCTGCTCCGCGATCTTGAGAAGCTCGGGATCCATACGGTGTTTGCTGATGTTATCAACAAAGAAAATATAGACAGGCTTGTAACGGACCGAACGAAAGCGGTTTTCGCTGAGGTGATCAGTAATCCTTCCTTAAATGTACTTGATATACACGAAGCCTCCGAAGCTGCACATAATGCGGGGATCCCTCTCATTGTGGATTCAACAACCGCAACACCTTATCTTGTAAGACCGTTTTCGTTCGGTGCCGACATAGTAATACATTCAACGTCCAAGTACATCAACGGTGGCGGAAATGCTATCGGCGGGATCATAGTGGACGGCGGAAAGTTCAGCTGGGATTTCAATAAACACAGTGCGCTTTCCGGTCACAGAAAATACGGAAAAATGGCATTCCTGTTAAGGCTTCGGACCGATCTGTGGGAGAATCTCGGCGGGTGTATGGCTCCCGTTAACGCATATCTGTCATTTACCGGCGTAGATACGCTCGGGCTCAGAATGGAAAGGATATGTGAAAACGCAGATGCTCTTGCGCATGCACTTTCCGGGGAAGATGATATCTCAGTCAATTACCTGACACTTGAAGATCATCCGTATCACTCTTTTGTGGATACGCAGTTCAAAGGATACGGCGGGGGGATACTCTCATTCAGAGCAGGTTCGAAGGAAAGAGCTTTCAGGATCATCAATTCACTTAAATATGCCAGGATAGCCAGCAACATAGGCGACATCAGGACACTTGTGATCCATCCGATGTCAACGCTCTATATACATACCGATGCTCCAGAGACAGAAGCGGCCGGAGTTTACGAAGACACCGTGCGGGTCAGTGTCGGGATCGAAGACAAAGAAGATCTGATAAATGATTTTCGCAAAGCGGTAAGAGAAAGCAGACAATGAACAGTAACGTTGTAAAGATAGACAAAAAGATAAAACAGAGACTTTGCGATCTTGCAAACAGCTCATATCCGTGTGAGTGCTGTGCCGCGTTATTTACAAAGACGGACGGCTCGATAGACGAGTGTTGCGAGCTTACGAACACGAGCAGCAGCAATAACCGATACAGCATAGATCCTGTCGAACTGTACGAATGTGAATCTTCCTACAGAAAGAAAGGTTACGAGATCACGGGATTCTTCCATTCACATCCTGATGCGCCTGCGGTGATGTCAGAAGAGGATGAGAAAAATGTCATACCTGCCATGCTATATCTGCTGGCACCGGTAACGAAGGAAGGATGCGGAAGAATGAGGCTGTGGATAATGGACAGCCGGAAAGAAGCATGAGATGAGAGTAGTTATATCAGCGACATTACGATCGTTTTTTGAAAGAAAAACAGAATTTCAGACAGATAAAAACACCGTTTCTGAGATACTTTCGGAACTGACGGATAGTTTCCCGGATGCTAAAAAAGGACTGTATGACCAGAACGGGGATCTCAGAAGTTTTATCAGGATATTTGCCGACGGCAGGGATGTAACGGATGCTTCCGAACATGAAAAGACACTTGAAGGTGTATCGGAATTACTGCTCCTTCCTTTTGTTGCCGGAGGTGCTCCGGAAGAAAAACTGATATCCGACGAGAGGATCAAAGAGATAAGCCTTGATGACAAGGATATCGACAGGTTCAACAAGCATCTTCTCCTTCGCGAGATAGGTGTAAAGGGACAGAAGAGGATAAAGGCGGCTAAGGTCGTTGTCGCGGGAGCCGGAGCTCTGGGATCTCCGGTGATACAGTACCTTGCTGCGGCGGGTGTCGGAACTATCAAGGTCATAGACGCAGATGTCGTTTCTGTCGGAAATCTTCAGAGCCAGGTCATACATTCATCGCGGGATGTTAAACGTCCCAAGGTTGCATCGGCAAGAGATACGATCAGGAATATCGACAGGAACATAACGGTGATCGATGAAAATCAGATGCTGACTTCCGAGAATGTGCTGTCACTTATTGAAGGCTTCGATCTTGTGATCGACTGTACGGACAATTACAAGTCCAGATACATGATAAACGATGCCTGTATCCTTTCGGGGATACCGCTCGTGTTTGCGGCGATCTATCAGTACGAGGGACAGGTTGCGGTATTCGGATACGATGATGGCCCGTGTCTTCGATGTCTGTATCCCGAGCCGCCGGAGCCCGGGCTCGTTCCGACATGTGCAGAGGGCGGCACGATCAGCCCGCTTGCCGGGATAGTGGGAAGCATACAGGCAAATGAAGCTCTCAAGCTTATCATCGGATGCGGTGAACATCTATCGGGAAGACTTCTTTCGATCGATACTATGGGGATCCGGTCGAGCGTGTTGAATATCAGTAAGAAGCATCAGTGTCCTCTGTGCGGAAGCAGTCCTTCGATCACACATCCGGAGGATATCGATTACGAAGACTTCTGCGGACTGAAGAGAGAAGAGGAAAAAGAGTCGAGTGTCGAGGGACTGACCCCCGAAGAACTTGCTCACAGGATAGAGAACAGTGAGAAACTGACGATAATCGATGTCAGGGAGCCTCACGAAAGAGCGATAGTCAAGTTCCCGGATGCGCTTGTGATCCCGATAGGACAGCTTGCCAGAAGGCAGAAGGAACTTGATCCTCAGGTGGATACGGTATTCATCTGTAAGGAAGGTAAAAGGAGTATCCTCGCGATCAACACGCTTCGCGAAGCAGGATATAAAGGACCGTTGTATAACCTCAAAGGCGGAATGGATGCGATGAAGGACATCATATTCTCGCACGAAGGCGGCGGTCTGTAAAACAACCTAAAGTGCACCAGGTTTAAAAAGGAGGAACAAGTAATGGCAAAAGAGGCAGACAACAAGGCAGGAATAAATGCGCTTTCGGCTAAAGCGGCTTATAATCTTGCGAACGTCACAAAGACAAAGCCCCAGTACGGAGCGCTCACTCCTAAGTGGCTTACCAAATTCCTTGAGTTCAAAGGGCTTGAGACGGGTATCTTCCGCGTTAACAAAGTAGTGGAAGGGGAGACCCCTCTTGATGTTCTTTGCTCACAGACAAAGAAGAGCGATATCATTCCCGCCGGTTTTGTTGAATATGAGACAGAGCCGAGAGAGTACGTTCTCAATTCGATCTCTACGATCATCAACGTAAACACGGCTATCGAGGATGTTTACAGCGCACCATACGATCAGGTTCAGGAACAGCTCGGTCTTGCTATCGAGTCACTTCGCGAGCGTCAGGAAAGCCAGCTGATAAATAACGATGATTACGGTCTGTTGAAGAACGTTCCGGATTCACAGCGTATCCAGACGATCAACGGAGCACCCACACCCGATGATCTTGATGAGCTTATATCAAAGGTATGGAAGGAGCCTTCGTTCTTCCTTGCTCATCCCAGAGCTATCGCTGCATTCGAGAGAGAGTGCACAAGACGCGGTGTACCGCCCGTAGTTGTAAACATCGCAGGTGGAACATTCCTTACATGGAGAGGTATTCCGATCATTCCTACGGACAAGCTTCTCGTTGACGGACTCAAGAACCCGACATCACAGAGCGGTAAGACAAACATTCTTCTTATCCGCACAGGTGAATCAAAGCGCGGAGTCATCGGTCTGTTCCAGGCCGGTCTGAAGAATGAACATTCAAGAGGTCTGTCGGTTCGTTTCCGCGGAATAGATGATAAAGGAGTTGCATCCTATCTGTTGTCACTGTACTGCTCCGTAGCCATCCTTGCAGATGACGCCATAGCTGTGCTTGAGGACGTGGAAGTGGGTGAATACTATGACTATGACTGATCCCTACGACGTAACGGAACTGACGGCACTTGCCAATTCAATGTTTCCGGATCTGACAGAGGATCTTACATATTCCCCTTCGGGTGATGTTCCCGACGCAGCGGTACCTGCGGTAGAAGAGGACGCTCGGGCAATAGAATCGACTTCGTCGATGGACCCTCGCGGTGAAGTAAGGACTCTTCCCGCAAGCGGGCCCCTCCTCACATCCGAGTTCGATTGGGAGCATCCGTTTGCGTATCAGAGTGCGGCTGAGCCGCCAAAATCATACGCTCCGACCGTACAGTCCAAGACCGAGGCAGCTGAGGCCGACCGAAGGATCGATGTTCCCACGTCTCTTCAGGGTGCAGATGTGTCATCAGCCGATGAGAAAAGTGAAAAGGGAACGTCAAGGGACGACAGCATCCGTATCGGAAGCAAGACACTTGCTCAGATCAGGGATGATTTTCCGATATTATCGGAGAGGATCAACGGAAACAAACTCGTGTGGCTTGACAACGGAGCCACGACACAGAGACCGAGACAGGTCATTGACAGGCTGTCTTATTACTACGAGCATGAGAACTCAAATGTCCACAGAGGTGCTCACACTCTTGCGGCAAGATCCACGGATGCATATGAATCTGCAAGGGATATCGTAAGAGACTTTATCGGTGCATCTTCGTCGGAAGAGATCATCTTCGTAAGAGGAACGACAGAGGCTATCAACCTTGTTGCAAATGCATATGTTAAACCTCAGCTCCAGAGCGGGGATGAGATCATAGTTTCGATACTGGAGCATCATGCCAACATAGTACCCTGGCAGCTTATAGCGCAGAAAACAGGCGCAGTGATCAAGGTCATTCCGTGTGATGAGACGGGACAGCTGATCATGTCCGAATATGAAAAGCTGTTCACGAAGCAGACAAAGTTTGTTGCAGTAACGCATGTGTCAAACGTGCTCGGAACCGTGACGCCTGTAGAGGAACTGATCGCCGTTGCACACAGGCACGGAGTGAGGATACTCATAGACGGCGCACAGTCGGTGGCACATATTCCCGTGAACGTATCGGCACTTGATGCAGACTTCTTCGTTTTCTCGGGACACAAGATATTTGCACCTACGGGTATAGGTGTTGTGTACGGAAAGAGAGAACTTCTTGAAGCGGCAGAACCGTACCACGGCGGCGGAAATATGATCGCTGATGTGACCTTCGAAAGGACCATCTACAACGACATCCCGAATAAGTTTGAGGCGGGAACGGGAAGTATCGCAGATGCGGTCGGACTCGGTGCGGCGCTTTCGTACCTGACCGAGATCGGTATGCCCTGTGTGTACAGATGGGAGCATGAACTTCTGCAGTATGCGATGAAGGAAATGACAAGGATCCCGGGACTTACTCTTATCGGAACCGCACTTAACAAGGCATCCGTTCTTTCGTTCAAACTGGATGGATATTCGGACGAGGAAGTCGGTAAAAGACTTGATTCGTATGGCATCGCTGTAAGGACGGGACACCACTGCGCACAGCCGGTGCTCAGGCATTTCGGCTATGAAGGGTCCGTTCGACCGACACTGGCGCTTTACAACTCGCCGGATGATATTGATGCACTTGTGAAAGTACTCAGAACATTTGCTTAACGCACAGGAGATGGACTCGATGGAAGAGATCATCAGGGAAGAAGAGATAGACGGTATCGTTCAGAGAGTGCTTGCCGATTTCAGGCAGCAGAAAAACATAGACGATGCCGACATATTCAACAAGCCCGACAAGGCGGAAGTCAGGGATATAGTAAAAAACCTGTTCCGTATCGTGTTCCCCGGCTACTTCAGGGACCGTTCGTTCAAGATATACAATCCGAGAAATTTTTTTGCGGTAACTATTGAGGACATTTTTTATCACCTGAATAAACAGGTAAACCTGGCCCTTGATTTTTGCAGGCTCCGCGGAACGATGAGCGAAAGTGAACGTAAAGCGGAGAGCTACAGGATATGCAGGGAGTTTTTCTACAAACTCCCTGTAATAAGGGAATACATTGAAACGGATCTTCTGGCAGCATATGACGGGGATCCGGCGGCGGGCTGTTTTGAGGAGATAATACTTGCCTATCCGGGACTGATGGCGATAACAGTGTACAGACTGGCACATGAACTGTATCTTTTGAAGGTTCCTGTCATACCGCGTCTCATGACCGAGTATGCGCATTCCGAAACAGGTATAGACATTCACCCCGGAGCTTCGATCGACAAATATTTCTTCATCGATCACGGAACAGGGATAGTTATCGGAGAGACATCGGTCATAGGCAAAAATGTCAAGATATACCAGGGTGTGACGATAGGTGCTCTTTCAACAAGAGGCGGACAGAAGCTTTCGGGTAAAAAGAGACATCCGACCATAAAGGACAACGTTACGATATATGCCGGAGCGTCCATTCTTGGCGGTGATACCGAGATCGGTGAGAACAGCATCATCGGAGGTAATACGTTCATCACCTCATCGGTTCCGGCAAATACAAGAGTGAGCATCAAGAATCCGGAGATGGAATACCGGACTCACGACAAGATAGTCAGGGAAGAGATCAAACAGAGCGAAGACTGGTTTTACGTGATTTAGGATCACTGCGAAAGGAGACAGAGTGTTATGAAGATCACGGTTGCTGGAGAAAAGAAAGAGGTTGCGGACGGGCTTACCGTTGCTGCTCTCATTGAGTTGGAAAACGTTGAAACACCTCAGTATGTTACGGTATCGGTTAACGAGGAGTTCATCGACTCGGGAGCTTTTGAAACATATGTATTATCCGAAGGTGACGAAGTGGAGTTCTTGTATTTCATGGGAGGAGGCGCGCAGTAATGCCGTTTACGAACGAACAGCTCGAGAGATACTCGAGACATATAATCTTAAAGGAGATCGGCGCAAAGGGTCAGAAGAAGCTTCTTGCGGCAAAGGTTCTCATAATCGGTGCGGGAGGACTAGGAGCCCCGGCTGCGCTTTATCTTGCGGCAGCAGGCGTCGGGACGATAGGTATTGCTGATGCGGATGTTGTCGATCTGTCAAATCTTCAGCGACAGGTCATTCACACGACAAACGATATCGGCAAAAAGAAGGTTGAATCCGCAGCGGAGACTATGCGTGCGATCAATCCCGATGTGACCGTGAACACATACTATGATTTTGTGAGCAGTGCGAACATCATGGATCTTATTAAGGACTATGATTTTATACTGGACGGAACGGATAATTTCCCGGCCAAGTTCCTTATCAATGATGCATGCGTGATGGCAAAGAAACCTCTTTCACATGCAGGGATCATAAGGTTTAAGGGACAGCTGACGACGATACTTCCGGGAGAAGGTCCGTGCTACCGCTGTATCTTCAAAAATCCTCCGCCAAAGGATGCGGTTCCCACCTGTAAACAGGCAGGCGTCATCGGAGCAATGGGCGGCGTTATAGGATCGCTCCAGGCTATGGAAGCGGTCAAGTACATTACCGGTGTCGGAGAACTTCTTTCAGGATATCTTCTCACATACGACGCACTGAAAATGGAATTTCATAAGATCAAGCTTCCGCCGAGAGGAAAGGGTTGTGCGGTATGTTCGGATACTCCGACGATCACGGAACTTATAGACTACGAACAGATTGCATGTGATATGCATTTATAGGGCGAAGATCATGAGAATAACTATCAGACGCTCCGATTTTGACAGGATACTTGAGTATGCACTTTCGCAACGCCCCGATGAGGCGTGCGGTCTGATCGCCGGAAGAGAGTCCGATGACGGATCAAGAAGCATAGAGAAAGTTTATCTGCTTACAAACACGGATCATACGAATGAGCATTTTTCGATCGATCCGAAAGAACAGCTTGCCGCTGTCAAGGATATGAGAGCAAACGGGCTTGTGCCGCTCGGCAACTGGCACTCGCATCCCGAGACACCGTCGCGTCCGTCTGAAGAGGACAAGCGGCTTGCAAATGATCCGAGGGCGACATACCTGATACTGTCGCTTGAGAAGGAAGATGCTCCCGTTCTTAACGCGTTCCATGTGGAAGGGGCGCAGGATGAGCGGTCAGTCAGAAAAGAAGAACTGATAATAGTGGAGACTAACTATTAGAAGTCAAGTGGAAAAAGATGGTTTTTGATCAAAACGCA
>CAMUYQ010000012.1 GCA_947165025.1 uncultured Lachnospiraceae bacterium | reverse complement strand
CGAAGGCTTTCTTAAAAAGATGTCGGTTCGTTGTCAGTGTTTGGTAGTCAAGGTAGACTACTGGCTTGCGAAGTCCGCTCAAGCGCCGCAAATCGGAGTGTCGCGCATGAGAAGGGATACAGAAGGACGCTCGGCCATTAGAATCGGCTTCGCCGATGGAGGCCTCGCGGTGTAGACAGACTTCTTCCCACTTCGTGGGCCCCTTCTATCTACATTCCTCGATAGCTCAATGGTAGAGCATTCGGCTGTTAACCGAAGGGTTGTTGGTTCGAGCCCAACTCGGGGAGCTTATATTGGACCTTTAGCTCAGTTGGTTAGAGCAACCGGCTCATAACCGGTCGGTCCTGGGTTCGAGTCCCCGAAGGTCCATACTGAAGGGATCCCAAGAGGGTCCCTTTTTTATTCAGGCTCCGTGGTCAAGCGGTTAAGACATCGCCCTTTCACGGCGGTAACACGGGTTCGATTCCCGTCGGAGTCATATGGAAAGCCAGTGTATCGAAAAGCTGAGTCCGCTCAAGCGCCGCTCAGGCTGTCACGATTGCTGCGCAATCCTGACATGGCCCAGTGGCTCAGTTGGTTAGAGCGCCGCCCTGTCACGGCGGAGGTCACGGGTTCGAGTCCCGTCTGGGTCGTAACATGTAGCGAGATGTCTGCGAAGCAGACAAAGTTCTTGCTACACCGCGAGCCGTATTCGACGAAGTCGAATTCTCATCGGCGAGCGTCATTTAAAGTATAAGGGATCTCGCAGCATCGGCCGCAGTGGCGGAATTGGCAGACGCCCGGGACTTAAAATCCCGTGGGTAGTAATACCCGTGCCGGTTCGACCCCGGCCTGCGGCATAAAATGTTTAGCGTATTATGTATGCTAAGCATTTTTTTATGTTATAATGATTTTTGGCATGTAATGCCGTAATAATTGTTAAGGAGATGCAAAATGGCACAGAACCCTATAGTTACATTTATGATGGAGAGTGGCGATACGTTTAAGGCAGAGCTTTATCCCGATGTTGCACCGCAGTCCGTTAATAATTTTATTTCTCTTATAAAGAAGGGATTCTATGATGGTCTGATCTTCCATCGCGTGATCCCCGGATTTATGATCCAGGGCGGAGACCCTGAGGGGACGGGCATGGGCGGCCCCGGATACTCGATAAAAGGTGAGTTTTCAAGCAACGGATTCAATAATGATCTTAAGCACACAAAAGGCGTTCTTTCAATGGCACGCAGCATGATGCCTGATTCGGCGGGATCCCAGTTCTTCATCATGCATGAGACAAGCCCGCACCTTGACGGGGAATACGCGGCATTTGGAAAGATCATCGAAGGACAGGACGTTGTTGATACGATCGCGGTCACTGATACTGACTATTCCGACAGACCGAGAACTCCTCAGGTCATGAAAACCGTCACTGTTGATACATTTGGGGTTGATTATCCCGAACCTGACAAATTATAATAAGAAATGATGGGAGACAGAAATGGAAACACTTGAGTTCAGATATGATACACAGCTTCTTATAGAAGGAACGGATCTCGACGAGGATGAGATCAACGACTACATTACGGAACATTTCAAAGGGGACTGCCTTCTGGCAGTAGGCGATGAGGAACTTATCAAGATCCACTTCCACACAAACGAGCCGTGGAAGATACTTGAATACGCATCGACCCTTGGTGAGATTTACGACATAGTCGTAGAGGATATGGACAGACAGTCCAGGGGCCTCAAAGGCTGAAATGAAAGGAGAGTTGATAATGAACAGGAAAATCGTAAGGGTACTTGCAGGCGTTCTGTGCCTCGGCCTGCTGGCAACAACTTTTGCAATGCCGGCAGAAGCCAAGACCAAGAAGAGCGCGAAAACCGCAAAAACCGCCGTTGCACCGAAGGGGTTTGAGTATATCTACCATCTGCCCGTGAGCGCGCTTTCAAACCACGGCACTATAATCGGATGCGACATAGGTAATCTCCAGCCGCTGAAATACAGCATCGGAGGCGGTCTTGTAGGTGTGAAGAGCTTCAATTTCGGTAACCAGTATTCGGCAACAGCCACATACACAGAGGGTTCCGCGCTTCCGTATTCAAGAGTTTCAACGGTAGATGCCACGATCAGACCGATCCTTGATAATGCGGCAAGATCGATGGGATATACACCGGGCGGAATGTTCGATCTTGAGATCGGTGCGTTCACGAACTATGCAGGATATGCGATCGCTCCGAGGCTCAACAATGCTCAGCATTATGAACTGTCAGTATGGCCCATCGCAGGATTTTCACCCAGGGTAATGGTACTCCTTCCGGACGGAACGTTCAGAATGCTCAATGATTCCGAACTCGACAGATCCCGGGAGTCGCTTATGTTTGTTGACGGCACACGTCTTTATACGCTGCACACGTATTTCCCGAAGGCGATCTACATGCTCGTATACGTTCCTCAATAAACGGACAAGCCGAAAATCATTGGATTTACGTTTACTTCACAGCGTGTTAACTTCAGGTTAACACGCTGTTCATTTTTTGTTCACGAAAACCTTTAAGGAAATTGAGTAATTTTCTTGAACAAAGTTGACAAAATCTGATAACGTTTCTTGAAAGAAATACCCAAAATGTAAATGTTGCCCAATAAATTCTTAAAAAAAGGGTTGCATTCTTATCATTATTGCAATATACTACATTTACGAAAACGATTAAGGAAACTTATATCGGAATCAATTTATCATTTTCATTCATTAAAAGGGAGGAAAAGTAATGAAGAAGAAAGTTATCAGCACTTTACTTGCTACAGCTATGGTTGCTACATTATTAGCAGGTTGTGGCGGATCAGCAGCAGCACCTGCAGCAGAGCCCGCAGCAGAGCCCGCAGCAACAGAGGAAGCAGCTCCTACAGAGGAAGCAGCTCCTGCAGCTGACGCAACAGAAGAAGCAGCACCCGCTGCTGACGAAGGAAAGGTTCTTAACATCTATGCATGGAACGAAGAGTTCAAGAGCCGCCTTACAGATCACTATGCAAACTACACAAAGGTTGACGAGACACACGGTAAGATCGGTGATGTAGATGTTGTTTGGAACATCACACCTTCAGATGACAACGCTTACCAGAACAACCTTGACGCTACACTTCTTAAGCAGGCTGATGCAGCTGCAGACGACAAGATCGACCTTTTCCTTGTTGAGGCTGACTACGCTCTTAAGTATGTTGACACAGACTACACGATGGCTCTTCCTGATCTCGGCATCACAGATGCAGATCTTGCAGATCAGTATACTTACACACAGTCTATCGTAAAGGATTCAAATGGTGTTCTTAAGGGATCATCATGGCAGGCTTGCTCAGCTGGTCTTATCTACAACCGTGAGATCGCTAAGGAAGTTGTTGGATCAGACGATCCTGAAGAAGTTCAGAAGGCAGTTGCTGACTGGGCTAAGTTCAAAGAGACAGCTAAGAAGGTTCAGGAAGCTGGATATCAGATGTGCTCAGTAAACGATACATACCGTGTATACTCAAACAACGTTTCAGGTCAGTGGGTACAGGGTAACAAGATCGTTATCGATAAGAACATGGAGAACTGGGTAAATGACTCTAAGGAGCTCGTTGACGCTAAGGCAGAGAACACATATGATCTCTGGGGCGATGACTGGGCAAAAGGTAAGCAGGGTGGAGTATTCTGCTACTTTGGACCCGCTTGGTTCTTCAACTTCTGTCTTGATGCTGATGCTGACGGCACAGTCGCTAACAAGGGCGGTTGGGGCTACGTTGTAGGACCTCAGTCATACTACTGGGGCGGAACATGGATCTGCGCAGCTACAGGTACAGACAATGCAAGCCTTGTTAAGGATATCATCCTTACAATGACAACAGATAAGGCAGTCCTTAAGGACATCGCTCAGAAGGATGCTGACTGTGTAAACAGCAAGTCTGTTCTTGCAGAGCTCGCAGCTGACGAATCAGGTAACCTTGCACTTCTTGGCGGACAGAACCCTTACAAGATGCTTGCAGACGGTGCAGAGAAGGTTGACCTTTCAAACCTTTCAGCTTATGACCAGGGTTGTAACGAAGAGTTCCAGAAGGCTCTTAAGAACTACTTCGATGGTAACTCAACATATGAGGAAGCTCTTGATCTCTTCTACAAGGGTGTTATCGAGAAGTATCCTGAGGTTTCCAAGTAATAAGCATTAAACATTAAATGTTGAGAAATGCGCCTGCCTTTTGTGGGCAGGCGCTTTCTTTAACGAAAATCACGTGGCAGAGTGTAATTTTATGGTATAATATTACAGTCGGGGTTCGATTTTCAGGTATTATTGGGTGGTTCTGCACAAAAGCAGGAAGCTCCGGATAAGCCCTGAAGGCTTAACACCCAGGAGAAGGAGGAAATGCTTTATGGCAAATGAGCCGAAAAAAGGTAAGAGTCGGGTCGTAAGGTATAACAAATGGGGTTATATTTTCCTGATTCCTTTCATCGCGGTCTATCTGATCTTCCAGATGATCCCGCTTATCACAACAATCTACAACAGTTTCTTTGAAAACTATCTGTCAGGTATCAAACAGATCGGACCGAACTGGATAGGACTTAATAACTATATTGAGATAATCAATAACGGTGATCTGATAATGTATGCGAAGAATACACTTATCATGTGGATCCTCGGATTTGTACCGCAGATATTCTTTTCGCTCCTTCTTGGTGCGTGGTTTGCCGATACGAGACTTCGTATAAGGGCTGCCGGATTTTTCAAAACAGTAATCTATCTGCCTAACCTTATCATGGCTGCAGCATTTTCGATGCTGTTCTTTACATTGTTTGCCGATACGGGTCCGGTTAACGCGATCCTTCAGAATCTCGGATGGATAAGCGAACCTTACCAGTTCCTCAGCCATGCAGGCGGAAGCCGCGGACTTGTTGCGTTCATGAACTTCCTTATGTGGTTCGGTAATACAACGATCCTCCTTATGGCCGGTATGATGGGTATAGACAACTCGCTCTTCGAAGCAGCCCAGGTTGACGGTGCAACATCGACACAGGTATTCTTCAGGATAACACTCCCGATGCTTCGCCCGATACTGTTGTTTGTTATGATCACATCGCTTATCGGTGGTCTGCAGATGTTCGATGTTCCTCAGGTCCTGACAGCAGGCGACGGAACACCCGCAAGACAGTCAATGACCCTTATCATGTATCTGAACAAACACCTGTATTCCAAGAACTACGGTATGGCCGGTGCTCTTTCGGTATTCCTGTTCATAATCACGGGTATCCTGAGTCTTATCGTATTCAAGTTCTCAGTGCAGGATAATGTGGACGAAGTTAAGCCGCGCAGAAACAGGAATAAGGGATAAGGAGGTGAACCCGAATGAGACAAGACAAGGAATACAGTGTTGAAGGCGGTTTGGGTTTAACCGTCAGAAGAGTTATCGCTTATGTAGTTCTTATACTTTTAACGTTTTTATGCCTGTTCTGGTTCTATATTCTGTTTATCAACGCATCCAGAACACACCAGCAGCTGTCCGCAGGATTCACTATGATCCCCGGAAGTGCGCTGATCACGAACTTTAACAATGTAATGCATGGAACGCAGCCGATCGCTAAAGGTATGCTCAATTCGTTTATCGTAGCTGCATGTGCATCCGTTCTTTCGGTTTATTTTTCGACAATGACGGCGTATGCGATCCATGTATATGATTTCAAGGCAAAGAAGGCAATATTCACATTCATCCTGGCTGTCATGATGATCCCGACACAGGTTACCGCACTCGGTTTCGTTAAACTGGTTCAGGGCATCAAGCTTGAGGACAGCTTTATACCGCTCATCGTTCCTGCGATCGCGGCTCCTGCGACGTTCTATTACATGAAACAGTACATGGAAAGCGCATTGCCGCATGCGATAGTTGAAGCGGCCAGGATCGACGGCGCAAACGAATTCCGTACATTTAATACGATCTCGGTTCCTATGATGAAACCTGCGATCGCGGTCCAGATGATATTTACATTTGTATTTAACTGGAACAATTACTTCACACCGGCTCTGATCCTGCATGATGATAAGAAGAAGACACTGCCGATACTTATCGCAGCACTCAGAAATGCAGACTGGCTTAAGTTTGATATGGGTCAGGTGTACGTAACAATAGCATTCTCGATATTCCCTGTAATAATCGTGTATCTCTTCCTGTCACGTTTCATCGTGGGCGGAGTTGCAGTCGGATCCGTTAAGGGATAGGAATAAGAAGGGACAGCGACATATTGTTTCCGAAAAAACCTCGTGAGGGCGTCTGCGCTTGACGAGGTTTTTTTCGAGTCTAGCGTCAGCTACGCCTGAACAAGAGCGAGAGCGCGTTTTTGAGGAAATTATATGTTGCTGTCCCGTAGAATATATTAGTCTTGTAACCGGAACAGATGCCCGGCTGAATTCTCGTAAATACACTCGTATTTATCCATGACTGATTCGTATATCTCAGGCAGGTTCTCCATGAAGCTGTCTCCGATTATGAGCCATTTCGGAGGCTCATTTTCGAGCATATCGAGTATGTCATCCTTTGCCTGCGGGTACAGGTCTATGAAGAACGGGAGATTTACGACATATCTGCAGCACGGCATCATGTCGGTCGCCTCGAACATCTGCATGTCTATCATGAACGAGAATACGCTGTCCCGCTCGTATTTGGGGATCAGGGAAGCGATATTCTCAGCATTCTGCTGATATTCATTGGTTGATTCGAAATAGCGGTCGTAGATCACGGTCCTTACCGTATCAAGTCCCGCAGGAACGTAATAACACAGATATATGAAGAACAGGGCTATTGTCAGTGCCTGTTTTTTGTTTTCAAAGATGATGAGAGGATCGTATATCTTCAGGAACATGATAAGTGCGAGCAGCAGCGCCGGATATACGGTCGTAAAGTAGTAGTAGAAAGGCGTTCCAAGGTGAAGCAGCAGCCAGGTTGCTGCAGACATTGCCATTATGATGACGGATATTTCCTTCTGTATCCTGTCACGCTGTAATATCGCGAAAAAGAACGCAAATACGCAGCCCGAAAGCTTCAGTTCCCAGGTGATGTTGAACTGCTCGTAATAATCGGTTCCGCGCGAGAAACCGAGCTTAAACACGCAGAAGAGCAGATCGGTAAGTGCTCCGTGCATTCCGAAGTAGATTATGACGGGAAGCGCGGCAAATGCCACCCCCAGAATGATGTACAGTATGTTCAGGAAAAACCGCTTTAAGTCCTTTTTGGTGAGGTCACTGTACAGGATGGCTGCGATAATCCCAAGGATCGGGGCGGAAACGCTTATCTTGGCCAGAACATCTATTCCAAGGCATATTCCGAGAAGCAGAATGGTCCGGAATGAAAGGTCATTGAATGATTTTCGCCGCAAGGCGACCTCTTTGAGGACGATATAAAGGCAAAGGAGTGATAGCGGGAGGGCGAATTCCTCGAGGGTGTTGCCGCCCCAGAGCGTGGTAATATGGCCCCAAAGGTAGACGATGAGTACGAATATCGCTTTTTTCTTGGAGATAAAGAGCAGGCAGATCTCGTAGATCAGCACGATCGAGGCGAACGCGAACGGGATCTGGATGATAAATGCGCCGATGCGGTCATGGGCGAACAGCTGGCCTATGGCCTCGACGAAGAAGAAGTAGGGGCCTTTGAGGTCGAAAAAATCGCGGTAAGGTACTCTTCCCTCAAGGATGCCACGACCGACCAGCGTGAAGAAGCTGGAATCGCACCCGTACCAGAGCGGGTAGAACGGGCTTGTCCACAGTGAAAACAGCAGAAGATGGGTCAGCGAGACGATGAACAGCCCCACGTATTCCATTATCTTCTGCCTGACGGGAAGATTTCCCAGATCAGGATTGACATATGCCCTAATTTTCAACCTTAAACCTCTAACTTGTTTTGACTTATGACACTTATATAATTATAATAAGAAAGGTTAAGAAATTCAATTATTGCGTCGATCAGAGCTATTTTGCGCGAAAGGATGAGGCATGTACGGACAGGAAGCAAACCTTAGAGAGCAGATCATTGAGGAGTACAAGGACGATCTCGCAAAGCTTTTGAGATATCTTCCGTATCTTGAAAAAAGGGGCGGAAAGGACGTTCAGAACTTCTATGAAGGTGACGGCGACCAGAAGATAATCCCGGTCCCGGTGTATGATTCCACGCTGCTGGCCTTTGTTAAAGAGGCGCAGAAGACCAAGTTCATGAACAGGAACTACCCGTACATCTACCGCAGGTGGAACATGCCAAACCCCAAGGCTGAGCGTATTGCCATGGAATCGGCCCAGCTTCGTGACATCGACCTTTTCCGCGGAATAATCAGCCGTTATGTCATGGAAGGCATGAGAAAATCATATATGTGGACTACGGCCGTCGAGGAGAAGATATTCGTGACGGCACTTGTGAAGCTTCGCTCGCTGATCTATGACTACAGCAAGGATCCCGCAGAGGCAAGACCAAGGTAATAAATCGGGCACAGAACCGTTCCCGTGCAGAAGAGTTGGAGATAAATCATGATATCTAAGAAGATGGAAGCCCTTGTAAAGGGAAGCTCGGTCATCCGGGCAATGTTTGAGGAAGGAAAGCAGATGGCCGCAAAATACGGAGCTGAGAATGTATTCGATTTCTCACTCGGAAATCCGAACGTTCCCGCTCCCGCCGAGGTTAATGAGGCCATTATCGATATAGTGAACAATACCGACAGCGTCAAACTGCACGGCTACATGAGCAATGCGGGACATGATGAGGTCAGGGCCGTTATAGCCGGGCATCTCAATAAAGAGTACGGCACATCGTACAGTGCGGCAAATATCGTCATGACGGTAGGGGCTGCGGGCGGTCTGAACGTGGCGCTTAAGGCGATACTTAATCCCGGCGATGAGGTTATAGCATTTGCTCCCTACTTCGGAGAGTACAACAACTATGTGTCAAATTTCGACGGGAAGATGGTTATAATAACACCTGACACAAAATCGTTTCAGCCTAATCTTACTGAGTTTGAACAGAAGATCACGAATAAAACCGCATGTGTTATCGTAAACTCGCCAAATAACCCGACGGGTGTTATTTATTCAAAAGAGACACTCACAAAGATGGGTGAGATACTTGAGAAGAAGCAGAAGGAGCTTGGACGGACGATCTACCTGATCACCGACGAGCCGTACAGGGAGCTCGCCTATGACGGAGCCGAGGTTCCGTGGGTTCCGCTCTTTTACAGGAACACCATTGTGGGATATTCGTATTCCAAGTCACTTTCGCTTCCCGGCGAGAGGATAGGATACCTTGTGATACCGTCCGAGGCGGATGATTTTAACGATCTTTGCGGTGCATGCGGTGTTGCGACAAGGATACTCGGTTTTGTTAATGCTCCTTCGATCATGCAGCTTGTGATCGGAAAGTGCATCGATGCCAAGACGGATATCTCGTATTATGACAGGAATCGCAATACGCTCTATGAGGGGCTGACAAAGCTCGGGTTTGAGTGCCAGAAGCCTGAGGGAGCGTTCTATCTCTTCATGAAGTCGCCCATTGATGATGAGAAGGAATTCGTGAACATTGCCAAGAAGTACAATCTCCTTCTTGTGCCGGGCTCCACGTTCATGTGCAGCGGATATGTCAGGATTGCATACTGCGTATCATATGAAACGGTGGTCAATTCTCTTCCGAAGTTTGCGGAATTGGCAAAGGAGCTTGGGTTGTAAATGAGCTGGGAAGATAACGTAAGACGCGTCGAGCCGTATGTTCCGGGTGAGCAGCCCAAGGACGGCGAGAAGATCATAAAGCTTAATACGAATGAAATGCCGTATCCGCCTTCACCGAAGGTGTTTGAGGCTTTGAAGGCATTTGATGCATCGTCGCTTCGCCTGTATCCGGCAGCCGATGTCGGACCTCTCAGGGACGCACTTGCCGATCATTACGGTTTTGCGCATGACGAGGTGTTTGTCGGAGTCGGGTCGGATGATGTGCTTGCGACAGCATTCCTGACATTCTTCAATTCCGAAAAACCTGTGATCTTCCCGGATATCACGTATTCTTTCTACGATGTCTGGGCCGAAGTCTACAGGATCCCTTATGAAACCAAACCGCTGGACGATGATTTTCATATGGTGAAGTCCGATTATATGTGCGAGAACGGCGGTATAGTCATAGCCAATCCGAATGCGCCAACAGGTGTATCCGAGATGGATGATATCGCGTTTATCGAGGATATAGTTGCGGCAAACCCGCAGAGCGTCGTCATAGCAGATGAGGCATACGTTGATTTCGGCGGCGTTACAGCTGTAGAACTGACGAGAAAGTACGATAATCTGCTTGTTGTCAGGACGTTTTCGAAGTCCCGTGCTTTTGCCGGGATGCGTATCGGATTTGCAGTAGGAAACCGGAAGCTTATCAAATACTTAAACGATGTTAAGTATTCGATCAATTCATATACAATGAACAGACCTGCCATCGAGCTCGGTATTGCGTCGCTGTCTGATAATGAGTATTTCAAAGAGACGGTAGACAAAGTTATGTCAACCAGACAGTGGGCGATAGATGAGCTTCGAAGCCGCGGTTTTGCGGTCACGGATTCGAAGACAAACTTTGTATTCGCATCTCCGTCGAAGATCTCTGCGGAGGAGCTCTTCAGAAAGCTTAAGGAACGCGGGATCTACGTCAGATGGTGGGATAAGCCGAGGCTTCGTGACTGGCTTCGCATCTCGGTCGGTACCGATGAGGAGATGCGGACTCTGATACGAGAAATTGATAGTATCATGGGCTCGTGACAAACTTTTGATATGTATATTAAGGTGTGGGGCAAAGAGTTCGTGAGAAAACCTTGTGAATGCGTCGGTACTTAGTCGGTGTTCTGTACCGACTTACGTACCGCTACGCACCGAACAGGAGCGAGAGCGTGTTTTCGAATGAACTGCTTTGACACACACCGTACAGAAAGGTAAAGAATATATGAACAATTATCTCTGGGTCTTCCTTATCAGCATGGTACCTCTCATCGAACTGAGGGGCGCGATCCCCGTGGCATATGCCTTCAAGGCGGCGGATCCGTCATTCAATCTGCTGGTGGGATATATCGTTATCGCGATCGGCAACATGATTCCCGTGCCGATCATATTCTTTTTTGCGAGAAAGGTACTCGAATGGGGCGCTGACAAGCCTGTTATAGGCAAGTTCTTCGGCTTCTGTCTGAACAAAGGCCATAAAGGCGGAGAAAAGCTCCAGGCCAAAGCCGGAAGAGGTCTGTTTGTTGCGCTTATGCTGTTTGTCGGCATACCGCTTCCGGGAACCGGAGCATGGACGGGCACGCTTGCCGCATCACTTCTTGACATGAAGTTCAAGGAGAGCATCCTTGCGGTCGTCTGCGGTGTTGCTCTTGCGGGCATCATCGTCGGAGTACTCTGCTCGCTCGGATTCGGTGCATGGTTTGGCATTGCGGGCTGACGGAGATAAGATATGAGTGACCATATAGTCAGGGCTACGGCCGACAACGGTAATTTCAGAGCTTTCTGCGCAACGACGCGAGATCTTGTCGAATATGCGAGAGAGTGTCACAATACATCGCCGGTAGTTACGGCGGCTCTCGGGCGAACACTTACTGCGGGTGCGATCATGGGCAGCATGCAGAAGGGCGCGGATGATCTTCTGACGATACAGCTTCGCGGCTCGGGCCCTATGAAGGGGATAACGGTAACCGCGGATTCCAAGGCAAACGTAAAGGGATACGCACTCGTTCCCGATGTGATACTTCCGGCTAACAGTAAGGGAAAGCTTGATGTATCGGGCGCGATAGGCGTCGGGGTGCTCTCGGTGATCAAGGACATGGGCCTCAAAGATCCGTACGTAGGTCAGGTCGAGCTCATATCCGGCGAGATAGCCGAAGACCTCGCATACTATTTTACGTCCAGTGAACAGGTTCCGTCGGCAGTATCGCTTGGGGTTCTGATGAACCGCGATAATACGGTAAAACAGGCCGGAGGACTTATCATACAGGCGCTTCCGGGCGCGAGCGATGAGAGGATCGCAGCGCTTGAGGAGAAGCTTTCGGCAATCCCTTCAATGACGCAGATGCTTGATGACGGGAAAACGCCCGAGGCTATCCTGAACGATATTCTCGGCGAGTGGGACCTTCAGATACTCGATACGATCCCGACGGCTTTTTCGTGTAACTGCGACAGGGAACGTGTGGAAAAGGTCGTGATCAGCCTCGGACGTGAGGAGATCAGGAAAATGATCGATGACGGCGAGCCGGTCGAGCTTAAGTGTCATTTCTGCAATAAGGCATATGATTTTTCGCAGGAAGACCTGCAGAGAATATACAACAGCCTGTAAAAGGGGAAAAAGGGGGAAGATAATGAAATTCACGAAAATGCACGGGTGCTCAAACGATTACGTTTACGTGAACTGCTTTGAAGAGAAGGTCGAAGACATGGGTGCTTTTGCCAAGGAGGTCAGCGACCGGCACAGGGGGATAGGATCGGACGGCGCGATCTTCATCTGCCCTTCAGACGAAGCCGACTGCGAGATGAAGATGTACAATTCCGACGGATCCTATTCGGAAATGTGCGGAAACGGCATCAGATGCGTAGCAAAGTACGTTTACGACAACTGTATCGTAGACAGCAGGGATATTTCGATCCTGTCGGGCGGCAGCATCAAGAAGATCCACGTGGAAACAGGCCCCGAGATCGTCAGTGACTCCACCGGGACGACTTTCTCGAAGAGGGAAGACGGAATGGCTGTCTACAGGGCAAGAGTTGACATGGGAGAGCCGATCTTAAAGCCCGAGCAGATACCCGTTATGATCCCGGATGACTCCGAGAAGATCGTATCGCACGACCTTTACGTCGACGATTCGAACTACAAGATCACCTGCGTTTCCATGGGAAACCCGCACTGCGTCGTATTTGTCGACAATGTAAGGAATGTTCCGATCGAGACGCTCGGTCCGAAGTTTGAGAACCATGTTTCGTTTCCTAACCGCATAAATACAGAGTTTGTCCACGTTCTTGACAGACAGAACATATGGATGCGCGTCTGGGAGAGAGGCGCCGGAGAGACACTTGCATGCGGAACGGGTGCATGCGCTGCGGCTGTAGCATGCATTCTGAACGAATATACCGACGACAGGATGGTCGTACACTTAACCGGCGGCGATCTTGAGATATTCTGGGACAGGAATGACGGCCATGTTTACATGACAGGTGAAGCCGTGACAGTATTTGAAGGCGAGATATAGTCGCTTATTTATTGGGATAGGAGATAAGATGACAAACGTACCTGAGATTTTCGGAAGCATGGTGTTCAACGACGCCGTGATGCAGGAGCGACTTCCGAAAGAGACTTACAAATCGCTGCACAAGACGATCGAGACGCAGACCGACCTTGATATCACGGTCGCAAATGCCGTTGCGATCGCAATGAAGGACTGGGCAATAGAAAAGGGCGCGACCCATTTCACGCACTGGTTCCAGCCGATGACCGGAAGGACGGCCGAGAAGCACGATTCTTTCATATCGCCGCAGCCTGACGGACGCGCGATCATGGAGTTTTCGGGAAAAGAGCTGATAAAGGGCGAACCCGATGCATCCAGCTTCCCCTCGGGAGGCCTTCGTGCGACATTTGAGGCAAGAGGCTACACAGCATGGGATCCTACAAGCTACGCGTTTGTAAAGGACGGTGTTCTGTGCATTCCTACGGCTTTCTGTTCATACGGCGGCGAGGCGCTCGACAAGAAGACACCGCTCCTTCGCTCAATGGAAGAGATCAACACACAGGCGCTCCGTATACTGCGCCTGTTCGGAAATAAGGACGTAAAGCATGTATGGACGACGGTCGGAGCCGAGCAGGAGTATTTCCTTGTGGACCGCAAGCTTTACGATCAGAGAAAAGACCTGATATTCTGCGGAAGAACGCTCTTCGGGGCACCGGCTCCCAAGGGCCAGGAGATGGACGATCACTATTTCGGAGCCATCAAGCCCAGAATATCCGCGTTTATGAAGGAACTTAACGAAGAACTGTGGAAGCTCGGTGTTTATGCAAGAACCGAGCACAATGAGGCAGCTCCCGCGCAGCACGAACTTGCGCCGATATTTACGACAACAAACCAGGCGACCGATCAGAACCAGATCATGATGGAGATCATGCGAAATGTTGCAAGAAAGCACGGTATGGTCTGCCTGCTTCATGAGAAGCCGTTTGAAGGCGTTAACGGAAGCGGTAAGCACAATAACTGGTCGATCTCGACGGATACGGGAGTCAACCTCCTCGAGCCCGGAAAATCACCTTATGAGAATGCCCAGTTCCTGCTGTTTCTGACGGCTATGATAAAGGGAATAGATGAATACCAGGAGATGATGCGCGTCTGCGTGGCATCTGCGGGCAATGACCACAGACTCGGGGCTGCCGAGGCTCCTCCGGCTATCGTTTCGGTCTTTGTGGGTGACGATCTTTCCGAGGTCCTTGAATGTATAGAAAAGGGAAAATCATACGACGCGTCAGGTTCAGGAAGGATGGACATCGGAGTCAGCGTACTTCCTGCCATCCCGAAGGATTCGACTGACAGGAACCGTACGTCTCCGTTCGCGTTTACCGGAAACAAGTTCGAATACAGATCGGTCGGAAGCTCACAGTCCATAGCGGGCGCCAATACCGTCATCAACACGATAATGGCGGAAGAGCTCGGTCAGTTCGCGGATGAGCTCGAAAAAGCCGGGAAGGATGATTTTAACAAAGCGCTCAACGAACTGATCAGAAGAACGATCAAGGAGCACAAGAGGATACTGTTCAACGGCGACGGATATTCCGATGTATGGGAGGAAGAAGCGAAGAGACGCGGCCTTGCGAACCTTCGGACAACCGTGGATGCTCTTCCGGCGTTCCTGATGGAGAAGAATATCAAGCTCTTTACGAGCCATAACATCTACACCGAGACAGAGATGAGGAGCCGCTATGCGATACTCCTTGATACATACAACAAGATCATCAATATCGAGGCTCATACGATGGTCGATATGGCAAGAAGAGAGATCCTTCCTGCGGTCGGCCGTTATGAAGGCGACCTTGCGGCGATACTTGAGAGCAAGATCGCGGCATCGGATACGCTGGGCTTTGATGTCTGCCATAATATGGAGGAAGAGACGCTCTGCTCACTCTCAGAGCTTTCGGATAAGGCAATGACTCAGGTTGTGCTGCTGGAGACACTGATCGCGAAGACCGACTACAAGGATGACCTTGCGCGTGGCGAGTACTACCGTGATAATGTGATACCCGCCATGAATGAGCTTCGCAGGACGTGTGATGCCATGGAAAAGCTCACCGCGAAGGACATGTGGCCGTTCCCGCAATACGGGGACATGCTGTTCAATATATAATACGGTGAGTGTACATAGTATTTTTCGAAAACGCGCTCGCGCTCTTGTTCAACCGTAGCTGACGCTAGACTCGAAAAAACCTCGTCAAGCGCAGACGCTTTCACGAGGTTTTCTCAAAACACTATGTACACTCACCTGAGTTATGAGATAAGTGAATTCTTAACGCGGTCGATCGCCTGCCGTACGGGCGGTATCGCCAGGATGATCAGCGTGATGGCTGCTTCAACGTATATGTATGAGGCGTTATAGCAGATGCTGTAGATCAGCGGGTTCCAGCCCTCTGGCGCATACTCGGCATAGAATACGTATCCGGATATCGATGAAAAGATGAACCTGCCCGTTACGCCGGCAAGAAATCCCACAAAGATCGCGGATTTCCCTTTTCGGAAAAATCCGGACAGTCCAAGTGCGGTAAATGCAAAGATGTAATCGATCAAAACCTGAGCTATCGACAGAATCTCAGGTTTTTGTATGAATTGCAGTAAACCGTATGCAAAAGCCGCTGTCAGGGAATACTTCCATCCGAGAAGATATCCGATTATGCAGATGAAAAACATACTGCAGAGAGTTACCGATCCCCCAAGGGGTGCTGAAAAAAGTTTGATAAAGGAAAGGACATATGCGAGCGCAATGCAGACGCCGCATGCTGCCAATCCCTTAACAGAAAAGGATTGTTTCATGTTTTACCTCGCTTCCTTACGTCGGTATCAACCGAATCAAGTTAAAAGGGTGTGATCTCAGACCATATGTGGTCACCCCTAGCTGCAACATTTGGAAGTATATCACTTCACAACAGAATTGACAATACATTATAATCCAAGCGATCGGAAAAAATCATGCCTCTCAAATTCTGGCTTGGCGGCGCAAACAGTGACAAGAGCAGCCGTCTGATCAAGTACATACTCGATGAAGCGGACAAAAATCCGGCAACGCAGTACCTGTATGTCGTGCCGGAGCAGTTCGGCCTGTCCACGCAGCAGGCTCTTGTGAACAGTTCGAAGAACAGGGGCATTCTGAATATCGATGTCCTGTCGTTTACGAGGCTTGCCCACAGGATCGGAGATGAGGTCGGAACTCCGATGTCCGATGCCGTAACGCTTGATGACATGGGAAAGAGTCTTCTCATCGGAATGCTGGCAGCAAAGCACAGAAAAGACCTGTCGGTGTTTGGCGACGATCTTGAAAAGCCGGGTTACACCGATAAGATAAAATCAGTCATATCAGAGTTCATGCAGTACGGGATCTCTGCCGAGAAGGCAGCCGGGCTGTCCAAAACGGCAAAGAAATCCGGCAGGAACCTTCTTGCGGCAAAACTATCCGACATAGCACTCATCTACGGCAAATTCAAGGAATACACAAAGGACAGATACACGACGGTAGAGGAAACGCTCGATGCGGTAAGCGAGCTTGTTCCCCATTCCGATACGATAAAGAACAGCGTCGTGATCTTCGACGGTTTTACCGGATTTACACCGGTCCAGAACAAACTGATCGGAGTTTTGATGGAATACGCCAAAGATATGCATGTGGCGCTGCTTCTCGATGATTGTATACAAGGAAATGACGCAAATGGCTCAATTCAGGAACATGAGTTATTTTATCTCTCGAAGAACACGATGAACCAGCTCGGACGCATGGCTGACGAGAGACATATTGTAATAGCCGACCCCTACAAAGCCGATGAATACGCGTTAAGTAACACATGCAATTCTATAGGCAGGATTGTATACACAAATGATCCCCAAATCACCGAATTAAATAACACAACCGTAAACATCTTTTCGGCCGCCGATCCCGACGAAGAGGTCAGGATGGTCATATCACGTATAAAAGAACTTGTCAGAAGCGGTTACAGGTACAGGGACATCGCGATACTTGCAGGAGACATCGAAAGCCTGAGACACCCGATCGAGCGCCGTTTCCCAAAGCATGACATCCCGTATTTCATCGACAGGACAGAGCCGGTCCTTCTCAACCCTTTCATAGAGTACATACGGGCGTTTATCGCGGTGATCCGCGACAATTTCAGCCATGATTCGGTATTTCATTTCCTGAAAACGAATCTGGCCGGCTTTTCCGATGATGAGATATGCGCTCTGGAGAACTACTGCATTGCAAAAGGTATAAAGGGACGCAAAAAGTGGCATGAGGCGTTTGTTTTTCATACGTCTGCCGCAGGAGACGACGAACTGTATGAGATCAACAAAACAAGGGAAAAACTCATAAACAGGTGTGATTCATTCGCACGAGAGCTTTCCGGCGACGGAAATATCAGTGCATCATCAAAGTTTACCGTCAGACAGCTATGTACCGCGTTATATACGATGATCGAATCCGACGGCATAGAGGACAGGCTGAAGGAGAAGGCCGCGGAATTTGAAAAGAGCAGCGAGCCCAAGCTTGCCGATGAGTACGGCTCGATCTATGTAAAGATCATGAACATCCTTGACGAGCTGTGTCTGCTCATCCCCGATGAGAAGACCGACATCAGGGGATTTTCGAATCTTCTGGATTCGGGATTTGAGAACATCCGCATTGGCACGATCCCGAAGGGTATGGATTACGTCCAGGTCGGTGACCTTCAAAGAAGCCGTTTTGACAGGATTAAGGCACTCTTCATCATGGGCGCCAATGACGGGAGCATCCCGAATCCGGCAAAACCCGCCGGTCTTATCAACGAAAATGAGCGCGAGTTCATGCTAAGAGCGGACAGCAGCCTCGTTCTTGCCCCGACGGCAAGACAGGAGATCTATACACAGCAGCTGTACATATACATGGCACTTATGAAGCCCGAGGAGCATCTGTATGTGTCGTTTTCCCGCACCGGAGCGGACGGGAGCTCGCTTCTTCCGTCATTTATCGTAGGAAAGCTCATGTCATCCGTCCCGGGTGTCCTGATCGAAGGAAAACCGGACATATGCGAATACTATTCGGACGAAGAGGAAGCATTTACCGATCTTTGCGACACGATCGTACCATGCCTTACGGGAAAATCATCCGCGGAGGCCTTCGGCCGGGCAAAAGAGCTTCTTAAGTACTTTGCGGACAGGCCTGATTACAAAGACAGACTTTCAAAGGCCGTATCGGCCCTGATCCTTCCGGATGAGGACGAGGAGTCGGATACGATCGGTGCAGCCCTTGCTCATGCGATATACGGCAAAAGGATCATATCAAGCATCACGAGGCTTGAATCATACGCCAACTGCGCATACCGGTATTTCCTTGAGTACGGGCTTACGCTTCACGACCGGGAGGTCTTCTCATTCGAGGCCCGCGATATCGGAACGATCTTCCATGATTCGCTCAGGGTCTACTCAACCATGCTCAGGGACCGCGGTGAGGACTGGAGCTCGATCCCGGATGATGACAGCGATGAGATCATGGACGAGGCGGTATCAAAGGTTATAGAGTCATATCGAATCGAAAAGCTCTCGTCATCGGCAAGATATGCATACATGGAACAGCGGATACGCAGGATCATGAAAAAGAGCGCGCGTGTCCTGTCAGAACAGCTTAAAAAGGGCGAATTTGTCCCGAAATATTTCGAGGTTGATTTCGAGGAGCTCGAAGAGGGCAGATCGGTATCCATGCGCCTGTCGGATGACGAGATACTGCGCCTTCGGGGCCGGATCGACAGGATCGACACGTGCGAGACGGATGAGGGCATATACGTCAAAGTCATAGACTACAAATCTTCAAAACATGAAATGGACCTCGCGGCCGTCTACGAAGGCAGGCAGCTTCAGCTGCTCGTGTATTTAAATGCCGCAATGGACAGCGAAAAGCTGGCGCTGAAAGATGCCGGAAAAGATACGGAAGTGATCCCCGCCGGGGTTCTTTACTACAAGATAGACGATCCGATGATCTCAGCCGATAAGCCCCTGTCCTATGAGGATATCAGAAAGACCTTCATGAACAATATGCGCCTGAATGGCCTTGTAAACAGCGATGAGACGGTCCTGAGGCTGTTTGACCGTGATATTTCGTCGACGTCGAGCGTCCTTCGCGTGGGACTGTTAAAGGACGGAGGCGTCAAAAGCTCGAAACAGGCTGTCTCAGGGGATGATTTTAACGTTCTGTCGGGTTACGTTACAAAGAAGATAAGCGATATGGGCTGCGATATCCTCTCCGGAAACATTGCAATTCCTTTGCCTGACGGCAAAACCCGGTTTACCGAGCCCGAGTGCAGGTATTGTCCTTACGGGGCTGTATGTTCAAATACCCGAAAATCATACGACGCACCTTCCGATGAAGACGAGGAGTATGACGATGACGAGGATACGCCAAAGATCAAAAAAAGCGATCTTTCAAACAGTGACTGGATAGAGCTTATGAAGAAAGAGCTTTAAATGGATAAACTGACGCAAAACCAACAACTTGCCATAGATGTGCGCAATTCCAACGTTCTCGTTTCCGCAGCTGCGGGAAGCGGTAAGACGAGTGTGCTTGTTGAGAGGATCATCAGGAGGATCACGGATCCCGATAACCCTGTTGATATCGACAGGCTGCTCATCATGACGTTTACAAAGGCCGCAGCGGCCGAGATGCGCGACAGGATCAGGGATTCGATCAAAGACGAGAGACAGGCGCTTCTGTGCCATAAAGCGATGATCACGACGATCCACGGATTCTGCCAGAGTGTTGTGTCGGATCACTTTGAGGAACTGTCGATCGATCCCGCATTCAGGGTGGCTGACGAGAACGAGTGCCTGCTCATCAAACAGGATGCGATTGAAGAGTGCCTTGAGGCTGCATACGGGAAGGCTGATCCTGCATTTTTGAAGCTTGTCGAGTGTTTTTCGGATTCAAAGGGTGACAGCAGCCTCGAATCTGTCATGATCCCGCTGCATTCATTCATTATGGCTAATCCCGAACCCGAAGAATTTGCGAAAAAGTGCTGCGAAGCCTACGACTTTGATACTTTTGAGGAGTTTACAGGCTCGGAGCTTATGACACATTTCAAGGCCCATGTATACCGCGAGCTTGCGGGCGTAAAAAAGACCGCGGAATCCGCCCTTAAGATCATCGATGAGAATGAAAAGCTGGAGCCGTACAGGGCTACGATCGAAGCACTCCGGGACGGTATGACAATGATCGAAAATGAGGCGCGAAAGGATGAAATGCCCCTCTACGACTGCGTCAGAGTCCGGCTGAACGCTCTTGAGATACCGTCATTTGGAAGGGTTATGTCGGCAAAGCTTGATGATGACGAAAAAGCGGCTCAGGAGACAGTCAAAAAACTCCGCAAAGATGCAGGTGACCGTCTCGGTAAGCTTGCCGCGATGATGCCTTTTGACCTGAAAACAACATATGATCACCTTGCGGCTACCCGCACAGAGGTGCATGCGCTTACGGATCTGGTGCTTGAGTTTGGCCGCTTATTTGATGAGAAGAAGCGCGAGAAGAACGTCATAGACTTTAACGACATGGAGCACATGGCGATAAAAGTGCTGCAGAATCCCGAGATCGCGGCAATCTACCGCGAACAGTTCGCAGAGATATACGTTGATGAGTACCAGGATACCAACATGTCCCAGGAGACGCTCGTCAGGCTCATCTGCAGAGAGGATCCGCCGAATGTGTTCCAGGTCGGTGATGTCAAGCAGAGCATTTACAGGTTCCGCCATGCGCGTCCTGACCTTTTCCTTGAAAAATACATAACATACACCGATGAGCCCGGGATCAACAGAAGGATCCTGCTAAACGACAACTTCCGCTCAAGACGCGAGGTAGTGGATGCCGTAAATGAGGTATTCTCAAAGATCATGAAGCGTGAGATCGGCGGGATCGAATACGACAGCGATGCGGCACTTAAATACGGTGCTACGTGCTATGAGAACGACAGTCCGTGCGAAGGCGCCTCGTACAGGGCAGAGCTTGTCATAGGCGAAAAGGACGAGCTTTCCAAAGAGGAGCTGGCGGCAAATATCATCGCGGACAGGATCGTCAGCATGATATCCTCGCACTATCTCATATACGATAAAGGGGCGAAGATCATGCGCCCGGCCTCTTACCGTGACTTTACGATACTGGTGCGCTCGGTCAAGGCGTTCGAGCCGGTATTCCGCCGCGTGTTTGCAGCCCGAGGTATCCCGCTGTCGGTCAGCGGCCGTGAAGGCTATTTCATGACGCTTGAGATCAGGACGGTACTAGCTTTCCTGACTGCTGTCGACAACAGCCGGTGTGATATAGAGCTTGCAACCGTGATCCGGTCGCCCATCGGAGGATTTTCCGATAAGGATCTGGCAAATCTGGCCGCTGTAGCAGATAAAAAGAAGAGCCTGTATGAGAGGCTCAGGGACGCTGCGGATCAGGTTCGGGACGGGAAAAAAGATAAGGGCAATATCCCGGAAGAGCTGCGCAGCAAGTGCCAAAACGTGATCGAACTGCTCGACCGGTACAAAGTTATGTCAACCTATATGCCTGTCCATGCGCTGATCACGCACTTTATCGACAACGAATACGGCGACTATGTCAGATGCATGAGCAATCCCGCTCAGAGAGTTGCAAACCTTCAGATGCTGCTGTCCAAGGCCGAGGATTTCGGAAGGTCAAGCTTCAGGGGACTGTACCAGTTCGTCAGATATATGGAGCAGATCAGGAAATACGAGATAGACAACGGCGAGGCCGGGATCACCGGAGAGAATGACGACGTTGTAAGGATCATGACGATGCATGGCAGCAAAGGTCTGGAATTCCCGGTATGTTTCCTTGCGGGGCTTGAGAAAAACAGGAACACAAAGGATGAATCGGGAGCGGTCATCAGAAATACGGCTCTTGGACTGGGCCTGAATTACACGGATCTTGAAAACAGGATCGTTACAACGACATTTCCGAGGGAAATGGTCAGGGTCCAAAACCGCATTGACAGCGTGTCCGAAGAGATGCGTCTTCTGTATGTGGCGATGACACGTGCCCGCGAAAAGCTGATCATGGTCTGCTGCGGCAAAGAAGGCGAATTTGAGGGCGATGCCAAGGATATCATAAACTGCCTGAGCTACATGGATATGCTGAAGGCCGCATCGGGCAAAGACAAAGGCTTTGAGCACATCGATATCGTGCATGTGACCGAAAAAGAGCTTGTTGAGGCAAGATTTGAGGAAAAGCTGAAGAGAGAATCCGTCGCGGATGATCTTCTCGCGATATTGAGGAAGTTTGCTGATAAAAAGGCAGGTTCAAAGGATGAAGAGGATGCACCCGAGTGCATGAAGCTTGCGAGATCCCCTTATCCGTATACGATAGATCCCGATCTTGTCGCAAAGCTTTCCGTGTCGGATATAAAGCACAGGGCGATCGAAGAGGAGATAGCGCGCGGCGCGTCCCTTGTGCCCGAAGGAAAGCAGCTCTTCTCGGAGACAGAGCCCGATCACTATATACCGAAGTTCATGAGAGCCGAGGGCGAGACGGCGACCGGCGGAACGTTCTACGGTACTGCTTTCCACAGGATCATGGAGCTCTGGGACTATCCGGCGGATAAGGATACCGTCACAAGGGCGGATGTGAGTGAATTTGCCCAAAAAATGCATGAGCGTCACCGCATGGAGGAAGAGCAGGTTAAGGCGATAAGGCCGGATGATGTTGCATTCTTCCTGAACAGCGATCTTGCAGACCGTATGAAGAAGGCAAAGGCAGCAGGAAAGCTCTTCCGCGAGCAGCCGTTTGTCATCGGCGTGCCCCGAAACGACGAGACCGTGCTCGTTCAGGGTATCATAGATGCGTACTTTGTTGAGGATGACGGGATCACGATCGTCGATTACAAAACGGACCGCGTGACGGATGAAGAAATGCTCAAAGGACGTTATCATGCACAGCTTGAATATTACGGAAAAGCACTTTCGCAGATCACCGGGCAGAAGATCAAAGAGCTGGCGATCTACTCCACGTGCTTGCGAAAAGAGATAATAATCTGATATCATTCAAAACGATATGAACGGATACCGCAAGGAATTAAAGTACATAGTGCCCGACAGCATCCTGATGGACGCAAAGAGCAGGATCAGTGGCCTGATGAGACCGGACGTGCATCAGAAGGGCGAATTTTACAGGATCAGGAGCATCTACTGCGACAGCCCCTCTCTTCGCTGTTATCACGAGAACATGGCAGGCGTCTCGACGAGGGAAAAATACCGCATCAGGACGTACGACTGCAATGAAGAGCTTATCCTCGCCGAGATCAAGATCCGCCACCGCGAGACGATCTCCAAGATGAGCGCGAAGATCAAAAGGGACCTGTTTGATGCCATGATAAGCAGCGATCCGCACGCTGGCTCAAATGCGCTCTCACAGGCAGTCCGTTCCAAGGTCAGAGATGCTGATGCCGCCGACCGCCGTGTCCTTGAAAAGTACATGACGAGATTTTTTACGGAAAGCTTCAGACCGGTCGTGATCGTTGATTATGAGCGGAGCGCCTACACGTATGAAATAGGCAACGTCCGCGTAACGTTTGACAGAAACGTTACCGCCTCGCGCGAATTTGACCGCATGTTTGATGACGGGCTCACGGGACGTCCCGCGCTTGACGATAACATGCACATTCTCGAGATCAAATACGATGAATTTCTGCCAAACGAGATCAGGGAGGTACTTGCCGGACTTAACCTTGAAAGATGCAGCTCTTCCAAGTACGCCAAGTGCCTTGCAAGATTTCTGTAGCAAACGTATAATAAATAAGTTATGGGTGAAATACTTTACGATCTGATAATATATCCGATCTGGCTGTTACTCGAATTTGTCTTCAAAATGGCCTATTCCGTCTGCAACAACCCCGGAATATCGATCATTTTCGTCAGCCTGGTCGTGAACATACTCGTGCTCCCGCTGTATCTTAAATCCGACGCACTCCAGGCCGAGGACCGCAAGAAGCAGAAGGATATGGAGCACTGGATAAAGCATATCCGCAAGACTTTCAAGGGCGACGAGAGGTTCATGATCCTCTCTGAGTTCTATCGTCAGAACGACTATCAGCCTTACTATGTGCTGAAAAGCTCGCTCTCACTGCTTCTGCAGATCCCTTTTTTCATAGCTGCATACACATTCCTGTCCGATCTTCAGCTTCTGCACGGGGTTCCGTTCCTTATGATCAAGGATCTCGGGCTTCCCGACGGAGTGCTCTCGGTCGGAGGATTTTCGATAAACGTCCTTCCGATACTGATGACGGTCATCAACCTGGCCTCATCGGTCATCTACACAAAGGGCGGGCCGCTGCGTGAAAAGGTTCAGACGATCGGAATGGCGCTCATCTTCCTGGTGCTCCTGTACCGGAGCCCTTCGGGTCTCGTATTTTACTGGACGCTCAACAACCTGTTTTCACTCGGCAAGAACATCGTGATGTCGCTTGCAGCAAAGCTCGGATGGGTGAAGGAGAAGAAGGCCGCGGACGAGGCCGCGAAAATCATACCTGCCGGAACGGGCGAAAAGAGCTACTCTACAAGGCTCTGGCTCATATCCTCGGCATTCATATCGATACTCATGGGAACCGTTGTGCCGCTTTCGGTCATCACTTCATCGCCGATCGAATTCGTCAAACAGGGCAAATTTGCGGATCCTACCAGCTATGTATATACTACGACCGCCACATGCGCCGGATTTTTTCTTGTATGGGGTGCAGTCATATTCTTCCTCGGAACGCCGAAGTTCAGGAAGATATACAGCAGAGTCTGTCTTGTGATCGCCGCAACGTTCTTCATGAACTTCATGTTCTTCTCACAGACGTTCGGAACGCTGTTTGACGACCTTGTCTTCTCGGGTCTTTACAAGTATTCCATGTACGAGAGTTTTTTGAATGTCCTTGTGACTGCCCAGGTTGCACTGATCCTCGTGATCCTCGCAAAGAAGCATCCTAAGGCGATAGTATCGGCTATGTCGATACTTGTAGTCAGCGGCCTTGCGATAGGCGTGTTCCAGACGGTCACGACATCCGCAAAGGTCAGAAGCAGCGAAAAATACAAGGTGAGCACTTATACGGTAACCGATTATTCGCCGGTAGTTACGCTCAGCAGGACGGGAAAGAACGTAGTCGTTCTTTGTATGGACAAGGCCCTCGGCGGACTGGCACCGTATATATTTGACGAAAAGCCCGAGCTTCTTGATGATTTTACGGGATTTACGTACTATCCGAACACCGTATCGTTTGCGGGCTGTACACTGCTTGCGATCCCGTCAATGTACGGCGGATACGAATATACGACGTGGGATATCAACCACAGGCCCGACAAGCCGCTGAAGGATGAGATGAACGAGGCGTTAAAGCTGATGCCGACGATTTTCGGCGAAGCCGGATTCCATTCGACGGTATGCGACGTTCCGTACGGAAACTTCAATGATGACGGCGATCTGACGATATTTGACGATGTTAAGGACTGTGAGACGCACTGGCTGACGACAGGCGGCTATTCAGGACTTCTGACGAGTGATGAACAGAAGGCGACCGATCCTTCCCATCAGAAGAGGCGTTTTATCGGATACAGCCTCTGTAAAGTGGCACCGCTCATTTTCCAGGAAGACCTGTATGATAACGGCAAATACAATTCACTCTCGCCCAACCGCGTTACGAACGCATTTGCCAACAGTTACGTGATCATGAAGCATCTGCCTGAGCTTACGAAGTTCACGGATGATGACAAGAACCAGCTTCTTGTCATGCACAACATGATGCCGCATGAGGGTGTTTACCTTGATCCGCCTGATTACGTGCTCACATCAACGACATATGACAACAACCCTGCGGGCAGGAGCGTCACGCTTAACGGTCGTACGATGCATATCGAGGACGAGGAGCAGCTCATCCACTACGATTCGAACATCTCCTCATACATCATGATCGCAAAGTGGCTGCGTGAGCTCAAAGAGCAGGGCGTTTACGACAATACGAGGATTATAATCGTGGCCGATCATGGGTATAAGCTCGGCCAGTTTGATGATTTCATACACGAGGACATGGATCTTGATGTCGAGTGCATCAATCCTTTGCTGATGGTCAAGGATTTCGGTGAAAACGGCGCATTTAAGACGGATGATTCTTTCATGACAAATGCCGACGTTCCGACGATCGCGATGGATGAGATAATTGATGATCCCGTCAATCCTTTCACCGGAAATGCCGTGAATTCGGACAGAAAATCAGAGGGTCCGCTCATCGTCACCAAGTCATCGATGTGGAACCTCATCAATCACAGCGAATGCACGTATTCTACGGCTGACAGCCACTGGTTCTACGTGCATGACAGCATATTCGATGCCGATGACTGGTCGATATGCGAGGAATAGTTTAAGAGAAGATAGTAATGTCAAAGAAAAAAGCCGACATGATAATACAGATAATTGCGGCGGTTGCGATCTTTTTCTTCGTGATCGGGACCGTTATCGCGACACTCTACTCGGTAAACCAGTCCGACGACTACACGCATGCGATGGAGATCGGAAAGTTTCACGAGTCTTTCTTTGCGTACATCGGAACATCGTTTTCGTACATGATCCAAATGTACAAAGGCTGGGCGGGAAACTTTACATCGATGTTCCTGCAGGGATGGCTTTCGCCTTTAAATAACGGCGGTGCAATACAGCTGCGGCTTGTGATGCTCGTAAATGCGGCAGCGTTCTTTGCGGCTTTCATATGGATCATCACATACGCTGTGGGACGTATGTTTACCGCTCGCAGAGGATTTTCGCTTGCGGTTTGTGCGCTTGTCATGTTCGCGCTCATGAACTACCGCTGCTACTACGAGATATTCTACTGGTTCTCGGGTGCAACGAGCTACAGCTTCCCGCTGACGATGCTGTATGTGGCACTTGTTCTCGGGATAAAGTATATTTCCGGCGAATCGAAGAAGAAGGCGGCCTTTACCGGCGCACTCGTTCTCGGATTCTTAGGTGCGGGAGGATCGCTCACACTGGCAGGCCTCGGGTGCTGGATACTTGTGATGATCATCGTGTACCTTTTCATCTCGAGCGGAAAATGGAACAAAAACGCGATAGCGCTCTTTGCGGCGATATTTACCGGAACGCTCATAAATGTCGTGGCACCCGGAAACTTTGCAAGGACTGACACGAACGGAACGACTCTCAGCCTTGCAGGTGCGATAAAGAGCACGGTATCGTCGACATATACCGAGATCAGATGGCTGTTTCACGACACGAGCTTCCTGATACTGTTCCTGATATTCATGATCATCGGCTTTTATATGTCAGGAGAACTCATTCTTCACAGACGTGCATATTATACAGTAAGCGTTCTTGCCGTATTTTCAATACCTGTAGCCATTCTGCCTGTTGTAATGGGGTACGGTATGAACTTCCTGGCAAACAGGACACTGTTCGTCATTGACCAGGCCGTATACATCTCACTCCTTAACGGTGCGATGTGTCTAGGAATGGTGATAGTACGGGCATTTACGAAAAATCATGAAGACGACAAGCGGACGGATGATGCCGATAAGACAAAAAGGCAGATGTCATTCACTCTTGCGGCGGCAATGCTCGTGTTCCTGTGTGTCAATAACTACGCGCTCAGGGACATGGAGTCGGTAAGGACGCTCCTGTGCGACATGAACGGAACGTTCTCGACGTATTACAGCGAGTGTGCCGAAATGGAGCGCTACTTTGCAACATGCGAAGGACAGGACGTTACGATGAACGCATCCGATGTTCCGGCGGGCCCGGCCAACTTCTCATGCTTCTATCTTGAAAACAGCTGGGTAAATGAGGGGATAGCGCAGTACTACAACATGAATTCACTTACGGTTAACGAAGATCAATAAACACGGAGGCATGATATGAGCTTTAAAGACCTTGTTACAAACAATCTCGCAAACGGCTTTTCGGGAGCGGACATCACGGTTGCCGAGATCATCACGACGCTCGGGATCACATTTCTTATCGCGATGTACCTTTTCCTTGTCTACCGCCTGATCACGGAGAATGCGTTCTACTCAAAGGAATACAACATCTCGATGGTAGCGATGGCGATAGTCACGGCCGGCATTATCCTGGCGATGCAGTCAAGCCTCGTGATCTCCCTCGGTATGGTCGGTGCCCTTTCGATCGTAAGATTCCGTACCGCCATCAAGGAGCCGATCGACCTCTTATTCCTGTTCTGGTCGATAGGTACCGGTATCATTTGCGGTGCCGGACTGTATAAGGTAGCGATAATAGTTGCGGTATGCGTTACGATAGCACTTGCGATACTGCGCCTTATCCCGGAGCGAAAGAGCGCCCAGATACTCTTTGTCGGACATAACGGACATCTGTCGACAGACGAGATCAAAAAGGCAGCAGGAGAGTCAGGTAAGATCGTATCCGTTAAGAGCGTGAACGTAACTGCGAACGGAACAAGCGCCGCATTTGAAGTAAAAGTTACCGATGCCGACGGCCTTATCAATGCGGTAAGGGCTCTTAAAGGCGTCGATACAGTATCGCTCGTTGCACATGACGGCGAGTTCAGAGGATAAGCATTGAGCAGAAAACGCATCACTTTACTTATAACCGCACTGGTCATAGGAGCCGCTGCAACAGCAGGGGCTCTTTTGTGCGAGAAGAAGAGCGATGCGATGGTCTTAAGACCGACTTACGACTGCACGGATGAGCAGATTTTGACATTCCCGTACTTCGATCTTGTAGCCGCCTCCGGCGAAAATCGTAACCTGCCGTGCGATGTCGAAAGCTACAGTATCGGTGACGGATACATACACCTGATACTGCCGGATGACGTGCCTGAAACATGCGTAGCTGTATATATCAGGGATATCGACGGCAACTATCTCGCACGCCGCGTGTATGATTTTACAAATCCCGTTATGATCGGGGAATGGGAGGTCGTGCTCGATCACGCCACTCTTCCGGTCATGTACTTCGAATCTGAGGATCCGGATGTCTATACTGCAATGAATGAACGCGATGAGCAGGATATTATATGCGACGGCAATATGCACATACGTGTAGGCGAGAAGGAGTCAAAGGATAACGGATGGTACAGGGAATACTTAAGCCGCTCCGACGACAGATCTGCAAAGACAACGGCTTCGCTCCAGGGCAGAGGTAACTCAAGCTGGCACACCGCGAATAAGAAAAAATCATACACACTTCGCCTTTCCAAGTCGCAGAACCTTCTCGGGATGGGCGAGCACAAGAGCTGGAACCTTATCGGAAATGCATTTGACCTGTCACTTATCAGGAACATAACGTTTAACGGTATTGCAAAGAAGGCAGGTGTTTTATACCAGCCGGAGATGCGTAACATCAACCTGTTTGTTGACGGAAAGTACGAGGGTGTATATACGCTTACGACAAAGGTCAAACAGGGAAAGAGAAGGGTACCGCTTAAGAAGGGCGATTATTTTTACAAGATGGATCCGCCACATCAGGACCAGCCTGTCCTGTATGAATCAAAGACATGGACCGAGGACGGCGGCGATTATCCCGTGGCGGATATCGTTTATCCCGAAGTGGCAACCGGTGACGAGCTTGAGGCATCGCAGAAGATACTGCAGCGCTTTATTGATGCAGTTGAAAGCCCGAAGGAGACACCGGATCTGGAAGATATCGCCGATCTTGAATCGATAGCCAGGTACTACTGGGTCGAGGAGATGTCTATGAACTACGATGCGTGGAGCAGAAGTCTGTACATGTATTATAAGCATAACGACGGCAAGATGTATCTGGGGCCTGTCTGGGACATGGACTTAACGCTCGGTGCATACTTTGAGAAGCAGAATGTTCCTTTTGATGATCCCGAGGGCTGGAAGATACGCTGCGGCGGGTGGTTTAAGACTCTTTTTGAAGATGAGAGATTTAAGAAAGCTGTCAGCGATGTCTATTTTAACGGCGGTGTCAGGGAAGCTCTCCTGGGGGGAGTTTACGATCTTCGGGAGTATAAGAGGGCCCTGGGCGATGATGGGGATGTCAACTATTTGCTGTTCGGCAACGCCAATGTGAGGGATATGAACCTTGACTTCGGCTATGATTACGAAGAATACACGGACGGTATGATCGATTTTTACAAAAGAAGGGCGGAATGGATCGACAATGAGATGAGGGCCGAAGAGGCAACTTCACCTTGAGGTTTTCAGCGCCTGATGATATGGTATCAGTATGGAAAAGTTTAAGTACGGAACAAAAGAAACTGTAGCGACACTTTTAGGCATAGCATTCTTCGTTCTGGCCGAGTGGGGCCAGATGAACCTTGCACGAGGGGGGATCATTCCTGACTGGACATACGCATGGGTACAGCTCAGGGTGCTTGTGATCGCGATCGTGTCGGTGTTCTTCGGACCGATATGCGGATTGTTTTCGGGACTTGGCGGCGATCTGATCGTCAATATCCTGTTTGAATCGTCGATCAGTTATCCGGAGGTTGTGATACTCGGAATTTACGGCCTTTTCATGGGACTGTACTACGGAAGATATCATTTTCCGAAGGAGTTTTCTTTCAGGGATTTTCTGGATTATAATGCCATTCAGATATTTGCGGGGATATTCTGCGGGTTATTTGTGCTGCCGCTGATGCTGTTCTTTATTGAGGATATACCGATATATTCCGGTGTCACGATAGGGGCTAAGAGTACGCTCGGCAATTCCATACTTGTCGGTGTTGTCGTGTCGGTCATCATGGCCGTTTACGGCGGCATCTCAAAGAAGAGGTCAAAAGGGCGCACCTCTTGAGAAAACGCGCCTTCTGTGGTAAAATATAACGACATACGTTCGGAGGATGGGGTTTGAACAGGATAGCCGTATTGATACCATGCTATAACGAGAGTCAGACGATTGCCAAGGTTGTGAAGGATTACAAAGAAGCGCTTCCCGAGGCAATTATTTATGTATATGACAATAATTCGACCGATAACACTGCCGAGATCGCCAAAGAGGCCGGTGCCGTAGTCAGGTATGAGTACAAGCAGGGCAAGGGCAATGTAATGCGCCGCATGTTCATGGAGATCGAGGCTGACTGCTACCTGATGGTTGACGGTGATGACACGTATCCGGCTGACTCGGCAAGAGAGATGGTCGATGCCGTTCTTGAGAGAAAGGCCGACATGGTCATCGGGGACCGCCTGTCATCGACGTATTTTACCGAGAACAAGAGACTGTTCCACAACTTTGGCAACACGATAGTGAAAAAGTCCATAAACGTGCTGTTCCACAGCGATATTACCGACATAATGACCGGTTACCGCGCGTTTTCATACAGGTTTGTGAAGACTTTTCCGGTATTGTCGGAAGGCTTTGAGATAGAGACCGAGATGACGATCCACGCAATAGACAAGAACATGGGCGTCGAAAACGTTATCGTTCAGTACAGGGACCGTCCGGAGGGGAGCGAATCAAAGCTCAACACGGTCGGCGACGGTATCAAGGTGCTCTTTACTATCATCAATTTCTACAGAGTGTACAAACCGCTGCAGTTCTTTTCGGCACTGTCGTTCATCATGCTGTTTGTGGCATTCTGCTTCTTTGTTCCGATCTTTACGGAATTCCTGCGTACGCACGCGGTGTCAAAGATACCGACGCTCGTTGTATGCGGATTTGTAGCGCTTGCATCGATCCAGTCGTTCTTCTCGGGAATGATACTCAATTCCCTCAAGCAGAAGGAGAGGCAGGACTTTGAGATAAAGCTCCATCAGGTAATGAAGCCTGAAGAGGACGAATACGATTTCTAGATATGGCAGACCAGAAGAACAGAAGATCGGCACTTTCCGTGCAGGACGTTATCAGCGGCCAGAGCGGTAAGCCGAGAGCAAAATTCAAGAGCGGATACAGCGGACCGAAGAAGGCGGCACCCTCATCGGGTGTTTCGCAGGCTACGGGCTCTTTTTATGCTGCCCCGGCACCTTCGGCGGTACATCACCGAAGCGGCGGTATACTTGATTATGCATGGATAGCATACAGCTTTGTCCTTGCAGTTGCGCTTGCTGCGGCGCTTATCGCTTACAGCCGCGGTGCAGGGACTACAGCCGGGATATATTATCCCCAGAACATGTTCACGATAACCGGCGTTGTAAAGGATATATTTGCGGATTACAGGTCCGGAGGACTTGGCACAAAGTATAATGCAGCAGGCGGTGCAGGCGCAGCAGCAGCGCAGACGCCCGATTCACAGGGCACACCGGCAGGTACGGGCGAAGAGCAGCAGGGCGACACAAGTACGCTTCTTGGCGAGAATGCCACAGCCGCGGCACCCAATTCAACGACCGGTGCGACGATGGCACTTGACGTCGGTACAGCATACGGCTCGTACCAGAGCGCCACATCATATGAGATGCTCTTAACCCAGCTTGACCAGGCACTTGCTGCAAACGATACCGGCTTTGTCGGCATGAAGCTTGCATATGAGGATGCAGAGACGAAGACACTCATCGGCTATCCCGAGTCGGTAGTTGAGCATTTCACTAAGTATATGGCAGATAATTCCGACAAACGCGCCAGCTTCCTTGCAGAGATCAAGGACGAGGCAACGTTTTCGGCCAAGAACGGTTCGGCATATGTCGTAAAGCTCCCGCTACTGCAGTTTACGATCAATATGGGCTACGACGGGACAACGATATCGATATCGGGATTTGCGGATCAGAAGATGGACAGCGGACAGAGTGCGGTAGTATCGCCGCTCCTTCCGTGTATGTACACGATCCATGCTGAGACCGCAAAGGGTTCGCAGACATCGGATGTCGAATGTAACATGAACGAAGGTAACCTGAAGATTAACATCGGAGTAACGAACTGATCCCGGATATGAATTGGAAAACACTCATGTGCCCCGACAGGATAAGATCTGTAGCCAGAAGCTCAGCCTCGTCGGATTCCAGAACCGAATTTGAAAAAGACTACCAGCGCATCATTTCAAGCGCATCATTTCGCCGTCTTCAGGACAAGACACAGGTTTTCCCCCTGGACAAAAGTGATTTCATAAGGACAAGGCTGACTCATTCTCTTGAGGTAGCCAATTTTGCACGCTCTATCGGCCGTATGCTTGGAGCGAGGATCATTGAGGAAGAAAAAGACGCATCCTTTGACGCATCGATGCGCGAGGATATATGCAGCGTGCTTGAATGCGCAGGGCTTCTTCATGATATCGGAAATCCGCCGTTCGGACACTTTGGAGAGGATGCGATAAGGGACTGGTTTAAGAGAAACCTTCCCGTGATGGAATTTAAAGGCAGAAAGCTCATTGATGTGTTAAATGAGCAGCAGATAAATGATTTTACGCATTTTGAGGGAAACACCCAGGCGCTCAGGGTCGTGACAAAGCTTCATTTCATGGTCGATGAGAACGGCATGAACCTGACAAAGGCTCTTCTTGCAACGATCATGAAGTACCCGGGCTCCTCGCTTGAGATATCGTACGATAAGAATGATCCCGACCGTGACATAGCCCGTAAGAAGATGGGGTACTTTTACGCCGACAGGGAAGTGTTTGAGGACGTACAGAACTCCTGCGGAACAAACGGACACCGTCATCCGCTCGCATTCGCGCTTGAGGCTGCCGATGACATAGCCTACAGGACGGCGGATATCGAAGATGCCGTCAAAAAGGGACTTGTCAGCACGGACATATTAAAGAGAGCGCTTGAGAGTGCGATCGCGGAAGGTGAGAAGAAGGGCGCAACGGATGCGCAGGTCCAGACAGCCAAGAAGATACTCTCATCACTTGATTATTACTACAACAAAGCGATCGACCAGAACTACGAGGATCCGCAGGTCTACGCGGTCCAGAACTGGGTCGTCAGGATACAGGGAATGCTCCTTACCTCTGCCGTTGACAGCTTCATGACAAATTATGATGCGATAATGGCGGGTACATACAGGAAAGAGCTGCTGTCCGGGACAAACACCGACATAGTCATGGATGTTCTGGGCGATGTGGCGTATAAGCATGCGTTCCTGTCCGAGCCGATACTGAAACTGGAAGTCGCAGCAGATGCGATATTTGATTTTCTTTTAACGTCGTTTGCCGGGGCTCTTGTCTACTATGACACGGATGAGTGGAAGGAGAAGGCCGGTGCCGTTGATACGAAGCTTGTGGACCTTATATCATCCTCATACATGCAGGTGTACAGGATAAGGGCCGAGGGCGCATCGGAGAGTGAGAAGCTGTATCTGCGGCTGCTTCTTGCGACGGACTTTGTGTCGGGGATGACTGACAGCTATGCCGGAAGGCTTTACAGACAGCTTCGGGGTATCGAATTATGATGGAATCGTTCGGAAAATTTGCAAAGAGAAAGCTTTCGGATATGGGATCGTGCGTTTACCGTAACATGGTGTTTCCGTTCGTTAAGATGGGCATTGAGCGAAAGAGTGACAGCATCATCGGAAAGGGCGCGTATCTTCGCGGAGGGACAAAGCTTGAAGGAAGAGCCCACATCGGTGACGGTGCGAGGCTCGAGCATACATTTGTCGGCTACAGCTCGATGATAGGAAACAACGCGATCATCAGCAATACGACGATCGGAAGATATTCGTGCATAGGCGACATACATACGCTCATCGGACGGCATCCCGTAAAGGGCGAGAGTATCGCGGTGCATCCCGCTTTCTTCTCAAAGGTTGCCCAGTTCGGGTATTCGTATGTAACAGAGACCTCGTTTGAAGAGGCAAAGTGGACCGATAAGGAGAACGGTATCAACATCACGATCGGAAACGATGTATGGGTCGGCTACACGGTGTCGATATGCGACGGCGTGACTATAGGCGACGGAGCGGTAGTCGGTGCCGGAAGCCTTGTCGTGTCAGACGTTGAGCCTTATGCGATATATGCTGGCGTTCCGGCTAAGAAGATCGGAACGAGATTTGATGAGGAAACGGTGAAAAAGCTGCTGGCCCTTCGCTGGTGGGACAAGGACAGAGCCTGGATCGAGGAGCACGCCAAAGAGTACGTAAACCCGGGCGAGTTCATTAAGAAATACGCTGATGAAGATAAATAAAGATACCGTAAACAGAATCTCACGGATCGTCGGGATCGCCCTGACAGTCCTGTTTATTGCGCTTGCCGCGTACTTTGCGGTAAGTTTTTTTAGTGCGAAGCAGCATCAGGTCACACTCGATCCGACTAACGTCGAAAATCATGCCGAGGACAACTCATTTTCAGTGGGCGGAATCGCGCTTCCTGCAGGAAACTACGTGATCGCGATGGATTACAGCCTGACGGGTAGCGAGGCAAAAGCATATCTTAACGTCGAACAGGAGAAGGAAGACATGATGATCCCGCTCCCCGTAAGCAAAGGAGGAGTTCCGGTCCAGTTCATGTTCATGATCGACCACCCGGTCACAAACGGCAGGATCACGGTAAACTGCGAGGAAGGAACGCAGTTTAAGCTGCTGGCGATGTCGGTGATCTCGGATAAATACATATTTACGGACCATTTTATATATGCCGTTTTGTGCCTTATCGCAGCGGGCATTGTATGGATGCTTGTGATCAGCATCAAAAAGGGTGCGGATCCGCTGACGATCCTGGCCGTTACAGCGATGCTTCTTGTAACAACGCTTCCGTTCGTGTGCGCCAAAGCTCTTCCGGTCGGAGGGGATCTTCGCGGACATATGATGAGGATAGACGGCGTTTATCTCGGCCTTAAGGACGGACAGTTCCCGGTCGTGATCAATCCGCAGTGGGATAACAGGCACGGACAGCTCGGAGTGCTTTATCCGTCGCTGTTCCTGTATCCGGTCGCTGCACTGAGACTGATGAAGATGTCGATATACGGAGCCGTTAAGGTCATGATGATCGTCACGAATGCCGTAAGTGCGCTCCTGTTCTACAAGGCATCCACGGTGCTTTTTGAAAAGAGATGGATGCGGCTTCTGTCAACATTTCTCATGACGTTCGAATTTTCAAGGCTCTACGCGATCACATACGGCGGCAAGCTCGGCGGGGCTTTAAATGCCGAGATGTTCATACCGCTTGTCATCGCTGGGCTTGTAGACATACTTTATAAAGAGCGCCGAAAATGGTATTATCTTCCCATAGGCCTTGCAGGGGTGTTCTGCACCCACATAATCTCATCGCTTCTGTGCTCGCTGCTGGTCGTGATCATCACGCTTGTCGGCATCAGGAAGCTGAAGGATAAGGCTGTGTGGGCCGCAATAGGAAAGTCGGTCGTACTGTTTGCGGTTCTTGTTGCCGGTACATACGTGGCATTTGTACGCTACTGGTTCCTTGACTGGGGCGGCGATGCACTGACATGGCGTGATTTTGAGGGAACCCTCTGGAGATTTTCGGATTTCTTCTTCGACAACAGGTGGACGTATGCGTTTGTGATAACTGCGGTCTGCGCTGTGCTGTTTGCGATATATGTGGCCGGAAGGCACTTTCATAAAGAAGACTGTGCGAAAGAAGAGGGTTCTGACAAGGGAATAATCAACGATCTCGGATATATTTTTCCGGTGTTTGTCGCAGGTTTCATCTTCTTCTGGATGGCGACAGCGTATTTCCCGTGGCATGCGCTCAGGAACATCGGGGCCGTTCAGACGATAACCGATAACCTTCAGTCGAGCAACAGATTTCTGGGGATAGCAGGAACGCTTGGTGCAATGTGTTTCCCTGAGTTACTCGCACGTGCATTTGCGAATAAGGGCAGAAACGTTGTAATTACGGGTGTTGCCGGCGCGATGGTCATTTACTGCATCGGTGGAGCATACTATGCGACACACGAGTTTCTGCACAACTATATAAAGATTTATGATGAAACAGTCGCATTCATAGACAAGGATGTTGACGACTATCTTCCGGTGGGCACGATCCCTGAGTATTACAAGTCCGATGCGGGCTATGTGTCGGATGATTCTGTCATAAGCAGCCTTGAGTACCGAAAGGTCGGAACACACGTGTTCTACCGCTACACTGCTTCGGCAGCGGGCGAATATGTCGAATTTCCGCTGTTTTACTATGACGGATATATGGCAGTCGACGGGGCCGGTAAGAGTATTGCGATCACAAAGAGTGACAGGAACAAGATCAGGATCGACCTTACGGAGTGTACGGACGCAAACGAGATCAATATCAGATACGTTGTACCGAAGGTATACGGAGCTGTCTACGCATTTTCGATGATCGCATGGCTTGCCGTGATCGCGGTCGTGATCGTAAGGGGCCGCAAAGGAGAGACTTACGAAGTGTTATAATCTTCGGAAGAGTATATGAAAAGAGGAAAGCACAGTGAGTAAGAGACAGAGCTATTATGTAGATATAAGGTCCAATCAGGAGGCCGACGGACGACTTCTCGTCGTCGAAAATCATACCGCGGCGATCCCGTTTGACATCAAGCGTATCTTCTGGGTAAGGGATGTCATTGCAGGGGCAAAGCGCGGAAACCATGCCACAAAGCGTACAAAGCTTGTGCTCATCGCCGTTACCGGAAGCTGCGACGTTGTCGTGACCGACGGAAAGGAAGAGAAGACATACAGGCTTGACGATCCTACAAAGGGTCTGTATATCGATGAGATGCTGTGGCGTACGATGCAGAACTTCACGCCTGACTGCGTGGTCGAGGCAGTGTGCGACCACGAATATGCACCGGGTGATGAGACATACGAAGATTTTGACGAATATCTTGAGGCACTGAAAAACGAGTAAGAGTTAGAGTGATGAGTACACTTGATGACAGGATTTTCAATCAGATACTTGATACGGATGACATAGCGGAAGCTGTCGAGAACCCGCTTCACACATATGCAGATTTGAACGACTGGCTCAAAGAGAGGAACGACAAAACTCACGTTGAGATCAGGCATATCGCTCTGGATGACTGCAAACCGTGGCTTTACGACGAAGAGCAGGGATGTATCAGAAATGAAGATAATACGTTCTTCCAGATATGGGGACTTAAACAGTTTACCGGAGAAGAATGCACGCATGAGCAGCCTGTTATAGTTCAGGACGAGATAGGTTTCCTCGGTATCATCACCTGCAAGATAAATGACACGTGGCATTACCTGATGCAGGCAAAGATCGAGCCCGGTAACGTAAATGTCGTTCAGATATCCCCGACACTCCAGGCGACAAAGAGTAACTTTACCGGAAAGCACGGCGGAAGGATACCCGAATATCTCGACCATTTCCTTCATATGGATCCGAAGGACATAATCGTCGACCAGATACAGTCTGAGCAGTCATCAAGATTTCTCAAGAAGAGGAACAGGAATGTCATCGTGCGTGTTCAGGAAGCGCTTCCCGAGACAGATACGCACCGCTGGATGACACTTCGCCAGATCAAGCAGTTCATGAGATGCGACAACATGGTCAACATGGATACAAGGACCGTACTGTCATGCATTCCTTACGTTCTGATGGGACAGGATTCGGATGTTCCGTTCCAGAACAAATCATATTTCTACAAATCCGCGTGGAACTTAAACCGTAAGACGATAGTCGAGCTTTACCACGGTATCAACGACTACAAGATGCTCTCGGATTCAAGGAGCGAGATGGTCAGTCTTGCCGGACTTGAATCATGGGAGATGAAGGATAAGGAACTTTGCTGCAAGAGTGACTACCCGTTCAGGGTCATCTTCTGCGACATCACGATAGAAGGCAGGGAAGTAACACACTGGCGCCAGCCGCTCTTTGCTTCAAACGGCAGGGCCGTGTTCGGACTTATTTGCTGTGATGACGAGGGGATACTCAAGTTTCTCGTTAAGCTGCGTCCCGAACCCGGATGCTTTGACGGTGTCGAGATCGGTCCGACCATACAGAAAGAGTACTGTGCAGGCGAAAGTGAAGAAGACACTGTTGAGAAGTTCTTCTTCAGAAGCCTTAAAGAGAACCGGGGCATCCTCATCGACACGGTACTTTCCGAGGAAGGCGGACGCTTCTACCAGGAAGAGAACAGAAATGTCATCCTGTCTGTCGACAAGAACGACCTCACCGATCTTCCCGACGGCTATGTCTGGAGCGACTACGGCACGCTCAACATCCTGACCCAGATCAACAACTGCCTTAACATACAGCTTCGCAACCTGTTATCGCTACTGGAATTGTAATGTATTAGGGGAAAATAATAAATGAAACGATTACGAATTGGCGTTCTCGGACCGGCCGACATCGCAAAACGCCGGATGATCCCCGCCATACAGAAATGTGACACAATAGAATATGTCGGCGTTGCTGTTGCACTCGAATCAGAAAGAGGGGGTCCGTCCCCTGTTTCACAAACAAGCATGGACAAAGCCCGCGCCCTCACAGAGGTCTTCGGTGGTGCGATATTCGAAGGCTACATGAACATGCTCTCGTCCGATGCGATCGACGCCGTATACATTGCTCTTCCGCCTGCACTTCATTACCGCTGGGCAAAGCAGGCTCTTCTTTGCGGCAAGCATGTTCTTCTGGAAAAGCCGTTTACCACGTCTTTGAAAGAGACCAAAGAACTGATCGGCATAGCAAAAGAAAAAAAGCTTGCGGTTCATGAAAACTTCGCTTTCTGCTATCACGCACAGATGGATAAGATAAGAGAAGTGCTCGATGCCGGAACTCTGGGCGATATCCGTACGATACGGGGCGATTTCTCGTTCCCGTTCCGCGGATCGGATGATTTCAGATATAAAAAGGCACTCGGGGGCGGCGCATTGCTTGACTGTGGCTGCTACACGATAAAGGTGGCATCGCTTCTTCTGGGACCCGCCATGAAGATCGAAAGCCATATCCTCAAGGGAAAAGAAGGCTTTGATGTTGATATATACGGTGCCATAACGGCAACCGGTTCTGATGGTGCGATCGCACAGCTCTCGTTCGGAATGGACAGGCAGTACAACTGTGAACTTGAGATATGGGGAAGTAAAGGTGTTATCACATCGCCAAGGCTCTACACGCCGCCTGCGGATCTTCCTATAGAACTGTCCCTTACGACAGGAGCTGATAAGCAGGTAATAAAGGTAGATCCCGATGACCAGTTCGCAGGCTCAGTAAGGGCATTTGCGAAGATGACAGAAGAGGATGCGCTAAGAGAGGCAAATTACGAAGCGATCATCAGGCAGAGCACATATGTTGATGAATGTATGGAGCGCTGAATTACTGATAGAATAAAGAACAGAGGCTTAGGCTGAAATCGAGAGGAAACATATGATCCACGAATTATACAGAAAACTTCAATTTCCGGACCTTGGAGATGAGCGAGGAAAACTCGTTGTGGCCGAGGGAGACCTTGACGTACCGTTCCCGATCCAGCGTGTGTTTTATATTTACGGATCGGATGACACCGTCGTCAGGGGGCAGCACGCGAACCGCGAATCCGAGTTCGTACTCATCAACGTAGCAGGCTCATCGAAGGTCATGATCACCGACGGTGAAAATCGCGAGATCGTCGAACTCAAGCGCCCCATGGAGGGCCTGTACATCCCTCGTATGATCTGGAAGGAGATGTACGACTTCTCTCCGGATTCGGTGCTCCTCGTACTTGCCAGCACCCATTATGACGGCGCTGAATACATTCGCGACTTCGACGAGTACAAACGCGAGATCGAACAGACAAGAGTACTGCCGGATTAAAACCCTAAAACACCTGTTATGCTGATATATTGCATCGCATAATACGGATATGATAATCTATTTTATGGCGAGTATAGTTGCCTACTATATTTGCAAATGGTTGGACGGAGATGAGTAACACGGCACAGCCTCAGAACAGCTCGCTGTAAGGAGCAAGAACCCCTCGGTACGGCAATACCGAGGGGTTCGTCTTGTTATTGAATACATAATAGCATCATTTGCGTTTCCGCATAAATATAATAACACAACTGCGGGAAAAATCAAGTCAGTTGTTACATCATGCCGCCCATGCCGCCGCCTGCGGGCATAGGAGGTACGGGCTCCTTGATGGAGGCTACGACTGACTCGGTTGTGAGCAGTGTTGAAGCTACGCTTGTTGCGTTCTGAAGAGCTGATCTTGTAACCTTAGCGGGATCGAGGATTCCGTCTTCAACCATGTCAACGTACTGCTCTGTAAGTGCGTTGAAGCCGATGCCGAGCTTTGATTCCTTAACCTTGTTAACGATGACTGATCCCTCAAGACCTGCATTTGCTGCGATCGTGAACAGAGGAGCTTCAAGTGCTTTAAGAATGATGTTTGCACCTGTCTTCTCATCACCTTCAAGTTTCTCTGCAAGCTTCTCAACATCCTTTGATGCATGGATGTATGCGCTTCCGCCGCCTGCGATGATACCTTCCTCAACGGCAGCTCTTGTTGCTGCAAGGGCATCTTCCATACGAAGCTTGGCTTCCTTCATCTCTGTCTCTGTTGCAGCACCTACTCTGATTACTGCTACGCCACCTGCAAGCTTTGCAAGACGCTCCTGAAGTTTTTCTCTGTCAAAATCAGATGTTGTATCTTCGATCTGCTTCTTGATCTGGGCGATACGACCTTCGATAGCCTTCTTGTCGCCTTCACCGTCAACGATCGTTGTTGTTTCCTTCTGAACCTTGACGCTCTTGCAACGTCCGAGCTGATCAAGTGTTGCTTCCTTAAGGTCAAGTCCGAGTTCATCGGAGATAACCTGTCCGCCTGTAAGGATCGCGATATCCTCAAGCATTGCTTTTCTTCTGTCTCCGTATCCGGGAGCCTTAACACCTACAACCGAGAAGGTTCCACGGAGCTTGTTAACGATAAGTGTTGTAAGAGCCTCACCTTCGATATCTTCAGCGATGATGAGAAGCTTCTTGCCGCCCTGAACGATCTGTTCAAGAAGAGGCAGGATCTCCTGGATGTTGCTGATCTTCTTGTCTGTGATAAGGATGTAAGGATCTTCAAGATTTGCTTCCATCTTGTCCATATCGGTTGCCATGTATGCTGAGATATAACCTCTGTCAAACTGCATACCTTCAACAAGATCAAGCTCTGTCTGCATTGTCTTTGATTCTTCTATAGTGATTACGCCGTCGTTTGAAACCTTTTCCATTGCATCAGCAACAAGATTTCCGACCTCATCATCTCCAGCGGAGATCGATGCAACCCTTGCGATATGATTTTTGCCGTTAACGGCAGAAGCCATCTTCTTGATAGCATCGACTGCTGCGTCGGTTGCCTTCTTCATACCCTTTCTCATGATGATCGGGTTAGCGCCTGCAGCAAGGTTCTTCATACCCTCGCTGATCATTGCCTGAGCAAGAACAGTTGCTGTTGTAGTACCGTCACCTGCAGCATCGTTAGTCTTTGTAGCAACTTCCTTAACGAGCTGTGCGCCCATGTTCTCGAACGAATCCTCAAGTTCGATCTCCTTGGCGATCGTAACACCATCGTTTGTGATGAGCGGTGCACCGTATGACTTGTCAAGAACCACGTTTCTTCCCTTGGGTCCAAGGGTTACTCTTACTGTATCTGCCAGCTGATTGACACCGGATTCGAGGGCTGCACGAGCCTCTGCTCCGTATTTGATCTCTTTTGCCATTGTTGTTTCCTCCTAACGTAATTATTCTATGACGGCTAATACGTCGTTCTGCTTAACGATGATGAACTCCTCGTCATCAAGCTTGACTTCCGTTCCTGCATACTTTGAGTAGATGACCTTCTGGCCGACCTTAACCTGCATAGCGACTTCCTTGCCATCGACCATTCCGCCGGGGCCTACTGCTATAACTTCGGCCTGCTGGGGCTTTTCTTTGTTCTGGCCGGGAAGAACGATCCCCGACTTTGTTGTTTCTTCAGCTTCAAGCTGTCTAAGTACGACTCTGTCGCCGAGTGGTGATAACTTCATATCTGTTGCCTCCATTCTTTATGTTATGTTTTCACTTTGTTTTTAGTTTTGTTAGCACTCATTTGGGTCGAGTGCTAACCACAAAACATACCATAGCACTTGGTTAAATTAATGTCAAGTTATTATTGTGAAATCTTTGTGTTCTGCTTGAGTTTCATAACTTGCAATTTCAAGCAATTTCCCCCATAATTACTTCTATGATCAAAGACATTATGAAATTCTACAACGGCAAGAAGGTTCTCGTTACCGGCCACACCGGCTTCAAGGGAAGCTGGATGACGGCTATCCTGCTGATGGCGGGGGCTGAAGTGACGGGATACGCGCTCGAGCCGCCGACGGAGCCGAGTCTGTTCAAACTGCTCGGATTCGACAAATATGATAACGGAGCAACTGACAAAGCCTACTCCGGAAAGCTCACAAACGTCTACGGTGATATCAGGAATCTCGAACTTCTGAGGGAAACTTTCGACAAGGCACAGCCTGAGATCGTGATCCATATGGCGGCGCAGCCTATAGTGCGTACTTCATACGAGGATCCCGTAGGAACATACGAGACGAATGTTATCGGCACCGTCAACGTCCTTGACTGCTGCAGAAAGTGTGACAGCGTGAAAAGCGTTATAAATGTCACCACTGACAAGGTTTACCGCAACAAAGAGCGTAAGGAAGGCTATCGCGAGGAAGAGGAGCTTTGCGGCTACGATCCGTACTCCAATTCAAAATCGTGCTCGGAGCTTGTGACCGACAGCTACCGCAATTCGTTCCTTCGCGACAAAGGGATCGCAGTCACTACGATGCGTGCCGGCAATGTCATAGGCGGAGGCGATTTTGCAAAGGACAGGATCATTCCCGACTGTGTGAGAGCGGCTATGAAGCACGAGGATATAATCGTCAGGAACCCTTATTCGACAAGACCTTACCAGCATGTGCTCGAACCGGTTGTATGCTACCTCGGCGCAGCTGCAGGCCAGTACATGGATGCTTCCACGGAAGGCTGCTACAACATAGGCCCAGACGATGAGGATGCGGTCACAACGTCGAAGATCGCAACAATGTTCTGTGAATACTGGAGCGCGGGACAGAGCGGAAAGCGTCTTGACTGGGTCAACAAATCCGACGGAGGCCCTCATGAGGCCAACTTCTTAAAGCTTGACTGCACGAAGATCAAGGAGACCCTCGGCTGGAATCCTGCATGGAACATAGAAAAGGCAATGCAGGAGCTTGTAAGGTGGTACAGAGCCTATGCCGACGGCGAGGATATCGGAAAGATCACGCGCGAGCAGATAAGCGGATATTTGGCAGATGTTAAAAACCTTTAAAGAGGAAAAACCGATATATAAACTTATAACAATGGCAGTTCTTGCGGCTGCCTTGTTTTTTGTTGTAAGAACGGTATACGCGGGCATCCTTGCCCTGCCATACCCGAAGGAACTTCTGGAGCCTTCAAACATACAGCTGACCAACACTTTCCTTGCCGGAAAGAGCCCGTACACGGCAGCTTCTCTAAACTGGGACATACCCGGCGTGAACTATGACTATCCGTTTCTTAACAGTCTGATCGCAGCCGCTGTCGCGAAGATCACATTCCGGGGCTCAGTTACCGCCCACTTCATCATCTCTCTTGTGTCCATACTGTTATCCGGCTTTATCGGATACCAGATAACAAAGACACATGCAAAGATCACGGTATCTCCGGCACTTACAGCTCTCATGTTCATGTTCTGCCACTGGAGGTTCGGTTATATCTCTGCGGCTCCGGATGATCTCGGACTGCTGCTTCTTCTTGCAACGACCGCCTTTGCGGTATCCCCTAAGATAAAGAACAAACCTCTCGTATGTGCGGTATTTATCACGCTCTGCCTGTATACCAAGCAATACTTCGTGTTCGTCGCACCCGGGATATTCATATATATGCTCCTGTACTCGAGAAAGGAAGCATTTAAGCTTATCGGCTGGACAGTACTTATAAATGGGGTAGTTGCCGCCGTCATCACGATCTTCTGGCCCCTCTTCTGGACGAGGGCGTACCTGTTCACATATCTTGGAACAGCACTTACCGGAAGCGGCGGTATCGCAAACGTCTGGGAGCAGTTCAAGTACCTGATCGTGATGTTTGCTGCACTCTTTGTGATCATAGTTATCGCAGCAGCAATGGCGCTCAGAAAGCTGTACAGGAATAACGAAAAGCTTCAGAACATAAAGATACGTGAAAACGATATTTTTGCGCTTTCGGCTGTTCAATCGGTCGTAATGCTCGCCCCTCTCTTTGTACTCGGCAAGAACGACGGAGCGTTCATTTCATATTTCCTGCAGCTGTGGATGCCGTTCATATCGGTCGTTGCGATCATCTCGTTTGAGAGGATGATCCCGAAAGAGTCTGATGAGGAAAAAGCAAACGAATCCGGAGCCGGTAAACAAAGAAAATTGAAAGAGTATGGATTCGCCGCCATCTACGCGGCCATCGCCGTAGTCACAATATATTTCGGATTTACAAAGCTCCCGCTTCATATACTGACGGCTGAGGAGATCGCGGACTGGCAGAAGGCATATGAATACACTGCACAGTACCGCGAAAAAGGTGATGTCTTCTACGCCCGCCTGCTTGCATATGATGCATTTAATGAAGGCGGAGACTGCATTTGTGGACATGATGCGGAGGTCAGCGAGAACACCCGCGACTGCTTTGAGGCAGCAGGCGTTAACACGGACTCATTTGAATACATGCAGCCGCTGATCGACCAGAACATCGCCTATAGGAAGACTCTTGTACACAAAGCGGACGCTCACGGATACGGCCTGATCACGCTTGCCGACACCGGTGCATACTGCCCGCTTTATGAGGAATACGTGACGGAGCACGGATACGAATGCTTTGACAGACTGACTCTGCAGCTCGGAAACTGGCCGTACGAAGTAATGTTTTTTGACGTAAAAGGCCAATAATGGTAGAATAATCGCTATGAAAACGATAAGTGTGATGATCCCGTGTTACAACGAAGTTGAAAACGCGGAACTGATGGCAAATTCAATAGTGAACGTCTTCAAGGAGGCACTTCCCGAGTACGATTACGAGATCGTGTTCATCGACAACTGTTCAAAGGATGGAACGCGCGATGTTATCCGTAATCTATGCGAACACAACCCGAAGATCAAGGCAATATTCAACGTCACGAACTTCGGACAGTTCAATTCCCCGTTTTACGGGATATGCCAGACAACAGGGGATTGCACGATATCAATAGCGGCTGATTTTCAGGAGCCGGTCAACATGATCCCGACGTTTGTGCGTGAGTGGGAAAAGGGCCACAAGATCGTCAGCGGTATCAAGACATCCAGTAAGGAATCGGGTATCCTCTTCTTCCTTCGAAGCTGCTATTACAAGATCATCAAGCGCATGTCGCCTGTAAAACTGATCGAGCATTTCACGGGCTTCGGCCTTTACGATAAAACATTTGTCAGACTCCTGCAGGAGCTCGACGATCCGATCCCGTTCCTTCGCGGCATCGTTGCGGAGTACGGCGAGGGCTTCAACATGACCGAAGTCACCTACGAGCAGGAAGAGCGGCGTGCCGGCAAGACGCACAATAACTTCTACAGCCTTTATGACGGCGCGATGCTAAGCTTTACGAGCTACACAAAGGTTGGTCTCAGGCTTGCGACCCTTCTCGGATTCGGAGCAGGTGTTATCAGCTTCATCGTTGCCGTTGTATTCTTCATAATGAAACTGACTCACTGGGATTCGTTCTCGGCGGGCTATGCGCCGATGGTCATCGGTGTGTTCTTCTTGGGCTCACTGCAGCTGTTCTTTATCGGATTTCTGGGCGAGTACGTCCTTAACATCAACACGCGTGTGATCCACAGACCGGTCGTCGTCGAGGAGGAGCGCATCAATTTTGATAACAAGGAGCAAAAATCATAATGCCTTCGTCAAACCTTCCCCTTAACAACAAAAGGGCCGTGATCACCGGTGCAAGCCGGGGACTTGGCTTTGAGATAGCAAAAGTGTTCGCGCAAAACGGCGCGGACCTTGTTTTATGTGCCAGAAACATTGAGGCGCTTGAGAGTGCGGCAGGAGAGCTTAAGAACCTCTGCGCGGACAGCTCGCAGAAGATCACGACAGTTGCCGCAGACACTTCAAAGGAAGCAGATATAGACCGCATATTAAAAGCGGCGGAAGATGAGGGAGGATACGATATCCTCGTAAATAATGCAGCAATACAGGGCCCTATCGGTCCTATCAACGAAAACGACTGGGATGAGTGGAAGGACACTCTCATTACCGACATGTTCGGGCCTGTATATGCGATGCGCCGGGCTATAGCATATTTCAGGAAGAACGGCATAAAGGGCAGGATCATCAGCATCTCCGGCGGCGGAGCAACCGGAAGCCGCCCGAACTTTTCGGCATATGCGGCCGCAAAGGTTTCGATAGTGCGCCTGTCCGAGATACTTGCAGATGAGAACAGGGAATATGGGATCGACATCAACACGATCGCTCCCGGCGCGATGAGGACCGCCATGACAGACGCGATCCTCGGCGCAAAGGATGCAGCGGGCGACAAAGAGATCGCGACCGCAGAAAAGCTCGTAAGAGAAGGCGACAACTGCAAGGAGAAGGCAGCAGGTCTTGCACTGTTTCTTGCATCTGATAAGAGCCGTGGTATAACCGGGCGCCTGATCAGCGCAGTCTGGGATGACTGGGCAACAATGGATCAGCGCAAAGACTCACTTTCCAAAGATCTGTACAAACTTCGCCGTATCGCAGACGACTAAAACGAGTCATCAGACACGGACCGGAGAGCCGGGATCAGATAAAAACCACAAATTTTGCGAGTAAAACGGCTTGATTTACCGCAAAATTTGTGGTTTAATCTATATATGAACAAAGATTACGTTATTCCAAACTCCATAAAAGGTGAAGATATCAAAAGGGTGCGGCAGCTTTTGGGGATGACACAAAAGGAATTTGCAGCCTTTACAAAAAGCGCTGTAAGAACGGTTGAAAATTGGGAATCAGGCGATAAAGAGATCACGGGACCTATAGTAACTCTTACGGAGATTCTCCTTCGAAAACCTGATATTGCAGGTGAACTTGAACTGCCTCCAAACGAGTACAAGACGCGACTTTGGTACATGTATAAGAACATGGTATGTACAGTTATTGACGTAGATGAGCCGGCCAGAAAGATCAAGGTATACAATTTCGTCGATAATACGATGTTTCGTGCATTTGGTGTCAATACAAAGCCCACATTTGAAGAATACGAGGAATTCCTTGAGTCAAGATGTTTTCCGCGCACCAGGGACAAGATAAAGTTGGAACTGAAAAAACTGGACATCCCGTTTTACGATCCGATGATGATAATCGAAAAGACAGAGGGGCGTATGGCAGAGGATGAATTTTGGATAAAAGTTGAGAGGTAGCGGATGATAGCATTATCGGATGAAGATATTCGAACAAATGACAGGAAATCGTCAAAAGGTAACCAGTTAAAGTTTTATCGTGACGGGATATGGTACAAGGCAGATTATCTCGGATACGAGGGCCTTGCTGAGTATATGATCTCAAAACTTCTGGCACATACTGATCTCGAAAAAGATGAGTATGTAGATTATGAAGTCGAGCAGATAGAATACAACGGTCAGGTCTTTAACGGATGCAAAAGCCGGGATTTTACGGAAGGATGGCAGCTCATTACACTTGAAAGGCTGTTTAAGCAGACGTACGGAGAGGGACTTAACAAAATGATATGGTCGATTCAGGATCATGAGGAGAGACTAAAGGTTCTGACGGAGCAGGTGGAAAGAGTAACGGGGATACCGGAATTTGGCATATATATGAGCAAGACACTGACGGTTGATGCAATGTTTTTGAACGAGGACCGGCATACACACAATCTTGCGGTTCTTATGAACGGAAAAGGACAATTCAGGACAGCGCCGATATTTGATAATGCTGCGGGATTGCTGTCAGATACTACTCTCGAGTACCCGATGGATCAGGATATGTACACTCTGATCGATAAAGTGAAGCCAAAGACTTTCTGCACCGATTTCGTGGAACAACTCGATATAGCTGAGCGCCTGTACGGACGACGGATTACTTTTGATTTCTCATATAACGATGTCAAAGATATCGCGGATCGGGCAGATTTCTATGACGAAGCGCAGAAAGAACGTGCAATAAAGGTAATAATGGAGATGCGGAGAAGATATCAGTATCTCTTCAACTAGAGAAGGAAGCCTGAGGCTTACGCCTCAGCCCTTGAATTGAAAGAGCGCGGAGCGCTCTTATAAGCGGCCGTTGGCCGCAAACAAGTCACGAGGTAGAAAATCATGTACTGTAAAAAATGCGGCAACAAGCTCCCGGATGACGGGAGCGTCAGATTCTGCGGAAAATGTGGCACGATGATAGCGACTCCGGCATCTGCAGAACCTGCAGTTTCTGTAGAGCGGGAGAAACCGGCAAAGATCACGGAACCGGAAACAGAGCAGGTTCCGGTGAGCGAAGATAATAAGAAGAAGAGCCCTGCCCTTATGATCACGATCATCGCCATCGCCACGATAGTTGTAATTGGTGCCGGCGTAGCATTTGGCCTTGCCATCAAATATGGCTATTTTGGTACTAAATCCGAACAGGAGCAGGAGAACGAAACCGCAGAAGAGACATCCGCAAAGCCTATCAAGGATGTTATAGAGGAAGCTCCTGCCGCAGAAGAAGCACCCGTAGCTGACACAGAAGAAGTTACAAACGAAGCGGATACCGAGAAGGCAGAGCCGCCTGTAACAGAAGAGCCGGTGGAAGAAGAACAGTCAAACATCGAAAACAACCCGCTGCTCTCCGAATTCAGTATCGATCCTAACGCAACGGAAGACTACAGTCTTATTCTCGATCCGGATGACTATCTTTACTACACGTCCGGCATCGGTAACTTTTCTTTCAGATACCCGGCAAAGCTCTATAACACCGTTGAAGTTAATGATTCATCCGAGTACCGTGATTACGGCGAACACATCAGATCCGTGAAGTTTTCGGGAAACCGCGGTGCGGAGCTGACATACTCCGTATACAAGCGCTCCGGAGGTTCTATTGATGATGCCGTAAATTCGCTTCACGCCCTTGAAACTTCGAAATACCACAACATGGCCGATATCGTTGTAAGCAGTGATCCGAAGAAGGGCGGCAAGATCATCATGTCAGGCTATACCGACTCATCTGAAGAGTACATGCTTTATGATCTCATCGGAGTCGACGACAACTATGTCTACCGTATGAAGGCCGTGAACTCTAACAAATTGTCTGAAAGCGAAAAGACTATGTACGGCTACTACATCGAAAACATATACAGAATGTGCAGTTTCTCCGGCTCCACCAAGCCCGCCAGAAGCTATGATGAATATCTGGAGGACAATCGTTGAAAAAAGGATACGCGATAATAATAGCATCGATACTTGCCTGTGCAATCTGCGCGTGTGCCAAGCCGGCACCTGCATCCACAGTCGAAAGCGCAACTACGGCTTCCGGGCAACCCGATGATCAGATCATCGTAACTAAAGACCGGGTCTCAGAACACGATGAAGCACCAGCCACGGAAACCCAAGCAGAACCGGAAGCAGAGCCCACTCCGGAGCCTCAAACCCTTCTATTCCGTGACGTATTTGGCGAGGAATATACAACCGTCATCAACCCCGATATTCCCAAGAACCCATATTCTCCGGACCTGTTCAAACACGACGGAGACAAGCTCACTTACGAGGATGACGCCTACGACTGTATGCTGGGTGTTGATGTATCCCACCACCAGGGGAACATCGACTGGCAGGCGGTCAAAGAGCAGGGTTATGAGTTTGTTATCATTCGCATAGGATACAGAGGCTACGGCACGGAAGGCTCCCTTAATATCGACAGAATGTTTGACGAAAACTACAAGCAGGCTAAGGAGGCAGGACTTCTTATAGGCGTATACTTCTTTGCCCAGGCTATAAACGAGGAAGAGGCGGAAGCGGAAGCGGCTCACGTGTTGCAGATCCTTAACGGCCGCGAACTCGACCTTCCTGTTGTATATGACCCGGAGAGCATTCTCGATCATGAAGCCAGGACCGATAACGTAACAGCGGAGCAGTTCACGAAGAACACAGACAGATTCTGCGCTAAGATCAAGGAAGCCGGCTACAACCCCATGATCTACAGCAACATGCTCTGGGAAGCATTCCAGCTCGATCTTTCCAAGCTTTCCGGCATCCCCATCTGGTATGCCGACTACGAAGCCATCCCCCAGACCCCGTATGATTTTACGTTCTGGCAGTATTCCAACGAAGGAAAGGTTAACGGCATATCCGGCTCCACAGACCTTGATATATGGCTTAGAAAAAGGTTATAATCAATATTTGAACGAATAAACACCCAGGGGGAACAAAATGCGAATAGGAATAGTAGGCTGCGGCCTTATCGGAAACAAACGCTCCAACGCGATAAAGGGAAACCACGACATCGTGGCACTTTGCGATACCGACATCAAGAAGGCGGAGCGCCTGAAGGCCCAGAGAGAGCTGAACGATAAGCTCAATTACGGCAAGGTTCACGACATCTTTGTCACAACGGATTACAAGGAACTGTGCGAATACGACCTCGACATCGTGATCGTATCCACCCTTAATGCGAAGCTGTCAGAGATCACGCTCTACGCGGTATCCCACGACAAACATGTTATAGTCGAAAAGCCCGCCGGAATCCACTCCGACGAGATCACGCCGATCCTTGAGGCGATCAAGAAGAACAACGTCAAGGTCAAGGTCGGGTTCAACCACAGATATCATCCGGCGCTTCTAAAGGCCCGTGAGATATTCGATTCCGGTGTCTGCGGTCCGATCATGTTCATACGCGGCAGATATGGTCACGGCGGAAGAGTAGGATACGACCGTGAATGGCGCGCAGATGTATCACTTTCGGGTGGCGGTGAGACGATCGACCAGGGCGTTCATCTTATCGACCTTGCAAGATGGTTCATGGGCGATTTTGACAAGGTGGAAGGCTTTGCGGCAACGTATTTCTGGGATATGCCCGTTGATGACAACGGATTCATCTCCCTTCGAAAATCAGATGGCCGGGCTGCATGGCTCCAGGTCAGCTGTACCGAATGGAAGAACATGTTCTCATTTGAAATCTACTGCAAGGATGCAAAGCTTGCGGTTGAAGGACTTGGCGGCAGTTACGGAGTAGAGACACTCAAGGTCTACCAGATGCTTCCGGAGATGGGACCGCCTGACACAACGATCTACGAGTACCCCAGAGGCGACGCTTCCTGGGAGAAGGAATTCGACGAGTTCGTCGATGACATCGTAAACGACCGTCCCGTACACATGGGCGACATAGAAGACGCATACAAAACGCTCAAGATAGTGGAGCAGATATATGCCAATTCAAATCTTCAGGAGAAAAGATAAATGAACAAGGATCTGATGCTCTCGGTCGTTGTGCCCGTTTACAACGAAGAGATGATGATAGAGCCATTTATCGAGAGGTGCGAGAAGGTACTGAACGAGACGGGCCTGAAATACGAGATCATATTTGCACTTGACCCGTGTCGAGACAACACATACGGTGTGATCAAGGACCAGATGAAGACTCATCCTGCGGTAAAGCTTTTAACGTTCAGCCGCAGGTTCGGACAGCCTGCCTCAACGCTTGCGGGAATATTTAACTGTAAAGGTGACGCCTGCGTCGTCATAGATGTTGATCTTCAGGATCCGCCCGAGCTTATAGCACAGATGGTCGAGAAATGGCAGGAAGGCTATGATGTGGTATATGCCCAGAGAGCAGGCAGGGAAGGCGAAACATGGCTCAAAAAGCTCGTTGCTGCAACAGGATACCGCGTCATCAACAAGATCTCAAGCGTCAATATCCCTGTGGATACGGGCGATTACAGACTTATTACCCGCAAGGTCATTGACGAACTTCAGAAGCTCAACGAGCACCATGGTTTTTTAAAGGGAATGGTCCCGTTCGTCGGCTTCAGGCAGACCCCGATCGAATACCACAGGGATGCAAGACTCGAAGGAGAAGGCAAATACAACCGTTTCTTCGGATCAACCCGTATAGGGTTCAATGGCATTTTCTGCTATTCATCAAAACCTCTTGAGTACGTGACTTATCTCGGGATAATCCTCTCAGGACTGTCATTTGCCGGCATAATAGTATATCTGATCGTATCACTCTCGCTCGGAAAAGGCATCACATACCTTGGCCTGTTTCTAAATGCATTCTGGGCGGGCCTCATCATACTCTGCATGGGGATCCTTGGCGAGTACGTATCAAGAATATACGAGGAGGTCACAGACAGGCCTCTGTACATCATAGACGAGTTTGACGAAAATCATACAACGGACGTTAATGGCTGATAAGTTTAGAAACGTAATCGATAATCTTACGAAAATACAGAAGATCATCTGTATCATAGCCAGTGTTGCACTTTTGGGTGTGGCACTGTTTCTGTTTACACCAAAGTATAACCCGAAGGAATATAACGTCAATTACGCAGCAGCTCAGCATAAATCCGAAGATGGTGTGCAGAAGATACAGATCCGCGGCATATCGCTTCCGAGGGGCTCATATGACATCCATGTCGGTTATACGGCAAGTGCTGATGCAGATGTTGAGATATCGCTCGGAAATACCGCATATAAGCACGACGAGATGCCTGAGATCAAGGACGTAGGCACCGGCAGGACATATCACTTTGATCTTATCGAGGGTACTGACAGAGGCAGGATCGATTTCTCGTATCCGATGGGCGCGGAGCTTCAGTTTGCCTATATCACGATCGATTCGGATACGATCATATACAACGACGGCATCATCTGGGGCATCATGCTGATCCTTATGATCCCCGGCATATGGCTCGCATTCTATTTCTTTAATCACAGCACCCACAAGGCATCGCTTGTCATCACGATCATCGCGGTAGCCGTGCAGATAATCCCGTTCATCATCCAGAACGGCATGCATATCGGAGTGGATTCCCAGACTCATATGATGCGTATAGAGGGGATATATTACGGCCTTATGGACGGGCAGTTCCCTGTAGTCGTATATCCCGAATGGAACAATTCATACGGACAGATAGGAGTCCTTTATCCGAATGTATTCCTGTACGTTCCTGCGATATTCAGACTGCTTGGGATGTCGCAGCTTGGCGTATGTAAACTGTTTGTTTTTCTTGTCATCATCACATCGGCTCTTATCGCACTTGCCAGTGCAAGGACGATCTTTAAGCGCGACTGGCACATAAACCTGTGTGTTATCGCACTTACTCTCGAAGATATCAGACTCTGGGACATGCTCTACAGAGGCCGTATTCAGGGGTCGTTTCTGGCCGAAATGTTCCTGCCGCTCGTCATAGCCGGCCTTATCGAGATAATGTACCAGAACAGGCGCAAATGGTACCTTGTAGCTTATGGCCTGGCGGGTATTGTCTGCAGTCATATAACGACGCTGACGGTCACATGCCTTGCAGTAGCCCTGTTTGTGATACTGGGGATCAAGAAGATATGGGAACGTAAAGTGTTCAGGGAGATAGGATATGCGATCCTTCTGTTCCTGGGGCTGATCCTCGGGACCGCAGTATGCTTTGCAGCTTTCTTCAGAGGAGAATATTCCGGGAACCTCATATGGCGTGAATTTACCGACATGCTCTGGAGCATAAAGGGAACACCTGATGCCCATAAATGGGTAAGTGTGTTCGGAAAGGCTGCCATTTGCTTTGCGGCGCTTACAATTACCGTCTATCGTAAGCGTATAAATGTGCTGAAGGGAAGTTTTGCAGTACCGCTGTCGATATGCGCAGCGATCCTCACATGGATGTCAACAGCCGCATTTCCGTGGTCGCTCTTCAGAAACATCGGGATAATCAGATACTACACCGACATGCTCCAGTCAGGTGACAGATTCCTTAATGTGGCGGCTGTCATGTTCTCATTCTGCATCCCTGCACTTATACAGGGGGCTATAATCGAGCCGGACAGTAACGGCAGGCATTCAAAACGCTTGTCTAGGACAATAGCGATATCCTATGCATCTATAGCGGTTTTGTCCCTGTATAACCTTGTATTTAACGAGTATACCTTCTTTGTGGGCACGACCGACTATATGTATTACGATAATGTTATCGGTGAGATAGAGGTAGATTCCGACGATTATCTGCCCGCAGGCACGCAGATAGAGTGGTACAGGAGCGATAATGGACATATATCCGATGAGGAAGCCGTTGAATCGCTGGCGTACGAACGCGAAGGCTCGCGTATACACTACGAATATACAAACAGTGCAGACGGCAATTACGTCGAGCTGCCGAAGTTCTACTACAAGGGCTACGAAGCCGTTGACGAGACCGGCGCATCTATCCCCGTCACCAAGGGAGAGCACAACCGCGTCCGCATTGACCTTAAGACAACGTCAAGCCCGGCCTCGATCACTCTTAACTACAATGTCCCGTTCCGGATGACTATTGCCACGATAATCTCCTTCATCATCTGGCTCGTCACACCCGTGATCCTCGGCATCCGCGTCAACCGCCGCATTGTCTAAAGCGAAACGCCCCCTGTTTCACTCCGTCTCCCCAAAAGGAAACCGGAGGCTTACGCCTCCGGTCTTTATATAAATTTAGGGTATTATCACTTTCTTTTGTTTTGTTTGAGAGGAAGATATATTCTCATTAACACTCTCGAAACGGAGTGGCACGTTCTCGGTGCTTCTATAAGTTTTTGCCGGCATTCCTTTAACTTCGGTTACAGGTATCTCGCCCTTTTCGATGGCAATAGCTTGTAATATCCCCGTCATTGTATCATTAAAAAAAGTGCTCATAGCCTATTCCTCCTTGAGAATGCCAATAACAGCAACAATCGCTTTCTTTTTTTGTCTCGGTGGGTTTGTCTTATTTAACGCCATAATACCATTTGTCTATAGTGAGGACAACGGTGATTTAAAGCACCACTGAAAAATGTAAAAAAATATTTTACATATTGTCTTGATTGCACTATCCATAGATTATATAATCAAGGCAGGGGAAGAGAGGTACACAAAATGAAGTTTGATGATTTATTCGAGCAGAGAGGTCTGGTTGCTTCAAAACTGAAAGATTGCATTCGTGATAATGGATACACAAAGGTTTCTTTTGCGGGTAAGGCTGATATATCAAGGCCCACATTGGATAAACTGCTGAATGGAAGCATTGGCAGTAAGAGTACATTTGATCGTCATCTCCAGAAGATTCTTAAGGCACTAAATATGTCGGTCGATGATCTTATGCTGTATTCGTCCCTGCATAACAAACCTGTAACCGTCGTTTATTCGCAGAACGCACCGGAAGATCACAAGATGAGTGATAAGGCAAAGATGCAATACGACCTGCTTATGGATATCATTGATCTTTGCACCATTTACTATTAGGGGAATCGCAATATGAGCGAGATAATCACAAGTACTAATATTGATCGTGTTATCCAAATGAATAAAGAGATAGCTGAGGAAGTGACGTCCCAGGCTTTGAAAATACAAACAAATCCAACGTTTATGGTCGTCAATTCCGTACCACAACTGGCATTATTTATATTACAAGGTTTCGGCCTTATCCAGATGCCTATTGATGATGAATACTGGAGTGGTGCGATATTTGTAAAAGAGGACAAGAGAATTCCGGTTATTAATACTGCTATGCCGCGTGCAAACCAGTATTTTACCGCTTGGCATGAAGTATACCATCTTCTTTTCGACAAATTATCATTTGATCATGTAATAGAAAGCGATAATACGATAGAAGAGAGAAAAGCGGAGCTGTTTGCTGCGCGGATGCTGCTTCGAGGAGTAGATAGGTACTTTGCGGATCTTTCCCCAATGGATTTCATATCCCGAGTAATGTGCTGTATGTCTGCATTTCAGGCTCCGTACAAAGCTGTTTTGATTTCTCTTTACGAAGATGCAGTTCAAAGAGAAAATCAGAAAATGCAGGAACAGATCAGAGAAGTTTTGGATTTGAAAATTGAAAATATGCCACAGAGATTTCGAAAAATGGGCCTGGATGTTAGCTTGCTTGAATCATCCTATGTAATAAACACGACGTATTTACAGGAACATATAGACAGAAGTGAGGAAGAATTTCCTGAGTTGAATTATCACAAAGAAAATGACGAGTATTTAAAAAATCTGGTGAACGAAATAAGGATTATCACGGAAAACAGATGAATATACAAGAGATAAAGCAAATTGATAAAAAGAACATTGCTATAATGGATACTTCATCAATCTCCTTTATGCAGGGTCTTAGTGCTAAAGGTTTTAGGACTGAACAAGTACTTAATGATTATGAACTAATTCTGATTCCTGCCTGGGTTCTTAATGAAATCAAGGATGCTTCCGGCAGAATGGAGTATATTCTGAAACTGGTGGATTTCGGATACCCGATATTTAGCATAGCGGAAGAGACGTATTCTGAGCTTGTCGGTCAAAAAGAATACGATCTGTACAGGATTGTTTACGCATCAGCTTTTCAACTTGGAAGACTAAAGGCATATCTTCGCAGATATGTTGAAAAAAACGATCCATTGGATATGGAGCCATACAGTGATTGGATTAGAAAATTGTATGATCAGTGGCCCATTCCGGGAGAGATACTGTCGAGTGGAAGGGAGAAAAAGAAAAATGCGGGAGAGATATCTATAACGATACTGGCTGAAATAATTTCCTGGAACTATTCGGGAACGGATGCGCTTACAATTTATTCTCAAGATAGTGATACATACGAGTCTCAACGTGTTGCCGAAGAGAAACTAAGAAAAGAATTTGCGTCAAAGAAACCTGTCCCGGTATCATTTAAGAGCAATGATGCTATTCTCTGTCAGTTATATCGCGAAGGCGAAATGAGTGAAAATGATCTAAGGACATGCAGAAAAGATGAGCGTAAGTTGGTATACAGCAAGGAACAGACTGATAAATCACTTGTGATTGTGACCGAAGTGGCAAATAACGAGGTATTCATTGAACTCGTAAAAGATGAATCTGTACATATCGTATTTTGATTCGAATAGAACCCACGTGTTTCGCTCCCTATATTGTAGAATTTGTTCATCCTGTGATAGTATATAACACATGACCAAGATATTATTAACCGGAGCCACCGGCTTTGTTGGGCGGAATGTCCTTCCGACTCTGAAACAGAATAAAGGATACGAAATATACACACCGACCCGCTCGGAACTTAACCTTAAAGACGAGCAGGCGGTATTGGAGTACCTTAAACAGCATAAATTCGACATTGTCCTGCACCTGGCCAGTCCGACTCCGGCCAAGAACCCGAGTGATTCAATGGATACGATGCTCGAGGACAGCATCCGCATTTTCCTTAATTTCTTCAACCACAGGGACCTTTTCGGGAAGATGATCTACACCGGCTCAGGTGCGGAATTCGATAAGACGATGGATATGAATCTTGTTGCGGAAGAGGACTGCTACAGGTCCGTTCCGAAGGACCAGTACGGCGTTGCCAAGATGCTCATGAACAGGCTTGCCGAAACATCCGACAACGTGTACAACTTCCGCCTGTTTGGCTGCTACGGCCCCGGTGATCACGAGAGCAAGTTCATCACTCACTGCATAAGATCGATCATGCTCGGCAAGGAGATAACAATCCGCAAAGACTGTAAATTCGACTACATCCATGTTTACGATGTAGCACAGTATTTCTGCTGGGGAATCGATAATGAGCTAAAATCACACAGTTACAATGTTTCATCCGGAATCCCGGTACTTCTGTCCGATATAGCTAAGAATGTAATATCTCAAATGGGAGCAGATACCGACAAACGCCTTCTCTCGGTCGAGCGAAACAGAAACTACACGGCTTCAAATACCCGGATCGTCACCGAATCCGGCATCACTCCCGCGATCCCTCTTTCAAAAGGTATCGAAATGCAGATCAAATGGGAAAAGGACAACTGGTCAGAAGACACAAGATTTGACGGAGAATAGACCGGCTCTAAAACGCTGCGTACATAAACCCAGCCGTACTCCCGGCCACCGTAAACGACATCAGCAGCAGTATCATCAGCACATACAATACCGGCCATCTGACCCATACGGGCCGCTTCAGCAACACCTCAGCCGGATCCTTCTTCAGTTCCTTAAGCACATCAACAACGAACAGTATCACCACAGCAAGCATAAATACTGTCACCTTCTGCACCGACAAAACCTTGGAATTGAACAGGTCCAGTATCCATAGGCGTGACAGATTTGCTCCGAAATGCAGGAATGTATTTTTAAATGCGATCATCGAATCTGAGAACTTCTCCACATAGTCTAAATACCCGGCAAAGCATACGATCACAAACGTCCTTATGATCCCGAATAAGACCCATCCGCGGCTTTTTGCATCGATATGGCACAATCCCCGCATCTTATCAAATAAAGGCGCACAAACGTCAGATACGGCTATTATCACCCCGTTGTACAGTCCCCATAACACGAAGTGCAGCTGAGGTCCGTGCCATAGCCCTACAAGCAGGAACACGATTATGTTCCCAAGACCTCCGATAACCGACCTTGACGCATGTTTCCCGAACTTATCCTTTATCCGCTTATTCAGCTTCATCACCCGCCTGTTTACCGCAAACGGATAGAACACATAAGCCTTCATGAACGAGCCGAGAGTGATATGCCATCTGCGCCAGAACTCAGCCAGGGACTTCGCAAAGTAGGGCTGTGCAAAGTTTACATCCATCTCAACCCCAAAGAGCCGTGATGCGGCAAACATCATATCTATACCGCCCGAAAAATCGGCATACTGACAAACAGCATACAATACCGCACCTGCAAACAGGAATCCTCCGGGCTTCTGAGTCAGGTCTCCCCCGAATATCTCCCCGACGGTCCCGATCATCACGTTTGCGATCGCGTATTTCTTGAACGCCCCAAACAGGAACAGGAGAGCATTTCTCTGTACACTCTCTGTATCAACCCGATGCACATCAAACAGCGTTGCAGACACACTGTCATATCTGTTGATCGGTCCCTGCAGCATCTGCGGAAACCACATCAGATAAAGCGCTACCTTAAGCGGATCATTCTCGTATTCGTACTTCCCGCCGTAAACGTCAACAATATATGATACCGACATCAGGGTATAATACGATATTCCGAGCGGCAAAAGTACCGGATGCGCCACAACAGGGAACAGGTACTTCGTAACAGCCAGTATACCGAGGTTAAACACAACAAGGCATCCTGAGATAACCCGCTTCCTACGGGCCGTATCACACGCCCCGATCATTCTCGCCCCGAGCCATACCGACACAACGGATGCAGCCACGAACACGATCCGCCATCCCGAGATGATCGCGTAAAACACTACAGAAGCCAGCAACCTCACAAACCACTGCCTGTCTGGCCACCGCCTCCCCACGATCTCGTGAAGGATCACCGATATGAGCACAAAGCCTATAAAGGCCGCCGAATACAGTTCCATCCTTTACCTCAAAAGTTCAGCTATCTTCTCGGACACCAGGTCGTTGCCCTGATCCACGATATGCTCCGTATCCATGAACATATCATCCGGAAGGCGCTCCCTGAGAGCCTCATCATTGTCAATGTTGTAATATTCACCGCCACGCTCTGTCACAAAGTCCTTAAGATACGAGTCAATGACTCCATACTCATCCCCGTAACCTTCCTTCACATCAGACCTGTGAGGTGTCACTATGACTGCAAAGCGAATATCATTGGCTTTAAGATACGCAGCCATCTCATCAAGCATTTCAAGCGAATCCCGGTTGATCGAAAGCGAGGATAACCCCAAGGCCTCAGCCCGCTCAACATCCGTATCCAAACGCCCCGGATCGCCACCCGGAGCCTCAACCCGCCCGATCTTCTCACTCATATCAAGAACATACCCGGGGTTCCTGCGTTCCATCCTGTAGGCTACATTCTTGAATATCTGCGGCATTGTATACGTGAACCTCTCCACCCAGTCAAACCATATGTTAATGGAATCTGTTGATGAGAGAAAATCATACCTGCCATACCTTCCAGCCTTATCAGCTACTATCGCACCATAGCGCTTCAGTTCCGGCGCGGTCTCATACTCCGCCTCCAGAAACGATGCCGCTGCCGTATACTCCTCGGGTCGCCCCAGTGCGTCAAAGCCTGTAAGCAGCACAACTTTATCAAGCGGCTGCTGTTTGGATACAAACTTCACCGCCGAAAGAGATGTCTTGTAGAACTGGTCCGGAGTGGACATATTGACGCAGTGGCTGCCGTTCAGCCCGTCGATCGTCCTCGGGACTATAACCCATCCGACGGAAGAGCCCACAAACAGTGTATCGTAATCGTCACTTTTACTGTACTCTTCCCATCGCCCGATACTTGCCCAGTTACTTGAGACCAGACAGAAGTTCATCGCCTTCATTATCAGCGCAAATATAGCCACAAACAGTATTATCTTTATCGAATTTAACAAATGCTTCTTCATAGTACATTCCTTTAACTTCCCTAATATACCAAATCATAGGTGTATTTTCCATAATCAAGATCAGACAGAGCCTTGCTAATTACTCAGGAAAATGATAAAATGCGACTAATTCCGAATCTGAATCGGAATTAGTCGTGTTTACATCTAAATCATATTATTTCGAATCGTATTTGTATTTCTGCAGCTAGATTCAACAAAAGAAAAGCACATGAGAACCACTAAAAAAGACTTGTCAATATTACTTATAAGTAATACAATGAATTAACCGGGGAGGTATAATGTGGAATTATTAAAGCTGGATATTAATGGCTTATCTGATGTCTATGCTATAGATGTAGTAAAAAAGGAATTCTGTAAAGCCGCAAGTGAAAAATGGAGCGCTCGACCACCTTGGTTACGTTATCAGCAAAAACTGATGGAGGATTTGGCAATTTTGGACAACCTTAAGCATAACGCTATAGGTTTAATGGGCTTTGAAAAACTAACAGGAGAAAATGAACTATACTCTATCAGACATCCTAAAACACCAAAGAATCTTAGGATATTATTCACGTTTTATGGTAATTCGGTCATCCTTCTCACTGCATTTCTTGAGAAGGGAGAAAATGACTATCAAAGAGCCATTGACAGAGCTCGAGAACGTTTAAAATGGCTTAAGGCAAATTGATTAGGGAAATTGATTGTGGAGGGAAAAATGGGGATTCAAGACAAAATTGACAAAGCAAAAAAAACGAAATGGGTTACAGAGGGTTTTTCGGATTCGGAAGTCAAGTCTATCGTTGAACTTGCAAAGATTTCGGCTACAATAGAGCGCTGCAGGATTGACATGGGGTTCACTCAGAAAGAGTTTGCTGACTACATGGGTGTTACACAAGGCATGGTGTCAAAATGGGAGAGCAGAGAATATAACTTCACCATAAAGACCCTTAATGAGATTTGCAAAAAAATACATATGGAGCTCGATGTTTCAATCAGGGATCTCAATAATGAGCATCCATATAAGATCTCAATTTGGGAAAACAGTGACAAAACAACAAGAAAGCGTAGAGTAACGAATTGGGTAAAGAATCTGAATGTTAGCGAGGGCATTGCATAATGAGATTTGATATAGTCGCCAGGGGAATACAGATTGCCGATACATATATAAGCAAGATAAATATTGAAAATTCAATAGTATACTTAAACCCGAATTCAAAAAAAACCCTTGGAGTAAACATAGGAAAACCGAGAATAAAAAAGATTGAATCTGGATACTTTGCGGCAATTATCATTGATTTAATGATCAACATTGATCAGGGAAATAACGAGATACTAAACCTAAGCATTTCCAGCGAAGGTCATTTTGTGTCAACTGACGGAGTCAGTGAGAACGAATTCAGGAGTTTGGTTGCTATAAATGGGGCGGCAGCTCTTATAGGTATCGTCAGAGGAAAGATTGAGAGTATCACAGCTAATATCATGAGCTGTGGTAAAGTGACAATTCCGTTTGTAAATGTTGTTGATTATTATAACGAGAATTCAAATGTGAGATAGTGATTCTTAAGATTGAAACGGATCAAAATTGATTCGAATCGGGTCAAGAAACCATGAAAGAATTACCTACGATCCGTGGATGTCTGAATAGGTTAAGAAGAGCATAGAATTGACTTCAAAGTATTATTTGGCAGAGTATAGTGATATTATCTGCTTTGAGAACAGTGAATTACAAGGAAAAATCAAATGAATCAAACAGAATATGAAACAAAACCACTATTTGAATAATCGGCTTAATTGACGGATGTTTGAAACAAAATGACAAAACTTAAGATTATATACTGGATTGAAAAGCATAGAACCATACTGATGATAGTATTATCTCTGATAATGCTATCATTTGTCATAATGGCTGCTTTTAACATTGATATCACATCTTTCGTGAATAACCCAACCATTTTCGGTGTCCTTGGCACACTCCTTGGCGCCGTAATAGGCGGAATGTTCTCTTTGCTCGGGTCCGTTTGGATCAACAAGCGCCAGCAAAGGGCACTTCGCAATCTTAAAAGAAAGAACGTGATATACAGTCCTTTATACGATGAAATGGTGAATATTCACGAACGGATTTTGATACAATACCCCTATCCGGAATATGTTGAGATTGGAGAAGAATCACAAACAAACTTTTCGTGTCCGCGATATGATGCGTGGAGAAGAATTAAGCTGGACACCAGATATCTGGAGGTTCCCGACTGCTTGAAGGAGCAACTTGAAAAACTCGAAACCTCTATCAGAGAGTACTTGGTGATTAGATATAGAGCGGATACTGAGGTTCAGGACATCCTGAATGGTGTGCTTGTTGAGAATGGGCTTCCGGCTTGTGAAATAGTCAACGTCGGAACTGTGATCGCCAGGTATGCCCTGGATGGCAAGGACGCGGATATTATTAGGAAAGCCATGGGATATAAGCGGTCTAATGAGGTAGATATAACACTGAAAGATCATCTGAACAACAGGATCTACGATCGTTGTAACAACAACGAGATAATCCTGGAAACCAGGCTCCGTTACGATAGTTGGATAAAAACACAGGAGCAAACAATAGAAATGCTGAGAATTCTTATAAAACGTGTGCTGCTGCAGTACGAAGGGTAAAAAATTATGAGATACGGACTTAATCGACAGGATATAGAAAGAATACTTCATGAAAAACTGGATTCCAACCCGGATTGGAAGTATTATATTGATGATGAGTACATACTTAAGATTATCGATATTCTCGTTGAAGGCATCGCTGATGTAGTTGAAGAAAATAACAGGAAACTTGTTGATGATCTATTTCGCGGAAGAAAGAAAGTCTGAACATAATGATGGAGAGTATATTCTGCGAAATGCATTAGAAAACGACTGAAAGGATAAAGCATGATCAAATACTTGTATGCGAACAACTACAAATCGTTCGTAAACTTTAAAATCGAATTTGGACAGTCAAATCTTTTGATTGGAGGTAACGGAACAGGAAAAAGTAATGTATTTGCATTGATTGCCTCAATAAGAGATGTGATCATGGGTAGTTCTAATGTTACAAACGGTTTTTTCTTTCAATCGACTATAACGCGTTGGACAAAGAGTAATATCCAGACTTTTGAAATAGGAATCTCAAGTGATGCAAAAGAGTTTATTTACAGACTTGAGATCGTTCATGATCTGGATAATTCCAAGTGCAAAATATCCTCGGAAAAACTAACTTGTAACGGCGCGTTGTTATATCAGATGGTAGGTGGAACCGCGGAGGTAATTGATGATAATTCCAATAAGAACCGTGTTTTGGTGGACGAGACATCGTCTGGAATAGCTATTATTCCCAGAGAAGCCAACTATGCTTCTATAAATGAGTTTAAAAGTCAGATTGACAGTATCATTTTGTGTATACCAAATCCTAAAACGATGATGGATATTGTACAAAATGATGTTTTTATCCCTAGGATTGATTTCAGCAATATTGCTTCGACATATACTGGAGTAGTGCTTCTGGAACCGGATATTTATAACGAATTAATGGGTGCGATTCGCGAGACAAATAAAGCATTTGTTAAGGCTAGGATACATGTTGATGCATTAGCCAATTCCAAACGCTTAATGATGGATTATAAGTATAATGACGTTCCGTGCAGTTATTATTTTGGCGAATTATCTGACGGCGAAAAAATGTTATTTGCGTTGTATACCCTTCTTTACGGATTTATTAAGAGGGGAATGACGGTCCTGCTTGATGAACCGGATAACTACTTATCGCTTCGGGAAATACAGCCGTGGTGTAACAACATTGAAAGAGAGTTGGGTGATGCGGGACAATGCATCATGATATCTCACCATCCTGAAATAATAAATTATATGGCTGATTCTGACGGAATTTGGATGAAGCGATTAGCCTCGGGTGAAAGTGTAGTTATGGACAAACCCAGCGTTGTGGAAAACAAGGATTTGTTTACGTATTCTGAGATGATATCAAGGGGTTTACTTGATGAAACTGAGTAGGAATTATCAATATCATATTCTATGCGAAGATATACAATCAAGATCATTCATTAACGCTGTGTTATCTGAGCAGGGAATTAGCGCCAGAAAGGTCATCTGTAATAGTATTCCCTGTGGTGAAGGATGTGGAGAGGCCGCTGTCAGACGAGATTTTCCCAAAGAAATACAGCGATTAAATGCAACGTCATACAATAAACAGGTCTTGATAGTGTGCACGGATGCGGATAAGTATACGATTGATGAGCGAAAATCATTCCTAGATAAAGAAGTTAAATCGCAAGGGGTACAATGGGACAAACAAAATGCTCCCATTATGGTTTGGATTCCGAAACGTCAGATAGAGACATGGATTCATGCCCTAAATCATGAATCTGTTGACGAGAACATGACATTTCCGCATTCGGGAAAACCGGTATCTTGTAAAGAGCAGGCAAAGAAGTTCTCGATGTATTGTCAAGACCTGATAGAACTTGAGCCTTCGGCGCTTAACTCTATGATTGAATCAAAGAATGAATATAATCGAATTTGCAGATTACAAAAGTGAGTATTATTTGATCCAGAAGAAAGATTAAAAAGAAAAAACAAAAGGAGACATGTATTAGAATGAAAAAAATTGAAATTGATCATTATATTACAGCAAATTTGGGCGATACGATTGCATATGTCTTTTTGATGAAGGTGGAGGATCTCCTACCAATATACTACGTTGCCGTTCGTGGAAGGGATAATGTTCAGGGGGCTGTTCAAAGAGTTTTAAATAAAAGAAGAGTCAATTCCATAAAAGAATTCGTATTAGAAGGTAATAGTTTTTTTAATACATTTATTCTTAATTGGGTTGATAACAATTTTCCGTTAATCATTGACAAGGACAAATTGATAATTCCGCAGGTTTCCGCAGCTGCTCAGGTTATTGATGGACAACATCGATTGGAGGGCCTGAAACAAGCGTGTGATGTTAATAAAAATATAGGCAGCCAAAAAATCATTGTATTATTAACTCAGAACCTTACAACATCTGAAGCCGCTAGGATTTTCCTGAATATTAATACGGAGCAAAAGCCTGTTCCGAGTAGTTTAGTGTATGATTTGTTTGGAGAGGTTAGAGCTAAAGATTATTATATAGTTCGTGCTACTGATATTGCTAACAAACTTCATGAAGAACCTGAGTCGCCTTACTATCAGTGCATTAAAATGCCAGGTGCATCGAAGGGAGGAAAAGTTGATTTATCAACAGTCGTTAATGCGATTAAGCAGTTTTCAAAGGAACAAGGTTTGTTTGATGAGTATAATTTACGGGATTTTGAATCCCAGTACAGAATCATCTTTAATTTCTTTTCAGTGCTAAAGGATTATTATGAACAAGAAGGTAATTGGCTGAAATCTTGTAACCCTTTTATGGCTAATGCAGGGTGCTATGCAGGGATAGATTTTATGTGTCGAGAATTGCTACCCAAATGTGCGGAGCGAAGATCGTTTGAACAAAGCACAATACGAGAATTAATACCGCTTGGGCGAGATGGATTGTTATACAAAGAGGAAATAAAAAATATGCAGGGTAAAGAACAAAGAAATGTTGTATTTCAGTACCTAAAGACTGCTTTGTTAAAGGATGTTCCAGCGCAAAATGAGTATAAGTTTTGAGAGAAATAATGCTCAAGTTTTTTACGAAAACCTTATTGGTGTCACCCCGGAAGACTTGCTTAGTAAAGATAAAGAATTCAGAAGTCACACTCTTACCTCTGAAGAAGTGGTTGGTTTAGGAAGAGCGCTAAAGGAAGATGCGAAAAATTTGTTTTATAACGGTGTATTAAGCTTTGCGGAGGGAATCGATTCGGCGTTTAAGAGGCGTTTTTCCTGGTCTACGGTAAAATTGTACTATTCGATATACTATTTAGTAAGGGCCTCATTGGCATCTAAAGGGATTGCAATTTTGAGATGCAAAAGCATGTTCAGGCTAACTTTACAGGTTGGAGAGAGTCCTTTCGCGACGGGTAATAAGAAATATAATACCACACATGAGGGAACAATTAGTCATTATAAGGATTTGTTTGGAAACAGTGATGTATTGCTTTCCAATGTAATTGAAGAGCAGGATGCATATCAATGGATGATGAATGCCAGAGAGGTTGTAAACTATAAAAGTTCCGCCTTCCTTGAACCTGATTGCTTAGATATATGGGATATTTTTTCTCGAAGTATCAATGACGGCACATTTTCTGAACTATTAGAAAAATTAGAAATCGATCCATACTTATTATGCTTTCAAGAGGAATACGCGGTAATTGCAATTCCTATGAAACGATTACAACAAACGGCTAGTGATTTACAAAAGGCTGGGATAATACCGTGTCTAAATAAGGAGAGAGTTGGCGTTATAAGAGAGGTTATTGGCTATGATGAAAGAGGCTTACATATTTTTCCGTCTGTTTTAATGGCGAGAATATGATTGTGAATGCCAATATGAATACTATTTTTATTCAGAATGGAGGATAGCCTATTGGACGAAAAAGAGATAATTGAGCACGAAGCAATCAAAAACATATTGAAGCTTGCAGTGATAAACAATAAGAATTTTGGCAATATCGAGAATAAGCAGATTTGCAATAGAATCGATGCGGCAGCCCAACAGGCTGACTGGATTATGGAATTGTTAAGAATGGCGGGATACACTTCGTAATTAGGATTGGATCAGACGAGAAATGGATGGATACGGGTCAAGCTTTGTAAAACAGGTTGAAATATTTCTATGATTAAAAAGGTGTATGGTTATGCTGACCATACACCTTTGAAAACACCTCAAACTACTTCTTTTTGGATTTGGATGGGGTTTGAGACAATGCGCTTCCCGCGGCAGTCTTTGATGCCCTGCTGGTACGACCGTCACGCAGTACTTTAGAGGCAGCACTGGCTGCACGCGGAGAAGTTTGCTTTTTGTTAGTTGCCATATTTATAGCTCCTTTCATAGTACTCGGAAATATCTCCCGGCACATATAGTATAGAACTAATGTTCTGTATACACAATATAGTATTTGCCATTCGATTGTGTTTTCTGGTTTTATTTGAAGAATACAGGGGTAATGAAGTTGCAGACATAATTGACACATCCTTGAATTGCCTCTTCGAAAGAGACCTACACCTTATCTGCTATGAGTCAGACCCATATAGCAGGAATTGTGATAATGATCACGCCATAGCGGAACAACAGAACCCCAATAGCCATAAGTGGCGAGAAAATCATATATCCATCAATCTCTTTAATCAAAGCCCCCTTTATGGTAAAATAACCCAATATGAAGAACACAAAACACTATACATTTGAAATCCATGGTGATGAACGCGGATCGCTTGTCGCACTAGAGAAGACGAGAAATATCCCGTTCGAAATAAAGCGTGTTTATTACATGTATGGCACATCATCTGATGCTGTACGTGGTTGTCATGCCCATAAGAATCTGGAACAGATATTGATCTGTGTTAATGGAAGCTGTAAGGTAAGACTGGATGACGGAAATGAGAAAGAAGAGATCGTCCTGAATAAGCCCAACGAAGGCCTTTATATTTGCAATCTGATCTGGCGTGAAATGTATGATTTCTCTGATGATGCCGTACTTATGGTACTCGCATCGGAATATTATAACGAGGAAGATTACATTAGAAATTATGAAGATTTCCTGAGATTCATCCGTGAAAATAGCCGTTAATCTATTTGTGCATATATTGAACAAGAAGAACAACATATCAAATTCATCTACACACACCCCTTTCATCGACGCTCTCAAAGGTCCCGACCTCTTATGAGTCATCTTTTACAAAAAATCATTTGCCGCGGAGTTACTTCTTGCCCCACAAGGACCGGTATGGCTGATTGTTCGGTATGTAATGGTAGTGGGATTCACCTGCGTCTTGTCGGTGTTAATTGAGAAAGCACAGAGTATTTTTGTTAAATAAATCCTATATATAGCATTCAAGCAAAATAAAAACACAATATGTAGGGGGTTGGAAAGAAGATTTATATCCGTTATACTTACTTTAACAGAGTTGCCCAGTCATTGCATTGGGGACCAGGTCGGGACGTTTGTTCTCGGCCTTTTTACTTGAAGGAGCAATACAAAATGGATCTGAAATGCCCGCTTACCCTAGATGAACAACTGGATAGACTTGTTGAGCACGGCCTTACCATAGATAATCGTGAGGAAGCAAAAGCATTCTTGACGCAAGTTAGTTACTATCGCTTAACAGGATATTTGTTACAGTTTAGAAAAAGTCCATCAAGCAGTGAACTTGAATTAGGTCATTCCTTTTCGGAATTGCGTCGGTTGTACGAATTTGATGCGAATCTCAGATCAGTGCTTAGACATTACATAGAAATATGTGAAGTATATTATAAGACTCACATTTCCAGAGTTTTTGCATTAGAAAAATGTACTGAGTCGCCACACGATCAGCATTATTATCCGGAAAACTATTACAATAAAGTTGGTTTTCAAAAAATTAAGAATAGCTTTAATAGGGAGAAAGATTATTACGCAGATAGTTTAGTGGTTAAGCATCATAAGCAGAACTACGCAGGGAAAATGCCGATATGGGTTATGTTTGAACTGATGTCTTTTTCGAATGTGTCAAAGTTGTATAGTGCCATGTATACCAGTTCTCAAGAAAGAATTGCGCAGGAGCTCGGGATAGGAAGTAAGACATTGGCTAATCATTTACATTGCATGGCTGTTCTTAGAAACAAATGTGCACACACTGCAAGACTAATAAATGTGAGATATAATCCTCCTGCAAAATTGTCCAGTTATTTCTTAAGGGACAATCCAAGCATTAACAATAATTCGCTGTTTGCATATCTTTTGGTTTTGATATACAGATTGCCTTCGGATGACCTCGGTGAAGAACTCAAGGACGGGATAATAAAACTGATTGAAGAATACAGTGATGTAGTGGATTTATCGCTTATAGGCTTTCCGGCAAATTATAAAAATATACTGTGATTCGCAAGATTGTGAAAAATCCTATAATAATGGTTGACATGAGATATCCTCCTTTGCCGATCGCGACCAACTGGTTGGTTGGGATAATGAAATGGGAATAATATCTCAGAAAGGATGTATCATTATAAGGTACCGGCGCTTGAGGACATACGTATATAGTCACACGATAGGTGTATATATTACAGTAGTATCAGGTGTCGTTGACGATGTTGATGTTAAATCCTATGTGCATATTGTTGGAGTAGCCTCAAAGCAGATTGGTTGGGTATACAATAGCATCCAAGTGTCGAATAAGAGCAGTCAAAATTGGCTTGACTATGGTCGGAGGTATTTAACAGAGAACGATGAACTTCTTTTTCGATTATATAAATATAACGGGGAATATTGAACATGAACACTACAGTTTATAATCTTACTGATTTTATAAAAATCATTGAGGAGACATCACAACTCGTAAAAAACAAAAACCAACGAGGCCAGGGAAGATGGGATGGAGGACAAAAGCCTCCATTGGAGGTCCTGGCTGAAAGAGATCAAATAATACTTGAAAAAAAGAAATATAAACACGGCGATTATAAATATGAATCGTCATTTGTTGAAAAGAATAAGGATTTTTTTTATGAGTATTATTCGAGAGAACGTCAAATAAAAAACGATCACTACGAGATGGTATTATTCTTTCGGGGACAGGCTAACGTAGACTATAGGGACAGAGTGTGTCCGGGAATATACAGACGATCTGAACGACATGATGAACAATACTATCTGAATAATATGAATCTCAGGTGTCCTCAGGAACTTAAAGGACTAAACAGTATTAACAGGTTGACGTTTCTTCAGCATTATGGGTGCCCGACAAGAATGCTTGATGTCACAACCAATCCTCTCGTAGCGTTGTTCTTTGCCTGCGAGAGAGATTTGAATTGTGACGGAGAGGTTTTTGTGTTTGGCATAAATGAAGCAGATGTGTTATATAGTCGCAGTGATAGAGTAATAATGCTTTCGAAGTTGCCTGAAATGGACAAAGATCAACAGCGTAAGCTTAGGACACTGGCATACTTGTATATTGACAAGGATAAATTCCCGCAAAGTCCAAATCACGGATATAGCAATCCTGTGGTCGAACAATTCTATCATACGATTAGAATGGATTATCCTGCTTTTGAAAGACTAATAAACCCCATTGATTTGTTAAGCCCAATATTTGTTTACACAGAGTTGAATAATCCGCGTATCTTAAAGCAGGATGGAGCATTTCTTATGAGTGGGCTCGACTATGATGAGGCAGACAGTAATAAAAAAATTAGGGAGTATATTCGTAATGAGATTATTATTCCCAAAGACCGAAAGCGACACATAATTGATGAACTAGAAATGGTTAGCATTACTCAGGCGACGTTGTTTCCGGAAGTTGATAAGGTTTCTGCGTATCTTAAGAATAAACAATGATAACCAAATGTGGAGACGTCATAATTCAAAAACGCTGTATATCTCGTTCTTATCATACATCAACGTGAAAACAACGATCATAATATAGCTGGTATTGAGATCAAGACCTATTGTAACAAGGACCAATCAATCGACAGAAAAAAGATAGAGGAACTCACAGACTCGAACGGTCAATACAAATATAGATATGGCATCCTTATCATGATTTCCACCCCCCAGAGACAGTGTAGAACAGGAATTACACTGTATTACGTGAGTTCGGCAATTGAAAATCCAGCAGCATAGAGCGGGTAAAGATAATCATATTTTCAGCGATCTCAATTCGCCCGATAGTATAAGACGGTAAAGGTGCAAGTATTCATTGGCTGTATAGCGAATATTTATACAATAATTATCTATTTCAAAATCCTTTTGTATGCGGAGTCGGCTGTTGTGTGGCTGGCTCCGTTTGTATGAGGTGTAATTCATATGATGATCTTACACTCGGTCGAGTTGTAAATATCTTTACGTTTTTACAGAGACTTGACAAACCAAAAACGATATGGTATAATAGTGATACAAACAAAAGGGTGCACAATTCGGATAAACGGTACGCCTGTACCGCATAAGCGGTACAAGCGATTCG
>CAMUYQ010000011.1 GCA_947165025.1 uncultured Lachnospiraceae bacterium | reverse complement strand
CGTTTTGATCAAAAACCATCTTTTTCCACTTGACTTCTAATAGTTAGTCTCCAATCTTTATTCATAAATCCGTATAATACTATGTCGTCTTGGATAAAGAGAAGGCTAAGAAGGAGCCGGATGGCTGATACGGGGTATTACCGGCTTGGTAAACAGCGGTAAACAAAATAATAACTCTGTCATAGAAAAAAAGAAGTCCCAAAAGCCTATTGTATTAGCCTTTCAGGACTGGATAAGTCGGAGTGACAAGATTCGAACTTGCGGCCTCTACCTCCCTAAGATAGCGCTCTAGCCAAACTGAGCCACACCCCGATGCGATATGATTTTATCAGCAAATGATATTTTATCGGAAAGGCCGTAGGATGTCAAGGAATTATTGTGTATTATTGAACATTTTTAATAACATATGATATAATTGATCCATGGCGATCAATTCATACGGACTGTTTAACAACGGCCAGTCACAAAGTCCATACAGTGGCAGGAACTATGAATTGCAGAGGCAGCTTCAGGCACGTCAGGAACAGCTCGGCGAGCTTGACAGGATGCCTTCATTAAGTGCGGCTCAGCAGGAGAAGCGCCACCAGCTCTTAAACGCCGTCGATCACCTTTCAAACGAACTTGACCCCACTAAGGGTGTCAAAAGTGCCGACAGCAGTCTTAAGGCTGTCGGACGCCGTGATACCGAGGACGGCATAGTTATCCCCAAGAACAAGATGGATGCAGCCAGAGCTTATTCAAGCATGGATCCCGCTGCAAAACGCCGCCCTGCCACGGGATACGCACAGAATGAATACTCCAATTCAGGAGCCATTACATACAAAAACCCCTCGCGTTACGACGGAAGCGCCACAACGCCAGGGGATACATATCTCAAAGGTTTCTTTGTCGATATTAAATTATGATCATCCCTCTATGAACAGTACACCGAGTGTTCCGGGACCGCAGTGCGAACTTATCACTCCGCCTGCGTGTGTTTCGTATATCTCTTCAAACCAGTTCAGGCTTTCAAGATACTCTCTAACCTCTTCGACCATCTCACGATCAGAACTCGTATGCGTTATGAATACCCGCTGGCGTCTTGACCCCAGGAGCGCATAATGCATGTCCTTTACGTAGTCATTGACCACTTTTCCGATCTGTCCACGATACTTCTTGGACACTTCCATCTTACCGTTCTTAACGATGATCTTAGGATGGATACGCAGTACTCCGCCGGTAAGCGCTGCAACGCTCGAACACCTTCCGCCTCTTGCAAGATACGTAAGTGTATCAATAACAAAGCTTGCACGGACCTTCGGTCTAAGATACTCCATCTCCTTAACGATCTCTTCGGCACCGTACCCTTCCTTTGCCATCACGGCAGCCTCAACTGCGAGAAGCCCTATTCCGGTCGAAAGGTTCATCGAATCGATGACATGTACCCTGTCAGTGCATCCGAGATCTTCGGCAACCATGTTGAATACATTGTATGTAGTCGACATTGCTGCGGAGATAGTGAAGATAACAAGTTCATCACCCGCATCGAGCATCGGCTTTATGATGCCGATCGCATCATCATATGATACGGCACTTGTCTTCGGTGTTGTTTTGTTCTTGTCTGCCCACTCGAATATCTCCTCCTGTGATATCTCCACGCGGTCGCGGTATTCCTGCTCCCCAAGGACGATATGCAGTGGGATGATCGTTATGTCGTACTTCTTTGTGATCTCTTCTGAAAGATCACACGTACTGTCTGAACAGATCCTTATCATGATCAGGCGATCTTAGACTTAGCGATATCTGCAAGTGTTGCGAAACCTTCTGCATCATTGACTGCCATCTCGGCGAGCATCTTGCGGTTGATATCGATCTCTGCGAGCTTAAGACCATACATAAGCTTACTGTATGAGATTCCGTTCATTCTTGCAGCAGCATTGATACGTGCGATCCAAAGCTGTCTGAACTGACGCTTACGCTCTTTTCTTCCGGCAAACGATGTTGCAAGTGCACGCATTACCGACTGCTTTGCAACACGGTACTGTTTTGAACGTGCTGCCCTGTATCCTTTTGCGAGCTTTAATACTCTGTTATGTTTCTTTTTGGCGTTCATTCCGCCTTTGATTCTAGCCATTTCCTAAACCTCCTGTCATTACTGAAGATAAGGTGTGATCTTCTTCATGTTCTTTACGTTCGTCTCATCCGTCATAACGGCATGTCTCAAGTTTCTCTTGTTCTTTGTTGTCTTCTTGGTCAGGATATGACGTCTGTAAGCTTTGTTTCTCTTTAACTTACCTGTACCGGTTACTTTGAAACGCTTTGCAGCGGATCTGTTTGTTTTGATCTTTGGCATAACATGTTCCTCCTAAATAATCATATTTCTTCAACTGATCTTCTAACGCTTTTCAGTTAAAAACATTGTAAGTGTCCTGCCCTCTACCTTCGGGGCTTTTTCTACAACAGCAACATCCGCAAGAGCCTCTGCAAAATCATCGAGGATGTATTTGCTGTTATTCATGTGAGCCATCTCACGTCCGCGGAACCTCAGGGTGACCTTTACCCTGTCTCCCTTTGACAGAAACTTCTTGGCAGCCGCGATCTTCGTGTTCAGATCGTTCGTATCGATATTCGGAGACATACGGATCTCCTTGATCTCTATGACCTTCTGTTTCTTTCTTGCTTCCTTTTCCTTACGTGACTGCTCGTAACGGAACTTTCCGTAGTCGATAATCCTGCATACGGGAGGTGCCGCATTAGGAGCGATCTTCACAAGATCAACACCCGCATCCTCAGCAAGCTTTCTTGCCTCATCGGTGCTCATTACACCGAGCTGTTCATTGTTGACTCCGATTACACGAACTTCCTTATCACGGATCTGTTCGTTGATCATTAAATCTGCTATTGTCTTACCCTCCATAGCTTAAACAATAAAAAAATCCTGCTCACAAAAAAGCAGAATCCTCCATAAAAATCATACCGTCTCCGGTTCGTATTAACGCCCGCTAAGCTCCTGTGTGATCTTCCGATCAGCCCGCCGCGGGGTGAGATCTCTCTGCTTTCCTGTATGTGTGGCACAAACCACTTGCCTAATCTATCATATATCCCGTCCGCTGTCAAACACTTTTATAAGAAAAGCGATCGCAAAAGCAAAAAGCGCAGCGACCGGAAATACGATCCATGCAATGCCCTGGTATGTTCCGAAATATCTGAGTATATACCACAGACATATAACAGCCGGGACGGTAAATGCCGCAATATACTTAAGCGCATTGTCCGGCTTCTCATCATAATATAACTCATGTGTCTCGTTAAGGATCGATCTGTAGCAAGCTATCCTGTCGATGCACGGCCACATAATGAGAAATGCGACTGCACCGGCTATGCATACGGCAATCTTACCGTACAGTCCGGCAAGTACCTGGTCTTCCATGAACGACATGAAAGTTATGTAAACCAATCCACCCACCGCAAGTATGACCAGGCTGTATGTGATCTTGTAAATTAGTACCGGTCTGGCCGTAGAATAAGCTATCTTCACGACATCGGCACCGTCACGAAGTGCTATGCTGTCCGGTCGATTTATGTAAACTTTTCTGCCGCGGATCACGGTCAGTATGTTCAGAACGATAACAAATATCGCTATGGCCGAGGATACCGATATCATTATGACATTTCCTGTATCAGCGCTCAGTGAGAGAAATACTCTTCCCGCTATGAGTGCATACATGCAGAAATATACGGCCAGTGCAAAAAGCTGCACTGCCACGGCACATGCAACCGTTCTCGCATGGTCGTTTCTTTCCTTCATGTATCCGATTATTCTATCGTCAGGATTCAAAGCTTGTCTTCTCCGCGTCCTTCCTCCAGGCGGCGCAGGTATGTTTCGGGATCCGCCTTCATATCGATGATCATCCTGAATGCGTTAAGTACCATGCGCTCCTTGTTGCACTCGGCCGTGTTCTTGCCGATCTCCCTGATCAGATTATATTTGTCCATCTGGAACACATACAGATCGGTAAGGCTGTATCCGCAAACATCAGCCGAATCCTTCAGTGTATGCGTGGCAAGATAGTATTCAAGTTCGGCATATATCTCATCATCATTTATGACATCAGCCCATAGTGCGTCCGACCATATTCTGTCATAGCCGCAGTTGTCGCACAGGGCATAAAAACGCTCGCATGTCTTGATCTTTGATGTTGCGATGATAATGTTGCCGCTCATGATTTTCGCCTGTCGGGATCAGTCTTCCGAAGTACTCTCTTCCCTGAATATCCTGCCGTCTATCTCCTCACGAACGTCCTTAATGAAAGCGTCAAGATCCTTTGCGCCCTCATCGCCGAGGAAACGGCTTCTGACCGCTATATTACCTGCCTCTTCCTCTTTCTGTCCGAGAATGAGCATGTAAGGAACCCTCTGGAGTCTTGCTTCCCTGATCTTGTATCCGATCTTCTCGCTTCTTGTGTCTATCTCAGCGCGGATGCCTGCTGCCTTGAGCTTTTCAAGAACCTTCTCCGAGTAATCGAAATACTTGTCGGATATCGGAAGCACCTTGACCTGTACAGGTGATAACCATGTCGGGAACTTACCGGCACAGTTTTCGGTCAGAACTCCGATGAAACGCTCGACTGATCCGAATACGACCCTGTGTATCATGACGGGCATATGCTCGGCTCCGTCGGCACCCGTATACTTAAGATCAAAGTTCTGCGGCAGCTGGAAATCAAGCTGGATCGTACCGCACTGCCACTCTCTCTTCAGGCAGTCCTCAACGTGGAAGTCGATCTTCGGTCCGTAGAAAGCACCGTCGCCTTCGTTTATCTCGTACGGAAGTTGCATCTTCTCAAGAGCGGACTTTAATCCGTTCGTTGCTCTTTCCCAATCCTCAAGCGAGCCCATGTGATCCTCGGGCATCGTTGACAGTTCTATCGTGTACTTGAAACCGAGCTTATCGTAAACTTCATCTATCAGTCTCACGATATGCTCAACTTCATCTCCGACCTGATCCATTGAGATGAACTCGTGCGCATCGTCCTGATGGAAAGCGCGCACTCTCATAAGTCCATGAAGAGCGCCTGATTTCTCATGTCTGTGAACAAGTCCGACCTCCGCATATCTGATCGGGAGTTCCCTGTATGATCTGGGCTGATTCTTGTATACGAGTATCGAGCCCGGGCAGTTCATCGGCTTGATGCAGAACAGCTCCTCATCGATAGTTGACGTATACATGTTCTCGCTGTAATGATCCCAGTGTCCCGAAGTGATCCAGAGCGACTGGTTGAGCATTACCGGCGTCTCTATCTCCTGATAACCGTTACGGTAATGAACTTCTCTCCAGTATTTCATGAGCTCGTTCCGAAGGATCATTCCGTTAGGAAGGAAGAACGGGAATCCCGGCCCCTCATCGGCCATCATGAACAGTCCCATTTCCCTGCCGATCTTACGATGGTCACGCTTCTTTGCCTCTTCGAGCATCGTAAGGTATTCTTCAAGTTCGGATGCTTTCGTATACGATGTTCCGTATATTCTCGTAAGCATCTTGTTCTTCTCGTTGCCTCTCCAGTATGCTCCCGCAACCTTCATAAGCTTAACGGCCTTTACGGGCTTTGTGGACATAAGGTGGGGTCCCGCACAAAGATCGGTAAAATCTCCCTGCTTATAGAACGATATGATCGCATCCTCAGGAAGATCCCTGATGAGTTCCACCTTATAGGGCTCCTTCATATCTTCCATGAGCTTTATGGCTTCAGCTCTCGGAAGTTCAAATCGCTCAAGGGGGATATCCTCCTTGACGATCTTCTTCATCTCTTCTTCTATCTTCGCAAAGTCCTCTTCAGTGATAGCTCTGTCACTGTCAATGTCGTAGTAAAATCCGTCATCGATCGAAGGTCCGATCGCAAGCTTTACATCGGGCCACAGACGCTTGATCGCCTGAGCCATTATATGTGAGGTAGTGTGTCTGAACGCATCGCATCCGCCCTTGTCGGCAAATGTTAGAATGTTCAGGCTGCAATCCTTATCCACAACAAAACGCAGGTCAACGCGCTCACCGTCGACCTCACCCGCGCAGGCATTCCTGGCAAGTCCCTCCGAGATATCCTTTGCGATATCGATAACAGACATTGCGGATGAATATTCCTTTGATGAACCGTCTTTTAATTTTATTATCATATATATTTCCTCCTAAGGTCGCTCGGCCATTAGAATCGCTTCGCGATAGGCCTCGCGGTGCAGGCAGGTTCCTCCCACTATCGTGGGTCCCTCCTACCAGCCTCTTCCGCAACACTTCTTGTATTTCTTTCCGCTTCCGCAAGGGCACGGATCGTTTCGGCCGATCTTCGGTCCCTCGTGTCTGACGGTCTGGCTTGCCTTCTGTTCCTTGTAGAGCTGCTTCTGCTTCTCCTCATCGAAGATATCATTCCACTCTTCAAGACCGTAAAGCCAGTCGGCGCCTGCGGCAACCATGTTCTTATAGAGAAGCTCCTTGTCAAACTCAAGTGACACCTTTGTCTTCTCTGTCATCTTCTCAATGTTGTTGGCCTTAACGAGACTGTCATTGATACCGTCAAGGAATCCGGTCATCGTCATGATGTCCGTGTTATATTTCTCGGCAAGTTCCGCAACAGTGCCTGTAACGGCAGTGTCGGGATCGGAAAGGAGCTGCTGGTATATCCCCTTCTCAACCTCAAAATAATCTGCCCAGAGCTTCTGCAGTGCGTTCTTGTCGGCATTTTCGTCGTATGCCATCTTGCGCCATTTTTCAAGTAAAGCCATGATAACTACCTCTTCTTTCTAAGGACTTTATATGCAAAACATATCATATTATTTAACCACATTTACGCCGTAAACACAAGATATCAGTACTGGCTGATCTCGTCGTCCTCGTCGCCGGTTGATTTGTCGATATCGTTGATTATCACATCATACGAAACGTTCTCGTTGACAACAACAGTGACACGGTCCCCGATCTTGTGTCCCATCAGGGCCTTTCCCATCGGAGATTCGATGCTGATAAGACCGATCAGCGAATTGCTCCTGATCGTCGTCACGATCTTGTACTGCTCTATCTCACCGTCATCGACGATCTCGACAGTGACCGTATTGTTGATCCCGACCTCGTCATCCGCCGAAGTATCATCTATGATGTTCGCGGTCCTGACCATCCTGTCAAGGTATCTGATCCTCGACTCATTCATGTTCTTCTCGCGTTTTGCGGCATAATACTCGAAGTTCTCGGACAGATCACCGTGAGCACGTGCAACCTTGACCTCCTCGATAAGCTTCGGGCGCAGAGTGAGCTTTCTGTACTCGATCTCCTTTTCCATCTTTTCTATATCAGAGCGTGTTAAATTATCCTGCATTTCATTCTCTCCCTGTGTTATCAGTTTTCTGTATGGATTCCCATGTTTCCATCGTCTCAAGAAGCTCCTCTTCCGCGGCATCGATGTCGGCCTGTATCTCGGAAAGCTTTGAGTACATGCTCGCATACTCAGGTTTACATAACTCTTTCTTGAGTTCTGCTATGCTGTTTTCAAGTTCCTCTATCTTTTCCTCGAGCTTTTTGAGCCTCCGCTGTCTCTTCTCTTCTTCCTTTCCTGCAAGGCGCTCGGCCTGGGAAGCGGAAACTTCCGTGTTCTTTTCCTGAGACGTTTCCTTTCCGTTGGATGTTTCCGGGATATTTTGCCGCATTGCAGAACCGTCCCCTGTATTCGCGCTCTTTTCCAGATAATCCTCATATCCGAACGGATACAGCCTGACACCGTCCGTTGTCATTTCAAGTATCTGCGTTGCAACCTTTTTTACGAAGTACCTGTCGTGCGATACAAAGATAACTGTTCCCGGAAAGCATACGAGCATCGCCTCGAGCGTCTCCTTGCCGATCATGTCCATATGGTTCGTCGGCTCATCAAGTATCAGTACGTTCGGAAGGCTGTTAAATATCTTTGCAAGCGAGAGTCTGACACGCTCTCCTCCCGAGAGCATCGACACGTCCTTGAACACCTCATCCTGCGTGAACAGAAATGCTCCGAGCCTGTTCCTGACCTCTGTTTCGGTAAGCGTCGGATACATATCCCAGAAATCGTTTATAACGGTCTTGTCCGAAGTATACTGTGCCATCCTCTGGTCGAAGTATCCTGTCTGAACATTGACCCCGAACCGAAAATCACCCGACAGCTTTTCAACCTCACCCACCAGAGTCTTCAGGAAAGTCGACTTTCCTATCCCGTTATCGCCGATGACGGCAAGCCTTTCGCCCTTTTTCAGATCGATGTTCACCGTTGCGAGCGGCGTATCATATCCTATCACAAGATCCTTTACAAACAGCACATCCTTTCCCGTTTCCAACTTCGGTGTGAATGCTGCATGAAAGCTCTTTGTATCATAATCCGCAGGGCGCGCCACAAGCTCCATATGCTCGATCTGCTTGAGCTTCGATCTTGTCATCGCGACTTTGCTCGGCTTGTTCTTGAACCTTTCCACAAGTTCCGTAAGCCGCTTTATCTCTTTCTGCTGTGCGATGTGATCCTTGAGCTGTTTCTCATAGCGCTCTTTTTTCTGCGCAACGTAATCTGTATAGTTCCCCGAAAATCTGACAACCTGCTGATAGGTTATCTCATAAACGACATTAACGATCCGGTCAAGAAACATTCTGTCGTGGCTGACGATAACGACTGCCCTGTTGTAATTCTTCAGGTAATCCTCAAGCCATGAGATCGTCGACATGTCAAGATGGTTCGTCGGCTCGTCAAGAAGAAGGATATCCGGCTTTGACAGCAGCAGTTTGATGAACGCGAGCTTTGTAAGCTGTCCTCCCGAGAATTCCGACAGATGCTTTTTCTTGTCATCGGCTGTAAACCCGAACGACGTGAGCATCGCGTCATATTCCTTCTCGTAGTAATAACCGCCCCTGTCTTTAAAATCATCCATCAGGGAGGTGTATTCCTTCGCGTATCTTTCGGCCTCTTCTCCTTCAACGCTGTCCATCAGAACAACAAGCTCATCGATCCGCTTCTTCTCCTCAATGATCGATGCGAACACCTTTCTGATCTCCGCATCAAGCGTCTCGTTAAGATCATCAAACGTTATCTGCCTCAGATATCCGATCGTGGGATTACCCGGAGCTGTTATCGACGAATCCTCTCCGTCGACGCGGGTAAGCTCAACTTCGCCGGTGATGACTTTCAGAAGAGTGGTCTTACCTGCTCCGTTCCTGCCGATCACTGCGATCTTGTCGCTTTTGTTCCTGACCTCAAAATCAACATGTTCAAGTATAGTATCGGCCGCGAACATTACGCGGCCGTTAGAGATACGATATAGCATGAAATATTCCTTAAACTATTTCAGGAGAGAACCGAGCATCTTGAATCCGTACTTTACGTAGTTTCCGAATACCGACGGATGCTTTATGCATTCTCCCATCTTCTTTAATATGTAACCGGGACGCATATAGAACCCGAGCAGTATCTTTTTACGGAGCTTCTCCACTTCATCCTGTGAAAGATACTTTGTACCCGTCAGTGCCGAATGGAAGAAGTCACAGCCAAGTGGCGAATCGGCGATAAGATCCATCTCCTTTGCCGCCTTGTAAAGCTCGGTCCCGTAGAACGGAAGTGCCATCTTGACCTCGATGAAATCAGGCTTCTGCTGCATGATCATCTTCCTCGTCTCAAGTATGTGCTCCCTGTTCTCCCACGGGAAACCGATAACGTAGAATCCCCAGAAAGGAAGTCCGACTTCATGACACCACTTTGCGGCACGAAGGTTCATCTCAACAGTCGTTCCCTTTTTAAGAGTCTTGAGCATCTCATCGGATCCCGATTCAAATCCGAATGCAACCATGAAACACCCGGCATCCTTCATGAGCTGAAGTGTTTCCTTTGAGAGCGGATTGACTCTGGAATTTGCGGTAAAAGCGATCTTGCCGTGCAGAGGCGATTCGATGATCAGAGTACACATCTCCCTGACCCACTGCGGATTGATCGTGAACGTGTCAGCCTTGAAGAAAAAGTTTCTGATACCGTGAACATTGTAGCATTCTGTAAGCTCGTCCATAACATTCTGCGGGCTTCTGAACCTGACACACTTTCCGGATATCACCGGCGTCAGACAGAACACACATGCACTCGGACATCCGCGCGACGTCTGGATGGTAGCCATCGGTTCATCTGTATCGGGACGCACATAAAGCGCATTGTTCATAAGCTGTCTTGCAGGGAACGGTCTTGAATCAAGATCCTCGTTCCACTCATGGAACTTCGTACGTACAAACTTTCCGTCCTTATCCCTGTACAGTATCGACAGTATATCTGCGGGATCACCCTCACCGCGAAGCGCGTAATCCGCGATCTCACCGATCGCAAAATCAACCTCGCCGCCTATCATGTAATCAATGCATGACAGATCGAGCATGTCGAGCAGTTCCTGCTCGGGATCGTAAAAAAGAGCACCCTTGATCGCAATGACAGGATTGAATTTTTTCTTGATATCCGCAAGTATCTTCAGGTCATCGAATATCGTCGTGTTCGTGATGCTCATCATAATAAGATCCGGAGCAAACTCTTTCAGATCATTTTCAAGATCTTCCATCGAGCATCCTTCGGTCTGATAATCACGAAGCTTTACTTCATAACCCTTCTGAAGAAGAATGGCTGCACCGTATCCGAGATCGTTACATGCACGCATAGCCTCGGCCGACGCATCCTTGATATTCTGCTGGCATCTGTCCTCTCCGCGCTGGAACAAAAATCCGGGCGGATAAAATAACAAAACTTTATTCATTTCAGTTTGGTCTCCGTAAAATACTCAAGAAGGCTGACGCGGAGCATGTTAAGTGCCTCCGTTACCGTACTCCTTCTTATCTCATCGCGCTCTCCCGTAAATCGGCATTCCTTAACCTTGATCCTGCCGCATACGTTACATCCGATATAAACAAGTCCGACCGGCTTGTCTTCGCTTCCGCCGTCGGGTCCCGCAATACCGGTCGTTGACAGTCCTATATCTGCCTTTGTCTCGGAAACAAGTCCCTTTACCATTTCCTCGGCACACTGTTTGCTCACCGCGCCGTATTTCTCAAGCGTTGATTTTTTGACACCGAGATATTTTCTCTTCGCCCTGTTTGCATATGTAACAAAACCAACCTTGATGATGTCACTTGCGCCGGGCACGTTTATGATCCTTCCCGCAAGAAGTCCGCCCGTACACGACTCGGCCGTCGAGACCGTGAGGCCGTTCTTATCAAGAAGTTCGACTACAGTCTGCTCAAGCGATACGGAAGCATCCGTCGTAAAGATATTTGCTCCGAGCCTTGATTTTATCTCCTTGACGATGGGCTTTCCCTTTTTCTTTGCTTCGGACTCGTCCTCTCCCTGTGCCGTCACGCAGAGGTATGTCTCGCCCGCATCGCTCGTTACGGTGATCGTAGCCCCTGTATCCGCGGTAAGGTCCATGATCTGATCCATGACCTTTTCCTTCGTGATGCCGGCGATCTTTACGGTTTTGGAATATTCATATCCTTCCATCAGAAGTTACCTTTCAAAAGTCCCACGTTCTTAGCGATGTAATCAGCAAGCGAGATGAGCGTCAGTGCAAGCGCTATCCACATGAGCACCTGCGTCAGAAGATCGAATATCGGAAGGTTTCCGATCATGAAGCCAACCATGATCATCTGAAAAACGGTCTTGTACTTGCCCCACCTGCTCGCTGCGATCACGACTCCGTCATCGACCGCGATCAGTCTGATACCGCTTATGACAAATTCACGGGCGATGATTATGATAACGACCCACGCGGGTATCCTGTTCAGTTCGACAAGACATATGAGTGCCGAACAAACAAGAAGCTTGTCCGCAAGCGGATCCATGAACTTTCCGAAGTTGGTGACGAGCTTGTATTTTCTTGCAAGCCTTCCGTCAACAAGGTCGGTAAGTGCAGCAAGGATAAAGATCGCAAGCGCGGTCCATTTGCACCATCCCTCGCATGGCTCACCGCATATCGGAACGAGCATGAGCACAACAAAAAAAGGCACAGCTGCAACTCTTAAGACTGTAAGTTTATTGGGCAGATTCATCCGTTATTTTCCCTTCCAGATCATATTCTTTGGCATCCGTTACCGTAACGTTTACCATCACACCGGTATCAAGTTCACGGTCGGAATACACGAACACAAGTCCGTCAATATCGGGAGCATCGCGATAGCTCCTTGCAACATACACATCATCCTCAGGCAGATATCCGTCGACGATGACGCGCACCGTTTTACCGATCATGTTCTGCGAGGCCTCATATGACACGGCCTGCTGGAGTTCATACAGTTCGCTCTTTCGCCTTTCCTTCTCCTCATCACCGACCTGCGGCCGAAAATCATATGCCGGCGTTCCTTCCTCCGGCGAGTAGGCAAATACTCCGAGACGGTCAAACTCCATCTCATTAACGAACCTGTATGTTTCCTCAAAGTCCTCCTCTGTCTCACCCGGAAAGCCGGCGATAAGAGTAGTCCTTATGCATATATCATTTATCTTATCTCTGAGCTTTTGTACAACTTCCCTGATACGTGCCTGATCGGTACGCCTTCCCATCTTTTTGAGAACAGGATCTGCGCCGCTCTGGATCGGTATGTCGATATAATGACATATCTTTGGATTGGTTGACATAATATCAATCAGCTCGTCCGTGATCTCTTCGGGGTATGCGTATAAAAGCCTGATCCATTCAATCCCTTCGATCTCTGACAGTTTACATAATAATTCAGGCAATGCTTTATGTCCGTATATATCGATGCCGTAAAGCGTAGTCTCCTGGGCAACGAGGATCAGCTCCTTTACTCCCTGCTTTGCAAGGAAATCAGCTTCCTCAATGAGCTTCTCCATCGGATAGGATCTGTACGATCCCCTGATCTTCGGTATTATGCAGTACGTACAGTTCTTGTCGCACCCTTCCGCTATCTTCAGATACTCAAAATGTCCCGGTGTGGTGATAAGACGCGCATTGAATAATTTTCGCGTAGCGGATGATTTTCGCGAAGCGGTGTTTCCGATGACGGATCCGATCGCGCTTACGATGTCATCTTCATTCATGCCGATGACTGCGTCAACCTCGGGGATCTCCTTTATGATCTCGTCCCTGTAGCGTTCTGCCAGACACCCACAAACAATAAGAGCCTTAAGTTTGTTATCCTTAAGGCGCGCCATTTCCAGAATGGTATCGATGCTCTCCTGTTTGGCATCGTGGATAAAGCAGCACGTGTTTATGACGATCACGTCCGCTTCTTTTTCCTCATCGGTAAGCTCCAAGCCGGCTGCGTTAAGCTTTGCGATCATGTGCTCGCTGTCAACGAGATTCTTGTCGCATCCGAGAGATACGAAAAAAAGCTTCATGTCAGATTCCCTGATTATTCGGCAAGGATCTTGATGTCACCCTTTTCGAGTTCCTCGATGGCAACCGAAAGAGGGTTCCTGTTTTCGGAATCCTTTACAGTAGTTGCTCTTCCGTTGACGAGCTGGCGGGCTCTCTTTGATGTAGCCATTACGATCGAGTAACGGCTGTTTACAACAGGATGCTCTCCAACCTCAACCTCGCTGTTGACAACTTTCATAAGATCGCTGTAAGACGGATGTAACATGATCAATTCTCCTTTTGTCTTGATAGGTATTCTTCGAATTCCTTCTTCTTATCATCAATGTAGTCGCGGTTTCTCGACACGGCCATCTGCTGGCTCGCAACGATCGCATTGAACATCTCAACGCTTTCCGCCAATACATCATTTATCATCAGAAAGTCGTATCTGTCAACTACCGAGATCTCAAGCCCGGCTTTTTTCATACGCTTTGCTATGACCTCATCCGATTCTGTGCCGCGCTGTTTGAGTCTGTGGTGGATCTCTTCAACGCTCGGAGGCATTACGAATATCAGTACCGCATCGGGATATTCCCTCTTGATCGAAAGTGCTCCTTCGGTCTCGATCTCAAGGATGACGTTCATCCCCTCTGCAAGTTTTTCCTTAACATATGCACGCGGAGTGCCGTAGTAATTTCCGACATAGTTGGCATACTCGAGCAGTTCGCCCTTGGCGATCATGTCCTTGAACTCGTCTTCCGTTTTGAAGAAGTAATGTACTCCTTCTTCTTCTCCTTCTCTGGGCGCACGCGTTGTCGCCGATACGGACAGAGCATAGTTGTCGTATTTCTGAAGAAGTTCCCGGATTATCGTTCCTTTGCCCGATCCGGCAAAGCCCGACAGGATTACCAGTACGCCTTTTTTCTTCATGCAGGATCCCTCATTCGATGTTCTGTATCTGTTCCCTGACCTTTTCTATATCGGTCTTGAGGTTTATCGCTATATCGCTCGTTGCCAGATCGTTCGACTTCGAAAGTATCGTGTTTGCTTCCCTGTTCATCTCCTGGGCAATAAAATCAAGCTTTCTGCCGACGCTTCCGCCCTCTTTGAGAATATCCGCTGTCGTTTTAACGTGGCTCTTGAGCCTTACTATCTCTTCGTCAACGCATATCTTGTCAGCAAACAGTGTTACCTCTCCGAGTATCCTCGACTCATCGATCGCAGAGTCAGCAAGAAGATCGGCAACTCTCTCACAAAGGTTCTTCCTGTATTCTTCGATGATCTCGGGCGCGCGCTTCTCGATATTTCCGACATATGAGAGCATCTTGTCGAGCTTGTCGAGAAGATCCTTTTTAAGGTTCTCGCCTTCCTTGATCCTCGAATCAACAAATGCCGCCGCTGCTTCCCTGACTACCTTTTCAAGATCTGACCATATCTCATCCTCATCAACATTGGACTCTTCAAGCGAGAAGACCTCAGGATATCTTGACAGAGTCGATACCCTTACATCGTTCTCGATGCCGAACTCCTCTGCCATTTCATTAAGATATGACAGATACGCTTTCGCCATGTCCCGGTTGTACTTCAGGTTGAGATTGTCCTCGGTATAGTCTTCATATGTAATGAAAACATCGACCTTACCGCGCTGGATATAATCTTTGAGAAGTGTTCTGATCGACGCCTCAAAGAAGCCGAGCTTCTTCGGCATCTTTATCGAGCAGTCCAGATATCTGTGATTAACGGCCTTGATCTCGACCGTGATCTTGCGCTTTTCGTCTATGTATTCGGAACGGCCGAAGCCGGTCATACTCTTGAGCATGTCATTCCCTTCCCCATAAAGTCTTCATATATTATAGTTAAACGCTCAAATACAGTCAAGAATATATGAAACATGGAGGGAGCAGGCGAGGGACAGGCAGTGTTTTCGGAAAAACCTTGTGAAGTCGCCTGCGCTTGGCGAGGTTTTTCACGAGCCTAGCGTCAGCTGCGGCTGAACAGGAGCGGGAGCGCGTTTTTACGGAAATACTGCCTGCCACTCGCTTTACTTCCAAGTTGTGGTACAATGTATCACATGGCACTTGACGGAATCACAATCAGGGCGTTGACACGTGAGCTGCAGGAGCATCTGACGGGCGGGCGGATCTCTAAGATAGTACAGCCCGAGGCGGATGAACTATTGCTCACGATAAAAACGAAGGAGACGAACGAGCGGCTGCTGATAAGCGCGGGAGCCTCTCTTCCTTTTGTGTACCTGACAGGCGAGAACAAACAGGCTCCGATGACAGCTCCGAGCTTCTGCATGCTGCTTAGAAAGCATATCTCAGGCGGAAGGATCATCTCCGTCACACAGCCTGATCTTGAGAGGATAATCGAGTTTACGATCGAACATCTTGATGAAATGGGCGATACGTGCCGCAAGATACTGACCGTGGAGCTCATGGGCAAGCACTCCAACATCATATTCAGAAAGCCTGATAACACGATAATAGACAGCATCAAGCATGTCACCTCCGCCGTATCATCGGTGCGCGAAGTTCTTCCCGGAAGAGAGTATTTCATACCAAAGACTGATGATAAGATTGATTTACATAACTATATTTTATGTAATCATAGTGCCGACGCCTTGTCCGGTACTTTATGTAAACCGTTACCGCTTGTAAAATCATTGTATTCAACTTTCACCGGTTTCTCTCCTGCAGTTGCTTTAAGCCTTTGTGAGCAGGCCGGGCTTGATGCGGACAGGGCGGCCAATACATACTCCACCGATGATTTATGTAAACTTTACAATGCGCTCGTCAAACTTGATGAAATGATCGCGGCGGATGATTTTCGCTGTGCGGTGATATTCGATAATCAGGACAGGCCCGTGGAGTTTGAAGTCGTTGAGCTTGAACAGTTTAAGAAAAGCGCGCGGAAGCGTTTTGATACTGTTTCCGAAATGCTCATCTCCTACTATGCGTCAAGAGACGAGTACTCACGTATCCGCCAGAAGAGTTCCGATCTTCGGAGGATCGTTATGACTGCGATTGAGAGAAGCGTCAAAAAACTTGATATTCAGGAGAAGCAGCTTAAGGATACTGACAAGATGGACAGGTTCAGGATATACGGCGAGCTTCTTCAGACGTACGGATACAGCGCCGAAGAAGGTGCGGATAAGATCACGTGCGACAATTATTATACAAATGAAAAGATCACCATCCCGCTCGATCCGACAAAGAGCGCGATGGAAAACTCGGTAAAATATTTTGACCGCTACAACAAACTGAAAAGGACTAAGGAAGCTGTGACGGTTCAGCTTGAAGGAACGAGAAGCGAGATCGATCATCTTGAAAGCGTTCTTACAAGTCTTGATATAGCAACGGATGAAAAGGATCTTGCGCAGATACGTGAGGAGCTTTCGGAAAGCGGCTACATCAAAAAGAGGGGACACTCAAAAACAAAGAGCGAAAAGAGCCATCCGTTCTGTTATATGTCCGCCGACGGATTCACGATCTATGTCGGCAAGAACAATTTCCAGAACGATGAGCTCACTTTCAAGATCGCAAATACAAACGACTGGTGGTTCCATGCAAAGAAGATGCCGGGCAGTCATGTCATCGTAAGGTGCGAAGGAAGGGAACTGACCGACAGGACATTTGAAGAGGCTGCAAGTCTTGCTGCGTATTACTCGAGCGGACGCAGCATGGGTAAAGTCGAGATCGATTACGTAAAAAGAAAAGAAATTAAAAAACCCGCGGCATCAAAGCCGGGGTTTGTAGTGTACTATACAAATTATTCAATGGTCGCCGATGCGGTGATCCCGGATTCGGTAACACCTGTCGAACAGAACCGGTAACTCATTTCCCTGATCACTTCAGTTTTATCTTATCAAGAAGCAGGTTGAACTTGACCTCATTGCCCTCGTATTTGATGTCTCCGTTCTGCCATGCTTCGCGCATATGAATCTTCTTTGCTGCAAGCGCAAGAAGAACATCCGCGCTCGCGATTATCCTGCCGTCATGATTATAATAATTGTACGGCTCGATCGTACATGCGCGTTCCGCAACTTCAAAATAAAAAGCTCCGGCGCCCTCTCCGATGATATCAACTTCGATCGCAACATGCTCGAACACTTCACGTGCATCAGCATTCTCAAAAGTCTTCCTGACCTTCTTCACGATCTGTTCATATGTGATCGGTTTCTTCTGTGCCATGATAAAAAACTCCTCAAAAAATGATAACAGAAATTAATCTGTAACATCATTCTATCATGTCATGAAATATAGTCAAGTTGTTAGCGTATGGTAACATTTTTGATATCATTTTTTATGACTGATGTCTGAATGTTATCTCTCCTGTTTTGTCATCCATCGCGTCGACTATTGCAAGAGACTCAACTCTCACGCCCCGCTCCCTGAGCCGCTTTCCGCCGTCCTGGAATCCTTTTTCGATTATGATACCGACGCCCTGAAGTGTCGCTCCGGATTCATTTATGATATCGATCAGGCCGTCGGCCGCGCATCCGTTTGCAAGAAAATCATCCACAACAAGTACCTTGTCTTCGGGTGATAAATACTTCTTTGAAACGATGACATCGTACACTCTTTTGTGAGTGAATGATTCTATCTTTGTCGAGTAGATGGAACCGTCGAGATTGATCGACTGACTCTTCTTTGCGAACACCACAGGTACATCAAAATACTGTGCCACGATCGCTGCGATCGCGATACCCGATGCTTCCACCGTGAGTATCTTTGTAACCTCAACGTCGGAAAAGATACGCTTGAATTCTTTTCCTATCTCATTCATAAGTTTGATGTCGATCTGGTGATTCAGGAATGAATCAACCTTCAGAACATTTCCTGCTTTTACGACACCGTCTTTTTTTATTCTTTCTTCAAGAAGTTTCACTTTAACGCTCCTCTCTGAAGTAATTAAGTCCCAGGCTCTGAGGCGGCTGATCCTCCCTGCGGTTTCTCATGCTCGTGAAGATCAGGACGACGAGAGTGACAACGTAAGGGATCATCTTGTACAGTTCCTTGAACTCCATATGTTCCATTCCCGTCGGTATGTACAGATACAGAATGTACAGTCCGCCGAACAGTATCGATGCAAATATACCGAGATCCGATTTCCAGAGTGTGAATATGACAAGCGCGATCGCAAGCCATCCTCTGTCACCGAACGCATCATTGGACCATATACCGCACGCATAATCCATTACGTAATACAGTCCGCCGAGTCCTGCGATCACGCATCCGATACAGGTGGCCAGATATTTGTATTTGGTAACGTTTATTCCGGCAGCATCTGCGGTGGCAGGATTTTCGCCGACGGCGCGCAGGTTCAGTCCCACTCTCGTCTTCTTGAAAACATATGCCACTATGAGCGCTATGATAACTGCGGTATATGCAAGGAATCCGTATGAGAAAAATATCTCTCCGATAACTCCGAGACTCTTTGCAAAGGGAAGCTGGCTGCGAAATACCATACTCGTCTTGGAAAGAGAGATCGAAGGAAGATCCGTCTTGGCAAGCTTGATAAGAGAGCCTCCGAAGAAGTTTCCGAAGCCCACACCGAACGTTGTCATCGCAAGACCGGTAACGTTCTGGTTGGCGCGGAATGTAACTACAAGGAACGAATAGATAAGTCCCATGATCAGCGATCCGACGATCGAGCACATGAGCGGGATGAGAATCGCAAGCGCTGCATTGACTTCGCCGGCACCTACCGAATTCTCGTAGAAGAATGATCCTATTACACCGCTTATCGCTCCGACGTACATTACGCCGGGAAGACCGAGATTGAGGTTTCCGGACTTCTCGGTAACGATCTCACCGGTACAGCCGAAAAGAAGCGGTATGCCCTGGGCAACGGCCCTCGGAATAAATGCAAGAAATCCTAACATGCCTTTGCCTCCTCCTTTTTCGTGGTCTTCTTTCTCAGATGTATCTCATAGTTGATGAAGAACTCACAGCCTATTATGAAGAACAGGATTATGCCGGTGAGGATATCACCGAACGACTGGTTGAGATCGAACTGTGTCGCGATCTCTCCCGCACCCCTGTCCATGAACACGATTATGAAGCTTGTTACGATCATTGCAAACGGATTGAACTGTGCCATCCACGATACGAGAACTGCGGTGAATCCTCTTCCGTCAGCGATCGTGGAAGTAAGTGTATGATTGATGCCGCCGACAAGAAGCAGGCCCGTCAGTCCGCACAGACCGCCGGATACGAGCATCGTTCTGATAAACACTTTGCTGACGTTGATGCCGACGTAAACACTTGTCTTCGGTGACTCGCCCACAACCCTTATCTCATATCCGTGCTTCGTGTATTTGATATAGACATAAACAAATGCAGTGACAACCGCAGCAACTAATATCGGCAGAAGATACTTTGAACCGAAAACCTGAGGAAGCCATCCGGTATGTGAATTCTGATTAATGATACCTATCTTGCCCGATCCCTTCGGCACTTCCCACATTATCGTAAAGAACAGAACAAGCTGCGTGGCGATATAGTTCATCATAAGTGTCGAGAGTGTCTCGTTCGTATTCCACAGTGCCTTGCACAGAGCCGGGATGAATCCCCAGAGCGCGCCGAGAAATACACTTGATATGAGCATCAGTATCATGACGACTGCATTGGGAAGCTTTCCGTCAAGACAGATCATGCAGGCTGCTGCACCGAGTCCTCCCATCAGGACCTGACCCTCACCACCGATGTTCCAGAATCTCATTCTGAACGCGATCGTAAGTGACAGTGCGATGATGAGAAGTATCGAAACATCCTGGAAAGTGATCCATGTTTTGCGCGCGGATCCAAACGCTCCCGCTATTATAGAAGAATAAACCCCGAGCGGATTAATGCCCGTGGTAAGACCGGTGACGATCGCGCACACTATGAGAGCGACAATGACAGCGAGTACTCTTATCATCATCGCTTTCTTTTTTGAAACGCCGCCGCGCTTTGTCAGATGAATGAGCGGTTCTTTCTGTTTACTGTCCACTTGCTTTTGCTCCTTCCAGGCTTGTCATAAGGAAACCGATCTCATTCTTTGTGACCTTCTTGGCATCAACGATATCGCTTACCTCTCCGTCGCACAGGACCATTATCTTATCACTGATCTGCATCAGAACATCGAGATCCTCTCCGACAAACAGTACAGCAACTCCCTTTTTCTTCTGCTCGTTGATAAGGTCATATATCTTGTATGAGCTGTTGATATCAAGTCCTCTTACCGCATATGCCGTGAGCAGCACTTTGGGATTGGACGATATCTCGCGCCCTACGAGTATCTTCTGAATGTTACCGCCGGACAGTCTCCTTACCGGAGTATCAAGTCCGGGTGTTGATACTTCAAGGACATCCACAACATTCTCGGCAACCTTTCTCGGCTTCTCGCGGTCCGTAAACCACTTGTGGCTCTCACCGAATGTCCTGAGCATCATGTTCTCGGAAATGTTCATGTTACCGACAAGCCCCATTCCGAGCCTGTCCTCCGGAACAAACGAAAGTGCAACACCGAGCTCTCTTATATCTCTCGGATGCATGCCGATCAGTTCCGTTTCATTTCCGTTTTCATCTATATATTTGACGGAACCCGAATCTGTCTTCTGGATCCCGGCTATAGCCTCTAACAATTCCTTCTGTCCGCTTCCGGAAATACCCGCGATACCGAGTATCTCACCTGAGTTCATATAGAAGCTGACATTCTTGACCTTTCTGACTCCTTCGACATCCGTCACGTTGATATCCTTTATCACGAGACGCTTCGCAGGATTCACCGGCTCCGGCCTCTCGATGTCAAGTTTGACAGCGCGGCCGACCATCATATCCGTCATCTCCTGAGGATTTGTCCTTGCGGTCTCAAGCTGACCGACATATCTTCCCCTTCTGAGGATCACTACCCTGTCGGATATGGCCATTACTTCATTAAGTTTGTGTGTGATGATTATTATCGATTTGCCGTCCTGTTTCATGTTACGCATAACTTCAAACAGGCGCTCGCACTCCTGCGGCGTCAGAACCGCCGTAGGCTCGTCGAGAATAAGAATATCCGCTCCGCGGAAGATCACTTTTACGATCTCAACGGTCTGCTTCTCACTGACCGTCATGTTATAGATCTTCTTGTCAGGATCTACGACAAATCCGTACCTGTCGCATATCTGACTGATCTTTTCCTTGGCAGCGGGAACATCGTACTTGTCTTCGATACCGAGTACGATGTTCTCCCAGGCCGTGAACACATCAACAAGTTTGAAATGCTGATGCACCATGCCTATGCCCAGTGCCGTAGCCCCGGCGGGAGAGTTGATGGCTACCTCTCTCCCGCCGACAAATATCTTCCCTTCATCGGGAAAATAGAGCCCTGCAAGCATGTTCATGAGTGTGGTCTTGCCGCTTCCGTTCTCGCCGAGCAGCGACACGATCTCACCTTTATACAGATCAAAATCAACGCCGTCATTGGCCTTCTTATGATCAAATCTTTTACTGATACCGCGCATTGAGATCACGGTTTCCTGTTGTCCCACTATTGTTCTCCAATCAGAATGCTGTATCGAGAAGTGTTATTCCGTCAATCTGAAGGTCGAAGTAAGGAGCACTTCTGAGACCGTCACCGGACTCGTTGAAGTAACCGTCCTTGATAACCTCGTGATCGCCTTCGTAGTTAGCGTCCGTGTCAACGTCAGCCATGTAAGTTGTAAGTTCCTTACCTTCAACAGTAAATGTCTTGGTATCGAATACATGGATCTTGCCCGCGATGAGGTCAGCCTTTGCAGCCTCAACTGCTTCCTCTGTACCCTTTGCGATGTTCTTGCCGAAGTGGTCGATCACAACCGAACCTGTCTCAAGTGTTCCGACATAATCAGCAGGGATGGCTTCCTTCTTGGCAGCCTTTGTGATTGAATCCGTGAAGTAAGGTGTCCAGTCGATCTTGCAGTATGAAATGTAAGTCTCGGGACATGCACTGTCTGTAGGTCCGTTGTATGAGCTGTTCGGAACGCCTGCGTTCTCACATGCCGTGGGAGCACCCATTGAATCCGCATGCTGTGAAACAAGTACGCATCCGTCAGAGATAAGCTTTGTTGCGCCTTCCTTCTCTGCTGTCTCGTCATACCATGAACCGGTAAATGTAACTTCCATCGTAGCCGTAGGACATACGCTTCTTGCACCAAGGAAATATGATGTGTAACCTGAGATAACCTCTGCGTATGTGAATGCTCCGACATAACCGATCTTTGCTTCTTCGGGCTTGATCTTGCCTGCTTCGATCATCTCGTTGAGCTTCATGCCTGCAGCGATACCTGAAAGATAACGTCCCTGGTAGATCGAAGCAAACGCATTATGGAAGTTGGGAAGATTTTCCGTATGTGCCTTTGTACCTGTTGCATGACAGAACTGGATGTCGGGGTATTCCTTTGCAGCCTCGATCATGTAGTCCTCATGTCCGAATGAATCCGCGAAGATGTATCCGCAACCCTGATCGGCAAGTTCACATGCCGCATCATAGCACTCCTGACCTTCGGGGATGTTTGTCTTGATGACAGCCTCAACACCGAGCTTCTCGCATGCCGCCTTGGCAGCTGTGATGAAGTTGAGGTCGTAAGTTGAATTCTCATCATGAAGACAGATAAAGCCTGCTTTGATATCAAGCTTTTCTGACGATGAAGCATCCGAAGCCGCTGAATCGGCTGCAGGTGCTGCCGCGCCGCACGCACAAAGTGATGCGGTCATTACTGTTGCAAGGAGCAACGAAACTAACTTTTTCATAAATCTTCCTCCCGAAAACGATTTCTCTCGGTCACAATATATGACCATGAATAATGTACCCATATACAATATATTGTTATTTTCGTTTCGTCAATAAATAAAATGCACAAATAAAAAGTACGATGTGTTATTTATTATTGTTCGTCAAGAAGTACAATTTTGAGTGTGTGAAATTGTTGACTTTTACCAAGACTATGGTATCATATCTCTGCAGGGAAAATCATATATGTTGGGGTATAGCCTGAAACGAAAACGTTTTCGCGGCTACATATATGATCTGTACTACGTTTTGGGAGGAGATAAAGAAAGGTAGGGAGAAAAGATGAGAGATTTCTACATTACCCGGAGAGGAAAGGAAACACTGTTCTTCGCATCATTCAGTGAGATGATGGACGGTTTCGATAAGCTGAATGACTGCGACAAGCACTGCTGCACCGTTCATGATGACAGCACCGGAAGATATGCGCCGGGATATGACATCGTTTGGGCGGGCGCGAATCTGGCGCATGCTTTCAAGCATATCGCATAAAGAGCGCTTTACGGGGCCCGGCTTTGCCGGGTCTCTTTTTTTACCCTTTTTCCTTTACGCTCGAGGGATCGGGACATTTCCTCAAAAGGCGCTTTCGCTCCGTTTCCACACGTCACGTTACTAGACTCGACAAAACCTCGTCAAGTAACGACGTGCTCCAAGGCTTTTGAGGAAACAATCCCGATCTCTCGAGCTGAATATGATCAATTCATCAATAAGTTGTATTGACATATTGTATTCTAAAAAATATAATTCATTATCGTGTGGAGGATTCCATTACCAACATCGACATCCGTCGATGTCGCCATGTCATCAGGACTCCGTCATTTGCTTCGCAAATGCCACCTCATGACATTCTTCAGGGCAGGGTGCGATTCCCGACCGGCGGTAAATGTGCCATGGTGCACACAAGTCCGCGAGCCGCATAAAGTGCGGCAGATCCGGTGAGATTCCGGGACCGACGGTACAGTCCGGATGAAAGAAGGAGAAAACAAAATGAAGAAAAACTATCTCAGTAACCCACGTCACATTGCCGTGCTCGCCATGTTCACGGCGCTCTCATTTGTATCGGTCGTCATCTCAAGAGTGATCCCCAATGTAGCAGGATTTTTAAGTTACGAACCGAAAGATGCCGTTATCGTTATCGCAGGCCTCCTGTTCGGACCGCTTGCAAGCGTGATAATCTCGGTGCTCGTATCTTTCATAGAGATGATAACGATAAGTTCAACCGGTGTGATCGGATTTCTCATGAACGTGATATCAACATGCTCGTTCGTTCTTCCGGTATCATGGTATTATAGAAAAAACAAGACACGAAAAGGAGCTGTTCTAGGACTCATCCTGAGCATAATCTGCATGGTTATCGCGATGCTTTTGTGGAACTACATAATCACGCCGATGTACATGCATGTTGAAAGAGCTGAAGTTGCGAAGATGATGCTTCCGGTATTCCTGCCTTTTAACCTCGTAAAGGGCGGTATAAACGCAGGCATCACACTGCTTCTCTACAAGCCCGTTGTTACGGCGCTTCGTAAGTCGCATCTTGTGGACCAGCCTGAAGGTTCGGCATCAAAAGCAAAGTTCTCGGTGGGATTTTTCATATTCTCACTTGCAGTGCTTTTAACATTTGTGCTCGCATTTCTGGCACTTATAGGAGTTCTCGGATGAATCTTCCCGTTACCCTGACAGGTAAAGTGATATCCGGAAACCGCATCGGCAGGCGATTTGACTCTCCTACCGCTAATATCATTCCCCAAGAGGATCTGACGCTCCCCCACGGAGTTTATTATTCCACCGTGGATGTCGACGGAAAGAAACTGTACGGAATAACAAATCTCGGCGTACGCCCTACCGTTTCAGATGACGGCAGGGTATGCGCCGAGACTTATATCTATGATTTTAACGGTGATCTGTATGATAAGACGATCAGCGTTACTCTTCTTCATTTCAGCCGCAGCGAACGGCGGTTTGACTCACTTGATGAACTGTTTGCAACAGTTGAGAATGATCTTGCCGAAGGCAGGAAATATCACTCACTTGCCTGAAATATCAGCAAGCTTTTCGATCGCGGTAAGATACCCGGCAAGTCCCTGACCGATAACAGTATCGCTCACGTATGAGCGGATATAGCTCGTCTGCCTGAAATCCTCGCGTGACGCAACATCCGAAATATGCACCTCTATCGCAGGTATCCCGACGGTTTTTAATGCATCGAGTATCGCAACGGATGTATGCGTGTACGCACCCGGATTGATCACGATACCGTCGATACGCCCATACGATTGTTGAATTATGTCAACCAGATCTCCCTCGTGATTACTCTGGTAAAAATCAACCGCCACATTTAACTCATCCGCCTTTTCTTTACACATCCTGATAAGGTCATCGTATGTTTCTCTCCCATAAATATCAGGTTCCCTGATACCGAGCATATTGAGATTGGGGCCGTTTATAACAAGAATCTTCATCTTATCACCTCTGAATCCGGCTTTCTTTTCTTTGTCAAGCATGTTGTAGTTATGTAAACTATCGAGTGCCTCAGCACACACATCTTCGGGCTTTTTCTTAACATCCACGATCATATCGCATTCGGAAAGATAGATGGGAAGTCTTTTGTAATACAGAGCCTTCAGGTTTTCTTTTCCCTCCGACAGCGGTCTTCCCTTTGATGACAGCTCCGAAAGGTTTCTGTGAAGATATATTATCGTTCCGTTAAGCGACAGAATATCCATGTTCTCCTTATCAAGGATCACACCGCCGCCTGTTGCGATCACTCTTCCGCCTTTTGATGCTGCCTTTACAACAGCCAGTTTCTCAAGCTTTCTGAACTCTTTTTCACCGTGCTCTTTTATAAAATCACCCGGAGAAGTACCGTTGTCCTCTTCAAATATGTCATCGGTATCGGTGAACTCAAGTCCCAGCTCTTTGGCAAGCATTCTTCCGATGGTTGATTTTCCGCTTGCGGGCATACCTGTAAGAACAACGTTTGAGACCTTACGGGTTATCTCATCGATCACATCTTCAAGCCCCGCTGTCTCGCCTTCGGTAAGTTCACCGACGGGATCGGTGCCTATCTCCTCTCCTTTAAAGAGCTTTGATGCGAAATATCCCTGGGCCACGAGCATCGAAAGACCGCCTGTTGCAGTGATGCCACGCTTCTTTGCCGCGCTTACAAGTCGTGTTCTCAACGGATTGTAAATAACATCGATGACCGCACACAAGTTGACATAATTATCTTTATTGTTAACTTCGACAGACGGCATGTTCACAATATCCGGGAACATCCCGACGGGGGTCGTGTTTACAAGTATATCGCAGTCATCAAATCTCTCATCATAAGATACATATGTCACGGGGCATTTTAAGTTAAGCCCCATATCAGAAGGATGCCTTGATACGACGGTGATCTCTGCTGCCCCGAGCCTTGATGCGGTATAGGCAGCAGTCCTGCATGTTCCGCCGCTTCCGAGCACCGTAACCTTCGCATTTTTAAAATCGATCCCGGCACGCTTTGCCATATATTCAAAACCGTACGTGTCGGTGTTGTAACCCATGACGCCGTCTGCACTCTTAACAAGCGTATTGACGCACCCTATAGCCTTCGCGCACTCATCGGGAGTGCAGTACTTCATCGCCGTCTCTTTATACGGGATCGTTACGTTCACACCTTCAAACGGAGCCTCTTTGAAGTAATCATCAATACTCTCGCGCGCGATCTCCATCAGGGAATACCCGTAATCGGCAAAACGCGCATGAAGAAGCGGTGAGAAGCTGTGTGAAAGCTTCTCGCCGATAAGGCCGTGCAATGTGATGTTATCAGGGATTCCCTTATTTATTTTTGGGGGTTCTGAATTTGAAGTACTCATATTGATTTTTGTTTTATTCAGCCTTGATACATATTAAGACAGTATATCCATCAGCATCAGCGCTGTCATCGCCTCTACGCATGGCACGACGCGCGGCACGATGCACGAGTCGTGTCTTCCTTCGATGACGAGCTCGCACTCTTCCATCGTCTCAAGGTTGACCGACCGCTGCGGTTTGTATATCGACGGCGTGGGCTTAACCGCAACACGGAATATGACCGGCATTCCGTTCGTGATGCCGCCCTGGATGCCGCCCGAGTTGTTCGTGATGCACGACACCTTTCCGTCTCTTATGCAGAACCCGTCGTTGCTCAAAGAACCACGGTCTGAACATACGCCGAATCCCTCGCCGAACTCGATACCTTTGATCGCGGGGATACCGAACATCCCGTATGATATCACCGACTCAACGCTTGTATATATCGGGTCTCCGGCTCCTGCAGGGATACCGGTGACTTTGCATTCTATACAGCCTCCGACCGAATCGCCGTCGCGGCTCACCTCTTCCATGAGCGAGACCATTTTGTCCCCCGAAGAAGCAGACAAAACAGGAAGCACATGATCCGCCAGCCTGTCAGGCTCACCACAAACAGGATCGAACCGGTCGTCGCAAACATCTCCGACTCTCTCAATATGCGCGCGGATCTCTATCCCGCGCTCCTTTAATATCAGCATGCAGACGGCTCCGGCAAAGCACATCGGGAGTGTCATCCTTCCCGAGAAAAATCCGCCGCCGGACATATCCATCTCACCATTGTATTTGACATATGCCACATAGTCCGCGTGTGACGGGCGCGGCACAGTCCGCATCTTCTTATAATCACCGCTCTTTGCGTTGGCATTTATAAACTTTGCAACAAGCGGCTCACCCGTAAGGCATCCTCCGTCGATCCCCTGCGTGATGACAGGTTCATCCTTTTCCTTCCTCGCGGTCGTATAGGAGGCATTTCCGCCCTGACGCCTTTTAAGAAAATCATTCACGGCATCCATATCAACCGCAAAGCCCTTCGGCAGGCCTTCAACGGTAACATCGATCGATTCGGAATGCGAGGCTCCCGATACGGTTATCTTTACTTTTTCTCCGAGTGAAAATGACATCTACATTCTCCTTACACTCATTCCGAGCTTTTCAACAAGATCGTAAAATCCCGGATATGATTTATCAACAGCCATCGCATCCCTTATCATTACAGGTGTATCCGCTGCAAATGCTATGGCGGCTGCAGCCATTGCTATGCGGTGATCGTTGAACGAATCTATCGTTATATGTTCCGAACCATCTGACAGTTGCAAAGAAACATCACCGCCTCTTCCGCAAACGGTCATGTTCTCGGATCCGTTCTCCGAAGTTATGTCAACCGATATCCCGATCTCACCAAGCATATCCTTTACGGCTTCTATCCTGTCGCACTCTTTCATCCTGAGTCTTGAGACGTTCCTGAAAACGCTGTCCCCATCCGCAAATGCAGCAAGCACCGCAAGTGCCGGAACAAGATCTGGTATCTGCGAACACTCGACATCAACAGGTTTTTGAGGTCTTCCCTTTATGACGTATTCGGCTGTATCCGCGCCGGCATCGCGTAAAACATCGACTCCGATACCGAACTCTTTCATCACATCAACAGCGGCGCGGTCTCCCTGTATGCTTTCGGGATTAAGGCCACTTATGGAAAACGTATCGAAATACCGTCCGCATCCAAGCGATCCTATCGCACACACATATGCACCGTTTGACCAGTCACCTTCAGCTTTTATATGTATCTTATCTTCACCTGACGGATATGAATATTTTCGGCCTCCCGGTATCTCAAATCCCGATGCGGTCTTTCTTACCGTGATCCCGAACTTTGCAAGAACATCAAGCGTCATGTCGACATATGCGGCCGATTCAAGCTCACCCTCGATCGTAAGTGTCGAATCGCCGTCAAGAAGAGGCAGCATAAACAGAAGTCCCGAAATGAACTGCGAAGAAACATTTCCCGGTATCGAATAATTGCCTGCATGCGGCCTTCCCGAAACCACTATCGGAAGATGATCATCGCTCACACTTACCCCTGCAGCGCGAAGAACATCGCACAGCGGTCCCATCGGCCTCTCCGGAAGCTTTCCGCTTCCCGTAACAACGGCGCTGTCCGAAATGAATGCTGCCAGCGGAAGGATGAACCTTGCTGTCGATCCGCTCTCACCGCAGTCAAGTTCAATGGGAACGTCTGAAGCCGGAGGTGCGATTTTCGCCCCCTTGAGGGCGGCGAGGGTTCGCATCGTGGCTTCCATGTCCTTTGACACGATGTTGGTGTCGACCGTGATGTCCTTGTCGCAAAGGGATGCGGCGATGAGAAGTCTGTGAACGTATGATTTTGAAGAGATGGCCTCGGCGCGGTTATCTCCGCCCGTGCCTTTACTTAGCAGCAGATCCATTCTTTTCCGTGTTTTCGTCGTTTTCTTTTCTGATCCTTCCGTCGCGAAGAAGCGAGACAAGCCTGTCGCGGTCGTGGGCATCTATCGCGTTCGAAAAATCCATAAGGTGCATCACAAGCTTGTCGATCTCGGACACAAGTGCGGAATCGTTTGCCAGGAACAGGTCCGCCCACATCTCCTCGTTAAGCTTTGCGACTCTCGTCATATCCTTGAACGAGCCCGCGGAGAATCCGTATCTCTTATCGAGCGTTGAACTCTTGATATACGCGGAAGAAACAACGTGCGCTAGCTGCGATGTGTATGCGATCACCCTGTCATGGTCTTCCGGCGTCGTTATCTTAACCTGTGAGAAACCGAGTCTTAAGAAAAAATCATGTGCGTCGGAAAGTGCCTTCTCATCGGTATTTTCGTCCCTGCAAAGTATCATTGATGCATTGTCAAAAAGGGCTTCGGTCGAATTGGCATACCCTGCGACCTCTTTTCCGGCCATCGGATGTCCGCCGATAAAGTGAAGGCCCATGTCGGAAAGCCTGCCTGAGAGTTCTTCGCAGACAGCCTTCTTGATGCCCGTGCAGTCAACGATCAGGCACCCCTTCTTCAGCTTCGGTGCCGTCTCAAGTATCACTCTTGTAACATCGGCAGGATACAGTGCAACTATCAGAAGATCAGTCTCCTCATAATGATCTTCCAGCTTTCCGGAAAGCGTGCCGTCCTTTATCGCTGTTTCGACAACCTTCCCATCGGCATCATATCCGTAAACATTGGAGTATGTACGGCTTCTTATCGCCTTTGCCATCGACCCTCCGATGAGTCCGAGTCCGATCACGCCAACGGATTTCATAATGCGCTCACTACCTCTCTGATCTTATCCATTCCCGTCGACAGCTTTGCAAATGCCTCGGGAGTGATCGACTGCTGTCCGTCGCACCATGCATTCTCGGGATCGTTATGCACTTCAACGATGATGCCGTCTGCGCCCGCTGCCGTTGCGGCGTATGTTACGTCCTTGACGTACTTTGAAAAACCCGTCGAATGTGAGGGATCGACGATTATCGGAAGATGCGTCTTCTCTTTGAGCACGGGTATCACAGAGATATCAAGCGTGTTCCTTGTCGCGGTCTCAAATGTTCTGATACCGCGTTCGCACAGTATGACCTTCTCGTTACCGCCGGCCATTATGTATTCGGCGCTCATCAGCAGCTCGGCTACCGTATTGGCAAGTCCTCTCTTTAACAGGATCGGTTTGTCGATCGTTCCGAGTTCCTTCAGAAGCCTGAAGTTCTGCATGTTTCTCGCACCGACCTGGATCACGTCAACATCATTGAACATATCAAGATCGGTAAGCTCCATGATCTCCGTTACTATCGGCAGTCCCGTTGCCTTCTTGGCTTCGAGCAGATATTCTATACCGGTCTTTCCGAGTCCCTGGAAAGCATACGGTGAAGTACGGGGTTTGAACGCACCGCCGCGGAGCATGTTCGCGCCCGCTGCCTTGACTGCTCTTGCGATACCGGTTATCTGGTCTATAGTCTCTACAGAGCAGGGGCCTGCGATCTTAACAAAGTTCCCGCCTCCGATCTTCACGTCACCTACGCTTATGACCGAATCAAGCGGATGGAACTTTCTGTTGGCTGCCTTGTAAGGCTCCTGGATACGCTTAACGCTCTCGACTATATCAAGTGCGCTTACCGCATCGATATCAACCTTTGAAGTATCGCCGACAAGACCGAGGATGGTTGATTTTTCACCGTGACTGAAGTGAATGTCAAGTCCGAGGTCATCCTTTATCCAGCTCTGAAGCTTCTGAAATTTTTTTTCATCAGCATTTGGTTTTAATACAATGATCATGACTGTGTCCTTCCTTTGTCTGTATTACGGAAACGCTTTCGCGCTTTAACGCTTTTAACCACTAAAGTATATATCTCTCATCCCTGCTTGTCAACATCAAACAATAAAGGACCCGCTTTAGGCAGGTCCCTGTTCTTGTATCGTGTATTTATAACTCCTGCATTACCGTTGCCTCCTGAGGAAGCGCATTGTACGGTGATCTCGGATCTGTATCGGTCGGGTCCCATCCCCTGATCGCTGCATTCGTCTCATCGATCTTGATGATCGGACGTGAAAGCGGATATACAAGGTTCGGATCCTTAACGACATTTACTATCGTTCCCGGAACAGTGTTTTCATATATCCATTTCGCATCGGAAAGCGCCAGACGGCAGCATCCCATCGATGCCGGGGAACCGAGCTTATTATACTGTCTGTATTCAAGTGAATCCGGTGAGTGACGGTAATACGGTACCGAATGCATGAGCTCGTGCTGGTTGAACCTTACCGCATATCTCGAATAGCAGTTACCGTTCATCAGATGCCAGTCATAGTAATTGGTCGTGCGGTATGTTCCCGAATATGTATTTCCGTACTTGCCGGTAGAACATGCGAACACCTGCATCGGATTGTTGTTGTGATCGTATGCTATTACCTGCTCTGTTGCCGTGTTGATCGTGATCGAACTTACCGGACACGGAATAAGTGCTGTCAGTATCCCGCTTCCCGGAACGGCCTGAGCCGTGCCTGCTGCGGGCACCGCAAACGCTTCAACGGAAATGATCATAGCTGTCGCAACGGACAGCGCAAGTGTTTTTAAGATCGACCCTGCTCTCTTCATACATCCCCTCTTTTCGGATAAAAATCATCTGCGGCTTAAATATAGCAAACATACAAGATCATTTCAACAACATTTGTACTCAGTTCTTTTGCCTTTTACTGAGGACTACCTGGTTGAACGGGATTCCGATTCCGTTGCGGTCAAACATCAGCTTGACCTCACGGTTCAGTGCTCTCTTTACTGTTGCATAGTCCGCAGCCTTGCTCGTAACCCTGAACTTCAGCATTATCGCGCTATCCTTAAACTCATCAACGCCCAGGTATTCCGGACCCTCGATCGCAAGCGGGATATTTTCCTTCATCTTCGGAAGCTCGCGTTTAATGATCTCTTCGACTTCTTCAATGCTCTGTTCATAGTCGATGCCGACGGACAATACAATACCTTCCGGCATGTTTGAATGATTGATAACGCGTTTGAGCGAACTGTTATTCACTATCATCGTGTTATTCGTTCCAAGCTGCAACAGCCTTGTATTTCTGATACCGATCTCCAGCACCTTTGCACGGGTGCCGTCCAGGGTAATGATATCTCCAACGTGGAACGCACCTTCGATGATCAGGAACAGTCCGTCGAAAACATCGGATGTAAGGCTCTGTGCCCCGAGACCTATAACGATAGTCAGTATCCCGGCCGATGCAAGCAGTGTGTCCGTATGAACTCCCAGCCTGTTCGCACAGGAGAATACCACTCCTATGATCGCTGAATATTTCAACAGGCTTATCAGCATCTGGGCCATTGTCTTTCCGCGTGAGCTTAATGAATTACCAAGCTGCAGGAACAGCATGTTCACGAATATCGTAAGGAACCCGACTGAACAGATGCATATAAAGCACCACGTTATCGAGAACAGATGGACCCCGTTTTCCCAGTTGCCCGCAATGATATGTGAAAAGATCGAATCGGACGGGATGATCGTTCCGTGGAATACCGTAATGACAAGAACAAATCCCGAGAACACGAAGAACGCCCCTTTTAAGAACCTCTTCAGTGCATCGTCCGAGCGGAAGCTGCTCTCATCTTCATCCGGCTCTTCATGTTCATCCGATACGGAATGCGCACTTTGAAGTATGAGCAGCAGATAAAGCAGTATCACAGCGACAAAACAGGAAGCGAACGTCGAGACAACGATCGGGATATTATGCGAGATCATCCTGTCAGTCGGTGTGACCGCGAAGATGTAATCCGTTTCCGTTGCTGAAGTTACACACAGATACTTAACACCGGACACGGTAATATACCCCGCATATCCGTCTGTCATCGCTTTTGTCGTGATCCCGTGATCTGCCGCAGCTTTTCCGATATACGAATCCTCGGGATGATATTTGAATTCTCCCGTGATTTTATCCACCGCGAACACAAATGATGAATTCGTGCCGCTGTATGTGGACAGTACATATTCAACCGATGCGGATTTTAAAGGTTCCGCGATAAAGGCGGGATCAAATGCAAGCTGAACGAAACCGTCGGGATCCCCGTTCGGATCGGTCAGAATGCTTCCCACGTAGAGATAGGGCTTTTCAAGATATTTCGTATCAGCCTCATCCTGAAGGACATAAGGTGTGCCGTACAACAGCTGTCTGAACTGATATGACAGATCATTCGGATCCTTGGAAAGTGTCAGTCCCTTGTAGGTTGAATCGGAAACGGTCACCGTACCGTTCTTATCATACAGAAGTATGTGCTCCGTATTCAGGATCGACTTAAGCTCCTTTAATGAAGAACGCGACGCAAGCTTGGGGTTGTCGGAAATGATACGGGCCGAAACTGTCGCTATCTGAAGCAGGAATTCGTTATATCTGTTTTTTATTATACTCCGGTTTTCATTTTCATCTTCCATCGAAAAAGCAAGAGCGCGTGCATCCTGGCTGTTGATCGTTTCCTGTACGGAAGTCGCATAGAAGAGATGGATGAATACAGACAGGACTAAGATCAGAACAAGGGAACATGCAATGAGAGGCCTTGATTTTCTGAAATAGATCTTTCTGAGTTCTCCACCTTCCGTTACCGTACCCGCAAATTCCCTCATGATCATCGAGTATGCGAGGATGAGCGTGAAAAGGATAACAAATGTGAACAGTAAAACAGGGATAACGATCACCACTGCCGCAGACAATATCTCCGCCTGCGGAAGCGCGCATACTATCCATGCATTTTCAGACGCACGGTATTTGATACCGCAGTAATAATTTTCACCGCATATGTTCAGGTATTTAAAGCTGTTGTCCTGAAGGTCCGAAAGACTGAATCCTGCTTCCGAAATATCAACATCGTCGTCATCCACAACAAATTCGGAATCTTTACCCTTAGCCGGATCAAACGGGAAGTAAAGGAAATATCCGTCGGTACCGATCGCAAATGTAAATCCGTTCTTGCCAATGGTGTTTCTCTCCATCATGGAATTCCATGCCGATGCCGAGCCCGATGCACTCTCTATATCTCCCACGTCAGAGGCAATGACAAGAATACGATCGGCATTCACTTTTTTGGAATACAGTCCGATCCGTCTTACTTCACCATCCTCATCCTCTTCATTCACAAATACCGTTTCGGATACATCTCCGGTATTGGGCAGATCCAGAAGCGGAGCCAGATCGCTTCCGCGAAAATCATATGCATCACTTACCGGCTCACCCGATGAGATAACATTTCCTTTCGGATCGACAAGGATCACGTTATAGACCGACAGCGTGCGCAGAAGCCTTGCCATTGATGAATTGGTAAAGCCCAGGTTTTCATCCTTTTTAATGTAATAAACCGCAAGGTCCGCGTTGATCTTCCGAAGCCTGTCATTGTTAGCGTCACTTTTTTGAACGGCATCCAGACTCTTATCCAGATTCTTGTCCGTCTCGGCAAGCTTTGTCACGATCTGCTGCCTGTAATCCGTTATCACGAGCCGGTTTAACAGACCGAAGAGAAAGAATCCGAGCGCCGCAAGAAGTGCGATCGAAAAGAATATCGGGAGTTTCGGAAGTCTGTTTTTCTTAATGGTCATCGTATCTTATTCCTCTGTTGCAGGTTCCCTGTACTGTTCTTCCACTGACACCAGTGCTTTGTAAGCCTTCATGGCAGGGTGGTCTTCGTCTGTTATGCCGTCCTTATCAAGCTGCCTCTTCTTATCCGCTGCCATATCGGATGCAAGATCAGCCCATACGTTTTCATCAACATTTTCAGTCATTCCCATTTTGATTATCTGGGTAGCGAATCCGAGAGATGACGTCGTATAGAAGTTGCCGTTCCACTTGCTCAGTGTTTCATCGTTTTCGATCATAGGTGTATGTATCTTGTTCGTCAGAAGAACTACAACAAGATCATTGTCGGGATCTATCACGGTCAGAGTTCCCGTAAATCCCTGATGTCCGAATGCATTGGAATCGGTTACGGAGCCGAAATACCAGTCTCTCCTGTGACCTGCCTCTCTCCACCATCCAAGGCCGAAGTTCGGATATGCCTCACCTTTGGGCGCCGTGAAAAGATCGATCACATCACGCGAAAAATACATCTTATCTCCGTATCCTCCGGTCAGCATGACGGAAGCGAGCTTTGCAAGATCGGTGGCATTTGAGAACAGTCCGGCATGTCCCGATATTCCTGCCATACAGTAATATGCATTTGTATCATGTACTTCACCCTGTATCAGATTTTCCCTGATCCCCGAATAGTGAAGCCTTCCGTCCCTTGTATTGCCCATCAGTTCGGTGGCCGCACAGTCATCAGCAGTAAATCCGTTCTGAAGCGGATTGTATGTTATATGATCAAGTTCCATCGGTTTGAAAAATACTTCGGAGAGGTATTCATCAAGACCTTTGCCTGTGATCTTCTCGATACAGTAGCACAGTATCATGTAATCGACATCGGAATAGATCGTTTGTGTTCCGGGTTCATACATGAGCGGTGTCTTACACAGTGCATCCCACGTTTCTTCACGTGATTCCTCATCACCTGCCGTTCCGACATATATCACGTTTCCGTTATCGGAATCATAATCCTGTGTTGCATGATCATATCTGTCATTGTAATAATGCGGTCCGGGCGGGAATCCGCCCTGGTGTCTTAACAGATCACGTATCGTCAGTTCTTCTTTCCACTTTTTGTTCGTATCAAGTGATACCGCCTCATATCCTTCATAATCGATCCCGATAGTATCATCGGCAAATGAAGAACCCATGATATCTACTATCCTGCTGTTAAGATCTATCTCTTTCTTTGTGAGCATATACTGAAGGGCATAGTTGACACTGTACATCTTGGTGTTGGAAGCAAGATCGTACAGGGTTGCGTCTGTTACCGGCGCACCTTCCGCAGCAACTCCTTTTTCATCATACGTTCTGACATTCCCCCAGGAATTCTCGTATACCAGCTTTCCGTCCTTGATAACCGCAAGCTGCGCACTCGAGAAACCATTTTCAATATCAGCACTTATGATCCTGTCTATAAGTTCAAAAGCACCGGCATCTATACCGGCCTCATCAGGCGTGCCGGAAATGACAACAGGATAAGGTATGCATACCCTGACATTTCCTTTTTCAAGTCCGCTCACCTGTATGGTATTCATGCCGTTTACCGCAACAGCTGATATATCCGCCGCATATGATTTTCCGGCCTCGGCAGATGACGCATCAATCTTTGTGCCGTTTACAAAAAGATCAAAGTCTGCGACATCATCATCGCATTCAAAGTATATCCTGCCCTGTCCGCTGTATCCGTAAAATCCCACACAGTTGTTGATAGGATAAGCAGAACTGATATCTCCTCTCCAATCGGGAAACGAAACATCAAGCTGCCACTGACCGTCCGGGATCTCAGCCTCATCAATTGCCACATCAACATCGGGATCCTGTTTTTCCTCCGTAGCGGTTTGGGCATCAAACTTTATTCCTTTGTCATCAATGGTAGCAGAACATGCCGACAGTGCGCATGCCAGAAAAGATGTTATCAGAACAGCCGGAAATTTTTTGAACATATGCTTTCTCCTTATATAAAGATTTTCGAGCGCAAAAAGATATAGCGCTCGAAAATCTGAAAGCTGTTAATTGAAATAATAGTTTACGATGAGAACTGGATCTCTATGATCTCATTGTTCTTGAACTTGAAGGTGATGGGAAGTCCGCTCACGCCTTCAAGGAAATCCTTTACAAGATCGATCTTGTCAGCGAACTTACTCTCTGTTACATCCTCCTGGAACTCGATAACCTTGCAGGAATCAGCAATAGTGAACACATAAGTCTGCTTCGGATATTTAGGTGACTTGCTGTTTACATATTCGGAAAGTGCAGTCGTGATCGTCATTGTCTTTCCGTCAGCTGAAAGCTCACCCTTATATTCCTCGTCAGTAACGTATTCGCCGTCCTCGATCTGAACGCCTTCGCCTTCATCTCCTTCGCTTTCACTCTTTGCGGGAGCGGGCTTGGAAAGATCCACTTCTTCGCCCTCGAAGTTTGTGCCCTTAAGGGTCTTGGGATCTATCTCATACCAGTCGATGGTTGCCGTATGATCCTTCATGTCCTCGAAGAGATGGATATAAAGGTTTCCGTTTTCCATAACCTGATCGAGTTCTGCTTCGGGAGCACCGCTGTACTTCTTTGCAAGCTCAACGATCTCATCATTGGAAAGATCACCTGATTTTGCTTCTTCTTTCTCATCAGCCGCTGTATCCTCGGTGGGCTGCTGCTCAAGATCATCATCATCGATTTCTTCGAAATCGTCAATATCTTCGATCTCTTCAACCGGTTCTGGTGCAACAGGTGCCGGCTCCTCCTTCTTGCATCCTGTCAGGATGCTTCCGCACAGCGCCAGCACAAGCATGGCTGCTGTCAGCATTGCAAATCTTTTTCTCATTTCATTATCCTCCTTATTGGTTTGGATTCTCCTTATATATTCGCAGGTTCAAGTTCAATGACTTCCCCTGGAATAACTGTCACAATACTGTCTCCGAGATATCCACTCTGGATCCAGTTTTCATACTCTTCCTCGCTCATTGTCTCCCATTTTTCACCATCATAAACCGTACATGTTGACTCATTTTTCTCCGTATCGGTGACCAGGATGGATATAAGGTAGTCTCCTTCCGGAAGCATTACATTTACCTCATTGGTACCTGCACCCGGCCAGCTCATATATCTTATCTCGCTCTCCATTTCATCAATGTTTACAAGAAGCATTTTGCCTTCCAGCTTATCAGCTCCCGTTATTTCAAATGTCATTCTGGCAAGTCCGTCAGGCAGCGTTTCCGGGAAGGACATATTGCCTATACCGGTCTGTCTGACGACCTCCTCTACTACGGGCACATATTCATTCTCGCCGAATGTTTTCATAACCCACGGAAGGAGCAACGCCATCTGCTCATAATCTGTTCTCGAGGTCATGGACCTTGCCACATTCATCCAATAATAGAATTCATCTTCAGGCTTCATTCCTGCCTTGTTCAGCCTGTAGGAAAAATAGTTCAGCAGCGATGAATTGATATGAACTCCTCCGTTATCATTATAGTCATTTCCGACATCAACTCCGGGAACAAAAAATTTGTCCCATACAAAACCGGGCTGTTCGTGAGAATTGGGTTCCTTCATCGAACGGATGGCACCTTCCGCCATTCTCTCTCCCATTACAAAAGGCTCATCTTCGCCGTCGACCATCATGGCAGCCAGGTTTCCGAGAATATCACTCATCGCTTCATTTATTGCGCCGTAATCATTCTGATAAAGATTGGCGGTCATCAATGTGCCCGTTACACAATGCGTGAATTCATGCCCCAAAACATCGGTACACTCACCGTATGCTGCCGTGGAATCAAATGCAAAAACCTGAAATCCCTGATTCTTTCCTACGTACACCGCATTATGCATCGGCGACCCGTCCTCGTTGACTGCTCCCATAAGCAGAAGTGACGGGGTTTCTTCGCTGTCGGGGCCCTTCCATCCGGTTGTTTCATACAGATCATAGATCGAAATATAATTGTAATAGGTTATGATGTATTCATCATCCCATTTCCCGTTTTTCGAAACACACGGAGTCACTGTCTCTTCAAACCTGAAATCGGGATACATGGCACAAAGGATCTTTCTGTTTGCATCTCCAAGGATCTGCTCACCCGTTTGACGGTCTACCATTATCGGTATCTCTACCGTCTTCTTCTTTCCCGAAAGCGTTCTTACCGTACCGCTCCACGTATCACTTTCCATATCTTTGAATGAAAACGTGGCTGTACTTCCCGAAAGGGCTTCCTTATTACCCATGTCGGATACCGGGATACAGCTTAGATATTCGCCGTCACAGCTCACATAATGAGCATAGTATGCGGCATCGACCTTGTTCTTTGTATCCGCATCATTAAATATATTATCCGTGTATACGACCCATGCATATATCTTCCGCTCATCCCCGTCGTTTAACGGGATGAGGGTCTGCTCAGTTGCTTTTGAATATATCCTGACAGTGTTATCCTCTAATTCCGTCTTCACGACCTCTTCAGCCTCAGGGCCGGTGATAGACCAGATATTCTCGGGAGCAGCCTGAAGATCCGGAAGAATTGCACTCACAAGACCGATGGCTTTTTTATTCTTATCGGTGATCAGCTTTGCCGTGGCACCGTAAACCGAGATCGTTCCGACTGCCTGCCTGAATGTATAGAAGTCGATCCCGTCCTCGGTGCGGTCAATCGCATCAAAAACGAATTCCGTCGTCTTATCTCCGCCGATCCTGTCAATAACACTGTTTACGGCATCAAGTGCATCATCCTCACTGTTTATGACTCCGTCATAGAACTGCTCGCTTATAAACGAAGTAACTATTCCATCGCCCGTAAGTGCCCTTTCCACTGTCTCATCGGACAGGGCTTCTCTCATATCGATTTCTTCTTCGGGCTCATCCGTATCTTCCACATCATCCGGTTCTTCATCCGTATATTCGTCTGTCAGATCTTCCTGAACCGTTGATGTATCGGCAACCTCGTCATCTTTTCCGCATCCGGCAAAAAGCTGCGCACTGACCGCCATTATGAGCAATATAGGGATAAGTCTCTTTTTTAATATCATATCTTTCCTCCAGAAAATACAGCAACCAATACAATTAAACCTTACAAACCGCTGTAAAGTCAAGTAAATTCAAGGAAAAATTGCCCCTCAACCCTAATTCTTCTTGGCAAATCAAAAATATAGTTGTAATATGGGGATTATGTCCGTAAACGATCATTCATTAAAAATTGATAATAACAGGGCTGAGCTGCTTCGCGGCCTTCGCGACGGAATCCCTATAGGTCTGGGTTACTTTGCCGTGGCTTTTTCACTCGGGATCACCGCAAAGGGTATCGGGCTCTCTCCCATAACATGCTTTGTCACGAGCGTGCTCTGCCATGCCTCGGCCGGCGAATACGCAGTATATTCAATGATCGGGGCAGGCGCGACATACGTTGAGATGGCTCTCATGGTACTGATCGCAAACGCACGGTACCTTCTGATGAGCTGTGCCATGAGCCAGCGCATGCACAAGGATCTGTCATTTTTCCACAGACTGTTCATGGGATTCGGGATTACTGACGAACTGTTCGGGATAGCGATCGCACGCCCCGGATACCTTAATCCGAATTATATGTACGGCGGCATGCTCATATCCATTCCTTTATGGGCACTGGGCTCCGCAACGGGATGCTACTCAGGAGGCGTTCTTCCCGAAAATCTTGTGAGCGCACTCTCTGTTGCCCTGTTCGGAATGTTCCTTGCGATCATCATTCCTCCGATAAAGGATGACAAAAAGATCGGCCTTATAATCGCTTTCTGTTTTGCGGCAAGCTTTGCATTCGCAAAGATAAGCGCATTTTCCGATATCTCCGGTGGAACAAAGACGATCATACTGACGGTCGTTATATCAGCCGCTGCGGCAGCACTCTTTCCGAGAAAGGAGAAGGAATGAACCACAGCATATTCATCTACATCCTCATAGCTGCCGTGGTAAGCCTTCTTATAAGAGCGCTTCCGACAACTCTGCTCCGCAAAGAGATAAAGAGCACATTCGTCAGATCGTTCCTGTATTACGTTCCGTACGTGACACTGTCGGTCATGACTTTCCCTGCAATAACAGAGGCCACCAAAGATCCGAAAGCGGGCTACGCTGCCCTCATAGTCGGTATCCTGGTGGCATGGTTTCGTAAAAATCTGTTTGAGACAGCGATCATGTGCTGTCTCACCGTTCTTGTCATCGAGATGTTCTTATAGCAACTCCGAGCTTTTCCCCGAGCATGACAGGTGTCTCCCTGCCGTTTGCCGACGCCTTTAATATCGTATCATCAAGACACAGCCTGTCCTTTTCGATGAGAAGGATTATCGTTGAGCCTCCGTACATGAAGCATCCCTTTTCCTCTCCGCGCTTAAACACATGGCGTCCGTGATGGTTGTGTATCCTGCCGACAAGCATCGCACCCACTTCCATCTGCACTGCCTTTCCGAAGTTCTCGGTGTTCATGACCGTAAACTCCCTGCAGTTTTCCGTAAACACCGGAACCTTCTCAAGTGCGATCGGCTGCACCGTATGCAGCTTTCCTTCGATGAAATGATTGACTCCCTTTACCCCGCTGTCAAAATACGAGTATCTGTGATAATGATTGACGCACAGCCTGAACACAAGACAGTATCCACCCTCGTAGCGCTTCGCAAGCTTTCTCGAATGAACCAGACGCGCGATATTATAGCGCGACTGCTTTACCGGTATCACCGTCCCGTCATTTATCTCATACACCGTCAGAAGTCCGTCACACGGCGAAATGAAAGCATCCGGGTCCGGATCGATAAAACGCTTACCCGGCTTTATCACTCTCGCAAAACAGTCGTTGAAACATTTAAAATCACATGAATAGAATTCCGACAGATCGATGGAATTGGCTTTAACGAAAGGCTTTATCAGAAACTTTGACGCGCGCGAATCGAGAAACGAACCCGCAAGTTTTGAAATGCACGGATTCGTCAGGAGCTTTAATATCCCTCTTCCGAATATTGAATTATAGAGAAAATCAAGCATATCCGTTTACTTGGCAAGTGCCCTCAGTATCATCATGATAACAAATTCGGTAACACCGATCGCGCAGAGGATCACAACCCCCTTTACTCCCGGCTTTTTGACTTCGATCTTGGATACGAACAGATATCCGACAAGGAGCATGACACCGTAGTATACGACCGTCATGTCAAGCGGCGTCATGAACTGTAAGAGCATTACGAACGGGAATATAAGTGCGGCGCTCGTAACAGGAAGCCCCGTGTATGATTTTCGCTTGCCGCCCTCTTCCTTCTGGCGCTTCTCTTCCATAACGTTGAAGTACGCGAGTCTGATCATAGCCATCAGAACGTAGAGCATCATGACAAACATTGCAAGGATCGGCACGATAACGTCAAGCCAGTTTCCGGTGTGAAGCTTCGGAATAAGCGAGAATTCGGGATTCTGCCAGATCATGGCCTCACCGATGATCGCGGGGAGCACACCGAATGCGACAAGGTCCGAGAGCGAATCGATCTGTACACCGAACTTTATCTCATCTTCCGTCCTGTTCTTTTTGCGGCGTGCGATCTCTCCGTCAAACGCATCACAGAGTCCGCAGAACAGCAGGAAAAATGTTCCGAGAAAAGGATGCCCGTTTCCCAGAAGCGAGATCGTTATTCCAAGGCCCGCCGACACGAGCGACAGATATGTCAGAATTACGGTGTAGTTATAATATCCCAGCATTATTCGTTATCCTCTCTTTTAACCGCATCGCCGCGCCTGCGGATGACAACATATCCGACCGCGACGATAAGAATACTGATTATGACACATATATAGAACGAGATGCCGCGGCTCGCAAGTTCAAGCGTGATCGCGTCGGATTCGCTCATAAGGTTTTCCATTCCGTCAACAAGCAGGTAGTCGATGACTCCCATCGCACCGGGCACGGGGATGCACGTCGATCCGATGACCGAGAAAGCATGCGTTACCCAGACGTCTACCGCCTTGGAAAGTTCGCCTCCTCCCGCGATGAATATCATCGCCGACACGCATATCTGAAGTGCGCGCTGAAGGAAATTGAATATAAAACATTTTACAAGCATTCCGCGATGTCCGTCAATCATCTCGGCGCAGTCCCTGTATTCATTCGTGATACGGTCAAGCTTTTTCTCGAATCTCTCACGGTTCCTGATGAACTTAAGCCTGCCTAAAACTTTGATGAAGAAAGCACCGATGGCGTGAACCCAGTCCTCTCTCTTGATCAGAAGGATTATGAACGTGATAAGGAGACCGAGAATGAGATACCCGACTATGATCAGTATCTTTGACGGTGTCTCGAAATTTATGAATACGGAAGGGCTGACAAGAAGAGCTATCAGTCCGATCGCCATGATCGATGCGGTGTACATCACAAGATTAAGAAGTAGTGCCACGGCACTTACCGCTGCCGGAACGCCGTCCGCCATCATAAAGAATGCGCTTGCCGGCTGTCCGCCCGTTGCCGAGGGAGTGATGGCCGAAAAATAAATGTCGGCGGCAGAATAAACGATACCTTTGTTGACACTCCTCTTATAGCCGAAAGCCCTGATCACGCCAAGAAGCGCCAGGCCTTCAAACAGGATGTAACAGAGCATGCAGATAACTGCCATGGCCATCCAGAAATGATCGGCACGTTTGAAAAATCCGATAAAATCATTGAACGAATAATCCTTTGTCTGGCGCGCGACCGCCCATATCGAAAGGGCCGCAAGGATTATCGCCACGACAGACCATATGCCGTTTCTTCTCTTTTTCATATCGTTCATTTTATGATCTCATCTATCGTGGTGACAGTGCTGAACGCGCCCTTGTGACTCGCGATTATCTCCTTCATCTTGGAAAGTTCGAAGTAGTTGATGTAGCAGATGATAGTCTTGTTATCACCGCTTATCACTCCGTATGAATCCATGACCGTGCATGTCTTGTTAAGTTCCGATTTGATACTTCTGATGATATCGTCCGGCTCCTTCGTGATGATCGTAACCTGCTTGATAGCTTCGAAGTGATCGGTAAAGTGGTCGATCACAGCGGTCGCAACGACATACACAAGTAGGCTGAGCATAGCCGAATTCCTGTTGATCACAAAGAATGCCGTCAGATACACTCCGGCATTAAAAGCGATCAGGATACTCGACATGGAAAAATCCCTGCCCGTTATATTCGACAGCTTCCTGATGACAATGTTTGCAAATATCTCCGATCCGTCAATACAGCCGCCCTGCCTGAGGATAAGCGCAAGTCCCGCTCCCAGGATCGCACCTCCGAATGCGACGGCCAGGAAATGCTCTGTGTTGATCTCAAACGGAACCTCTTCAAAGACATCGATACCGACAGTATATACGACCGAACCGATCGCCGCCTTGATACCGAACTCTTTCCCGAGTATTATCGCACCTGATACAAGGAACGGCAAGAACACCGCAAACACGCACGGAGACAGCTTCCATCCGGTCAGCTTGCTGATGATGATAGCGATACCTGCGGTACCGTAATCAATCGCATCGTTCGGGAGAAGTATGCACGCAACGGAAAAGCTCGCCAAAAGCGCGCCTGCCGTGATCATCAGATATGAAACTATGTTGCTGAGCTTCTTGTTCAAGATGCGTCCTTATTTTCTTCAGCGTTCTGTTTGGGTGTCTGCTCGGGCTGCTGTTGCTCGGGTTCCTGCTGCTCAGGTGCTTCCTGCTCAGATGTCTGCTCAGATGTCTTCTCAGTCTCTGAAGTCTCCTGCTCAACCGCTTCCGGCTCCTGAATCTGCTGCTCCTGTGTTTCCTGTTCAGAAGTCTGCTCTTCAAGTGTCTGCTGTTCGGGCTCCTCCGTCTGCTCTTCAGGTGTCTGCTGTTCAGGCTCCTGCTCAAGCACTTCAGACATGACAGGATCAACGCTCCATGTCACCGTTACCGTAGGATGAACTGAAATATCCTCCCAGTTTCCTTCGGGATTGCAGAATCCCGTAAGTCCGAATGAAAACGTGTCAAAATCTATGCTGTCAGGATCACCCGAGAACTCATAAGAATACTCGCCGGTCTCCTCATCGATCCTGTATATATACGCATTTTCCGGCGCGCATCTCATCTCAACGCTGAACGTGATCTCGCCGTTATCCGTGATCGGCGTCTCGTATCCGCCACTGTCAACTATCGCAAGATAGATGCTGCATGAATCCCCCGAAAAATCAGGTGATGAAAGCATATCTATCCCGTCAAGGTCGCTGACTCTTGCGGTGATCGTAACAACTACAGGCACATTGCTCTGGTTTCTGACGCTCAGCGTGTCACTGAACCGTGAAAAATCATAATCGTCACCATGGTTTCTGAAAAGCAGAGTAGCACCCTCTTCAACCCTTCCGCCGCCGTACTTGGCCGCATCAGTCTCGTATATAAGCTGCTGCGGATCAAGGATAAAATCAAACGGCGAACCCTCTTCTTCAATGATCGAAGGAAGTGCCACCGATATGACATCCGGCCCGTATACTTCAAGCGGAAGCGTGACCGTATCAACCTCTGCCGCGCTCACACATACAGGCGCGATCATGCCGATCGCACACACAAATGCGACCGCCTTCGACACCCATATTCTCTTTGTCTTCACAATGCGTTTCATGGTTTATATTATACCGCATTTTAGCGTGATATCCAAGGTTTGAGTGAAGTACCAAAAAGAGTCCGCGAAATAACTATTGACAGTCTGGATAAATGAAATTATCATAGGTTCATAAAAGAGAAGTGGTTTTTTGTCGTGTGCGCATCACTGATGCTTATCGCGGGTTACTCACTTCTTTTTTTATGTTTATAACATCGTACAGGAACAGTCCATTATCGTTGGAGTTTACAATTAATGTACATCGATACCGGTTCCATCTGATCTCACTTTCGTCTGACGCTTTAACCGGCAATGCAAAGAAGCCGTCATATCGATACCAGCCTTTGCTCGCATTATTACTGTGCTTCGCTGCATTGTTAGGCACCCATCTCCTGTTTGTAGCATTTGCAATTAGTTCCGGCAATATACCTATAAGGTTAGCTTTTGCTTTTGCAAGAGTACCTTTTAGTCTTCGTGTATATCGTGATGATGAAAACTCATCAACAGAAGTCAGATTAATCCTTATCTCCTGATCATACTCCTTTATACAATATGATTTACCCTGATATGATTTCATAGCTTTCTTAACCTCACCCCAGTCAATATTCTTTCGTCCGCTATAATCTATGGTGTTAACCCTTATATACCTGTCAATATTCATTATCTGACAACCCTTTTCAAATTTAATTATCCCCGTTTTAAATTGTTATTCGCTGAAGAAAACAGATCAGGGAAGAAGCGATGCGCTTCTTCCCTGGTCATAGCACTCGGCTTCCAAAAATGCCCCTCAATAAGATGTGATGCCAGATATGACTCAGAAAGCCTGCCTGCTATGTGAGACGATGATAGCACCATCATCTCTGCTTCGATAGACGTAAAAACGCCGAAAGAAAACTTCCGTGAAAGCGCACAAAAAAGCAGGCTTTTCAGCCTGCAATGGATACGTATATTTGTGAATAATGTCTATACTAAAAATAGCCAATGTCACATAGCAGTCAAACAAGTAACTTGCACCCTGTATGTAACACTTTAAGCTTGTCCCTGTTCTTCATGAAGTACAGCGTTTCCAGTGTTTCCGCCATATAACCGATATACCGGTCAGCTCTGTCGCATCCCTTCGGCACAGACAGCTCCTCCGTACGCTCCAGCACAGGGAACAGCCACTCGCAGTAATCCGCCAGAACACTCTTCTTAGCCAGAATAACGTTATAATTGTACATATACTGCTGCTTTAGCACATCCGGAAAGGCAGCGGCATACTCCGGTCTTAGTTCCTTAAGCGCAGTAGTCAGCGCATTCCAGTCACAGTCTTTCAGATACCGCTCATGATGAGCGTTTATTTCCGGCTCATAAGTAAGCGGATACGGCAGCACCACATCCACATCGTTTGCGCCAAGCCTTGTCAGATCCTTATCCGACAGCATCAGTATCCGCCTGTACTGTGCGAATCCGATATACTCATCCACACCGCTTCCGCAAAAATCATCCTGCAGAACATTCTTCCAAACCCAGTAAAGTCCTGTCAATTCACAGTAGTTTCTGTTCTTTGCCGAGATATTTTTGCCCGAATCATCCCTGAAATCCGCAATGCGTGCATCAGTATTAGCGGCTCCCACCTGTATCGGTGTGAAATATGCAGGTAATTCAAACGCATTTTTAAGCGGTTTATCAAAGTGAGACTTTGCCATATATATGCTTACCGGACTTGCCTTATCACCTGCAGGAAGCTTTTCCAGAGGTGTGAACTCTCCCGTTTCCGAGTTCAGCCGGCACATCAGCTCATTCCATTTCTCGGAAGTCAGACGCGTATGATTTTTAAAGCCGTTCTGCTCAAGCGTATCCTCGATCTCGTCCTGCACATTTTCCGGTGTTGCTATCAGAACTTCAACATCCTTCTTAGCCATATCGGAAAACTCCGCAGAAACAGATCCTATCTCCCGCACAGGCAATCCGCCAAGCGTTTCGGCATTATTCCCCATGGCAGTAACCATGAAGAACAGCACTTTCCTCTGCGGATCCAAAACCTTTATTGCGTTATATGCACCCAGTGCATATCCCTGGGCCCCGTAAATAATCATGTCCATACAAAAACTCCTGACATAAAACATGAATGATCATACTTTACATCAGGAGTTTTTGAATATCATCCCGGGTGGGCGGCAGATCATCCACCATATCAGGTTCCGTTACCGGAGCGCCGGGTACCTTTTCCGGCTCGTCAGGATTAATATTCATATACTATATATCATGAGCTATAGCCTTAGTCAACTGACATTATATTACAAGCGATGTAAAGTATGAAATTGTCAAAGTACTACTTGCTAATAGTATTAGAATATCATTATCCTGTCATCAGCAACAAATTCCCCGATCTGCGCCGCTATCTCATTCGCATGATTCTCGTTTGCAACGATATATCTGGTGTCGCCCGGCATCTCCGGGAGCATTTGAGGCTTCCTGACCGTTAGTCCTCCAACAGACTTATCCCACAGTGCATGTGAATTATCCATGAAACACGAAGCGTCCAATCCCAGCTGCCTGATATACTCATGCGCTTCTCGTCCGTAGATTCCGCAACCGAATATTACAATAGGATGCCCTTTACCGAGAAAAGTGCAAAAATCATCCGCCCTACGTTTACGATACTCAAGAAGATCATTCTCAGGTATCAGATGAGCGTACGTCTCTCTCATTCCCGACGGCAGCATATCCACCGTAATATATCCACACTCTACTCCTTCAATAAGGCGCAGCCTGAGCCATCCAAGCATTTCTTTTGCATCATCGCTTGCCAGATACTCATCGCTGCTGTTCATGCAGGCTCTGACAAGTGATTTTGCAAGTCGTCTGTAAAGGAGGCCATACTCAGCATCACCGGTCTCCTCAAAAAGCGATCCATATTCCTGCCTGATGTATGAGATAGTTCTGTCAGAATTCGACGAAGCTTCAGGTCGGCTAACACAGTATCTATACAGCGATCTGTCAATATACCGGACAGACCTTGCCTTAGATGTAGTCCTGTGAAGAAATCCTATATCCTGAAATGCCGCTCCCGGAGTCTCAGAAAACCTTATGTTATTAGATCGCAGAAAATCCGCACTGTATATCCCATTCCAGAGATACCAGTCATCAAATGCAATATCCGGATACTCTTTCGGTATAAACGTGTCATGATACAGATCTTCTGATCTTCCGACATGCCTTCGCGAAAAGTCTCTTTCACCGTTATCATCCATAAAGTACGCATCGTAATCGCACTTCACATAATCGTGCTTTCCGGAAGAAGCCGCATCATACAGACTTCCGTACATTTCCGGATCAACATAATCATCCGTCTCAAGTATGGCTATGTACTCTCCGCGCGCCGCATCGATTCCTGCATTCACCTGATAACCGTAGCTCTTTACCGGGCTGTCTATGACCTTGACGCGCGAATCTTCAGACGCATGCTTTGCTATTATCTCACGCGTTCCGTCAGTTGATCCCGCATCGACACATATGGTCTCAATGTCTTCAAGTGTCTGCTTTCTTACGCTTGCTATCGCCTCATCTATATACCCCGCAACATTAAGCGACGGCATTATGATCGAAACCTTGACCCCTTCCGCCCTCACTTCGTACTCTCCTTCAACCGATGGTACTCTTCCACTATCTCTTTAATCTCATCATCCGAGAACCCGAGTTCTGACAGCCACTCAACATCATATCTGCGATGAAATCCGGAATACAGATACTTTCTTGTCCAGACCGGGATATTAAGAGCAACCGCAACCGCAAGCCGATGTCTTCCATTTAACAGGCTTCCATCACTGTCAACGGGTATGAAGTATTCCCTTGCGAATCCATTTTTCTTAACAGATTCAATAAGTTCACGAAAGCTCGTATCAAAAGCCTTCCAGCCTCTCTTCATACTGTACTCGGTAAAATAAGCCGGCACCATGTCTTCCGTGGGCTCTTTACCGTTCATCTGGTTCATCATGAGCCTTTTGTACATATCCATGTGCTTTTCTATATCCGATCCATCCAGAAGATCCCGGGCATACATAACCCTGACAACTATATCAAGCGTATTCTCATTCAGGTATTTAAACGGTGACTCCTCTATGGCATCACCAGCCTCTCGCTTTACACGTTCCGAATCGTATCCGCTGACAATATTCTCATGTATTGCGTAGTCATCCTTCCAGAAAGTTTTCTCCTCAGGAACACCATATCCGGCAAGATCGCTTCGCATCGACTTAGCAACCCGCTCGGTTTCTGCAGTCAGGACAACGATATCAAATTCCTTGCCCTTAATACTTTCAGGTGGATCAACAGGCAGATTCATCTCACGCCACCATTCATACTGTCGATCGAGCCATGCCACGATATCGCAATAATCCGTAGACTTCACCTGTCTGTAAAAATCATACCCCGTCTGTGTCGCACCATAGATAACGATACGACTGTCGGCAGGAATTTCTTTAAAAGGGAAAATGTAACGCATCTATATCCTTTCCGGTCTCTTCCAAAATATCTTCTTCTCCGGGACACCCAATTTTATAAGATCACGTTTAATTGCTGACGCCATTTTGTCGTGCGAAACTGCTACAACCACAAAATCATAATCCACTTCCAGAATAGTCTGCGGTGCTTGAAGCGGAAATCCGATCTTTTCGAAACTACGGTCTACCCAACCCTTCAGTTCAATATCATCTCGTCTTTTTACCTGGATGAAATAGTCCTGACCTACATTTCCGCCACCGTAGATCACGATACTTTTACGATCGTTTGAACGCGGTATCGGGAATACCCAACTGTCGCTTGTGAGAAGCCCCAGTTCAGTCATTCTCTTTCTGTCGTTGAACAAGTGTGTTTCAGCATCTTCCGGCAGATCCATTAATCCGGCATCCCTCAAAGCATCGTATAACTTCCTATAGCCTCCAGCGGTCTGCATCTTCTTGAGCCGGTCGGTACCAAATTCATTTGCAAAACTTAGGAAAATCTCTTTCTTCTCTTCAAACCTGCCATCATTTTTTAACCGTTCCATCATCCCCAGCATCTCATCGTAGGCTTCGAGCGGGTATTTATCGATATTAGCCAGAGTGCTTCCTGGATTTTCAATCCTGTAATGAAGCAGGATTCTTCGGACAACCCCAATCTTCTTCGCATATGCGAGCGCCATGAACACAAAATAGGATGTCGGACTGTTGTATTCTGTCCGGAATCTGATTTCGTTTTGCTTGATAAAACTGCTTAAAAAGAGTTTATTCCATACGGTTGTATTCAATACGTCAAATGGATTCTCTGGGCTCGGATCCTCTTCGCTTTTGATCAGCCTTGGAGCACTCTTATGTACTCCGGTTTTATGACTGAATAGATCTGCATCAAAAGCTGTAACTTCAAGTTTCTGCTCCTCAGCAAGATCACAAATGAGTTTAAGAAGATCCGGTTCAAACCGGTCGTCCGCGTCAAGGAACAGCAGATATTTTCCGACAGCTTCACTTATTCCCCTATTTCTGCATTCATTGCTTCCTCTGACGTCGTTATATACCAAGCGGATTCTGTCATCCCGAACTGCCATTTCGTTCAACATTTCTACGCTTCCGTCAGTGGTACCGTCATCATAGACACAGATTAGTTCAAAATCCACATACGTCTGCGCAAGGATATCCCCGACAGACTCATTAAGATATTCCTCCGCATTATATACGGGCATTATTATCGATACTTTAGATCCCATTTTTTCCCCGTCCTTCATTTGCACATAGTTTAACCGTACAGAACGTCTTCGATCGATACAACCTTGCAATCAACTCTTTTACGGAGATCAGACTCAATCCCGCAATAATAATGAACGGCAGTCACAACAATAACATCCGCGTCGTATTTCTCATCAGGCCTAACGATCGGCGTTCCTTTGTACGCGCCTTCCATATCTCTGTCTATGCAACATTCAACCCGGATGCATTCAACACCTTGCAGTTCATCATACAAGAGTTCTCCCAATTCACGCATACCATATATTGCCACTCTTCGGAATCCATGCTTTTCGAAATAATCTTTTATACTGTATCCATTGTTCTTAAGCTTCAGCCATTTATACATAACTGAATAGAACTCCTGACTCTTTCGAAAATCATCCTCCAAAACAGTTTTGTTTGTCTTTGATGTTCCGGCCAGTTTTATTATTGCTTTTCGATTGCTTCCTGAAATGTTCAGGATATTACCAAGATTCGATATACCGCCAATTGATCTTCTTCTCTGAAACAAATAGTACTTAACCGTAAACCAGAAATTGATCCAAAGGAGTCTGTGTTTCGACAGCGCACGAGGCTTTTGTCCATAATGAGTCATCTGGCCGGCATCCATAGTCTCCTGCCTGTTCCTGATAGTTGCTCTTACGAGGCCATGCTTAAAACAGTTCAAGATGAAGTTGTTACGGTAATCCTGATTATCAAATATACCCGCAAGTTCTGTTACCATCTTCCTGCTCGTATTCATCACAACCGGAGGATCCCACCATAATTCCATCTTCTTTCCGGTATAAAACTCCGATCTTCCTTCATTTGAAAAAACGCATTTATGGAATGGTCCTGAAAGAAGTGCAACATCCGAATTCATAGCTATAAAGCACATCACATATGAGTGCGGATAAATGCCATATTTTTTCTCGTCATAGAAGAATTTTCTGAAATCTCCCTTTTTCCATTCATCCTTCTTTACAAAAAATCCTGTCGGGTGAAATGGTAAACCTCCTAGTTTTGATGCCGAATCCTGTCCCCCCTTATAGACCTCAATTTCACCGTTTACTCTTTGGGGGCGTTCATTATAAAAGAATGTGCCGAGATATCCGCCACCCACCTCATTGTTCTCAAGGAAATCCAGCAGAGATACGATCATTCCAGTGTCAATATAGTCCCTGTCAAGTATATGAAGGCAGTATTTACCGTCGCCATGATCTATTGTTTCATACCAATTCGGGCAAGCCCCTAAATTACTCGAATTCCTACGCAAAGTAAAATGACTGTCACTAATGCCCTGCAACATATCCCATGTTTCAGCATCAGAACAGTCATCACAAACAACAACATTCAACCTGTCATCATTCAGGCCGATCAACTTGTTGATCAGATCTACACATTTTTCACTCTTATTAAAGCTTGATATGCATATACTAAGAAGATTGTTATTGTTCATTCTATAATTATACCCAAATCGGTGAATTGAATCCCGATACTATTTCTTTTCCAAACAATTCAGCAAGACCAACCGCACGAACGTTGATCATACTACGGCTTGTTATATAACTATCGCAATGTTTTATTACCGGCTCAATTATCGCCCTGTCATCATATACCAGGCTCACGTCGCATTCAGCATCTTCATACCTTTCCAGTGCATCAGCAACTCTATCAACCAAATATTTCTTATCATTAAGGTAATTAGGAAAAAATAGTACCAGTTGATTGTGTGTTTCCGAGAACGTTGTGCAGAATTCCTTTATTATGCTAGGATATGATGGAACAGGTGATTCGTCATCCACAATATATGCAAATACCTTTTCTGCTTTTTTCATTCTGGTGAAAAAGGGATTTCTTTCGGATAAGCGTATTATCTGGTTACGGGATTCCTCATAGTATTCTTTCACAAACACTTCCGCATCACTCAGTAACCCACTTGCAGCGGATAACATTCTTTTTTCTCCCCAATCCCACCATCTGATCCACTTAAGCTCTTCAACAATCTCATCAGCAAATCTCTTCTTTATGACTTTGGCGGGATTTCCTCCAACAATTGTGTATGGAGGGACATCCCTGGTGACCACCGAATTAGCAGCAACCACTGCACCATCATGTATAATCACTCCATTCATGATAGTGGCACCTGTACCTATCCAGCAGTCATTACCGATTAATACTTCCCCCTTTCGCTGTTTGACAGTGTTTCTGATAACACCATCAAAACTCTTACCTCTAAGTTCACTAACCTGCCACCCCTGGCAAACAGCTGAATAATCATGATCCATATCAATTATAAACAGAATATCTTCAGCAAGCGACGTGTACTTCCCTATTTGAAGATTATAGAGATTATCCCCAAAATGAATATCCAGACCTGTCTTTACAAGAGCGCTGACAATATAGCTGTCTTTATCAATAAAGCAACAGGGAAAATCCGTCCCCTTTACATCCGTTGTATGAACGGTGGGACCATTTATTTCACCATGTTTGAACCCGAGTGCAATATTCACATTCAATTCCCCGCTGATTTTTACCTAATCTATAAGATCAAAAAAATATCCCGCTGTTCCAATCATTTCGTCCGGAACACCCAATTCGATCAATTGACTATACATTTCATCAAAAAACTTACCTGTTGAAATTATAATCTGATCATACCTAAAAAATCGGATGTATTCAGGAGGTATAACGAGTCTTTTTTTGTATATACGCAACTGTTTTCCGGGATCATTATCTATGTAAGCGCGAATGTTTACAATGTTTTCCGGACAGCCGTTAAATAGTTTGTCTTCGCCAATCCCGGTTCCAAATATCAGAACTGTTTTCTTTGCCAGATCATCCTCTTTATCACGTTCCAGATTATAGGACTTTATAGCCATCAATTGTCCTGTCTTGAACACCCCGTCGAACGCATCAACCACTATCAAATCAGTATACTTAAGTTCAAGACTTCCCGGGCTACAAAACGATAAATCGAGCGGATCGTATTCCAGCTCAAGCTTTGCATCCTCCTCTATTCCAAGACCGTAATCATTTGCAACATCATAAAAATCCGCCCCACTTTGAAGTAATTCAAGTTGTCTGAACTTATGATATCCATCACTATTGCCCAGCGTATGCCTTATTATTACTTTAATTCTTTCTTCATATACCATCCTCTTATACTGTTCCTTACTTGTAACCGGGAAATGACATATTTTGATCGAAGGCAATTCTTCCGTGGCAACGTGTTTGCCTATGGCTGAGTGTCTTCCCGCGGTCATTACAATCTCGCTACTCCTTATAAGGGCAGTAGGAATAATAACTTTAGTTTCTCTATTCCCCGGATAGTTCTTCTTCACATACATCAATCGTTTAGGAATAAAAGCTTCATGAAAATCATCCTGCTCTCTGATCGCATAGTTTTTCCAGTTAACAATATAAACCCTGTCTGGACTTAGTTTATCAAGTATCTCTCTCGGATTACCATCTCCGCCAATAAACTCATCCGCGTCAAGCGGAATGACAATATCCGAATTGCTCTTATCAGCTATCCTCTTTAAATACTTGTTGTCAATATACCTCTCTTCAAATGCAATCTCAGTCTCCTCTATAAGATCAATATCAAAACCCTCCTTAATAAGTTTTCTAAGAATCCTCAGCGTGTTATCTACACAACAGCTACTGATGATCGTCATACTATCTACGATATTGAAATTATACCTTACAAAAGACTCGATAATCTCACATTCATTTGCAATCTTCACAAGTGCAGTAATCTTCATACTGTTTCCTTTCAATCAAATCCTGTCCTCAATTTTTTTCATTTGAACACTAACTGATGATCTGCAAATACATCCGCGATAATAGTATCGTAAATATCAATAATTGCAGCATCATTTGCGTTTTCTTCGAGTGTCGCCTTCATTTCATCGTGAAACTTGAAGCTTGAAACGATAATCTGATCCAATTCAGATTCCTTAACCTCATCAACAGGGATAACAGGATATCCCATAAAAATATCCCTGTCCTTAACCGTTTGGATAATATATATATCCGCTTTCGGCGTTCCATAATAGAAATTATAAAGACTTAGAATTCCTTCCGTATGCTTTCCCGCGCCGTATATTCCAACTTTCCTTTGTGAATCGTGTAATCGACACCTTTGCAAAACAAATCTGTAAAAATCATCAATTAAGCCCATCGCATGACTACTATCCACGTCAAAAAGATGGTATTCATCAGAATAGTCCTTTAACAACTCACTTAACTCGTGAACAATCTTCTTTTCCTTAATAAACAACCCCCGATTAATACATTCGTGAGGGTCAACTGAAGAGCAAAGGCATCTGTATGCTTCAAGAAAAGACTCAACACTTTTATCATTTCCGAAATCGTCCTCATAGGAATTAACATGTATGTAATCAATGACCTCCAACATCAGATTTTGAAGGAACAAAACACTCACCATGTTTTTACAGATTTCCATATTGTCCGCAATATAACGGCAAATTATACTGTATTCTTTGGCTCGATCCTGCAACTTTCTAACGCACATTGTGGAAGTCATTATGCTTCCCGCCCTGTATCTTCTCAAATACAGAATATCCGGTAGAAACTTTACGCTTTCCGCTCTGTCCATAACAATAAATGCAAACGAATTGTCTTCAAAATACAACCTATCCTCGTAGAAGCGGATTTCCCAACGATTTATATGTTCTCTTTTTACCAGATTAAAACACGGTGACGGGAAATAACTGTCCGGATACGATTGAGCGAACATCTCCCGGCCTGTAACGATACTTTGAGTTAATGAATCACGTCGTCTGCAATCATCCTTGTATAGTTTTTCGTCAGCTCCCTCGTCCAAAAAACTCTTCCCGTTAAAATACACCACATCAACAGGCATATCCGTCACTATTCCTTTTAATACTTCCACGGTTCTGTAGTCTAAATAATCATCAGAATCCAGAAACAGAAAGAAATCCGTACGAATCATGTCCATTCCGGCATTTCTTGCAGCTCCGGCGCCTGAATTTTTCTGGTTAATTAATACAACAGAATCATATTGCGTGACATACTCTTCTGCAATAATTCCACTTTTATCCGTAGATCCATCATTAATTATAATAATCTCAGTAAATGGGATTGTTTGACCAACAACACTATCAAGACACGTCCTTAACCATCTCTCGGAATTATAAACCGGAATGATAACACCTATACTGGGAGCTCCTCCATTGCAATTCAATTCTTATGATCCTCCGGAAGCATCGATAGTTCAATCCAAAGAAGCAAAATCCTCCAAGTCCGGAGGATTGCCGCATACGCTCCAATCAATGGGATACTTTACGCAATAATCGCAGAGTGGTACCTGTTTTTGCAAATACTCAACAAGTTCCCAGCCATTAGGTGCGTCTTTTAAGACCAGTGTACCCTGATTAGGAAGCTTTTGTCCAAATTCTTCATTAAACCTGTCAATGTACATAAGGGTCGGACATCTGGATATCTTTCCATTCCAAATTGTAACGCACTTGTTGGATATGCAGAGTTTCTCATATTTCGAATCAGCAGAAATGCTGAGTGGACGATTAAACACTGTCTTGTGACTCATCGTCCGGATTTCATATTCAATACCATGACGTTCCAGTATTTCTTTTATTTTTTCAATTACGTTATGCACCGGTCTATATTCTGAAATCGAAATCATAACATCATTTTCTCTGATTTTTTCAAGAATCGAATCATCTGCTTTCAAGATTAAAAGTCCGTTCGTAACTATGATCAAATCGCTTTCAGGAAGAATACTACGAATATACTCTACATATTTTCCGATTTCAGGATTAAGAAATGGTTCTCCACCAAGGATATAGAACTGATGAATATACGCGAATTTTTGGGATAGTTGCTTAACATCATTAATCCTGGACTCAAAGTCCGGGATATCTTTATTAAATATAGGCGAAAAATGAGCACATCCCCTGCAATTCAGGTTGCACGCATCCATTATATGCATTTCAACCTGTGCTATTGCTCCGCCTTCAGCCCACCCGGAGCAGTCAATACACTGCTCTTCAATAAAAGTTTTGCCTATCACCTTTTTTTCTTTATAAAACCAGAAAATCCGCACAAATCCAAGCTTATGAAGGTTTTTATATATTGAAACAGCCGTATCAAACTTTTCTATCGCTATAATGATTATTGGATCACCATCAACTTCCTCGATTCGACAAATGGTTCTCCCACACAATTCTCCGGTTTTATTTCGGTCAATAAAACCGGATATCGCAAATGAAGAGTATTGAGAATCTATCAAATCAATCGCCTTTTGTCCAAAAACTCCGGCGCCATAAATATACGTTAAATTTGTATCCATTCTTCAAACCCTCATGAAAACCCATCTACATTCTGTATACGATATCCTCCAGGGATATCATTTCACAATTCATCTTCCGAGAAAGCATTTCTTTGATTTCATCAAAATATGAAACAGCTGTTATAACAATTGCATCAACCATATCCAATTCATCATCCGGCGAAACAATTATATAATCTCCGTATATGTCTTCAGCATTTTTATCAATGCAGTACTTTACTGTAATTCCGGAGTTTTTTAATTCACGAAATAAAGCCTCTCCCATCTTTCCCATACCATAAATTGCAATACATTTATATCCCAATTTATTTAAGTATTCATCTATTCGTTTGCCTTCCTGAAGGTTCAATACCCATTGGATACTTGTTTCAAACAAATCAACATGTTTTTTTGATTTATTATTGATATTTTCGATTTGTTGTGCTTTGCTCTTGCTTTTCTGCAAATCAGCAGAAATTCCACACCCCAAACCGCAGCAAAATACAAATAGATTTTTTAATAAATCTTTCATTTCCTTCACCAACTAATCCAATATAAGTTTTGAAATAACAGCTTTATTCTCTTTATCTAATGTATCTAGATTATTAAAAAGTTGCAATTCCCCTTCTCTATGAAATCTCAAGTTCGAAATTGTTCTCTTAAGTTCAGCTAATGATCCACATACATAGCCTATTCCACATCTGTTCTGGTAATATGACAGGTAGTCGCTATCATACGATATACATGGTCTTGAATACGATACCGCATCCCACATAACACCCGAAGCAGACAATTTGTAATCATTTTTGCCGTACGGTAATAACAAATAGTCAATCTGCGACATAATATCATCCATATCGCCACGTTCAAACTCTTCTTTTTCGATTGTTACGCCGTCAATCCCTCTCATCTCTCTCCAATTTCTAGAGTATACGCGAAATCGAACACCCGATGTCTTGTCATATGATAATTCCCTAGCAATACGCGCAGCATTCATGTTTGAACATGCCCCTATTACCCCAACATCCACTACATCCGTACAACTTTTTTCTTTGCAATTATGATTTGAATACGGATGATGCAAGAAATACATATTGTGTATCCCACGCTCCATAAAGAGTTCTTTACAAAACGGGCTGTATGTTATGAAATGTACATTCTCTCTGCTATAATCAGCAATCGTCTTAATGTATAGTTCTGTCTCCCCATATCGGGGATCAACCATACTATGAAGCACTATGTAAAAACGCACGTTTTTATATATCCTTGCCAAAAATTGGACACTTCTTATGCAATCATCATAAGCAGCAGTTATAATAAGCGCGTTGGGGTTGGATGTTTCTATAATTCTCGTTATCAATTTACAGTATGATAAAACTCGGATACGCTTGTTGCTATTTTGACGATCCGGAATTGAATTGATGGGATGAGTCATTATTCGATTGCTTCGCACAATCGACATAACCGCACTTACGTGTCGTCTTTCGCCCCAAAATGATATATTGCTCTCTGTCGATTCACTGATAAGATCCAACAGTCCCGCATTAACAATCTCATGTTCCCATTTTTTACATACAGGTTCAACGATCGTAACCATAGTACCCGTTTCAACCTCCAAAAATTATATTTCCCCGGGCAGACTCCCTGGAAGTCATACCATGCATACATAGTCGCACAATCCAAGCGAGCGGGCATGATCAATCATATCCTGCTGCTTTTCTCGTGTAGCAGAAATCAAAAGAAGGGCTCTTCCATCCTTAAATTCTGATAATTCATGAATGTTCGCAGTTTTTCCCTTTGTCACTGCCACGTAATACTCATTTACCCCAATTTTCCGCAGAAACCTACGCGTTTCTTCTGATACAACCCCCGCTCCATATACAATGACCTGGTTTGAACATCTTATTCTATTACATAATTCATGGGTGATCATGTCGCTGATAAAAGGAAATTCGTCTTCGACCGTCAATTTAACTATCATCCGATCTGACTGTCTATAATACAGAATTGGAGAATTAAATAAAACACTTCTTAAATACTGCTCAGACAGTGCCTTTTTTATTACTTTTATGTGCTGGGCAATTGCATCCATTTCGTTATTTTGATACGATTTATTTCTCGTCCACGACAATAACTCCATTATTATATATGCATAACTAGCTACCCTTCGCCCAATATAATCACTCGAAGCCATAATGGAGCCTTCTCTTCTGTAATATCCATAAAATTTTTGCGGAATATAACCAGTCCTATCTGCTGAAAGCATAACCATAACAGAAAAAAGCAGATCCTCATGAAGGATACTATCGACGAACCGAATACGACTATCCATCAACCATGCTCTATTAAAAAAATACAGCCACGCAGTACACATGAAGCTGCCTGTCATCATCTGTCTAGCAAACATCTCTGTTCCACGTCGCTCATCATAGGATTCTGAAGCGTTCATACGGATAAACGGTTCCAATGTTTCATGAAGCTTTTCATTTTCATAAATATTCTCACAATCAAACATAAGAACCTGTGTGTCCGATTCTTTGGCTTTACGGTATAATTTCTCAGCCGCACACAAATCTATAATCCAATCATCCGAATCCACAAACCAAACATATTCACCTTTTGCTTTTAACAATCCTTTATTTCTCGAATATGATAATCCTCTGTTTCGTCTATTTTGATAAATCTTTATCCGTTTATCCTTGTAGGCAAATCTTTTTATCACATCAATCGACGCATCGGTAGATGCGTCATTTATGCAGATTATCTCTATATCCGATAATGACTGATCAATTATACTTCGGATACATCTTTCAATATATAATTCAACATTATAAACAGGGACAACAAAACTAATCTTTATTCTCATATTCGGTCTGAATCTCTATTTGCTATTGTAGCAACACTATTCAAAATGCCTCATCAAAAACTGTAATAACCCTGTTCAATCCAATTGTATTATCAGCTGCATCTAATAGTTCCCTATGAATTTCAGGATTCGAACACACATCAAGAACGACGTATTCATCTTTAGTATTTGCCACGTAGTTTAGTGTTCTTAACTTCTCCCCATCATCCCACATCTTATTGTCAATCAAGAAATATTGGTCTGTATTATAGTAGTATTTTAGTAGTAGTTCGCAAAGTTTTCCATTTCTTCCATATGGATAAATGAAGACAAGCATGTTATCAACAAATCTATCTAAAACCTCCTTGATTCGCTCATAAGCTTCCGGATTATTAATCATATATCTTACAGCTCTTGAGGTTTCAAACTCAATCAATTCCTTAAAATGGGCCAGCATCATAGGGTGAACGACATCCACAACGCCTTCGTATTCATGATTAACTTTTATTTCTTTTGAAAAGAAAAGCAAGTTTTGTCTTCTCCATGAATTAATATTAGGATTATTCCAAAACTGCTTTCTAAAGGAAAAGTCAACACCATACCCTCTTTTTGCAAATCTATCTATCCAATAGCTTTGCCATTGTTCATTTACATGGTGTACTCCACCCTGTCCTGGAATGGCAGCCGAGAATAAGATTCTATCTGATGCCCTTGTTATATTATCGACAAAAGTATCGGCATACTCCTCTTCTAAGTGTTCAGCAACTTCCAGTGACATGGCGAGATCATATTTCCTATTCAATTCAATTCTTTGTCTTAAGTCAACAGGTTTAAACTCGTTAGTAGCGATTGCAAGCCTGTCATTTTTAATATAATCTCCGTCCAAGCCCAATATTATTACGTTCTGATCAATCCTCTTGATCTCAGCCAGCCAATTACCTTCTCCACACCCAAAATCTACAACACTTTGGGGGTGCAGTTTTTCTAAAACATAAGGAATGACCTCTTCCTCGTCCAACTTTATTTTTTTTATATTGTTATAGAATTCCTCACTGTATTCATACTGATTATTCATACATCACACCTCTCATTCTTGTATAATCTCTGATAGAATCCCTGCATCGGAACATCAATGTTCTTCGACTTATCCTTTCTTGCAATACACCACAAATATACATGTCCTGTATTCTCCATACGCTCAAACTGCTTGACATAATCATTCAGTTCTTTTGAATAGCCATCACTGCCGGTCGTGAACAATCTTACATCCGGTGAAAACACTGATTTTAACTCGTCATACTTACTATAATCCCATCTCTCTGTCGACATCATAAATTCAATATCAAGCTTTTCTATGAAAAGACCATTTGCAGCGGCAAAATCAATGAAAAATGTTGGCGAAAACGAGTAAAAACCATGATCTACAAAACCCGCAAGAGGACTTATATGTATCATTTTCCCATTATTTCTGAGCATCTGCGTGATAACACTCATTGCATTGTATGAATTATAAACGTGTTCAAGGGTTCCCCCATTAATAATATAGTCAAAACGCTCATAATACTCATTGTGAAGAGGTTCATTCAGATCAAGAATAATATCCGCTCCATCCAAAGTATTTATATCTATGGCATGAATCTCATTAAACCCGATTTTTTTAAAAAAATCAAAGGAATCAAGTCTATTGTCATTGTAAAGTTTCTGTAAATCATCTCCTAACCCAAAAATATCAATAATTTTTTTATAAACTGGAAAATTCATATGTATCGTTTGTTTCCCCAGCATACATAACGACTTTGTATTAATGCTTGAATCCTTACATATTTCGTCCAGTATTCTTACCAGCGCCGTCGGATACAACCCCAATTTTAATTCCTCCATATATTTATGAATATGTTATAGCAACGCTATGAAATCATTCAATTCATGCTCTTGCTTTTCATTAACAATACCCCTATGAGCTAAATCATTTCTCATTATAGAATAATAGTAATCTGACAGCCTGTCATCTTCAAACAGAAGTGCCCTTTCATAACCCGCCTCTGAATTGCAGTCCATCTCAGTATACCTATAACGCAACGGAAGGAAAACAACACCACTTTCTTTTAAATAATAAGTCCAATAGGAGCAATTAACCTCATACAATAATTCGCCAACAAGATGGTTGCCCTCAAAAATAATCTTTTTAAATTCCCCCTTTAAATCATTATAAAAATATAAATGCGAACCCGTTGTCGGGCAAAAGAGCGCACCACCGGGTATTGCTATCACCCTTTTAAAATCACTTGCTTCGCTGCCATCAAATTCAATCTCTTCGCGCTTTTCACTAGCGTGATTCACAGCAAAGAAACATTCCCCTCTTTCAGGCAGTAAATAAACCCTATTATTGTAAGCCGATACAGATCTCAACACGCAAGGAGCTTTATATGGTGTAACTTTGTCTTCGGAAATAGCCAAATAATAATCAGACGACACAATCGGAAAATAAACATTCGAACATTCATCAATACAATGTCCAAATATCTTGGTCTCAGAATATGCAGACAAATCAATTGGTGGAATATTCACTTTTTGAATCAAAAAGTTATCTGATTTGCCGCACAGAACGAACCCGCAATGCCGAAGTGGAATAAGATAGAATAAATTACCACAGCAAGCCACCTCAACCACAATGTATTCATAATCCAAATGAGAAATTCGTTCAATTTTTCCATCTATAAGATTATAATGAATCCATTCTCTATTTGCATATTGCGGAACAAGAACGATCTCGTTACCCTTCTTTAAGATTCCTCTTATAGCCCTATCACCAACATCTTTGTTTTGAAATATATCTTCTCTGCTTAATAGGATACGTACAGACCACGACACAGTGTCTATACAGTAAATTCCCTTTGTGATCTCGTCATACACAAACAATTCATTCTCACAAAGGCAAAACACCTCTATCCTGCCCAGAAACTCTCTTTTGTTCATTTTTTTATCCAAACAATTTTGTTCCAAAACATCCACCTATCCAGCACTTGTAATATTATATCACAGATCTTGAATGATAAGAAACACCCGATAGGTCCCCTATTATTTCAAGTTATTCATTAACATAAAAAGGGGAGAGAATAATTCTCTCCCCAAATCCACTAACTTTAATTCGTATTCTTATTCAGCAAATGTTACTGTCTGAGTATACGGATCTCCTTCTGAAGGAGTAAATGTGATGGTATAAGTAGCGCTCAAAGCTTCTGCTTTTTCAGCAGCGAAATCGCCAGATATTCCGTCGCCAAATGTGATCGTCTTGGTTGAAGCGTCATACGATGCACCCCATCCATTTGTTAACTGTAACATATTTCCTGAGAACCAAGTATTTGTAAGTGATGTAGGAACTGCTCCATCCTGACCAACAGTTATGGCAACAGTAGCATTTCCACTTTCAGGAACAACTATACCAGCTGCTGATGACGTTGCAGGTGTCTCTGTATGTTCAGCATATGACCAGGTAACCTTTATGTCAGGGAATTGCAGGTCGTCGCCCCATTCAGCGCCCTTGTTAAGTGCACCTGTAAGGCAGAATGAGCAATCATTCCACTCAAGTTCAGGATCTCCTGATCCGGGAGTTTTAACAACATATCCATAACCATCAGTTTCATCCCAGCTCGGTTCGAAGTTTCCAGGAGTACCTTCTACTGTAGCTGTAAGCGTAGCAGCTGAAGCAGCTGAAAGCGCAGCCACCTGAGGATCCTGTGCAGCATCATCTGTTACAGCAAGGTAAAGCTTTTTATCCTTATCTGTTGATTCGAAAGTAGCCGAATCAGCATAAGCAATTCCTTCATCACCAGCTGTCTTCTGCTCAAGTTTAACAGTAACATCAATATCCTGTGCATTCTGGTTAGTTACGTCAAGAGCAGCACTCTTGTTTGTGTATTTGTTCTTTGCTTCAGTATCAGACTTGGGAGTTGTAAGGAAAAATACACCTGTATTTCCTGTGAACTCTGAATCCGGGTATGCTGCTGCGCTTGTCATAGCAATAAGTCCGTTAGGATCAGCAATGTAATTGTATGCACCAGTGGGAATTGTAGGAAGAGTAACTGAAATTTCAGGATACTGCATCTCACCACCCTCGTAACTACCAGTACCTTCTGCAGAATTGTCAGCGAATGCTGTTACAGTACATCCAAGAACCATACTTGTTGCCAATACAACTGTGAAAATCTTCTTAAAGCCTTTTGTCATGTGTGAAATCCTCCTTGTCTTCACTTTTTGTTTACAGTTCCACGCTGAAAACTACTCTACAATAACCTTTAAAGCAACTCTCAACGTACTTAACGTGTTTTGCTGATCATCAATCAAATGGTAGATAACGACACAGGGATAAGTTCCGGGCTCCAATTTTTCTTCGAAAACTATGTCCTTCAACTTTCCTCCCCTGGGAATCACGGGAGACTTATACAGTACATGATTCTCATCATTTTCAAGAACGATATCAAAATACACATCATTGGTATTTGCTTCAACATTCTTCACAGATGCGTCTTTCGAAGTTCCATCCTTGTTGAAATGCCATGTGGGATTCATGGTAACCGTATAGTATCCGGGAGCCACAGATGCGTTATTGCCCATCTCATTGATCTCTCCCAATACACGCTCGGCGTTTTCTTGAGTAATAACCACATTACGCGGTTCCTCTTTGGTTTGAGAATTACGTGTAACCAGCAGATAAATGATAACTCCTAAGAGAGCTATTATAACCACTCCGATAACTATGCCGATTACAAGACCTCCTTTTCCTTTTTTCGCACTCTCCTGATTGCCCATTGATATCTACCTCAAGAAAAACATTTATTTATTCATCCTTGATATCCACAAGGATCAATAATTAGTATGTTAGACATTATACATTTTGCCTAGTGAAAGGTCAATATGATTTGTGTCTATTTGTGATTGTGCACAATATATTGTGTCCAATTGTGTCATATTGTGCAATATGTGACGTTGATGTTACATAATTTTTAGCTAGCTGAATGGTATATCGACCTGAGATACTAAAAACATTATAGGGTATTTTTGCGGCTTGGTTGACATAACTTCGAGTTAGGGTACAGCATTCGCTGATTTTATGCTCATGGCCGGATTGAAATTTATGATATTATGTCTATTACTTTTTTCCCGCAGGCTATGAACCAAAAAAGCCGCCACATTTTAGCGGCAGCTTCTGATGTTACGGGAATGATTTTCGCCAGTAGCGGGGCAATGGATGGTTATTCAGAGAAGATTACATCTTCACCAATCAATGAATTCCCATCGTCATGTATACCTATGGCATCTTTCGCTTCGTACACATTCAAAGCATTATATTCTTTTCCGCCTATCACCAGAACTCTAAACGACTCCCTCGGCAAAGACTCGTCGAGTCCTAAAATACGATAATCTCCTACAACAAATTCATCTTTAACCTTGCACATCATGATTCTCCTTCCACTCCGCTAACATCTGTTCGTAAAACTTCAGCTGTCTTTTGGTGTCTTCTGTCTCTTTTCTAGGAATTCTGTATGTTTGAGCATTGTTAAGCAAATACCTTTTTGCATCTATCTCATTAAGTATGCCCCTTAACAATGCATCTTTATCCGAATTCAACCCATTTAAGTTTTGTTCAAAATGATAAACTTCTTCAAGCACTTCACTTAATGTAACTTGTGCCCTAAATAGAATTGCTTTCTCTATGGTTAATGCATCGGCCTGTCTGGTGTCTAAATATGCCTCTACATCTTCTCCACCTCGAAGAATGACTGCGCCCTCTTTTCTTGCTCTGAATGTCAATTCCTCGAATCGTCTGTCACTGAGAAAATTATAACCGCTCCTGGTACGATTCTTTTTTCGTAACTCCTCAAAAGTGAATGTACTATTACGAGGCTCTTTTTTGTCTCTATCTTTTTTTAGTAACATCGATACTCCTTTCGGTTAAATGCCGGCAGGAGTATGGTGATGCAGATCACGGCTCCGTTTCTATCCTTATTCCTGCCTTCGATTGATTGGGATAATAAGCAGGAATTTCAGAAATACTCAGATGAGATAAAAGACGCACGAAACGTGCCAAATATGAGAAATACTGCTTACATTAAGATTATAACATATCTGAGAGGGGATGTCGCTATTCGCGATAATAAAAACCTCCCGCTGTACAGAGTAAATTTCTCTCAGCGGGAGGTTCGATTTATATTCTATTCTGTTTCACAATTCCAAGACCTGTCAAAGTCCCGAAAAAACTTAGCCTCAACACTCAGATCGCAGCGAAGCCTTTCTCGAGGTCGGCGATGATGTCGTCGATGTGCTCGGTTCCGATGGACAGACGGATCGTGTTGCGGTTGATACCCTGGTCCTTCAGTTCCTCGTCGGTGAGCTGTGAATGGGTCGTTGATGCGGGGTGGATCACAAGGCTCTTGACGTCGGCAACGTTTGCAAGGAGTGAGAAGATCGAAAGGTTGTCGATGAACTTCCATGCTTCGTCCTGGCCGCCCTTGATGTCGAACGTGAAGATCGAGCCACCGCCGTTCGGGAAGTATCTCTTGTAGAGCTCGTGATCGGGATGATCCGCAAGTGAGGGATGATTTACCTTCTCTACCTTCGGATGCTTTGACAGGAACTCAACTACCTTCTTTGTGTTCTCTACGTGACGCTCAAGTCTGAGTGAGAGCGTCTCAACGCCCTGCAGAAGCAGGAATGCGGAGAACGGCGCGATAGTTGCGCCTGTGTCGCGAAGAAGGATCGCGCGGATGTATGTAACGAACGCAGCCGGTCCTACTGCATCATAGAACGATACGCCGTGATAACTCGGGTTCGGATCCGCGATGTTAGGATATTTTCCGCTTGCCTTCCAGTTGAACTTTCCGGACTCAACGATGATACCGCCGAGGGTTGTTCCGTGTCCGCCGATGAACTTTGTTGCGGAATGAACAACGATGTCTGCACCGTGCTCGATAGGTCTGATCAGGAACGGTGTTCCGAATGTGTTGTCGACAACGACCGGAAGTCCGTGCTTATGTGCTATCTCAGCGATCGCATCAATGTCGGGAATATCACTGTTCGGATTACCGAGCGTCTCGAGATAGATCGCTCTCGTGTTATCCTTTATCGCACCTTCAACCGCTGAAAGATCATGTGCATCAACAAATGTCGTTTCGATGCCATAAAGCGGAAGTGTATGCGCCAGAAGGTTGTAGCTGCCGCCGTAGATCGTCTTCTGTGCAACGATGTGTCCGCCGTTTGCGGCAAGCGCCTCGATCGTGTATGTGATCGCTGCGGCACCGGATGCGAGCGCAAGTGCTGCGCTTCCGCCTTCAAGAGCTGCAAGTCTCTTTTCAAGAACATCCTGTGTAGAGTTTGTCAGTCTGCCGTAGATGTTTCCGGCATCAGCAAGTCCGAAGCGGTCTGCCGCATGTTTGCTGTTATGAAATACATATGAAGTTGTCTGATATATCGGAACTGCCCTTGCATCAGTTGCGGGGTCTGCCTGTTCCTGTCCTACGTGAAGCTGTAATGTCTCAAATCTGTAATCACTCATCTTTTTATCTCCTTATTATCAGTCATAGTTAACGTTCAGATATTTTTTCATACGATCCATTCGGATCATTTCTTCTCGTCGGCCGGCGAGCCCGGCATTCGATAGAACTCCTCGGTCTGGTCTATATCGTTTACGGGCGGTTTCAGACCTTCTATCTTAATGCCCTTCTTCTCGGCGTAGTCCCAGAGTGCTGCGTGGATCGCTTCTTCTGCAAGGAGCGAACAGTGCACCTTTACGGGCGGAAGTCCGTCGAGCGCTTCCATCACCGCTTTGTTCGTGACCTTGAGCGCCTCCTCGACCGTCTTGCCGATAACCAGCTCCGTTGCCATCGAGCTTGTCGCAACAGCTGCGCCGCAACCGAATGTCTTGAACTTCGCATCGCGTACCACGCCGTCATCGTCAATGTCCAGATACATCCTCATGATGTCTCCGCACTTGGCGTTCCCGACCGTTCCGACCCCCGACGGGTCCTCTATTTCGCCGACATTTCTCGGGTTTGAGAAATGATCGATCACTTTTTCGCTGTACTCACTTACCTGACTCATGTTTCACAAAATCCTCATATAAAGGTGACATGTCCCGAAGTCTCTTGACTGCCTGCTTCAATGCTTCAACCGTAAAATCAATATCCTCGGGGGTTATCTCATCCGACAGTGTCAGTCTGACGGAGCCGTGCGCTATCTCGTGCGGCAGGCCTATTGCCAGAAGAACGTGTGACGGATCGAGTGCTCCCGATGTGCACGCGGATCCCGACGATGCACATATTCCCTTCTGATCCAGCAGTATGAGCAGTGACTCACCTTCGATAAATCTGAAGCAGAAGCTTACATTGTTCGACAGACGCTTCGTGAGATCTCCGTTGACCCTTGTGTAAGGTATCTCTTCAAGCACCTTTTCGATCAGCCTGTTACGGAGGGCTGTCTCCTTCGTACATCGCTCTGCCATCCTTTCGGCTGCGATCTGTGCTGCCTTTGCAAATCCGATGATCCCCGCTGCATTTGTTGTTCCGGCACGACGCCCTCTCTCCTGCGCTCCGCCGTGAATGAGATTGGAGATCTTCACTCCCTTCCTTATATACAGCAATCCGACACCCTTTGGTCCGTTCAGCTTGTGTGCGCTTGCCGACAGCAGATCGATGTTCATCCTGTCAACATTTATCGCCACATGCCCGAAAGCCTGCACCGCATCGGTATGGAAGATCACCCCGTGCGCATGAGCGATCTCACCTATCTTCGCTACCGGCTCGATCGAACCTATCTCGTTATTTGCAAACATCACGGAGATCAGGATCGTCTCGTCCTTTATCGCATTCTCGACCGCCTGCGGATCCACAAGACCCTTGTCATCAACAGGCAGATACGTTACCTCAAAGCCCCTCTCCTCCAGGAACTTGCACGTTTCAAGAACCGCGTGATGCTCGATCGAGGTAGTGATTATATGATTTCCTTTTTTTCTGAGGGCATCCGCAACACCCTTTATCGCCCAGTTATCGGACTCGCTGCCGCCTGATGTGAAGAATATCTCTTTTTCCGTGGCACCGATGAGCTCTGCGATAGCGCTTCTTGCCTTTTCTACCTCCTGCGCGATCTTTCCGGAGAACTCATATGTGCTCGACGGGTTTCCGTATTCCTCAAGCAGGTACGGCTTCATCGCCTCGAATACTTCGGGCAGAACCCTTGTCGTTGCTGCGTTGTCCATGTATATCCGTTTGTTCATATCCAGGATTATAATTCTATTTACCTACTGTGTCAATAGGTATTTTGAAAATTCCATTTTTCTAATTTTGTGATATAATTCTGTGCGAATGATCGTTATATGTTGTTTTAGACTAACAAGGAGAACATATTATGAAGAAACACTACCGAAATACAGTTGTGATCGCGCTTGCTTCTGCGCTTATCGCGGCATCGCTTTCAGGCTGCAGCACTTCAGCGGAGCAAAAATCATCCGCAGCACCTCAGACAGAACAGAAAGAGGAACCGGCTCCCGCAGTCGAGGATGACACGAAAGAACCTGAACCGGATGCGGTGAATCAGCCGGAAGAAGTAAACGTCTTTGATGAGATGACCGGCTGGAACTTTGTGTTCTGCAGCGGTGCAGGCGGCTGGGAAACGCACATGAGCGTCACAAGCGACGGCTCGTTTGCAGGTGAATACTACGACGGTGAGATGGGCGATACCGGTGCGGACTATCCCAACGGCGTAATGTACAGCTGCAGATTTACGGGAAAATTCACCGAACCCGAGAGGCTCGACGACTATTCCTACAGGCTTAAGGTCGCAGATCTTAAATACGAAAAAGATCCCGGCAATGAGGAGATCATCGACGGAACCAAGTACATCTATACCGATGCATACGGAATCGGAACGCTTGACTCGCAACCCGATATGACGCTGTATCTGGGCGGTGCGAAGATGTCAAACTTCTCCGAGGATCAGATGACTTGGCTCAATCCGACGCACTTTACGATGTTCTTCGGCGAGCAGGGAACCGACACAAAGTATGTTCTTGATACACCCGATGAGCTTCCGTTCCCGGTGCTGTGCTCGGGCGACAACCTGTTCTACTCGGAAAATGTTTCCGATAAGAACAAAACTTTCCTTATAAACAGAGCAAAGCTTCCCGGACTTCACAACATCACATCCGATCTTAACGACGACGGAACATATTTTTATGAAGATATGGATGACGGCGGGATGTTCCTTGTCAAAAACGTCTGCTTCACACTGAAGGGATCGTTCGACATTTACGGCAAGGCAGATGAATTTGTAAATGAATGTCTCAAGAAGATCTATCCTGACGGCAGCGTTACGGACGTGTACTCGCGCGGTCCCAGGGACATGTACTCTCTTGACTATAACAACGTCGGACTGAACGGTACGATGTCCGATTATGCGACGTTCACGCACGGCTCAAACGAGGATCAGCGCAACTGCTACGGAAGGTTTTTCCGCGTCGACGGTTATGAGAATGAAAGCAGCTTCGTCTACGCATACATCATCGAGATGGACGTCGACAACGATTCGGAGATCCTTGATTCCGCGATCGCTGCAGACTACACAGCATCGCTGATGTTCACCGGAAGGAGCGACTCACTCTCTTCTGCAGGCGCCGGAAAAGCCCCCGCCGAAAAGGTTCTCTGCAACACGATCGCAGGCGACAAAGCAGGGACAGTGCGCGGCCAGAAGGTCATATGGGTTACCGAAGAGGACACGGATCTCATCAAAGAGTACAACCTCGATCCCAATGATTTTTACAACGATTATCAGACGGTGACGCCCGACAAAACGTTCAACAATTACGAAGTTGCCGATGGCTGTCCGTTTTATGTTCAGTTCCCGAAGGATGAGTTCCACAAGTATATGGATCTTGAAGGATTTGAGACGTATGCGGGCCGTGACGAGAAGGAAGGCCACCTGATGAGACTGTATCTTGATGATTCCGGCAAGGTTGTATACGCAGCCGAAGTCTATACGCCTTAAGGCGAAAATCATATGCCGCGTGCATATAAAATGAAAGGGGATTTTAGAAATGGAAGCAACACAAAAAACTTCAATAGCAAGACAGGTGGCAACAGCCGCCATACTTCTGGCGATATGCATCGCAAGCCAGTTTCTGAAAAACTTAAGTGTTTATATCACAGGGCCGATCGTAAATCTCTGCCTGATACTTGCAGTCATGATGATAGGACTCCCGTGGGGGATCATCCTTGCAGTGATCACACCCGTCACGGCATTCTTTATCGCATCGTCACCCGTTATCGCGGCGATACCGTGGCTGATGCTCCCGCTTATAATGCTCGGAAACGCAGTGCTCGTTGTGATGGTACACTTCCTGTTCAAGCCTGCCGTTGCAGATCCGAAGCCGCTGCTCAGCGTACGCTCGATCCTGATGGCGGTACTGTCATGCGCAGCAAAAGCATGCGTGATGTGGCTGACGATATCACTGTGGGTACTTCCCACGTTCATACCTCAGGCAGCACCGAAGATCGTTGACAAGATCCCTGTATTCCAGTCGATGTTCTCGCTGGTACAGCTTATAACAGCGCTGATCGCGTTCGTATATTTCTTTATACTCAGCCCGGTGCTGAAGAGAATTGAACTCTGATAAATAGAAACAGGGGACGGTTCTTTATTCTATTATCCCGCCGTATTCGTAACCGGCATCCTCAACGGCCTTTTTCATAAGGGCCTCATCAATATCGGCAGATGTTTCTATCGTAACAGCGTTCTCCTCGTGCGACGGGGAGGCGCTGACGATACCGCCGATCTCCTCAAGCGCTTTCTTTACATGTCCTTCACAGTGTGCGCACATCATTCCGTTAACTCTGATCTTCATTTTGCTTTCATCCTTTCCCGGAGTTTTAACATCAGTGTCAGTGTCAGTGTCTTTGTCATAAACCTTCAGAAGATTCAGCCTCAGCGCGTTGGTCACGACGCAGAAGCTTGATAATCCCATAGCAGCGGCTCCGAACATGGGGTTCAGCGTCCAGCCGAACGCCGCCACGTAACAGCCTGCTGCAAGCGGTATGCCTATAATATTGTAGATAAACGTCCAGAACAGGTTCTGGTGTATGTTCCTGACCGTCGCCCTTGATATTCGTATCGCTGCGGCAACATCGCGGATGCTTCCCTTCATAAGGACAACATCAGCTGCATCGATCGCGATATCCGTTCCCGCGCCGATCGCGATCCCGACATCCGCTCTTGCAAGCGCCGGCGCATCGTTTATCCCGTCGCCTACCATTGCGGTCCTGCCCTGCTGCATGTACTGTCTGACCGCAGCTTCCTTTCCGTCGGGAAGAACGCCCGCGACAACTTCATCAACGCCCGCCTGAGACGCGATCGCGTTTGCGGTCACCTCATTATCGCCTGTCAGCATCACAACACGGATACCCATATCCTTTAGCTGTCTGATGCCGTCCGCGGAGTCGTCCTTTATAGTATCGGCAACGCCGATGACGCCCATGACTCTTCCGTCCTTTGCGACAAGGACCGGTGTCTTTCCGCCCTCTGCCAGACGTTCAGTCGTCTTTTTTATCTCCTCGGAAACATTTCCGACAGTCTCTGATACAAACCTTATGTTTCCGGCAACGACTGCTTCCCCGTCAAGTTCCGCCTTAAGGCCGTTTCCGGAAAGAGTTTCAAATCCCGTTGTATCCCGCAGTCCGACCCCCTCAGCCTTCGCATGTTCAACGATCGCTTTCGAGATCGGATGCTCGCTCTTCGCTTCAAGCGCATATGCTGTCTCGAGTAATTCTTCAGCGCGAAAATCGTCTGCCGGGATCACATCGGTAACCTTCATCATTCCCGTCGTGACAGTACCTGTCTTGTCAAGAACGACTATCTGCGTCCTGCCCGCAAGCTCCTGTGAGGCAGCTGTCTTATACAGGATGCCGTTTCTCGCACCGACACCGTTTCCGACCATTATCGCAACCGGCGTTGCAAGACCGAGCGCGCACGGGCAGCTGATAACGAGCACAGAAACCGCTCTTGCTATCGAGTATCCCAGGCTCTGTCCGACAAGCACCCATACAGCAAATGTGATGAGCGCTATGATGATAACGACCGGTACGAAAATGCCCGAGACCTTATCTGCGATCTTTGCGATCGGAGCCTTTGTTGCAGCCGCATCGCTCACCATCCGGATGATGCCTGCAAGTGTAGTATCCTCGCCGACTCCCGTCGCCTCACATACAATGTAGCCGGATGTATTTATCGTTGCGGCAGAGACTTTATCACCCGCCTGTTTTTCCACGGGGATGCTCTCTCCGGTAAGTGCCGATTCATTGACAGAACTTTCGCCTTTAATAACAATGCCGTCAACAGGTATGCTGTCACCGGCTCTTACGACAAATCTGTCACCCACTCTTACTTCTTCTATCGAAACAAGCTTTTCCGTCTCTGAGTCCAGAATGACCGCTGTCTTCGGAGCCATCTTCATAAGAGATTTAAGCGCATCGGTCGTCTTTCCTTTCGAGCGCGCTTCAAGTGTTTTTCCGACCGTGATAAGTGTCAGGATCGTTGCCGTTGACTCAAAATAGAACTGATCCATGTAGTACATGACCTGCGTATTGTCGCCGGCAAGTACAGCTGAGCTCATGGCAAAAAGTGCATATACGCTGTACAGATACGAAGCCGTGGCGCCGAGTGCGACAAGGCTGTCCATGTTTGGGGCTCTGTTTATCAGGCCTTTGAAGCCGCTTATGAAAAACTTCTGATTGATGACCATTATCAGGCCGGATATGAGAAGCTCATAGAGACCCATCGCGATATGATTTTCGGCCAGGATGGCCGGGATGGGGAAGTTCCAGAGCATGTGGCCCATGGAGACGTACATGAGCGGGATGAGCAGGATAACGGATACGATCAGACGCTTTTTCAGTTTTGGGGTTTCGGTGTCCTCAAGAAGCTTTTCGTATGGATCGCTTCCGGATTCTTGGGACTTTGCCGGCATCAGTGCAGCGCCGTATCCGGCTGCCTCGACTGCACGGATGATCTCATCGGGGGATGCATCTCCCTCAACTCCCATCGAATTGGTCAGCAGACTGACAGCGCAGCTTTGCACACCGTCAACAGCGCTTACCGCCTTCTCGACTCTTGCCTGGCATGCGGCACAGCTCATACCTGTGATGTTGTATTTTTTCATTTCGGATCCGTTCATACGATCTGTTTATTCCTTCAGCCGGTTTCTGCCGGTCGCATAATCAAGCTCGATGCCGGGCTGGATGTTATATACAAAGACATGATAGCAGAGCCTTCCATGATCTTCCACCGAATAAGCCTCCATCTCCACGCCGCGCGAGAGAAGCTCATCGCCCCTGAAAAGCGGCGTTACACGGTACAGCACATGGTTGTTCGTATCCTCGATATAGCGCATGACCATCTCCTCCCAGGGGAGCATCGTCGTTGCGTTCATATATCTCGTGCCGGTGATCAGGTTCTTTTCGTTGGCCTCTTCGCCCGCAAGCGCGCGTGCGATCAGGTGCGACCTGTTATACAAAAACGGGGGATCGGCGTCAACCAATCCCTCATATTTCTTCTGCCTCCAGCCTGACGGCTTGATATAGCCGATATCTTCACGTTTCCCGGTCGGCATCATCGATCTGTCAAGTCGTGCGTACGCCGTTCCGCAGCGTCCAAGGCTGTCAAGATCGCTGTAATGCTCCCCGTATATGTTCTCAAGATCCCACTCGTTAAAGCATGGTTTATTGCCATTAAGCTCGATACAGTCCGAGCCCGAATAATCGGGAATACTTTCCGGAGCGGATACGACGATACTTGCCGAGCCCTGTGTATGCTCAGCCTCCACCTGCACTGCCGGGCGGCATGCTATGGCTGCAGCGCCAAGAACAAATGCAAGAACTATCGCTATCGGGATCTTAGGTTTTATATTATGTCCGGTCATGTTCTGCCGTATCACGTCATTGATGCGATGAGTGCATCAATCTCCTCCTGTGAGAGCATCCTTCCCGGATCGGCGGGAACTGCTGCAGGAGCCGGGGCTGCCGCTGCCGCAGGCGCAGGAGTTACCTGAGCGGCAGTGAATGCTCCGCCGCCACCTGCCTGAGGTGATTTTCCCATTATGCTCGCAAGCAGTGCCTGCTGTTCCGGATTCAAACCGTTTGCGTCCATAAAACTGTCCTTTTCAAAAAAATTAATGCAAAATGAATTATATCACATAATTGGGGTTAAGTAATATGAGAATGTGTCGATATATATATTGAAGATAAGAAAAGTTAATAACCCAAAACTCTTTTTCATTTTGTAAACCTCCCAAACAAGAAGTCATCGCAAACAAACTGCGATGACTTCTTAATTTTGTTCAGTCCATGATCACTTCTGCGTCTTCACATTAAACTGATATCCCAGGAACCCTCCTATGATACCGCCCACGATGTGCGCGATATTTGATATGTTGTCCCGGGCAAAAATACCCTCAAGTAACTGCTGCCCTATGAAGAACACCGCAACAAGAATAAATGTCAGTGGAACTTCGCCCTGCCTGAAGCTTGTAAATGACGACAGCAGGATGAACGCAAATACAACACCGCTCGCCCCGCACAGCGCTACATTCGGGAACAGCACGAAATTTACAAGACTCGTTGCAAATGCCGTGACCGCAGTCACACCCGCAAGCGTTGAGGAGCCGTACTTTTCCTCAAGCATAGGACCGAGCAGGAGCAGATAACTCATATTCCCTACAAAATGCGCCCAGTCAGCGTGACCGAATATGTGCGTAAATGCCCTGATCCACGTCATCGGCGAGATCAGTGATGACCGGTAGGTGGAAAACAGCAGCCTTCCTATCCCTCCGCCGCTTACATGGTTCGAAATCGTTGCTACCAGGCTGACCGCTACGATCCCCAGCACAACCGGCGCATTAAATGTGATCTTTATGTTCTTCAGTTTCTTCATTTATTCCGTCCAATCCATGGCAAACTCCGCCGTTATATCATCCTTCCCGCCGAAGACTGCCGTGATCTCTTCCGGAGTGGCGCTCAGATGTCCGAGCTTCGTAAACTTCCACGTGTTCTCGCCGTAATATACCGTGATCTTGTTACCCTCATATAAAATCACATCTCCGGGCTTTGTCGTTATCTCTTCATCGTTTGTCTCAAGCTCCCACGGAAGATCCCCTACCTTTTCGAAATTGCCGTAATCATGCATCGCTATCTTCAAAGGCTCAGCGCTGATCTTATCTTCAAACGCTTTTGCAGACGAGTTGCTTTCCATATCCACGGAAAAGATCTCATCTCCCACGCGCACAAAAACATAGCCCACAGGCTCCATCTCATCATAATGATCCACAGTTCCACCCTCCGAAGGCGCAGCTGTCACCGGGGCGTCGCCGGATCCGGCAGGCGATGTCACTGCCCCGCACCCTGCGATCACCAGGGCAGCCATTGCAATTGTAATAATCGTAACATGCTTCATTCTTAACACTTCTTTCCAAGATCCTGACTATGCTTCCGTAATAGATTATAACAGCAATCGTCTTTCATTGACACAAAGATGGGATTTTATTATATTATCAATCAACGGGCGCATAATGTCCGGTCTCATTTCACAGATAATACAGAGGAAAAATCATGGGAAAGGCTTCATACAGACTGTTCATAATTGCTTTTTTTGCCATTCTTGCAGGAAGTGCATTCAGCCTTGCAAGGCCTGTTCAGGTTTGGGCAAATGACTATTCGGGAAACATTAGCTCAAGCCAGTTTGCGGCAGGTGAAGGGGTAACTATTACCGGTAACACAAATCTGCACATAAACAGTTCTGTAACAGTTCACTCTATAGATATTAACGATAACTGCACATTGACAATAACCGGTGATCCGGGAAAGACACTGACAACTACATACTCTATAACACAATACAATAGTTCCGGAAATCTAACGGTCAACAGCGGCACTATAAATAGTGGTGGAATTGCTGTTAATAATCTGATTATAAGCGGTGGAACCATAACTGCACACGAAGATTTTGGAATATCGGCATATACTATTACGATCAGTGGCAAAAATACTGTCATAAATGCAACCGGCGATAACGGATATGGTATACAAGCGCATGATGATATAAATATCAGCGGGGGAAAAATAACCGCCACAGGGACAGAGGGCGGGATATTATCAGCGTTTAAAGATGTGACTATCAGCGGCAACAACACCGTTGTAAATGCAACAAGCGCTGAGAAAAACGGTATATTGGCGGACAATATACTATCAATAAGTGGGGGAAAAGTAACCGCTCAGGGAAATTGGTGTGGAATAGCGACGGAGAATGGTGACATGACCATTAGCGGAAGCAATACTGTCGTTAGCGCAAAATCCTCAGTAAGCCCGGCGGTTAATTCAAATCACAGACTTACTATAGATCCCCCTCTCACAGTTACCAAACCTGCGGGCGGCGGTATCGGAGGTAGAGGAGGTAGCAAATTTATCGCTACGGTTGCAGGCGGTCAAGATGCAGCAACAGATGTTGTTATAAAAGGCCCTGTTGCCAAAAGTGATGCCGGCAGCGATAGCGACGACGAGTCGGAAAGCGAAAAGCCTGCCGTAGTCAACAAGGATGCGATCGCCATCCTGAAGATCACAGGTTTCCCTTACGGAACGTTCTTTGCAAAACAGGAGCAGGGACTTGCGGCCAAGGCTGCCTTTGCGGCTTCACTTCCCGCAGGATATAAGAGCGCGTTTACATTCAACGCCATAACGAACGGCAAATCACCGGACAACACCTTGAAGAAAGGATCATTCACTCTGGTGATCCCGGCAGAATTCAGAAAAGCTGGCAGGACATTTGCAATAACTTATCTTGATAAGAACGGAAAAGCCACAACACTTTACGATACAGACAACGACCCGAATACGATAACCGTTGCCGTAAACTTCGAGGGCTACGCCTTTGAACTGATATATAAGGACTGATCCTGAGATTAGTCCTCTCCCACCAAATGTACCGTCTGATATGTATGTCCTGTCGCCGGCAGGAACTTTTCGATCACATCCTGTGTCTTCATTTTCAGACTTGATGTGCATACGCACGGATGACAGCCAAGATACCCATCCTTAAGCACATCCTCATCAATGAGCAGCTTCACGTAATGATCCTTATCATTCATCAGTCCCATGATGCTGACCGCTCCCGGCTCTATATCAAGGTATTTGAGCATATCCTCGGGATCCGCGAACGACAGCCTCGACGAATTGATCTGCGCCGACAGTTCCTTTGTCTTAAACTTCTTGTCTCCCGGCATCATCAGCAGATAAAAGTCCGTCTTCTGCCTGTTGCACAGGAACAGATTTTTGCATATGATCACTCCGAGCACCGCATCTATCTCATTGCACGCTTCCATATTGTCGGCCCGCTCGTGATCCGTTCTCTGATATTCAATTCCCAGACCATCGAGAAAATCATATGTCCGCACTTCTCTTGGCAGCCTGCCTTCCGTATTCTCCGGTCTTCCGTTATATAGTTCGATGTTCATTTACTGACCTCGATTTTCTTCCCGCAATGGCATAAAGCTCGCAGTTCTTTGCCGCCTTCATTCCCGGGATCGTACATCCCTTTGCTATATTTGCAGTTCCCAAAACGCCCCATCTTACCATAAAACACCTCCTGCTTCAGCCAGTTGATCTTACAAATTCTCCGGCCTTCCGTTATGCAGTTTCCGTCACTGATAACCGCAGCCGGTCCTGTCTTCCTTATCGATCTCTCCGGACACATACGAAGCCCGAAACTCCATATTAATGTCCCTGAGTTCCTTTATACCATCAATATACGGCTGGTACATATCTATCATACCCGCCGCACATCCGTCACAGGCTCCATCCACATTACCTATGGATTCAGCCACTATACGCTCACGTTCTTCTTTTGTAGTCTCTCTAATCAGATACCCCATAGCCTTATCCAATTCAGTATTTTACTCATCCATTAGTTATTCCCGGACCCCCATCCTCTTCTTTTCAACAAAATCCAACAATTTGACCGAAGCAATTCCAATCGCTATCCCAAAAAGGATCCCGGTAAGAACATCAGTCGGAAAATGCAGGAACATGTACAACCTGCTAAATGCGATAACTGCCGCTGCAACAAATGCCGCTATCCCCGCCTTCCTAAACTTCATGAAGATTGCTGTCGCTGCAGCAAAGGCCCATGCCGAGTGAGTGGACGGAAATGATGAGCTTGTCGGTCTCTCCACAAGAAGCTTAAATGCCTGATCAATATGGCAGGGGCGGGGCCTGTCAAACAGGTTCTTTAAGATCATCTGTCCAAAAAGGAACACCAACACATATGATATAAGAACTGCCACCCCTGTCTTTCTCGTTTTCTTAAATATCAAAAGAACAGCTCCTACAATGATCCAAAGCTGGCCATAGGATCCGGCAATCTTCGTTACGATCAGGAAAAAATCATCAAGAACAGGCGTCCTTAAAATAGCGTATAAAATCGATAACTCCATTTTGTCTCCTAAACCTTAAAACTGCCGGTTCTCTAAAAAGTGTTTTTCAAAAATGGACCATATCGGATTCGAACCGACGACCTCTTCGTTGCGAACGAAGCGCGCTCCCAGCTGCGCCAATGGCCCCCTTTCTTATGCCAGTAACCCTTTCATTTTATCATATCCTTCAAATCATTCCCGTATAAAATGTGTCCAGGCATGCTCTTCCTTCTCAGGAAGCCCGTATTTCTCCTTACCAAGAGCAATACTCTTCATAAGGAATGTCATATTCCTTGCAAGCACTCTCATGGTCTGCAATCCCTCAAGATCCTTTTCTGCCTGTCCCGGTTCTCTTCCGTGTACACTGTTCCAGTACTGGCTGGATGCGACAGGCATACCGCATATCGTAAAGTACTTATTCAGTTCATCATATGTTGCAGAACATCCCCCACGTCTTGCAACGACCACACTCGCTCCGACCTTCATTGTCTTATCAAAATGAGTGCTGTAAAACAGTCTGTCAAGGCAGGCTATAAGTGTGGCATTGGCTGATGCATAATAAACAGGAGACGCAATAACAAGTCCGTCGGCTTCCTCAAACTTTGGCGCAAGCTCATTTACCGCATCATCAAAAACACATTTCCCATTCTTGGAGCAGGAGCCACAGGCTATACAACCTCTGATATCCTTGTTCCCGATCTGCACAGTCTCCGAATCTATTCCTTCAGCATCAAACACCTTTACCATCTCATTAAGAGCAGTGGAAGTGTTTCCTCCCACGCGTGGACTTCCGTTAATGATCAATACCTTCATACCCAAACCTCCATCGTATATATCAATGCCAGTATGGCTTCTGATCCTTATGACTGTATCCTACCATCTTTTCTTTGTAGCTTGTAAGAATCTTCTCATATTTTACAACAGAGCCCGGCTTAATTCCACCCGACTCCTTCAGCGAACCAAGTGTTGCCTCAAGCTCCTTCTCAGCTTTACTCTTAAACAGACCCATCAATAATACCCTTGTAAAAATCAACCGCCGCCTTTATATCTTCCTCATTAGGTCTGTTTTTATTGATTCCACCGATCAGTTTCATCGGTCCATACGTATCAAATCCCTTGCACTGGAATCGTCCGACAACCTTGCACTTCTTCTCGTTCGTTATTGCCTCGATCGATTTGAAGTTACCCTTATTCGTATTGCCGGCAGTGGCGATAAAGAATACATCCTTGTCCACCGGTAAATTAACACCTGCGAAGCCCAGCACAGGCGCCGCAAACTTCGTATAGAATATTCCGGAAGCAAACCCAATCAGGTCATATTCCTTCAGATCCTTCTCCTTGACCTTGGTAGCGTCGACAACTTCGATCTCACATTCACTTGCTATGGCATCAACAAGTTTCTTCGTATTGCCATGATGCGTTGATGCATATATGATCACTGATTTCATAATACTGTTCCTCGTATTATATAGTCATACCCATTCTTTACCTTCTCTATAGGTATCGGGTATG
>CAMUYQ010000010.1 GCA_947165025.1 uncultured Lachnospiraceae bacterium | reverse complement strand
TATAAACGGATAGTCGATGAAGGTCACGTGCTGTGCATGCACTCGTATACTCACAAGTACAATGAGATATATTCGTCAGTGGATGCATTCAAAAAGGATCTGGACGAAATATCCGGCCTCTTATACAAGGTTACGGGCATCAAGCCCGTTTATTACCGTTTTCCGGGCGGCTCCAGCAACAGTGTTTCAAGGATCCCCATGAAAGAGTTCATCAAGGTTCTTGATGAGAGAGGGATCAAATACTTTGACTGGAATGTTGTTGCGGGAGATGCCACCAATCCTATGCTTCCGGCAGATAAGATCATTGAGAACTCGCTTTGCGATCTCAACGAGTATGAAGAGGCCATGATACTCTTCCATGATCTGTCCAACAAGACGAGTACGGTGGAAGCGCTGCCGACGATAATCGAATCTATCCAGGCGGCCGGTATCCCGATCGAGCCCATTGATGATAATACAATGACGATACAGCACTATATCAATTCAAAGTGAATGGAGGAAGTAAAATGAGTTTTTTCAAGGATTTTAAGGATGATCTGTCACAGGCGGTAAATGAACTGATGCCTGAAGAAGGCGCAGCGACTGAAGCTCCCCAGATGGTTGATACCATTTCCGAGCCTTCGGCTCCGATCGGTCAGGATGATCTCGCCGAGCTTATCAAGGGACTTGACGAGGCGGATGCACCCGCAGCTGCAGAGCCTATGTTTGAGGCGGCAGCTCAGAGTGAGCCTGTAGCACCCGAACCGGTTCCGGTGATCGAGCCCGAACCCGCACCTGCTCCCGCAGCAGTTGAGACAACACCCGTTGAGATCCCTGTATATACCGAGGAGATCAAGCCTGCTTCAGAGCCTGTATCTGCGCCCGAGCCTCCCAAGGCAGAAGAGCCGGTAAAGGTTGTTGAGCCTGTATTTGCTCCCGAACCCGCTCCCGCTGAGAGCGCAACAACAGTAACAGAACCCATATTTGCACAGGAAGAGGTGAAGAACGAAGTGCCCAATCAGGTAACAGAACCAATTTTCTCACAGACAGCAGAAGCTCCCGCTCCGATCAATACGATCGCTGAAGGTGCAAACGAGACAGGTGTCATCCCCAACGGAATGACTATAACAGGTGACATAGTTACAAACGGATCACTCGATATCATGGGTACCGTAAAAGGTAACGTTACCGTTGCAGGCAAGCTTAACATCACAGGTAATATCGAAGGCGATTCAAAGGCTGAAGAGATCTTTGCTGATGGCGCGAGGATCATCGGTGAAGTTGTTTCAAACGGATCGATCAAGGTAGGTCAGAGCTCCGTTATCAAGGGCAACATGAGCGCAACAAGCGCTGTTCTTGCAGGTGCCGTTAAGGGTGACATTGATGTCAAGGGTCCCGTTGTTCTCGATTCCACATCGATCATCATGGGCAACATCAAGAGCAAGTCAATCCAGATCAACAACGGTGCAGCTATCGAGGGACTGTGCTCACAGTGCTATGCGGAGGTAAGTCCTTCAAGCTTCTTCACGGAAGGCTGATATATGAAGAGAGTATTGCTTAAGCTGTCCGGTGAAGCACTTGCCGGAGATAAAAAGACCGGATTTGACGAAGATACCGTCCGTATGGTCGCACTTCAGGTCAAAGAACTTGTTGATGCCGGAACACAGGTCGGCATAGTCATAGGCGGCGGTAACTTCTGGAGAGGCCGCAGCAGCGAGCGGATCGACCGAACAAAAGCTGATCAGATCGGTATGCTCGCGACCGTCATGAACTGTATTTACGTTTCGGAGATATTCCGTTCGGAAGGGATGATGACCAACATCCTGACGCCGTTTGAAATAGGCAGCTTTACCAAGCTGTTTTCAAAGGACCGCGCCAACAAGTATTTCGAAAAGGGAATGGTCGTTTTCTTTGCGGGCGGAACCGGACATCCGTATTTCTCAACGGATACGGGCGTTGTTCTCCGCGCAGTCGAGGTAGAGGCAGAGGCGATACTTCTTGCAAAAGCGATCGATGGCGTTTACGATTCGGATCCTGCGAAGAATCCGGATGCAAAGCGCTTTGACGAGATATCCATCGAAGAGGTTGTGGCCAGGAAATTACAGGTAGTTGATCTTACCGCTTCAATACTTGCGATGGAAAACCATATGCCTATGTATGTATTTTCCCTTAATGAGAAGAACAGCATAGTCAATACCGTAAAGGGTAACTTTAACGGAACGCGTGTAACTGTATAGACAATACCGATCAAGGAGCGAAGAGCATTATGAATGAAAAAGTAAAAGAGTATTCCGACAAGATGCAGAAGACCATTGACCACCTTCAGTCAGAATATGCCGCAGTTCGCGCGGGACGTGCCAATCCGCATGTTCTGGACAAGATCCGTGTGGATTATTACGGTACTCCCACTCCGATCCAGCAGGTCGGTAATATTTCCGTGCCGGATCCGAGGATCATCCAGATTCAGCCGTGGGAGAAGAACGTTCTGAAGGATATCGAGAAGGCTATCCAGGCATCTGATGTCGGCATCAATCCTACTAATGACGGAACATGCATCAGACTTGTATTCCCCGAGCTTTCGGAAGAGAGAAGAAAAGATCTCGTTAAGGACATCAAGAAGAAGGGCGAGGAAGCAAAGGTTGCTGTCAGAAACATCAGACGTGACGGAAACGATGCGATCAAGAAGCTGTCCAAGTCAGATGATATTTCCGAAGACGAAGTCAAGGATCTTGAGGATGAACTTCAGAAGACTACGGACAAGTTCATCAAAGAGATTGACTCTATGATCGATGATAAGTCCAAGGACATAATGACTGTTTGATTATGAATATTCCAAACCATGTAGCCATAATACTTGACGGCAACGGCCGTTGGGCAAAGCAGAAGGGTATGCCGAGGAACTACGGGCATATCCAGGGCGCCAAGACCGTTGAAGTCATATGTGAAGAAGCATATAAGATGGGAATCAATTATCTCACCGTATATGCTTTTTCAACGGAAAACTGGACCCGCCCTGAGGATGAGGTCGCACAGCTGATGAAGCTTCTCAGGAACTATATGAAGACGTGCCAGCAGACCGCAAAGAAGAACAGGATGTGTGTCAGGGTCATAGGTGATAAGACACGTCTTGCAGAAGATCTGCAGGAATCGATCGCCGCCCTTGAGGAGGCGACCAAAGATAATGACGGACTACATTTTCAGGTTGCGATCAATTACGGAAGCCGTGACGAGATGGTCAGGGCGATGAACGCGATCCTTAACGATATCAGGGAAGGCAGAAGAGAAGGTCCCATAACGGAAGAGATGTTTGAGGAGTATCTTGATACAAAAGGTATCCCCGCACCCGATCTTCTGATCAGGACGAGCGGTGAACAGCGCCTGTCCAATTTCCTGTTATGGCAGCTTGCCTACAGTGAATTCTATTTCACGGAAGTTTACTGGCCTGATTTTTCAAAGGAAGAGCTTGTTAAGGCTTGCGAGAGCTATTCGCAAAGAGACAGACGCTACGGCGGGACAGCCGGGGAGGTGTGATGTTTAAGACAAGAGTACTGAGCGGAGCGATCGTGGCTGTTGTGATGCTTGCTGCCGCATGGTTTGGCGGAGTGTATCTCCTGGCACTTATGCTTGGGGTTTCGCTTGTTGGTCTGTACGAGTTCTATCACGTTACCGGACTGATACCTGACGGGAAATACATCAATCTCATTACCGGGATCGGATATGCGTTCACGATAGCATATTATTTGCTTCTCGGTCTTTTCGAGCTCGTAATGCTTCGTATTGTTTTCCTTTTTGTTCTGCTTCTTCTTGTGATACTTGCCGTATACGTTTTCACGTTTCCGAAATACACATCAAAGGATATTGTTTATACGTTTTACGGATTTTTCTATGTCAGCGTGATGCTGAGTTTCATATACCTTACAAGATGTCTTGATGACGGAATATTCATCATATGGCTCATTTTCTTCAGCTCATGGTTCTGCGATGTGTTTGCCTATTTTACGGGAATGCTCCTCGGAAAGCACAAGCTTTGTCCGAAGCTTTCACCGAAGAAGTCGATAGAGGGTGCGATAGGCGGTATCATTTTTCCGGCTTTCTTTGGTGGACTGTACGGTTATTTCGTAAGTGATCATTTCGGCTCGGGTTCATATACGATCGTAACGTTTGCAGTGCTCTGTGCAGTCGGTGCGGCAGTTTCGCAGATCGGTGATCTGTCGGCAAGTGCGGTAAAGAGAAACTTTGATATCAAAGATTACGGCAGTCTTATACCCGGACACGGCGGGATCCTCGACCGTTTTGACAGTGTTATATTTACCGCACCCATGATCTATTTTATAGCAAGATTTATGATCGAAGGAATGTGATCCTGATGAAAAATGTTGTCGTTATGGGCTCGACCGGTTCGATCGGTACGCAGACCCTTGAGATAATAAGTGCACATCCCGGCGAACTTCGCGCCGTTGCCCTTACAGCCAATTCAAGCGTTGATCTTATCGAGAAGCAGGCTGAACAGTTTTCTCCGAAGCTCATCGCCATGTATGATCCGAAAAGCGCAAAGGAACTCTCCGACAGGCTTGCCGGATCGGGTATAAAGATCGTATCAGGAATGGACGGTCTTATCGAGGCTGCATCACTTGCTGATGCAGATATCGTTCTTACCGCCATGGTCGGGATGATCGGGATCAGGCCTACGATCGCCGCCATAAAAGCGGGACATGATATCGCGCTTGCCAACAAGGAAACACTTGTGTGCGCAGGGCATATAATCATGCCACTCATAAGAGAGCATAATGTCAGACTGTATCCCGTCGACAGCGAACACAGCGCGATATTCCAGTCGCTTAACGGAGAAGATCATTCCGATGTGGAAAGTATCATCCTGACGGCATCAGGCGGTCCTTTCAGAAACTGCAGTTATGAAGAACTCGAGAAGATGACGGCAGCGGATGCACTCAAGCATCCGAACTGGAACATGGGTGCCAAGATCACGATCGACTCGGCAACGCTTGTCAATAAAGGACTTGAAGTTATGGAGGCGTGTTATCTGTTCGATGTCGGACTTGATGACATAGAAGTTGTGATACATCCGCAGTCCGTGATCCATTCGGCAGTCAGATACCGCGACGGGGCAATCATCGCGCAGCTCGGATGCCCCGATATGAAGCTTCCGATACAGTACGCACTGTTTTATCCGAACAGGCCCTACCTTGATACGAAGAGGGTCGATCTGTTCGAACTCGGGTCAATGACGTTTGAGCGTCCCGATCCGGAAAAGTTCAGGGGATTCAAGCTTGCGATGACTGCGGCAAAGCGGGGCGGCAGCATGCCGACGATCTTCAATGCGGCTAATGAGCGTGCCGTTGCACTGTTCCTTAAGGGAAGCATAGGATTTAACGATATACCGAGGCTGATTGAAAAGGCTATGGAAAACGTTAAGGCGACAGATGATCCTTCGGTTGAAGAAATCCTTGATGCCGAGCGGGAAGCCATAGCAGTTGTCGACCGATTTTCTGACAGCCTTCATTAAACAGGAGATATAAAGTGAAGATACTCTGGGGAATACTGATACTGGCCGTTATAGTCTTCGTCCATGAAATGGGGCATTTTATAATAGCCAGACTGAACCGGATAGAAGTTGTTGAGTTTACGGTCGGATTCGGACCGAAGCTTTTCGGGTGGACGACGAAGCATAATACCAAAGTCTCCATCAGGCTTGTGATGCTCGGAGCAGCGTGTGTGTTTGATGACCTTGATGCCATAGGTGAAAACGATGATTTCGCGGCGGTACTGGCAGGTTCCAAATACAGACAGGCAAATGTGTGGTCAAGGATAGCAACGACCATAGCGGGACCGTTTTTTAATCTGCTTCTTGCATTTGTACTCGGGTTGTTTCTGATGAATCACATAAACATCCCTGACACGACGATCCTTCATGTCGATCCCGACGGAGCAGCGTATGAGGCCGGGATACGTGACAACGATAAGATCATCAGCGTTAACCACAGCCGCTGTTATCTGTATCCGGAAGTATCAACGGCTGTTGAACTCGGATACGGGAAACCGCTTACGATCGTCTATGAACATGAAGGTCAGAGAGTGAGTGCCCAGGTCGTACCGAAGATGAATGAGAAGTACGGCAGGTTTATGATAGGTGTTGAGTTTGGCGCCGATCAGAAAGCACAAAAAGGTGCTCTTGAAATCGTGAGGTCCAGCTATCTGTATGTGCGCTACATGGTAAAGATGACGTTTTCGAGTTTCAGGATGCTTTTTGCCGGACAGGCAAAAGTGTCGGAACTTGCAGGCCCTGTCGGTGCGGTTGAGATCGTCGGTGATGAATATGACAGCGCAAAGGAAATGGGACCCATGGCGGTTCTTGTGAGCATGCTGAACATTGCACTCCTTTTATCGGCAAATATCGGTATAGTAAACCTCTTCCCGATTCCCGCATTTGACGGAGGAAAGCTGTTGTTCCTCCTGTACGAGGCGGTAAGAGGAAAGCCCGCAAGTGCAAAGGTGGAAGGCACCATACAGCTTATCGGGATCGGACTTCTTCTCATCCTTCTTGTCGTTGTGATGTACAATGATATTGCAAGACTGTTTACGTCGTAACAGCATTTTGTCAATGTGAACAAATCAGCTGATATCCGTTTAGCCGGATATCAGCTTTTTTTATAAAAATCATTTCAAAATACACCCGGATTAGGCTTAATATCACGGGTGTTTTCAAATTGATGTAGAAAAAATCATACCGTATTGACTCTGAATCCGGCGTGTACTATTTTTGGCTTAACCGAAAGATCATCTCGGCGCATTAAGGAGGATCAGGTGTTTAAAAAGGGTGATTTTGTCAACAAACGGTATGAAGTTGTCAGGAAGACAGGCTCCGGGGGAACGAGCAGCGTATATCTTGTAGCTGACAGACATATCGGAAGATCGCTTGCCATGAAGGTCATGGACAAGAGGAGCATGGGGGCATTCCGGTTTGCCAGGAGTGAGATAGAGATGCTGCGGCGGGTAAGGTTTCCGCTGTTTCCGCAGATTATAGATGCATTCTGCGATGATCATCATATATATATACTGAGTGAGTTTGTAAAGGGTGAATCACTTGCGAAGCTTTCGGCAGGGCACGCAATGTCACGCCACAGGAGTCTTGCGCTGTTGGCGCGTATATGCGAAGCACTCGTGTATCTTCATGAGATGAGCACACCGATGCTTTACCTTGATCTGAAACCGGAGAACGTGATCATATCACCGGACGGCCTTCCGCACCTTATAGATTTCGGAATAGCGCAGTTACTGTTTACCAAGCATATCCCGGTCGGAACACGCGGATACAGTCCGCCTGAACAGTATGATCCGGATATAATGCCGGATGTGAGAGCGGACATATTTGCACTTGGCATGACATACTGGTCCATGCGCTCAGGTATTCCGCCTGATCCGGACCTTACAAAAGCATTAAACGATATCAGACATTCCAGATCCTTAAGCTCTTCTGAGAGAGCATTTATTCTAAAGTGCTGCGACCCTTCAAGGGACAGAAGATACGGCACTTCCAGGGAAGTATTAAAGAAGATACAACACATCAGATCGATCCCGGACAGATTCAAAAAGAACATTGCATTATGCGCGGCACTGACAGGAACAGTACTGTCTGCTGCGTTCATAACAAAAAATATCGTTACGGAAATAAGAGAGAGGACAGAAGTGACAAACCTTCTGTCCGAGGCAACAAAGCATATGGAGGACGGAGAGTATACGCCCGAAGGTATAGGACTAATACGGGCATGTATCGACAGCGGAAATCTCTCGCATGAATGCGAGCAGGAATTTATGTTTGAGGTTGCCAGAAATCTGATGCTTATCAGAGGCGATTACAAAACAGCTGCCATATACTTTTCAAAACTTGATGAAGGAGTATATCCCGAGGCTGCCGATTATCTGAGCCTGTGCAGGCTTGAGAGCAGGCCTGATCATGACGGCACGGAAGCCATGAAGACCGTCGGAAGGATTTTTGCCGATATATCCGGACGTTCGCCGTCAAAGATGAAGTACGAGAACATGATCTTTATTGCAAGGTGCTTTGAGATGTATGATCCCGACCGTGTAACGGGTGCAAAGAAATCTCTGAGCGTTCTTGCAATGGAAATGGAAGAGCTTGATGAACTGTCTGAAAGCTGTGAAGTCTTTTCCGAAGATGAGATCGATGCAATGAGAGACAGGCTCAAAGATCTTATGGATGTAGGAAGGAAACGGATAAACACGAGAAGTAAGATGATAGGAGAAAATGATGAAAATGAAGATAAATAAAAAAACATTTAAGGTGATGGCGGGATTCATATCCGCAATAGTTGTTACGGCATGCCAGCCGTCGCCCGGCTTTGCGCACGAACTTATCAACCCTACAGGCGAAGCACTCGGCAGTGATTTTTCATACCTGCAGGAGGAGTACTGCAGATCGCTCATATTTGATGCGCGAAGGACCAATAATATCAGCGAGAATAAATGCCCGACACAGCTGAAGTTTGCAAATGAGGTATGGTTTGACAAACCAAAGGCTGTCGGATGCGAATACTGTCAGGCTGACTGCGATGCACATGATGGATTTACGGCTGAGATCAGCATTGAGAAGAGTGACGGTTCGGTAATATCCGCTCCGGGATATGTTCTTGCAAACCTTGACGGAAACTTTGACGTGGAAAACGTGTGCCTGAGGATCAAGCACAGACCGGGCAGATACTGTTCGTACTGCAAAAAGTACGTGGGTGATGTTCTGAAGGTACCGTCATATTACGTAGAAAAAACGTACATCAGATATCAGTCTCATCCGCAGAGTGTCACGGCGGATGCGGGATCATCAGTGAGCTTTGAAGTGATCGCCGGGTACAACGGTCCGTATAAGTGGGTGCGAAAAGAAGGCAGAAACTGGGTCGAACTCAAAGACGGTCCGGGGTCAATGGGAGAGTCGTATTCGGGCACAAATACATACCATCTGGATATCAAAAATATCTCAGGTGATATGAACGGGCAGAAATTTGCATGCAGGCTTGTCGGTGCATGGGGATATGATGCATATACAAAGACAGCCGTGCTTACCGTACCGGTTGTCACAACTGTGCCGACGCCTTCACCATCCCCTACCCCGGTCATCACTCCCGTTGTAACGCCGACCCCGGCCGTTACTCCTGTCCTCTCACCGACGCCCGTGATCACTCCGGCCATAACACCGACACCGGTTGTAACACAGGTTCCGACACCTGTGCCGACACAGGCACCGAGATCATCTTCATCGTCCAGTTCTTCTTCAAAAGGAGGCGGGTCACATTCGGGTGAGATCACACCCATTCCTTCGTCATCGACAACCCCGATAATAACGCCGGGTGGCGGTACGGATACAAAAGGCGGAGGAGGAAGTACTTCAAAGCCCGGAAGCGGGACAAAGAAAGGAGCGTCCGGGGGCGGCACAAGTGCAAAAGAGACAGCCTCGAATGCGACGTCAACAAGCAGCAGTTCCTCAAAGATATACGGTAAAAATGCGGTGATGAAAAACGGGATACTGTATCTGGTCGATGATGATACAGATCAGGTGTCGCTGACTTCATCTTCTGCAAAGAATGAGCAGGAGCATGTCGAAGAGGTTTCAAATGACATGGAATATTCCGCCGGTGATCTTGCCGTTGAAGGGACTCTGCAGGACAAACAGAAGGCATCGGGATTCTGGAATTCGTGGCAGGGATATGTGACGATAGGAGGGATCTCGGTCAGTGTTCTTCTGGCACTTCTGTTCTTCCTGTTCTTCGGAGTGATAGTGACCGGTGAAGCTGAAGAAAATGATGAGGTGTTTGAACTGTGCTCGATCAGACTGATGAAACGAAAGGATGGAAACTGGTGCGTCAATCTTGGAAGTGCGTTTGATGAAAATGCTGTGCTTAAGCTCAGGATAGGGATTCTGTTTTCGGTAATATTTGACGGATGGGAGATCACGGGATATTCAAAAGGAATGTATGAAGGAGAGATCACTGCACAGGTAGAGCAGAATATGATGCTTCGCCGAAGGAATATCAGGAGGAGTGTATGAAGAAGATTTTAATCATGTTTGCAGTGTTTGTTCTGGTGCATCTGTCCGCGACGGATGTGCTGGCAGACACCGACGAAAAGCTCAATGTAGGCGTGACGATGGAGGGCGGTCAGTCGGTCATGGTAAAGAACGGCGCAGCGGTTTATTCGGCTTCTCCCGTAGTGTTCACGCCGGTGTCTGATAAAGGAGAGAACTATTACAGCATATGCACGGACGATGCAGCCGGTTTCGGAGAATACATAAAGCCGGACGGACCTCAGGTGACACTTTATCCCGATGAAAACGCATCGCCATCCGGAAGATGGAAGATAAGATTTTTGAACAGGGATGACGACGGTGCAGAGAAGGTATCGGATGTATTCTGTGTTGTATTTGATACCGTGATACCGCATATATCATTTGATGATGAAGAGATGATAAGCGGATGGATCAAAAGCGGCAGCATACTTCATTTTAACGTGACCGACGAGGGAAGCGGGATCAGCCGTATCATGATAAGAAGAGGATCATCCGTCGAAATGGAAGAGCACTTCAGCGAGGATGACAGCATTACCTCACGTGACGTTTCGTTTACGATCCCCGAAGACAGTGATGTTATCAATCAGGCATATATAGAGTGTACGGACTTTGCGGGAAATGCATCACGCATGTCATTTGAGTACAGGATGGATGAACAGTCTCCGGAAATAAATACCGGGGGCATCGCAAACGGTGAGCATCTTAAAGAGGCGGGCAGACTGTCGGTTGAAGCTTTCGACAATTCGGATGAAGTGTATATAGATTATTCGGTTGAAAGAGATGTGGGCGGACAGATACTGACAACGGAAGTTCAGAATGCTTCAAAAGATACATCCGTATGCTTTGATGAGGAAGGCAGGTATACGGTGACGTTATATGCAAGAGACGGAGCCGGAAATCGGTCACGGCAGATAAGACGTGAATTTGTTTTAGATGGGACTGCTCCCGGGATCACCATAGAAGGTGCCGCCGATAATTCGCTCCATAAGAGCGGGGCGGTAATTTCGATAGGTGTCAGGGAGAGGATGTATGAGAATACAAAGGTTGACATAAAGCTTATCAAGACAGCGTTCGGGAAGAGTGAGATTATACCGATATCAGGCTACGATATGGCTGCACCTGAGGATACACGAGTGGTTAACATAAATTCAGATGGCGACTATGCAATGATAGTTTCCGCTGCTGATCCGACGGGAAACAGATCTTCTGCCACAACGAAGTTCCGGGTAGATTCGACTGCTCCGAAGATCACCATAGACGGCCTTAACGACAAAGAGGCAACATCGAAGAGCCCCGTCTTCAATTTCAGATCGGCCGAAATGTTTTACGATTCCACAATAATGACAGCAACGCTTGAGAAGAAGGAAGGGGATAAATATACACCGGTGTCATCAACAAGCCGTTTTATGACTTCACCGGAGGATATGCTTTCAATAAGCTGTGAAAGGGAGGGTAAGTACAGACTGACTTGCAGGGCCGAGGATCTTTGCAAAAATACGTCGCAAAGGTCGGTGGACTTTACGCTCGACAGGACACCGCCTGTAATATCGGGTCTTTCGGGGATAGACAAAGGATCGTTCAGATCGTTCTCACTTACGAAAAAGCTTTCCGATCTTGCAAGCGATCTGCTTGGTGTCAATGTATCCGCATTTGTAAATGACACCAGTATAACGGAGAAGGATGTGATAGAGAAGGAGGGAAAATATATTCTGTCGGTCATTGCCGAGGATGAAGCGGGAAATGTATCGGAGGAATGCGCTACGTTTATGGTCGACAATACACCGCCGCAGATCGTACTGACGGGATTTGACCGGGATGGCAATATCAGAAAGGGAAGCCGTATCGGTGTCGGACTGCTGGAAGAGTGTGACGAACTGCTTGATGTAAAGTTTGCAGAAAAAAACGTGGCGATAAACGATGACAATACCGCCGGAATATCAGTTGATGATTACGGTGAATATGATCTGGCCGTCAAGGCAAGAGATCCGGCCGGAAATATAACGGACACGGTAGTTCATACTTCGTGTTATATGTCAGACTCTCCTCTTTCGGGATATTTTGCGGCAGGGAAAATTATCCCGTCGGAAATTGTGAAAAGTGACAAAAATGATATTGACGGAGCAAGCCTTGCGATCGGCATTATTTCGGTACTTTCCGGCACATACGGACTGACTTGGAGGGCTTCTTTGCGCGATTGACTATTTAGGCCGGACTTGGTAAACTCAAATACGGACACATCATATTGGGCAAATAGCCGTAAAAAGTGCCAAAAACACACAATATAGGGCAATCTTAATGTACAGGGACAATACAAAGGTTATAAAGATAGGAGACCGTGTGATCGGCGGAGGCAATCCCGTCCTGATCCAGTCAATGACAAATACAAGGACGGAAGATGCGAAGGCTACAATAGAGCAGATCAGGCGTCTTGAAGAGGCGGGCTGTGATATCGTAAGAGTCACTGTTCCGACAATTGAAGCCGCAAAGGCGATACGCGAGATAAAAGCAAATGTTTCGATCCCCGTTGTCGGGGACATCCACTTCGATCATAAGATGGCGCTTGCGGCCATTGAGAACGGTGTTGATAAGATCAGGATCAATCCCGGAAACATCGGAGGGAAAGATAATCTCAAAGCTGTCGTTGACGCTGCCAAAGAAAGAGATATACCGATTCGTGTGGGAGTCAACAGCGGATCCCTTGAGAAGGAACTCGTCGAGAAATACAACGGGGTCACGGCAAAGGGTATAGTGGAATCCGCGCTTGATAAAGTGCACATGATCGAGTCATTCGGATATGATAATATCGTTGTGTCGATCAAGTCGTCGGATGTTCTTATGTCGATAGACGCCCACCGTGAGATCGCACCTGTTTGCCCTTATCCGCTCCATGTCGGTATCACGGAATCCGGAACCCTTCATTCGGGAAACATCAAGTCAGCGGTCGGGATCGGTGTGATACTGTCGCAGGGAATCGGTGACACGATACGTGTATCACTGACAGGAGATCCGGTGGAAGAGGTCATAAGTGCCAGGCTCATATTAAAGAGTCTCGGGCTCAGAAGCGGCGGTATAGACGTAGTATCATGTCCGACATGCGGAAGGACAAAGATCGATCTTATATCTCTTGCGAACGATGTGGAAAAGCTTGTCGCCGGATATGATCTCGATATCAAAGTTGCCGTGATGGGGTGTGTAGTGAACGGACCCGGTGAGGCAAAAGAGGCGGACATCGGAATAGCCGGAGGGATCAACGAAGGCCTTCTCATAAAAAAGGGCGAGATAATTCGCAAGGTTCCCGAGAAAGAACTGCTTGCCACACTTAAGAGTGAACTTGATAACTGGGAATGACGATCTGTAATGGAAAAGAAATTTTTTGACGTATTCAATGCTCTTGTCGTATCAGACGATGACAGGGAACTGCTTGAAGAGACCAAAGTAACTAGGCTGGTCTCTTCTTCGCGTCGCGACAAGCTTCATGTTTACCTGTCCAGTGATTATATTGTCCCTAAGGACCGTATATACGAAATGGAGCGCAGGATAAGAAAACAGTACTACAAGGACCAGCAGGTTTCTGTCAAGATAATCGAACGGTTCAGGCTCGGTCCTGCATATTCGGCAAAGGCTATAGTAAAGCAGTACAGAGGGAGCCTGATCACTGAAGCGGCACATATCAATCCCGCATGGGGAGATCTTTTCTCACATGCGGATTTTGAATTTCCCGAGGATGACAATTCTATCGTGTTCTGTCTTGAAGACAGGATGCTTGCCCGCGACATGGCTGACGACATGCTTGATTTTCTCGATCATGCGATAAACGACAGATGCCAGACCGCGTTCAGGATAACTGTCTCTTACAAAGCAAAGGAAGAGAGAAAGAGCGTTATCCATTCAAAGCAGCGCATGATGGAAGAAGTGCGCATGATCACTCTCAATATGACACATGACGATGAGTTTTCATCGGACGCTGCTAATCCGGATGAGAGCAGAGAAGTTGAGAGAAGAGGCGGTGAAGGGATCACGATGCCGGAGGAGAAGTTCGTCGATATTGCACAGAAGATCGACAGCTTTGATGAAGACGACGTGTTCAGCATATACAGTAACGGCCCCGTGAAGATCGGCGCTGCGGCGGAATCTTCAGGGCAGACTTTAAAAAACACGGAACCAGAAAAGAAAGAGACCGTAAAGAAAGAGTCTGCAAAGAAAGAGTTCGAGAAGCCGAAGAAGCGCATGAAGAAAGAGTCTTCCAATCCGGATGTGATCTTCGGAAAGGATTTTACCGAAGGTCCGATGAACATATGCGACATCGACGGAGATATAGGTGAGGTCATCGTACGCGGGCAGGTATTCGATCTTGTCATAAGGGACACAAGGACCGGCAGGAAGATGGTCATGTTCTCGGTGACCGATTTTACCGATTCGATAGACGTCAAGATATTCCCGAGGGAAGAACAGCAGGAGAGGCTGTTTGAATACCTGAAGGATGATGCGTTCATCCTGATAAAAGGTACGACGGGCATCGACAAATTCGATGACACACTTTCACTCGGCTACATAAACGGTATCAAGAAGTCACATGATTTCAGGACTCCCCGTGTTGATACGGAAGCCGTCAAACGTGTGGAGCTTCACTGCCATACGAAGATGAGTGATATGGACGGAGTGTCTGCCGTATCGGATATAATCAAGCGTGCACATGACTGGGGACACGATGCACTTGCCATAACCGATCATGGCGTCGTGCAGGCGTTCACCGACGCATTCCATTACGTCAGGGACAAGAAGATGGATGACTTCAAGGTCATATACGGAATGGAAGGTTATGTTGTTGACGACGAGACGATGGCGGCGGTCAATCCCAAAGAGTATACCGTCGATGATACGTTTGTTGTTTTTGATATTGAGACGACCGGATTTTCCGCGACCGAAAACAATATCATTGAGATAGGTGCGGTCAGGATATCGCACGGTGCGATCACGGACCGCTTCTCGACATTCGTCAATCCGAAGGAACCGATACCATTCAGGATTGAAAAGCTTACCGGGATCAGAGATGACATGGTGGCGGATGCCCCCTTTATTAACGACGCACTGACGCAGTTTCGAAAGTTCTGCGAAGGTGCGGTCTACGTTGCACATAATGCGCAGTTTGACATGGGATTTCTGCGCGCCAAGGAAGAGGCAGCGGGCATCGAAAGAGAATACAGCTATGTCGACACCCTTCAGATGGCGCGACTTCTCGTGCCTGAGATCGCCAAGTTCAAGCTTGATAATCTCTGCAGGTTTTTCAAGGTGTCCCTCGAAAATCATCACAGGGCAGTCGATGACGCCGAGGCAACTGCACACATCTTTTTAAAGCTTGTTGAGAGGATGACCGATAAAGGTGCAACAACTCTTGCAGAACTTAACGAAATGTGTACCGCGTCCGATGAGAAGATCAGAAAATCACCGAGCAATCATATAATACTTCTGGCAAAAAATGAGACCGGAAGGATCAACCTTTACAGGCTCGTATCCCGGTCTCATTCAAAGTATTTTCATCTGCATGCGAGGATACCGAAGAGCCTTATCACAAAATACAGGGAAGGTCTTATTATAGGATCCGCCTGCGAACAGGGCGAGCTGTATCAGGCTATCATAAATAAAAAGAGTGAGGATGAGATCATAAGGATCGCATCGTTCTATGACTATCTCGAGATACAGCCCAACGGCAACAACGAGTTCATGATAAGGGAAGAACGCTTTGAGGATATAAAGAGCGCAAGAGATCTTGAAGACATAAACAGAAAGATCATAGATCTCGGTGAGAGACTCGGGATACCCGTTGTCGCGACGTGTGATGTTCATTTCCTTGATCCGGAGGATGAAGTATACAGACGTGTCCTGATGGCGGGAAAAGGATTCAAAGATGCCGACATGCAGGCACCGCTTTTCCTTCGGACTACGGAAGAGATGCTCGCGGAGTTTTCCTATCTCGGCTATGACAAGGCATACGAGGTTGTTGTCACAAATACGCGTAAAATTGCCGACATGATCGAAAAGATCGAGCCGGTGCGTCCCGATAAGTGTCCTCCGGTCATTCCCGATTCGGACAAGATACTGACGGATATATGCTACAGGAAAGCAAAACAGATATACGGTGATGATCTTCCGCCGCAGGTATCGGCGCGTCTTGACAGGGAACTGAATTCGATCATCTCAAACGGGTTCGCGGTCATGTACATCATCGCCCAGAAGCTCGTGTGGAAGTCAAACGAAGACGGATACCTTGTGGGCTCACGTGGATCGGTAGGATCGTCGTTTGTCGCAACGATGGCAGGTATTACGGAGGTCAATCCGCTTCCGCCTCATTACTATTGCAGCAACTGCCACTATGTTGATTTTGAATCAGAAGAGGTAAGAGCTTATGCCGGAAGAGCGGGATGTGATATGCCGGATAAAGCGTGTCCCGTATGCGGCGCACCACTCAAAAAGGACGGCTTTGATATTCCGTTTGAAACATTCCTCGGATTCAAGGGGGACAAGGAGCCTGATATCGACCTTAACTTCTCGGGTGAGTATCAGTCTAAAGCGCATAAGTACACGGAGGTAATATTCGGTGCGGGCCAGACGTTCCGCGCGGGAACGATCGGAACGATCGCCGAAAAGACGGCATACGGTTACGTCAAGAAATACTTCGAGGAACGCGGCGTACAGAAGAGAAAATGCGAGATCGAAAGACTGTCAAAAGGATGTACCGGAGTCAGAAGAACGACAGGACAGCATCCGGGCGGTATAATAGTTCTGCCGAGGGGAGAAGAGATAGATACGTTCACGCCTGTACAGCACCCGGCCGATGATCTGTCGATCGATATCATCACGACACATTTTGATTATCATTCGATCGATCACAACCTGTTAAAGCTCGATATTCTCGGACACGATGATCCGACGATGATAAAAATGCTTCAGGATCTGACAGACACGGATCCGACAACTGTCGCACTCGATGACCCTGCTGTCATGAGCCTGTTCGCATCAACCGAAGCGCTCGGGATCAAACCGGATGATATCGGAGGATGCCCGCTGGGGTGCCTCGGTATTCCGGAATTCGGAACGGACTTCGTTATACAGATGCTTGTCGATACAAAGCCGAAAGCATTCTCGGATCTTGTACGTATTTCGGGACTGTCACACGGAACCGATGTGTGGCTGAACAATGCACAGACGGTCATTTCCGAAGGCAAGGCAACGATATCGACTGCGATATGTACACGTGATGATATCATGACATATCTCATAAACATGGGACTTGAAAGCTCACTTGCGTTCAGCATCATGGAGATGGTCAGAAAGGGTAAGGTTGCGACGGGAAAATGCAAAGACTGGCCCGAATGGAAGCAGGAGATGCTTGACCACGGAGTTCCGGACTGGTACGTATGGTCGTGCGAACAGATCAAGTACATGTTCCCGAAAGCTCACGCGGCTGCATATGTCATGATGGCATGGCGTATAGCATATTACAAGATCAATTATCCTCTTGCATATTATGCGGCATATTTTTCGATACGTGCGTCGGCATTCTCGTACGAGACGATGTGCCGGGGACGCGGCGTGCTGAGTGAGGAGATCGCTAAGTACCGCAGGATGGCGGACGATCCGAACCAGAAGATGAAGAGTAAAGATGAGAACACGCTCAAGGATCTGAAGATCGCCGAGGAGATGTACGCAAGAGGATTTGAGTTCATGCCGATCGACATCTTCAAGGCAAGCGCGCATCACTGCCGTATCATTGACGGCAGGATCATGCCGAGGCTTGACTGTATAGACGGACTCGGTGACAAGGCTGCCGACCAGGTGGCGGATGCCGTCAAGGACGGGCCGTTCCTGTCGCAGGATGATTTCGCTGACAGAACGCATGTGTCGCGAACCGTCATAGAGCACATGTCGGAGCTCGGTCTGCTCGACGGACTCCCTAAGTCTAATCAATTATCTTTGTTTGATATTGTGTGATCATACGCTGCAACCAATATAAGCACGAGACGGATCAGAACGGTTTACTGTTTGTGAGAAAAGCTTTGGAGGACGTTGTTACTTGACGAGGTTTTTCACGAGTCTAGTAACGTGACGTCCGGAAAGGAGCGAAAGCGCCTTTTCGAACAAATTGTAAATTGTTCTGGTCCGTCGGAAAGAATAGGAAATCGTATGGCAAGAGTCGTACACATGGGACCTGCGAAGTGCAATCTCGATCTCGGCGACGGGAGCGAGAGGGGAGCATATGTCGGTCAGGATCATATCCTGAACGTGCTCGGACGTCCGCACAGAATGGTTAACATAATGTATACGTATTACCCGAACGACAAACAGTGGCCGCAGCGCATCAGTGAGGCATGCGCTGACATGGACGTCTCTTTTGCGTGGGACTACCCGTACGACGATTATCCGACGTTTTGCGAAGGCGGGACGCAGTTTGAGCAGATGCGTGACATCAGGCGGCATGGTCAGGATATTATGTTAACCATAACGATCGACTGCTCGGTTGATGACAGCCATATAAGACAGATAGCAAAGTCGCTCTCATCGTTTGGAAGGATGTGGGCCAGGCCGAACCATGAGTGCAATGGTGACTGGTTCACGCACAACAAACGATTTTCGAGAGAAGAGATAGCTGCATTTTTCGTAAGGTTCAGCCGGATCATGAAGGAAGAAGCACCGAACGTTAAGTGCGTTTTCTGCGCAGGTCTCATTTGTGATGAGCCGGATAAAAACGGCGATTATAAGGTCGAATTCGAGGATGAGTTTGCACCTGCTTACGAGGCGGCCGATGTGTGGTCTGCGGACAAATACCTGATGCTCCATTACGGGTGGCCGTATGACGTTGCGGAGGCCGGCGGTGGCAGTTACACGATCGATGATGCCGGGGACGTTTTCGGCAGGTTTGAGAGAACATATAAGAGACTCTCGGACAGGTTTGGAAAGAAGCCTTTCATACAGGCGGAATTTAACGCTGACGGCGATATCACGGGCCCTCTGAAACAGGGGGAGTATGTGCGCCGTTATTACGATCTTGTCAGGGATAACAACGCCTCATGGCTTAACGGAATTTCAATGTACCAGTTCAGGGATCGCGGCCGGCTCGGACTCGAGCGCGAAGATGAAGGCAATCCTTCTGTCGGTATTCGTCAGCCGTTAATGGATGAATACAGGAAGATCATGTCGGATGAGTATTTTGTGCCGTCATTTTCATACGGTGGTGATGCCCGATTTCCCGCAAATCTCAGATGGGGAGGCAGTACCGATTCGGACGGGATCGAGATCATGATCGATCTTGATAAAACGCCTCAGTTCTGTGAGGCTGTGCTTCAGGAGAATCTGAGCCTGATGCTTGAGTTTAACGGCAGGTGGTTTTACAAGGCACGGGGAGTATCCGATGTGGATCTTATGGCCGCTTTTTTTGACGAAAACATCTCAGGTGCAAAGAGCATTCCGCTTAGGATATTTGCAACTCCTCCTGACGGAGAAAATCATACGACCGGCTGCGATGACTGGAGAGTCAACCAATTCTATGTCATGGAAAGTGAACCGGCGTTTCGCATAAGATATGAAACGCCTCTTGGAAGCATATCATGAGAAAGTTTAAAGCACCTGAGGGATACCCGTTTCTTTACGAACTGCATACACATTCGGCCGAATCAAGCCGGTGCGCAAAGAACAGTGCAGTCGAGATGGCACGTGCACACCGCGATGCCGGATATACCGGCATGGTCCTGACTAATCACAACTGGGGCGGCAATACGGCGATCGACAGAGAACTTTGCTGGCATGATTTTGTGGAGAGCTTTTTTGAACCTGTGATCCGCGCAAAAGAGTGGGGTGAGGCAAATGACTTTCAGGTATTTACGGGATATGAGGCAGGGTTTGACGGAACGGAGTTTCTGATATACGGCATAGAGGTTGAATGGATGTATGATCATCCCGAACTTCGTGATGCGACTGTTGAAGAACAGTTTGATATCATCCATTCGGGCGGCGGGATAGTTGTTCATGCGCATCCTTTCAGGGAGGCGTTCTATATAAAGGAGATAAGGCTGTTTCCGCAATACGTTGACGGGATCGAGGCGGTCAACGCAACACACTCTTCGCCTTATTCACCTTCAGACAACATGGAATTCAATGAAAAAGCTTTGAAATATGCACGTGAACTTGGTATGTTTATTACAGGCGGAAGTGACACGCATTCGACGGATCTGTTCGGCGGAGGAACGGCATTTTCGACAAGACTGTCGGATGGGGCCGATCTTGCGATGCGTCTTCTTAATGCAAAGAAGGATGACTACCGTGTCACTGACGGTGAAAGGGTATATGACGCTTTCGGAGGTATTATATGAAGCTTGCCAGAGTGACAAAAAAGGGAAACAGATCTTTTTATATCGAGTTTCTGATGATGACGCTCGTACCGCTTATCGTGTGCGGCATCGTTATGATCATGGTGTGCTCGAACTCGGTCAGAAACGGTATGACAGTGGAAGCCGAGGAAGATCTGAAGAACGTCGCGCTCGCGGTCAGGATGGCATTTGATGAGGCATATCCGGGAGAGTTCAAAGCTGTTGCCGAAAACGGCGGTATTGCGCTTTACAAGGGCGAGACGCTCATCTCCGACAAGTACGATCTGATCGACGGGATCGAGCAGAAGAGCCGTCTCGAGATATCGATATTCTCGATGGATACGAGAATGCTCACGACCCTTAAGGACAAGAGCGGAACAAGACTGACAGATATCTCGATGGAGACGAGAGTCGCAAGTGACAGGATCGTTCAGGACGTTTACCACGATCATAAATCCATGTTCTACGACAACGTCTCGATCGACGGTGTCGAATACTATGCTTACTATGAGCCGGTCATGTCGGATGACGGCAGTACATGCCTTGGAATGATCGGAGTCGCAAAGCCTGCAACTGAGTTAAAATCAAGGATCAACAGTTCGGTAAACCGCAACATAATCGTCATGTTGCTGGCTATACTGATCACTTCATTTTTCATCCTGAGATTTGCAAACAGTCTTGTAACGGTCGTCAAGCATATGCTCGATTTCATGAAGAATCTTGCTGACAACAAGCTTGACTCAAAGCTCAATCCGAGCGTTGTACAGCGCGAGGATGAACTCGGTGAGATGGGAAGGAATCTTAACAGTCTGCAGATAGCACTTCGACGACTTATCGAGCGTGATGTTCTGACGGGACTGTTTAACAGGAGAAGCGCCGAGAAGAAGATTGATGCAATAGAGGATTCGGGAGTCAGATACTGTGTTGCGATAGGCGATATAGACCACTTCAAGAAGTTCAACGACACATTCGGTCATGAATGCGGTGACGTGGTGCTGAGGGAAGTTGCGCATCTTCTTAATGACGGAATGAATAAGCGCGAGGGATTTGTCGCAAGATGGGGCGGAGAGGAATTTCTGCTTGTTTTTGTCAACGCAGGCATAGATGAGGCATATGACGGACTGATGCTCATCCGCCAGGCACTTCACGATAAAGAGGTGGAATACGACGGCCATATACATAAGGTTACGATGACGTTCGGAGCTGCCGAGAAGACGGACGGTGTTGCCATCAATCATCTGATCCGTGCCGCGGATGACAAACTGTACGAAGGAAAACAGGGCGGCAGAGATCGTGTCATAATCTGATTTTTCCTTGTAAAATCGCCAATTCGAAGATTGTATGATATAATAATATGATGGGTCTGAGCGCAGTCTTTGATCCGTATCATTAATGAGGAGCAGATATATTATGAGCAGGGAACTTGCAAAGACTTACGATCCTTCCGGAATGGAAGGAAGACTGTATGAAAAATGGGAGAAGAGCGGGTATTTTCATGCCGAGGTTGACCGTTCGAAGAAGCCGTTCACAATCGTGATGCCGCCTCCCAATATAACCGGTCAGCTTCACATGGGCCATGCCCTTGACAATACGATGCAGGATATTCTTATCCGCTTTAAGAGGATGCAGGGATACAATGCACTTTGGCAACCCGGTACCGATCACGCGAGTATCGCGACCGAAGTCCGCGTTATGTCCGAACTTAAGAAACAGGGCATCGACAAGCATGATCTCGGACGGGAGAAGTTCGTCGACAAAGTCTGGGAGTGGAGAGAAGAATACGGCGGCAGGATCACGAAACAGCTTCGCAAGATGGGAAGCTCATGTGACTGGCAACGCGAGCGCTTCACAATGGATGAAGGCTGTAACAAGGCTGTAACAGAAGTCTTTGTAAATCTGTATAACAAAGGACTTATCTATAAAGGCTCCAGGATAATCAACTGGTGCCCGATCTGTAATACGTCGATATCCGATGCGGAGGTTGAGTATGTTGAGCAGCCGTCGCATCTGTGGCATATCAAGTATCCGATAGTCGGTGATGACGGAAAACCTTCCGCAAATGATTTTCTGACATTTGCGACAACACGTCCCGAGACGATGCTCGGTGATACGGCAGTTGCTGTTCATCCCGACGATGACAGATACAAACATCTTCATGGCAAAAACGTCTGGCTCCCGATCGTTAACAAAGCGATCCCGGTTGTTGAGGATACGTACGTTGACATGGAGTTCGGAACGGGTGTTGTTAAGATCACGCCGGGACATGACCCTAACGACTTTGAAGTAGGTAAGCGTCATGATCTTCCGATCGTAAACGTCATGAACGATGACGGAACGATCAATGAAAACGGCGGTAAGTATGAGGGCATGACCGATCTTGAAGCAAGGGATGCGATCGTAAAACAGCTTCAGGATGAAGGACTTCTTGTCAAGATCGAAGACTATTCACACAACGTCGGAACACACGACAGGTGCGGAGCGACAATTCAGCCTCTTGTTAAACAGCAGTGGTTTGTTAAGATGGACGAGCTTATCAAGCCTGCAGTAGAAGCTGTTAAAACGGGTGATATCAGGCTTGTTCCCGAGAGGATGGACAGAACATATTACAACTGGACCGACAACATCCGCGACTGGTGCATCAGCCGCCAGCTCTGGTGGGGACACCGGATCCCTGCATATTACTGCAGCGACTGCGGCGAGATGATCGTGTCAAAGGATACGGTACATGAGTGCCCGAAATGTAAGAGCACAAACATAACCCGGGATGAGGATACACTTGATACATGGTTTTCATCGGCACTCTGGCCATTCTCGACACTCGGCTGGCCTGATAAGACCGAAGAACTTGATTACTTCTATCCGACCGATGTTCTTGTTACCGGATATGACATCATCTTCTTCTGGGTCATCAGGATGATCTTTTCGGGATTTGAGCATATGGGCAAGAAACCGTTCTCGACAGTACTGTTCCACGGACTTGTCAGGGACGGACTCGGCAGGAAGATGAGCAAATCCCTCGGAAACGGAATCGACCCTCTTGAGGTCATCGAGAAGTACGGTGCCGATGCACTTCGCTTTACGCTCGTTACAGGAAACGCACCCGGAAACGATATGCGCTTTACCGATGAGAGAGTTGAAGCATCGAGAAACTTTGCAAATAAAGTATGGAACGCATCGCGTTTCATCATGATGAACGTGGAAGGAAAATCGATCACAAAGCCTTCCGATGATGATCTGTGGCCGGTTGACCGCTGGGTGCTCTCAAAGCTCAACAAGGTCATTCGCGAAGTTACCGACAATATGGAGAAGTTTGAACTCGGTATCGCAGTTCAGAAAGTGTATGATTTTATCTACGATGTTCTGTGTGACTGGTACATCGAGATGGTCAAGCCGAGGCTTTACAATACCGATGATGTAAAGAGCGCCAACGCTGCGCTTTACACGGTAAAGACCGTTCTCATCGATTCCCTCAAGCTGCTTCATCCTTACATGCCGTTCATCACTGAGGAGATCTATCTGACCCTTACCGAGGGTGATGCGGATGCCGATGAGTCGATCATGATATCATCGTGGCCCGTTTACACAAAGGACAGGGAATTTGAAGATGATGAGGCCGAGATCGAACTGATCAAGGATGCGGTACGCGGTATCAGAAATATCAGAAGCGAGATGAACGTTGCACCGAGCAAAAAGGCAAAGGTGTTTGTCGTAACCGAAGATGAAAAGGTTTCTTCCGCGTTTGAAAAGGGCCGCGTATTCTTTGAGAGTCTTGCAAACGCTTCAAGCCTTGACATACAGAAGGACAAGACCGGCATTGCCGACGATGCGGTATCGATAATGATCGCCAATGCAGTCATCTATATCCCGTTTGAAGAACTCGTTGATATCAAGGACGAGATAGAGAGACTTACGAAGGAAAAGAAGAGACTTGAGGGAGAGATAAAGCGATGCGAGGGAATGCTCTCGAACGAGAAGTTCATCAGCAAGGCTCCCGAGGCAAAGATCAACGAGGAAAAAGAAAAGCTCGGGAAGTACACGTTACTTTATAAGCAGGTAGAGGAACGCCTCGCCACACTTTCCTGATAACGAAAGCAGGTAGAAGATGCCCGTTAAGACCGAAGGATGGAGATGCCATATATCGGACGACTCGATGAGCGCAACCGTTTTCGTCACACAGCCGCAGGAGGGAGAATTCATAACCTCCGAGGATGTGGCGATGTTTCTGCGCGGCAACGGGGTAACGAGCGGGTACATCTATTCCGAGATCGAGAGGCTCATCAAGGAACGTATATATCTTAAGGATATCGTTGTTGCAAAGGGTAAGCCGCTCATAGAGACGCAGCCCGGGCACTATGAGTTCCTGTTCTCAACGGGAGAGATAAAGCATCCGACTATCAGATCCGACGGATCGGTCGACTATCAGAGCATGAGCGTCATCCAGAGCGTTAGTCCCGGTGATGTTCTTGCGATATATCATCCGGCTGTTCCAGGCAGTTCGGGACTTGACGTCAAAAATCGTGAGATAAGGTGCAAACCAGCCAAGGAACTTCCTGCCATCAAAGGGTCCGGATTTGATGTTTCGTTTGACGGAAACACATATACCGCCAACATGGAAGGCAGAGTCGAGTACGACAACTTCAAGCTCCATGTACGTGATCTTTACGAACTGCGTAAGGATCTTGATCTTGTTATCGGCAGGATTGATTTTCGCGGTGACGTGGTCGTTCACGGAAACGTGCGCACCGGAACGTTTATCAGGGCGACCAAGTCGGTTACGGTTGACGGGTCGGTCGAGGCCGCAACGATAATCGCAGAGGGCGATATCGTGCTCAAGAAGGGCATGCAGGGCGGCGGTAAGGCTAAGCTTGTTTCGGGCGGTAACATATATGCCCAGTTCATAGAGTTCACCGATGTCAAGGCGAAAGGAAATGTTGAGGCAAACATAATCCTGAACTCAACTATTTCGGCAGGCAAATCAGTCAGTGTCAAAGGTAAACGCGGCGCCATAATCGGAGGCATCAATTACTGTGTGGGTGAGATGTATACCGCGCATGCGGGAAACCGTGCGGAGATCAAGACTGTTGTCGCATCGGGAATAAGCGATGAGTACGACAAGCGTCATCACCTTCTTGCGAGCAAAGCGGAAAGTGCAAAAGAGAGTATCCGCAAGACGAAGTTTGAGATCGAACAGATAAGGGATGTACGTCTGTCAAACGATCCTAAAGAAGTCAAGGATGCGAAGATCAGCCAGCTCACGAGAAGACTGAAAAGAGACCAGCGACTGCTGGAGCATGTTGAGCACGAGCTCAAGGAGATAGAAGACACGATGAACGTCGGAACGGAAGCAGCGATATCCGTTGAAGATACAGTCAATCCCGGCGTCACGGTAATGATAGACAACAAGGAACTTGTCATCAAAAATGCGATGAACCATGTCCGGTTCTACAGGCCGGAAGGATCGAGCGAGATAGAGGTTAAAACGCTATGATCAATTTTGAAGAAGAGTTAAAAAAGTTTCATGAGAGCATGGAGATCGAAGAGGTCGAAAGTGCGGTCAGGGAACATGAGCTTACCGACATGACGGATATCATGATCGAGATGCTCCGAAGGGAAAAAGAGAACAAAGAATTATGAAATGCTATGCATGCGGGAACCGTTTAGGCCGTGAGGATTTCTGCGCAGCGTGCGGAGCCGATGTCAGGGTATACCGGCGTATTATCAGTACGTCGAACCGGTATTACAATGACGGTCTTCAAAAGGCAAACGTGCGTGATATTTCGGGAGCGATCATCTCCCTTAACAGAAGCCTTAAATACAACAAGAGAAATATTGATGCGAGAAACCTGCTGGGACTGTGTTACTTCGAAAGAGGTGAGGTGGTTCCGGCTCTTTCTGAGTGGATAATAAGCAAGAATTACGAGAGCAAGAAGAACATCGCCGACGAGTATATCAATTTTCTTCAGAGCAATCCGGCAAGACTTGATACTCTCAACCAGACTATCAAGAAGTATAACCAGGCACTGAACTTCTGTTATCAGAACAGCCAGGACCTTGCGATCGTTCAGCTCAAAAAAGTACTCTCGATCAACGAGAACCTGATCATCGGATACCAGCTTCTCGCACTTTTATACATCGAGATCAAGGACTACGAGAAAGCAAGACGAACACTTCTTCGCGCGATAAGGATCGACCGTAACGATATTACGACACAGCGGTATCTCAAAGAGATCAACAACCTTATCACGCAGCAGGCGGAAAACGGCGAGACAAAGGACGGCGCCCCGCAGCTGCTTGCACAGGACATCATTACATACCAGAACGGAAACGATACGATAATCCAGCCTGTAGGCACGAAAGAGAAGAGAGGTTTTTCGTCGATCATCAACATCGCGATCGGTCTTGTCATTGGTATCGCGATAAGCTGGTACCTCATACTTCCGCAGAAGATCACAATGGCGACAAAGGAAAACGACGAGAAGTTCGTCGCGGTAAGTGAAGAGCTTGCAGGTGAGAAGGCGTCGCATCAGGAATCGATCAAACAGGCGGAAACGCTTGAATCACAAAATGCCGAGCTGACGCGGCAGATAGAAGAGCTTACCGGTACGAACGGTGCCGCAACGGATAACGACAGACTTCTCCGCGCGGTAACGACATACCTTGAGGATCCTGCGCAGTCCGATTCGGTTATGGAAGAGCTCGACAGCATCGCACCCGATTATCTGTCAGATGCGTCCGAATCGTTCAGGACACTTTATGCGAAGATGAAAGAGACTGCGGCCGGAGATGCGCTGAAGGATTATCTTGATTCCGCGAAGGAAGCACTCAAGACAAAAGATTACAAAAACGCGATCGAGTATTATACAAAAGCATGCGCACTTGCTCCCGACAATTCGGATTATCTGATGGACCTTGCGTATGCGTATCGCGAATCCGGCGATACAGACAAGGCAGTCGAGACATACAGAAAGGTCATCGATGAGTTTGCGGGAACCCAGAACGCGATGGATGCGTCCGAGTATCTGTCAAACAGGTAGATCAGAAACAGGAGACTTTGATGAAAAATAACAGTGTTATTAAACCTTTCATAGCGCTCATATGTATGGCACTGTTTCTCGCATTCTGTTTTGATCTTACCGTCGAAAGCATAAGATCATATTCATTTGCATTTCTTGTGATCACGACTGTGATCATACTTATCGCATTCAGAAAAAACCTTCCGTCAACACCGGTATTTTATACGGTCATATCCGGCATGTTCTTAAAACTTGCATACGTGCTTTACACTCCCGTGTGGTGCAGGCAACATGATTTTATCGACTTCGGTGCGACCGAAGGACACGCCGCATATATGGAGTATATCCTGTCTCACAAGGCGCTGCCGGATTTTGACCCGAGAGAAGTGTGGGCTTTCTTCCAGCCGCCGCTTCATCATATCATCAGTGCGTGCTGGATGTGGATCAACATACGCCTCGGCGTTGCCGAAAATCATATGCGCAAGAACGTCCAGATCCTTCCGCTGTTTTATATGTGTGCGCTCATGATCTTCGTTTACCTGATCACAAGAGAGCTGAACATGCGAAAGGAAGCGGTGCTTGTGACGATGCTTCTTACTTCGTTTCATCCTGTCTGTATTCTTATGTCGGGAAGCCTTAACAATGACGCGCTGTCGGTGCTGCTTACGGTGATGGCTGTTTATTTTGCGATACTTTGGTACATGTATCCGACAACCGGAAAGATCATCATGCTTGCCGCTGCGATCGGATCTGCGATGATGGCAAAGCTTTCGTCCGCACTTGTCGCACCGGGTATAGGCGCGATGATGATCTATAAGATGGTAAAGGATACGAACGGCCTGAAGGAAAAGCCTAAGGTGATATCATATATTCTCGAACTTATTCCGTTTGCACTGATCGTATTCCCGCTCGGACTATGGTGGCCGGTAAGGAACAAGCTCATGTTTGACATGCCTGTCGGATATATTCCTGCAGTCGGCGAAGACGTGGGCGGTATCAGTATGCTGTACAGACTGTTTGATGTCAGGACCGCATCACCGTTTCTGTACATGAAGTCAAACGGGTATCAGTATAATGAATATAACCTCATTCTTGCTACGATAAAATCATCGCTTTTCGGTGAGGGCGCATTTGAGAACATCTCGCCTGTCCTTACGATAGCCGCATGGATACTCCTGGCGCTCTGCGTCATCATTATTGTCCTGTCATTTGCGGCTTTGATACGAACATGCTTTTCAAAAGAAGCTGGACCCGATAACGGGATCAAGATACTGCTCGGTGTTTCGGTCCTGACATTTGTTGCCGGATATATATGGTTTGCGCTTAAAGGCGCCAACCTTTCCGCGATGGACTACCGTTATGCGGCCGCATCCGTATCGATGCTCGCCGTATTTCTCGGGCTTTGGTATGACAGGCTGTCGCTTACCGGAAAGAACAAAACGCGGATCGTCGTGATGGGCACATCGGTTGCCTTCGCGGCTGCAGCTGCTGTTGTATATATTATGGTTGGAGTTTTTGCACCTTGAAGCATTTACACATTTGCTCGAAAAGGCGCTTTCGCTCCTTTCCGGACGTCACGTTACTAGACTCGAAAAAACCTCGTCAAGTAACAACGTCCTCCAAAGCTTTTCTCACAAACGGTAAATACTTCTGCGGTGCTGATACAAATAAAAAATAAGAAGGAGCAAAAACATGGGTGGATTTTTCGGAGTAGCATCAAAAAAAGACTGTGTCTGGGATCTGTTCTTCGGAACCGATTATCATTCGCATCTCGGAACAAGACGTGCCGGCATGACCGTGTACGGCGAGAACGGATTTGACCGTGCGATCCATAACATCACGAACTCACCGTTCAGGACGAAGTTTGACAGGGATGTTACCGAACTCAAAGGTAATCTCGGTATCGGCTGCATATCCGATTATGAACCCCAGCCGCTTCTCATCAGGTCTCATCTTGGAACTTATGCCATCACGACGGTCGGACGCATAGACAATCTTGACGAGCTTGTTGATGAAGTGCTGGAAGGCAATTCCCAGTTTCTTGCGATGAGCGGCAGTAACATCAATCCTACGGAACTGGCAGCGGGACTTGTCAATCAGAAGGATTCGTTTGTTGAGGGAATAAAGTACGTTCAGGAAAGAGTACGCGGATCCCTGACACTCATGATAATGACACCCGAGGGAATATATGCCGCAAGGGATCTGTACGGAAGAACCCCTGTCATGATCGGTAAGAAGGAAGACAGCTACTGCGTTTCGTTTGAAAGCTTTGCATATATAAATCTCGGATACAGCGATGAGAAAGAACTCGGGCCTGCAGAAATAGTTTACATAACTCCGGACGGATACGAGACGGTCAGTCCCGCGAAGGATGTTATGAAGATATGTACGTTCCTGTGGATATATTACGGATATCCGAACTCAACATACGAGGGAGTGAACGTTGAGGATATGAGGTACAGCTGCGGTGCCATGCTCGCGGGACGTGACGACGTTCATCCCGATATCGTTGCGGGCGTTCCCGATTCCGGTATCGCGCATGCGATAGGATATGCCAACAAATCAGGCATCCCGTTTGCAAGACCGTTCATCAAGTACACACCAACATGGCCGAGATCGTTCATGCCGACCGATCAGAGCATGCGTAACCTTATAGCACATATGAAGCTCATTCCCGTTGATACTCTTATCAGGGGAAAATCAATGATCCTTATTGATGACTCGATAGTTCGCGGAACACAGCTTCGTGAGACTACGGAATTCCTGTACTCGAGCGGTGCCAAGGAAGTTCATGTCCGTCCCGCGTGTCCGCCTCTTCTGTACGGATGTAAGTTCCTGAACTTCTCAAGATCCAACTCCGAATATGACCTTATCACGAGACGTGTGATAAGAGAAAGAGAAGGTGAGGATGTTCCGGAGAAGGTGCTTGCCGATTACGCCGATCCGGACAGCACGAATTACAAAGAGATGCTCGAAGAGATCAGAAAGCAGCTTGGCTTTACATCCCTTCGTTTCCACCGCCTTGACGACATGGTCAAGTCAGTCGGCATAGACAAATCCAAACTCTGTACATACTGCTGGGACAGGCAGGGTGACTGCAGTTCCTGCGGTAAATGCGGCGGATGATTTTTGTTGTAATTAACGCCCTTTTACATTATAATGTATTGGTGATTTTGCGACCAAAACGGGGGATGGCAGATGCCTGATTTTTCTAATTCTTGTATGAACATACTGACATATGCGGGGCTCGGAGATGCCGACAAAGCGAAGATATGTCAGAAGATAAACACTTTTGCGGCGATGTCCGATCAGGGAGCGTCCGATGATGCGACAAGAAGACTGCGTAAGGAGCTCACCTCATATTATTACGACATTTACAAGTTTGCATTTTTCAAGTCATTGCAGGATACGAACATCCCGGATGAACTGATGATGTTCTTCTATTTCGGATATATCGACGAGAAGCTTGCGGGAAAAGAGAACACGCAGATGCTCTATGAAGCATCCACGAATATAGGGTTTGACCCTGAGATGCGCGTGTTCACATTTTACCAGTGGCTGAGACTTGTTTACAGCTGCAAGAAGGATCCGTCGGTCAATGATTTTTCCACCGATTACATCACGACTCTCAGAAAGCAGAGAAAAGAAGGCTCGATCACCGAGCAGCAGGAGAAGGAAGCGCTTCAGGACGGCAAGGCAAGGGTAACGTTTGAGATAGACAACATGTTCAAAAGTGCCAACCGTATGATGAGTGCGAGGATCACGACATTTGTTCCGTTCTTCTCTGAGCAGACGCTGACGAAGCCGCTCGATAAATCGCTTGTCAGTTTCGAGGCAGTCAACAAGACTCTTAACGTTGTAAAGGCCATTGATTATTCGCTGTTCTTCAGACAGACGGTGTTCACGGCACCGGAACTTGGCCTTGACAAGGCGTTCATCCAGGTCGAGGTACTTCCTGACATCATCCTGATGCCTGTTGTCGGAACGAGAGCTGCCATGTGGCAGGAGATCACAGGCGCAAAGCGTACGACACCCGGAAGGTTCATTCTTCCGATCGCACAGGAAGAGGAACTCTCGAAAGTGTTCATCAACATATGCGCGGAGTTCAGATGGGAACTTTGCAAGAGGATCCAGGGTGCGAGATGGAACGATCTGTCAGAGAGAAGTCTGACGAGTGATTACGTCGATTATATTGATACATACAAGAAGAATCACGACCTTTCCCAGGAGGCCAAAGAGCGTATCAAGGCCGCGATGCTGAAGCATCGTAACAGCTACAAGGAAATGTTTGTTGCGGACTATGCGACATACATCCAGTTTGAGAGTTCGGGAGCTCTTAGGCACAACAAGGTCGTTCGTTTTATCCTGTTCAACTACTGCCCGTTCTCGAAAGTCATACGCGAGGGTGCTATTGCTACCAACCCGCAGTATACGCAGCTGATAGAACGTTACAACCACAAGATCGCACATGATCTTCATCTGTTTGACATAGCATGCGGCCGTGTTGAAAAGGCCGGCAATGCCCTGCCGGACGAGCTTGTAACACACAGGAATTTCCTGACATCATGATAAAGGAATAGTAATATGAGCGACATACAGACAGAAACAATCGAAAATGAGGAAACCGTCTCGAGAAACTTTATCGAGGTGATGATAGACAAGGATCTCGAGGAAGGAAACTACGAGACTGTTCATACACGTTTTCCGCCTGAGCCGAACGGATATCTGCATATAGGACATGCCAAGGCCATACTTCTCAACTACGGACTTGCAAAGGAATACGGCGGTAAGTTCAATCTGAGATTTGACGATACCAATCCGACAAAGGAAAAGATCGAGTTTGTCGAATCGATAAAAGAGGATGTAAAGTGGCTCGGTGCAAACTGGGAGGACAGACTGTTCTTCGCATCGGATTATTTTGAGAGCATGTACGAGGCCGCTGTAAAGCTTATCAAAAAGGGCAAGGCATTCGTGTGTGACCTGTCTGCCGATGAGATCAAAGAATACCGCGGAACGTTTGACACACCCGGTAAAGACTCACCGTACAGGAACAGGAGCGTTGAGGAAAACCTTGAACTGTTCGAGAACATGAAGAACGGAATGTATGCTGACGGTGAAAAGGTTCTTCGCGCAAAGATAGACATGGCGAGTCCCAACATCAACATGAGAGATCCGGTCATATACAGGGTGGCTCATATGTCGCATCACAACACCGGTGACAAATGGTGCATATACCCGATGTATGATTTTGCGCATCCGATCGAGGATGCGATAGAAGGCGTTACACATTCATGCTGTACGCTTGAATTTGAAGATCACAGACCTCTTTACGACTGGGTCGTAAGAGAACTTGAGTATCCGCATCCGCCCAGACAGATCGAGTTTGCAAAGATGTATCTGACAAATGTCGTTACCGGAAAGAGATACATCAAGAAGCTTGTTGAAGACGGCATAGTTGACGGATGGGATGATCCGAGACTTGTCAGCATAGCTGCTCTGAGACGCCGCGGCTTTACACCGGAATCGATAAGAAAATTCGTGGATCTGTGCGGTGTGTCAAAGAGCCAGTCTTCTGCGGACTATGCGATGCTGGAGTACTGCATCAGGGAAGATCTTAAGCTCTCACGTCCGAGAGTGATGGCTATCCTTGATCCGGTAAAGCTTGTTATAGACAATTACCCTGAAGGTGAGACGGAATATTTCGAGATCCCGAATAATCTCGAGAACGAATCTCTCGGTTCGAGAAAGGTTCCTTTCTCAAGGGAACTGTATATTGAACGGGATGATTTTATGGCGGAGCCGGTTAAGAAATATTTCAGGCTTTTCCCGGACAATGAGGTACGCCTCATGAACGCGTATTTCGTAAAGTGTACTTCGTATGAGACAGACAGCGAAGGAAATGTTACATGTGTCCACTGCACATACGATCCTGAGACGCGTCAGGACGGAAGGGAAGTGGGCCGTAAGGTTAAGGGTACGATCCACTGGGTAAATGCAGCAACCGCATTCCCTGCTACGGTAAGACTGTACGAAAACCTTATCGACGAAGAAAAGGGAGTGTATAATGAGGACGGAAGCCTCAACCTCAATCCCGATTCACTGAAGGTCGTTGAAGGCTGTATGCTCGAGCCTTCGCTTAAGGATGCAAAAGCATACGAATCTTTCCAGTTTGTGCGAAACGGATTCTTCTGCGTCGATTACAAGGATTCGGTGGAAGGTGCACCCGTGTTTAACAGAGTAGTTTCATTAAAGAGCAGTTTCAAACTGCCGGATCAGAAATAATAAAGCCGTAAAGGTTCAGGAGGTTACATATGGGGTTATTGGATGGATTGTCAAACCTCGGTCTCGGAAAGCTTGAAGGGGCCGATATCTACCAGGAGGAAAAGAAGGAAGCTCCCAAGCCGGTTGAAAAGCCGAAGGAGGAAGCGCCTTTTGACGAGAATGACGTGCTGTTTGACAAGTCGGCGGAATGTCCGGTATGCGGCAAGGGATTTTCGTTCAGAGCGGTAAGGACCGGAAAGGCAAGGCTTCTCGGACAGGATCCGGATCTTCGCCCTAAGTACGAAAAGTTCGATCCCGCGAAGTACGATGTTGTTGTGTGCCCGTACTGCGGATATGCAACGCTTACAAGGTATTTCACATCGCTCCCTGCGGCCCAGGTCAAGCTGCTCAGAGAGGGCATTGGCGGAAAAGTTCACGGAGTTGCCAACAATCCGATACTGTCATATGATGATGCCATCCAGAGGTATCAGCTCGCGCTTGCGTCATCTATCGTAAAGCGTGCAAAGGACAGCGAGAAAGCATATGTATGCCTTAAGCTTGCGTGGATCATCAGAGGCAAGAAGGAAACACTTCCCGATGATACGCCTGATTATGACAGTGTTATGGCGCAGCTTCGCGATGACGAAAATGAGGCGCTTCAGAGTGCATACGAGGGATTCGTCAATGCACGCCAGAAGGAGAACTTCCCGATAGCGGGAATGGATGAGATAACGATCGATTACCTGCTTGCGGTATTGTCCGCAAGGTTTGAGAAATATGATGTCGCACAGAAGATGATCGCTTCGATCCTGATGAGCAAAACAGCAAACAACAGGATCAAGGATCGTGCAAGAGATCTCAAAGATCAGGTTCTTATGGAAATGAAGATGAAAGGAGAAGTCTGATGAAAGGTTTTGGAAAGTTTATTACATTTGTAGGTGTTACCGGAGCTGCTCTTGCCGGATTGTGGTATTTTTGTGAGATGAACAACAAGAAGTGTTCATGCAGCTGTGACGGCGATTCGGATTCTGCTGAAGAGAAGGCAGGCGAGAGATCGTATGTTTCGCTTGATCCCGAACTCAAGGATGCCGCTGAAGACATCAGGGAAGCTGCAGGCGATGCAAAGGATACACTTAAGAAGGCTGTTAAATCAGCTGCCCAGGATATCATGGCAAAGGCCGAGAATGCAGCAAAGGGCGTAGGTCTTGTGAAGGACGATAAGAAGACGAGCGAGTTCGAGTTCGAGGATTTTGACAAGACCGCCAAGAAGGTCAAGAAGGCTGCAAAGGATGCGGTTGATGAAGTCGCATCGCACATTGACATACAGTAAGAAACAATCAGATAACAAGCCGAAAGTGGCAGGGCTCCTGCCACTTTTTTTGATACCTGTGATACTTGCACCGGTAATGCTTTCGGGCTGCGGAAAGGATACGCTTCCGACAGAAGTCGTGCTGACAAGTGATTTTCTCGAAGATGAGGTGTTCCGCCTTGAAGGCCACCCGTGCATGAAGAACGAGATAATGGTGTACCTTGCCAACTCCGAAAATCAATACAGCAGCGTTTTCGGAGACCGCATCTGGTCTGTGCCGGTCGGTGAGGGAACACTTGAGGATTCGTACAAGGAAAACATCCTTGCAAGGGTCGCACAGATCAAGACGATGAACATCCTTGCCGTCGAGCAGGGAGTATCTCTTGACGAGGATGAGGAAGCAAAGTGCAATGCCGCGGCAAGAGAGTACTTCGATTCGCTGACGGAAGGAGAGAGGAACTATCTTGACGTCAACATGGACGTGATCGCAAAACTGTACAGGGAGTTTGCGATAGCAAACAAGCTTTACGAAACGGTGACGGCCGACATCAATCCTGAGATAAGCGATGACGAGGCAAGGACGATAACTGTCAGAACGATACTGATCAAGACGTCGTATGTTGATTCAAACGGGATAAGGCACGAGTATTCCGATGAAGAGAAAAAGGCGGCGCTTGCCAAGATCGCACAGATAAGGCAGCAGCTTAACGACGGTGTGGCATTTGAAGTGCTGGCTGCCGATTACAATGAGGACACGAAAAGCGAATACAGCTTCGGCCGCGGTATCATGCCGAAGGAATTTGAAGAGGCTGCGTTCAATCTCGGAGCCGGGGAGGTCAGTGACATAGTCGAGACCGAGTACGGTTATCACTTGATATACTGCGTGACGACGTTCAATCCGGAAGAGACGGACACAAACAAGTTGAAGATCGTCGAGAAGCGCAAGCAGGAGGCGTTCGATGAGGTCTATAACAGTTTTGTGCCGACACTCACCTCCAATCTGAACAAGCCGCTGTTTGACAGCATACACTTCGATTCCGGCGGAGTCGTTGAAACTACGAGCTTTTTCGAGATTTATGATAAGTATTTTACTGTTGTTAGCACTCAGCCCAGCTGAGTGCTAAATTTTTCTTGACATGGTTTCCGGGCCGCGTTATCATTTTTTTGAACATGAATAAGGGAAGTGGAGAAGTATTTTCGAGGAATTACTTCTCCGCTGACCGTAAGGAATAATAAATATGGAAAAGAGGTAGTAAAAATGGCTAAGAAAGGCAGTTTAACGATCAACAGCGAGAATATCTTCCCGATCATCAAGAAGTGGATGTATTCCGATCACGATATCTTTGCGCGCGAACTTGTCAGCAACGGCTGCGACGCAATCACGAAGCTTAAAAAACTTGATGTGATCGGCCAGTACAGCATTCCCGACGGAAAGGACATGGAGATCAGGATAACCGTTGATCCCGAGGGAAAGAAGGTTTCGTTCTCGGATACCGGACTCGGAATGGATGCCGATGAGGTCGAAGAGTACATCACGCAGATAGCATTTTCGGGAGCTACGGCATTTCTTGAGAAGTACAAGGACAAGACGAACGATGACCAGATAATCGGTCATTTCGGTCTCGGATTCTATTCGGCATTCATGGTTGCCGATGAGGTACATATCGACACGCTTTCATACAAGGAAGGCGCAAAGGCCGTTCACTGGGAATGCGACGGCGGTACAGAGTATTCAATGGAAGACGGTGACCGCGACAGCGTCGGAACAACGATCACCCTTTTCCTTAATGATGATTCACTTGAATTCTGCAACGAATACAGGATGAGAGAAGTGCTGAAGAAGTACTGCTCGTTCATGCCGACACCTATCTTCCTCGTAAAGGAAGGAGCCGAGACACAGTACGAGAACGTGCCTGTTGACGAGGTTACCGAGAAGGATACAGTCATCGAAAAGTTTACCGAAGAGGCAAAGTACGAGGAGCAGGAAAAGGATGGCAAGAAGGAAAAGGTTGAGATCAGCCCCGCAAAGGAAATGGCCAAGATCGTAAAGCGCGAGATCCCGATCAACGATCCCAACCCGCTTTGGGCAAAGCACCCAGGGGACTGTACGAAAGAGGAATACCTTGATTTTTACCGTAAGGTGTTCATGGACTACAAGGAGCCGCTGTTCTGGATCCATCTGAACATGGATTATCCGTTCAACCTGAAGGGCATCCTGTATTTCCCGAAGATCAACATGGAATACGAATCGATCGAGGGCGTGATCAAACTGTACAACAACCAGGTGTTCATCGCGGACAATATTAAGGAAGTCATCCCGGAATTCCTGATGCTCTTAAAGGGTGTCATCGACTGTCCTGACCTTCCGCTCAACGTATCCAGAAGCGCACTTCAGAACGACGGATTCGTCAACAAGATAAGCGATTACATCTCCAAAAAGGTTGCCGACAAGCTTGCCGGAATGTGCAAGACCGAGAAAGAGGAATACGAGAAGTACTGGGATGACATCTCGCCTTTCATAAAGTACGGCTGCCTCAAGGACGACAAGTTCTGCGAGAAGATGACAGATTACATCCTGTTCAAGGATATTGACGGAAAATACATGACACTTCCCGAGTGCCTGGAACTTCCCGACAGGAAGATGGAAGAGGCCACGGATGAAAACGGTGACAAGGTCGAGGCTGAGGTTGTTGAGGAGGAAAAATCATCCGACGGCGATACCGCAGACGATGCAAAGGATGCAAAGGATGCAAAGGATGAAAAGGACAAGATCAGAAAGACGGTTTATTACGTCACCGATGTCCAGCAGCAGTCGCAGTACATCAACATGTTCCGTGAGGAAGGACTTGATGCGGTAGTTCTGACACATAACATTGATCAGCCGTTCATCAACCAGCTCGAGTCGAAGATGGAAGACGTGAAGTTCATGCGAATCGATGCAGATATCACGGATTCATCAAAGGTGGAAGCATCTGAAGATGACAGAAAGAAGACAGAGAAGGATGAGAAGACACTGACAAAGCTCTTCCATAAGGCTCTTTCGAACGACAAGCTTACGATAAAGCTCGAAGCGCTCAAAAATGCAAATATATCATCGGTACTTACTGTATCCGAGGAATCCAGAAGGATGCAGGATATGATGAAGATGTATTCGATGGGCGGTGCGATGGATATGAGCATGTTCGGTTCCGAAGGCGAGACGCTCGTGCTCAACAGTAACAACGATCTTGTAAAGTTCCTGCTTGAGAACAAAAAGGGTGATGATGCGGAGATGTTCGCATCCCAGCTCTACGATCTTGCGGTCCTTGCAAACAGGCCGCTCTCGGCTGAGGCCATGACCAAGTTTGTGGCAAGGAGCAATGAGATCATGATGAAACTGACCAAGTAATTATTGAGTATCATTATATAGGTGTGAAAAACAGTTTTTCTGAGAAAACCTCGTGAGGGCGTCTGCGCTTGACGAGGTTTTTTCGAGTCTAGCGCCGGCTACGCCTGAACAAGAGCGAAAGCGCGTTTTCGAGGAAATACTGTTTTGCACACCGGACCAAACACAACATATCGTGTAATTATATCTAAAAATGTGTTAAAATAACTACATTATGGATAAAAGTATCTTATACCTCCAGGCAAACGAGAGAATTGCGAACAACCTCAAGGGCAGGTTCAGTGACGAAGGGATCGAGTTCATCCACGCCGCTTCGGCTGCGCAGGTGTTTGAACTGCTGGGCGAAAGGGAATTCCTTCTCATACTGACCGACGGCTTCATACCGGATATGAGGGTGCATGATTTTGTGCAGAAATGCGCGAGGGAGTATCCGGATGTTATACTGAATGTCTGCATGGATCTTACCGATCCGAAGTATGTGCCGATGATCGTGAACGAGGACTGCGTCCGCAAGGTGTTCCTGCCTCCGTGGAATATCGAGGATATAGTTGACGGTGTACAGGCATCCATGGATGAGGCACTCATCTATCGCGACCTTGTCCGCAGGATCAATGAGCTCAAGAACGATGAAAAGGTATTTGCCGAGACACTTGAGCGCCTGAAGGTTTCACTGCTTCGCCAGCAGTACAGTTACAACAAGATTTCCCCGTTCTTCAACAGAGTGCTTGACGCATTTTTAAAGCGCAGGCAGCTTGATGATTCTTATATCGCTTTTGTAAAAAAAGCCTGCGACAAAATGCTGCGTCTTCAGACGACTGCCGTGTTCAAGACGGGTGAACTTAAGAACATAATTACCGACAACATGAATGATGCGCTGAAGAATAACAAAGATGTTACTGTCGGCGAGGTCAAGAGCTGCCTGTACGGTGATGTTCCGAGGTTTGCAATGGCGGATCTTACATTCTCGCTCTGGATACTGGCGCTTGTTGAAGGACTTAAGTGCGACAATGCCGTGCTTGATGTTGACAGCAGATATGTGACATCGAGAAAGTGCGAATACAAGCTCACCGTTACCGGAACGAAGAGGGAGGATGTATCGGTTGATATACAGGTGTTCATAGCGAACATTCTTGGAAACATCATCGATGAGTACGAGAAATATGATACTTCCGGCGGATGGACGTATGAGCTTCGGATCACGCTGTGAATTGCGGATGAAGCGATAATTTGTTAAAATATAATTTTAGTATTGGTTTTGTAACAAAGGATATATATGAACTACGGAAGAAGAGGGATAAAAAGAAGACAGAAAGCGATGAATTCGCCTTCGACAAAGGTCGGGAAGTTCTTCGGCGTAAGCCTGTTTGAACTTCTCACATTTGGCGTTGTCGTTGTCGGCGTGGCAGGACTGTGCGCGGGGATAGGCCTGTTCATGGGTGTTGTCGATACGGCTCCCGACATTTCAAACGTTGACGTCTCACCTGCCGGATATTCGACGACGGTTTACGACAGCGAAGGAAACCAGCTGACAAAGCTTATTGCCGAGAATTCAAACCGTGTGTATGTAAAGCTTGATAAGATACCGCTCGACATGCAGCATGCTTTCGTTGCGATAGAGGATGAGCGATTTTACACACATAACGGTATCGATATAAAAGGTATCATGCGTGCTGGTGTTAAGGCCCTGAGCGGAAACCTGCATCAGGGTGCTTCGACCATCACACAGCAGCTTCTGAAGAACAACGTCTTTACTTCATGGACCGAAGAGAGCAGTATGGTCGACAAGTTCAAGCGTAAGTTCCAGGAACAGTACTGTGCGGTTCAGCTCGAGAAGCAGATGAGCAAGGACCAGATACTCGAGAACTATCTGAACACGATCAACTTAGGACAGGGAACGCTCGGTGTTCAGGCAGCATCGCAGAGATACTTCGGAAAGAACGTATCCGACCTTAACATTTCCGAGAGTGCGGTAATTGCATGTATCACGCAGAATCCTTCAAAGTGGAACCCGATCTCGCATCCCGATAACAACGCAAAGAGACGCGAGGAAGTACTTACCAAGATGCGCGACCAGGGATACATTAACGAAGCGCAGTTTGCCGAGGCTATGGCCGACGACGTTTATTCAAGGATCCAGGTCGTAAACGAGAAGGTAGAAAAGAAGACGATCTACACATACTTTGTCGATGAGCTTACCGAGCAGGTCATCAATGACCTTCAGGAAAATCTCGGCTATTCATATACGCAGGCATACAATGCGCTGTACAGCGGCGGTCTGTCCATATTCACCACGCAGGATCCGACTATCCAGAAAATATGTGATGAGGAGTTTGCAAACGAGGACAACTATCCGCCCAAGACAAGATACTACCTGAAGTACGAAGCATCATACACGGATTCGGAAAACGATGCCGTCAATTTCTCCACGCAGTATTTCGAAAAGCATTTCAAGGAGAAGAGAGGAAAAGGCTTCAACAGTATATTTGACACGGAAGAGGAAGCTCAGGAGGCGATCGATGAGTTCAAGGCCGATGTTGAAGCGGAAAGACCCGGCATGAAGTTTGTGACCGAGACCGTTTCGCTCACGCCTCAGCCCCAGGCATCGATCACTATCATCGAGCAGTCAACGGGTCAGGTCAAGGCGGTTGTCGGTGGACGCGGTGCGAAGAAAGCTTCACTTACACTTAACCGTGCTACCGATACAAAGCGTCAGCCCGGATCGTGTTTCAAGGTCTTGGCTGCATATGCCCCGGCGCTTGACGCTGCCGGAAAATCACTTGCCTCTACTCAGGTCGACGAGCCGTACAGCTACGCAAACGGAAGACCGGTCAAGAACTGGTACAGCGGATATAAAGGAATATGTACATACAGATACGGTATCGAGCAGTCGCTCAATATCGTCGCGGTTAAGACTCTTACAGAGATAACACCGCAGCTCGGATTCGATTATCTGTTAAATTTCGGATTCACGACACTTGTCGACAGAAGGACGGAGCGTGACGGATCGATCTCATCTGATGTTACCCAGGCGCTTGCACTCGGCGGACTTACCGACGGTATCAAGAACCTGGAGATGACGGCCGCATTTGCTACTATCGCAAACGGCGGTACATATATCAAGCCGATGTTCTATACGAAGATACTCGATCATGACGGAAACGTTCTGATCGATAACGTTCCGAAGACCAGACGCGTGCTCAAGGAGACGACGGCATTCCTGCTGACCGATGCGATGGAAGACGTTGTCACAAAAGGTACCGGTGCGAGAGTCAGATTTGACGGAATGGCGATCGCAGGTAAGACAGGTACGACAACAAGTAACGTCGACGTATGGTTCTCGGGATTCACTCCGTACTATACATGCTGTACATGGAGCGGATATGACAACAACGTTCACATGAACGGAAGCGGTGAGACGAATACCGCAAAGACTCTTTGGAAGGCAGTCATGAGCCGCGTGCACGAGGGTAAGGAATACAAGTCGTTCACGATGCCCGAAGGGATCACGACCGCGACCGTATGTAAGAGAACGGGCGGACTTGTAACGGATATCTGCCGCGCTGACGGAAGCGCGATAACCGAATACTTTGCAACGGGTACGGTTCCTACGGAACCTTGTACGAATCATTACGGCAGCGTATTTGATACGGGACTTGTATGTGCCATGACCGGACAGAAAGCAACGAGCACATGTCCGTATGCATATGAGGGCGAGCCGACTGCCGAAGGATTCTGTGAACACAGTCAGATCAACGGAGTTAATGCGCAGGATTACTACAACCTGCTTCAGGCACAGGCAGCGGGCCTCGTTCCGATAGTCGATCCTGCAGCGGCATCACTCGGACTTGATCCGAATGCGGCAGCTGATCCTAACGCGGCAGCAGCACAGGCTGCTCTTCTGCAGCAGCAGGCGGCAGCGGCACAGGCACTGCAGCAGCAGGCGCTTCTCAACGCACTCCAGGGAGCGCCCGCACAATAGAGAAAGGTACCAGGTGTGTATCAAATGTTTTTCGAGAAAACCTTGTGAAGTCGCCTGCGCTTGGCGAGGTGTTTTCGAGCCTAGCGTCAGCTGCGGCTGAACAGGAGCGGGAGCGCGTTTTCGAGAAATCATTTGATGCACACCGGATCAAAACATTTGACACGCACCTGAGTAATATTCATGGAATGGTACACACTGTATAAGGGCGCAACAGGCGAGATTGAGGAAAAGAAATCCCGCTTCATAGCTACGATAGAGCCGGTCTCTTCCGAGGAGGAGGCCGTGCAGTTTGTTGCGGCAATGAAGAAGAAGTACTGGGATGCGCGGCATAACTGCAGCGCTTTTATCGTCGGAGACAACGGCGAGAAGACGAGGTGCTCCGATGACGGAGAGCCGTCCGGAACGGCGGGCCGCCCGATGCTGGATGTACTTGCGGGAGAGCATGTCACGAATGCATGCGTTGTAGTAACGAGATACTTCGGGGGGACTCTTCTGGGTACCGGCGGACTGGTGCGAGCGTATTCTGCTGCGGTCAAAGAAGGTCTTGCAAACTGCGAGATCATCAGAAAGATAAACGGGTTTCTTATAAAGACCGTGTGCGATTATAACGATCTTACAAAGATTGAGCGCGAGGCCATGCAGAAGGGTTATGTGATACACGAAAAGGATTACGGCGAGAACGTGACCATTTCTATCCTCACGGAAGATCCTGACAGGATAACGGCTGACATCACCGATCTTACATCGGCAAGAGCAAAGATCCTCGAGCCGGAGCCGACCTTATATGCGCTCGTAAATGACAAAGCAATGATTTTCGCCGGATAGGCGGATGATAATAGAAACGGAAAGGAGACACGGGTATGGAAGAAAAAATGACGATGGAAGAAATACTTCAGCTTGTTGAAGAGAAGCAGTATACCCGACTCCGAAGTGAGCTTGCCGAATGGAATGAAGCGGATATCGCATCGGTTCTCGAGGAGCTGTCGCATGAGGAACAGGTCAAGGTGTTCAGGATACTTCCGAAGAGTATCGCTGCCGACGTGTTCGCATTTCTGCCTGTCGAGATAGAGCAGGAGATCATCACTACTCTTACCGACCGTGAGGCGGCCAACATCATCAACAACCTGATGGCCGACGATGCTGCCGACCTTATGGAGGAGATGCCTGCCGGACTTGTTAAAAAACTTCTGGCAAACGCAGATCCCGAGGCAAGGCGCGACATCAACCACCTTCTCAGATACCCGGAGGATTCGGCCGGAAGTCTGATGACGGTCGAGTTTGTAGACCTCAAGGAAAATCTCACCGTTCAGGAATGTATCGACAGGATCAGGAGAGTCGGTGTTGACAAGGAAACGATAGATACATGTTACGTTCTCGATCTGGGACGCCATCTTCGCGGCACCGTGTCTCTCAGGGACCTTCTTCTGAACCCGCCGGATGAGCACGTTTCCGAATTCATGAATGATAACGTGATCAGCACGAACACGATGACCGACCAGGAAGAGGTCGCCAGAATGTTCCAGAAATATGACCTTACGACGATGCCGGTCGTTGATAACGAGGGCCGTCTTGTCGGTATCATCACCATCGATGACGTTGTCGATATCCTGCAGGAAGAGGTTACGGAGGATATCGAAAAGATGGCGGCTATCCTTCCTACGGACAAGCCGTACATGAAGACCAACACGTTTGAAACGTGGAAGAAACGTATCCCCTGGCTGCTCCTGCTCATGATCAGTGCAACGGTAACGGGCAAGATCATCACGCATTACGAGGAAGCACTTGGTGCATACGTTGTTCTGACAAGCTTTATCCCGATGCTCATGGACACGGGCGGTAACGCGGGAGGACAGGCAAGCGTTACGATCATCCGTGGGCTGTCTCTTGATGAGATTGAGTGGTCGGATATTTTTAAGGTAATATGGAAGGAGATCAGGGTATCGGTCGTATGCGGACTGACGCTCGCGGTCGCGGGTTTTGCAAAGATAATGATCTTCGATCATGTGTCCGCGGTCGTTGCGCTCGTTGTGTGCCTGACACTTGTGGTCACGGTATTTTTCGCAAAGATCGTCGGATGCACTCTGCCGATGATCGCACAGAAGATCGGTTTTGACCCGGCCGTCATGGCCTCGCCGTTCATCACGACGATCGTCGATGCGCTGTCGCTTTTGATATACTTCCAGTTTGCGACGAGGATACTTGGGATATAAAACAGCACCGAAAAGGAGCGGAAGCGCCTTTTCGAGCAAATGGATAAAACATTCAAGGTGCAAAATTAAGGAAATAAAATATGATTAAGAAAAGAGAAGACATCAGAAACATAGCCATCATCGCCCATGTCGATCACGGCAAGACAACACTCGTCGACGAGCTCTTAAAGCAGAGCGGCGTATTCAGGGAAAACCAGGAAGTTGCCGAGCGCGTGATGGACTCGAACGATATCGAAAGGGAGAGAGGTATCACGATCCTCTCAAAGAACACTGCCGTATCATACAAGAACGTCAAGATCAATATCGTTGATACACCGGGACATGCGGACTTCGGCGGTGAGGTTGAGCGTGTACTCAAGATGGTCGACGGTGCGGTCCTTGTCGTTGATGCGTTCGAAGGTGTAATGCCGCAGACAAAGTTTGTTCTCAAGAAGGCAATGAGCTTACGGCTTCCCGTGCTTGTATGCGTCAACAAAGTCGACAGACCGGAGGCAAGATGCGAAGAGGTCGTAGATGAGGTCCTTGAACTGTTCATGGATCTTGATGCAAGTGACGAGCAGCTCGACTGTCCGTTCATATATGCTTCCGCCAAGAACGGTATGAGCGGAACCAAACCCGATAAACTGGAAAAATCAATGGTCCCGCTTTTCGAGGCGATCGTTGATTACATACCCGCGCCAGAAGGTGATTTTGACGCGCCCGCGCAGGTCCTTATAAGCACGATAGACTACAACGAGTATGTTGGCCGTATAGGTGTAGGAAAGGTCAGCAACGGAACGATAAAGATCAATCAGGACGTTGTGATCGTCAATCATCATGAACCCGACAAACAGCAGAAGGTTAAGGTATCCGCCCTGTACGAATACGACGGCCTTAACAAGACGAACGTCAAGGAAGCGACAGTCGGATCTATAGTTGCCGTATCGGGTATCGCGGATATTCATATAGGTGATACGATCTGCGATCCGGAGAGCGTTGTTCCGATCCCGTTCCAGAAGATCTCGGAGCCTACGATCTCGATGAACTTTATGGTCAACGATTCTCCGCTTGCAGGACAGGAAGGAAAGTTTGTTACGTCCCGCCACATAAGGGAGAGACTGTTCAAAGAGCTTAATACGGATGTATCGCTTCGTGTTGAGGAAACCGATTCAACCGATTCGTTCAAGGTGTCCGGAAGAGGAGAACTTCATCTGTCCGTACTCATCGAGAACATGCGCCGCGAGGGATACGAATTTGCGGTAAGCAAAGCTGAAGTCCTGTTCAGGGAAGACTCCAAGGGACGCAGGACCGAACCGATGGAGATCGCGTATATCGATGTTCCCGAGAGCCTTGCCGGAAACGTTATAGAAAAGCTCGGATCGAGAAAAGGCGAGCTGCAGAACATGACACCGATCACCGGCGGATACCAGAGACTGGAATTTTCGATACCCGCAAGAGGACTTATCGGGTATCGCGGAGAGTTTCTGACCGATACAAAGGGTGAGGGTATCATCAATACGATATTTGATGAATACGCTCCTTACAAGGGCGATATACAGTTCAGGAAACAGGGCAGCATCATCGCGTTTGAGACCGGAGAGTCGGTAACATACGGACTGTTCCAGGCACAGGAGAGAGGTGTTCTGTTCATAGGACCCGGCGAAAAGGTGTACGCCGGAATGGTCATAGGCCAGACGGGAAAGACTGAAGATGTCGAGATCAATGTATGCAAGAGCAAGCACCTGACAAACACGAGAGCATCGGGATCGGATGATGCACTCAGGCTGTCACCGCCGAGAGTTCTCTCGCTTGAACAGGCGCTTGAGTTCATTGATACCGACGAACTTCTCGAGATAACTCCCGAAAAGCTCAGGATCCGAAAGAAGATCCTCGATCCGACACTCAGAAAGCGTGCCGCTTTCGCGCAGAAGAATAATCAATAAATATAAAGACAATTCAAATTGTTTTTTGTATAATATTAGGAAAAGGCAGTTTCGCGTCATACAGGGGGTAAGGTATGTTTGCAAACATTTTCGGTAATTATCTGATCAGAAAGAGGATACTGACGGAGGATGAGTTCCTGACGATCAAGATGCAGCTCGACAAGACAAGAGTCAAGCTGGGGCTCATCGCCGTTTCCGAGAGACTTATGACGGAAGAGCAGGCCGATGAGGTTAATCAGAAGCAGCAGCTCATGGACAGAAAGTTCGGAGATATCGCCGTATCCCTCGGCTATCTTACCGAAGTGCAGGTCGAGCGGCTTCTTGCAATGCAGGGCAATCAGTATATGAGATTCTGCCAGAGTGCCATTGACCGGAATATAATGACACTTGATCAGATCGAGGGAGCACTTGATTATTTCAAGAAAGAGAACGGCTTTACTTTTGCCGACATGGAATCGATCAAGTCAGGTGATGTCGACAGGATATTACCGCTTTTCCTTCCTGATATACCGGACGGCCCTTACAAGGAACTTCTTGCGATAACATTCAGATGTATCAATCGTCTTGCATCGGATGATATATCGTTAAAGCGCGGATACACCACATCAAACTACCAGACAGGTGCGGTCGCGATGCAGGAGATAGTCGGTGACTACAACGTTATAAACGCTTTCTCGGGAGATGACAAGGGAATACTTGCGATAGCCGAAGCTTTTGCCAAGGAATTCTTTGATACCGTAAATGTAAATGCACTTGATTCCGTCGGTGAGTTCATCAACATCTCGGACGGACTGTTCGCAACAGCGATGAGCAATGAGGGCATGGATCTTAATCTTATGCCTACCAGATTATCAAAAGACCCGATCGAGATAAACGGATCCCTCGTGATCGTTATCCCGATCTTCATCAATCAGCAGCCGCTTGACTGGATAATCAGTCTCGGATGATCACAAAACGGAGGTTATGAAAAATGTCGGTTTTTAAAGGAGCAGCAGTAGCAATATGCACACCGTTTCTTGCAAACGGGGATGTTGATTACGATAAGTTCAGAGAGCAGATAGAGTACCAGATCGAGAACGGGACCGATGCGATCGTAGTATGCGGAACAACGGGTGAGGCATCATGTCTGTCGCACGAGGAGCATCTTGAATGCATCAGATTCTGTACCGAAGTTGTGGATCACAGGATCCCGGTCATCGCGGGAACAGGTTCCAATTGTACGGAAACTGCGATCTATCTGTCGCAGGAGGCGGAGAAGTACGGAGTTGATGCGCTTCTCGTAGTTACGCCTTATTACAACAAATCAACCCAGAAGGGTCTTGTGGAGCATTTCACGATGGTGGCTGAAAGCGTTAAGCTTCCGATCATCATGTATAACGTGCCCGGAAGGACAGGATGCAACATCCAGCCCCAGACGGCAGCAACACTTGTTAAGAATGTTAAGAATATCGTAGGTATCAAGGAGGCAAGCGGAAACATCTCTCAGATCGCTAAGCTCATGAGCCTTTGCGGTGACGAGATCGAACTGTATTCGGGCAATGACGATCAGATCGTTCCGATACTTGCACTCGGCGGACTCGGTGTTATCTCGGTGCTTTCAAATGTTGCACCGCGCAAGACACATGACATATGCCAGGCATTCTTTGACAACGATCCGAAGCTTGCCGCAAAGAGACAGATCGATGCGATCCCGCTCTGCAATACACTGTTCTGTGAAGTCAATCCGATCCCCGTCAAGAAGGCTATGGAGCTTCAGGGAAGAGACCGCGGAGTACTCCGCCGCCCGCTCTGTGAGATGGAGCCTGATAATGTGACCATCCTCAAAAAAGCGATGGAAGAATACGGGGTGCTGTAATGACCAGAATGATCATGCACGGCTGTAACGGCCGTATGGGTAAGATGATAGCCCAGATAGTAAACGATGATCCCGACATAGAGATAGTTGCAGGTGTAGATCTTAACACCGAGTCGGACGGATCTTTTCCGGTAGTTGACAGTATAGAGAAGGTAACACAGTCTGCGGATGCGGTCGTTGATTTCGGTAATGCCGCTGCGGTAGATAAGGTTATCGACTGGTGCATTTCCAGGAAGATACCGCTTGTTGAGTGTACGACGGGATTGAATGATGAGACTCTTTCCAAAATCGAAGCGGCTTCATCTTCAATACCGATGTTCAAATCGGCTAACATGTCTCTCGGCATCAACATCATACAGAAGATACTCAAAGAGAATGCAGCAAAGCTTGCCGAGGCAGGCTTCGATATTGAGATAGTCGAGAAACATCACAGGACAAAGCTCGATGCACCTTCGGGAACGGCACTTGCTCTTGCGGATTCGGTCAATGAAGGACTATCAAAGAAGAAGGATTATGTATTTGACAGGTCCGGCAGAAGAATGGTAAGACCTGATAACGAGATCGGAATATCAGCTGTCAGAGGCGGTACGATAGTCGGTGATCATGATGTCATATTTGCGGGGCGTGATGAAGTCATAACATTTTCACATACCGCATATTCCAGAGCGGTGTTCGCAAAGGGAGCCGTTGAGGCTGCGAAGTATGTTGCGGGCAAGCCGGCCGGAAGATATGATATGTCGGATGTTTTGAGGGATTAATATGGAGTTTCGTCCCTGTATCGATATACATAACGGTAAGGTCAAACAGATCGTGGGTTCCACGCTGAAAGATACAGGGAACTATGCGAAGGAAAACTTCGTTTCCGAAGAAAATGCCGCGTACTATGCCAGGTTGTACAAAGACCACGGTCTTTGCGGCGGACATGTGATAATGCTCAATGCACCCGGAAGCGAATACCATGCGGCTACAAAAGCGCAGGCGCTTGATGCGCTGAAAGCATTTCCCGATGGACTTATGGCCGGGGGCGGAATAAACGCAGACAATGCCCGAGAGTATATCGATGCCGGGGCAAGTCACGTGATAGTGACAAGCTATGTGTTTGCAAACGGTGCTATCAACACCGGGAATCTTAAAAAGCTTGTCGATGCCGTCGGAGCAGACAGGACAGTGCTGGATCTGTCGTGCAGATATGTTGACGGATCATACCGCGTAGTTACCGACAGATGGCAGACGCTTACGGATGTCACGGTTGATGAAGAACTGTTTGTGAGGCTTTCGGATTCGTGCGATGAATTTCTGGTTCATGCGGTTGATTCGGAAGGCAAAGCCGCAGGCATTGATGAAAGACTGATAACGATACTTGCCCGTGCGCCAAAGAGCGTATGCTATGCGGGAGGTATCAGTACATATGACGATATACAACGTTTAAACCTGATCGGAGAAGGACGCGTCAATTTCACGGTCGGATCGAAGCTTGATCTGTTCGGGGGAGATCTGAAATTGGAGGAGATCATCAAATGTACACGATAATGATCGTTGACGACAATGATACCGAACTTCTTGTTGCCAAGAAAGCACTTGAGAAGCAGTATCGTATAATCGACATCAGTAATCCGAAGGCGGCATTGCAGCGACTTGCCAAGTCGACGATAATGCCGGATTTCATCCTGCTTGATGTTGCGATGCCGGGTATTAACGGCTTCGATTTCATCATGCGTCTGAAGACAAGTGAGAAGACAAAGAACATCCCCGTTCTTTTCCTGTCGGGCGACAAAGAGAACACGACCGAGATGGAAGCTTACAGACTCGGCGGCGTTGATTTTATCAGAAAGCCCATCATTCCCGACCTGTTGCGCAAACGTATGGAGCTTCAGGCAAACAACCTCGAATTCAAATCCCAGATGAATACATATAATTCGCAGCTGCAGCAGGCCGCGAACTTCCAGGCAAGAAATGCGATGAACCTGGAGTATTTCATCATCGGTATAATCACTGACCTTATATCGCAGAAGGATCCTTATACCGGAATGCACTGTATATGTGTTTCCAAATACATGGAGATACTTCTCAAAGAGATGCTTCTGTCCGGTATCAACTACGGAATAGATCCCAATGATTTTGAACTTATACTGCTCAGTTCCCGACTTCATGACATGGGTAAGATCGGAGTTCCCGATGCGGTACTTTCAAAGGTCGGTAAGTATACGGACGAAGAGTTTGCGAAGATGAAATCGCATACGACGATGGCAGCGAATGCTATTCAGAAGTATGCATATCTTCTGCCTAACAACAAGTTCCTGTATTACACTTTCCAGATGGCAAAGTATCATCACGAGAGAGTGGACGGTAACGGATATCCCGACAGACTGTCCGGCGCGAATATCCCGATCCTTGCAAGGATACTTGCAGTTGCCGACGTTTACGACGGACTTGTTGCGGAGAGAAGTTACAAAAAGGCCAAGACACACGAAGAGGCTTACAACATAATCACTCAGGGTGCAGGCATACAGTTCGATCCGCAGGTCGTGGCTGCCTTCCAGAGAGTCCATATGGACATCCGCGATGCGGCCCATACGATAGAGGCTCAGGTACAGCAGAACATGGCGATGTCGCAGCAGGTCATGAACCAGCAACAGATACAGCAGCCTCAGAACAGATTATAACAGCAGACAATAAAAAAGGAACCGGAAGCGGTTCCTTTTTTATAATCCCTGGATCTGTTACTTTTTAATTCTATCTTCTCTAAGTTAAAAATATAAGTTAAAAAGGCACATGTATTGGAGATTATAACTTTGTTACGTTTGTTGCCTGAGGGCCTTTCTCGCCGTTAACCACATCAAACTCAACTGAAGCTCCTTCGTCAAGAGACTTGAAACCTTCCATGTTAAGTCCCGAGTAGTGTACGAATACATCATTTCCCTGCTCGTCGCAAATGAATCCGTAACCTTTCTGGTTGTTAAACCATTTAACTGTACCTTTCATTTCAGTACCTCCAAAAAAATAAATTACCACAAGTGCATACACACTAGCAAAATACTAGCACATCGATAATCAATTGTAAATAAAAAAGTTTGAAAAATCGGCACTTTAATAGTAAACTTAACTATTATGAAGAAAACACTTAACTACATTTTTATCGACGGACTGTCGGGCATGGCGCTCGGTCTGTTCGCAACTCTTATCATCGGAACGATAATCAAACAGATCGGATCGTACATCCCCGGTTTTATCGGCGCATACCTGATCTTCATCGGACAGATAGCCAGCAGCGTTACCGGAGCGGGTATCGGTTGCGGTGTTGCAGTCAAGTTCAGGGAAAAACCGCTTGTCATCTTCTCGGCAGCAGTGTGCGGTATGATCGGTGCTTTTGCGAGTAACATCATCACGGGCAGCATCGTCGTTGAAGGTGTGATCAATTACAAAGGTCCGGGGGAACCGCTCGGAGCTTATATCGCCGCGCTTGTCGGCATCACTGTCGGACGTCTTGTTGCGGGCCGTACAAAGCTTGATATCATAGTGACCCCGTCCGTTACGATACTGTCGGGTGCTACTGCGGGAATACTTTTGGGACCGCCGATCTCCGGATTCATGACATGGCTCGGAGAGATCGTTAACTGGGCAACGGGAAGACAGCCTCTTCTCATGGGAGTACTCGTTTCAGTTATCATGGGAATGGTGCTGACACTTCCGATCAGTTCCGCCGCACTTGGGCTCATACTCAATCTGTCCGGCCTTGCAGCGGGTGCTGCCACGGTCGGATGCTGCGCGAACATGATAGGATTTGCCGTTGCATCGTTTCGTGAAAACGGCTGGGGAGGATTTTTTGCACAGGGTATCGGAACGAGCATGCTTCAGGTTCCGAACATAATGAAGAAACCGATAATCTGGCTGCCGGCCATAATCTCATCGGCAATACTCGGCCCGGTCTCGACACTCGTACTCGGTATGACAAACAATGCGACCGGATCTGGAATGGGAACGAGCGGGCTTGTCGGACAGCTCATGACATACCAGGATATGAGCGCATCAGAGAGTGGCGCGATAGTCATCGCGAAAATCATAGTGCTGCATTTCATACTTCCCGCCATACTTTCTCTCGGTATTTCCGAGTTCATGAGAAAGCGCGGTATGATCAAACAGGGAGACATGAAGCTTGATCTGGAATAGGAACAAAAGCGTAAAGACAAAAAGAGCGGATACGAAAAAGCAGCCGACCGGATTTACGATGCTGCTGATCCCGAATTCCTCGGATTCGGCAAAGACTGTCGAGATAACATACGACAGACTGCTTCAGCTTTTTACCGGGGCCGTTGCCACAGCTGTTATCGTGATCGGGCTTATCATCTCGATGATGGTCCATAACCACAAGCTCAAGAACTCTCTTGAGGATGCTCAGAGATCGGTCGCTGATCTGTCGGAAAACAATGCAAGACTTGAGAATACCGTTACTGAGCTCAACGATCAGGTTGCTGCAGACAAAGAGATATTTTCCAAGATAGAGGATACGATATCAAGGAAGGAAGAAGAGGAAGCCGCAACAGCCGAAGAGGCGGCTGTTCCGAATGAGGTTCCTATCAAGAATGCCAAGGCGATCCTTGTTGAAGATCCGTATGCGGATTCAAACGGAGGCGCCACGAACGGGATCGTGTTCGCAACTACGAAGGGAGCCGTTGTCACGGCGACTGCTGACGGTGTTGTGATGCACGTTGATTCCGACGAGAACAATCCGTTCTATACACGCGGCATAGTTATCGATCACGGGAACGGATACATCACTTATTACAGACTGAACGGTGACGTTTCGACTGAGGAAGGAATGAATGTCGTTGCAAACGATGTTCTGGCGATCCTTACCGATGACGGATATGTTGCATATGAGATCAAAAAGGACGGAGAGTTCATCGATCCGAAAACGATAATAAAGAACTGAGGTTAAGCGCGGAGGTATGGGATGTTTTTTAAGGATGACAATAAGATAAGAGTCAGCCAGACTTCGATAACGACATTTATCGGTGCCGATACAACGATAGAAGGAACGCTCATCACACACTCGTCGGTAAGGATAGACGGTAAGATCGCAGGCGGTGTCGTTGCGGACGGAACGGTCGTGCTGTCGGCGGACGGAGAGATACAGGGTAATGTCATGGCGGAAAACATCGTTGTCGCCGGTGTCGTTGACGGAAACCTCAACATAAGGGACAAGACAAACATCGAACCTACCGGTGAAGTATACGGAGATGTTAACACCGCAAGGATCCTGATAGATGAGCAGTCGGTATTCCAGGGCAAGTGCAATATGAATATCGACAGGACCAAGAACAAGAAGGGCCGTTTCAGGATCAAGGAGGCCGTCGAGAAGAAACAGGAAGTCGCCAAGGAACAGGCGGAGATAACAGCAGATGCCAGATCAGAATCCAAACCCGAACCCGAACCGGAAAAATCAAAAGAATGAAGATCTTCTTAAGAAGATAGAAGAGCTCACCGCGGCTAATGTTTCCAAGAACGCATTCATAGCAAACATCTCGCACGAGATCCGTACACCCATGAACGCGATCATAGGATTCGCGGAACTTCTCCTGCAGCTCGGAGAATCGGATAAGGTCAATGAGTATGCATCGGAGATAAAGAGTGCATCGGCAAACCTTCTGTCGATCATCAACGATCTTCTTGATATCTCGAAGATAGAGAGCGGCAGGATGGAACTTGTTCCGGTACCCTACTATCTTCATTATCTGTTTACCGATATAGAATCGGTTATATCGCTTGCGGCGAAGAACAAAGGTATCGATTTTCGCATCAATGCGAATCCGGAGTTACCGTCGCAGCTTTACGGTGATATCGTCAGGATCAGACAGATCCTTACAAACATATGCAACAATGCAGTCAAGTTCACAAACGAAGGATACGTTGAACTTGATGCGACATATTCCGAAGGTGAGGACGCTGACTCGATATGGCTCGAGTTTTGCGTTAAGGATACCGGGATCGGTATCAGAAAAGATGATCTTGAACTCATCTTCGACAAGTTCCGCCAGGTCGACATGCGCCTTAACAGGAACGTTGAGGGGAGCGGACTGGGGCTGTCAATCTGTAAACAGCTGACGGAGCTGATGAACGGAACACTCGAGGTATCAAGTGTATACGGAGAGGGAACTACGTTTACGGTCCGTATACCGCAGAAGGTGCTCAACCGTAACAAGCTGTCCAATTATCTTGTTTATCACAAACAGGAAGAGAAGAAGAAATCGGTGCTTTATGCTCCTTCGGCAAAGGTGCTTGTTGTTGATGACAATCCGGTCAACATCAAGATCCTCCGCGGACTGCTGCTTCACTACGAGATAGATGCCGATACGGCAGAGAGCGGAAGGGAATCCGTCACGAAGGCTTCGGAGAACACTTACGACATCATCTTCATGGATCATATGATGCCGGAGATGAACGGCGAGGAAGCACTTAATGAGATAAGGGCACTTGATGATCAGGACAGAGCCAATGTTCCTGTCATAGCTGTCACGGCAAATGCGATCAGGGGAATGAGAGATGAGTATATCAGAAAAGGCTTTACCGACTATCTCTCAAAGCCTGTCGAGACCGATAAGATCGAGAACATACTGAAGGAATATCTTGCATCCAATCTCATTGTTTCGATGGAAGAGGAAGAGAATAAAGAGCAGGAAGAGTTTGATGTTGAGATAAAGGGTGTCGATGTTGATGCCGGTCTTGCAAAGGTCGACAACAACAGCAGGGATTACATTGACATTCTGGATATATTTGTTGAGTACGGACCGGATAAAGCTGCCGATATCGAGAACTTTGCAAAGGCCAAAGACTACGAGAACTATGTGATCGCAGTCCATTCACTCAAAAGCGTTGCAGCCAACATCGGTGCACATCAGCTGTTCACGATGGCAAAGGTACATGAGTTTGCCGGAAAGGGCGGCAATATCGGCTTCATCGAGAGTAACTATGAAAAGCTCGTTATGCTGTACAGGACGATCATCGGTAATATCGAATCCGCACTTAAGGAGATAAAAGAGAAGGATAAAGAGTGATGGGTCAGTTGCGTGCTATCATAATCGACGAGGACAGGACGCGCCGCGAAAGCGTTAAGGCGATCCTTCCCGACTATATTGACAGCGTTGCGCTCGGATACGGCGACGGTGCGCTTGACTATCTTAAGCCCGATGCCGAAGGAGCTGTTCCGGATCTTGTCATCATGTACGGAGATGACAAAAAGAGCCTGGGGCTATATACGTATGACTGGATGATCAATAAATCCGGCAGTACCGATATCGCCTCGATCCCTGTCGTCATACTTACCGATGATGAATTTTCCGACAGGGCGATGGAATTCCTTGAGATAGGTGACGTGGTTTTTTACGAGGGCGAACTTGATGAAAGCGAGTTCTTCTCAGTCATTACCGAAGCGATAGAAGAAGCGGAATTCGCACCTGAACCGCTCATCACAGGCTACGAGGAGACAAAGAACATCGACAGGCTGATGGGGCTGTCTGTCAAGGCACCGGGAGACGGAATGCAGCGTGCGGTCGTTCTTGACAAAGAGACGCAGATGGCCAATCTAATGGCCGCGCTTGAGCGCGGAAAGCAGCGCGCCAAGGATATACAGATCCTTCTGGATGCTGCCGCAAAGGTCAAAGACAGCAAAAACAGTGACAGTGATATCGACAACGGATATGCCGAGTATAAAAAGAGAAGAGCCGAGGCTTTTGAGAGGCAGCGCGACAGAAAAGCGAAGAGAGAGCAGGAGTTAAAAGAGGCCGAGGAATTTGACCGTCTGGAGCAGGAGTACCTGCACAATGATCCGGTACAGAAGCTTAAGACAAAAGCCATGAACAATCCCATGAGCGCCATGGGTGCACAGGGTACGATCATGCTTGATGCCACGGCGAGAAGAAAAGCTTCGGACCCTGAAAGAACATACGAGAAGAAGACTGTCGTGATCGTTGATCACGACGTTAAGGCAAGAAAGCTCTGCGCGCTTTTCCTGACGCAGAACTACAATGTTGTGGCACTTGATTCGGGAATCAAAACCGTTGATTATTTCGTCAAGAACCGTGCCGACCTTCTCATAATCAATCCCGCTCTTCCGGGAATGAACGGAATGATGACGGTCAATTCGGTACGCATGCAGCCGGGTGGCTCAAACATTCCGGTCATGTACCTTGTCGGGGACGATTACAAGGAGTCAAGGTCCCATCTTCTCGGACCGGGAGTTGTAGGGATACTTAACAAACCCATAAAGCGTGAACTCATTGCCCGGGCCGTAGAGGGTCATTTCGGAAATTTACAGTAACACCGGGGGAAAATCATGAAAAAGAGAATCCTGATCGTAGACGATGATATCATGACACTCAAGATACTGAAGAAGTATCTCGAGGATACATACGATGTTGTCACTGAAAACGCAGGCTACAGATTCGTTGAGAAGATGGGATCATACGATGCCGATCTTATACTTCTGGATATCGAGATGCCGGTCGTAAACGGACTTGAGGCATTTGACAAACTGATCAGCAATCCGGAACTTAGCGATACTCCTGTCGTATTTCTGTCGGGAGTTGCAAACCCGAATCTCGTCAGGGAACTGATGGCAAAGGGTGCAGCAGGCTATCTCGTCAAGACGATACCGAAGGGTGAACTTCTCAAGAGGATCGAGAAGGTTTTCGCCGAAGGCGCAGGCGTGAAAAAGGCGGACGAGATACTGATACTGGATAACGATATAGAGCAGCTCAAAGAGATGCGAAACAACCTGTCGGCAAACAACTACCGGGTCAAGGTCGTGCGCTCTTCGATGGAGGCTGTCGATTACATCAAAAATCATCACCCCGACCTTTTTATAATCGGGAAGGATTCATCCGGCGTATCACCGGAGGATGTTTACGAGTCGCTCTCATCGTTTCTTCGCGACGAGCGTGTCATACCTCTTGTTATGCAGGAAAACTTCTTTTCGACGGAGCTTGTCGAGAGAGTAAAAGCAGCGCTTGGTAAATAAATGCTCTTAAGGGGAGAGTAAGTATTGGACGAGGGAAGAAGACCAAATCAGAATACGGTGACACCGCCACCGAGAAGACGAAAACGAAGGAACGGAGGACTGATCTTTCTGATCATTCTGACAAGTTTTGTGTTCGGGCTGATGGCGGGTATGGTCATCGTTCATATCAAAAGTTCAAAAGAGATCGCAGCGGTACAGGATGAGCTTGCGACCGTTATCGAAGAACAGAGCCACATAAACGTTACAAATGTATATGTTCCGAAGCGTAAGATCACCGAGGGCAAGTTGTCGCTGAGCTCGTACAATCCTGAGAATTTCAGGATCGACAACGGGTTCATGGCTTACTTTAATGATGAAGGTGAGAAGATCAGTCATCTCGGATGCGATCTGTCGTATCACAACAAGTACGTCAACTGGGATGAACTCGCTGCATCGGGATGCGAGTTTGTAATGCTGAGGGCCGGATACCGCGGATATTCGGAAGGCGGTCTTGCAAAGGATGAAAAGTTTGATCAGTTTGCATCCGAGGCACAGCGCGTCGGCATTAAGATCGGTGTGTATTTCTTTACTCAGGCGCTTACGGTTGAAGAGGCCGAGGAAGAGGCGAAATACGTTCTTGATCTGATCGAGGATTACAATATTTCCTATCCTGTTGCGATAGATACCGAATACATCGATGACGAGAGCGCAAGGACGAACACGACCGAGATTTCAGATGAGCTCAGGTCTGACATATGCCGGGCATTCTGTGAGAAGATCAAAGAAAAGGGATACTATCCGATGATCTACGCGTCGGAAAACTGGATGAGAAGATACTTGGAGCTTGAGTCTCTTCGCGAGTACGATTTCTGGGCGCCTCAGTATCTTGATGAGAATGATTTTCTCTTTGATTTCACCATCTGGCAGTACACTGATAAAGGCAGCATCCCGGGTATCAAAGGCGATGTCGATCTTGATATCTCGATGGTCGATTATGCATCATTTGTTCCGCAGATGCGCGAAGCCTATCTGAGCGGAGGCGAGATAGCTGAAGGTGAGCATGAAGACGAAGTCGTCACGACCGAATAATTATTGAAAACTTATGTTAACTACGTTATAATGGAGAAGTTGGGGTAAGGTTATGGCAATGATTCGTAAAAAAGTCCGTATCGGCGATCTTATGATCAGTGAGGGGCTGATCACGGCGGCACAACTTGAAACTGCATTAAAAGAGCAGAAGATCAGGGGTACAAAGCTCGGTGAGACACTCATCGCGCTCGGTTATGTTTCCCAGGAGGATTTCTCGAACATCCTCTCTTCACAGCTCGGTATAGATACGGTCGATCTTCGCAAAGTCGGTCTTGATGACAATGCCGTAAGGCTTGTGTCCGAAGACCTGATGAAGAAGAACCAGCTCATCCCGTTCGGCTTCGACGAAAAGAATCCCAACATACTTAAGGTGGCGATGGCAGATCCCATGAACATCATGGCGATCGACGATGTCACCATCATGACGAATATGGAAGTCATCCCGTTCTTCTGCCCGAGCGCGCAGATCTCGCTGCAGCTTGACAGAAGATATGGTAAAGAACAGGCAAGGGCGGCTGCCGCACAGTTCCAGGAAGAGCATGCGGCCGAGATCGCGTTTGATACCACAACTTCCGACATTGAATACGAGAACATCGATGACGCTCCGATCGTTAAGCTCGTTAAAACGATGCTCGAGACAGCGGTCCGCCAGGGCGCATCGGATATACATATCGAAGCACTCGACAGGGAAGTCAGGGTGCGCTTCAGGATCGACGGCGTTCTTGTCGAGAACATGGATTACGACAAGTCGCTTCTTCCCGCGCTCGTTGCGCGTATCAAGATCATTTCAAATCTCGATATCTCAGAGAAGAGAAAACCTCAGGACGGACGTCTGACAGTAGTTGTCGACAGCAAGGAGTACGATGTCCGTGTATCCATACTTCCGACGGTGTTCGGCGAGAAGGTCGTTATGCGACTGACATCAAAGGACGGCCTGACGCGTGACAAGAAGTATCTCGGACTTAATGAAAGAGAGCTTCCGAGGTTCGATGCGATCATGTCCAACCCGCACGGTATCATCCTCGTTACGGGACCTACCGGTTCGGGAAAATCAACAACATGTTATACGGTTCTCTCGGAACTTAATTCCGACGAGGTTAACATAATTACGGTAGAAGATCCTGTCGAGGCAAACGTTAACGGCATCAACCAGGTGCAGGTAAACGTCAAAGCAGACCTGACATTTGCCTCGGCCTTAAGATCCATCCTTCGTCAGGACCCGGATATCATCATGATCGGTGAGATAAGAGATACCGAGACAGCTGAGATAGCTGTCAAGGCATCGATCACGGGTCACCTTGTTATATCAACCCTTCATACGAACTCAACCGCAAGTTCTATCACGCGTCTTCTTGATATGGGTGTTGAGCCGTACCTTATCGGTGATTCGGTCGTAGGTATCATCGCACAGAGACTTGTCAGAAAGCTCTGTCCGAAATGCCGCAGACAGAAAGAGGCTGATTCGGATGAGAAGAGAGCACTCAGGGTTCCGGAGGATCAGCAGTGCATCATATATGAGCCGGTCGGATGCCGCGAGTGTTCCAAGGGCTACAAGGGCAGGATCGGTGTTTATGAGATAATGCCGATATCGCATAAGATCTCAGGAATGATATCACGCGGATGCAATGCCGATGAGATAGAAGAGCAGGCAGTGGCCGAAGGCATGACAACACTTCGCCGCGCCGCAGCGGAATACGTGCTTCAGGGCATCACGACGATAAGTGAGATGCGCAAGGTAGCATATGAGGAGGAATTGTAGGAAGGAGGGGCCCACGAAGTGGGAAGATTCCTTACTACACCGCGAGGGCCATCGACGGAGTCGATTCTGATTGCCCGAGCGACCGATAAAAAAGTGCAACCTGTTACGGTAATAAGGGTGAAACAATTATGGAATTACAAAGCGCAGCAGCAACAGTTACGATCGAACAGATACTTACGGTAGCCAATCAGGCGGGTGCGAGCGACGTGCATATCACGGTCGGCATACCGCCGAAAATGCGTGTGTCCGGACACCTTAAGGAGATGAACTTCCCGAGACTGATGCCTGAAGACACAAACAGGCTTCTCTACGGGATCATGAACGAAAAGCAGACGAAGGCGTTTGATGACAAGGGCGAGTGGGACTTCTCCTATTCGATATCCCAGCTCGGACGTTACCGTGTCAATGCGTTCAGACAGCGCGGCACGTGCGCGATGGTATTCAGACTTGTCGGTAACAAGATACCGCTTCCCGAGGAGCTTTCCGTTCCCGAATCGGTCGTCAATCTGTTTGATAAAAAGCGCGGACTCGTTCTTGTCACAGGTCCGACGGGATCCGGTAAATCAACTACACTTGCTTCGATAATCGGAAAGATCAACCGTGAGCTTGATGCACACATCATAACACTTGAGGATCCTATCGAGTACCTTCACCGTCACGACAAGTCGATCGTCAACCAGCGTGAGGTCGGGATCGATACGGATGATTATTCGATAGCATTAAGGTCGGCGCTCCGTGAAGACCCCGATGTTATCCTCGTCGGAGAGATGCGTGACCTTGAGACGATAAGTACGGCGATAACCGCAGCCGAGACAGGACACCTTGTGTTCTCGACGCTGCACACGATCGGTGCCGCATCGACGGTCGACCGTATCATTGACGTGTTCCCGCCGCATCAGCAGCAGCAGATCAGGACCCAGCTTGCGAACGTTCTTGAAGCCGTTGTATCTCAGCAGCTGATCCCGAGAGTGGGTGGCGGAAGGTGTGCCGCATTCGAGGTAATGCATGCCAATTCCGCGATCAGAAACCTTATACGTGAGAACAAATCGCATCAGATCACATCCACGATCCAGACTAACAGGAAAATGGGAATGATAACGATGGATGACGCCATAACAGATCTTTACATGCGCGGCGAGATAGACCGTGAGGATGCACTTCTCTTCGCACAGGATAAGACAACAATGGCTAACCGTATCTAAACTGAAAGGGCGAAAATCATATGCCGGCTTATATGTACAGGGCCATAGGGCCTGACGGAAAAGAGAAAAAAGGAAATATCACAGCGACCAACCAGGAACAGGCTGCGAGCAAGCTTAAGGCCGACGGCCTGATCGTCACAAAGATCGAGCCGCAGAGTGCGCTGAACAAGGATATCACATTCGGTGCTCCCAAGGTAAAGGCAAGGGACTATGCCGTATACTGCCGTCAGTTCGTTGCGATAATAAAGGCAGGTGTCAGCGTTATCAATGCCCTTCAGATGATGAGCGAGCAGACCGAGAACAAGGCCCTTAAGGCAGCAACGGTCTCACTCGTTGACGATCTCGGAAAAGGTGAGACACTCTCATCGGCAATGCGCAAGCAGAAGGTGTTCCCTTCGATATTTGTAAACCTTGTTGAAGCCGGTGAAGCAACCGGTTCTCTTGAGACCGCATTTGAGAGAATGGCGCTTCAGTTTGAGAAGGAAGCAAAACTTAAGGCGATCATCAAGAAGGCTACTATATATCCGATCATTGTCCTTATAGTTGCAGTCGGCGTTATCGTCGCGATGATGACGTTCGTTATCCCGAATTTCATGGCGATGTTCGCAGATATGGATGTTGAGATGCCTGCGATGACAAGAGCCGTCATAGCAATGTCGGATTTCTTCGTCGATTACTGGTGGCTGCTTCTGATCATAGTAGTCGTACTGACTGTATTCATCAAAATCTATTCACAGACGATAAGCGGAAGAGTTCTGTTCGGAACGATGAAACTTAAACTTCCCGGAATGGGACAGCTGCAGACGAAGACAAACTGCGCGACGTTTTCAAGAACGCTTTCAACACTTCTGCGTGCCGGTGTTCCGATGATGGAAGCGCTTGAGATAACAGGTAACTCAATGGATGCAAACATACTGTTCCAGCGCGCTGTATATCAGGCAAGAGATCAGGTCAGTAACGGTGTGTCACTGTCGAAACCGATCAAGATGTGCGGGCTGTTCCCGCCCATGGTAGTTCATATGGTTTCGATCGGTGAAGAGACCGGTGAACTTGAGGATATGCTTGAGAACATAGCCGAATACTATGAAGAGGAAGTTGCGGAAGCAACAGAGCAGATGATGGCCGTAATGGAGCCGATGATCATAGTTGTACTTGCAGTAATAGTCGGAGTTATTATCATGGCGATACTTCAGCCGATGCTCACGCTGTATGATTCGATCGGAAATATGTGATCATGTGTCGCAGTAAGTCGGGAGAGTGGACCATTTTGCAGACAATTTCCGTCATATAATATAGAAACGGTAACACGATCGTTAAAAATTTGTCACATACGCACAAAACGTGATATAATAGATAACGGATATCATGCCGATATAAAGTATATATGGCCGTGGCGATGAGCAGACGCCTCGGATATATATAGATCCAGAACAATTCATATGCAAAGGAGAAAGAGTATGAATAAGAAAGAACAGAATAACAAAGGTTTCTCGCTTGTCGAGCTGATCATCGTCATTGCCATCATGGCAATCCTTGTAGGTGTTCTTGCACCGCAGTTCATGAAGTATGTTGAGCGAAGCAGGAAGTCTACAGACGTTCAGAACGTTGCAGCAATCATGACGGCAATTCAGGTTTATGCAGCAGATCCTAATGTTACTGATAAGCTTACAACCGGAGCAGTTACAATTACCACGACAGAAACCGCTGTCTCCGGAACAAATGCAACAGGTAATGCCGAAAAGGCTCTTAAAGCTGCGGGAATCAATAATCTTGTCCTGAAATCAAGCAACTGGGGTACAACCTCATATACGCTGAATGTTACGGTTACAAACGGTGTTCCTGCATTCACGGATGGAACAGGACTTACAACCGGTAACAGCCTGGTTAAGGGTACATACGTTGACTAATGTATAACACCTTTGCCTTTCTCTTCGGGCTTCTGATCGGCAGTTTTTTAAATGTCTGCATATTCAGGATCCCGAGGAAGGAAAACATAACCACAACACGTTCCCACTGCACAAGCTGTGGGAACGTGATAAAGTGGTACGACCTGGTTCCGGTCATAAGCTACCTTCTGCTCGGGGGCAAATGCCGAAACTGCAAGTCGAAGATATCGGTACAGTATCCGCTTATCGAAATTCTGAACGGATCACTGTATCTTCTGATCGCCGGTGTAATGGGGATCAATATAAAAAGCGTTCTGATGATGGCACTTACATCAGCGCTCATAGTGATAGCTGTTATAGACTGGCGGACATACGAAATACCGTTCGGTCTTAATGTGTTTATTACGGTACTTGGTTTGATAAACCTGTTTTTTGACCGCACAAACTGGCTCCTTTATGTGGTCGGAGCCGTTTGCGTCAGCGGTTTCCTGCTCATCCTGTATGCTGCGACAAAGGGACGCGGGATAGGTGGAGGAGACATAAAGCTCATGGCTGCGGCCGGACTGTTTCTCGGGTGGAAGAACTGTATTCTTGCATTTATTATCGGATGCGTACTCGGATCAGTCATTCACCTGATACGCATGAAGGTGTCCAAACAGGACCATGTACTTGCTTTCGGGCCGTATCTTGCGGCCGGGATATTCATAGCGGGTATCTGGGGAGATATGATAGTTAACGCTTACATTTCAAGCTTTACAGTGTAGGCAGGGTTCACAACGGGGAAAATAGGAGAGACATATGGCAGGAAAAGTTCTGTCGGTCTCACTGGGGAGTGAGATCGTAAAGGTCTGTGAGGTTGCACTTGCGGGCAAGAAGAAAGTTCAGGTATTCAATGCGATAGACCTGATAATCCCGGAGGGATTATGCGAAGACGGTGTCATACTTGACGCCGAAGCTCTGGCAAATGCGATAAAACAGGGCCTGGCCGGAGAAGGATTTACCGCAAAGAGGATCGTATTTACGATCACATCAAAGAGGATTGCCAACAAAGAGGCAGTCATTCCTTTCTGTAAGGAAAACCGCATTAAAGAGATCGTTGAGATCAATGCATCCGAGTATTTCCCCATAACCAATCTTGATAATTACACATTCAATTATTCGATCATTGAAGTGATACAGACGGAAAGCGTAAAGAACTATCGCCTGTCTGTAACCGCAACTCCGAACGAACTTATCGAACAGTATTACGAGCTTGCAAGAGCTATGGGAATGACTGTTGAAGCGATCGATTATTCCGGTAATTCGATACTTCAGCTCCTGAAGCTTCAGACCGCGGGAGAAGGCGTTGATGCCGTACTCCAGGTGGGTGCTGAGAATACTGTCGTGAACATAATGAACGGATCGACGATGGTCATGCAGCGAAGCGTTCCTTACGGACGTCTTGCCATTGCCGATGCGGTCAAGTCTGCAAGAGATATTTCGGATGATGAGGCTGATATGGTCCTCATTGAAGAGGATCTTTCAAGACTGACTGCACAGTATCCCGATGTTGCGGATGCCGTTAAGATGCTGCTCTCAAGCGTCGGAAGGATACTTGAGTTTTACCGCGCGAGAAATGCCGAGAATCCGATAGAGCGAATCTATATTATCGGCGATGTCACATCGATCAACGGACTTCCTGAACTTATCAACAGCGAATTTGATCAGGATGTCGAGGTCGTTGAGGCGCTTCGCGGCGTTGAAGTAAAGAACCATAACGTATTGAGCGATGAGATAGTTGCAAACTATCTGTCCAATATCGGTGCCGTTATCGAACCGATGAGGATAGCGCTTGCGTCCGAGAAGAAAGGTGAAAAAGCATCCGGCGAAAAACTTCCGTGGTGGATACTTATATTTGCCGGTGCGGTCGCTTTTGCATTATGCGGCGGCGTCCTTTTCGCATATTTTATGAACAAATCCGATAACGACAGGCTGCGGGCCCAGATCGCCGCGATAGAAGATGTTGAACTGCTGAAGCAGAGATATGATGCGGCACAGAATGACCTTACGGCGATGGAAAACTGGTATGATTCGACAAAAGGAGCTAATGAATCGGCTGAGCGATTTTTCAATGACCTTGAGAAGATGATGCCGAAGGATATGGCGATAACGAAGTTTGTATCAAATGAAGGTGCGGCATCAATAGAAGGTGTATCGTACGGAAAGTCTTCAATAGCGGAGTTTGTAATACAGCTGAAGAAGCTTTCGTATATTTCCGACGTTAAGATGGATATAATCAACGAATCTGTTGAGGATCTTGGACCGAAAGATACGTTCACCGTAAACTTCAACCTGCTGTATGATGATCCGCATAAAGACCGGTCTGAAGAAGTGACAGAAGAGGAAACGGAATCTTCATCGGAGGAGGCAGCGGATCAGGCACCTGCGGAGCCGCCGATAGAGTTTACCGATGAGACACCACCGGGTGAGCTCGTGGAAGGAGGTGTTGAGTAATGAGCGATCGTGATAAGAAATTACTTGTATACCTCGGGGCACTTGTTATTCTTGCGGCAGCGTACTTTCTTGTCGGGAAGCCGTTCCTTGACAAACTCGATCAGCTTGCGGCAGAAAAACGTGAACTTCAGAGTGAGTTTGCGACAAAACAGGAAGCATACGACAACAAAGGAACTTATGAAGCGGGAATAGCTGATGCAAAAGCAAAGATCGATAAGATCATGGCAAAGTTTCCTGCTGATAATACCGATGAGAAATCGATAATGTTCGTTGTAAATGCCGAAAAGGCTGTCCCTGAGTGGGTTTCGCAGATCAAGTTTGCTGATATGACGGAAAACGGACTTGATTCCCAGAGCGCATCAGACGAGGAAGCGGCTGCCGAGCAGGCTGCGGTTGCTGCCGCTGAGGGAGAAGCAGTTCCCGAAGGGGATGCGGCTGCGGCAGAAGGCGAGAGTATATCGATGATAAACGGTCTTGTTTCGCGCGACACCGAACTTGGGATCAAGTTCTCGGCAAAATATGACGGCTTCAAAAATTGGCTTAAATACCTGAACGATTACGAGGACCGTATCGTTATCAAGGATATGGACATCGTGTTCGAGCCTATGACGGAACTTGTTGTCGGAACTATGGTACTGTCGCAGTACGCGATCGTCGGAGGTGACAGACAGCTCCCTCCGGTAGAGACAGGTGTTGAGGATATCGGTAAAGAGAATGTGTTTGTTTCCGAAGGTCACAAGCCCGGACTTATCGACCTGATAGGTGAGGTTGCAAAGGATCTTATCGATGCGATAATCGGTGAAGCAAACGGAAGTATTTCCGAGTCAAATGAGAGATACTTCATAAACGTTACGACACCGACAGACAACACGAATGCAAAGACTATAGGACGGGCGAAGGATCCGTCCGGAACGACATATCTGACGAGCAACAGTAATGAAAAGGAAAGCGTCAGCTTCACGCTCAAGGGAGCAAACGGAAACTACACAGCCGAATATGAGCTTGGCGGATATAAGGTTACCGATGATGAATTCAAAACGGATATAACGGGTAATGTTGTCCTTCGTGTCATTTCATCTTCACGAAACGGCAAGGACGACAAATCGGCGATATCTCTTCATATTCACAATACAGCGGACATTCCACTCATAGTAAATGTTGAAAACGATGATGCGGCAAGTCCGAGAGTTGAGATAGCAAGTAAAGACGGAGATGTGACCGTCAACAATTAAACGGAGCCTGATGGCAGATGAGTGATAACAGAGAACAAAAGCGCATAGTAGATGATAAGGGTTTCACGCTTGTGGAACTCGTTATCGTTGTTGCGATACTTGCGCTTGCATCCGTTGTTCTTATCAAGTCTTTTTCGGTTGCGGCTGTGACAAACGGAAAAGCCCAGCGTATCCAGAATGCGACTTCACTTGCAGAGTCCGTTATGGAGGAGATAAAAAGCTCGGGCATCAAACAGCTCCAGAAGAAGTATAACGGAGGGGAGACTACGGAAGTTGCCATAACATCGAAGAGTGATGAACAGTTTGCGGCACTGACTTCGCGCGATAAGTTTACAACGGCACAAAGTGCGGCTTCTACGGCCGGCAAGTCTCTTCCGATCTTTCTTAAGGGCGGTACGGCAAAGACTCCGTATTATGTTCTTGTTAAGACCGGAGTCACCGCTACAAGCGGTGAAGTATATGATGTCACTGCAACACTTCGCACATCGACGTACAGTGCGGTACCTGCTGATGAGTCTACACCGATAACAAACGCATCAAATGCGAACAGTATAAAGCTTCCCGTCATCGAGGAGATAGACACTCACACCAAAACGGTTCTGACGAATAAGGAGATCAATAAATACGATGTAGCTGCCGTTGACTATTTCAGGGAACACGATGTTGATGAGGCAAGGTTTACGATCAAGTCAAAGGATATAGCCATCGATAAAGAGGGAAGCGGAGCTGCTGCGGAAACATCTGAGATAAAAGTCAAATGTACGGTAACGTATACAGCCCAGGATTCGTCCGGAAACACCGCAAAATATTCAAAGGAAGTTTTCAAAGGTACTTATCTTTCCAAGAAGGATAAGAGCGGAAACTATATGAAGGTCGATAATGACATTTACATCTTCTACAACAGGGGTATCAGCAGCGGCGAGACAATAACCGTCAATGACAGTTCAACCGACGATTCCCACAGGGTTTACCTGATATGCCAGAATGATGCGGACGGATCGGAACTTAAGGATATATCCGGTACAACGGTTGATATATACAAGGCCGGAACGCGTGTGATACATGTTACAGCAAACTCCGCCATTAAGTACGATGATGATATGGATTCGTCGACTCCTGAAGTATTTGGCAGAGTAACGGCATCAGACTGCTGGCTGATCACAAACCTCGGGAAGGATTCTGCAACTGAAGGGTCGATGCTTGAGAATAAGAGTAAGAACAGGATATTTGATATCACGGTTGATGTGACAAGAGCCGAAGACGGACAGTCATATGCCAATATCACATCAACAGATGCTGTCAGGGAATAAACGGATATGTGTAAGAAGAACAACAAAGGATCAACACTCATAACTGTTATAGTTGCCATAGCCTTTGTGACTATACTTACATCGATACTGCTCGGCACCACGATGGTGAACATGTCGATGAAAGGAATAGACAGAAAGGTTAAGGATGATTTCTATTACGCCGAGCGCGGACTGTCCGATGTGTTCACGGTCGTCGGACAGGAGTCCGCAAAGATCGCCGGAAAGAAGTATGAAGATGCGTTCAAACAGATCGGTACGACCTTTGCAACTCCCGATGAAGCCGCAAAGGAATTCCAGATTAATTTCCTGAACGGTGTCTATGACAAATATAAGACTGCAACTGCGAGTACATACGACGGATATATCGTTACAAAGCTTGTTTCAAACAGGATCAATTCGGTTAAGGTCCTGTCTGCCGGTGCGATCCAATACAGGCTGAAGACCGGTGTTCTTACATCGGATAAGATCACGACGATGAATTTTGCAAATTATGACGATGCGCTTGTCATTCCTTCCGTAAAGGTAGCCGCCACGGATGAAAAAGGATACCAGTCAACGATCACAACCGATATTGTCATAGACTGTCCGACGGTTGATTTTCTCGGTACGAATGCGGAAGTGACGGACTATGCGATCATAGGCTGTCAGGGTGTGTACTTTACTGATACGGATACAGACAATCATGTTGAGGTTACCGGAAACATATACGGTGGCGTTCACCCGACTCCGTTTGCGGAAGACAATCAAATATACCCTTCAGTCGATGCTGGTCATACTCCCCTGTATGGCGGTATCAATGTTTATGCAACCGATGTAACTCTTTTGAGCAACTATGTTGTATCAAAGGGTGACATCAATGTTGGCGGGAGCGGATCGGCACTTACGATCAAAAGCCCGAACACATCATCCGGTATACCTGCGGTATGGTTTGATTCGATGCGTACCGTGAAGGGAAGCGGCAGTCCCAAGATTACGATAAATAATGCGAATGTTTTTGCTCTTAACGATCTGGAACTTAATGCAAATAACAGCACCGTTAAGATGATAAAGGGCGACTATTACGGATACAATGATAAGACTATCTCAAGCGAAAAATCGCTTGCCGGAAATGATACTTATGACAACAATTCGCTTAACTATTCGGCTGACCGTATAGATAACGACAGCAGTGCTATCATCATTAACGGAAATAAATGTACGCTCGACCTTTCAAGTGCCAATTCACTTGTCCTTATGGGAAAAGCATTTGTTGACTTTTCGTCAAAGGGAACCGTTCCGACGGGATATCCGAAGGTTGCGGCAAGCGCCGAGAGCCTTGCGCTGCAGCCGAACCAGCAGTTGTATCTTGTGCCGATCGATTTCATGAACAGTCCAAATCCCTGTATTACAGACAACCTTCCGCCGTCGGGGAAGCTGGAGATGAATAAGACACGTGCGGAGCTTGATACGTGGTTCGGATATCCGTATGTAAAAACGACAAAAACATGGGGAGATACGCAGGTTGTTGATGACATATTTGATACTTACAAAGTAAATGTTGAAGGCGAGGATGTGTATTATGCATATCTGAAATTTAATGACAAAAAATGGATCAAGGATCCCGGAGGATCCGGAAAATACATAGATGCAGATGAATACTACCACGCAACATTAACTCTGGGATCACATGGGTGTATATCATCAAAGGCAGCGTTCTTTGATGAAGTGATATCGGCCACCAATCTTAATGACACAGGCCTTCAGCCGTCTGCCTACAGACTCAGGGGTAAGGTCCTGGATTCGATCAAATACAGCGGTAATTTTGATCTTCAGAATGCCGTTATAAATACCGGCAGTTCGGCTGTGATCTACGGCAGGAATGCGATAGTAAATTACGATATCAGCAACGGAACCTATGGTATTAAGAGTAACACCGACGGACTTGAGAGATTTGCATCCTATCCGAAAAATCTGTTCACGCGTTATCAGATGCTGTGTGTATTTCTTGACGGTAAAGAGAAGTTTGCCCTAAGAGATGAGATCAATGATATAAGCGCCCTTCAGGCGACTAAGATCGCATCCGACTGGAAGATCGGAACTGTTGCCGCTCCGATAAAATCTCCGATGGATAACTTTGTTCTTGTCGATCAGCTTGCGTCAAAGAACACGAGTACCGGAAATCTGATGTATATTGACGATAACATTGCAAATGCGCCATACGGTGCGTGTGTTGTGGCACCTTCCTATACGATCACCGGCAAATTTTCTGGGGCGGCTTTCATTAACGGTAATGTCACGATACAGGGCGGAGCCGAAGTTGACGGCATACTTATGGCAACGGGTAAGATCACGGTAAATGGCGGGACATCCGGCAACCCCACGAAGATCAGATCCAACAAAGGTCTGATCCAGAGCAGGGTTGACAAGGAGCTGGAACTTGTTGAAAAGGGAAGTGTTTACAAGGATAATTTCCTGATCACATATCTTGCAAAAAACGGTGCTAAAATGTATAACGTGACACCCGGAAGCCGCAAGGAGGAAGATCGGATAGATCCTGACTACAATTCGTTCATGCATTATGAGAACTGGACAAAAGGTAATTGACAGATATGACAGACGGACTGCGTGATAAAAAAAACAGAGGCTTTACGCTTGTCGAACTGATCAGCGTTCTGGCAATAATGATGGTGGTGCTTGGCGTTGCCGCACTTTCTGTCTCTATGATGTTCAGCCGTGATGCTCAGCGTGCGGCTGTGCTTATAGATGATGAGCTTACGGAAGCAAGGATGCTTTCTATGTCTAAATCCGGACTTATCACAATGATCATCCATACCAAGACGGACTCTTCTCAGAACACGATCGAGATCAAACAGGATTCGACAACGCTGAAGACCGTTCCGATAGACACAAATGTCCTCATCAGTCTTAAACTTGCCGGAACTACAGTTGCTTCGGCGGGATCTGATATTGAGATAGTGTTTAACAAGTCAAACGGAAGCCTGGAAAAGATATACGGTGGTGCGCCTGCCGCGGACGGACTGTATGAGATAGAGGCCGTGGCAAAGCGCGGTCAGGAAAAGACGGCTGTAGTTACTCTTGTTGCAAATACAGGAAGACATTACACGGAAAAGTGATCTTATATGAAGAAGATGTGGCGTGAACAATCAAATAAAGGCCTGTCGCTTGTAGAGCTGATCGTTGCCGTATCGATCGGTGCGATAGTTGCCGCATCGATCGCGGCGCTCATCACTTACTCGATCAGAGTCTATCATAATGAGAGCGTCAATACAGCCATGCAGTATGAGATACAGACAAACGTCAATCAGGCTCTCGATGCGATCATGTCATCGTCGGGGGTTGTAATAAAGCAGGAGTCCGGCAAGACGCAGTATGCCGGATTCGGGAAGTTTGAGGAGACGAGGAATGTAACAACCGGGGCAGTCACCAAGGTAGTATTTACGGGTGTTGTGCTTGCGTCAGGCACAAAGGATCCGGAAACGGGGAAGTTTGATATTTACCTTCGAAGAACAACGCAGGAGGGAACCGATGCTTCGCTTGCCGTGGCAGAAGCGGCTAAGCCGCTCATATCACCTGCCGGTGACAAGAGACCGTATCTTCTCGGACAGAATGCCAAGGCATTTGATATCACGATCGATACAACACCTGCAACATCAAGTTGCATAGTGGAAGGATATACCGACGAAACGAAACCGGGCAAATACATCAATCCGCTTCTTGTCAAGGTATCGCTTGAGTTTGAAAAGGACGGCACCGGTAAAACGATAAATAAAAAGGTAAGTGACAATGCGATCATGAGAAACCAGGTGACCGCAGATATCTGGATAGACGGCAAGAGATACGTGCTTAAGAAGTGACGGGTGATGCTTATGATTAAAAAACTCTTTTCAAAAAAGTACATAAAGAACACGGTAGCAGGCATGATGGTCGTTATCATGGCTGCCGTTGACATGTCGGTGTGGATCGCAAACGCCGGCGGTGATATGAACGTAGTATACGAAGACCATGAGATGGAGGAGTACCTTGCCGACGGTATTTACGGCGGCAGAACGGATTCATCTTATGAGATACCGAGCGATGAGGACGCTGAGATAGAAACAGCAGACAGACTGTATCACTTTAATATTCTTGAGATCACACGCGGTGAAGGACTCGGAACATTCGGATATTCTCTTTCCGGATACGAGCCTGTTCCCGCCGATACACCCGAGATGAAGCATGCGATGATGGATGCCCTTATCAACAGGGTTACCGGAGGTCCGGATGATAATATCACCAAGAATGAGCTGCCTCAGTCTGTCAGAAATTTCATGACACAGTTTTCGGACGGGGAAAAGGTACCGTTTTCAACTTCATTCGGTCCGTGCACCGGGTATTATAAATATGTCGGAGATGGTAATGGGTATTATTCCGAAGTAAAGACCGGACCGGGGAATTCATCGACATATACGGATCGTTCCAATCATAAGGCAAGGATGGTATCAAAGTTTTTTAAGGGTAATCAGAATATCAACTACACTCCTTTATACAGCGATCGTAAGAATGATTATATCTGGGTCGATACAAATCTGACCGTTGCACAGATGGAAGAAGAAACATCCGGAATAGACAAGGATACGGATATCATTGTCAGCGGCCACCGAAAGATAAAATATACAAACAACGACATTTTCTTTAAGAACTTTTACTCGCCGGAAAGCGGAGTCACACTTGATGAATGGAAGAACAATCACAAGATATCGCTTCGCACAAGAGTCTGTGCAAAGAGCAAGAACAGTGATCAGGTGGTTACTGATGACGATATACAATGGGCGGATATAATCTATCTGACCAATGGTAACGGAACATATGCACAGGCTGCTTATACACTGTACCAGGAGGCACTGGGGAGCTCGCTTCCTGACAGGAATAATCTGCCTCATCTTGATCTTCCCACGTTTAAGATGACACTTGACATCTATGACAGAATAGCGGTCAAAGAAGACTGTGCGATCATAGTCGACGGTAAGGATTCGTTTACGGGTGGAAAGATAAGCACGAACTACATGAAGCTTATCGCAATGCTGTTTCTTGTTAATAAAAACGATGATCCCGACGGTACAAGGTATGGTTCGGGAAGATGCGTGTTCATGGATTTCCTGAAGAAATACGTTACTGATGAAAAGAACGCCCCCAGTTTGTCAATAACGGCGATCAGTAACAGATACAACGGACTTACTGCAGAGAACGGCTACATGTTCCAGGATTTTCCGAGAACGTGGGTGGAAAAAACCGACTCCTGGGATGACACGGCAAGCTTCTATTTTGACAACAACGGAAACAAGATCGATAAGACATGTTATCTGAAGAAGTCGAAATCAAACACGACCGATTATATCTATATTGATCAGTCAACCGGAAACTTTATGGTAAGTACTGATAATTCCGGAAAGTGGTATGAAGTTGATTACGAGATATACAATAACGGACAACAGCAAAAGGGATTTGCCAGAAGGTGTGTATCCTGGGACAGACAGGGTGACAAGCTTGCGGGAAAAAACAACAGCGTAGAATGGCCCTGGGATATTGAGGGCGGATGCCTGAAGTGGTGGTGGTTTGAAAAGGGCGTGTGTGACCAGAACTGCCATCTGCCGATCTATTTCCAGTATTACGGATGGGGACCTTACCGTGCAATTAACGATCCCGAGCAGGGCACCTACAAGAACCAGAGCTTTTCGCAGGAGAACGGTGCGTTTAAGGGTGATCTTGTTAAGAATGCGGTAGCAAACCGCAAGAAGAAGCGCGAATATGAAGAGGAGCATTCCGAATCAAGGATCGGAGCCAAGAAGTATTTCTTCCTGTCGGTAAACATCAAGAACGGTGACGGTGTCAACAAAAATGACGGCGGCAATAAGGTAATGTATATCAACGATTATGAGATGCCGTCGATCACAAGCGTTCCGATCGATTTCTCCGTCAGGACGAGTGAGAACATCTCGAAGATACAGGTGCTTAAGAAAACAAAATCCAGGGGCGGAACTTGGACGTATTCAGATGTGCTCACGTATGTGCCAAAGAACAATCCGGATACGAACGATATCACGGACATCACAAAAACACTTGAATTCAAAGGCGGATCCGGTGTGGTGTTAAGCCCTGAAGATTCGAGTGAGCCGGACGTTGATGTTACGCATCATAACCTGAAGATATATACCTATTCGGGAAGTATCGCAAGTGATCTTAAGAAGGATCCGAACTTTAAGACGGGTGCCAACAACAGGTTCGTTTTAAGAGTCTTTGTACAGGCCACCCCCGGTGGAGAAGAGAAGTATGTTGAAGATGAGATATGCATCGTAAAGCGTGACTTCTTTAATCTTGAGTAATACCGGAATTATAACAACGTTAAAGAAAAATACAAATTATACGGATCACCCCCGCAATCAGTGCGGCGGGTGATCTTTGATTTTCTCCCCAAACAAAATATTTCCGATACATAGTGACATTTTCCTTGCGCTATTGTCACAAATAGGCTAATATATCAGTTATGAAAAGGTATCATTGGGTCAGGTTATTCGCCCTTCTGTTGATGATAATCCTTTTTTCATTGACCATCCTGCTCGTATCGCGAAGCGCTTTTTCCATGTACAAGGAATCCGCAACACAGAGAAGCATCGTCAGGAGCGTTGAGGACATCAACTTTGCATCCGCCGCGATAATGGATGAGCTGTCGCGCATGGCGCACTCGGAAGGCGAAGAACAGTATTTTGCTCTTCTTGAAGTAGTAAAAGCGGATGATGACTCAACGATGTCAGAGAAAGAACTGGATGATTATTTCAGGAAGGGATACGCCAACAGGATAATCAAACAGCTCGGCGAAAACAGCGCTCAGATATGCGAGACACTGTCGGAGGTTGTGCACAGATCCGGCAAGGCGGATGTTTCGATCAGCGATCGCGGTGTGACAGGTATTGATAAGGAAACGGATGATTCCGGAAATATCACATCACTCCGTATCAGAAATGTCACGATCGAATGTTCCGATCCTATAGCCGGCAGCAGGACTGATACGATAAGCTACAACATAATGTTTCCCGATGTAGCGTTTCATGCGGGCAATGACGAACTGTTCAGATACAGTCTTGTTGCGCAGAAAGGCATTTACATCACCGGCAAGACATCGTCGGTAATAGGTGATATATATGCCGGTAAGCACGCTGATGCCGAAAGGCGTGATGCGGAGATCGAATACGGCGAGACCGGGACATACGGCGGTATCAATATACTTGCAACGCAGCTTGGCGTACGTGCTGACAGGATCATCAGTCAGGGTGATATCAACATAAACGGATCCTTTGTTATCGTTGAGCAGTTAAACATGCCGGTAAGCTGCTTCGCTCAGAGGATAAATGAGATCAAAGGATTTTCGAAGAATACGATGTATTCGCTTGACGGAGATTTTATCCCGACATACAGGATGGAAGAGGATGCGTTTGGTGAGTATCATGATGCGATAAGTCTTATCGATACTTCACTGAACGGTCTCGGCGAGATATCGATCTACTATGATTCAAACAATGACGGGCTGTACACCGGTAAATACAGAAAGCTCATCTCGCAGGCGGATGTGGACATCACAAGTGATTTTACGGGACTTGTGGTAACTCCGGGAAACGTGATAATACACAACGATGTCAACTTTGAAGGAACGATCCTGTGCGGTGACAGGATATACATAATGGGCAACAACAACATCGTCGCGAATGAGAGCGTGATCAGAACGATCTTCGCATCGGAGTTTTCGGACGATAACAACATAAAAGCATCGAACTATATCAGGGGACTGAACAGGGCGGGATTCAGCGATCCCGAATACTACGTGGTTCCGTACAGATAACAGAAAAGGAAGGTTACGACATGGGCAAAAAGATCAACATCAGGATTTTCGACGGGTTTGAGATTCTTCTTGATAACAAACCGATACTTGAAAACCTTTCAAATACGCGTAAGACAAAGCTCTTTGTTGCGTATCTTCTTGTCAACTCAGACAGACCGATAACGCATCAGGAACTGTTTGAACTGCTTTGGTCGGGCGAAGACTATGCAAACCCTGCAACAGCGCTTCGAACGCTTCTGTACAGATTCCGATCAATGATCGACAAGGAAGGTGCAGACGGGCTTGCCGGCGCTATCATATCGCATCGCGGAACATATCAGTGGAACAGGGATCTTGATGTTTCGATCGATGCACTTGATTTCAAGGCGCTTGCGGAGGCAGGCATCAATCCGACCATCTCCGCTGCCAGAAGAAAGGAATACCTCACTCAGGCTATCGAGATGTACAAAGGAACGCTTCTTCCCGATTTCTCATCCGAGCCGTGGCTGATCGCCAAGTCTGCTTCATACCGCGACATGTACGTTGAAGCCGTGATGGCATATATCGAGATACTCAAGAGCGAAAATCAGACCGCGAAGATCGTGCAGGTGTGCGAGAGAGCACTCGCGCTTGCAGGTACGAGTGAGATACTCGAGCTTGAGGCACAGATCGCAAAACTTACGATAGCTAATCCGGATGCATCGAGCAGAAGCAGTGTTATTGCATATTACAATGAGGTAAGGGATCTGTCCGTAAAGCTTCATGATGAAGCAGACAGGATGCAGGCCGAACTGCAGGAGGAAGTGATAGATCAGCAGGCGTTCCTGTGCGATTACAGAACATTTAAGGAACTGTACAATCTGCAGCGCCGCATGCAGTCAAGAACGAAATCCACGATCTTCCTTGGCCTTGTACATATCAGGATAGACGGATCCGAAAGCGGTGATCCGCTTTACGAAGAGAAGATAATGACGGATATCGTTTCTTGCTGTCAGAGAATGCTGCGTGTCGGTGATGCGATATGCAGAAAAGCCGATTCTGAGATAGCTATCCTGTTCCCTGCTGATAGTTATGAAGATGCGGTTGGAGTTCTTGAGAGACTGAAAACTGCCGTAAAGGAAAGAGAAGACGATGAGATAGTCATCGTCTACAGAGTGCGTCCTTTAAAGAGCGGAAGAGACTGAGAAGAATCATTCCTCGATCGCAGCTTCTTCTTTCGGGATCTTTGCAAAGAGTAATTTCAGAAGGACCGGAGTTGCTATACTTGATACGAGTATGAGAAGAATAACGGCACTAAAATATACAGGGCTGATCAGACCGACTGAGAGGCCCTTTTGTGATACTATAAGGGCAACCTCGCCACGAGTCATCATCCCGACTCCGCATATGAGAGATTCATGGATATTAAACCTGCAAATCTTTGCCATTAACATGCATCCAATGATTTTTGCGAGAAGCGCAACAAGAACAAATCCGATCGAGAACCACAGCATTGAAAGTGAAAAATCGGCAAGATCCGTTTTGAGTCCGATCGAAGCAAAGAAGATCGGGCCGAACAGCATATAGGAGTTGATGTCCATCTTGCGGGCGATGTAATCAGAGTCACTGATCGAGCAGAGAATTATGCCGGCAACATATGCACCTGTGATATCGGCGATACCGAAAAGTTTTTCGGCGATGTATGCCATTGCAAAGCAGAGGGCCAGACCGGCTATCGGGATACGTCTCGTATGTGGGTACTTTTTGTCAATGATCTGAAACAGCTTGTATGTTACAAAGCCCATACCGATCGAGAATATGAAGAACATCAGTGTCTGGAAGCAGACATTTCCTATCTTCACTTCGGGATCCCTGAAGCTGATCACGAATGTCAGAACAATGATGCCGATAACGTCATCTATGATAGCTGCAGCCATAATGGTGGTTCCGACTTTGCTCTTTAAGAAGCCGAGTTCCTTCAGCGTTTCAACGGTGATAGAGACGCTTGTCGCTGTCATTATGGTTCCGACGAATACAGCCTCTATGAACTTCGGCGATGACAGGGATTCGATACCGTAGAACAGCATGAAGTATACAGTTCCGCATACTAACGGAACAAAAACTCCGGCGCATGCGATCGCAAATGCGATCGGACCGGTCTTGCGAAGCTCCTTGATGTCGGTACCCAGCCCTGCGGAGAACATCAGCAGGATGACACCGATCTCGGCCATCTGGCTGATGAACGGTGTATTGTCCACCCAGCCGAGCAGAGAAGGGCCTATAAGAAGGCCGGCGATGATCTCTCCGACAACCTGGGGGATGTGGATACGCCTTGCCCCGATACCGAGCAGTTTGGCGAAAATTATTATGATTGCGAGTGATTTAAAAATGTCGTAGGTTTCCATAACCACATTACTTTAGACCAAACGTTGTCAAAAGTCAAATCAGTTGAAGATACAGCAAAATTATGTTACAATACTTTGGCATATAATTATGAATGTGATGAAATCATGATTTTGAGGTGTGTTTTATGATCGCATATGGCAATCTTAATGAATTGCAGCTGGATGTAATGCGCGAGATCGGCAATATAGGTGCCGGCAATGCGTGTACGGCTCTTTCGGTCCTTCTCGGAACAATGATCGACATGTCAGTGCCGCGTGTTCAGCTTCTCGGATTTGAGTCTACGACAGAACTTCTCGGCGGAGAGGATAACGTTGTCATAGGTCTTCGTATCGCGATCAACGGTGATCTTGACGGTATGATGCTTCACGTTGTGGAAAAGAGATTTGCGGAGAGGATCATCAACACATTCTATGCAAAAGAGATTGACAGCATTGCCAACCTTGATGAGATGGATTCATCCGTCCTTAATGAGATGGCTAATATCACAAGCGGCGCATATGCCAATTCCATTGCGACACTTACGAGTCTGTTCGTAAATATAGGAACACCCGAACAGATACCGGGTAAGGTATCGGAACTCTTAAGGCTTCCGCTCAAGGAGTTCGTTAAGCCCGGAGACAGAGTGCTTGTTGTTGATGAAGAGTTTACGATCGATGATGAACATATAAGCAGCAATATGATACTTGCGCTTGAGAACGATTCGCTTGAGAAACTGTTCGCCAGACTTGGCGTACAGGTTTGATCAATAATTCATTTCTTTTTCTTTTTCCTGGACTCCATGCGATTAAGAACCATATCGTAGCCGTCGTTCCCGTAATTTAGTGAACGGTTGACACGGCTGATGGTGGCAGTGGAAGCGCCTGTATGTTCTGCTATCTCTAGATAGGTCTTCTTCTCACGCAGCATGCTCGCAACCTCGAAACGCTGTGAAAGTGACAGCAGTTCGTTGATGGTGCAGATGTCTTCGAAGAAGATGTAACACTCTTCCTTGTTCTTCAGTTCCATGATCGCGTCAAACAGATAGTCGACTGCAGCTGTTCTGATTTTGGAATTCATAATGTGCCCCCTTGATTTAGAACTTTAACGCGTTTACATTTTAACACGTTAAAGTCGTGAATGCAATATACCGGGAGATTTATCAGATGAGCGTATTGGAGATTCTTAATGACAAACAGAAGGAAGCCGCCGCCCATATCGACGGGCCGCTTCTTATACTGGCAGGTGCAGGCTCGGGCAAGACGAGGGTTCTTACGAACCGTACCGCTTACATGATCGATGAACTCGGGATCGACCCGTACAATATCCTTGCGATCACCTTCACGAACAAGGCCGCCGGGGAGATGAGGGAGAGGATAGACAGGCTTGTCGGGCACGGAAGCGAAGCGATCTGGGTCTCGACGTTTCACTCGACGTGCGTCAGGATGCTGAGGAGATATATCGATCTTATCGGATATGACGGCAGCTTTACGATATACGATACGGATGATTCCAAGTCGGTCATGAAGGAAGTATTAAAGCGACTTCAGATCGATCCGAAACAGTATCCGGAAAAAAGATTTTTAAACCGAATATCAAACTGCAAGAACGAGTTGTCCACACCGGAAGATGAGGCGGCAGAAGCCGAGGGAGATTATGCGGATGAACTATTTGCCAAGGTTTATAAAGAGTATCAGGACTCACTTCGAAGAAACAACGCGCTTGATTTTGACGATCTGATCATGAAAACGGTCGAGCTGTTCAAACAGTGTCCGGATGTTCTTGAGAATTATCAGAACCGTTTTCTTTATATCATGGTCGACGAGTATCAGGATACGAACACGGCACAGTTTGAACTGATAAGACTTCTTGCCGCAAAGAACAGGAACATATGTGTTGTCGGTGATGATGACCAGTCGATATATAAGTTCAGGGGTGCCAACATCCGTAATATCCTTGATTTTGAAAAGGTGTATCCTGATGCGAAGGTTGTAAAGCTTGAGCAGAATTACAGATCGACACAGACGATACTTGATGCGGCAAATGCTGTCATTTCAAACAACAGCGCTCGTAAGGATAAAGCACTATGGACCGATCGGGGAGACGGTGAGAAGATAAGGTTCATCAATACCGATACGGCCTATGAGGAAGCAGAGACTATAGTCGACAGGATATGTCGCGACAAAAGAGAAGGCAAATGCGAATATCGTGATAACGCTGTGCTCTACAGGACAAATGCCCAGTCGCGTCTGCTCGAAGAAAAATGTATCATGGCCGGCATTCCCTATGTTGTTGTCGGCGGTGTGAACTTCTATTCGCGTAAAGAGATAAAAGATATTCTTGCGTATCTCAAAACGATCGATAACGGAAAGGATGACCTTGCGGTAAGGCGTATCATCAATGTTCCGAAGCGCGGTATCGGAGCTGCAACGATCACAAAGTTAACCGAGTACGGTGCAGCTAACGGCCTTGATTTTTACGAGTGCTGTATAAGGGCGGAAGAAATTCTCGGACACGGAAAGGCGACGGAAAAGATCGAAGACTTCGTGCGTCTAATATCGATGTTCAAATCAAAGCTTGAATTCATCACACTCGAGCAGCTTGTTAACGATATCATAGACAGGACAGGCTACGAGGAGATGCTCGAAGAATCAGATCCGGAAGATGCCGAGGAGAGGATGCAGAATATCGGTGAACTTGTCACGAAGGTCGTAGCGTTTGAAGAACAGTATGATAAGCCGACCCTGTCGCAGTTCCTTGAAGAGGTAGCACTTGTTGCTGACATAGACAGAGTTGATGATGATGCCGACATGGTAATGCTGATGACTCTTCACTCGGCAAAGGGACTGGAGTTTCCGAACGTGTATCTTGCGGGACTTGAGGACGGACTGTTTCCGTCGTTCATGTCGATCTCTGCGCTTGATCCGACCGAGATCGAGGAGGAGAGAAGGCTGTGTTATGTCGGTATCACGCGTGCCATGAACAAACTGACGATATCTGCGGCAAAGTCGAGAATGACAAGAGGCGAGACGCAGTACAACGCACTGTCACGCTTCGTTAAGGAGATACCGGAAGAACTGTTTGAGTCCAGAGTTTATTCAAATAAAAGAGCACCCGAGCGGATCGATCCTCAGCCGGCGGCAAGAGTCAGACCCGTTGCGGTAAGCCCGCAGAAGAGAGCCGAGGCAAAGAAACCATTTATAGCTAAAGCGGTAGCATTTACCGACCTGAAAAAAGGCTCCGACATGGGATCGCTCACGGCACCGGATTACGGCCCGGGAGACAGGGTTTCTCATATAAAGTTCGGAGCAGGGACTGTCCTTTCGATAGAAAAAGGGGCAAGGGATTATGAGGTTGAAGTCGATTTCGACGGTGCAGGTGTCAAAAAGATGCTCGCAGCCTTTGCAAAGCTTAGAAAACTGTGATAAAATATCACCAATAGGGGTTTATAAGAAAGGAAGGGTTATTTATGAGCAGGATTGAAAAACTTGACAGGATCCTTGATGTTGTTAAGGCACAGGAAGAACTTGGTATCGCCAGGGCGAAGAGCCTTATCGGTGATGTAAAGCGTAAACGTGAGGAGCTTCCTGATTTCCCGGTTCCTGAATTTTTCAAGAAGGAAGAGATTGTTGTGGAAGAGAAGAAGAAGTTCAACTGGGGACTTCTGATCGCGGTCATCGTTGGTGTGATCGTTGTTGCTGCGATTATCTACGGATTATACTGCTACTTCACACCGGATTATCTTGAAGATTTCGAAGATGACTTCGAGGACGAGGAATTTGATGACGACGATTTCTTTGAAGATGATGATAAATAGCCGAAGATGATTTTCGACGGCACAGGGTTTTCCCTGTGCCGTTTGTTTTATGGAGAATAAATGAAAAAAGGCCAGGAATACACAGGTACAGTCGAATATTTGAAGTTTCCGAACAAGGGGATCGTCAGCGTTGATGGCGAAGATGGCAGGTGCGTTGTTAAGAATGTGATCCCGCAACAGAAGATCAGGTTCCGCGTCAGCAAAAAGCGAAACGGATCATGTGAGGGAACGCTCCTTGAAGTTCAGCAAAAATCACCGGCCGAGTGCGAAAGCGCTTGCAGGCATTTTGATGTTTGCGGAGGATGTTCATATCAGACGCTTCCGTATGAGCAGCAGTTGAAACTTAAGGAGGCGCAGGTTCATGCACTTCTTGATCCGGTTCTTGAGGCGGGACTGTGCAGGTCCGGTGATTCAGTTGACATAAAATCATTATATGAAGATATAATTCCCAGCCCCGTTCAGTTTGAATACCGCAATAAAATGGAGTTTTCATTTGGAGATGCAAGCTACGGGGGAGAGCTTGAATTGGGTTTACATAAATCGGGAAGCTTTTACGATATAGTGACCGTGAAGGACTGCAGGATCGTCGACAATGATTTTCGAAGTATACTTTGTGAGACGCTTTCGTACTTCAGGGGGAAGGAGACACCTTATTATCACAAGAGGACGCACGAAGGGTTTCTCAGGTTTCTTCTTGTCAGGAAAGCGGCTGCAACCGGTGAGATACTCGTTGATCTTGTAACGAGTTCGCAGATGCCCAGTGATACGCCCTGTACGGAGGTGAGCCTTCTTGATGACTGGAAAGAAGCTGTCCTGTCGCTCAAACTTACGGGTAAGATCGTCGGGATACTGCATACGGTTGATGACAGGCTGGCTGACATTGTTGCAAACGATCATACGGATGTGCTGTTCGGATGCGATCATTTCAACGAACAGGTTCTCGGACTTACGTTTAAGATCACGCCTTTTTCGTTCTTTCAGACGAACACGCGCTCTGCAGAGGTTCTGTATTCGAAGGTAAGGGAGTATGTTGATATTGCCTGCCCCAAAGGAGTTGTGTATGATCTTTATTCCGGGACAGGTACTATAGGACAACTTATGTCAACCGTTGCAGACAAGGTGATTGGTGTGGAGATCGTTGAAGAAGCGGTGATCGCTGCAAATGAGAACGCAGAAGCTAATGGTTTACATAACTGCAATTTTCTATGCGGCGATGTACTGAAGGTACTTGATGATATCAAGGACAGGCCGGATCTGATCATTCTCGATCCGCCGCGCGACGGTATCAATCCAAAGGCCCTTTCCAAGATAATCGGATACGGAGTGGACAGTATAATATACATCTCATGCAAGCCGACAAGCCTTGCCAGGGATCTTGTCTGCTTCATTGATAACGGCTATATCCCTCAAAGGATATGTCCGATAGACCAGTTCCCGGGCACGGTTCATGTTGAAGTCTGTTGTTTGCTTGAAAAATTAAAATCCGCAAAGGAGCATATTGAAATCACAATCGATGCTGAGGATTACTATAGGATCAAGGATTCCGAAAAGAAACAGGATGAGTAATTAACAGGTCCATTATATTCCAACCACGCATTGCGAACAACTATTGATCGTGGTATACTTTAACCATAAACACGCAATGCGAGGTAACGATATGGATATAGCAAAATCTATAAA
>CAMUYQ010000009.1 GCA_947165025.1 uncultured Lachnospiraceae bacterium | reverse complement strand
TCCGGATTGAGAGAAAAAAACTCTGGAAAAATGGAATTTAAATTTTCACTTTAGGTAATTCTTCTGCCAATAAAGTCCCGATCCATTTCTTACCCCTTTCAACTAAGAATAGTTTAAATAAAAGATGGATTGGTATATACTACTGTCAGTAGTCGCTTTACTAGATTTTGCTTGAATATATACTATCTAAATTATCGTTCTTGAGTGTATTAACTAAAGTGCGACTAAAAGGAGTAGGATATGCAAAAAAGATATTGTATGGATAATCAAGCTATGACATATCATATTTTAATTTGCGATGACGAACCCTTTACCTGTGCGCAAATAGAAACTACAGTAATTGAATATGCTGAAAGTAATGGGATTAGAATTGATACAGAAGTCTTTGATAAAGGTGAGACTCTTTACTCTTATATTTCTGCAAATAATGATATTGATCTTGTGTTTCTGGATATTGAACTCCCTGGCATTAGTGGCGCCAAGGTAGGTAACATGATCCGCAATATATTACGCAGAAACGATATACAGATTGTATACATTTCATCAAAGACAAATTATGCGCTTCAGCTATTTGAAGCCCGCCCGTTTGATTTCATAGTAAAACCAATTCAGCCGCTAAGGTTGATATCCATGTTTTCCAAATATATTCAGATTTATGGGGAATCGGATCATTATTATGAATACCAATTCAACCGAATTGATAACAAGATTCTTCTTTCAAAGATCCTATATATTTGCAGCAACAACAAACTGATAAATATTGTCACGGATAATAACACCTATTCCCATTATGGTAGTATAAAGAATCTGCATGGTAAGTATGAACCCAACGGGTTTTGGTCTGTCCATAATTCGTATATTATTAATATTAAGTACGCCGACAAAATTGGAGATGACGAGATAGTAATGTGCAATGGCGATATTATTCCTGTGAGCAGAAAGTATAAACCCGAAATACGAAAAAAACTTTTATCATTGAACGAGGTGGTGTAATGAATTCAGATGTTCTGATCTATCTAATAATTAATGCAATTCGCATAGGACTGGCTTTGTATCTTCTCTCCATCTTCTTGGAGAAGGAATACTCAATTCTCCATGTGGTAGCATTAGGAACTTTAATATGGACGTTAAACAGTACAGCTTATGTTATTCTGAACAACAACTGGCTCAACCTTATCACGAACTTTCTTGGCTTATTTATTGCCGCCTTTGTATATCACAAAGGGCGTGCTATAAATAAACTTCTTGCTCTATTACTTGATATTGCCTTAGGTATCGCCGTAGAAAACATCGCCCTTGTTTTATTCAGGAACTATGATTACAAAATCCAAATACTTACTAACATTTTTTCGGTATTCATTTTTATGGTTATCGTAATAATTCTCGATCGAACGATCAAGCTCAGTCGCTCTCCGGAAATCTCTATCTCGTCAGGATTATTACTAATAGTAATTACGCTTGGCTTGTTTTTTGTTGGGTATGTTATAACATACGACACAAGCCTTGCGTATATAGAACTATCTCTATGTGTTATTATGATAATAAATCTTTCGACCCTGTATCTTTATAACAAACTTTGTTCAAGCTACGCATCTCAACACGAAAACGACCTCTACAAGCTCCAGTCAGAAATGTATAAGCGCCAACTCGATATTATAAGTAAATCCAATGAGTCATATCGAATACTTCAGCACGATATGAAACATCATATACTTATGCTCCGCGAGTATATATCATCAGAAGAGAACGAAAAAATGTCCGAATATCTTGATACAATTTCCGCTTCTTATGATTCCGATGCGTCGTATGTCGATTCAGGAAACGAGTTGGTTAATAGTGTTTTAAATTACTATTATGCATGTATAAGGAGTATTGGCGGAACGATCGAGAGTGATATAGTATTACATGATGACATGAATATAGAAGACTTTGATTTGAATGCACTGCTATCAAATCTTCTCTCGAATGCATATGAAGCCATGGAAAAAACTGAAAACCCGCATGCAAAAATATATATTAGATACAATCGCGGAATACTGAATATCCAAACCTCTAACAGTTATAATGGGGTTATAAAAAAAATTAATAATAAATATCTTACCACAAAATCCGAGTCATCGAATCATGGCATCGGTCTTATTAGCATTTCCAGAATCGTTGAAAAATATAACGGTTATATGGAAGTATCTTCTGACAGTACTTTATTTACAGTTCGCATCGCAATACACGTATAAGAACGACTATTGCATTTTTCTCCATATAATTGTCATATTCTTCCCTCAAATATTTTTCTGATCTAATCCTGATAAACTACAATTACATAAAAAAGAAAAGGAGAGCCTTTTATGAGCCTGCAAAACGTAATAGAGTATATACTTTACTGTTTGGCATCTGGAGCCGCAAATAGTACGTGCTGGTTCTCTGCCTATCAGGAAGAACTTCCAAAGGAAGTGGCGGATCTTAGAAAAGATGGAAGAAACAAATATCTGGATTCATCTGGTAAACAGATTAAACATTGGAAAAACATCCCGTGATAAAGCAATACTTGCATTTGGATTATCCAAGTTAGTCTATCTTACCTTAAATACAATATTTGTTGTTATTGCGGGATTGTTAACAAATAATATATCCAATTGCATTGGGTACTTTGTATCTTTCGTATTCTTACGAAAGAATGCCGGTGGATATCATGCACATAGCAAGAGGGCATGCCTGCTGATTACTTGCATACTTGAAGCATGCGCTGTTGCTTTCATTTGCTCAATCCATTTTACCCTGTATTCTTTTGTTTCGGAGATAGTTATAGCACTGATAATATACATGCTTGCTCCAATTGAATCCGTAAACAAGTCCCTTTCCTTGTATGAACAGACAGTGTACAAGAAACATACTCTATATGTTATTATAATTTGTCTCTTTGTATCACTCATTGATTTTATCATGAGAACTGATTTTATGATGTCGGGAATATATATCGCATTTATAGAGGTGCTGCTTATGATGCTTCCGAGCAAAGTATCAAATCCTATAACAGGGTCAGGCGAATCATAATGGTAACGTATCTAATTTTTATAGTCATTGGAATTCTATATGGTGGATTTGGAACACTTTTGTTTTTTCGTTTTGACAAAAAATGGAAGCAAATAACAACCGGGATTACTTGTTTTCTGACATCTACTGGTACAGGTTTCGCTGCATCATCCTATTTTCAGATCTCTGTTAAAAATCGTCCTGCCTGTTTTCTACTCATGCAAATCGCCGCAATTGCAAGCGTTTGTTGCGCATTTGCAATGCTTGCGAAACTTTTGCAAAGTGATGATTCAAAATACCCCATGAGAAAGCTGGATATTATTCTTGGATATGATAAGTGCCTTGAACAATACTATGAACAACGAAAGCAGCAGGCTTCTGCCTTCTGTGTTGAGGAAGAAAGAAAAGAGTTATCTTTACGTGAAGATCGCCTTCGAACTAAGGAAGATCTATTTCGAGAGCAAATAGAAGGTGGAATATCAATACAGCTTCCTCAAAACCAAAATATCGCTATTACGAAACATTTCTTGGGAAAACTACCCGTTTACATCGATCACCTGTATGCGTTCCGCAGCAATATAAATGATTTGACAGAGCAATTATTGCAGGATATTGGGCAAACCGATCCTGATCGGAATGCTGAATTGCTGAAAGGATACTTTGCCGGAATTGGAATGTATGTTTCAAATGACCTTTTCGGTATTCCGGAAAACAGTAACGAAGTTCGCACGCACTTCCGTATATACAAAGATGGAAGATACACCCAGTATACAATAATTGAAGGTAGCAAAATGTCTGCTGCAAAGATCCACGATATACCCGGAAATGCAAATTCCCTCATTAAGCTTTCATTTGAACTACGGACTTCACTAATTGCCAGTCTTAACAGTGAGTATGTTTATAATGTAAATACTCCCTGGGAAGATTTCATGACTATCACATATTACGATATTGTAGTTGATGGCAATCCATTTTTAAGCATGGGTATCTCCATAAAAAACAGAGAACAGTTCTTTGATCTTCTGTCTTTTCTGAACTGGTATAAGATTGAAACATGTCTTCAGAACTATATCAACCGAGTTAATAGCGTATGTGATATTGTAAAAACATTGGGGAAATAATATGAACCGGGCAGTTAAGAAAACTGATGCACTTGCTGAAATGGTAAAAGCATTTGAGCAGAATGACACAAAACGCTCAAATAGGATCTCTGACATAATCCAAAAATCCATAGCTCTAGAAACAAAAGAACAGCGATACCGAAAATATATTGAGGTCAACAGAGAAGAGAAGCAGTTGTTCCCCAAAAAGCAACGTTATTCAGCCAATATAACCATTGGCGAGGCTTCTGTTTCATCAGATATTATTCTACATCTGCAGGATGGAACATACGTTATGGAAATCGATAATAATGGTCAGGTCATTTTTCGAAAAGAAGATTATGAAAAATGATCTAATACCCCTATATATTCACTATATCGAAAATCCCTGTTCTTCCTTCTTAAGCAGTTCAGTTAAGTCATACTGCGCGCTTACATTTGTAACATCAATTCTCTTAATACAGGTATCTGACCAGACAAACGTCTTTTGAAGATCACCCACCAAATCCACAATATCAGCAGATGTCATTTTTTTATTTGATACATAACCAGATCCCTGACGATGAGAAAAATCACGTTCCCTAAAAAACTTTAGAACGTCCTTATACGCTTGCTGATATCTTGGATAGAACTTCTTTAATTCGATTGTATCAAGATCGAAATTGATTGCTTTGTAATACTTTCTCTCCAACACTCACCTCAAACAACCGTTTTCTTTCCATAGTGAACAAGAAGATCTTCTTCATTAAATATCCTGGGATCATCAGAATCATCGTTACTGCAGAACAGCCATTCTATTGCATTATCCATGAACCACGTTTGTTCCTTTAAGCCAAGCATAATCTTTCCAAAACTAGCAAAATCCGAAGATCTTTCATGCCCTCTATACTCAATACCGAGAGACGAATCAACTCTTTCCATTCCTCTTTCGAAAAAGATTCTATCCAACGCTGCATAAATCCTGTCTGAAGTATATTGGCTAGACATATCAATTTTGACTTCATTCATCTTGATTATCATTTTTATCATTACTATTTTCTCCCATAACATACATAGATGTTTTAAAGGCTATTAATCTCTTATCTCATTATAAATCACCTGCATATGAATGCAAGGATTTCCTTTGATCTCATAACCCTTCGATCATTTTGATCTATATCCGTAGAGACTGTATTTGCATATTATTCTGTTGTTTCATGTATGTTCATCATGTGCATGATTAATTCACCAAACGCAGGATGAGCCGATCTCAAAAATCTTAATCAGCCACAGGACAGTGCGATCGGTTCATCCGGAGTGCGGTAGGCCAGGGGCGTGGGGAGAGCAGCTCCCCACGATTCACTTAACATATTCTCAATAACCCCTTTACTATCAGATATGATGCCGTTATTATCAGAATCCAACATAGTACTTGCTTTTTTGTTTCCTGCATATCCCATTCGGTCATGAATCTTACAACTGTATATGCAGCAAGTATCAATATATCCAATGTAAATGTGTTTATTGGTAATATATCAGCAAAGGCCGGGCTAAAGAATATGCTTATGACGACAATTATGATCCCTATAGTCTTCGTAATATCATCATCATACCAGTCTGATATATTCTCTATCAGAAATTTCCCCGATAAAACCAGAACAACTATCATTAATCCATGCAGCACCACGAACGATATGATCATGATGGCAATATAACCACCTGACGAATCCGGTAATCCACACATACCTGATGCAATTCCGTCTCCGACATTAATTGGAAACATCCCTATTTTCTTGAGCACTTCAAGTAGTTTCAACAAAAAGTCAGATAGTTCTTTTTGCAGCGGCTTGGATAATATCACCATGCTAATAAACGATAATAATGATCCGATAAGCGCCACTATAAACACTATCCAGTGTTCCGCCTTTAGATTATCGTATTCTTCTCTCAGGTTTTGTACTTTTTTTCTGTATTTTATCTCGAGTTCGTGTTCGATATCGGACACTTCTATATCCACACGTTTCCTGATCTCACCCTCCAGATCGCTCTTGATAGCATTTATGATTTTTTCTTTTTTGCTTATGGCAGCTTCGCGCTCATCAAGGGCCGCGATCATACTCTCCTTATGCTTTTCAAAGTCCGAGACCAATGTTGTGGCTTCTCGCATGTCTTGCTCGGCTTGCTCTTTCATGCTCCTGGCTTCTTTTAATTGCAAGTCGCTGCTGTTCAGCTTCGCGTTCTTTTCGTTTAAGTCCACTATTTCTTGCTTTTGATCGAGCACCTTTTTCTTGAGCATCGATATCTGCGAGGAAAGATCTGATATCGTCTGTTCCGTGTCTGGGTTCCCTTCGCTCCTTTCCATGATCTGTTTCCTTAAGGTCGTGTTCTCTGTGATAAGTTGCTGAATCGTCTCGGACTGCTTCTTCATTATTATGTCCGGCGACAGCTGCTTCGATCTCTGCGATGTACTGTTCGTATTCGGCGTATTCTCGTTCTTCTTCAATTCTTCTTGCTTCTTCAAGTTCCTGTTCGGCTGCAAGCTGCTCGAGTCTGAGCTGTTTCTGTCTTTCAAATTCATGGTTCAGCGCCTCCTTGTTCACTACTAATCCTGCAAAAGTGTTCTCGATCCTGCTGTCACGGACTTTGTCTCCGTTCTCATTCTCAAATACGATGTGTTTTCTGTTATCCAGCCACTGTACCTCCCATCCCTGCTGTGCCATTTCTGATATAAAATCATCCCGGCTACAACAACCTCTATCCACTACACTCATGATCGCCAGTGCGCAATCGGCAACGAAACTGTCTTTTTGATTATTGATGAGGAGATTGTATTTATCCTTACTCCATGCTGTAATCTCTCCCTGTTCTATAATGGATCCGTCAAAATGATGACCCTTTTCTGCTACACTTAGCCCCTGATCCCGGCATAATTCATTGGTAAAGTCCTTCTGCATCTGCAGATCATGCTTTGTCTGATGAAGCTTATGCCCGTCAACATACGACACGCTGTTCGTCAGGATATGACAGTGCAGATGCTCTTTGTCCCGGTGTACTGTTATCAGACTCTGGTGTTCTGGAAAGAAACTGTCTACGAACTGCCTGCCGATCTCAAGTACCTGCTCCGGTGTTATCTGTTCATCCTTATGGAAGCTGATGATATTGTGGGCGTACATCCTGCCGGAGTCTTTATCCCACATTCTCTTTTCCGCAAGCCACGTCTGGTATACCTCATCATAATTTATAGTCTCCCCGTTATATGGACCGGTTATCTCTATATACTCTTCCTCAAGCGAGTTATCCCGCAGAACATATTCTATGGCATTTCTCATGGCTCCGTGTGAACAGCCCCCGTTATTGACGACCTTATTGATTGCCATATAGCCTCACTCTCTCTCCGGTAATCACGGATCTGTTCCGCCAACTCTTCCAGTTTCTTCTCACTCGCTACCTGCCCCTGACCGTTTGCGACATGAGCCATCTGATTCACATTCGTCGCCATACCGCGTATCTGCCGCTCAAAGTCCGAAAACGTCCTGCTTATGTTCTTAAGCTCCGCCATCTCGTCAGATGATGTGATCGGATACGAGCAGACCGCACTTATGATATATGCCTGCTGGGACAGCCCGGACTCGGCTATCTTCTTCTGCATGCGGGCATATTCGCGATCGTTCATCCGTACGGTGACGGCTCGGTTTCGTTTGCGGTTTGCGCGTTGCATTGTGATCACATCCTTTGATATCCCCTGGCGGGGTGCAGAAGGGGGTTCCAAGGGGGCGAAGCCCACTGGCAAGTTTGCATTGTGGCTTGCCACAATGCGAAACTTGCCTACCATCCCCAAGAGGGATCCGGGGGGAGATCCTGCCGCTTTTTTGCGGGGGATGGTAGTGGTTTTGTCTGTAGCTGCCATGTAGATCAAAAAATACGGTAGATACAGCCACTTGGCAGCTACAGACGTGGTCGTAACAGGGGTAAAGAGGTGCTTTTTACCGAGTTATCCGGCTGTTACGACCACCGGGACCCTGGCGGGGTGGTCGTATCACCTTGTGCCAGGATCCTAGGCGAGCTTCTGATACATCTTGCGAGCAAATCCCTCAGCATTTGCATAGCGTGATGTCTCGAAATCTTTTTCAAAATGTGCATGCTCGCCAAAACGTTCTGCGAGGAAATCCTTCAGCAAAAACGATGTTCCACCGATGAAGAAAAGCTCCAATGTATCAAGGTTCGACCAGCTGTTACGAAGGGTACGATCAATCTCATCGATAAACGATCCCACTGCCTGAGAGATTATTACTTTTGACTCTTCTTTCCTGTCCGGATCCCGGTGGTTGATAAATCCGCGCATGATCGAGCTTAAGATCTGGGTATCTTCAATATCAAGACCATGATCCATGAGGTGTCTTTGTATCTGACGGCAGAGCATCCTGCCACCATGCCTCGATGTATGGGATGTCTCAATTATCACGTTCGAATTGTTGATGGCAGTGATATTCATGTTAAGACCACCCATGTCGATGATCGCAGCATCATAATCCTTTTTGCTGAAAAGCTCCGGGTGCATCGTCAGTATTCCGGTAGACTCCGCACAGACCAGGCGTTTATCAACACTAAATTCTATGGGCTTACCGTCAACAACACACTCGATCCTGCCGTTCGGAACAATGTTTTGCCCATATTCCATCCTCTTATCCTTCTCCTTGTAGATCGAAAGCGGGCATCCGACAACAACATTTACTGTTTCGCCGGGGACAACGTTTTTTGCAATACCATACAGAGTGCATATCCTGTTAATGTCCGCATCCTTTGAGAAGTCATCATCTGCTTTAATAGGAAGCTCATCACAACCGATCTTTACTTCCTTACCTATCGAGCCAAGTGTTTTGGACGAGAACGTGTGGACATTGTCGAGAAAATCGACCCTGCCGTCACCTGAATTACCGATGGCAGTCGGAAAATGATCACGAACTACCTTTGTCTCTTCACCTATTGCAACCACCTTTGTTTCAGCCTTTCCGGCATCCACTGCTATAACTTTTGTCTTCATAATAAAAATCCTCCGTTTCTAAAAGAGTTCTTCTTCCATATCGGGATCGCTCCAGCCTATAGCAGAGTTATCCGTCAATGGAGAATACGTTTGCGCTACATCATCTGTCCCAATGGGCACTTTCCCGGAAGATGTGATGATCCACGGCCTCACGTTATGATCGTTTATCGTTTTTATGAGTTCCGTCAGCTTCTTTACATCCTCCTTATTCTCCGGGCAAAAGCCCAAACACCTTATGAACAAAGCCATACAGCCATAACAGATGTTGGACATGTTCCTTCCGGATATTGACAGCGTTTTCGCCACATCGGGATATGATCTGGCTAGGTCGCTGTCACTGCCTGCAATACGATATCTTTTCTCACTCATCGTTATCACCCTCTTTCGGTTTATTCCTGTCTACCGGGATCGGAACAAACTGCTTTGTTGTTGATCCCACCTTCATCTTCTTTCGTGCCGCGATGTAATACTGCATTGTTGTGGATTCAAGATCTCCTATATATGCAGCAATCTCCTTTACTCCGGCACCGTTGTCATACATCCTTGTGGCAAATGTCCTTCGAAGCACATGCAATCCACTTACATCATCTCCGAATCCGAGGTTCTTATATATGGTAAGCATGCAATGCTCCAACATGGTTGCCGTATACGGTTTCCCATTTCTGGACCTGCATATCAGATCGTCCTGTGTTCCGGGCCTGAGTTCCGACATAAGCTCAAGATCCTTTCTCGCATCGCTTCCGAGCTGGATCACCCGGGCTTTCTGGTTCTTTGTTGTACCTACTACGGCTTTGTAGTTCTTTTCATCAGGCTTCCTGTCACGGTTTATGATCAGTGAAGTGCTCTTATTTATGGTAAGAAGTCCTTCTTTTTTGTCATAATCCTTCCACCTAAGGCTTATGACCTCTCCAACTCTCATCCCTGTGTGAAGGAGAATTCTTCCGATCAGACCGCCGGCGTATTTGTATCGGCCGGTCGGATATTGTTTGAGGCATTCTTCCTGAAAAGCCCTTTCTTCCTCTTCAGACAGGACGATCACATCCGCATCGGCAGCATTCTTTGCCTCAAGCTTCGACAGACGTTTTTTGATAGTCTTCTTTATCGACAGCGCCGGGTTTGCTTTGATATCACCGCGGGCGACTCCCCATTCATATGCCGCATTTATTACGTCCAGTGCCTTTTCTATGGAAGAAACCGACAAATCCTTCTTAATGAGTGCATTGATATGCTCCTCGATATCCGTAGGCGATACGACCTGCACCTGCATATGTCCGATAGGGTACTTGGCGATCTGATTTTTGATCGTACCTTCTCTTCTGTCCGCAGACTTGGGCTTGAGCTCCCCACCCTTCATCTGAAAAACCAGATGCCTCGTACAAAGATCTTCCACGGTATCAATATCCGTGATCACGGTCCGGGCCTTCTCGGCAAGCCAGTTGTCCTCTTTTTCCTTCATTAGGCGCATACAGACCGCCCGGTTCTTAGCGGTAACGGTCAAAGTCTTTCTCTTGCCGTCGTCCTTATAGCCGACACCCTTACGATATGTGACAGTTCCGTCAGGATTATCTTTAAAGAAACCCTGTCCCTTCGTTCCCCTGCTGGCCATTTACTACTCTCCTATACAAGAAAGGTTTTGTACTCGTACTGGTCAAGCCACTCGTTAAGAGCTTTGGCTGTTACGATATAGCGACCCCCAAGCTTTATGGACGGGAAGCTCTTGCTCTTTATCAGCGCATACGCTTTGTCTCGTCCGATATGAAGCCTGGATGCCAACTCTCTTGCCGACAAAACTGTGTATTCATCCTGTACCTGATTGATCATTGTGTTTCTCATCCGCTTCACCTCTTTTCTTCTTTTGATCGATTGAGTAGGTTTCCGGCGACTTTTTCCTATCGCGATATTCCTTCTTCAGGGACATCCCGGTTTTTCCCGGAACCTTCTGAAGAGCTGTTGATTGATTCTTTGGTTCACTATTATGAACTTTTATGTGCTTATTATAAGGTTCATTTTTATGAACTGTCAATAGGTTTTTGTAAAAAAGTTCATTTTTTTGAACGAAAGTGGTTCCGATACGGAAGAAATGTGGTATTATACTTGTAAAAATGTGTGTGGAAAGGCTACTGATATGATGACATTGGGCGAAAAGATCAAATACTATAGAAGTACACTGGGGATAACACAAGCCCAGTTCTCAAATCTGTCCGGAATTGGACTGAGTACTATAAAGAAGCTTGAATGTGATATGATGAATCCCAAGCCTAAGATGCTGCTGAAGATAGCAGATGCCCTCGGGGTCAGTATTAACATATTTACAGATTTTGACATAGTGACCGTGTCAGACGTTATGTCGCTGATCACAAAGATGGACGAACAGGTTGAAATGGAATTCAATGCAGAATACGACGAGGATGGTAACCCCATCCCCGAATCGATAAAGATATCCTTCAAACACCCGTCACTGAACAGGAAACTTGCTGACTATGTAAAAGTAAAAGATCTGCAGAATAAAATAGATACAGATAAAACACTATATGCTACACCTATCGATATGGATAATTATAAACGATGGGATACCAGTCTTGAAGAAGACCGGTTATCTATTTGCCGATCAAACATTATCATCTCAAAAGATCTATAAATAACAATTTCTAAAATACAAGCTAATTATTCACAAGACTTAATACTACTATAAAAAAGCTCATCTTTCTTATAATGCTTTGAATGCCTTTCCTTCAATCTGCACTATGTGATAATTCGATGCATCCAACTCATCAATCATACTTTTTAGATCCTGACTATTCAAGGTAATAGCAGTAACAATTTGAAACGACCCCTTGATATTCATAACTGATTCAATAAAACTTTTAATATCTTCTGGCACAATACTATGTTGTGCTGGTTCATCAAAAATGATAATACTCGGATGATTACCATTTTTTTCAATTGATACTTGTAATAATGCCAATGTAAAAGCCCAAATCACACGTATACCATCACTGGCTGACGAATCAAACTTCATATCAAATCCATCTATTGTTGGAAGTAATGATGACTTCATGGAGATATCAATACCATCAAAACTTGACAAACTACTATAATGATATTGTATTAGATTATCTATAAACTTCTTTTTTAAAAGAATAATCTTCTCATTATCAGAATCTGAGATGTCTGATTTGGGAAGGCGTCCTTTTCGATCAATATATGCTCTCCACTCAATCGACAACTCCTTAAGTTGCTCTAGAAAATAATCTGTTTTATCTTTCAGTTTTGATAATTGTTCAATACGATTACTTATCTCAATGCGCTTAAGCATGATTGCTTCGGATGCCTCTGTATCTACAGTTGAAAAGAGATCCGAGCGGATAGCAAATGCAAGCTTTCTAAGTCTCTGCAGTCGCATTTCCAATTCATTTTTTTCAACAACTATTATTTCTCGTGATTCTTTTCGACTTCTTAATGTAAATTCGAGCATCTTTTTTTGTTCCTTAAGATGTCTAATATTATCCTCAATGCTCATAAATCCGCTTACAACCTTTGCATCAAATAAATTATCTTGTATTTGTTGTTTGCAAACAGGGCAAATGTCTACCGAAATGTCTCCACCTACCGTTTCAGATCCAAACTTTTGAAGTCGAGCAGCGTCAGTATTATTTCTAATATCAGAACTAACAACTTCTAAATCTGCGGTTAGTCTCTTTATTGCCTCATCATAACTCGCTATATCTTTTTCTATTTCATTTATGCGATTTTCAAAGACAAGGATTTGCTTTTGTGTCTCAGATAACTCTATGTTTAGAGCATCATAATTATCACAAACACGAGGCTTCAGTTGTCGTAGATTGTTATACATATTTTTAAGGGATTGAATTTCCTCTTCTACAGATGATTCTCCCATGACAGACACAACTATTCTCGAGTAGTCAATATCCGATAGTACTCGGGGATGTGTAGGGAGATTAATAACCTCACACAATTCCGAATTAACATAGTCTTCGAAATCAGAAACAACTTGGTGCCACTTGTGTTCCAACTTTGTTTTAACAGTTTTTAGTTGATCCCTCTCCTTTTCATTATTCAACGTGTCTAGCCCTAATATATACTCAACTATTCGTTTTTTTGATTCGCGAATCCCAAATACTGGCATTCCAGACAAAATGTCAGACCATCCATGTTTCTGTTCAATAAACATAGACGCAAATATTACTTGTAAATACAATTTTCTTTCATTACCATCCGATGTTTGTACTAATGGGAGTTCCATATGAAGAAACTCTTCAAGACATGTATGAAATCCCTTTTTGCTTGTTGCAGAGCTTTGAACATTAACATAAAAATCTTCAGCTAATGTTTTATGATTATAGATTGAATCATAATCCCCATAATATACCGTCACAAGTCTATTATCTTTGCTTTCTGATTTTATGCTTCTGTATATCGTTCGCGTTTCATTTCCATTATTGATTTCAAGATATGCTCCGGATTCTGTTACTGTTAATGATTCTTTATCGTCCTCGATAATGGTCTTAAATGCCGATGTAAGAACCTTACTTCCGACCCCTCCAGCACCTCCTAAAATCTGCTCAAATCCAAGGCAATAATATATCGCGGCTAAAATAGAACTCTTTCCACATGTATTGTCAAGGCTTGAGATAAAAGTCAAGCCATCTTGAAATGTTTCATCAATTCCAAATATGCCTTTTATTGTGTTAATTTCAATTCTTAATCTGTTAATCCTTAGCATCCCTTGCTCTCCACTTATACTCTATTTCATCCACCATTCTCTCTGTTAATTTTTTTGATAATAAACTCAAATCACTAATTTCGGCTACCATTAGATCTCCCACCGCCAGAATTTGTTCCGTAAGAAGACGCCCGCGATCAGAAAGCTTAAATCTTGAATTTTTCTGTTGCTCAATCAATCCAAATCCCATAGCATATGTCAAAGCTCTGTTGACTGATGGATCAAATCGAACAACTGGCAAACTATTGGAACCATTCACAAATTCAATAAGACTTCTCATATTGTCATTGGAGATTAATGCATGAGAAATCATATGAAGTTTTATCAAGGAGCAAACACTTCCCCGGCCGCATATTTTCATTATTAAGCATAACTGTGTAACCTTATAGCTAATTCGATACTTATATGGAACCGCATCCGGTTTTTCATCAAAAACAATACCTACATAATCAATTGATATTTCATTCATATTATCTATCCTTTAAATTCCATGGAGCAATCCGCAAGCCAACTAGCAATTAAATCTTGCTTTAGTTCACAGATTGATGCCTCCGTTAGACTTATAGAAAAATCAGATTTGAGTTTAGAATAAAAATCATCGAGAATAGTCTCAAACAAATTACGATTCATAACCTTGTCTGTATTCATAAGTGTTTTTATTGATACCTCACGTTTGTAGGTTTTCTCAAGTTGATAAATATCTTCATAAATCTCCGGGAAGCGTATACGCAAATCATTAAGTATTTCCAAACCACTGATATAATACTCCGCATAATACCCGGTTATTTTATTTAAGCTTTCATCATCCTCATCTGTAAGCATGATCGCCTTTATTTTCCTCCGTATATTAGCGATCTTTTCAGAATCACATTTAGACCAATCTGGCTCTGTTCGATGGTTGATTACCAAATTAAGTTTCATATCTAACATATTTGTGCGGATGATTCTAGATATTTCTGGTTTAAAGTCTTCTGCGGTTTTAATAACAATTTGAAAACTCTCCGTAATATGCTCATAATTGGAAGGTCTGTCCTTTTTTTCCTTAAGAATTTCCTGCCGTTTGGTTTCTGCATGTTCTAGTATTCTTGAATCCCTGTATTCTGGAATATTAAAATGCCATTCTGTAATAGGTGGTACACCTAATTTCTTTAGTCTATCAGCATTGTTTTTTAGCTTTTCTATATCAGCCGTAAGTTTGTTACGCTGGTGTTCATATAAATCCTTATCTGAATATTCTCGTTCCGGGCAATAACACTGATGAACTATTCCTTTATTGGTAAAACCCTCTATTCCCGCATCGCCACCTTGTATAGCCGGTATAGGGGTATAATTGTCTACTTGAAAGCGGATGCGATAACATTGAACACATAACTCCTCCCATGAATCTCCCGTCATATTACCTTCAATATACTTATCTATACTGCTCATGGTTTTCTCCCTCGAATAAATATAAAGAAATACTATTTGTATTATCTGGCTTAAGTGAAAGCGCATGATAATCCACGCAAAACTCTTTATGTTCATTCAAATACTGCACTATTACAAGTCCAAACAGCGCATAAACCCTTGTTACTTTTACTTCTTTATTAATGTAAAATAACGTATCATTAATATGTGGAAGACTATAAATTCCCATTTCTCATCGTTATCTTGATATATGTATTTGATTAAGTCCCTTTATATATGTCTCTTCTAGGACTATTTCAATCTCTCTTGAAAAAAACCTGACAATTCTTCTATTTCCGGATTATTTGTTGAAAATAGATACTGCACAATAATATCTATTAAATCTTTATCATTTTTCCTTAGTTGAACTAATTCATTGTGCAACTCATCATATAGGCTTTTTCCATTTTTGATTTTCTCTTCATCTTTTATTTTTCCTGTTTTTATACCTGTCATATAATTACGAACAATATCATCTAGTGACCTTCCTTGAAAGAGATAATCATTCAGTTCACGAAAAAGCGTAATATCAACATGATCAACAAGTTTTTCAAGCAAATATTTTTCAAGACTCTTTATTGGTAAATAAACCGGTGCATTAGCAAAACCAATATGTTCCTTCTTCATAAATGGTGATACCATATTCTTTATATCACGGTCTAGAACTATAAGAATCTTTGTTGTACTTAAAGCAAGATTGGATCGAATCGTATCATATGCAAAACGTAATACTTGTGGCCATCCACCAACAGATATTACTAGTACTCTTTTATTTGATAGTAACTTTTTTTCACGAAGAATTCTCTCAACTATTTGTTTTGCTAGATCATCCTCCACCATAATAATATAATCATGTCCATAGTTTGATGATTCAAGATTTCTTGTAGCATAAATCGGATAGCACGGGTTAATAGTCTCAATTACTCCATCATTATGTCTTTGTAAATAATATATATTCTCAGGCGAAATGCTTCTAATCAATTCAATAGAATGGGTAGAAAAAACAACAACCGAATTATGATTATCCGCAATATCTTTTAAGAAGTATACGAGTCTTCTTAGCGCGGAAGAGTGTAGCGCCAATTCTATCTCATCCAAAAAAATAAATGCCGGCGTATCACCATAAATATCTTTTTTTAATCTGTTTTCAAGAGAAAAAAGGATAGACAAAAGCAAGTTCTCTCCCGTTGACATATTAAGCTGACTTATTAAAGCTCCTTTGTTCTCATAGTAATATGGCGATTTCTTTAATTTCATTTTCTTTGCTTCACCCGATTTCAATACAAACAGCTTCTCATAATATGTCTTATCATCATGTAAAATATCGCCCAAACTCTCTTTTACGAAGCTGGATGCATTTGTTAATTGCTCTTTTTTCACTAATGCTAGTTTTGACAAAAGCGAATAATCTATATCCTTGAATCTATTTCCAAATACTATACTACCCTCGTAGAAACCCGTTATTTTCAACTGTCCTTTAGGATTTATCCATTTATCGTTGTTTGCAGTTATGTTTCTCCTCCTCCCATCAAACTCAAAAGAAATCTTCGCACCCTCTCTCGGATCGCCAAAATAGTCAAAAAGAGAGGGCACATAGAACGCAGTGGCCGCACAAGAAATAACTGTACTCTTTCCTGTTCCGTTTTCCCCCGTCAGTGCGTAAAGTCCCTTCTGTGTCGGGATTTCAAATTCAAAATCATCTATATTCTTCACATTATGAATTATCATCCTTATACTCATTCTTGTACTCCTATTTATCTTTTAGTCATGATTTTATCATATTTTCATTATGATATATATTACTATACTGTTCGCGAACACTATTTATAAAACACTTTTTCAAGTTAATAATCCTAACACTACAATAAACTCCTTATCTCATTTTGTACTTCGTATATTTTCCCCCGCAGAACTTATACATCTTCCCTTCTTTAATCAGTTTCTTTATTTCTGAATACGCCTGTTGCGGCGTTATCTTTAATAGTTCTGCTACATCCTGTTTTGTAATATAACCATCTTGTGTATTTGCCAGTTTTATTATAAGTTCCGGGAAGGCAACCTTATCTATTCCCGTCTGTCTCACATACTGGATGCTCTTATTGTTTTCCTTATACACTTTTTCGGAAAGATGATACGATCTTGACTTACCGTTTCCAACCCCCTCGACAAGACCATCTTCTATAAGATTTTCTATCGAACCTCTTAATTTTCCTTCCGACAAATGTGTCAATTCGGTGATCCGATCAATTGTAAGTCGTCTCTCATTCTTTAGTATAGACAAAATCATCAGTGCATATATTGATAGCGGTCTACCCAATCTATTCTGTTCATCCGAAATAAATTTGGTAAACTTCTCATCTGCTTTAGCCCTTTGAATAAACAGTTTTACATTTGTACTAGTCGTCTCGGAATAATCCGGCCACGGTCTACCATACAATATAGATCCTTCATATATACGATCAATTCCCCTCCCGGTTTTCTCGGCTAGTCCAATTCTTTTTAATGCATCTGCCAATGCCGGATTTTTTCCATGGGGCTCCACCGTAAGAAGATTATCCAGCGTAACACCGTCAATAAATCCTCCCGGACTGCTAATAGTCATTCCTTCATCATCAATTAGAACTCTCACGGTTCCAAGCATCGTATAATCTCTATGACAGAATGCATTTATTAATCCTTCCCTAAATGCAGCTTTATCAAATTCAGGAATTGCAACCCTAAACAGACCATACTCTACTTCTCGTTCAGGATTCCATGCTTCAGAATATGTTTCGAATTTTTCAAATACCTCCAGTAAAGGAGCCGTTGTCTCCGTATTTACTCTAACCTTCGTTCCCTCTAGCACTTGAAACGATGCTTTGGCAGTAGGCATCAACTCTGTAATTTTGTTTTCTCTTCCAAGAATTAGCATACCTGTCACTGTTGGATATATTTTCCCATCTATCTCTGTGGTAAAGCGTAAAGCCTTGTCTAATTCTTCATCTGATAGACTAAGCAGGTTTTTTTCTCCGCCAGGGTTCGTCTGTATGATGTTTCGCAATCTTAACCTTTGACTTGGATCAAAATCGTTGATTGTTGCCCCTGCAAGTGGACCTGCCGAAAAATCTAACAACTTTAATTCCGATAATCTGGTTACGATCTCATAAGAAAACATTGGTATAACTTCCGGCAACCCATCTGCTTTTAGTCTTCGTTTTAACATTCTTCCGGAACTAGTAGACACCACTGTTCTGCTTATCGGTATTTCTATTTTTAGTACATCCTTCCCCTCTTCTGTAATAATATCTGCCCGAACAGATACTGATGGAACTGTTTTATTTGCAATTAGTGCTGTTACACCAATAGCATCCTTATGCATATTGCTGACTCCGGTTATTTTTCCATCATCCTCTACGCCTAAGTATAGTGTTCCACCCTTTGTATTAGTCATTCCTACTATTTCATCTATTAATTCATTATCACGTAGGTTTTTTATATCACTTTTAAACTCGACTGTCAGATCCTCTTTGTGTGGTATTGTCCGCATTTTAACCCCTCCCTATTTCGATTCTAACTCGATTTTAACTCGTTAAGTGCTTTTTGTCGAGTTAAACTTAAGTTAGAATCGAGTTAAATCCAAATTAGCAAATAAGCCCCGTTACCTCGATTGACCTATAATTGACCCCTAAATTGACCTATCTTTCAGAACATCATCTGATTTTGACGTTTTTTGAGGGATTATCGTCCTGATTTTTCCTGTCAGTAATAACCAGAATAAAGCAGGAAAATGATTTTTCAGGAGTGCGAAGATGCGCATAAATACTGGCTTTGAAGCATCAAAAAAGGAACCGGAAATCCGGTTCCTTTTCGCAGGGCTAGAAGGATTCGAACCTTCAGATGACGGAGTCAGAGTCCGTTGCCTTACCGTTTGGCGATAGCCCTATTCTTCGCTGCGTTTGCAACGAAGGTTATTATACACGAACAGTAATGTTAATTCAAGTATTATTATTGGAATCTGAAGTCTATATCGACACGACCCGGGATTCCGTTTACAAATCCGTGGCTGGAACACTGCCAGTACTTTGCACCGCCGCCCGTATAGGTGAATACGTCACCGTACTGAGCGATCCACTTGTCACACGGTGTGGATTTGATGTATGTGTTCATGAAGCTCTTTGAAGAATAAACCATCGGTGTATATCCCGAAGCTCTTACAACATCACACCATGCCTGAATGTTCTTCTGAAGCTGTACAGTACCGAGTGCTGCAAGCGTACTTCCCTCAATATCCATAACAAGAGGAAGTGTAACGTTGTACTTCTGTGCACACAGAACAGTATACTGTGCTTCAAGCTTTGCTATCTCCTCGTTGGGAGCATATGTACGATAGTAAAGTCCGATCGGGATCCCGTTTGCCGTAGCGCCTGCTGCATTTGTATCAAACATTCTGTCGGGACCCGAATTGGTAGTGCCGCATCTGATGAACGCAAAGCTTACATCATCCTGTGCGACTGCAGCCCAGTCTATCGTTTCCTGATACGAAGATACGTCAACGCCTCTTGCAACTACATTCGGAATCGGCTGTCCCCAGCGGTTAACATACACACCGTTGAACTTCAGAAAACCGATATCATAATAATCGGCAACCGTAGCTGCAACAGGTGATGCAACAAGACATGCAAGTACACATGTGATCGCTGTTATCCTTCTGAACAGTTTCATTACTCTTATCTCCTTATTATCCTTATACTCCATTTATCACCAGAATACGTGTGATCCTATCACTATACCCGTATAACCTGATCTGACATTTCTGAAATGTGTTGCTCCACCGATGTAGCTGACACCGTTTATCGCATCCTGTGCAGCCGCAAGACATGATGCCTTGGGACCGGCCGCTGCTATCCGGGCAACCTGTCCGCTTCCCGCAGGACCGAACTGTCCTTTTGCATATATGACGGAAGAAATGCTGCCTCCGTATCTTCCGCTCCTGAGCCTGTTCATTACGACTGTTCCGACCGAAACCTGTCCTTCATACGGCTGGTTTCCACCTTCAGCCTGAATGAGCGCAGCCAGAAGAACCTGATCGCTCACATCTGCCGCAACGGCACCGTTGTTTGTCTTTGTAGTATCTGTAGTGCGGCCAGCCTCAACTTCGGCTTTCTTAGCCGCAGCTTCAGCCTGTGCTTTTTCTTTCTTGACCTTTTCTTCTTCGGCCTTTATTGCTTCCATCGTTTTACCGGTTCCAAGAGAATCGGCAACAGTAACATATTCGGTGGAAACATAACCTTCCTCACCGTCGGAGAACTCAACCTTTGTCCATTCTCCTTCCTGGCCGAGGACACCTATCGTATCACCTTTTGCAAGAAGATCGAGAACTGTAGCATCGGGATCAGCGCTCTTGCGGACCCTCAGACAGTCTGTAGTACATGTTGCGGTCTTCTCAACAACCTTGTTGGCAAGCTCAACCGCTCTGTCTCCGAACATAAGGTAATCGTTCTTGATCCATCCTGTCAGATCACCCGTTTTAACCTTTGTCCACCCGTCTCCTTTTTCAAGAATCTCTCCACCGCATTCCTTGAAGAATTTGCCGAGAAGCTTGCTGTCTTCCGACGCACTCTCCCTGACATTAACGGCTTCATCAACGTCGGCCATGACAAGTTTGTCATAGGAAATACCGGCAACCGTTCCCTTCTTTGTGGTTGCTTCACCCGACTTTGACCCTGATTCCGAAGGATCTGTTGTATCCTTTACGATTTCAATGTTTATCGTTTCTTTTGATGCAACGGCTTTAGTTTTGTTATCAGTAACGGCTTTGGCTGCCCCCGCAGTCACGACCCGGATCTTCGAATCAGTCGCCGATGCACTGATCGTACTCCCCCATGTTCCGACGATGATGATCGCTACGGCGATTATCAGGGCCGGCCATGCAGCCTTTTTCATATCTTCCTCCAAAATGTTTCCTGATCATTTCATTGGCCATGGAATTATAACAAATCTTCTGCTCAAAGTCAAATTTTGCGTGATTTTTCGGCACATGCCTCCATCGCATCTATCACGGAGCCCCTAAATCCGGCCTCTTCGAGCACCGCAACCGCGTCAATCGTTGTCCCTGCAGGCGAACAGACCATATCCTTAAGTTCAGCCGGATGCTTTCCGGTCTCAAGAACCATTTTTGCACTTCCGAGAACCGCCTGGGCTGCCATCTTTATCGCCGTGGCTCTGTCAAGTCCCTCGGCTACGGCACCGTCAGCCATCGCATCTATGAGCATGAACACATATGCGGGTGAGCTTCCCGAAACGGCAACGACCGCATCCATCTGGCTCTCCTTAACCTCAAATGCCTTTCCGAAACCGTTCAGCATCTTCAGAACAAACTCAAATTCCTCATCGGAAACATTTTCATTCCTGCACACACCCGTGCATCCTTCGCCGACAAGTGCGGGCGTGTTCGGCATAAGTCTTACGATCCTGGCAGAAGTCCCGAGCTTTCCCGCAAGATATGAAAGCGTTTTCCCGGGTGCGATCGAAATTATGACCTTGCTTTCGTCAACCGATCCGCTTATCCCGTTAAGGACAGTCTCGTATACCTGCGGCTTTACGGCAAGTATGACGTAATCACCGGCAGCGACTGCTTCCTCATTGCTTTCGCATGTCTTTATCTTGAGCGTTTCTTCTGCTTTTTTCCTCTGTGCTTCAAACGCATCAGATCCCGTTATATCGCCCGGCGCAAACAGTCCGGCCCTTATGATCCCTCCGACCATCGCCGTTGCCATATTTCCAAGTCCAACCACTCCCAGTTTCATAAACTTCCTCCTTCACTTTCGTGCGTTTACCGTGTTATACATCAGAAGCGCCGCAGCGACCGCGGCATTCAGTGATTCAAGTTTTCCCTTCATCGGGATCCTGACAAGTCTGTCGGCCTTATCCGTTATCTCATCCGACAGCCCGGACCCTTCGTTGCCGATAAGGATGGCCATTCTGTCTTCATACTTTTCATCCGTATAGTCAGTCTTCCCCTTCAGGTGGGCGGCATAAACCGTGATCCCATGATTTTTGAGGCGCGTCAGCGTCTCTCCAAGATCGGATACGTAAAACAGCGGAACCCTGAAGAGCGAACCCATTGTCGATCTTGCGACCTTGGGATTATATACATCCACGGTGTTCTCATCCGCTATAAGCGCATCAAATCCGGCACCCTCCGCGGTCCTTATCATAGTTCCGAGATTTCCCGGATCCTGTATCCTCTCAAGCACCAGCAGCTTAAGCGGTCCCGTCTTCCTTCCTTCGAGAAAATCATCCGCCTGCTCTTTCTTTGCCTCGCAGACGCAAAGTATTCCCTGAGGGCTTTGAGTGTCGGACATCTTTGCAAACACCTGGTCCGACACAACGGTCGGAACAACCTTGTAAGAAAAGATCTTTGACAGCCTGTCATCCGTCATGTAGTCCTGAGTTACATAGCACTCCCTGAGTGCTCCTTCGGGTATCTCGGATGCGATCCGCTCCCCCTCTATCACAAAAAGGCCCTCCTTGCGGCGGGCTTTTGCGTTTTTGACGAGCAGTGTCACTCGTTTGATATTCTCATTTGAAGTGCTCGTTATCATGTTCATTATATTGCAAGTGCTTTACTGATCGAGTATTCGTATTCGGAAATATGCTTCTCCATTGCAAGCGCTTCGTCTATGTCAAAATCGACCCATTCACCGTTTCTGAACGATACGACACGGTTCGTTGCTCCGTCACAGAGAAGGTCGACCGCATATGCTCCCATCATCGATCCGTAATATCTGTCGCGGCATGTCGGTGATCCGCCTCGCTGCATGTGTCCGAGTATCGTAGCTCTTGTCTCAAGACCGGTCGCAGCTTCGATCCTTCGCGCCATTGAAGTGGAATGGCCTATGCCTTCCGCATTGATGATTATATGGTGGGTCTTACCCTTTTTCCTGTTATTGATGATGTTGTTGATGATCTCCTGTTCTTCGAATCCGTACTTCTCGGGGATCAGGATATCTTCGGCACCGTTAGCGACTCCGCACCAGAGCGCGATGTAGCCCGCGTTTCTGCCCATTACCTCGATGATCGAGCATCTTTCATGGGAGGATGATGTATCCCTGACTTTGTCGATGGCCTGCATCGCCGTATTGACCGCTGTATCAAAACCGATCGTGTAATCGGTTGAGGATATATCAAGATCGATCGTCGCCGGAACGCCTATCGTGTTGATGCCGAGAGAAGCCAGCTTCTGCGCACCGCGGTATGTACCGTCACCGCCGATCGCAACGAGTCCGTCAATTCCGTGCTTTTTACAGATCTTGGCGCCTTCCTTCTGTCCCTCTTCCGTCATGAACTCCTCACACCTTGCGGTACGCAGGATCGTTCCTCCGCGCTGGATGGAATCGGAAACATCTCTTGGCGACATCTCATAGATCTCTTCATCGAGAAGGCCTCTGTAACCTTTCTCTATACCCATGACCTTCTTGCCGGAAGCGATAGCCTTCCTGACAACGGCACGGATCGCCGCGTTCATTCCGGGAGCGTCACCTCCGCTTGTAAGTACGCCTATTGTACGGATCTCTTTTTCCATAATCAATCTCCTTGAAGTCGTTATGCAAGCTTTACATTATCGGCTCCGAATGCCTGACAGAATCTCTCTACCGTCTCGGCATCCGCCGAAATACTCATGCCCTTGGACAGTTCTTTTTTCTCTTTTGTCTCAACAATGTATATTACAATTATATCCTTACCGTCAGAATCCGCAATTAGTTTATTTAACTGCTCCTCGCACTCGTTGTATCTGTCCCTGTTCTCAAACCTGATCCACAGCTTCTTCGGAACGCTCTCAAACGGGATTATACGGTTGCATATGACCTTTGCATCCTTTTCGTCTTCGGCGGAAACACGACCCTCGACAAATACTTTCGAGTCTTCTACAAGCCACTGAGAGTTCTTTTCATAATCGCTCGGCCAGACGATGACCTCGACAGTCCCGACAAGATCCTCTATCGTCAGAAAAGCCATTACCTCATTTCTTTTCGTGTACTTGATCGTCTTTGATTCGATCATGCCGCCGACCGTAACCTTCTGTCCGTCAGAGACTTTTGTCTCTCCGGAAGTTTCGTCATATTTAAAATCATTAGTCCTGTTTGTTATCGTCCTGCGCCACAGCGCTTCGTTCTCCTCAAGCGGATGACCTGAAACATAAACTCCGAGAACTTCTTTTTCATATGCAAGTTTTTCCTGCTTCGGATATTCACCGATGTCGGGAAGCTTTTCACCAAGCTCATCCTTCATCTCGGGATCGCCCAGATCGAACAGCGACATCTGGCCTGCCATGTTCTGTTTCCTGTCCTTTATGACCCCGTCCATATAACCGCCGTATACGCTTATGAGCTGTTTGCGTGTTCCGTTAAGGCAGTCGAACGCACCGGCTTTAATCAGGTTTTCGACAACACGTTTGTTGATCTCGCTTCCGTCCATCCTGTTCAGAAAATCATATATGTCCCTGAACTCTCCCCTCTCGTTCCTGTTCGCTACGATCGAGTTTACAACGGGCCAGCCCACACCTTTTATCGAAGCAAGGCCGTATACTATGCTGTTACCGCTTACGGAAAAGCCGGCAACCCCGCGGTTGATATCAGGCGGGATGATACTTATTCCCATGCTCTTGCACGAATAGATATATTCCGAAACCTTCGCGGAGTTATCAATAACACTTGTAAGAAGCGCAGCCATGAATTCAACCGGATGATGGTATTTAAGATAAGCGGTCTGATATGCGACGACGGCATAAGCCGCAGCATGGGATTTGTTGAACGCATACTCGGCAAAATCCATCATCTCATCATATATCTTGTTTGCAACGGATTCCGATATCCCTTTTGACAGACAGCCCGGAACGTTTTCCTCATCGTTTCCGTAAACGAAGTTCATACGTTCCTTTTCCATGACCTCACGCTTCTTCTTGCTCATCGCACGTCTGACAAGATCGGCACGTCCGAGCGTGTAGCCACCGAGATCCTGAACGATCTGCATAACCTGTTCCTGGTACACGATGCATCCGTATGTGGGCTTCAGCACCGGTTCAAGCTGCGGGCAGTCATAGGTAATATCACCCTTTGAATTCTTTGCCTTGATATATGCGGGAATGGAATCCATCGGGCCCGGACGGTAAAGTGATATACCGGCGATAACATCTTCCATGCTCTTCGGGCGAAGCTCCTTCATAAAGTTTTTCATGCCCGCACTTTCAAGCTGGAATATACCGTCGGTCTTTCCTGTTCCGATATATGCATATACATTTTCATCATTGTAATCGATGTTCTCGATATCTATCTTTTCGCCCGTGTTCTCATAAACGAGACGTACAGCCTCTTTTATCACGGTAAGTGTTACGAGTCCGAGAAAGTCCATCTTCAGAAGACCGAGCTCCTCAAGTGTTGTAGCAACATACTGAGTAACAACGGTACCGTCGGATCCGCATGCAAGCGGTACAAGCTCATCGGCGGCATCGGGACAGATAACGACACCGGCCGCATGCATCGACGAATGTCTGGGCAGTCCCTCAAGCTTCATCGCCATGTCGATAAGATTTTTTGCCTGGGGATCACTGTCATAAAAGCCTTTGAACTCGGCACTTTTCTCGAGTGCTTTTTTCAGTGTAATGTTGAGCTCATTCGGAATCGCCTTTGCAAGACTGTCGCAGTACGAATAGCTCAGGTCAAGCACCCTTCCGACATCCCTTACAACGCCTCTTGCCTTGAACGTTCCGAAAGTCACTATCTGAGCAACCTTTTCTTCGCCGTATTTGTTAACGACGTAATCTATGACATCCTGACGGTGTTCATCAAAGTCAACGTCAATATCAGGCATCGTTACACGTTCGGGGTTAAGAAACCTCTCGAACAGGAGCTGGTATTTTATCGGGTCTATGTTTGTTATCCCGAGACAATACGATACCATCGAACCTGCCGCACTTCCTCGTCCGGGTCCTACGGCATATCCGTTTGATTTTGCATAATGGATAAAATCGGAAACTATGAGGAAGTAGTCGACAAAGCCCATCTTCTTTATCGTTCCAAGCTCTTTTTCAAGCTTTTCGACATGCTCTTCCGTGTAGCCGGGATATCTCTTTTCGATCCCGTCATAGCAGAGCTTACGAAGATATGTCCATGAATCGTATCCTTCGGGAACCTCGAAATGGGGCAGCCTTGATTTTCCAAACTCTATCTCAACGTTGCACCTGTCAGCGATCTTCTGCGTGTTCTCGAGAGCCTCCGGTGCATAAGGAAAGAGCTTCCTCATCTCCTCTTCGGATTTGATATAGAACTGTCCTCCTTCATAGCGGAGCCTGTCCTCATCCGAAACCTTCTTGCCGGTCTGGATGCACAGAAGAAGATCATGCGCATCGGCATCATCGGCATAAGTATAGTGAACGTCGTTAGTCGCGATAAGAGGAATATCGAGCTCTTTGCTGATCCGGAGAATCGCCTGGTTCACAAGCTTCTGCTCAGGAATACCGTGATCCTGAAGTTCCAGAAAATAGTTACCCCTCCCGAAACAGTCAAGATACTTTTTCGCAGCATCCCTTGCCTCTTCGTACAGGTTCTTCTGGATATATCTTGCAACCTCTCCGGCCAGACATGCCGATGCGGCAATGATACCCTCGTGGTATTTCTCAAGGATCTCCATGTCAACTCGCGGCCTTGAATAAAATCCTTCCGTAAAACCGATGCTGACGATCTTCATCAGGTTGTGATATCCGGTATTATTCTCCGCAAGAAGGATAAGGTGGTAATACCTGTCCTCACCACCTTTAAGTTCCCTGTCAAATCTCGAATTGGGCGCCACATACACCTCGCACCCTATGATCGGCTTTATACCTTCCGCTTTTGCTGCTCGGTAAAAATCAATGACGCCGTACATAACGCCGTGATCGGTTATCGCGGCGGCATTCATGCCCAGTTCTTTGACACACTTGACATATTCTTTTATCTTGTTGGACCCGTCAAGGAGCGAATACTCCGTATGGGTATGCAGGTGAACAAATGACATCCGACTATCCTTTAAGTTCCGCCTCTGCAGCCGAAAGCGCAGCGGCCACTACCTGATGCATGTCATAGTATTTATACTCTCCGAGCCTTCCCCCGAAGATCACTTTTGTCTCTTTGTCGGCAAGCTCCCTGTATTTTAAAAACAGTGCGTTGTTCTTATCGTCGTTCATCGGATAATAAGGCTCATCGCCTTTATTCCAGACCGCGGGATACTCATATGTGATCACGGTCCTGTCACCGCTTCCGAATTCGAAATGCTTATGCTCGATTATCCTTGTGTAAGGGATCTCATATTCCGTGTAATTTACAACGGCATTTCCCTGGAAGTTATCCGTATCGAGTACCTTGTCCTCAAAGCGCAGGCTCCTGTACTCAAGCGGTCCGAAGCAGTAATCATAGTACTCGTCTATCATTCCGGTGAACACGGTCTTTTCGGCAATAGCATCATACTCATCACGCTTTGCGAAATAATCCTCGTTAAGCTTAACGTCCGAGCCCTCGAGCATCTTCTCTATGATATTCGTGTATCCGCCGATCGGGATACCCTGATAACTGTCGTTAAAATAGTTATTGTCATACGTGAACCTTACCGGAAGCCTTTTGATGATGAACGGCGGCAGCTCTTCGGCACGCCTTCCCCACTGCTTCTCGGTATAGCCCTTTACGAGCTTTACGTATATATCCTTACCGACAAGCTGTATCGCTGCCTCGGTCATGTTGGCAGGCTCTTTGCCGTCGGGAAGCTTTGCCTCTCTCTTCTGCTCCTCGATCTTTGCCTTTGCTTCAGCAGGCGTCTTAACGCCCCACAGTTCATGGAACGTGTTCATGTTAAAAGGCAGGTTATAAAGCTCATCCTTATATCTTGCAACAGGCGAGTTCGTATATCTGTTGAACTCGGCAAATCCGTTCATATAGTCCCACACCTTGCGGTTACTCGTGTGGAAGATATGCGCTCCGTATTTATGGACATTGATCCCTTCCACATTTTCGGTATAAACATTTCCGCCGATATGGTTTCTTTTGTCTATGACAAGACACGACCTGCCCGCTTTTGTCATTTCATGGGCAAAGATCGCTCCGTACAGCCCTGATCCGACGATCAGAAAATCATATTTCTTTGACATGATCACCCTCCGAACATATATTCACTATTATAAACTTTCAGTGGCGGATTGCCAACGATAAATAAGACCCGGGGCAAGCTGCCCGGGCCTTATCACGACGGGGAACGAAACACTACAACGCAACATCTATTGATGAAGCCGACGGTCCAGAGCCGGCCTTCATGTTTTCAAGGTGTTCGAACATCACCTTCATATAGTCCGCATCCGCCTTGGTTATATCTTTCATTTCCCTGTTTCTGTGTTTGATGACCATTGTTTTTATGTCATCAGTATCCATATCCGAAATGTTTTCGGCAAAATCATTTAACAGATCGTTGAGTTCTTCGATCGCATCGAGCATCTCTTCCATGCCGTCCGTGATCTCACTGATCATCTCATTTGTTATCTCGCCTGATTCTATGTACTCTTCATTTTGGGCCTTATCACCAACATCCTCAAGCTCGTCCCGGATCTCATCGATCTCCTTCTGTACCGGATCCTTATCTTCCCGGATATCCTCGTCATCAACAGCAGGCTTTCCCGAAGAAACTGATTCGGATGAGCACCGTTTTGCCATCTCCTCTTCCTCGAGGTGTCTGACCTTTTTTCTGGCAATACGCTCCATCGCCTTTGCGTGATCTATAGCCGCCTCTATTTCTTCCGGGTCATACTTTCCCGTTCTTCTGGCTGCCTTAAGCTTTTGGATCTCGCGTTTGGCCTGTGACACGGCTTCTCTTGCAGCCATCGATGTCTTGCTGCTTACGATCTTTGACGATATCTTTTTGAAGCTGTATTTTACCTTCTTCTTTTCAAGAGCGACGTTGTTATTGTTCTCTCTCTGTTTCTTCAGAGCTTTTGAATACAGCTGCATGTTGTCAATGACAGACATGTTTGTTTCTTTTGCAAGTTTTTCCGTACCTTTCCGAAGTGCGCGGCGCATATTTGATACATCCGCTTTCTTTTCGGTATCATCATCCTTTGCAAAATTACCGATGATCTGTCTTGTATTCTTCGGAACGGAAGCCGTCTTTGCCGCGGTATAAGAGTACAGAAGAGCATTACCTATACCCGTCATATGCATCACCCCTTGAAATCTATGGACTGTCCTATACCTTCCTGTGCAGCCAGTGCGCTTTCAGAGCTTTCAAAAGCATACTTGGAAACCTTGTCGACAAGGGCATCAAGGGAATCGGATCTGAACTCTATGTATTCCTTATCATCATTGAATATGTCCTCGATACGCTCCTGTTCTTTTTCCTTTTCAGCCTTCTTCTTTTCTTCGGCTTTCTCTGCTTTATGCTTTTCTATATTCTTCTCTCTTATCTTATTGGCAGCATCATTTGCTTTTTCAAGAACAGCGAAGAATGTTGTCTTTCCGTCCTCTCCGACACTCATGCCGAAGTTCTTGAGAACCGCTCCGCTTGCAGCAAGAGTGTTCTTCGCAGCCTCTAGGCTGTTTAATGATGACTCGATGATGTTCTCATATTTCTTCGCATATTCGGGATCGTTCGCCATCTTCTCGATCTTCTCATCATCTATGAGAACGACGGGCTTTAAAGCCGAACCGTAACGGCTTGCATTTTTCTCCACCTGCTCCTTGTTATCTTTGCTCACAAGGATAAAATCAGCACCGCCGAACTTCTCCTTGAGTTTGGCATAGTATTCCTTCGCCTTATCGGAGAGATTGACATCACCGATAACCGTTCCGTAGCCTGCCTTCGCTGTCGGAATGAGACTGCTTTCGGATGTGAGTCCCTTCCATTCCTTAGTCTCGACTGCCGACTCCGTCTTCTTAGGTTGTTCCTTTTTTTCGGATTTCTGCGCTGAATACGCTGAAAGAGACGCTGAAGCGCCATAGATACTGTTGATTGAATTTGTCACGATAACACCTTCTTCCTTGAAGTAATAATGTCTCAATTCCATTTGAGACGACAATACTGCTTATCACATATATCGGATGATATGAGCGGAAAGTTTACAGCAATTTGAAAATTTCTCAAAAAAATTGCGGCACAGCCGGGCTGTGCCGCAGAATCATGTCTTACTTCTTACTCCCTATCTTCTTTCTTTGCTCTTTCTTCAGCTTTCTTTTCTATCTCTTCCTTAAGCTTTTTCGCTCCTTCATATGTGAGTTCCTCGGGATATTCGGGAACCTCGTTGAGCTCGTCTTTAAACAGTCTCATGAACGTACCGTCATAATCTATCTCACCGACTACGGTACCAAGCTGGTGTTTGCCTGAGATATCGTAATAATACTGAAAATCATCGTTCCATACAACTTCAAAATACCGGTTCCATGCACGCATATATCCTGTTCCGTCGTCTTTCAGAACATACCAGAAGTCAGCATCATATTTTCTCGAATCCGTTCCGTATACATTATCATCTACAGGCTGTAATTCTGTCTCCATGAACGGGTCCCCGGCAACATATGTGTAATTGAATAACTTGTCGAGTCTGTAAAATCCCGCCTTGTTATGCGTACCCTCCGGTACCTCGATCTCTTTCCTGTTCGGTACGGGACCTACTGCCAGATGGGATCTCGGGGCCCCCTCATCCTCGTTCAGTTCATATTCATAGCATATTTCTGATAGTTGTCGATACCCCAAGCCGAGACGGAGCAGTTTACCGTCATTTACGATCTCATACCTCGTTCGTCCCATTCCGGCGTTCCTGTTCGTCGTATCCTCGTTTATTTTCTTTACCACGCCTCTGTCGCCCTGGAAGTAAAGCGCCGTATCCGTTACGCCCTCCCGCATATATCCGTAACCGCTGTGATACTCATCATCCGTCTCAACATATACGACAAAATGGTCTTTGGGAGACGTTTCTACATCTTCGGTACTGACAGTCGTTTCCTTACCGTTTTCAATAATACGGGCAAGCCTGTAAACCTTTGCGTCCTTGAGCTTATGTCCGAAATACCCGGTAACTTCATCTTCATGCGCTCTTACAAGAGCGGTGTCCTTCGTGTCTCTCTCGAATCTGTATATCATCTCGGCACCGAGTCCCATGTCCTGATGAAGAATGAGCAGATCACCTTCCATACCGTATGCACAGTCTTTTCCGTTTATCGGGATAGCTTTGCTGTTCCAGTTTCCGCTCTTCTCACCACCGAACATATTGCACGCGCATGTTCCGTCTTCATTAAGATCCAGATGAAAATCAACATTGGCCTCTCTCAAAGCGGTCCAGTCCGTATCAATATCCATGTATGTTGATGATACGGGAAGCCACCTTCCGTACAGTTCCGACATCTCCACCGATGTTGTTTCCGGCACTTCCATATCGGGAATGTAATAATCATTGTTTTCTTTTATTATACCGTCCGGCATTTTGACATTATCGGGATGATCCGGCTCTTCCTCTTTAAGTATCTTCCGGTAATTATAGAATGCATCATAGAACGTACCGTTTGCCTCAAGTACTTCCATCCACTCATCGTCAATATCCTCCTCCGGATACTGCTCTTCCGGTGATATCTCTTCCGTATTATCTGTACCACCGTTTTCATTTTCCGTTGATATATCATCCGATGATTCCGATGAAGTATCATCCTGCTTATTGATCGCGAGTGCCTTTGCGGCATCATCGTCCCCGCACGCCGTAAGAGAAGTTGCGGCAAGGCAAAGTGCAAGCATCAGCGGATAAACTACGGCTTTGTGATTTTTACTCATGTAAGATTTCCCCTTTTTGTATGTTGGACAAAAAGGGCTTCCCGATCTCTCGGAAAGCCCTTGATTACTGCATATTTTACTGATTACTCGATGATGGAAGCAACTCTTCCTGAACCTACTGTTCTACCACCCTCACGTATAGCGAATGTAAGACCCTGCTCACAAGCTACGGGATGGATAAGTTCGATAGTCATCTCGATGTTATCACCGGGCATGCACATCTCTGTACCTGCGGGAAGTTCGCAAACACCTGTAACGTCTGTTGTTCTGAAGTAGAACTGAGGACGATAGTTGTTGAAGAAAGGTGTATGACGTCCACCCTCGTCCTTTGTAAGAACGTAAACCTGAGCTGTAAACTTCTTGTGGCACTTAACCGAACCGGGCTTAGCTACAACCTGTCCACGCTCGATATCTGTTCTGTTGATACCACGAAGAAGGATACCGATGTTATCACCTGCCTGAGCCTCGTCAAGAAGCTTTCTGAACATCTCGATACCTGTTACGACAGACTTCTGTGTCTCTTCCTTGATACCGATGATCTCAACTTCGTCAGACATATGAAGTGTACCACGCTCAACTCTACCTGTAGCAACAGTACCACGACCTGTGATCGTGAATACGTCCTCGACAGGCATAAGGAAAGGCTTATCTGTATCACGCTCAGGATCAGGGATGTAAGAATCAACTGTATCCATGAGCTCCATGATCTTGTCGCCCCACTCACCGTTGGGATCTTCAAGAGCCTTAAGAGCTGAACCCTTGATGATAGGACAATCCTTGAATCCGTACTCTTCAAGCTGCTCTGTTACTTCCATCTCAACGAGCTCGATAAGCTCGGGATCGTCAACCATATCACACTTGTTAAGGAAAACAACGATGTAAGGAACACCAACCTGACGTGACAGAAGGATATGCTCCTTTGTCTGAGCCATAACACCGTCTGTAGCAGCAACAACGAGGATAGCACCATCCATCTGAGCTGCACCTGTGATCATGTTCTTAACGTAGTCGGCATGTCCCGGGCAGTCAACGTGTGCATAGTGTCTCTTCTCTGTTGAGTACTCAACGTGAGCTGTTGAAATTGTGATACCACGCTCTCTCTCTTCGGGAGCCTTATCGATGTTTTCAAAGTCAACCTTTACGTTTCCGGCAACTCTTTCAGCAAGAACCTTTGTGATTGCAGCTGTAAGTGTTGTTTTACCATGGTCAACGTGGCCGATGGTACCGATATTACAATGGGTTTTACTTCTGTCAAATTTCTCTTTTGCCATTTTAATTAATCCTCCTTAGATTAAATACTTCTCTTAATCTCTCTATGAGCCTTACGCCCGATAACAAAGATTATATTTCATTTTCCTGCTATTATCAAGGAATTTTTGTTAAGCTTTCTTTGCAGCAAGAACCTTTTCCTGAACTGACTTCGGAACCGGCTCATACTTTTCAAAGAACATTGAGTAGTTACCACGGCCCTGTGTTCTGGAACGAAGGTCTGTAGCGTATCCGAACATCTCCGAAAGAGGAACGAATCCGCGAACGATCTTGCCGTTACCGACATCGTCCATACCCTCGATACGTCCACGTCTTGAGTTGATGTCACCGATGACATCTCCCATGTATTCCTCGGGCATCGTTACCTCAACCTTCATGATGGGCTCGAGCAGAATTGCTCCTGCCTTCTGCATGGCTTCCTTGAATGCAAGGGAACCTGCGATATGGAATGCCATCTCGGATGAGTCGACTTCATGGTATGATCCGTCATAAACCGTTGCATGTACGCCGACAACAGGGAATCCGCCAAGGATACCTGCCTTTGTTGCCTCTTCGATACCTTCTCCGACAGCGGGAATGTATTCCTTCGGGATGGCACCTCCGACAACTTCCGAATCAAACTTGAACAGCTCTTCTCCGTTGGCATCCATGGGCTCGAAACGTACTTTACAATGACCGTACTGACCACGTCCACCGGACTGCTTTGCGTACTTGCTCTCAATATCAACGGGCTTTGTGATAGCCTCTTTATAAGCAACCTGAGGTGCACCGACATTTGCCTCTACCTTGAACTCACGAAGAAGTCTGTCAACGATGATCTCAAGGTGAAGCTCACCCATTCCGGCGATGATCGTCTGACCTGTTTCCGGATCGGTATGTGCGCGGAATGTAGGATCTTCCTCAGCAAGCTTTGCAAGAGATTCTCCCAGCTTGCCCTGTCCCGCCTTTGTCTTGGGCTCGATGGCAAGCTCGATAACAGGCTCCGGGAACTCCATAGACTCAAGAATAACGGGATGCTGTTCATCACAGATCGTATCACCTGTCGTTGTAAGCTTAAAACCTACAGCTGCTGCGATATCACCTGAATAAACCTTTTCAAGCTCTTCTCTCTTATTGGCATGCATCTGAAGGATACGTCCTACACGCTCCTTCTTGCCTTTTGTTGCGTTAAGCACGTATGAACCGGAGTTCATCGTACCTGAATAAACTCTGAAGAATGCGAGCTTTCCTACGAACGGATCTGACATGATCTTGAATGCAAGTGCCGAGAAAGGCTCTTCATCCGAAGAATGTCTCTCAGTCTCGTTTCCTTCAAGGTCAACACCTTTTATCGCGGGAATATCAAGAGGTGAGGGCATGTACTCGATAACTGCATCGAGAAGCTTCTGTACACCTTTGTTCCTGTAAGCCGTTCCGCAGCAAACGGGAACCGCCGTACATTCGCATGTACCTTTACGAAGCGCTTTCTTGAGGTCGTCAACAGTTACGCTCTCAGAATCCTCAAGGTATGCCATCATAGTATCATCATCAAGCTCTGCACATTTCTCAACGAGCTCTTCATGATACATCTCTGCCTCATCCTTCATATCATCGGGGATATCCACGATCGAGATATCCTCACCCTTATCGTCGTTGTAGATATATGCCTTCATTTCAAAAAGGTCGATAATACCTTTGAACTCGTCTTCCTTGCCGATAGGCAGCTGGATGACGATGGCATTCTTACCCAGACGATTTCTTATCTGATCTACGGCTGCGTAGAAATCAGCACCGAGGATGTCCATCTTATTGATGAAAGCCATACGGGGAACGTTATACGTATCCGCCTGACGCCAAACATTCTCGGACTGGGGTTCAACACCGCCCTTAGCGCAGAATACACCTACAGCTCCGTCAAGAACACGAAGCGATCTCTCAACCTCGACAGTAAAGTCAACGTGGCCCGGAGTATCGATGATGTTGATACGATGCTCAAGCGCACCTGCCTTCGGCTTACAATGATCCTGTAATGTCCAGTGGCATGTCGTAGCTGCGGAAGTTATGGTGATACCTCTTTCCTGTTCCTGCTCCATCCAGTCCATGGTTGCAGTACCATCATGAGTCTCACCTATCTTATGATTGATACCGGTGTAATACAGTATACGCTCAGTCGTTGTGGTCTTACCCGCATCGATATGAGCCATGATACCGATATTCCTGGTTCTCTCCAATGGATAATCTCTTCCAGCCAAGATTTTTTCCTCCTACTAGAATCTGTAATGAGCAAAAGCTCTGTTTGCTTCTGCCATCTTGTGCATGTCTTCTTTTCTCTTTACTGATGCTCCGGTATTGTTGGCAGCATCCATGATCTCTCCTGCAAGACGCTCTTCCATTGTCTTCTCGCCTCTCTTACGAGAAAACATGGTCATCCAGCGAAGAGCCAGAGCCTGACGACGGTCAGGACGTACTTCGATAGGTACCTGATATGTGGCACCACCGATTCGTCTTGCTTTAACTTCGAGAGCGGGCATGATGTTGTTCATTGCCTCTTCGAAGACTTCAAGAGCAGGCTTTCCAACCTTCTCTTCCACTGACTCGAATGCACCGTAAACGATCTTCTGGGCTACGCCCTTCTTGCCGTCAAGCATGATATTGTTTATCAGCTTTGTAACGACCTTGCTGTTGTATACGGGATCAGCCAGTACATCTCTCTTTTGAATATGTCCTTTACGTGGCACGATTCTTCCCTCCTTAACTATTACTGTTAGATCTTAGGTACTCACAATGGAAAACGTTGTGTACGTGCTGGTGAATGAACTCCAACACTCAACAGTTCCAGTGACAGTTACCTTACTTCTTAGGACGCTTTGCGCCGTACTTTGAACGGGCCTGGTTTCTGTTTGCAACACCCGCCGTATCCAGCGTACCACGGATAACATGATATCTTGTACCGGGTAAGTCCTTTACTCTTCCGCCTCTTACAAGAACAACGCTGTGCTCCTGCAGGTTATGTCCTTCACCGGGAATGTAGCTTGTAACTTCGATACCGTTTGAAAGACGTACTCTGGCGATCTTACGAAGAGCTGAGTTAGGCTTCTTAGGGGTAGCTGTCTTAACAGCAGTGCACACACCACGCTTCTGCGGAGAAGCAGTGTCGATAGGCTTCTTGTGAAGAGAGTTAAATCCCTTGCCAAGAGCGGGTGCAGTAGACTTCTTAACTGAAGTTTCTCTACCCTTTCTTACTAACTGGTTAAATGTTGGCATTCTTTTCACCTCCTTGTCTGAATTTTTTACAACAAAAATAGAGTGCATTTTTGTGCACGCTTAACGATTATACGTATTAATCATGGGGATGTCAAGGACTTTTTGCCCTGAACACCTACTTGTTCAGAAGGCCGATCTTCTTCTGAAGAAGTTCTGCATTCGTGGCATAAGTAAGAGCCGTCTTATCCGTGATCTTTCCTTCTTTATATAGATTAAGAAGACTTGTGTCCATTGCGATCATATCATCGGCAGCGGAAGCATAGATCATACCGTCTATCTGATGAACCTTTGATTCCCTTATCATGTTCCTGATCGCGGGAGTAAGCGTCATGATCTCGAATGCCGGAACAAGTCCGCCGTCCGTTGAAGGAACAAGCTGCTGCGATACAACCGCCTGGAGAACCATGGACAGCTGAAGTGCTATCTGATGCTGCTGGTTGGGCGGGAATGCATCTATGATACGGTCGATCGTATTTGACGCACCGATCGTATGCAGTGTCGACAGGATAAGGTGTCCCGTCTCAGCTGCGGTCATTGCAACGTTCATCGTCTCGTAGTCACGCATCTCACCGAGCAGGATAACATCCGGGCTCTGACGGAGGGATGCGCGAAGAGCTGTAAGGTAACTCTCCGTATCGGTAACAACCTCACGCTGGCTGACGATACTCTGCTTATGCATATGAAGATACTCAAGAGGATCCTCAAGCGTGATGATGTGCGCATGTCTTGTCGTATTGATATGATCGATCATACATGCGAGCGTGGTTGATTTTCCGCTTCCGGCGGGACCGGTAACGAGCACCATTCCCTTTTTCTTATCGGCAAACTCAATGATGTTCTGCGGGATATTACGCTCAGCGGGATCGGGAATGTTAAACGTGATGACACGGATAACGGCAGAGAGCGAACCCCTCTGCTTGTAAGTGTTGATACGGAATCTTGCAACACCTCTTATCGCAAATGAAAAATCATCGTCGCCGCTCTTCTGAAGTCTTGTCATGTCACGGCCGCCGGCAAGTTCATATATCTCGGTTATAAGCACAGCCGTATCCGCAGGCATGAGCTTTCCTTCGCTCTCCTCCACAAATACGCCTTTCCTCTTATATGAAAGAGGAAGTCCGGCGACTATGAAAATATCCGATGCTCCGTCCTGTGTGATCTTTGCTAAGGTTTCTTCTACAGCCATGATTTTCTCCTTTATTGGAAAAGCAGTTTTGTTCCGGATTCTCCCTCGGAACCCTCTTTGACTTTATCAAGCCATTCCCTGTTAACATTCGTTGTCCACTTGTCGATCAGAAACAGCCTGTCATCTTTAACATCCGGGTAATGGACCCTGAGCGTAACATTGAGATTCTGTCCGTTTGTGACCGCTATTGTATATGAAAGCGTCTTGTCACCGTCATCACTCTGTCCGACTTCGATCTTGTCGTTATCGGCAAACAGCGCATCCACTCCGTCATAATAGTCCTGTTCAGTCTTGGACGAATCAAGGTGCTTTGACAGAAGCGCCTCGATGTTTGCCAGGTATATCTCGGCCATTCTGTTTGCATCGTAATAGCTGGCCGTCCTGTCGGCATGCTCCTTGGAGAGCACGTAATCAGATCTTGCCGACATATACGACAGGGCTGCAAACGTAACAAGTGCGAGCAGCACGAATGTTACCAGTATTGAACTTGTTCCGATGTTGATCCCTCCGGAATGCTTCTTTTCCATCTGCTACCCTTTCGTCCTGTTCATGTATTTCGTTGCATTTAACGTGTAAATGTCCTTGTAATCCGCCAGTCTAACTATCCTGATCTCCATGTTCTGTATCGCGCCGTTAGGATTCATCGTCACGTCGCTGACATATGAAGCTTCGGAGAATTCACAGACATTGAAGTCCGCATCGTAGAACACTTCAAAGAATCCGTCGCCGCCGTGTACCGCGGTAGGATAATGTTCAAGCACCGAATCGATGTCGCCGTCACTTCCTCTCATTACCTCGGCAAATCCCTGTGCGATCGAAACAGCCTCATTGATCTCAACCGTATCCTTTGTCATCACATGTGAGGTCACGAACAGTTTTACGCATACGGCTCCGCATGCTGCAAACAGAAGTATCGTTATGATCAGCTCCATCAGAAAGAGTGATGTTTTTGATTTGAGATATTTATTCATCCCCGTCTCCGTCCGTTCCGCTGTACAATGCTACAAAGAACTGCGTGTTCTCATCATTCGTATCGGTGATGTTGAAGAAATACAGTCCGTCACTTTCTTTCCTGACGGAAAAATCCTTTATCGCAAGTATCGGTGTTCCCGATGAATAGTCAAAATCATATGCCTCGTCTGCCGTAAACTCCTTAAGGTATCCTTCATGTACGAACAGATATGTAACATATCTCTTCCCACCCATATCCTGGTAAAGCTTGAGCACCGAATGGTCGCCGTCTTCCCTGAGCGACTTCAGATCGGCAACATCGGCACCGCCCGTATAATCGTGTGACCTGATCTTCTCTGTCAGGTAGGACATGGCTGTACGCTTCTCATAGTTCGTGTTCATGTTGGAGACCGTGCTGTTATATATACGCGCACCGAAGAGCACGACAAACAGGGCAGTTATGGCAAATGCTCCAAACAGCGCAAGTATGAACAGAAAATCAACTATCGATTTGTTGTTTCTCTTTGCAAAATTCATTTTCTGCCTATCTCCACAATGGTCACGCTCGGCATGATGTTATCGCCGACGGGAACATAATCGATCAGATACTTTGATTTATCGTATGTCAGTCCGTAGTGGTCTTCTATATAGGAAAGACTCGGAGGATAATACCCCTCGATCGCATAGCAGTGGATGATATCCTTACTTACCGCATCAGTAAGGATCTTTTTCTGATCCCTCGACGATGTGGAAGCGATAAAGGATATCCCGAACATGAAAACAACTATTACGATCACAAAGAAGAAGACCGAAAAATTGACGGATTCCGTTATTCTTTTTTTCAGGCTGGGTTTGTTAAATCTGTTGTTCATCCGATACTACCCATAACTCCCATAAGAGGTAACATTACCGATAAAAGGATAAGGCACACAACGACCGAAAGAATTATTACGAGCGTCGGCTCAAGGACCGAGATCAGGTTGGTGATCTTCTCGTCTACTTCGTCATCGTACCCCACAGCGATCTTCTCAAGAACCTTGTCAACGGATCCTGTCCTGAATCCGACAGAGATCATCCTTGAATACATATTCGAAAAGATTCCCGCCGTGCAAAGTGCATCCGCAAACGACTGTCCGTTTGCCATGCATTCCTTACTCTTGCTGATCTTCTGTACCATGTCGCTGTTATCGACAAGATTTGAGACCATGTTAAGACTCTCGTCGGTATCAAGTCCGGCACTCATCGTAAGCGCCATACCTGATGCAAACCTTCCGGCTGCGATCTTGTCATACAGTCCGCGCGTTGCAACAAACTTTGCAAGAAAACCTCTCATCTTTGCTCTTCCGCCTGTTGTCTTGGTGAACACGAATATAAGAGCGATGATGACAGCGGCAACTATAACGATAACAAGCGCATATTTGCTGACCGCATTTCCGAAGTTGAGCATCGCTTTTGAAAAGCCCGTCATCTCTGTTCCGAGCTGATTGAACACATCATTGAATATAGGAAGGACCTTTACAACAAGCACAAGGATTACGATAAGCATCATACCGACGATGAGCATCGGATAAGTTACTGCACTCTTAATACCTCTGGCGACATTCTCCTCGCGGTTGTAATGAAAAGCAAGAGCTCTCATGACTTCCTCAAGCTTACCGGACTGTTCGCCTATCTCGATCATATCAAGAGCATATTTCGGAAATACTCCCGAAGCTTCCACCGAATGATGGAACGTGTCTCCTTCATTACATTTATCCAGGATCGTCTGAAGTATCTCACGTGCATCTTCCGTCGTAGCATCGTCAAGCATGATCGAGATACCTTCCATGGCGGATATTCCCGCATTAAGGATCATGGCGATCTGATCACAGAACATTGACAATTCCTGGTTGTTCAGAAGCTTTTTCTTGTTCATTTAATCCTCTCCTATCAGCATCAGTATGTATATTTGGTAGTATAGTTATTACCGTCGCCTATAAAGCTTTTTATCTTCTTTGTTCCCGCATTTGCGGCAAATGTCGGATCCATAAGGGTCCAGTCGACTCCGTCGAATTCGATGATACCGTTGATCCATCCTTCATCTTCTATATATATGGTGATCCATGCGTGATAAGCATCTCCCGCATATCCGAATTCCAGCCTTGTCGGTATCCTCTGACTTCTGAGCATGGCCGCCATCAGTGAAGCATAATCAAAGCAGATACCCTTTTTCTCCTTGAGGACCTGATCAACATCCGGAACGTAATCCGGTTTGACCGTTGCTGCTCTCTCGTGATCATAGGTTATGTTCTTGACCACATAATCATAGACCGCCGCAACAACCTCTATATCCGACTGCTTGCCTGCGGCAAGTTCCTTACCGAGCGCAACTACATCCGCATTGATATCAAACTGCACATAACAGTTCGGATACAGAAAAGGCAGGAACTGATCCGGCATCGTGACATCCATTGTCTCCGCAAACTTTGTCGCATACATTCCTTCATCTCCCATTCCCTCGTATGCGACAACCGTATACTGTCCGTCCCCGAGAGAAAGAGGGATCACCGAATCACCCTCCGGGATAATGTAGGTATATGTGACACTGTCATTACAGTTCAGCTGTATCTTGATATCATCAATCTCGCCCGTGTTCTTAACGTACAGGTAGCCTTCCGATCTGTTCGTGGCATCAACAATAAGCTCATCGCCGCCAAGTATATCCTTCCCTCCGGCTACCGGAGTCAGACACTTGGGTTCATTGCTTCTGTTCTTCTCGGATCCGATCTTTGTTATCTTGACCTCGGTATCTTCGGGACCGGAATCGCCGCATGCCGTAAAGGCCAGCGCTATAACAAGAAGGCAAGTGATCAATATGGATTTATTTGGATAAAACCGCTTGAACAATTCCACCCTCCGTATCGGGAATATATATGTTCAGTGTACCTGATGTGAAGTGAAACTTCACGGTACCGTCCGGATCGGTTTCCGATGGATAGATCACGGAGCCGTCCTCTTTCTTTGCATATATTCCTTCATAATCGATATCTTTTCCTTTAAGCTCCATCACAAAGCTCTCATTATCTTTGTCGAGATAATGGCTGACAACGGTAATGTCCGCCTTGTGAGGCTTGGCACTGCCTTCCTTACCGGCTATGTAAAATACCGTCGGTGACAGGAGTACGAGCACCAGCAGTCCGACCGACATCCACTTTCCGGCCTTGACCAGTGTCGTATTTGCAATGTTCTTAAACAGCAGCATATCCAATGACTGTGTATTGGGTGTCTGGTCGCAGGCAGCGAAGACGTTCTGAAGTGCCTGGTTTGCCGCTTTTCTGTTTATGCTGTATGTTTTATTTCTTCTAAACATCTTCATTCCCCTTTCTGAGCATTGTTTTCAGCCTGTCCCTGGCTGATATCAGGTATCGTTTGACACTGCTTCTTGAGCACGACAGTGCCGAGGCAATGTCCTCGAGCTTCATGTCGTTGTAGTATCGCATGACGACTACCTGTTGCTCGTTAAAGGGAAGAGACATTATCGCTTCCTTTAACCTTGACGATTCGTCCGCTGTTTCCGTTTGTTCTTCCGGATTGTGATCGATATAATCATCGCTTACAAGTTCCAGCAGTTCGGGATTGTTTTCACCGTATTCCTGCCGGTTCTTGCGTTCCATATCGTAGCAGACCCTGAAACATATCTGATTCAGCCATGCCACGAAAAGGGTCGGTTCTTTTATCCCGGTGATATTTCGAAGCGCAAGGATATATGTTTCCTGCAGGGCATCCTGCGCAAGATTCGCATCCCTTAAATAGTGTGCCGCGTAATTGTACGTATGCTGATATGTGATAGCATACAGTTCGGCGAAGGCATCACTGTCTCCCTTTTGTGATTTTTGAACCAGCCGTCCGATATAGGCATGATTAAAATCAGCCATCCTTACACCTTGGCAATCCCGTACAATTTAGCCACAAGTTCTCTGAAATCACTCATGCCAAGCGACTCATTCAGTACCTTTGCAAAACTGATCCTTATCTCATATCCGCCTGAAGTCTTGTTATACTGTGCGATCTCTTTCTGAAGTCCTTCACTGAACTTCGTCATCCTGTCCTCATTACAGTTCTCGATCACAACAAGGAATTCATTTCCGTTGTTCCTTCCGACAAATCCGTAATAAGCGCTTATCCTCTCGATCATCGATGAGAATTCCTTAAGAGCCACGTTTCCGCTCGATCTTCCGTGACTTTGGTTTATCTCATCAAGATTCTGTATTTTTACAAGCGCACAGCCAAGCTTTGAAATATCCTGTTCGCCTTCATACTTTTCAAAAATCTGGTCGCATGAAAATCTGTTGGGTATACCGGTAAGGGTATCGACATACACTGCTCTTTTGAGAACATGGTCATGCACGATATGTCCCTCAAGGAGTCTGAAGTCCATAATGATGCACGCAACACTGTAAAGCATGAACGCCCACAGGAACACGCATATCGTCATAAGCACCTTGTTCGAAAAAACGCCGGTTCTTAAATTCTCATCAAGAAAAATGAAAAGAAAAAAACAGACTGCAAAGATCACAAGAAGTGCAAGCTGGATAAACTTGAACATCTTGTAGCTTTTGAAATAATCATCTCTCATTTTTGAACAGCTTCTCCATGATCTTTCGGCATTTGTCCACACCGAATCCAATATATTATATACCTTGTGACATGAAAAGAAAAGATTTTTAAAGTATAATAAAGTCGCTGAACCTTTTTGCAAAATACAGGTGTCTTAATCATTAAAAGGATATGTTTTGTGTTTCAGAAAGAAGGTAACCATGACGACAAAACGCAGAGTGATAGTTAATATTCTTGCATTGATGGCTTTTGTATTTCTGTTTCTCCTTCCGGTGATCGGACTGATGACAACAGAGACGAATGCCGGTCAGACAAAAGAGATAGCTTCATATTCGGATGACTATGTATTCTTTGTTGTCCAGAACAATGATGTGCCGCTTGCTGCTGCTCCTCATACAGCCGATGTGTCCACATACATTGTATGGGTTTCTGTCATATCCTTTGTACTGACTGTTGGATTTTTGTATATGACATGGTACATATCGATCCGCAGGAACACATGGGAGCTGTCAGGAAAGTTATCGCCTGCAAGCCGCAAGGCATATAAACTTTCATCCGGATTCCTGCATCCGATCCGTGCATATCAGCTTTCCAAAGAGGCTGAGGCGTCGGTTGCATCGATATACGTTAACTATTGATATTCATTTTATTTCATATGAAAAGCCGAAGGATTTAATCCTTCGGCTTTTTTGATCTTATGATTTCGGAGAATCCGGGATCATTCCTCGGAATCATCCGTGGTCTCTTCCACAAGTTCCTCTTCTTCAAAATCGATATCTTCATCTACTTCAGTCTGATCGTCGATATCGACATCTTCGTATTCGGCTTCTTTCTCTTTTTCAACAGCAAGGCTGTCGGGAAGCGTAGTGTCGAGCATAACGTTTCTGTACTGCTTCATACCTGTTCCTGCAGGTATCAGCTTACCGATGATAACGTTCTCTTTCAGTCCGATAAGAGGATCGACCTTACCCTTTATGGCTGCTTCCGTAAGAACTCTTGTCGTCTCCTGGAATGATGCAGCCGACAGGAACGAGCTTGTAGCAAGACTTGCCTTTGTAATACCGAGCATAACCTGCTTGGCTTCAACAGTCTTCTTGCCTTCTGCCTCAAGTGCCTCGTTGATGTCTTCAAGTTCGAGAGCATCCACAAGGGATCCGGGTAACAGATCCGAATCACCGTCGTCTTCGATGCGGACTTTCTTGAGCATCTGACGGACAATGACCTCGATATGCTTATCGTTGATCTCAACACCCTGGAGTCTGTAAACTCTCTGAACCTCGCGAAGCATGTAATCCTGTGCTGCGCGTACGCCCTTGATCTTCAGGATGTCATGAGGATTGACAGAACCGTCGGTAAGTTCGTCACCGGCCTGGATGTCAACACCCTCCTCCGTTATCTTCGAACGTGATCCGTAAGGGATCAGATAAGTCTTGCTCTCTCCGGTCTCATCGTTGGTAACAACGACTTCACGTTTCTTCTTTGTATCATGAAGTACCGCATGTCCTGCTATCTCGGAGATGATCGCAAGACCCTTGGGCTTACGTGCCTCAAACAGTTCCTCGACACGGGGAAGACCCTGTGTGATATCGTCTCCGGCAACACCACCGGTATGGAACGTTCTCATAGTAAGCTGTGTACCGGGTTCACCGATCGACTGTGCGGCGATGATACCGACAGCCTCACCGACCTGGACCATTTCACCGGTCGCCATGTTGGCACCGTAGCACTTCGAGCAGATTCCGTTATGACACTTACATGTAAGGATCGTACGGATCTTAACACCGATCTTTGATTCCGTGATGGGAGTTCCTTCTGAATCGACAGCGTTCTTAAGAACGTTCTCGACACGTCTCGGTGTTATCATATGATTTTTGCCGACAAGGACATTTCCGTCCTTATCAACGATATCCTCTGCAGCATATCTTCCGAGTATCCTGTCGCGAAGAGTCTCAATCACTTCCTTGCCGTCAGCAAACTCTTTAACGAACATTCCCGGTATCGTTGCACGCTTCTCGGAGCAGTCCTGTTCACGGATGATAAGCTCCTGAGAGATATCAACAAGACGACGTGTCAGGTAACCCGAATCGGCTGTACGAAGAGCCGTATCCGAAAGACCTTTACGTGCACCGTGAGCTGACATGAAGTACTCCAGAACGTCAAGACCTTCACGGAAGTTCGACTTGATGGGGAGCTCGATGGTCTTACCTGTTGTATCGGCCATCAGTCCACGCATACCTGCAAGCTGTTTGATCTGCTTGTTCGAACCACGGGCACCCGAGTCAGCCATCATGTAGATGTTGTTGTACTTATCGAGTCCGTCGATCAGTTCTTTTGTAATGTTCTCGTCGGTAGCCTTCCATGTATTAATGACTCCGTCGTGTCTCTCCTCTTCCGTGATAAGGCCACGCTTATAGTTCTTTGTGATCTCCTCAACGGTCTTCTGTGCACCGTCAAGCATTTCCTGCTTGGCTGCGGGAACCGTCATATCGGAAATGGAAACCGTCATAGCAGCCTGGGTCGAATACTTGTAACCCATCGACTTGATATCATCAAGAACTTCTGCTGTCTTTGTAGCACCGTGGTTATTGATTACTCTTTCAAGTATCTTCTTGAGGTGTGATTTTCCTACATGGAAATCGATCTCAAGCTTAAGTGCGTTCTCGGGATCTTCCCTGTCAACGAATCCGAGATCCTGAGGAAGTATCTCGTTAAAGATCAGACGGCCGAGCGTTGTCTTAATGACTCCTGAAACTTCCGTATTGTCGGGAAGTGTTTTCCTGCGGTAAACGTTGATCGGCTGATGAAGGGTGATCTCCTGATTTTCGTAAGCAAGGAGAGCCTGGTTCATCGAATCGTAATATCTTCCGAGAATATCTACCATCTCGCAGACGATCCATCTGTCTCGCTCGGGATCGATGTTCACTCTGATAAGAGTATCACGCTCAAGCGGCGTGCCCTTTATGCTGTCGACGCTCTTGCCTGCCTTAACGGCCTTTTCTTTAGCGTCCTGATAATCATAGAAAGCCTTTCCGACTGATTCAACAAATGCCGAGCGGATATGTTCTCTCTTGGCCTTTGCCTCTTCGATCGCTTTTTTGTCGGAATCCTTTTTAGCTCCTCTGTCGGATTTATCCTTATCTGAAGAGTATTCCTCTATGACTCTGTTGAGTTCCTTTATCTCTTCCTTGGCCTTCTGTGCTTCTGCTTCTGTAGGCGGGAAGCTGATCTGTGCCTCACCTTCAAAATCCGGATCCTTTGAAAGGTCTCTCATCTTCTCCATCGTAAGATAGTAGATACCGAGTACCATATCCTGTGAAGGAACCGCAACGGGACCGCCGTCCGAAGGCTTTAACAGGTTGTTGGGCGAGAGCAGAAGGAATCTGCACTCAGCCTGTGCCTCAACCGAAAGAGGAAGATGCACGGCCATCTGGTCACCGTCAAAGTCAGCGTTGAACGCGGTACATACAAGAGGATGAAGCTTTATGGCCTTACCTTCTACAAGGATCGGCTCAAATGCCTGGATACCGAGTCTGTGCAGTGTTGGTGCACGGTTCAGCATAACAGGATGTTCTTTGATAACATCCTCAAGCACATCCCAGACTTCGGGACGAAGTCTTTCAACCATCTTCTTTGCGTTCTTTATGTTGTGAGCTGATTTGTTGGCAACAAGCTCTTTCATAACAAAAGGCTTGAACAGCTCTATAGCCATCTCCTTGGGCAGACCGCACTGATAAATCTTGAGCTCGGGTCCAACGACGATAACCGACCGTCCTGAGTAGTCGACACGCTTACCAAGAAGGTTCTGACGGAAACGTCCGGACTTACCTTTGAGCATGTCTGAAAGAGACTTGAGGGGTCTGTTTCCGGGTCCTGTTACGGGACGTCCGCGGCGGCCGTTATCAATAAGAGCATCAACTGCTTCCTGGAGCATTCTCTTCTCGTTTCGAACGATGATATCGGGAGCTCCGAGTTCAAGCAGTCTCTTCAGACGGTTATTTCTGTTGATGATCCTTCTGTACAGATCGTTAAGGTCAGATGTGGCGAATCTTCCGCCGTCAAGCTGTACCATGGGACGAAGATCGGGCGGGATGACCGGGATCACATCCATTATCATCCACTCGGGCTTGTTACCGGACTCGCGGAATGCTTCCACAACTTCAAGACGCTTGATGATCTTTGCCTTTTTCTGACCTGTTGAATCTTCAAGCTGAGCCTTGAGGTCTTCTGCCTCGGCATCAAGATCGATAGCCATCAGAAGTTCCTTGATCGCTTCGGCACCCATTCCTACACGGAACTTGCCGTATCCGTATTCTTCAACTTCCTTCTGGTACTCTGCCTCGGTAAGTACCTGCTTGTACTTAAGATCGGTACCCATCGGATCGAGTACGATGTAATTTGCAAAATAGAGAACCTTCTCAAGTGTTCTCGGTGAAAGATCAAGGATCAGTCCCATACGGCTCGGGATTCCCTTGAAATACCAGATATGGGAAACGGGTGCAGCAAGTTCGATGTGACCCATACGTTCACGACGGACGTTTGCCTTTGTGACCTCAACTCCGCAACGGTCACAGATAACACCTTTATAACGGATCTTTTTATACTTTCCGCAGTGACATTCCCAGTCTTTTGAAGGTCCGAATATCCTTTCGCAGAACAGACCGTCCTTCTCGGGCTTGAGTGTTCTGTAGTTGATGGTCTCCGGTTTTCTGACTTCACCCCTTGACCACTCTTTTATCTTTTCGGGTGATGCGAGTCCGATACGGATCGCATCAAATGTTAAAGGCTCGTAAGCTTCTTTATTTTGTTCTGCCATGTTTCGCTCCTTTTACAAAAGTATAGGCTAAAATCATTCCTCTGAGTCGTCGTAGCTTTCTTCGAAGTCTACATCGGAATCATCAAAATCATCGGATTCTTCCTCGACATCAACGAGGTCTCCGCTTTCTTCGTCGAATTCCTGTGTGCTGTATCCGCTCTTTGCAAAGTTTTCATCCTTGCGGTAATCCTTGAAATCACCTTCGAGAACGGAACGCATGTCGGTTTCGCCGTATTCAACGGTTTCTTTAATCTCTACTTCCGTATTGTCATCTTTAAGAACACGCACATCAAGGCCGAGTGACTGAAGTTCCTTGAGAAGGACCTTAAATGATTCGGGTATTCCACCTTCGGGAATATTGTCACCCTTGATGATCGCTTCATATGTCTTGACACGGCCGATAACGTCATCGGACTTGACAGTCAGTATCTCCTGCAGTGTGTATGATGCACCGTATGCCTCAAGTGCCCAAACTTCCATCTCACCGAAACGCTGTCCGCCGAACTGGGCTTTACCACCGAGAGGCTGCTGTGTAACGAGTGAGTACGGTCCCGTGGAACGTGCGTGGATCTTATCGTCTACCAGATGGTGAAGCTTAAGGTAATGCATATGTCCGATCGTGACCGGATTGTCGAAGTATTCTCCCGTACGTCCGTCACGAAGTCTTACCTTACCGTCTCTTGAGATCGGAACGCCTTTCCAGAGTGTTCTGTGATCCCTGTTCTCAGACAGATATTCATAAACCTCGGGAAGAAGTTCTGCCTTATGAAGGCTCTCAAACGTAACCTCCGACTTGTCCTTTGCTTCCTTTGAATCAAAAGGAAGATTTACGTAGTCATTGGCCAGATCAAGAGTATCCATGATGTCATCCTCATCCGCACCGTCAAAGACCGGAGTCGAGATATTGAATCCGAGTGCCTTTGCGGCAAGTGACAGATGGATCTCAAGTACCTGTCCGATATTCATACGCGAAGGAACGCCGAGAGGGTTAAGAACTATATCTACCGGACGTCCGTTGGGAAGATAAGGCATATCCTCTATAGGAAGCACGCGGGAAACAACACCCTTGTTTCCGTGACGACCTGCCATCTTATCTCCGACGGAGATCTTTCTCTTCTGCGCAATGTATATTCTTACGGATTTGTTTACTCCCGGAGGAAGCTCATCTCCGTTTTCCCTTGTGAACACTTTTGCATCAACGATGATACCGTATTCACCGTGAGGAACCTTAAGTGATGTATCCCTTACTTCTCTTGCTTTCTCACCGAAGATCGCGCGAAGAAGTCTTTCCTCTGCGGTAAGTTCCGTCTCTCCCTTGGGAGTTACCTTACCGACAAGGATATCACCGGCTCTTACTTCCGCACCTATACGGATGATACCGTTCTCATCAAGATCCTTGAGCGCATCCTCACCGACACCCGGGACATCCCTTGTTATCTCTTCGGGTCCGAGCTTGGTATCTCTTGCTTCCGCTTCATGTTCCTCTATATGAACGGATGTATATACATCTTCCTGTACAAGTCTTTCCGACAGAAGAACGGCATCCTCGTAGTTGTATCCTTCCCATGTCATGAACGCGATGAGCGGGTTCTTACCGAGTGCCATCTCTCCGTTTGATGTGGAAGGACCGTCTGCGATGACCTGTCCTGCCTCAACATGCTCACCCTTGTCAACTATGGGCTTCTGGTTGTAGCAGTTCGACTGGTTCGAACGCAGGAACTTTGTAAGATGATATGTCTCAACCGTCTTGTCGTCATTCTTGATAACGATCTCGTCGGATACTGAACTTACAACAGTACCGGGCTTCTTGGCAACAACGCACACGCCCGAGTCAACAGCTGCCTTGGGCTCCATTCCTGTTCCGATAACAGGGGCCTCCGTACGAAGGAGCGGAACCGCCTGACGCTGCATGTTCGATCCCATAAGGGCACGGTTGGCGTCATCGTTCTCAAGGAACGGGATAAGTGCCGTAGCAACCGAGAACACCATCTTAGGCGATACATCCATGAACTCAAACATGGACTTGTCATATTCCTGTGTCTCGTCGCGGAAACGTCCAGATACATTGTTCTTTATAAAATGACCATTTTCATCAAGAGGTTCATTAGCCTGTGCAACATGGTAATTATCCTCTTCATCGGCGGTCATGTAGACAACCTCATCCGTTACGACAGGATTTTCCGGATCCGAATGATCGATCTTTCTGTACGGCGCCTCTACAAATCCGTACTCATTTATCCTTGCGTAGCATGCAAGCGAGTTGATAAGACCGATGTTGGGTCCTTCAGGTGTCTCAATGGGACACATTCTTCCGTAGTGAGAATAATGTACGTCACGGACCTCGAATCCGGCACGGTCTCTTGACAGACCTCCGGGACCGAGAGCCGACAGCCTTCTCTTATGAGTAAGCTCACCGAGAGGGTTGTTCTGGTCCATGAACTGTGACAGCTGTGATGATCCGAAGAACTCCTTGACCGCTGCGGTTACCGGCTTGATGTTGATAAGCTGCTGCGGTGAGATACCCTCAAGATCCTGAGTCGTCATTCTCTCCCTGACAACTCTTTCAAGTCTTGAAAGACCGATCCTGTACTGGTTCTGTAACAGTTCTCCGACAGCACGGATACGACGGTTACCGAGGTGATCGATATCATCGTCATGACCGATGCCGTACTCAAGATGCATGTTATAGTTAATGGAAGCAAAAATATCTTCCTTAGTGATATGCTTGGGAACGAGAGCATGAACGGACTCTGCTATCGCATCGGCAAGAGCTTCCGGATCGCTCGCATATTCAGCCAAAAGAGCCTGCAGTGCGGGATAGTAAACAAGCTCGGTGATACCGAGTTCCTTCGGATCACAGTCGATAAAGCTTGTGATATCAACCATAAGGTTTGAGAGCACTCTTACGTTTCTCTCATCACACTGAATGACTACATAAGGAACTGCCGCATTCTGGATCTTGTCTGCAAGTTCCATGGTGGCAACCGTTCCGGCCTTTGCAAGTATCTCTCCTGTATTGGGATCGATAACATCTTCAGCGATCACTCTGTTCCTGATACGGTAACGGAGCATTAGCTTCTTATTGAACTTATAACGACCTACCTTTGCAAGGTCATATCTTCTCGGATCGAAGAACATTGCATTGATAAGGCTCTCTGCGCTTTCAACCGCAAGAGGCTCACCGGGACGGATCTTCTTATATAATTCGAGAAGACCTTCCTGATAGTTCGTTGCAACATCCTTTCCGAATGAAGCCATGATCTTCGGCTCATCACCGAACAGATCGAGTATCTCCTGGTTTGTTCCGAGTCCGAGTGAACGGAGCAGAACGGTAACAGGAACTTTTCTTGTACGGTCCACGCGCACAAAGAAGACATCATTGGAGTCTGTTTCATACTCCAACCATGCACCTCTGTTGGGGATTACCGTACATGAGTACAGCTTTTTACCGAATTTATCGTGGGTGATCCCGTAATAGATTCCCGGGGAGCGGACCAGCTGGCTGACGATAACACGTTCAGCACCGTTTATAACGAATGTGCCCGTGGCAGTCATGAGAGGCAGGTCGCCCATAAAGATCTCGTGCTCGATGATCTTGTCTTCCGGTTTGTTATAGAGACGTACCAGAACTTTTAACGGAGCAGCATATGTCGCATCCCGTTCCTTACACTCCTCAATAGAATACTTGACATCTTCCTCGCAAAGCTTAAAATCAACAAACTCGAGACTTAACTGTCCGCTGTAGTCCGTGATCGGTGAGATGTCTGCAAAGACTTCCTTCAGACCTTCATCCAGAAACCATTGGTATGAGTCCTTCTGAACCTCGATGAGATTCGGCATCTCGAGAACTTCTTTCTGACGCGAAAAGCTCATTCTCGTGCTCTTGCCAACCGTAACCGGACGTATCCTGTTCTTTTCCATTGACGTTTTCACCCCGTTCTTCTATTTAGATTGCATTGATCATGCACTTGTGGGCAAACGCATCAAAGCCCCTATATTTAGCGGTTTTTTAGAAAAAAAGCACGCAAAAAGAGCCTATGAAACCACAATAGTGCGTTATCCATGGTAACACAAGCTCTTTTTAGAGTCAAGAAAAATTTTTTAAATTTTCTGAAATATTATCTGATTACTTAAGAGTAACCTTTGCGCCCTCAGCTTCAAGCTTTGTCTTGATATCCTCAGCCTCTTCCTTGGAAGCGCCCTCTTTAAGTACCTTGGGAGCAGAATCAACAAGATCCTTGGCTTCTTTAAGTCCAAGACCTGTTGCTTCACGAACAACCTTGATAACCTTAACCTTGTTGGGACCTACATCTGTAAGTTCAACATCGAATTCGCTCTTCTCCTCGCCTGCTGCGCCGCCATCAGCTGCACCGCCTGCTGCTGCAACTACAACACCTGCTGCTGCAGATACACCGAACTCTTCTTCACAAGCCTTAACAAGATCGTTAAGCTCTAATACTGTTAACTCTTTGATAGCATCAATAAATTCTGCTGTTGACATCTTTGCCATTGTATTTTCCTCCTAATTATAATCCGATTTTCTAATATTAATGTGCAGACAGGTTCTTCCCGTAAACGGGCCCCTCCCATCTGCCTATTCTTCAGCGGGAGCTGCTTCTTCTGCAGGTGCTGCTTCCTCAGCCTTGGCTTCTTCTACGGGTGCCTCTTCCTTTGCAGGTGCTGCCTCTCCACCCTTCTCTGCGATCTGATTAAGAACGCGAGCAAAGTTGGAAAGAGGTGACTGCAGTGATCCAAGCAGTTTGGAGAGAAGTTCTTCTCTTGACGGGATCTTGGCAACCTCCGCAATACCCTTTGCATCATAGAGCACGCCTTCGATCACGCCTGCCTTGAGTTCCAGGTTCGGAGCTTCTTTTGCAAACTTGACGATAACACGTGCGGGTGCTGTTGCATCTTCCTTTGATACGGCAATAGCACTGGGACCTTCAAGATGAGGAGCAAGTACCTCAAAATCAGTTCCCTTGAATGCAAAGTTCATCATTGTGTTCTTGTAAACCTTGTAAGTGATGCCTGCCTCACGAAGCTGCTTACGAAGGATCGTATCCTGCTCAACGGTAAGTCCGCGGTAGTCTACGAGCACAACGCCCTGAGCGTCCTTGACAACTTCAGAGATCTCATCAACAACAGGTTTCTTAAGTTCTACCTTTGCCATTCTTTTACCTCCTTATAGATTTTCGATTCTTTGCCGAAAACGAGGTTATCAAAAAAATAACCGCTCCGAAGACGGAACGGGTATGATCATCAGCATGATAAAGCGATTACTCGTATTCTCCTCGGCAGGCGAACTGTCAGTTGCTTACGCGAAATAGCACCTGCTGTCTTCGGCTTTGCCGCTTGCGCGACCTTGTCTAAACTACCATATGTTCATAACGTTGTCAACATTTTTCTGCGTATTTTCGGCACTTTGTTACTCCACGGTTGCCGGATCTACAGCCCAGTCGGGAAGCTGCACCGCTTCCTGGGCAGCAGGAGTCTCTTCAGCCGCCGGCTGTGCAGGTTTTCTGGCAGGAGACGTGTTCTGTCCGTTCTGTTTGTTATGATCGCTGTCCGATTTTGTTACACATCCGTTATCATCAATCTCGGCATAGTTTGAAATACCGCGCATGTATTCGATTATCCGGGTCTTCTCGCTCTCGGTCGTGCTGACAACACACGATCCTCTCTGGATGCACGGAATGAATTCAAGAAGCGACAGTTTGCATTCACTGTCAAGCGTTGCGCGAACAATGCATGTATCAAGTGTCTTCGAATTGAACCAGAAGTTTCCGAGACTGTAGAACACCGGAACATCATCGACATAGTCAATACCCTGCAGGCAGTGCGAGTGGTCACCGATGATCAGATCCGCTCCCGCATCAACATATGCACGCGCCAGATCGCGCTGGCTCTGCTCAACAAGATCGGTACTCTCGCTTCCCCAGTGCACATACATTACCGTAAAATCACTGTTTGCCGCTGCCTCTTCTATTGCCGCAACCGCCTTTTTCGGATCGAGCGTACGCAGAACTCCCGGCGAATCAGCCGTTGCTTCCTTCGTGTCCGGATTTCCAAGCCTCTCTATCTGTGTGGCGCTCACATACGATATTACGTGTCCGTTCACATGAAAATACACGGGATGAGCTGCCTCGTTAAAATCCTTCCCTGCACCCACGAACGGAAGACGCGCATCATTAAGCGTATCTATCGTATCTATCAGTGCATCCGGGCCGTAATCATAAGCATGATTGTTTGCAAGGGAGACGATGTCCACTCCCATATCCTTCATTATATGAACATCCTTGGGATCCGCACGGAACGTAAATGTCTTGTTCGGCGTCGGCGTACCCCTGTCGCTGTACGGAAACTCATTGTTCGCCATCATTATATCCACGCCCTGCATCGTGGACAGAACACCCTCATCCATGCTGTTATGGATGTCGCTTCCGTTGCTCCTGTATTTGTTTATCGTCGCATACCCCTGGGCAAACCCGACATCACCGACAAAAGCCATCGTCACTTTTTCGGGATCCGCACACTCAACTGAATAGCGTTTTTCAACAGGATCGTATATCTCTTCGTAAACGAACTCCTCTTCTTCTTCAACGTTGGCTATGACCGCCTCGGAGTCATCATTTATCGTAATTACCGGTGCCGGCGTAACCTGACTGCTGTCGGTACTTTTTTCGGACGCCTCGGACTTCTTCGTTATGTTCACGGTAACGCATCCCGTAAGAGCCACCGCCGTCACGGCGACGATCATACACGCCGCTATTGATTTTTCCAGCAAATAATGTGATCTCATATCTTTCCCGAAAGCAAAAAACAACCCGGCAGGATCCTGCCGGGTTAATAATAACATAAATCAATACTTTGCTGTAGAAACTTTTACGCCGGGTCCCATCGTTGTGGAAAGGCTGATGCTTCTTAAGTACTGTCCCTTGAGTGCCGAAGGCTTAGCCTTAACGATCGCTTCCATAAGAGCATTGAAGTTCTCGGAAAGCTTCTCTTCGGAAAAGCTTGCTTTTCCTACAGGACAGTGGATGATGTTTGTCTTGTCAAGTCTGTACTCGATCTTACCTGCTTTGATATCGGCGATCGCCTTAGCGACATCCATCGTAACCGTTCCTGCCTTGGGGTTGGGCATGAGTCCTTTGGGACCGAGCACCTTACCGAGACGTCCGACAACACCCATCATGTCGGGAGTTGCAACAACTACGTCAAAATCAAGCCATCCTTCGTTCTGGATCTTGGGAATGAGCTCGTCACCGCCGACGAAATCAGCACCTGCCGATTCAGCCTCAGCCACCTTGTCACCCTTGGCAAATACAAGAACTCTTACTGTCTTACCTGTTCCGTTGGGAAGTACTACGGCTCCGCGGATCTGCTGCTCGGCATGTCTGCCGTCGCATCCTGTACGGATATGTACTTCAACAGTCTCGTCAAACTTTGCTGTCGCTGTCTTCTTTACAAGCGCGATAGCTTCAGCGGGCTCGTAGGAAGTAGCACGATCCACAAGCTTAGCCGCTTCGGTATATTTCTTTCCGTGTTTCATATTAAGCTCCCTCCTATTCCTCGACTGTAACGCCCATACTTCTGGCCGTTCCTGCTATCATGCTCATGGCTGCTTCGATTGAAGCCGCATTAAGATCCGGCATCTTCATCTCAGCTATCTCACGGCACTTCTCTTTTGAAAGTGTTGCAACCTTTGTCTTGTTGGGAACGCCCGAACCTGACTTGATGTTGCATGCCTTCTTGATGAGAACTGCTGCAGGAGGAGTCTTTGTGATAAAAGAAAAGCTTCTGTCTGCATAAACAGTGATGACAACAGGGATAAGAACGTCGCCCTTATCTGCTGTCTTTGCATTGAACTGCTTTGTGAACTCAACGATGTTCACGCCGTGCTGACCGAGTGCAGGGCCAACCGGGGGTGCCGGTGTTGCTTTTCCGGCAGGAATCTGAAGTTTGATGTAACCTTCTACTTTCTTAGCCATAATAGCCTCCTATAATAAAATGTGGTAGTGGCGGAAATTATTTTCCTCCCACAACTCATATAGAGTTCTTAATAATTTGATTTGTTGATCTCGTCGAAGCTGATTTCAACGGGTGTCTCACGGCCAAACAGTTCGACCATGATAGTAGCTGTCTGCTTACCCATATCCATACGCTGAACGACTCCGATCGTATCTTTCCAGACACCTGCGATGACGTTGACCGTATCTCCTTCGGTGAAGTTGATGAATACGTTCTCAGTCTTGATGCCAAGCGGCTTCATCTCAGCGTCCGAAAGCGGAACGGGCTTGCTTCCCGGTCCTACGAATCCCGTTACACCACGTGTGTTTCTGACAACATACCATGTAACGTCATTCATGATCATATTGATCAAAACATAGCCCGGGAACATCTTCTTGGCGCTCGTCTTTCTCACGCCGTTCTTAACCTCGGTCACGTCCTGCATCGGAACACGCACTTCGAGGATCTCGTCCTCAAGATGTCTGTTCTCTATCGTCTTTTCTATATTGGCCTTAACCTTATTCTCATACCCCGAATAAGTATGGACAACATACCAGTTTGCCTTGGGACCGCTGTTTTCTGCCGCATCTTCGGCAAATTCCTCAGCAGCCGTCTCTTCACTTACTTCTTCCGTAAGTTCGATGTCTTTAGTATCTGCCATCTTAACACCTCCTTACAGATTTACCAGGAAATTGATTCCCAACTGAAGAAGGAAATCTATCAGTGCAATGAGAAGACCCAGAATAACCGATACGACAACAACGGCGATCGTCTGCTTAGTAACATCGTCCTTTGAAGTCCAGCTTATCTTATGGAATTCCGCCTTAAGGCCTTTAAACCAGCCCTTTCCCTTTGGGGAAACCTCGGCTCCCTTATTCGTCTCTGCCATTACTTCGTCTCCTTGTGTAATGTATGCTTCTTACAGAATCTGCAGTACTTCTTTGTTTCCATACGATCGGGATGTGTCTTCTTATCCTTCTTTGTATCGTAGTTTCTGTTCTTGCACTCAGTGCAGGCAAGTGTTATTCTGGTACGCATGTTTTCACCTCTCTGATTGTTTACTCATACCTTGTTGCAGACTTTTTTTCAGCACAAAAAAAAGACCGAAAATCGTCTCGCCGGAATAATATAACACAGCAGAGCCCTATCGTCAATTGATTTTTGATATTGTTTTTTTCTGTATTTTAAAGGCATATCATGCGGATCTTAAGTCGTGTTTCTACTATATATAGAATTTGCCAGGGTTTTGTTGTCATTTTGACCAATTTATTTAAATAATTATTGTTATTTTTTTGGCGCTTTTTAGGCGCTTTCGGGGGCGAAAACGCTTGCTTTTCAATTATTTTCATAGTAGTATATAGACATAAAAGTAGCATTTTATGCCCAGGCGTCCGTTCACTCCTTATGAACGGGACTCGGAACTGATTCCGTGGAAGCTGAACCATTCAAGGAAGAAAGGAGGGGCAACAATGGCAGATAATACAGCTATTTCTACTGTATATAATCATTTCCTAACCACGTACGCGCCACAGGGTACCAACAGTAAGTATGATACCCATAAGAAGAGCGAGCTTCGTGGTCTTTATAATTCCATTGTTAAAATGAATAAAGACGCTCCTCTGTTCCTGCTTGACACGTCTCCTTCGACACAGGAATTTGCAGTAGGGCTCAAGGAAAATGCGCGCACGCTCAAGAATGTCATCTCGTCCCTCTCAATGGATGATTCGGATAACATGCTCGACCAGAAGGCTGTTGCATCAAGTGATGAGAGTGTTATCTCGGCTTCGTTCATAGGGACCGGAGATATAGATCCCGATTCATTCCCGTCTCTTGAGATCTCGGTTGAACAGCTTGCCGACAGGCAGGAGAACCGCGGTAAGTTCCTCGAACCCGATTCGATGGATCTTGAGCCGGGTACGTATTCATTCGACATACACTCAAGAGAAATGGACTATGAGTTCCAGTTCAACATCGGCGAGAACGATACGAACAGGATAATCGAGGAAAAACTGGCGCGTCTTATCACGCGTTCCAACATCGGTGTCAGCGCCGAGGTTCTTACGGACGATACCGGAAAGGTCGCTCTTTCGATCACATCCGACGAAACGGGTGTACGCGGCAGGAACGGCATGAACTTTGAGATATCCGATAATAATACACACAAGACTGCCGGAACGGTTGAGTACTTCGGAATCGGTGATGTCACTAAATATCCTCAGAACTCTCTGTTCACACTCAACGGCGAGGACAGGAGCACGTTCTCCAACCACTTCTCGATCGAGAAGATGTATGAGATCAATCTTAACGGCATCAGCGAAGAAGGCACTTCGGTCAATGTCGGACTCAAGACAGACGTTGAATCGGTTACCGAGAATATCAACAATCTCGTCAGCGCATACAACTCATTCATTGACAACGTCAATTCGTATGCCGAAAAGCAGCCTTACTCAAGGAAGCTTGTCAACGAGATGAACAAGGTCGCATCCCTTTATTCATCGGAACTTGAATCGATCGGCCTGAACTTCTCGGATGACGGTACGATAAAGGTAGATAACAACCTTCTGACCCAGACCGCACGTGAGGACGATGCGATGGAACAGTTTTCAGCGATCAAGAAGTTTACGGCAAATGTATTAAAGAGAGCCAATCAGGTTGCCCTTGATCCGATGGAGTACACACAGAAGACCGTCGTTGCATACAAGAATCCGGGCCACGGTTTCGCTACACCGTATGTAACGAGCAACTACAGCGGAATGATGTTCAGCAGTTACTGCTGATCCGGGGAATAACAAAAGCTCTGCAGATATCTGCAGAGCTTTTTCTTTTCCTATTATATAAGAAGTTTATGATGCAACCTTCTCGGCCGCTGTCTTGAACACTTTGAGGAACGGTATCATATCCCCGGTAAGTTCCTCCGCGATAGCGGGATAATCCTTCTTTGAAAATCCCTCGCTTAATACTCCGACTGCCTTCTCAAGCTGATCGTCATTTATAAGCGGCTCAGGATCGTTAACAATATCCCTCGTTACATTATAAGTCTCGATCATAAAGTTCAGTCCGTCGATAGTCTGAAGAAGGAATTCAACAGTGTCTTCCTGCATCTGCCCGTTGATCTCCGATACGACCTGCTCCATTGCAGGGATCAGCTTCTCAATATACTCGGCAGCTGTCCTCAGTGCTTCATTCTGCTGTTCTCTGATATTGTCCATTTCTTACCCCCGTGCTTCCGTGCGGTTTGCGATATTCAACTACTATATCGGAAAACATCCCTGTTTTCTTAATATACAGAATAATTATATCATATAAGTATTGATTTTGCTATATTTTCTCCAGTCCCCAGTGTATCCATTTCCACTTTGTGACCGTTCCTTTTGTGTCTGTTATATACAGCATACCGTCCTTAAATCCCCAGGAGGCGGCATCCATCCCGATGTCCGATGCCATCCATTTCGGAGTAACCCGCATATCCTTAATTTCATATATGAATATATGCTGGGACCAGCCTATCTCATCTCTCTTTACCCAAGTCGGCCTGCGCTTTCCGTATCTGCCTCTTTTCCAGCACAGTATCAGAAGTTCCTTTTCACCGTCATCGTCGACATCCTCAAAAAGAAAATCCTGCGCAAGGACATTACCGTCAAGTTCCCAGACTTTCTCACCGTCAATGAACACGGTGATATCCCGTTTTTCCTCGACGATATCAACACCTGCGGGATCATGTACTGTCCTGTTGCAGGGTTTTGAAAAGAGAGGCGGGATTATCAGCCTAAAAATCACAGCAGCGATGAGCGCTGCTGTGATAATTGTAATTATTCCTGCCGTGATAAGTCTTTTCTTTGTCATTCTCAATCGTACTTATACACAAACCTGTAACTGTTCACCCAGTCCGGATGATCTACTTTTTCCTCAAATGTGGTCACGTTATAGCTGTCATCGTATTCAACTTCTATTCCGAGCTTTCTTCTCCACTGGCTGTCGGTGAGCCTGTCGGAGATCGGCTGTTCAAACTGATAGAAGCTGTATACACTTCCCGTAGCCAGCCTCGGCTTTCCGTCAACGGGAACTACGACCATGATCTGTGCCGGATCTCCCGTTGCCATCTCAAGCACGCTTCCGTTAGGATCTGTTGCTATATCAACAACAAGTGCCGCCGGATAATCGCTTGTTGACGGATATTCCTCACCGGTCTGTGCCTTCATCGCATCAAACCAGAAATGCTCTATTTCACCGCCGTATATCTCGATCAGCTCGAATTCCTTATCCGTCAGTTTTTCGTTCTGAAGCTCCTTAAGCGATATCGTCTTAAGATTTGCGGCAAGATCGGCAAGCTTCTTCAGGTTCTCTTCGTCGTTGTCTGACAGATAACCAAGCTCTTTCAATCCGTCCGAGGTACTCTTTGCAAGATATGCAAATCTCGAGAAGACAAGGGGTTCCGGCTCAACATATCCTCTGAAATCCTTCTCCTCTTCCCAGCCGCCGCCCATCTCGGCCATCATCTGCTTCGAATACAGAACGGTATCATGCTTAAGTTCCGTAAAGCTTCCGGCAAAAGTTTCCAGATCCTTCTTTGTCCACTCCTCATTCTGCATAAATGCAGGATAGCCTTCACCCTTTACTTCAAGAAGCGGTCTGAGTGTATTGAGCCAGCCTGCATAGAGGCTTGCATTCCAGATGGTGTTATCGTCGTTGATGAACTCCTTCTTCATGTTCTCAAGGTTTCTGTCGTAGTTCTTGTAATCCGTTTTACCGGCTTCCTTTAATATCTCGTATGCCTTATCGGAACCGAGTGCTGCCGGAACATCGAGAAAATCAGGGAGCATACGTTTGTTGTCATCATCAAACTCTCCGACTCTTCTGTATACGAGTTCCTGCATGATAGTAGCGTCTATCGTGAACCTCTGTCCCATGAACCTGTATCCGGGAATAACATTGTCTGCATCTTCGGTATCCTCGATCGGTATTGAGTTGATACGCGGTGCACGAAGCGTTCCGGTCAGCCTGTGGAACTCTTTCCATGACGCATCATCCCCGACAAGATCCGACACCTTTATGTCTTTGCCGTATGCTTTATCGATCACGGGCATATACTCACAGTAACCGAGATCATCGCTTGCTCCCGCAAAGAACGAAGTGACCGTATATATCGAGCTCCATTTGTCATAGCTTCCGTCATTAAGTGCTAGAGTGATCAGAAGAGCCGATCTGTCCATATCCTCTTTGTCCTGATCGAACTGTCTCCTTCCGTACCACATCATCGCCCTGAAATACTTTTCAAGAGTCTCATCGCCCTCATAATATCCGCGCGGCTTGTACTGGGAATAATCCTCCTGATCACCCGTAAGCGGAGAGTCGTTTATATCCTTCGCTTCCATGACAAGGTCATATTCAAGCTTTACTAGATCCGAAATTTCACTTTCAACATCCGGCTCTTCGCCAAGAAGTTTTGATGCAACTGCAAAGAGCGCAATATTTCTCTTTGATGCATCCTCCCATTCGCTTCCCTTAAGCTCTTCGTACTGCTTTTTGCTCTTATCGAGCATATCCTTTGTCAGTCCTTTGAGTTCATTAAAGAGATGATTTTTCTCGATGTCTCTCATAAGGTAAGCAAAGTAAACATGATATGTATGCATCATCGAATCGACGGTTATAAAGTTCGGTGTCTGGAAGTAGCGGTTGTCCTCATATATCTCAAAGAACTCCCTTCCGGCCCCGTCAATCACCGCAAACCCGTTCTTGGCGATCTTCTTTTTCAGTTCGTCGTCCAAATACTGAAAATCATCATAATTCGTAAGCTCCTTCAGATCATCGCCTACCTTTATCTCGGGAACAGACGGTTTGATGTTTCCGATATCCGATTCATCGTTTGCTTCACTCAGAAGACTCTTTCTCGTGATGGTCTGAACCTCACCTTCAAGTCCGTTGTCCTGAGATTCGGCAGACTCTTCTGCAGCCTTCTCAACCTCTTCCACAAGCTGGTTCTTGAATGACTTGTACTGGGCAGGCGAACAGGCAAAGAGCGGCAGACAGATCGCAACAACCGACGTGATGGCAACTATCTTCTTACCAGACATTTTCAATACCTCCTATTTGTTAAGCTTTTCCAAAAGCTCTCTCATATCTTCGTATGTGACTTTACCGAAGCTCATGTTAACAACATTTCTGAGTGTTGTATCCCTGAGGAATATATCGGGATCCGACCCGAACGCTTCGGTTGCGACCTCATCGGTGCTCTGCGAATCCGGATCCTTAAACAGATATTTATCAAAGTACGGTGCGGCGATCTTTGCAGCCGAATGATTTTCCATGATGTCCTTGTATACCGAGTTCTCGGTATATACAGGTTTCTTCGCCTTCTTCGGTATAACCTTTACCGTTTTATATGAGATCACATCCTCGGCATTTCTGCATATCTCGATCCTGTAATCGCCGGGTTCGACATACCAGTCCGATATCGACGTGTCGTAATATGCAAACGCACTCTTATCAAGAATGAACCTGACAGTCTTTTTTTCTCCCGCATCGAGGAAAACCTTGGTAAATGCCTTGAGCTCACGAACGGCCCTTCTGACCTTGGTGTTTGGAATATCCGGCTCAACATAAAGCTGAACGACTTCCTTGCCCGGAACGCTGCTCTCGTTTATGACATCCACCGTAACTTCAAGTGTCTCGTCGTCCTTCATCTCTTCGGTATCAACACCCATCATACCGTAAGTAAAACTGCTGTATGACAGACCGTATCCGAACGGGAACAGAACAGGCATTTTCTTTTTCGTATAGTACCTGTATCCTGTAAATATACCTTCCCTGTAATCTATTTCAGTCACGTCTCCCGAAAAATCAATATATGAAGGATTGTCTTCAAGCCTCATCGGGAACGTCTCAGGAAGACGTCCGGAAGGATTGTTCTTTCCGTAGAGTACATCCGCCGTTGCAACACCGACGCCTTCTCCGCACAGGTATGTTTCAAGTACCGCTTCGACCTTTGAAAGCCATGGCATCGTAATCGGTGATCCGTTTTCAAGAACTACTATAACATGCGGATTGACCGCAGCTATCGCATCGATGATATCATTCTGAACCTTCGGAAGATCAAGATGCTCCCTGTCGTATCCTTCACATTCATACAGATCGGGAAGTCCGGCAAACACCACAACCTTATCCGCATCTTTTGCCGCTGAAACTGCCCGGTTGAACTTTGCCTCATCATACGAATCATCGGAAGCCGAAAATCCTTCCTCATACGTTACTTTGGAATTCCACTGAACCGCCATGAGGATCGAATCAATACTGCTGCAGTTGATATGCGAGCTTCCTCCGCCCTGGAAACGGGGCTTCTTTGCGAATCCTCCGACGAAAAGGGCATACTCGTCACTCTTGACCGGAAGAGCTTTATTATCGTTTTTCAGAAGAACAATACATTCTCCCGCAATGTTCCTTGCAAGAAGATGATGCTCGTCCTTATCCCACTTAACGTCGTCCTTATGATTTTTGATCGCTTTATATACAAATTCGAGAACCCTTTCGACGCATGCATCAAGGTCGCTTTCGGCAAGTTCCCCGTTCTTTACGGCATCGATCACGAGCTTGTCATATGCCGCATAAGAGTACGGCATTTCCAGATCAAGTCCTGCGGCAATGCCTTTGACCCTGTCTCTGACCGCACCCCAGTCGCTGACAACAAGTCCATCGAATCCCCATTCGTTTCTGAGAATATCGGTAAGGATATGTTTGTTCTCGGACATCTGGACTCCGTTTACCATATTGTAGGCGCACATCACCGTCCAAGGCTTGGAATCCTTTACCGCTATCTCAAACGATCTGAGATATATCTCTCTGAGAGTTCTCTCATCTATTCTCGAATCATAACTGTTACGACGGTACTCCTGATTGTTGGCGCAGAAATGCTTGAGGGATGTTCCGACTCCCTTTGACTGGACACCCTGAATGAACGCTGCGGCAATCTTTCCCGAAAGGAGCGGATCCTCGGAATAATACTCAAAGTTACGGCCGCAAAGCGGGGATCTTTTAATGTTGTTTCCCGGCCCGAGAATCGCAGCAACATTCTCGGCCTGACACTCGTCAGCTATCGCCTCACCGACGTTCTTTACCGTCTCAACGTCAAAGCTTGCGGCAAGACTGACCCCTGTCGGAAAACAGACTGCTTTGATGCTTGTATTGACACTCTTTTCACCGGCTTCGTAGTCCTGTTTGCGAAGTCCGCTCGGGCCGTCGCTGACCATGACCGACGGTATGTTAAGTCTTTTTATCTCTTTCGTATGCCAGAAATCGTACCCCGAACAGAGACTGACTTTCTCCTCAAGTGTGAGTTCCTTAAGTAATGATCTTATCTTTGAATCCATATGGCCTCCTTTTTTTACTGCTGTTTTCTATTATACCACCGATACCGCCGGGGTGGGTTAAAAGATGTATTTTTTGGTGTGATGTGGTAATATGGATAATCATGAATCGGGTGAAGATCAAAACCGAACGCGGAACATACAGTATCAACGCGTTCGTAAGGAACAAACTCAAACAGTTTGACAGTATGGATCATACCTTCGCATCTTTGTTTTTACTGATGTTTTCCGAGAAAGACCTCATACTGTATGAACGTGATATAAACGGAGAAACTGAAAAGATCACATACGGAACGGCCAAAAAGAACTCTCTGATCCGCGCGAAAGCCCTTTCAGATGCGCTGTCGGACACCGGTAAAGGTTCCGTTGTAGGCCTGTGTATGAAAAACGGTCCGGAATGGATAGAATCATTCTGGGCAATTCTTTGTGCGGGGTACAGTCCGCTTCTTCTGAATGAAAATCTCGGAGAGGACGTCTTAAGCGAAGCACTTTCGGACCTTAACGCAGTTGCCGTAATATCTGACGGCAGGCAGTTTACGGTAAGGACTATCGGTTCCGATTCCCTTATGTCCAAACAAGAGGAATATACCCCCGAAAAATACGGGACGAACATTCTCGTCATGTCTTCGGGAACTTCTTCTTCGGTCAAGATATGCGCTTATACCGCCGAAGAGATCTATCATCAGATCCGGGACAGCTATAAGATCATCAAAAAATGCTCAAAGCTTAAAGGCTTTTATCACGGTCAGTTAAAACAGCTTGACCTTCTTCCTTTTTATCACGTATTCGGTCTGACAGCTCTGTATATCTGGTTTTCTTTCTTTTCAAGAACGTTCGTACATCTTGATGACCTGTCTCCCGATACGATACTGAGAACGATACGAAACCATGAGGTGACCCATATATTTGCCGTACCGATGTTCTGGGAAAAGATCTATGACCGGGCAACGGCAAAGATCAAAGAACGTGGGGATGATACCTGCAAAAAGTTCACACGCGCACTCCGGCTCAGCAATAAGCTGTCCGCCATACCTCCTCTGTCGGAAGCTTTTTCACATTTTGCGTTCAGGGAAGTACGGGACAATCTGTTCGGCGAGAGCATACAGTTCATGATAACAGGCGGCAGTAATATCCGCCCCGAAGTCCTGTCATTTTTTAACGGGATCGGGTACCGTCTTGCAAACGGCTATGGAATGAGTGAGATCGGCATCAGCTCCGTGGAGCTGTCCGGACGCGGAAAATATATTAACCGAGGCTTTGTCGGAAAGCCAATGTCTTCACTCAAATATGAGATCAGCCCCGATGGGGAGCTAATTGTATCGGGAAGAACAATGGCCTCTTATATACTCGAAGGCGGCAGACGGACCGAGCGTCCCGACAGGTTCAACACACACGATCTTGCACAGCTTCAAAACGGGCATTTTACCATACTCGGCAGAAAAGACGATCTTGTGATCGGATCAAACGGTGAGAACCTTAACCCGAACCTTATAGAAGGGCTGTTTGATCTTCCTGTTCTTAACGGTGTAGCGCTCATCGATGATTCGGGACCGCTCCTCATATGTTCGGTATCAAAAGACTGTTCTCTTGAGGATCTGTCAGAGGCCCGCGGATCTGTCAGGGACACGATCTCTTCCGGTTTTCTTGCAGGAAAGATCTCCCGTCTTTTCTTTACAAAAGACGAACTTATCGGCCCGGATGATTTTAAACTGAACCGCAGAAAGATAAGAGAGAGATACTTATCAGGCAACTTTACCGAATTCTCGGAAAAATCTTTTGAAAGATCCGACATTCCCGATGACGATCTGTACGTTAAGATTGCATCAGCGTTTGCAAAGGCTCTTAACAAAGACATCAAAGAGATATCTCTTAACGCTGATTTCTTTCTCGATCTTGGCGGTACAAGCCTTGACTACTTTGCGCTGATCACGGATCTGCATGAGCAGTTCAAAACATCGTTCCCCGTGACCGAAGGATCCACTCTTAATACGGTAAAAGCGCTTTACACACATATAAGCACGTACGATGAAAATGCTGATACATTTTGTAAATCTGTTTGTTAAGATCACGGGTTGGCCCGTGCAGTTTGTCTGCTTCAGGACTAAGATCCTGTACGAAGACAAAGAAGCGCAGAGCCGGCGCATAAAAGGCAAAGCCATCGTGATCTCCAATCATACTTCCGTATTTGATTATGCCGTGATGATGTTCGTTTTCTTCGGAAGGACTCTCCGCTATCAGATGGCTGAAGTACTCTTTAACAAAAAGTTTCTCGGACCTTTTCTCAGAACTCTCGGTGGGATCAGGGTGGACCGGAATATATATGATTTTTCTTTCATGGCACAGTCACAGTCCATACTTGATGAGGGCGGTGTTGTCGGGATCTTTCCTGAAGGAAGGCTGCCAAGAGCGGGTGAAGAGCGCCCCCTTCCTTTCAGACCGAGCGGAGCTTATCTTGCAATGCTCTCAAAAGCTCCGGTGATTCCGGTCTATACAAACGGGAGCTACTTTTGCAAAAAGCGTGCAGTCGTTCTGATCGGAAAGAAATTCTATGCAAAAGATCTGACCGATCCAGCTCTTTCCGAAAAAGAAAATATATCTCTTGTAAATGATGCGATGCGCCAGCGCATCATTGAACTTGAAAAGGAATATAATGAGTTATCTGTTTTTTGATATTGCAAAAGCGACAGCCGCCATTCCCGGACTGATCGCGTTTCGCCCAAAGCTCGTATATGAAAACGATAAAGCAAAAAAACGGGTTCGCGGCGGCGCGCTTGTTGTCGCAAACCATTTCGGTTTTTTTGACCCGGTGTATCTTCAGTATTCACTCTGGTACAGACGGATGCACTTCGTATGCCTGAAGCACTTTTTTGATGGCAGGTTCAGATGGGTGTTTAAGGCTGTCCACTGTATACCCGTCGACCGCGACAGGATCGAAATGGAAACGATACGGGAAGTGACAGGATGCCTGAAAAACGGTAAGGTTGTTGCGATGTTCCCTGAAGGACACATAAATGTATCCCCCGAAACACTCGATACATTTAAATCGGGAGCTGTCCTCATGGCACTTAAGGGAAACAGTCCGATCGTTCCCGTCTATATCAGACCTCGCCGTAACAAACTGGAACGTCTTGTCCTTGTTATCGGTGAGAAATTCGACGTCAAAGAAAACTGCAGCGGAGGGATCCCGGCGATCGAGGAATGCTCACGCCTGCTTCGGACAAAAGAAGAAGAACTTCAGAAAATTGCGGAGGAGATAAAATGAAAACCGGATCATCTGAAATATGGCGTAAATACACAAGCGAAGAAACATTCCGCCGTATAATCGATATGAACAGTGTTTCCGAAATGTGGAAAAGATGTCAGGATGAATACTCGGATAATATCGCGATCACGGATAACGGATGCGAATATTCATACAAACAACTTGAAGAAGAGGTCGCAAGGTTCCGATCACATTTCTCCGGACTTGATAAAGGCGACAGGGTTGCCCTGCTGATCGAAAACAGTGTTTCATTCGTGCATGCATATCTTGCCGTTACAACGCTCGGCCTTACCGCGGTAATACTTCCCGCGATGCTTCCGGAGGAAGCCGTGTTCGGATGCTGCATGCAGTTCGGTGTAAAATCACTCGTATGTTCACCTGCTCTTAAGGAGAAAGCTTCCAGGGTCTCTGTCCCGATTGTATCTTCAGATGACCTTCCGGAAAATCATATCCCGCCGGCAACGGTCTCGGGATCCGATCCGTGTGTGATCATGTTCACCGGAGGAACGACCGGAAAGAGCAAAGGTGTACTTCTGTCAAATGCCGCTGTCATGCAGGGAACGGTCAACGGCTGTTACGGATATGAAAATGTCTTTGAACAGAGATATCTTCTGATCCTTCCTCTCAGTCACGTGTTCGGCCTGATCCGGAATCTCATGACTTCGCTGTACACCGGCAGCAATATGTGTATATGCCGGGACAATAAAGATATGTTCAAAGACTGTGCTGCGTTTCGTCCGACCATACTTGTTATGGTCCCGGCTCTTGCCGAGATCGCTCTCAATCTTTCCGCAAAGTTTAAGCGCAACATGCTCGGCGACGATCTTCGTTCCATAATATGCGGTGCCGCTCCCGTAGCTCCTTATCTTGTCGAGGAATACCACAAAAAAGGTATCACCCTTCATCCCGGATACGGCCTTACTGAATCCGCAAACCTTGTGTCCGGAAATCCCGACAGCATAGATCACAGCGATTCTGTCGGCCTGATGTTCCCCAACCAGGAATACCGTATTGAAAACGGCGAACTCTGGCTTAAAGGAAGAAACATGCTTGACGGATACATCGGAGCGCCGGATGAGGAAAGCTTTTCTGACGGATGGTTCAGAACCGGGGATCTTGCCCGCGTTGATGAAAACGGATATCTGTATATCACCGGCAGGATCAAGGAGATCATCGTTCTTCCGAGCGGTGAGAATATATCTCCCGCCGAGGTGGAAGCACATTTCAACGCGCTTGATTTTGTACAGGACTCACAGGTGTTTGAAGATAAGAACGAAAGCCAAAATGCGATACTCAGCTTAGAGATAGTTCCGCGTGCAACAGTTCTTGCAAAAAAAGAGCTTTCCGATACAAAAGCATATATGATGGACGAGCTCGAGAAGGTCAATCGTTCACTCCCCGGATTCTGTCAGGTCAATAAGATCGTGATCCGCGATCAGGACTTTGAAAGATCACCGAGCATGAAGATAGTGAGATACAAAAAATGAGCAGAGAAGAAATACTGGAAAAACTGAAAAAGATCCTTATGGGGGCTGATAACGGCAACGCTGAACTGATAAAAAAGTGCAGTGAATCTTCAGACCTTCGAACGGATCTTTCTCTCAATTCCGTCGGAATGCTCTATCTGATGATAGTTATAGAAGAGACTTTCGGCATGGAATTCGAGGACGTCGGAATGAGTGATTTTTCGACTATGAAAGATGTTATCGATTATCTTGAAGATCATTTATAAATCATAGAAGGAGATTATTATGAAATCATTTGTGATCATGGCAGATGCATCATGCGATCTGACCGAGGAACTGCTTAAGAAATACGACATACAACTTATTCCCGGTCACATCAGACTGCCTGACAAGACAGAGCACCTGTCCTATCCCACGTGGGATCTCTTTACACGTGAACAGTTTTATACGGATCTGAAAAAGCATCCCAACGAATTCAGTACCAGCCCGGCAAACGTCGAGGAATTCTCGCGCGCATTTGAGGAAGTATTAAAGAACGGTAAGGATCTTCTTCTTCTGACCATTTCAAGTGGTATAAGCGGAGCATTCGGATTCGCGACCACTGCGGCAAAACAGGTGATGGAAAAATACCCCGGCAGGAAGATCTGTGTTGTTGATTCGCTCCGTTTCGGTCCGGGACACGGTCTCATGACGATACATGCAGCACAGCTTCGAAACGACGGAAAGGATCTGCTCTCTGTCGAGACATATCTTAACGAGAATAAAAACCGTTATCATCAGGCGGGATGGCTTGATGATCTGTCATTTGTAGCAAAGAAAGGACGTATCACGCACCCGAAAGCTTTTCTCGGTATGCTGGCCGGTGTCAAGCCGATAGGGGAATTTGATTACAACGGTCTTACGACCGTTCTCGGAAAAGTCAAAGGGACCAAAACAACCTATTCCGTTCTGATGCGCTATATCGAGGAAACGATAGAAAATCCCGAAGAGCAGACCATATACATAGCCCAGACAAACAGACTGCCGCAGGCAGAGGAATATAAAAAAATGATAGAGCAGCGATTTTCTCCGAAGGAGGTTGTGATACACGACGTTCATCCTCTTTGCGGAGTTAATGTCGGGCCCGGGCTCATGGCGGCCTACTATGTCGGAAAGCCGATTTCATCCGATCTGTCGGTCGAGCGCGGTATATTTGAAAAGGCTGTCGCGGAGGTCAATTCATGAAAAAGCTTACAAAAAGATCGCAGATAATAATCTACGCGGCATCGGGTCTTGGTGTTAACATGCTTAACCTGATGATGAATTCATATCTGTGCAGCGCCCTTCTCGTGGGCGGATTCGGAGAAGAGGCAATACCTTTTCAGACATATGTCGGTCGCGATCTGATCATACCCGGAGTATGGGCTGTCTTTGCGCTTGTCGCGAAGATCCTTGACGGGGTGATCGACGTTCCGATGGCTGCTTTTACCGATTCGTTAAGATCACGGTTCGGAAGACGCCGGCCTTCCATACTGTTCGGAATGATCCCTATGATCATCGCATTTCTTCTGTTCCTCGTTATTCCGGATCCTCTTGGTGCAGGTGTTCTGAATACCGTTTACTACGGCGTGATACTATGCGTTTTCTACTGTTCATATACGCTCACGATGGTAACATACTATGCGACGTTTACCGAGATCGTTGACACACAGGAAGACCGGACTCTTATGTCTAATGCCAAATCGATCTATGATATCGCATATTTTATACTCGGTTATGTAGGTGTCAGGATGATGCTCAACGGAACGAACATAAGGCCCGTTTCACTTATGATACTTCCGTTATCGCTCACGATGCTGATACCGATCTTCATGATCAAAGAGCCTTCATCCGTTGACGGTCACGCAGGGAACACTTCCGATTCGCATATAGTCAATCTGGCATCTTCCCTGAAATATACATTCCGTAACAGGTCTTTCATTGTCTGGATGTTTGTTTATTCGATCATGACATTCAGCGTGCAGCTGTTCCTGAGCGGTATCAACGAATATTTCTCGTTTGTAGGTATGAGCATGATAATCGTCATGATGTGTTCGTTCGCACCCGTTCCGTTCACGCTGATGCTGTATAATCATTTTCTGAGAAAACGCGGGTTCGGATTTGCATTCCGTTATTCGGTGCTGACATATACCGCCGGCATGCTCAGTCTTTTCCTTGTAGCGCTTCTCGACCAGGGAACGTTAAAGACGGTTCTGTCTGCGGTTGCAGGTATCATCAGTTCGTTTGCGATCGGATCACTCTTTGCGGTCGCCTACTCGATACCCTCCCAGCTGGCATCCGATGAAGAGGAAAAAACCGGCGTTTCCAACTCAGCAATGTATTTCGCCGTACAGGGACTGTTCGCAGGTGTTGCGACGGGAATCGGAAGCGGTGTTGTCCTTACCGCGCTTAAAGGCTCACAGAGTTCCGGATCCGGAGCTATCCGCTATCTCACTCTGATATGCGCGGCCGGAACATTTGTATCATATATGCTCAGTCACATACTTCCCGAAACCGTTACAAGTATCGGAAAGAAAGAACATGAGGTTTCAAAACAGGCACAATGAGTACCAGAAGGATTAACGGTATACAACTTGAAAAAATGATCCGTAACGGACTTGCCAATCTTGAGGCATCCGAAACGGAAGTCAACCGTCTGAACGTGTTCCCTGTCGCCGACGGGGATACAGGGACTAACATGTGCTTAACCCTTGCCAACGGACTGAATTCCTCGAAAAGCCACAAGGAAGCATGTCACTTCCTCAAAGAACTGAGTGAAGGAATGCTCCTCGGTGCAAGAGGTAATTCCGGAGTCATACTTTCACAGCTCTTCCGCGGCATGTGGCTGGAGCTTTCAAGGCATCCCATCATCGGTCCCGGCGAAATGAGAAACTGTCTGATAAGGGCATACCGTGTCGCCTACGAAGCCGTCGTCACACCTGTTGAGGGAACTATACTGACCGTTGCAAGAGAAGGTATAGAACATATCCGCTCACAGATAAGACATAACACGGGTATCGACACGCTTCTTTCGATGTACATTGCCGAAATGAGAAAAACTCTTGCTTATACTCCCGAGATGCTCGATGTTCTCAAGGAATCCGGTGTCATCGACAGCGGTGCTCTCGGCTATATACTGATATGCGAAGGAATGCTCAAATATCTGTACGGAGATGTTATCTCACAGGATACTGCCCGTTATGAACGATCCTTGGCGACGGTCAATCCTATGACCGCAGTCTTTGATGAGAACAGCGTTTTCGAAGACGGTTACTGTATGGAATATGTCCTGCAGCTTATGGCAACGGGATCGTACAATCAGCGTTTCCACCTTCCCTCTTATATTGATGACCTCAGGATCTACGGTAATTCTCTTGTAGTCATTCAGGAAGGGATGAAGATCAAAGTCCATATCCATACAAAAAAACCGGCCAAGGTCATTTCACTCTCGCAGGAGTTCGGAGAGTTCATCAATTTCAAACTTGAGAACATGCAGCTTCAGCATAACGAACATGCTCAGGCTGTGTCGCTCACAAAATCCCAGCAGCTGCTGTCAACCGTAGCTGTCGTGAACGGTGCGGGAATGAGACAGTGCTTCGAAAATCTCGGATGTGCCGTCCTGATAGAAGGCGGAACGACTATGAATCCCTCCGCGGAGGATTTTCTCGAAGCGTTTAAAAAATGCGGTTCGCAGACAATAGCCGTTCTTCCGGATAATGCCAATGCGATCCTTGCAGCAGAGCAGGCTGCAAAGCTCTTTAACGGGAGTGCACGTATAGAGATCCTGTACAGCCGGAGCATGGTCGAGGGATACTTCGCCCTTGCCATGGATGTTGCCGACAGTACCGATACCGAGTACCGTCTCAGGCAAATGAAATCGGGTATCAAAGACGTCCTTACAATGGGACAGACCGTGGCGACAAGAGACTGTTCGGGACAGGGTATTATGTGCAGCTGTGGTGACAACATAGTTGTTATCAGGGATGAGGTCATTGCAAAAGGGGATAATGCCGTATCTGCCATCATTGCTGCTTTTGACTGCCTGCCCGACATGAACGAAAAGGAAAGCTGTATCCTGTTTAAAGGAAACGAAACTGATCTTTCCGAAGAGGAACTGATCGAAGCCATAAATGAAAAATGGCCTCTTCTTGAAGTAACGTGTGAGAATGGCGGACAGCAGCTTTACGGCTGGCTGATAGGCCTTACATAGATCGGAGATAATGATGCACACAGCAATATGGCTGACAGTATTTATTCTCATAGCGGCAACCGCAGGCGGGGTCATATACACCTGGAATCTGTCGGGTAAGATATTCCGGTTTCTTCTGATGCGCGAAACACGCGATAAATGGGACAGAACGTGCAGCTTCCCCGATGATGTGGAATACAGCGGTATGTACAGACAGGCACTTTCGTGGAGAGATGAGCACGCATCATATCGTAAAGATGTTTCCGTTACGAGCGACGCTCTGAAGCTGTGCGGAGAATATTACGATCTGGGTTACAAAAGAGCCGTTATCATCATCCCCGGCAGAACGGAATCCTGTTATTATTCATGCTTTTTTGCCCCGCCCTACAAAGAAGCCGGCTTCAATATCCTTACGATAGACAACCGTGCACACGGGCATTCCGAAGGGACTTACCCCACTCTCGGTTTTTCCGAATACAGGGACTTACTCGCATGGGGCAGGATGCTTCACGATGACTTCGGTATAGAGACCGTTATGCTTCACGGGATATGCATAGGAGCGTCAGCGGCACTGTTTGCGCTTACCGACAGTACATGCCCCGACTATATGTCGGCGATGGTTGCGGACGGAATGTATACGACTTTTTTTGATTCCTTCGTATGTCACATGCACGAAGATCATCACCCTGTATTCCCGGTCGCATACGAGATCATGATGAGAATTTGGATGAAAACAGGTGCCCGCCCGATATCGGACGGCCCCGTAAAGCGCATCGGCCTGATGACGCGTCCCATTCTTTTCCTTCACAGCCGCGAAGATACATTTTCTTTGCCCGAAAAGGCAGAATCATTATATAATAAATGTATAAGCCCCGTTAAAAAAATGCACTTCTTTGACAGGGGAGCGCATTCACGGATCCGCTATAACAGCCGTGAAGAATATGACTGCACGGTAGTTGATTTTATAAAACAATTGTATGCGTGAAAACGCAGAAAGGAGTGTTCAATGAACATCACACCATCAAGCTGTCTGACATTCGGTATCTTATCGGCAGCACTTTCATGGCTCGGTATCCCCGGGATCGTTCTCGGTGTCCTCGGAAGAAAGAGAGCTGCAGCATATGTTGATTACAACGGATTTACGACAGGCCAGGTTAAGACCGGAAGCATCCTTTCAATGGTAGGTCTCATTGTTGGTATTGTCTTTACGGTTTACTGGGGGATCGTCATTACCGTTGCATGTGTGGCATGTGTCGGTATTGCGGCACATTAATGATCAAGACCCATTCTGTTTCGGTGTTTTCTTGACAAAGAATACCCTAGATGCGAAAATATTTTATGATGTGTCACAACTAACTACCATTATGAGGAGGATTAAAAATGGGTGTAGCTTCATTAGTTCTTGGTATTATTGCGTTGGTTTTCGGTTTAATTCCTGTAGTTGACTGGATCGGCATCATCCTTTCAATCCCAGGTATCATTCTTGGCGCTATTGGTAAGAAAAAGGGTATGTCTTGTGCAACTGCCGGTCTTGTGATCTCGATCATCGCACTTGTTCTCAGTTCTATCCTTTATATTGCATGTATAGCTTGCGCCAGCGCAGCCGGTGCATTTAATTAACAACAATTTAAACCCCTGCATTTGCAGGGGTTTTTTTCTTTTACAGGTGTCAACTCATTATGCATCCTTTCATTCATTTTGGAAGTCTTTCTCTTCCCGGATACGGACTGTCGATCACTTTTGGCGCTGTACTGGCTAATGTGATAGCTGCCCTGATGATCAGGAAACGAGGTGAAGACTGGCTTGATCTGATCCTTCTTGAAGCATACGGTCTTGGCGGCGCTTTTCTCGGCGCAAAACTTTTGTTTCTTCTTGTGAATATACAAAAGATCGACTGGTCAAGGATATTCGAAAAAGAATACTTCTCCGGCGTGATGCGTGGCGGTTTCGTATTCTATGGCGGCCTGATACTTGCGATCATTGCCGTATTTGCAGCCGCACATTTTCATAAGATCGACGCCATGAGATATTTCAGGGAGTATACGTTTCTTCTCCCGTTTGCACACGCTTTCGGAAGGATAGGCTGTTTTATGGCAGGATGCTGTTACGGAGTGCCTTATGACGGGCGCTTTGCGGTAACCTTTCCCGAAGATTCGTTTGCACCGTCCGGTATCAGCCTGTTTCCGAGTCAACCGGCCGAATCCGTATGCCTTTTTATCATATCGGCGATAATACTGATATTACAGCTTACGGTTTCATTCAGATATTCTCTTGAACTGTATGTGTTCCTGTATGGCATATGCAGATTCTTTCTGGAAAGGTTCAGGGGAGATACGGACAGAGGCCTTTACTTCGGCCTCTCGACTTCGCAATGGATAGCCGTGTTAATGGTCACGGCATCTGTGATCTTCTATTTGTATGATCGGAAGAAAATAAGCTCAGAGGAAAAAGAACAGGACTGTGTCTGTCCTTCTCTTTAAAGAATCTTTCGAAGACTAACCGATTATCATCACCGGTTTGTGCTCATAATAAAACTCCAGGGCAAGAGCCGACGGATCTCCGTAATACGCATCGCACATCTTTGCGATGCGTTTGTGTTCCGCCTTGGGGATATCGTCCATGCGTCGGCCGATCTTTGCATTTTCAAAACGCTTAACAGCCTTTCGAAAATCATCCGCCACGCCATTATCGATCTTTTCTATATTGTCCTTTATACACTGAAATACCCAGATAACATCCATCTTATCTTTGTTCTGCATGAGAATATCAATGACGGAGTTGATCTTTTCGATCCCCTTGCTGCCCCTCTCTGCCAGAAAACTTACAGTGGTAAAATACACAAGAGTCTTTCTGCCGCCTTTATCACAGACATACTCACAGTCCTCTTTTTTGGGGTTAAATACAAACTGCGGTGCCACTTCGATCTTCTCATCAAGAGCCTTCAGCACTTCCCGGTCCGTCGTATTAACAAATCCGGTAATCTTATCCATATATGTGTTCTTTAATGTTTCAGTCGGAAGTATTATCCTGTCGGAATTGATCACTCCGGGAACACAGACGTAATGATCCATGTTGACATACTCCGGTCCGTTCTCTTTCGTAAGATCATCCGTCACAAAAAACGGGATGTAAACAAGCTCGTCGGTATACTTTCTCAGGGCCGGTGAAAACATTTCGGGCGGAACACTCATAACCGGATTCCACTCATCAAACGGATTCTGTATTATGATCTTTTCCGGATGCATCGCCTCAAGATTTACTTTGGTACAGTCGATGAACGGAAGATCCGAAGGGTACGCATCCCTATCAAATACTTCTTCCGTAAACGCTCCGTCCCAGCCTTTGTAATAATACGGAACGGGCATTACGGAAACATTATACCTGTCGTCAGATTCATAGTATCTGTACAGTTTTTCCATATATTGCCAGTGTTTTGCGGCAAAAGGCATGAACACGATATCATGTCTTGACAGAATATCCTCTGATATGCTCTCTTCAAGAGCATCTATGACCGCTTCGATCTCTTCTTTCGTGCCCTCTTTGATACTGTACTGATAGGCTGCCTCACACAGCTGCTCAAGTATCGTTACTGTCCTGTATCCTTCTCCGTATGCCGACTCTATCAGCGTCCCGAACTCTATTGACGTCTGCTGCAGAAGCTGTGCATCCTCCGCATATGATCTTATCCGCTTTGCATATTCTTCTGCCACATCCCTGACTCCGTCAGATCTTACCGGTTTTGCGGTAATATCACCTGCCGAAGCTTTATATGCGGGATACTCAAAATCAAGAGTCTTTATCAGCTGTTCATGCTGGCCGTAGAAGAAAGGATATTCATGACCGTCCCATTTTCTCTGGATCTTCATGTAATTTCCGAACTTGCGACGCATCACGGCATCATAACATATGGGGACCTGGATCGTTGTGTTCATATACGGCAGCCTGACGGTATCACTGTAATACTCTTTCGGAATGTACAGTTTTCTTTCATACATCCCGAAAGGCATCATCTGTACAAGTTCATCAGATTCCTCATCGGGAACGGAAGCAAAGATTTCCTCAACAAGACCGTACATGAATATACGAAGCTCCTCGCCCGAAAGCTTTCTGTTTATCTTCTTTCCCGTATACTGTTCACACTGTTTCAACAACTCTTCTGTCTCTTTCGCATTCGTTTTACCGTCCGCGATATTGTCTGCAACCGCGAGCACATACTCCGCTCTCTTTGATCTGAGCTTCTCTTTTTTGCGGTCACGATACACGTTATCGAGCACAAAAAGATCGATCCCGGCTATGTACGGAAAGCCGTGAAAACGTGTAAGGTGTTCTTCCTCAAAACATATCCTGGGTTTGCCGACTATCCTGGCAACAAAGAAATGATGCTGCGGATGATTTTTGAAATGCATTACCTTGAAGCCTTCGGGAAGTTCATCTTCCGCATGGCGCAAAAATCGCTCATAATCCCTTCGGCGCATTGAAATATCCAGGTCATCATCCCACGGGATGTAACCGTTATGGCGGATGGCAGCCAAAAGTGAGCCCCAGTCCGCAAAATAAGGGATATTATGCCTCCTGCAGATCCTGTCCGTTTCATTAAGGACATCCAGCTGCGCTCCCCATGCCTTTTTGATCATGGACGGAACATAAAATCCCTCTGATACTTCGTCTTCATAAAACTCATTGTTCATCAAACAAACGTCTCAATATAGAGATCCGGCTCCCTTGAAAGATCGACAAACTTGTCGGAGCATTGGATCATCGGTCTGGAATACTGGTTTCTGTTCATGAAAATGACATCACCTTCCATACCGTTGTTAAGCCTGACTCTGTTATTCATGTATGTTGTCGCTACATGCTCAAGGAACGTGAGAATATAGTGTCCGTCATATTTCTGCAGTCCCTCTGATTCGAATATGCTGATCACCTTGAACGGACACAGCGGTCCGCGGTATATCCTCGCTGCCGTCATCGCATCGTAAACATCGGCGATCGCAACTATCTTGGCATACATATTGATCTTATCGCCCATCAGTCCGAGCGGATATCCCGATCCGTCGCAACGCTCATGATGCATCAGGGCGCACTGCTTAACATTATCATCTATGTTCTTATCCTTGAGGATATTGTATCCCTGAAGCGAATGTGTCTTGATTATGTTGTATTCGGCCGGCGAGAGCTTATCCGGCTTCCTGATTATATTGTCCGGTATCTTCAGCTTTCCGATATCATGCAACAGTCCTCCGAGCGTTATGATATCGATATCCGCGGTACTCATACCAAGCCATTTACCGAAAACGTTACATATGAGCGACACGTTCATCGAATGCATATATGTAAAATCATCATACTGACGCATGTTATGCAGCATATCAAACACGCTGATGCCCGTCATATCTCCTTCGATGAGACTCGTGATACTGTCGATCATCGCACGGCTGTCTATCTCGGCGCCGCCTTCAGCTATGTTTTTAAGATTTTCCTTGAAGGACTCGGTATTCTCAAGGAACGATTCCTCAAACTTCTTGAACTGTTTACTGTTCTTGATCTTCTGGGAATATGATGAATTATCGCTTATCTCACCATCACTGAGAGGCTCGGGAGCCTGTTCGGATTCGGATCCGTCCTCCTCATCCACGATACGGACGGCAAGAACCGAATAGAATTCAAGACGGGTTATCATCTTATCATCAAGGACAGAGCCCTTGGGCACTATCATCTGATTGTTATATGAAAATACATCCTCCGCCGTTTTCATGCCCGGCCGAAGTTCCGTGATCCGTACTCTTTTCACAGAGAATCTCCTTAATTAACATACAAATCCAGAATAATTATAAAGAATGAGCATATGATATGTCAAATAAGAAAAGATCGGATCAACCGACCTTTAACTTGAATTTCTGTATGTCTCTGTCTGTCTCGACCTTCTCCATGACAGCACCGAGTGCCGAGAGCTTCTCGGGGAAGTCTTCATATCCTCTTTCGATATACTTGATATCGTCTATCGTGGATATTCCGTCGGCAACAAGAGCTGCAAGAACAAGGGCTGCTCCCGCACGAAGGTCCGGGGCCGAAATACCGGCACCCGAGAACGAATCAACGCCTTCGATTATAGCGGTATTACCTTCTACCTTGATATTGGCGCCCATTCTCTGGAGCTCACCGACATATTTGAACCTGTTCTCAAAAATGCTCTCCGTAACTATACTCGTTCCTTCGGACAGAGCAAGTGTTGTTGCTATCTGAGGCTGCATATCGGTCGGAAAACCGGGATAAGGCAGCGTCTTGACCTGCGTGTTTGAGAGTCTCTTCGTTGCCACAACTCTCAGGCAGTCATCAAACTCCTCTATCTGACATCCTATCTCGATAAGCTTTGCACTTATCGACTCAAGATGCTTGGGGATCACGTTCTTGATCATTATATCCCCTTTTGTTATCGCCGCCGCGAACATGAATGTTCCGGCTTCGATCTGGTCAGGGATGATCGAATACGTAGTGCCGTGTAGCTTCTCAACACCTTTGATCCTGATGACGTCAGTACCCGCACCCTTTATGTTGGCGCCCATACTGTTGAGGAAGTTGGCCACATCAACGACATGGGGTTCCTTTGCTGCATTCTCTATTATCGTCTTGCCCGATGCAAGCGTTGCCGCGAGCATTACGTTTATAGTCGCACCTACCGTTACGACGTCCATATAGATATGGCTGCCCGTAAGGTTATCGGCCGACGCACCTATCATACCTCTTGATACTTCGACCTTTGCTCCGAGAGCTCTGAATCCCTTCAGGTGCTGGTCGATGGGCCTGCTTCCGATATTGCATCCGCCGGGAAGCGCCACTTCCGCCTTATTAAAACGGCCGAGCAGTGCTCCGAGCATATAGTATGAAGCCCTGATCTTCTTGATATATCCGTCATCGATCGTGTAACCGTTGATACCTGCGGCATTGATCCTGACCGTATGCCTGTCAATGCGCTCAACTATCGTTCCTACGCTTTCCATTGCCTGGATAAGCACGGCTGTATCTCTGACGTCAGGCAGATTTTCAATTATAACGGGTTCGCTCGTCATGACCGAAGCAGCAAGAATGCCCAAAGCCGCATTCTTGGCACCGCCGATCTCAACTTCTCCCACTAAAGGATTGCCACCCTTTATTATGTACTGCTCCACTTGTCACACCTCTGAATTATCAAACAGAATAATTATAATACCCGAAAAAATGGCTTGCAATATCAAAGCATTTTTTTGGTGAATGTAACAAATTAACCAATTATCATTGCAAATATTTGAGCGGATTTACTTGACCACCGCCTATAAGGATCTCAAAATGCAGATGCGGCCCCGTGGAAACGCCGGTATTACCGCTAAGCGCGATCTTCTGGCCCTGTGATACAGTCTGTCCCGCCTTAACGAGAACCTTGCTCAGATGGCCGTATCTCGTGCTCCTTCCGTCAGGATGCTGGATATATACGCAGTATCCGTATCCGCTTCCCCATCCGGCCCTAGTGACCGTTCCACCGCACGACGCCATGACCGCGGTCCCAATCGGAACCGCAAAATCAACTCCCTTATGATATGTGCTCGCGCCCTTCTTCGGTGCCTTTCTTCGTCCGAATCCGGATGATATCCTTCCCCATACGGGATATACATATGTGGGCGGGATCTTTGTACCGCGCTCTACTATCTTTGCCACAGCCTGAACCGTGATGTCTTCATTAAGTATGTCCGTTTTAACAAGCTCCGCGTTTCTGTATGTAACATCCGCAACAACCTTACGGTATCCCGTCACGGGCTGCTGGCGTACCTCGGTATGGTTCGTATACCATTCATCGTTATCGATGTAAATGACTTCGGCGTCATAGTTTTCCTCATAGTATCTTCTCTCTGTCCTTACAACGGAAAGCTCGGGTTCGGGAGAAGCTATTGTTATCTCGTCTCCTACACGGAGCATCGCTTTTTCATTCGGAATGCTCGCGGAATTGAGCTTTATTATCTCATCTATCGACATATCGTTCTTCTGGGCTATCCCTCCGAGCGTATCTCCCGCTACGACCTCATATTTCTTGCTCTTCTGGCTTGTCTTCGTAACGGCCTCTATCGCATCCTCGAGGGTGCTTATCTTATCACCGTCAACGTATGCCTGTACGACCTCCACGTTTTCATCAAAATCAATGCTCCTGACTCCAAACTCAAACGCGTTATCCGGCTTCTGTGAAAAAGCGGCATCATATATCTCCTCCATCCTGAGGAGTGCTCCGCCCTTCGGGAATACTATCGGTTTGTCTATTACCGGCTCCTTCTGGTCGGAAACCTTTTCTATCTTGGTCGTTAAAACATTAAGCTCACGGGTATTATCCGTAACGAGCCACACCTTCCACTCCGAATCGGGATCGTATTCCTCTTTTGAAGCGTTCAGAAGTGCTATAACATCGTCTATGCTCTTTAGGTTTACCGTGAATTCATTGATCTTTACCTCAAAAGCGGGCTGCTTGGTCTTCATGACGTTATCGTGCATAACATTGTAGATGTTGTTGACGATAGTTTCCCTCTCGTCCACCTGGCCGACCACATCCGTAGATCCGGAAAGAACAACTTCGGAATCAACAAGCACAAGATTACTGCTCTCGGACGCAATACGTCGTCTCGCCTCAAGGATCATCCCGCTTACCTCTGAGGCGTCCTTTACTGTTCCCACCTGCGTTCCGTTAACAAATACGCTGACCTTGTTGCTGCTCTTGTCTTCAAGCTTCTGAAGACCCGGTGCACACACAAAAATTAGCAATGCTGTGCCCAGCATTGCTAAGTAATGTGAATATTTGACAATGTTTACGTATTTGGTAAAAAAACTCATGTCAATTCAGATCAGAACGGCAGAAGATTGAAGATATCATTTAAAATATAAACAAGCAGGAGTACGAACATCAGTCCGTTAAGTATCAGGGATACAAGGACCATTATCCTCGTTCCGGCGATCGACTTTTCAAGTCCCGTGTTTGCCTCGGCATTAGCTTCGGTCAGCGCCGACTGAACATTCCTGTAGCACTTAACGCACTCTTTATGAACATGATCCTCAAGTTCCTTGTAATATCTGCTCGCATCATCAGCCGAAAGCGGGGTCACCTTATCTTCGGGATCCTCTTCCTCGCTCTGGCTTCTGGCAAATCCGTTCAGAACATCCTGCCTGATCATGTTCAGGATAGCTCTGTTATCACCTACGGCGCCGAGTATTTCATTCTTCTCGCCCGTAAAATCAACTGTAAGTTCCTGAAGGGGTGAAGGGGCTGCTGCATTTGCGCCGATCTCACGTTTCATTTCCTCGGTCGAAGAAACAAGTCCGCCAATTGAGCTTTTGATCTCATTTAATATTTCCGAATTAGACCTGAGAGAATCAACATTTCTCTCAAGCATTTCATTACTCTCATTGAGTGCTTCGGCATTCTGTCCGGCAATACGCTCGATCCTCGAAAGAGTCTCTGCATTCTGCTCATCTACTACCGCGATCGGTGTAGGGGGTGCTACAGGTGCGGGAGCAGGCGCAGGTGCTGCTGCTCTTGCATTTGCCGACACTTCGTTCATGCTGTGCGAAAGCGCATCGATTATCGCTCTCTCGGACTCCATCCTGTCAGCCTTTGCTTCATCAAAGAAGTCTGCTATGACATCGAGCTGTTCCCTGTTTGATTTGTTAACAGCTTCGGTTACCGCTTCATTTATCGCTTCCTGGGAGATACCGTCACCGCCGCCCCTTCTCGGACTTCTCTCGTATCTGTCGCCTTCGTATCTCTCCTCCTGATTCATGCGATCATAGCCGCTTCCCCTCATTCCGGAACGATCAAATCTTCCGCCTAATCTTTCTCTGAAACCGTCCATATTTACCTCCCGATCAGTAAAATACCATATATCGTCAATATTCTATCATTTATTATGTTAAAACACAATATATATGCTTCAATATAGCAAAAAGAGCATTGTGCATAATATACAATAAAACGCTCCTGATTTTTACTTCCTTTGGAAACATTTACTATATATTCATAGTTTGTTCATAATTTGTTCATACATCGGTGGTATATTTACATCATCTCCATTGGAGTGCATTCTCCAAACAACCAGATATATTTTTTCATAATATTGGCCAGGTGACTCTCATCCACCTGGCCACTCCTCATTTTTAATGATAAAAAGTTTAAGAATAAGAGCGTGATCATGCCTGCATGTATCACGCTCTTATTTTGAAATATTAACAAGAATGAGGAAGTCAATCAATCTTCCAGATAGCTTCTTCTTTCTTCGCCCTCTGTATCTTATCGTTTATGATCAGCATCCTGTCATCAAGCTGTTCCACCATCACGGCACATTCAAACAGCTCTTTTCTGATCTCTTCCGGCGCATCGCTGTCGAACTTGTAGTTCATCTTGTGCTCAAGGCTTGCCCAGAAATCCATCGCGATCGTCCTGATCTGTATCTCGACCTTCGTTTCTACCACCGAATCCGACAGAAAGATCGGAACAGACACAAGCATATGATAACTCTTGTAACCGCTTGGCTTCGGGGTCTCAATATAATCCTTTGTGGACAGGACCTTGATATCACTCTGCTTTCTGAGCATATCCGCTATACGGTAAATATCCGACGAAAATGAACAGATAATGCGTATACCCGCAATATCATTCACATATTTGACCATATTCTCAAGCGTTACCTCATATCCCTTTTTCTTGAGCTTCCTGACGATAGACTCGGGAGATTTGATACGCGATTTGATATGCTCGATCGGATTATACTGATGGATATGCTGGAACTCATCGTTGAGTATTTCCAGCTTTGTCCCTATCTCTTTAAGTGCAGAATTATGAAGAAGGATTATCTCCTCCCATGTAATGTCCTGCTCTTTGTTGTTGAAATCTATTTCCAAATAAGTACACCCCCGTGTAACACTGTAATTATTATACCATAAAATCGTATTTTATAATATAATCAGACCATGAGATTCTGGGCCAGATTATTCAAAGAAAATCGAATGCTGAACGATACCGTTGTCGAGGATACCGATAACGATACGCGGACTCACAAAGTGTTCCGGGCGATAGAAAAGATCAGTTATGATTTTGACATTCAGCGTCCGATCTGGCTGGACAGCAACATCTCGGATTTTAAGAAATACTCCAAAGTGCGGTTTTATCAGGACAGTTTCATCGAAGAGATCCCTTTTGATTACCTTGAATTCTCGGTACTTGAAGAAGACTGACAGACATTAAAGAAGACGGCAAAAGCCGCCTTCTTTTTTTATGAATGACAGGTATCACTGTGCAAGATCAAGATGCTGCACTGTCCCCATCATTCCGCTTTCATACAAAAATATCCCCGTCTGCCTTATTCTTGCTTTCTCCTCATTCGTAGCCTGATTGTTAAGAGAGAACTCGGTCGAAGCACTTCCCGTATAGATCGCTCCGACATCTTTGTCCTTAAGCTTCACAAGTTCCTGCGTACCATCCTCTTTGATGTAAGCGATCACAAGCCGGTCAAATATCTCATCGGCCTCATCGATCCACCCGTTGCCGTCGAGATCATACTTTGACAGATCCGCAAATCCGTTCCCGGAAGCAGTTCCGAACAGTTCACTTCCGTCATTGATCACTCCGTCCTCATTAAGATCAAGTGCAAGATAACCGCTTCCCGAACCAAGTGTTGCGATCTCATCCTCTTTTCCGTCACAGTCAAGATCAAAACGTATCTTAACGTCCGATACATCTGCGATCGGAGAATCGATGTTGATCACGAGCGGATCCGTAAAGACGCGCAGCGAAGATACATTCTGCTCGTAATACTCGGTAAAACTCCTGCTCATTGACAGTTCCAGATTAAAATCGATCTCGCGTCCGTCAGAGGTCACAACCTTTCCGTTTGTCGTAAAGCTTGTCTCCTCCGTTTCCGAGTGAAAATACTGTATGGTCTCGTTCACTTCGGCCACCACCGGGATGCCATGCGAAGATCCTCCCGTTACCGGGGCGATATCCTCGGAATTTCCTTTTGCACCGAACAGAAGATACAGCAGGAACTGTATGCACTCCATTCTTATGCGGTTCATGGCATCTCTTTCAAGCTTCGCTTCATAGGCATCACTCGTGGCAAACGCACGCATTCTGCTGAAGATGCTGTCAAAATCATTCTTCGGATCCTGCGAATCCACACCCTCCGAAGAACCGTTTTCCTCCCCCTCGGGTTTTGAAACTTCCTGTTTCCCTTTGTTACCGTAAGCAGCATCAAGAATCTGCGGAAACGCCATTATGTTTCCGGATATCTGATGGCTTTTGGCACTAACAGAAGTATAAGTTCTGGCGGATTCCATTCCTATACTGCTGTCTTTGATAATCAAACAATCCCTCCTTCATAAATATGATTATTAAACCTCTCGGAGCGGATAAAAAAGAACGGATCCATAAATGAATCCGTTCCGTAGTATCGTGTCCGTCCGTGAAGTCATGATTATATTGCATAATATATATCGGACAGATCGTTTGATTTGTTAATACCCTGTATCAGTCATCAAAGCCGTAAAACCCGTCAACTATTTCCGTCGGAAGTGGCACGGGATCCCATCCGTAATCCTGATACGACTTTATCTTAAGGTCATTATCATACGCATAATTTGCAATTATCTGCGCTCTTAATTCCTCTCTTTTCTTTTCGTCAGATGATGCCTTAATAAAATCTTCATAGTATTTTCCGAATATCTTCTTTGCCGTAGGATCAAAATCCGAACCGTCTCCGACCTGCTCGAATTCTGTCACAACATATCCTTCAGGATCATCAAGAACATCCTTTACATGAAGGCATCCCGGATGTGATCCTCCGGAAACACATTCCAGCACATCTCCGTTCAGCTTATAATTGAAGACCCAGAATGCACCCCAGACCTTTATATCCTCTTTATTGCTTTCATCCTCTGCAACGATGATCGGACACGGTATCGTAACATCGCCTTGCGAATAGCGGCTTCCCAGCTCATCGACGAGATATTTGTAGATCACCGTATAAAACAGTTCCGGTCCGGAGTATTCATACTTGGGAAGAGAGGAAACTTTACCTCCTACCGGATCAAAATTAATGACCTTTGTATTTTCGAGGTCCGCAAACAGATCCGCACCCGTCATCCGGTAAACGCTCTCATTTCCGTCCTTATCAAACTCAAGCGCGTTTTTGTCGATTACGGAAAGCTTTCCCTGATCGATCGTAACCTTTGCCATCCAGTGATTGCTTCCGACATAAAGAGCATTATCCTTTATCGAAAGAGGATACGCTGTCCCGCCGCAGGCAAGTTTTCCGACCTCGACCGGTTTTTCATTATCATACATAAAGACTGTTGCATCGATCGCTGCCTTACTTCCGTTAAGGTCATCAAATGTACCGCTCGAAACAAGAAGAGCGTCCGTCTCCCCTATCGTAACGTTTGCATACCCCATTCCGTCCGAAAGTTTCGTATCAACTATCTGTGTAAATGTATCGCATCCCGAAATATCGATCGTCGGTGCCACGCCTTCGCCCGCAGATAATATCACATCATCTGCTGCTTCAGCAGGGCACTCCTTCAGTTCCTTTTCTCCCTGCTCTGCCGAACCCGTCTCTTCAGTTTTCTGCTCTGCCGCTTCGCTCTGCTGCGCTGTCTCTGCCGGCTTCTGTTCGGCTCCCGCACCGCTGTTACATCCGCATAAAGAGGATGTTATGATCGCAGCCGTTAATGCTACTGTTATGATTTTTCTCACGATCTCTACTCCCTTTATTAAACTCATCCTGCATAATAATTTATCAGACATCCTTTAAGGATTATCGTTCTCTCGTCATCCGTAAGTGCTCCCATATGAAGCGTGAAAGGCTTAAGCGTGCCGTCCTTTACAACAAAAGCATCTATGTCAGTCTTTTCCTCCTCGATCGCTTTTCTGATGTCCGGTACGAACAGATAGTCAAGATTTGCAAACGGAAGATCTCCTTCATCGATGATAAACGGAAGCATGCCCCAGTTGATAAGGTTGCTTCTGTATCTCTTCGTCGCATACTCATTAGCGATGTTTGCCCATCCGCCGAGAACCTTCTGGCAGCTTGCAGCCTGCTCTCTTGCAGAACCGTCGCCGGGCTTGACCGCAAATATCGTTGATCCTATTCCGGTGTTCGTTCTGTCGGCGCCGGGGAACTGTTTCTTAACTGCCTCCATAACAGGCTTGATCTCAGATAAAGCCTCGCAGGGAGATGAACCTTTAACGCGACACTCCTCCGCAGACCTGACTTCTTTTGCGCGTCCAACGTACATCGGATCTTTACGCGAAAGCGCAAATTCCGCAAGTCCGAGAGGATTGGATCTGTATGAAGAAGTTTCTCCCGAAGGAATCAGTTCATCGGTCGTCGTTACCGGATCATGAATCTCGGATACAACCTTTAACAGAAGGTTATCAGTAAGCGCTTCCATCGAAGGCCAGTCTTTGATGTTCGGTCCGAAGTGGATCTCCTGTTTCGGATCCGCAACACCCTTTGAATCAAACACTCTGTTTGCATAGATGGCACTGTCGAATGAGTACCTGTATTTTTTGAGTGTATCCGCTTCGATCTGTTTTGCCGCACTTGTAAGGAATCCCCTGTTTGCAGCTGTTGCCGCAATCGATCTTGCATCCATGAGAGCAACTGATGATATCTGTCCGCTCTGCAGTTTGCTTCCTTCGCGGTTCGGGAAATTTCTTGTCGAGTGTCTGATCGAAAATGCATTGTTTGCGGGTGTATCTCCTGCACCGAAACACGGTCCGCAGAATGCAGTCTTAAGTACTGCTCCCGTTTCAAGTATCTTTGCCGCACATCCGTTTTTGATCAGTTCCATGTATATCGGCATTGATGCAGGATAAACACTGAGTGTGAACTCATCCGCACCTATATTCTTACCGTCAAGTATATCCGCAACGGCGCATATGTTTTCAAATCCGCCGCCAGCACATCCGGCAACAATACCCTGCTCAACATAGAACTTTCCGTCCCTGATCTTGTCGGTCAGTTTATAGTCCACAGCTCCGTCAAGTGATACAAGTGCTTTCTTTTCAACATCGCGGAGAATGTCTTCAAGATTTGCATTCACTTCATCGATAGTATATGTATTGCTCGGATGGAAAGGCATCGCGATCATCGGATCGATCTTATCAAGTTCAACCTCTATCATGCCGTCATAATATGCCGTTCCTTTCGGATTCAGTTCTTTGTATTCTTCACTTCTTCCGTGAATGTCATAGAACTCTTTTATCTTTTCATCGGTCTTCCAGATGGATGACAGGCATGTTGTTTCCGTCGTCATTACATCCACACCGATACGAAAATCAGCACTCAGGTTTGATACACCCGGACCGACAAATTCCATCACTTTATTCTTAACGTATCCCTTTTCAAATACGGCTCCGATTATAGCAAGGGCAACGTCCTGCGGGCCTACTCCGGGTCTGGGTGAACCCGTCATGTATACCGCAACAACCTCCGGACGGTTTATATCATAAGTACGTCCGAGAAGCTGTTTGACAAGTTCCGGTCCGCCTTCTCCCATCGCCATCGTACCGAGCGCTCCGTACCTTGTATGCGAATCGGAACCGAGTATCATCTTTCCTCCGCCCGTGAGCATCTCACGTGCAAACTGATGGATGACAGCCTGATGAGGAGGCACATAGACACCGCCGAATTTCTTCGCACACGTCAGTCCAAACATGTGGTCATCTTCGTTGATCGTTCCGCCTACCGCACAAAGGCTGTTATGACAGTTTGTCAGAACATAAGGGATCGGAAACTTTTCAAGACCTGACGCCCTTGCTGTCTGGATGATACCGACATAAGTAATGTCATGGGAAGTAAGCTTGTCGAATTTGATCTTAAGCTTCTCCATACTGTCCGATGTATTGTGTTCTGACAAAATCCCATAAGCTATAGTGTTTTTTTCGGCATCATCTTTCGGACAACCGACACTTGCCGCTTCAGGGCTTTTCTCGGAAATGACCGTCCTTGCGTCAACAAGAAAGACACCTTCATTATGTAGTCTGATCATTGAACTGACCTCCGTGATAATTAGTAAAAAAGGGGACTATTTCTAGTCCCCTTTGGTTCATCGTTCTATATGCCGAAACCTCTTAGAAGTCGAAGTACATATCAAAGGAATCGTTAACGTCTCCGTTGATAACACTGTAAACCTTCTGCTCAGCAACATTTACATAGATATCAATGCTCTTGATCTCTGAAACCTTGATACCGAGATCATATTTAGCACGATCCTTAGCTGTCTTGAGATACTGTTTGAAGAGTGCATCTGCTGTTACATTCTTAACATCGCTAAGTGAGAATACTGCACTTGTCTTAACAACAACTTTCTTCTTTGCTGTCTTCTTTGCAGGTGACTTCTTAGCAGGTGCTGCCTTCTTTGCGGGAGCTGCCTTCTTTGCAGGAGCTGCTGCCTTCTTTGCAGGTGCTGCCTTCTTTGCGGGAGCTGCCTTCTTTGCGGGAGCTGCCTTCTTTGCAGGTGCTGCTGCCTTCTTTGCAGCTGCTACTTTCTTAGCAGGTGCTTTCTTTGCAGGTGCCTTCTTTGCAGGTGCTTTCTTAGCGGGAGCTGCTGCCTTTGCGGGAGCTGCTGCCTTCTTCTCTGCAACTGCTGCCTTGATAGCTTCCTTTGCCTTCTCAGGCTCCGTAACAACAGCTTTCTTTACTGTTACTGTGGGTTTCTTAACATCAGCCATGATAATGATTCTCCTTTCAAGCTCTCTTTATCATCACAAAAATGCTTTAAAATTAAGACAATTTTCTAAGCGCATAAAAAAATATAGCGCAGTTATGCGGTTTTGTCAACACATTTATTCAGAAATCACGCACGAATACTAAATCCGAGACTCTTTCCATCATTAACAAACATCTGAACTGTCTCAAGAGAAAGCTGCTTAAGATCCTTTCCAAAGTTAGGAAGTTTGGCGAGAATAGCGTTCGTAACAGTAATGATATCAGTACCTGATTCCTGTGCCTGAACGATGTTGTAAACCTCTCTGCAGCTTGCCCACAGTGTAAACGTTCCCGGTTTTTTTGATGCGATCTCTTTTGCTTTTTTCATCATCGGAACTGCATCAACTCCGGTGTCCATTATCCTTCCGGCAAATATCGAAACGATATTTTCGGTTCCGTCTGCAAACGCATCAACAGTCTCTTCGATCTGCTCCATCGTAAGTATCGCGGTAACATTTAACCTGAGTCCTTCAGCAGAAAGTTTTTTTATAAGAGGAATGCTTGACTCACCTTTTGAATTCGTGATAGGGATCTTGACGAAAACATTTTTTCCGAGTCCGCAGATTATCCTTGCCTCCTCTTCCATTCCTTCAAAATCATCCGCAAAAACTTCGAGCGAAAGCGGAAGATCCGGTATCTCTTTTACACACTCTTTTGCAAATGTAACATAGTCTTTTACACCTGCTTTTTTCATCAGTGTCGGGTTGGTCGTAAACCCTTTTACATACCCCTTTTTGTATTCCTCTTTCATCGCTTCGATGTCAGCACCGTCAGCGTATATTGTAATTGTAAGATCACTTGCCTTCATATCTTTTTCCCCCTTAACATTTAACTAATGCGTTGACCATTAGATGCCATATAACTCCCTGCCATCCTTCGGCATGAGGAGTGATCCTTGCATCATCAACAACAGGTATCAGAACGCATGAATCGCTGACCTGTTTTGAATAACCTCCGGTCCTTGAAACGATGGATATGATCTTTGCGCCACGCTCTTTTGCAAGCTTAAGAGCATTGACGATGTTAAGTGATGTTGTTTCGCTTCCTCCACCGACAGAGAACACCATAATGCAGTCCTTCCCGTTCAAACGGCTTGTCTTCAGCCATTCCGCAAATGTTGTTTCCCAGCCTTCGTCATTTGTTCTTGCCGTCAGTTCAGAAACATTATCGGTGGGTGCATAAGTTTCAATACCTCCGATCTTTCTGAAATCATTGACCGCATGCGAAGCGTTTGCTGCGCTTCCTCCGACTCCGAGTATGAACAGTCTTCCTTCGTTCTTCTTCGTTTCGCGAAGAATGTCCACTCCCTTTTCGATCTCTTCCTGTGAGACCGTGTTTGCGATTGTGACAGTTTCCTCAAGATACTGTCTGATGTAATCTTTAGTCATAATTGTTTCCTCCTTTTCCCTAATTACTTGTTTCCCAACAATATGACTTTATATGAAACCCTTTCGGGATATCATCAAACCTCCGGAAGATCTTCTGCGGCATCCGCAAGATCCTTTGCGATGAAATCCGGTGACAGGTCGGCAAGCTTTTTGCACAGATCACATTTAAGATCTCCGATGAAAACCGTGGACAGTCCGACCGCCGCACCTGCAGTGACATCGGTACACGAATCACCTATCATGAACGACCTTTGCATGTCGATCCCGTACTTTCTCATTGCCCTGTAAATAAGGCCCGGCTCGGGTTTTCTGCAGTTACATTTTTTAATCAGGAACTTCTCTTTTGTAAGCGGCAGTTCCTTCGGGTAATGCGGACACATGAACAGATCGTCTATCTCAACACCTTCTTTTGCAAGACACCCTATCATATATGTGTTGATATCATAGAGTGTAGCAAGATCCGTCTTCCCTTTTGCCGCACCGGGCTGGTTGGTCACGATGAAAACGTAATAACCTTTTTCCTTTATCTTCTTAAGAGCTTCAACTGCACCCGGCAGGAACTTAAATTCCGACACCTTCATCGGACTGTCGAGCTGCTCGATGTCATCGTTCCATACGATCTCATTTATCACTCCGTCCCGGTCAACAAAAACAGCGGGATGTTCTTCATCAAAACGGTGTTTGACATACGAAGTAAACTCGGCAAGCGAATCGGGATTGCCTATCTCATAAAAACGTTTCGTTACTATCTGTGCCGCAAGCTTTCCCTCGACCGACAGATCATGAAGGATCTCTGCGATATCAAATGCCTCATCTTCGGCGCGGTCATCAAACAGTGATCTTTCATACATGCATGCGCCGTAGTCTATATAATCCATTCCCGGCACAGGGTTGTGCTTGTCATAAAGCACCAGTCTTCCGCCGTCCATGACTACATTGCTCTTGTCAAAACGGTTATTGTTGCAAAGGACACTCATCAGCGCCCTGTATCCTTCCTTCTTTCCTCTCTCATAACGGTACAGCGTTTCGGCATAATCTATATCCATAAACGAATCACCATAAATAAGGAGAAAATCATCCTCGAGAAACGAGAGTGCACGCCTTACTGCTCCGCCCGTTCCGAGAAGCTTTTCTCCGTCATAACTGTATCGTATGGATATACCCCTGCTGCTCCCGTCACCGTATCTGTCCTCAACCATCTGCGCACGGTATCCGACAAGAAATACAAACTTCTTAAAACCCCAGGCACACAGAAGTTCAAGCTGGTGATCAAAGAAAGGTTTTCCGTTCACCTCAACAAGTGACTTGGGACATTCTTTGGTAAAGTTTTTAAGTCTGGTACCAAGGCCTCCCATAAGTACCACGACCTGGACGTCGGCCGGATTCATCATAAGATCCTTGATCCCTCTTTCTCAAACCTGAACCTTACTTCACTCATGCCTGTATCTTTCATGGCATTACGAAGCCGTACCTTGTCCTTTGCATAGAACATCAGGAATCCGCCGCCGCCGGCACCGATCATCTTGCCGCCCTGTGCACCGTTTTCAAGCGCAAGGCTGTACCATTCATCGATCTGCGGATTACTCATTCCGCCGCTTCTCTTCTTCTTGTATTCCCAGTGAACATTCATGATATCAGCGAACGTATCAAGGTCTCCCTTTTCAAGAGCTTTCTTGCTCTGGTATCCGAGGTCCTTTACAAAATCAAGATTCTTCAGCATATCCTCGTTATGCTCTTTACTCTTGTCATTCTGCTCTTTCAATATGTTACCTGCAGAACGCGAAAATCCCGTGAAGAAAAGTATCAGATTGTCTTCAAGATTATAGAGAGTCTCATCGGACATTCTCAGCGGATCTACCCATACGTAACCGTCCTTGTGGAAGTTCATACATGTGATACCGCCGTAGCTTGCGATATACTGGTCCTGCTTTCCGATCGGCTCTTTCAGTCTGTTCATCTCAATCTCACAAGCCTCTTCCGCAAGTGTCCTTGTCGAAACGATGTTACCCTGCATCGTATGAAGTGCACGAAGAAGTGCCGTCGTGAACGAACTTGATGATCCGAGACCCGTTCCCGCGGGTATGTCCGCCATGGAGCACAGCTCCAGACACGGTTTGTCCCATTCAAGCATTTTCAGGGCTTCACGTATTATCGGGTGCTGTATCTCATCTATCTCACTGCACTTTTCATACTTGGAATACTTGATCAGATATCCTTTTTCAAATGTCTCATGAAGCGTGATGTAGACATACTTGTCTATGGCAGCTGAAATAAGAAAGCCTTCTCTTTCCTCATAATATGAAGGAAGATCCGTTCCGCCTCCTCCGAGTGTTATTCTTAAGGGACTGCGTGCAATTATCATATGTTTCTCCTAACGTTGTGATCCGTTTATCAGTCTCTTGCCTTAAATACCCACGGATTTGCCTGCAGGTATTCGACTGTTTTGATGACTCCGTCTTCGATGGTTGCCTTCGGCTTCCATCCAAGTGATCTTACTTTCTTCGTATCAAGATATATGAACGGATTATCGCCGATCCATCCGCGCTCACCGCCTTCATACGTAAACTGCGGAGTTACACCGAGCTTGCCGCATATGAATCTGACGGAGTCGTTAACCTCAACATACTCATCCGTCCCAAGATTGTAAATGTTGACCTTTTCCTTTGCGTTCCTGACAACGGTGAGAATAGCTTCCATACAGTCCTTAACGTACAGATATGATTTTTTCTGATGTCCGTCTCCGAGTATGTGAAGCTTCGTCGGGTCGTCGGAAAGCTTTTTGCAAAAATCAAACACATGACCGTGTGTATAGCGTTCACCGAGGATCGAAACGAATCTGAAAATATAAGCCGTGAATCCGAATCCTTCGGCATATGCCGCAAGAAGTCCTTCGCATGCGAGCTTTGACGCACCGTAAAGAGAAGTCTGGATCGGGAACGGTGCATTCTCGGGGGTCGGGATCACTTCCGCCTCTCCGTATACACTTCCCGTTGAAGAAAAACCTATCCTCTTTATCCCGTTTGCTCTCATTGCTTCAAGCACGTTATACGTTGCTATTGTGTTCTGCTCAAGATCTTTTCTCGGATGCTCGCATCCCATCCTGACATCGGCATTTGCAGCAAAATGGAATACGAACTCACATCCCTCCATCGCTTTTGTGATCGCGGGAAGATCGAGCGTGTCTCCTTCAACAAGAGTGAACCTGTCATTCTTTAATGCGTCTTCAAGAAACTCCCGTCTGCCTGTTGAGAAATTGTCGTAAACAACAACTTCATTCTCGGGCTCAGACAAAAGTCTGTCCGCCATGTTGGATCCGATGAATCCGGCACCGCCGGTTATGAAATACTTCATTTATTACCTCCTTATCAGACGTCGTAGTTAACTTCTTCTTCAACGTCGTCTTTGAATTCGTTCGCGTTACGGTTGTACTTCTCTTTCTCGTACTGAAGATATCCTATCTTGACTTCGGTGCGTATCTGCTGCTTGTCGGATATTCCCTCAAACCACTTGGGATCCGCAAGCTTTTCACGAAGACGGTTCTCGACTATCTTCGTACCGTCCCTGTCACAGGTAAGGATTATTCCGAATCCGCCGTTCTCGTCGATCGAATAAACCCTGTCCTCAAGTCTTACGGTATCGACAAGAAGAAGTGACAACTGCTTTATGACTTTTTCATACTGGGAAGTCTTAAGGACTTTGCGCATCTCGGCGGGGTAGCGCAGTCTGATTATCATGAGTGAGATCGGACTGTCATTTCTTTCCGCGTATGAGATCTGCGTCTGTATATCCATGAACAGGCTTCTGAGATTATAAAGGCCCGTGATCGGATCGATCATTACAAGTTCGGCGATCTGCTTTTTGAGAAGTGCGTTTTCAAGCGTGAGCGGGTTGTATCTTCTGATATAAAGTGCAATGCCCACAACGCAGACTGCGGGAAGTATTATCCACAAAAAAGATATCGGCGGAAAAGCCTTCTGAAGCGCAATGAGCGAATAGATCTTAAGTCCCGCAAAGATAACTGTGGAAACCGCTGCAACGATTATGGCTATCGTAAGATATCCGGCTATCGTCACCACTACGGCTATGGCAAGGGCTACAGTCATGACAATGTTCTGTGCCATGTAATCGGAACCTGTCGATGCTGTTATAACAACCGCAAGAATGAATGCCAGAAGCATCATTCCTATCCCTATATATGAAACAATCTTTCCATCACCTTTGGCTGCTGATCTTCTCTGTTCTTCGTCCATTATCTTCTCCATTCACGTGCACAAAACACTTCACTATTTTACCATTTTATTGCTGTAAGGTCAAAAGATACATGTCGTGAACGGTGCCCATTATCATATCGCTTCCGGCCCTTTCGAATCCGAGACTTTCAAGCAGCCTGACGGATGATCTGTTGGAATTTTTCGTAAACGCCATAAACCTGATCATATCAAGCTCGTCAGAGCCGTAACCGATAATGGCAGACAGCGCTTCTTTGGCATATCCGAGCCTTCGGTACCTTTTATCTATAACATACCCCAGTTCCGGATCATCATAGCCTTCCCTTAAGGATATCCCGGCTCTTCCTATGACTTCTGACGTTTCTTTCAGAACGAGGGCCCATTGTCCGTATTCATAAAAGCGGTACTGGTTGTCTATGTATTTTCGAAGATATTCCTCCTCCGCCTTTCTGTCTTCATAGAGCGGCTCCACGAATTTACGGACTTCATCGTCGTCATATATCTCATACAGCCTGTCAAGATCTTCCGGTGTCTGTTCCCTTATGATAAGACGTTCCGTTTCGGTGATGGTCCACGGGATCCCGTGAAATCTCTGCCACATCCTTCCGATCCTGGAAAGGGTCATGAATTCCAGGTCTTCTATAACGTACAGAACACCTGACGGTCCGCTGTCCCCTTCTTTTCCCGAAGCAAGTCCGGCACATGCTGTCCCCGTGCCGGCAAGGGCCGATACTGCAGACTGCTGATCGGTTATCACAAACAGGTCATCCCTGTTTTCGGACGCGCCGCCGGTAATATCGCAAAGCGATACCGGAGCGGTATCTCCGGACAGGTTGTCATAACTACGGAAAGTGATCTCTGTAAGTGGATTTTCTTTTTTTATGTTTGTGCAAAATGCCGAGATGTCATCCCGGGAGACCGTTTTGTCAACAAAAAGTATTATATGTGACGGTACTGTTTTTCTGTCATCCATTTTTATTGTCTTTTTTTACTATTTGGTGAGCCTGATTTAATGCAAGATTACGAAAACTACTGTTCATAATTTGTTCATATTTAATTTAAAAACTTTTCATTTGTGGAACATTTTTTAGACATTTATGTGAACTATACTAACATCATAAAGACGAGACAATACATTGCAAATACTTTTTCATAATAAATGCCAAGTAGCCCAGCTACTTGGCATCCTCCCTTTTTTTAGGGTTTTTATTCTCCCGCAAGATATGTAACGATCGCATCAACCGCCGTTTCCTCGTCAGAACCGTCCGCCGTTACGGTAACGGTATCTCCGGCAACGAGTACCAGCGTCATCATTCCCATTATACTCTTGGCATTAACTCTTTTATCTCCGTACTCAAGATAGATCGAACTGTCATACTGGCTTGCCACCTGAACGAGCAGGGCGATCGGTCTTGCCTCCAATCCATTCTCCAGACGGATAACCGTTTCCTTTTTTGTCATAATTCTCCTCCTTCACCTAAGACCTGTTGTCTTTGGATGTAAAGTTTCCTGAGCTATCCGGGACAGTTTGCGGAGTCTGTGATTGACTCCCGATTTGCCGAGTGCCGGCGTACTGAGTTCTCCCAGCTCTTTCAATGATGCTTCCGGATGCGCTATACGAAGTTCAGCCATCTCCTTCAGTTCCGCACTGAGCTCCTTATATGCATCGATGCTCATGAGATGCCTTATGTCATCGATCTGTCTCTGGGCGGCAGTTACCGTCTTCTGGATATTTGCCGTCTCGCAGTTAACCTTACGGTTGACGGTGTTGCGCATTTCCTTCAGGATCCTCATGTTCTCGAAATCCATCAGTGCGATATGCGCTCCCATGACATTGAGCGTCTCAACGATCTTTGTTCCGTCCTTAACGTACAGAACATGATATTTCTTCCGCAGGATGATCTTGGCCTGTATTTCAAAGCTCTCGAGCAGTCCCGCCAAAAAATGTGCCCGTCTCTCATCCTGGCACACTATTTCCAAATGATACGATTTTTCAGGATCACTGACCGAACCGGCGGCAAGAAATGCACCTCTGATATATGCCCTTCTGCAGCAGGATCTCATGACATCTTCCGTGACCTTCACGGCCGAACGGATCCTGTCGGCATCTTTGGCATCTTCGATCTCAAGACGGTACTGAGCCCCGATTTTGCGGTATAACGGCTCATTCTGCCTGTAATCCTTATTCATATTAAATGTTTTCTTAAGCAAAGTAAAGCATTTTCTGACCGCAAGCTCATTTTCGGAAGAAATGACCATTTTACCGTCTCTTTCTTCCGTTTCTTTACCGCAAAAATCATAAATCGCAGCAAGCTCCGCCAGCTGGCAGTGTCTCGACGGCGCGATCAGCCGCTCAAGTTCTTCTTTGATATTTCCGGAAAATGACATGTTTATTTTCCCCGAAGAGCATCTTTACCGAAATCCCTGTGCTCCAGTCTGAACCCGTAATCATCGTATTTGCCCATTCTCTCATACAGCGCCTCTGCAAGAGTGATGCTCCTGTGCTTTCCTCCCGTGCAGCCGATAGCGACAACGAGCTGATTTTTGCCTTCGGCAATATAGTTGGGTATCAGAAAAGCAAGCATGTCCTCAAGCTTATCAAGAAACGCGTGTGCCTCATCAAATCCGAGAACAAAATCCGATACCGCCTTATCCTTTCCGGTAAGCGGACGGAGTTCGTCATGATAATACGGATTGGGAAGGAACCTTACATCAAATACAAGATCCGCATCCGAAGGGATCCCGTATTTAAATCCGAATGACAGTATCGTAACGTAAAGGTTTTTGAATTCGAGGTCATTGACAAATATCCTGTCGATCTCGGCTTTCAGTTCCCTTGTCAGCATGCGGGATGTATCGATTATATGACCCGCTCTTTTTTTGATGTTGGAAAGTCTCTTTCTCTCCCTTTCGATACCGACTTCAATCCTGTCTCCGAACGCCAGCGGATGAAGCCTTCTCGTTTCCTTATATCTTTTTACGAGCACACTGTCGTCCGATTCAAGGAACAGGATCTCATAATCTATACCCATACTGCCTATGTTCTCAAGCGCGGACTCAAGCTCGTCAAAAGCCGATCCCGTCCTCACGTCGATCCCGAGAGCGGCTCTTTCTATCTCATCGTTTTCGTTCAGAAGCTTTGCAAATTCGGAGATAAGCTGGACCGGAAGATTATCAACACAGTAATAACCCGCATCCTCAAGATAGTTTAAGGTTGTGCTTTTTCCGGCACCGCTCAGGCCGGTAACTACGACAAATCTCATGACAGCTCCTCAACACCTTCACCGAGTATCACAACTTCTCTCTCAAGACGTACACCGGACGATTCAAATACCCTGTCGGAAACTTCCTTTATCACATCCAGCACATCCGTTGCCGTCGCGCCACCCGCATTTATCACAAATCCGCTGTGCTTTTCCGATACCCTTGCTCCCCCTACGGAAAATCCTTTAAGGCCGGCATCTTCGATAAGCTTTGCGGCAAAATATCCTTCCGGACGTTTGAACGTACTTCCCGCACTGGGATACTCCAGCGGCTGCTTATCACGTCTCTTCTGCGCAAGATCATCCATTACCGCTTTTATTTCTTCACTTTTACCGTTTTGCAGCATAAACTCTGCCTCAAGGACAACATAAGGATGCTGCTTGACTATACTCGTTCTGTATCCGAACTTCATCTCATCAGCACCAAGAGTCACCGTTTCATACGATACCGTATCAAAAAGCGTGACCGAAGTGATCACATCCTTCATCTCACCGCCGTACGCTCCTGCGTTCATAACTACTGCACCACCGACAGAGCCGGGGATCCCGGAGGCAAATTCAAGACCGGTAAGCGAATTCTCATATGCAGTTCTTGCAACTTTTGACAGAAGAGCACCTGCACCGGCAGTGATCTTATTGCCGTTAACGCTTATCGTATCGGTGCCGTCCGTCATACATACTATGCATCCTCTGTAACCGCCGTCGGTCACGATGATATTGCTTCCGTTTCCTATCACGCAGAAAGGATGATCATTCATCAAAAGAAGGCGGACAATTTCTGTCGCCTCCTTAAGATCTGCCGGTTTAACAAAAACATCCGCACGCCCTCCGACCCTGAATGTCGTGTGAGCACTCATATCCTCATCAGTAAGAATATTTGACGGATCCGTGATTTTCTTTAACTGTTCAGTCAGATTCTCTTTCAAGATGCCGCCACTCCGTCAAGAACAAGCTTTGCGGAACCGAATATTCCCGCATCGTTTCCGAGAGTCGCCAGCGTGAATTTGCTGTCGCGGCTTCCGTGGAATACATACTTCACATAGTTCTTCTGAATATAATCTATCACTACCTGGCCTGCTTTGCTGACTCCTCCGCCGATAACGAACATTTCGGGATTGGTCACATCAGCAACATTTGCAAGACCTTTTCCGAGTATGTCACCGAACTGTTCAGCCACTTCCTTTGCGAGCGCATCACCGGCCTTGACCGCATCAAATACCACCTTCGCATTCATATGCTGTACACCTCTGATCGATGAAGGTGTATCATCCTTGGCAAGTCTTCTGTTTGCAAGTCTTGCGATACCGGTTGCCGATGCATACTGCTCCAGGCAGCCGCAGTTTCCGCAACCGCATTTCTCGGTCTCACTGTCATCGATATGTATATGACCGATCTCACCGCCGGCTCCCATATGGCCCGACAGTATCTTACCGTTCACGATGATCCCACCGCCGACTCCTGTACCGAGTGTTACGACAACAACGTTTCTGCATCCTTTTCCGCCACCCTTCCATGCTTCTCCGAGCGCCGCTGCATTTGCATCGTTACCCGCAAAAACAGGAACATCGATATACTTCTTCATTTCCTCATCGATATCAAAAACATCCCATCCGAGATTTACACATCTGTGGACCGTTCCGCTATCATCAACGGGTCCCGGAACACTGATACCGATCCCGACAACATCGAGGGTGCTGATACCGTCTTTTTCCATCTTCTCTTTTATTGACGAAGCTATATCGGGAAGAATGTTCTTTCCTTTGTCTTCCGTCCTCGTCGGGATCTCCCATTTTTCCATGAGGTCTCCCTGCCTTGTGAACATGCCCATCTTCACGGTTGTTCCGCCGATGTCTACTCCGAATACTCTTTCGCTCATCTCTATTCCTCTTCTTCTCTTGTCTTCAGTGAATTCTGGAATCTTGAATACAGTTCCTGTGCGGCATTGTATCCCATCTTCTTCTGTCTGAAGTTGACGGCCGCGGATTCACATATGATGGCCAGATTTCTTCCGGGCCTGATCGGAATGCTGTGGCATACGACTTTGTTTCCGAGATACTCCGTGTATTCCTCTTCGAGTCCGATCCTGTCGTAATCCTTGTCCCTGTCCCACTCCTCGAGTCTGATAACAAGGTCGATGCTCTGCGTTTCTCTTACGGATGAAACACCGAACAGCATCTTAACATCCACTATACCGATACCGCGAAGTTCGATAAGATGTCTTGTTATATCCGGAGCTGTTCCAATAAGCGTATCGTCACTGACCTTTCTGATCTCAACAACGTCATCGCTGACAAGCCGGTGTCCTCTTTTTACAAGTTCAAGTGCGGCCTCTGATTTTCCGATACCGCTTTCACCGGTGATCAGAACACCTTCACCGTAAACATCAACGAGAACTCCGTGAACGGAAATGCAGGGCGCAAGCTTGACATTGAGCCATCTGATTATTTCCGCCATAAGGTTTGACGTGCTCTTATGCGACATGAGCACGGCAACGTTATGTGCCCTTGCGATCTGAAGGAACAGATCGTCCGGCTGAAGATCACGGCAGAAAACATAGCACGGTGTATCATCGCACAGAATGTGTCCGTATCTTTCTTTCTTGATCTTGGGACCGAGCTTTTCCATATATGTGTATTCAACAAAACCTATGATCTGGACTCTGGCTGTCTCAAAGTGCTCCAGAAATCCCGCCATCTGAAGAGCGGGACGATTGATGTCGGGCTGTGTGATCCTGATGTTCTCCACATCGATCTCCGGCGTCAGATTGACAAGCTTCATTTTTTCGATCAATTCACTAACAGATACCGATCCCATAGCAACCTCCGTTGTAAATACATTTTAAGTAAGTATAGCATAAACTCAATTATGGAAAAAGTCATACACGCTTTTTGCCGAAGATGCATTGAACCCTTCCACTTTCTGCAGTTCCTCTTCCGTCGCTTTCTTAATGTCTTCAAGCGATTCAAAGTTTTTCATAAGTGCCCTTCTGCGCTTCGGCCCGATGCCCGGAATATCATCCAGAATTGAATGGACCTGCTCCCTACTCCTGAGCTTTCTGTGGAAGGTTATCGCAAACCTGTGAGCCTCATCCTGAATCCTCGTGATCAGGTGAAATCCTTCAGATGAGCGCGAGATCGGCAGCTCCTTATTGTTGTAATACAGTCCTCTTGTCCTGTGGTTGTCATCCTTGACCATCCCGCACACGGGTATATCAAGACCGAGCTTATCAAGAACCTCCTCACAGATATTTACCTGTCCACGTCCTCCGTCCATGAGGATCAGATCCGGGAACTTCGAAAATCGCGGCGCGGCTTCACCGGTTTCCTTTTCATATATCCCATGCTCAAAACGTCTTGTGAGAACCTCTTCCATGCTTGCATAATCATTGGGGCCTTCCACCGATCTGATCTTAAATTTTCTGTATTCATTCGGTTTCGGTTTTCCGTCTTCATAAACGACCATGGATCCGACCGATTCAAAACCGCTTATATTTGATATGTCATAAGCCTCCATCCTTCTTATATCGGGAAGATCAAGAAGCTGAGCGATCTGGGATACGGCACCCATCGTTCTTTCCCTGTTTTTCTTCAGCTTTTCAATATCCTGGTTAAGCTTTATCTGCGCATTCTCCCGGGCAAGGTTTACAAGTTTTTCCTTCGTCCCTTTCTGCGGGACGACAAGTTCAACCTTTGAACCTTTCTGGGAAGTCATCCACTCGGTGATAAGATCAGCCTGCGCAGGAAGTATCGGAAGCAGTATCTCTTTCGGTATAAATGCAGCACCCGTATAAAACTGCATCATGAATGCGGACAGGATATCCTCCTCGGTCTCATCCGCCGTATGCTTCATGTAATAATGCTCCCTGCCGACTATCTTTCCGTCTCTTACAAAGAACATCTGGACAATAACCGATTCCTCGTCACGTACGAATGCGATCACGTCCCTGTTTTCATTTCCGGTATCCGTGATCTTCTGTTTTTCCGAAACCTTTCTGACACTCGTTATGAGATCGCGGTACTCCATCGCTTTCTCATACTGAAGCTCATCCGATGCCTCATTCATCTTCCGTGTCAGATCGTTTATCACCTGCCTGTGATCACCCGACAGAAAATCAAGAACCTTCGAAACGTTTTCCCTATATGCATCCTTTGATATCATCCCGTCACAAGGTGCATCGCACTGGCCCATATGATAATACAGACATTTCCTTTCGTTCGTTCCTTTCTCGTTTTCACCGATAGTAAGCCTGCAGTTTCTTATCCTGTAAGCCTTCCTGAGAAGATCCGCAGTCTCCCTGATTGCTTCCGCCGAAGTGAACGGGCCGAAGTAGCGGGCATTGTCCTTTATGACTTTACGACTAACCACGATCCTCGGAAAATCATCCGCAACAGTAACCTTAATGTAAGGATACGTTTTGTCATCCTTGAGCATTGTGTTGTATTTCGGCTGATTTTCTTTGATGAGATTATTCTCGAGAACGAGTGCCTCCAGTTCGGAATCGGTAACGACATATTCAAACCACGCGATATGCTTTACCATCTGCTCTATCTTGGCGGTCTTCTTCGTACTCTCCCTGAAATACGATCTGACTCGGTTTCTGAGCACCACGGCTTTGCCGACATATATTATCGTGTCGTCACTGTCGTGCATGATATACACTCCGGGACGCTTGGGCAGCTTATTCAGTTCTTCCTCGATATTGAAGACTCCTTTTTCCATATCCAATATGATACATCAGTTACCGTCCCCGCTCAAGCGGCGCTCCGCCTGTCGCGATCGCTTTGCGATCCTGACATAAAAAGAACCCCCCGATCCCGCTTGCGCGAAATGGAGGGTTCCCCTTTATAATAATGGATTTATTAAGGGCTTATCTCTCAGGCTTTTGTCTTGGGCCTGTTGTTTACGATCTCGAATACGACCGCTGCCAGAAGAACGACACCCTTGATGACCTTCTGCCAGTTGGGATCGATACTCATGATCGACATACCGAGGTTGATGACACCGATAAGTGCAGCACCGACAACCATTCCGAATACGCTACCGGATCCACCGTATGCACTGACACCACCGACGATACATGCCGAGATGGCATCAAGCTCATAGTTCTGACCGATGAAAGCGTTTGCTGTCGAAAGCTTTGCAAGGCTTGCCCAGCCCGCGATGACCGACAGGAACTGCATGTTAAGGTAAGCGAAGAAGAGAACAAGCTTTGTGTCGATACCCGACAGTCTTGTTGCTTCCATGTTACCGCCCATTGCGTAGAAGTAACGGCCGAGAACAGTCTTACTTGCTATAAAATCATAAATGAGCAGAACAACCGCAACCCAGATCAGAACCGCAGGAAGACCGAGTGATGTCTGCTTTGCAAGAAGAATGGCACCTATGCCCTTCTTGCCAACAAAGAATCCTGCAAAACCTGTTGCATCCGAAAAGCTCTTAACATCTATGATACCGCCGGCATACTTAATGGCAAACAGCATAATGATCAGACATATGATCACACATCTTGTAATAAGAGAACCCTTTGACTCTGCCTCATAACCTTTTTTGATCTTTGTTGCTCTTGCCCTTACCTGAAGGATAACAAAGAGAGCACAGCATACGATACCGATCCAGAGACAGTACTCCTTCGGAACGTGGCTGATGAACAGGTTTGTGAATCCTTTTATGTCATTGACTGAGATCGATGATGTCGATGATGCCGTTGCAACTATCTTTGTTCCGAGTCCTCTGAATGCGAGGAATCCGCCAAGCGTTGCGATCCAGGGTGGGATGTTAAGATAAGCTATAAGCCATCCTAGAACCGCACCGATAAGGCATCCGATAACTACCATGGAGATCATTGCCACGGGAACCGAAATACCCATATTGATCATCATATAAGCACCGATCGCATCAATGAGGCAGACCGTTGCTCCGACCGAAAGGTCGATGTTACCTTTGATGAGCATACACATGAACATACCTGTTGCAAGAATGAATACATAGGCGTTCTGTGTGATAAGAGCTTCGAAATTCATTGCAGAAAGGATCTGTCCTTTTGTTGTGATCGCGAAAAAAATAACAACGAGGAACAGAATGATCTGCATAGTATGTTCTTTAAATATCTTACCTACTTTTTCCATTTCTATATCCTTTCTGTGTTATTTTTTTTCTTTCTTGGACACTACGTCAAAGATGACAGCTCCGAGAAGGACCAGACCCTTGACGACCTTCTGAAGGTTAGCGTCAACGCCGCATATCGACATACCCTGGTTGATGACACCCATAAGAAGGGCACCGATGATAACTCCGGGAACAGTACCGATACCGCCGTATGCTGATGCTCCACCGATGAAACAAGCACCGATGGCATCCATTTCATAACCCTGGCCGTATGTAGGCTGGGCGGAAGCAGCTCTTGCGATAGTAAGAGTTCCTGCAAGACCTGACAGAAGTCCCATGAATGAATATGCAAAGAAGTAAACTTTCTTGATATTGACACCCGAAAGCTGTGCAGCCTTCTTGTTACCGCCGACAGCGTACAGGTCACGACCGATAGTGGTCTTCTGTGTAACATAACCGAATGCTATTACAACAACGAGAACCCAGATAAGTGATGTAGGGATTCCCTGGTATGCCGAAAGCTTAAATGTGAGATAGAGAACAACGGCTGAGATGATCACCATCTTTACAACAGCTCCTGCAAGAGGTGCTGTCTCATAGCCACGCTTCTTCGTATTGATACGTCCTCTGATCGTCATTGCAAGGAAGATCACAACTCCGGCTATACCGGCTATCATACATATGATATTAAGCTCTGTGCCAGCGATCGACATTGTAGGTCCGGGAATGTAGCAGTTTGCTCCACCACCGAACGTATTAAGGAATCCGTCCTTCTTGGAAAGGTTAAGTGCCTGTCCACCGAGAACTACATTTGAAAGACCTCTGAATGCGTACATACCTGCAAGAGTTGCAATGAACGGAGGTACATTAACAAACGCTATCCAGAATCCCTGCCACATACCGATCGCAAGACCGATGAGCATCATTATCGCAAAAGCAACGATAAAGTTCATGTTCTTATCAAGAACAACACCACCGATTGCACCGACAAAGCAGACAACCGAACCGACTGCAAGGTCGATGTTACCACCGGTCAGTATGCAGAGAAGCATACCTGTTGCAAGAACAAAAACGTATGCGTTCTGTGAAAGAAGATTGTTAACGTTCTGAGGCAAAAGGATCGCCTTATTTGTCAGGAAATAGAACAGGATGATAACCAGGACAAGTACGATCGCCATTGCATATTTTTTTATCACTGCAGAAAAATTAGTTGTTGCCATCGTTACTCACCCCTTCCCGATCTCATGATGCATGCCATGATAGATTCCTGACTTGCGTCTTCCTGCTTAAGCTCTCCGACAAACTTTCCTTCATTCATGACATATATCCTGTCACTCATACCGATAGTCTCGGGAAGCTCTGAAGAGATCATGACTACTGACTTGCCGGCCTTTACAAGATCATTGATGATACAGTAGATCTCGTACTTTGCACCGACATCGATACCACGTGTAGGCTCGTCAAGGAGCAGCACATCGGGCTCTGCAAACATCCATTTTGCAAGGAGCACTTTCTGCTGGTTACCACCCGACAGATTACCTACGTTCTGTTCAACAGAAGGCGTCTTTGTCTTAAGCTTGTCCTTATATTCAACAGCTACCTGATACTCTTTATCCTTATCTATGATGCTTCTCTCACTGACAGCATCAAGATTTGCAAGTGTCGTGTTGATCTTGATCGGATTGTTGAGCACGAGTCCGTTACCTTTACGATCCTCGGTAACATATGCGATCTTGTTCTTGATGGCTTCCTTAACGTTCTTGAGGTTGATCTCCTTGCCGTTAAGTGTCATCGTACCGGTAATACCTGTACCGTATGATTTTCCGAATATACTCATGGCAAGCTCTGTACGGCCGGCTCCCATCAGACCATATATACCTACAACCTCGCCCTTACGTACGTTGAACGATACATTGTCAACGACCTTCTTTTCGGGATAGAGAGGATGATATACGCACCAGTCCTTAACTTCGAGATTGATGTCACCGATCTGTACATCGTGTCTCTTCGGGAAACGGTCCGTGATCTCACGGCCTACCATACCCTTTATGATTCTATCTTCTGAAATCTCCGTTGTAGCCTTATCGAGTGTCTCGATCGTAGAACCGTCACGTACTACCGTGATCTTGTCGGCAACGTATGAAACCTCGTTAAGCTTATGAGATATGATTATCGATGTTAACCCGTTCTCTTTTTTGAACTTGAGAAGAAGATCAAGAAGCGCTTTTGAATCCTTCTCGTTAAGAGATGATGTGGGCTCATCAAGGATAAGAAGCTTTGCATGCTTTGCAAGAGCCTTTGCGATCTCTACAAGCTGCTGCTTACCTGTTCCGAGTTCCTTGACAAGTGTTCTGGAACTGTCGGCAAGTCCGACCATCTTCAGGTACTTGTCGGCTTCACCGTATGTCTCATTCCAGTCGATCGCTGCCGCTTTTCCTCTCTCATTGCCGAGGAACATATTCTCACCTATCGACATATAAGGAATAAGTGCCAGCTCCTGATGTATGATAACTATTCCTTTTTCTTCGGAATCTTTTATCTTGTTGAATTTACAAACTTCACCGTTGTAAATGATATCCCCTTCGTATGTTCCAAACGGATAAATGCCACTCAGAACATTCATAAGGGTCGATTTCCCTGCACCGTTCTCTCCGACAAGTGCATGGATCTCTCCTTCCTCTACCTGTAAATTTACGTTATCAAGTGCCTTTACGCCGGGGAAGGTTTTGGTTATATTTTTCATTTCAAGAATAACTTTAGCCAAAATGTATCCCTCCTAAAACCCATTATTATGATACCTTACTTAACAAACAGGCGGGTCTTTGCCCGCCTGTCTATTAACCTAGATTGCTCTTTAAGCGATTATTACTGAAGGTCTGCCTCTGTGTAGTATCCGCTGTCAAGAAGAATCTCTTTGTAGTTGTTGATGTCTGCGAATACAGGCTCGCAAAGGTATGAAGGAACAACGCCCTTACCATTGTCGTAAGTCTCTGTATCGTTAACTTCTACTGTCTCGCCCTTAAGGATCTGACCAACCATCTTAACAACCTGAGCTGCAAGAGTACGTGTATCCTTGAAGATTGACATTGACTGCTTACCATCGATCATGTTCTTAACGTTTGCAACGTCACAGTCCTGACCAGTGATGATGGGGTATTTGCCCTTGTAGTTAGCTGCAAGTGCGTTCTCAACACCAAGTGCTGTTGAGTCGTTTGAGCAAAGCCAGATATCAAGATCTGTTCCATCAGCATAGAAAGATGAAAGGATGTTCTCTGCTCTTGACTGAGCGTTCTCTGTTGCCCATGACTGTGTAGCAACGCTATCGAAGTCATACTTACCGGACTTAACTACGATCTTACCTTCGTCGATGAAGGGCTTAAGAAGATCCATAGCACCGTTGTAGAAGAACTTAGCATTGTTGTCACCGGGATCACCAGTTGTAACTTCCATTGTGAAAGGACCTGCTGCATTGTTGAGGTCAAGTGTATCGATGATATACTGTCCCTGCTTTGTACCTACCATGTAGTTATCGAATGTTGCGTAGTAAGAAACTGCGTCTGTTCCCATGATAAGACGGTCATAAGCGATAACAGGAATGTTAGCTGCCTTAGCTGTCTCAAGAACTGTACCAAGTGACTCACCATCGATAGAAGCGATAACGAGAACGTTGCATCCACCGTTGATCATGTTCTCGATCTGAGAAACCTGAGTCTGAACGTCGTTTGATGCATACTGAAGGTCAACTTCGTAACCAGCTGCCTTAAGCTGCTCTTCCATGTTGGCACCATCCTGGTTCCATCTCTGAAGATCCTTTGTAGGCATTGCTACACCAACCTTCATGCCTGCGCCTTCGTCAGAAGCGGGTGCTGCTTCTTCTGTTGCTGCAGGTGCTGCTTCTTCTGTTGCTGCAGGTGCTGCTTCTTCTGTTGCTGCAGGTGCTGCTGCATCTGCTGCGGGAGCTGCTGAACCACCACAACCAACGAGAAGAGAAGCTGTCATTGCTGTTGCAAGTAATACTGATAATACTTTTCTAGACATTTTTTGTCCTCCCTTAAATTTTCCCGGGCGACACCATGTCACCCGACTACGCTTAACACATTATCACTTCGTAATCTAGAAAGACTTGTTTCTTTCTTCAAAATTTTACGATGATCATTTTGACATCAAAAAAACTAGCACAATCTTGTCCTTACTATGACAATTTTGTGCTAGTTCGTTTTTTGACCGTTTTTTGAAACTATGCCGCAAACCTACGGAACATTAAGGTATATCTCGTTTTTCTGGTGATATTTACCGGTTATGACTTCATCCATATTCTTCTTTGTGACCGCTATGGGCTCAAGCTTTTCGTACGGAACCTCATATGTTCCGTCATCAAACGTATCTTTAAGTCCGAGCGGGATCCCGTTTGCCATGTCAACAGCGCGCTCTGCGGCTTTGATAGCCAGTTTCTCTACCGGCTTGTATACGGTCATATACTGTGTTCCCTCAACGATCCTCTGACAGGCTTCAAGATCAGCGTCCTGTCCGACTACGCAGACCTTTCCTCCAAGCCGGTGCTCGATCAGCGCCCTTATCGCATGGGCTGCGAGGTTATCGTTTCCGCACATTATCGCATCGGGTCTCTTTCCCATGTTCAGGTATTCATCCGTTATCGCAAACCCGTTCTCCGCAACCCATCCGTCCGAAAACTTTGCATAATCCACTTTTATCTTTGTAGTAGACAGGATGCGTTCAAACCCCTCCTGGACCATCTGGACATTATAATCTGTAGGAGATCCTTTTACCTGGATTATCGTTCCCTCGTTTCCTATGTACTCTTTAATATACTCGGCCATCAGTTCTCCGACCTTCTCATTGTCAACGGAAAGATACAGATCAACGTTCGTATTTCTTATTGGTCTGTCATATGCGATGACCTTTATTCCCTCTTTTTTGGCTGCCGCTATCGTGTCCTTGATCGCTATATCATCTATCGCTATCACGACAATGACATCCATTTTCTTGTCGATGAAATACCCGATCTGTTTGATCTGTTCTTCAACTATGCCGTTTGCATTCTGTACGTTGACCTCAGCTCCTAGTTCCTGAGCCTTACTGACAAACAGATCCCTCTCTCTTGACCATCTTTCTATAAGAAGAGAATCTATCGACAGACCTATCTGGATCTTGTCGTTCTTCTCGGCAGGCTTTTCCACATTGCCGGGATCTGCGGAACCGCATCCCACCAGTGTGAACGTCAGCGCTATTGTTAATATTGAAGCTATGATCTTCTTATAAACCACTTCCGGCTCTCTCCTTGTACTCGGTTGGTGTCATCCCCGTTGATTTTTTAAATATCCTTGAGAAATAGTTCGGATCAGAATAACCGCAGTCACTTCCGACCTCCTTGATGCTCTTTTTCGGATCCCTGAGCATTTCCTTTGCCCGTTCGACTCTTCTCTTCGTCAGGTATTCGATAAATCCTTCATTGGTCTCTTCCTTGAAAAGCTTACTGAAATAATAGGAACTGATGTTGAGTCTTTCCGATATCTCATTAAGCGAGATATCCTTTCCAACATTGTCCTCAATATATTCAAGCGCCTGTTTGACAAGATAATGCGTGTGATCCGAAGAGCCGGTCGTCATATTGGAAGCCGCATTTCTCATCTTGTCGATAAACCACGTCCTGCATTTTTCCATCGAGCTGATGTTTATAATATCCGCAAGATAGTCCTTGCGGCTCTCAAACTCATACAGGTGTCCTCCGCTTCTGTACATCTCGCTCTCAGCGCGAAGAACGAACTCCAGTGCCTTGAGCTTAATGCTCATCATATCATCGGAATACTTTTCGCTCATCCAGTCAAAAAATCTGTTACTCGCAAGAAGGCAGGCATCGACATCGGCATCCTCAAGTTTTTCGAATATCTCATTCTCTATATCTGCCGGATAACTTTCCTCATACGAAACAGCTATCGGAAGATCATCCACGTGAGCCACACTGCCTTTTGTCGAATATAGCGCCTTTATCGCTTCTTCATAAGATTCATGACAGCTTTTCAGTTTCTTGATACCGCCGATACCGATCCTGTACTGGATGTCGGTGGCGTTTCTCATTTCCCTTACTGCTACCCTGGACTTTTCGATCAGATCACTTCTTTCCGAATAGTCCATATGCATATCGCCTCTGGGAACAAAGATGGGTATCTTGTTTGAACTGATCGATCCAACTACCGCATCCGGGAATGTATCCCTTATGATATCCCTTACCTTCGTATAGTATACGGTCTGTGCTCTTACGGCAGATCCGACGGCATTGGTCAGATAGTTCCCTTTCTGCATCTCACCGAACATTACCGCCGCCATATATCCGTAATCAACTTCAAGCCCGAGAAGGTTTCTGTAGTTCTCTATATCTTCATCAAAAGAATCCTGGAATATGATGCTCGTTACAAATCCGTTCTCGATTATAGGAATGACCGTTTCAAGTCTCTCTTTTGTCTGAAGATCCTGCCTTCTTTTTTCCCTGCGGATGTTCAGTTCCTCAATGACCCTGTCGATCGCCGCGACTATAGACTTCTGATTGTACGGCTTGTTCAGGTAATCAATGACACCGAGTCCGATCGCCTCTTTTGCATAGTCAAACTTGTCATACGCGGTAAGAACGATAAATATGACCGAAGGCAGTATGGCCTTGATCTCTTTCATTGCTTCGATACCATTGATCCCCGGCATCTGAATATCCATGAAGATAACATCGGGTCTGAACCTCTCGGCCACTTCGATCGCCATCCTTCCGGACTTGGCACTCTCGATCTCAAACTGACCTTCAAAGTTCTTATCTATTATCATTGATAATGAATTGATGACGATGCCCTCGTCATCCGCCAGCATAATACGATACATATCATACGTGCATCGGAACCTTTATCACAAACTCGGTCCCTTTGCCTTCTCCTTCGCTGTGTATTTCCATAACATCCCTTTGGCCCGTAAATATCTGAAGACGTTCGATAACGTTTCCAAGCCCTATGCCGTTTGATGCCGCATGATCGGCAGACACCTCGCCGAACGCTTCTCCCGACAGTATCCTGTCTATCTGTTCCCTGCTCATTCCGACACCGTTATCCCTGATCGACAGGAATACATATCCGTTATCTTTATATATCTTAAGATCAATATGTCCTTCCCAGTCGATATCCCTTATACCATAGTTTACCGCGTTTTCCACGATCGGCTGAAGTATCATACTGGGAACTCTTACCTCGGTTACTTCTTCATCTATATCTTTTGAATAATGGATCTCGCCGGTAAATCTCACGTTCAGGATATAAACGTATTTGTCAACGAGAGCGATCTCCTCGGCGATGGAAGCATCATTGTCTATCTTCTTGATATTATACCTGAAGAAGTCCGCCATGTTCTCGATAAATTCCGTAGTCTTGTCAGCACCCTCCATCATCGCAAGCTGCTCTCCGGCATTAAGCGTGTTAAACAGAAAATGCGGATTTATCTGCGCCTGAAGAGAACGAAGCTGCACTTCCTTCATCCTGTTTTCCATGACAAGTTCATGCTCTTTCAGCATACTTTCACGCATAACGCTGTCCCTGATCTGGGCGATGTATCTCTGGATACTTTCAACCATCTGTTTGAACGCTTTTGAAACGACGTTTATCTCGTCTTTGCCCTCACCGGTTGCAATATCAACATCAAAGTTTCCATCCGCAACTTCATTTGCGGCTCTTGCCAGATCCACAAGAGGAAGCGTCATGCTCTTTGTCATCAGATATACTACTACTATGTTGACGATACCGATGAACACGAGGATAAGTATCGTGATGATCTCCATGTTACGAAGGGATGACAGAAGTATACTGTAGTCTCCCGTGTTCTTTTTAAACTGTTTGCTGTTCAGGGCATATATACAGTTCTGAAGATCCGAATACAGTTCAACCGTTTCCTCATACGATGCCTTGTATTTTTCGACGTTTCGTCCGCGCTTTGCCGTGATCGTATCGCCCGCGATCCCAAGATAATTCTCGGACTGGTTTATGATGTTTTCCTGCATCGCATAAACTGCCGTGCCCGAATTTTTCAGATCAAGTGATGCAAGTCCGTTTCTGTAATCCTGCTCCGCCGTATAGTAATCGTTAAGGGCAGCCGTACCTTTACTCTCAAGGTATTCCCTCATGGAATTCTGAAGAAATGTAAGGTCATCCGACAGATCATTAAGGGTGACATTGGCAACATATATCTCGTCGACCCGTTCTATCATCGTGTTGATGCTGATGTACATGTATACGTTAACGATCAGTATCAGTATGACAGGTATGATGAATGCGAGAAGCATCTTCGACCTGACCGAAGCATTATTCCATTTTGATCTTATCGCTCCGGTCATTGTTCGGTCACCTTATTCTCTTTTTCAAAAATCATCTGATGGGCTTTTGCCTGATCCACAACCTCTATACCAACAGGAAGATACGAGTTGGTGTAACCCATATTGTTATATTCGAAAAGTGCCTGGATACATGATTTTCCCATCTCCTGTGTATCGACTGAGATCGTTGAGAATATGACCTGCTTGTCGACCGCATCAAGTATCGTGTCGTTCGCAAAATATCCGACGATCTGTATCTGTCCGACCAGGTTGTAATCAACAACCGCCTGGTATGCACATCGTGTATAAACACTGTTTGCGCAGAGCATGATGTTCGGAAGGTTTTCTTTTTCCAGGAATATGTTTCTGATCTTTTCCTCGGCACTGAATATATCTTCAGCGTCGATCCTTGTCACAACGATCTCCGGTATCATATCCTCACCCAGACTCTCGCGGATATGATCCTCCATCGCCATAACTATGAGATTTGATGCACCCTCTGACATGTCACCGTCAACAAGTATATCAACCTTTGTCTGCTGCATCTGACCTTCGGCAACGATCTTTTCAACCTGAAGAGCATACATCTGACCGAGCTCATAATAGTTAAGTCCGACGTAACACTGTCTTCTTGACGTTTCAACATCGTTCTGAAGGATCACTACACCTATACCGGCATCCGATGCTCTGTCTATAAGTTTTCGTACCCTGTCGTTTGACCCGCCTGAATAAACTATGCCGTCAAGCTTGGAATTGACCGCTATCCTCAGAAGTTCTTCCTCTGAGTAATCCCTCCCCAGTTCGGTTCCGATATCCTCAAGATACGCATTGTATTCCTTTGCCTGTTCGTTTGCGGCGGCAAAAACCTCCTGCCAGAAATCGCTTTCCGAGTCTTCGGCGATGAACGCATAATGCTTGTCATAATCCGTCGCCGTCTCCTGCTCGACGCTCTGCATTGTTCTTGTTATGGTACTGAAAATGATCCCCGTGACCACGGCGGCAACGATCATGATCGCCGTACCGACGATCATGAACGCGTAAGATTTGTTTGAAAACTGTTTTTCAGAAGAGGATTTTTTCATACTGTTGTATCGACCACAGTACCCTTTGTCGGGGCTTCTTCCTCGGTTTCTTCGTCGGATCCTTCTTCCTCCGGATCCTTCTCAGCTTCGGGATACTTCTCCCTGAATATCTCCATGAACTGTTTGCCGGTTATGCTCTCCTTCTCAAGAAGATATTCGGCAAGTCTGTCTAGAAGATCCCTGTTTTCAATAAGAAGTCTCTTCGCTTCCTCGTATGCTTTTGCAAGAAGAGCCTTGACTTCCTCATCAACGCCCGCTGCAGTCTCATCGGCGCACTCCATTACCATGCGTCCGCTCAGATATCTGTCTTCGACGCTCTCAAGCTTCATAAGCCCGAACCTGTCTGACATACCGAATCTTGTAACCATAGCGCGAGCTATCGACGTAGCCTTTTCTATATCATTGCTTGCACCGTTTGTAACGGACTCAAATATCAGTTCCTCAGCCGCTCTTCCGGCAAGCGCGGTTACTATCTGTTCATACAGTTCATCCTTGGACTCAAGATGTTTTTCCTCTTCGGGAACATACCACGCATATCCGAGCGCGCCCATCGTCCTCGGTACAATCGTGATCTTCTGTATCGGATCGGTATTCTTCTGGAGAGCCGATGCAAGTGCGTGACCTATCTCATGATACGCAACGATCCTGCGCTCCTTCTTCGTCATGATGCGGTCCTTCTTCTCCTTACCCATCATGACTACTTCGATCGCTTCAAGAAGATCTTTCTGGTTGACCGCCTCTCGTTTACTCTTAACGGCATTGATGGCAGCCTCGTTTACCATATTTGCAAGATCCGATCCGACAGCTCCCGCCGTTGCAAGTGCTATCTCATCAAAATCAACCGAATCGTCAAGAAGAACATCCTTCGAATGTACTCTGAGTGTTTCTTTTCTTCCCTTCAGATCAGGCTTGTCAACGATGATCCTTCGGTCAAACCTTCCCGGTCTTAACAGAGCTTTATCCAGTATCTCAGGTCTGTTCGTTGCGGCAAGTATCATTATACCTTTGGCACTGTCGAAGCCGTCCATCTCCGAAAGAAGCTGGTTGAGTGTCTGCTCACGTTCATCATTGCCGCCGCCGTAACGGTTGTCCCTTGATTTTCCGATGGCATCGATCTCATCTATGAATATGATACACGGTGCATTCTTCTGGGCATCCTTGAACAGATCCCTTACTCTCGATGCACCGACACCGACATACATTTCCACAAAGTCGGACCCCGCAAGCGAAAAGAACGGAACATGTGCTTCGCCCGCAACCGCCTTTGCCAGAAGTGTCTTACCGGTTCCGGGAGGTCCTACGAGAAGCGCACCCTTCGGAAGCTTGGCACCGATCTTGACATACTTTCCGGGATTGTGCAGAAAATCAACAACCTCCTGAAGCGACTCTTTTGCCTCATCCTGACCGGCAACATCCTTGAACGTAACCCCGGTCTCCTTCTGGACATACATCTTGGCATTGCTCTTTCCGACACCCATTATTCCGCCGCCGCCCATTCTTCTCATGAAGAAACTGATGATCAGCCAGAATATGAGTATGGGAAGTATATATGAGATCACAAAAGAGAGGATCATCGAAGATGAATCCGATTCCTTCTGTTCAAACTTGACTCCCGCCTCAAGAAGTCTGTCGGGAAGCGCATCGTCATAAACCGGGATCGTGTAGTACTTTACGGGAACATATGCCTTTTCCTGACCTTTGGGGATGATCGTTATCTCATCTGCCCCTATCGTAACACTCTCAACCTCTCCGCTCTTTACCTTTGCTATGAACTCATCGTATGTGATCTTCTGGTTCGTTGCATTTGAGAAGAACGTTCTCATATATGAGAGCATCACAAACAGCACTACCGATACGACGATTATTATCAGAAGTGTCTGCTGGTTATGCTTTCTGTTCTTGTTATTGTTATTGTCCTGATTGTTTTCGTTGTTTTCCATTAGCGGCTCCTATCAAAGTGCATTGTCTAATTATAGTTATAAAATCGCATAAAATCAACCAAATGGTGTGAACTTTCTGTGTTTTGAAGTTGTTTGTTTTATGATATAATTCAAAACAGATGTCAGCGCGCGGAGACGTAACATGACCCTTCCATCATATTCGTTCATATTCATATTTCTGCCTGCAGTGATCGTACTGTATTGGATCGCGAACAGCCGCGGTCGTTATACACTCGGCAAAATCATACTTCTTGCATCATCACTCTTTTTTTATGCCCTTCTTACCCCCGGTATCAAAGGGCTTGCTGCGCTTCTCATTTCGATAGTTTTCTGCCATACGATCGCAACATACGGTCTTTCCCCGGGCAGATCCCAATCTGTTCGAAAACTCATACTTGCATCCGGAGTGATCGTAAACATCGCTCTTCTTGTTTACTGCAGATATCTGTCCTACATAGGAAAACTGCTTGAACAGGCAGGTGCCGGAAAGCTTACCTTTGAAGCTCTCGTCGTGCCTGTCGGTATAAGCTATTTCACGTTTTCACAGATCGCATATCTTGTCGATTCATACAGAGATCCGGATCTTAAATATTCTCTTATCGATTACGCACTTTTTGTAAGCTTTTTCCCTAAGATATCCGTCGGCCCCATAGCTCTTACAAGTGAGATGATCCCCCAGTTTAATGATCCCTCAAAGAAGGTACTAAGCTATGACAATATGGCACTGGGGCTTTACCGCTTTACTCTGGGTCTTTCCAAAAAACTTCTTCTTGCGGATAATCTCGGCAAATATGTTGACATCGGTTATGCCAATATAGCAAATCTCGGAAGCAGCAACGCACTTCTCGTTGTTCTTTCATATACACTTCAGATATATTTTGATTTTTCGGGTTACTGCGATCTTGCATCGGGTATCTGTCTGATGCTCGGATTTGATCTTTGCGAGAACTTTGACGGGCCTTACCACAGCCTTTCGATAAACGAATTCTGGAAGAGATGGCACATCTCACTCACACGGTTTTTCAGAAATTATCTGTACATCCCGATGGGCGGTAACAGAAAGGGAAAGTTCAGAACCTACTTCAACAACTTGTTCATTTTCCTTGTGAGCGGACTCTGGCACGGAGCTGCAACACACTTTGTTCTGTGGGGCGGCATTCATGGTGCCGGTATCATCGTAAGCAAACTGATCTCTCCCGTAACAAAGAAACTTCCGAAGATCATCCGCGGCATTCTAACCTTTTCCTTTGTAAGTCTTGCGTGGGTGTTCTTCCGCGCGGATGACACACCGGTTGCTGTTTCTGTCTTCAGACAGCTCTTTACAGGAGGTTTCATACCTCTCAACGCCGAGCTTGTTGCAACGTGCACCCCGACTGAATGCCAGCTTCTTCAGTGGATCATTCTGAAGATCGCACCCGATCTTACTTACTACAGCGGTTGTGCGATCTGGATCGCTCTTGTGGCGCTTGCCCTTTATCTTGCCGCTTTTGCAAAAACGGTCAAAGAGCGGTGCGATGCTTTTATCGCCTCGCGCAAAAGGATAGTTACAACCGTCATCCTCTTTACCTGGTCAGTGCTGTCGCTTTCCCAAGTGGCGGAATTTATATACGTGAATTTTTAGAACGATATGACAAACAGACAGTTTTTTACTAAGACAATCGCATACTCCGTGCTGGTGCTTGTGATCATTGCCGCACTCAATATCGTGATCGATCCTTTCGTTCATTATCACAGACCATGGTTTGGCCTAGCCGCGACAGAGACCGAGGAACGTGGCCAGCAGATAGGCGTTGCAAAACATGCGGATTACGATACCGCGATAGTCGGATCATCAATGAGTGAGAATTTTGAGGCCGGCTGGTTTGACGACGGTATCATCGGAAACAAAACTGTCAAACTGTCCATGCAGGGAGCTCATTTTGACGATTATTCCAGACTTCTGAACGTTGCCCTTTCAAAACCTGAGACGAAGACAGTCATCATCTCACTCGATAACTATCTGCTTCTTCACAACCCGGATGAATACCCGACAACGATACCTGATTATCTTGAAAACGATGATCCGTCGGATGACATTTATTATCTCTGGAACAAATCGGTGTCGTTTGTGTTCCTTCCGCAGTTTCTGATCAACAACTTCACCGAGGGATTTTCGTCCGATACGGCATACTGCTGGGCCGGAAGATACAGATTCGACAAGTATGTTGCAAGAGCATCTTATCTTCCTTTCCGCGTGATGCAACAGAAAGATGAGGAAAGCTTTGATACATACTATGGAAATGTCGACAGATTCCTTGAAGGAATAACCCCATATATCGAGGCAAGACCGGACGTTAATTTCATATTCTATTCACCGCCTTACAGCATTCTTTACTGGGATGACTGTATCATGAGAGGAAGACTTACAGCCGAGATATGTGCGCTGAACGAAGTGTACAAAAAGCTTCTCGGATACAAAAATGTGCGGATGTTCTATTTTCAGGATGACTGGGATACTATCACGGATCTGGACAACTATAAAGACTACTCCCACTACAGCAAGGAGATCAGTCATTACATCTATGAATGCATGCGTGACGGAAGATTCGAAGTGAACGAAGATACGTCATTTAATACGCTTCTGAAGTTTTCCGAAGATGTGGCTGCATATGACCACGAACAGTCATTCCATTAAAAGAGTTTTTTCGGATAAACACCGCTGTCCTTAAGCGCTGCTATCTGCTCCTTTACATACTGCTTATCTTCTTTGTATGTAACCCCAAACCATCTGTCGGAAGAAGTCAGGACCTTTACCGTTGCTTTGCCGGACCTTATCATCTCATCAACGACAAAAGGCAGAAAGCACTCGGCCTTCTCAACATTATGCGGCAGTTCTTCCTTGTAGAATCTTGTGAAAGCGCTGTCTATCTCTTCGAGAAAATCAGCCGTAAATCCCCACATGTTCATACTGGTAACACTCGTCTCGGATATAGGGATATAGTCTGTTCCGTTTTCTGTATATGCCGCACCGTCATCGGTTTTGATAATCTTTGTTCTCTCGGTTATATCCGTAAGATTTCCGGCATTGTCGACACTGCATATTCCCCTGCTGACCGAACCGTTCAGTGTCAGCGTGTTGCCGAGACTGTATCCGACCATGCAGTATTTTCCGTGCTCGTCTTTAACGCTTTCCAGATAATCGTATATCTTCTGAAAAGCTTCCTTTCCGTAAAAATCATCCGCATTGATAACCGCAAACGGTCCGCTCACGACATTTCTGGCACTTCTTACCGCATGTGCGGTCCCGTATGGTTTGGTCCTTTCCGGATAGACCGTCTCACCCTCCGGGATATCGGTAAGCTCCTGGAAAACATATTCAACCTCAATACTCTTTGAAACAGAATCACCGACAGCTTCTTTAAAGAGATCGAGATTCTCTCTCTTTATGATGAATATCACCTTTTCAAATCCGGCACGTTTTGCGTCAAACACGGAAAAATCTATGATCTTGTCATTCTCATCATCAACGGTATCTATCTGCTTGAGTCCTCCGTATCTCGAGCCCATGCCCGCTGCCATTATCACAAGTACAGGTTTCATATGTCCCTCTCCATGTTCATTCTTTATCTTTTTTCTTCATAAGGCTCTGACCGGCTCACTTGTCACGTCAACTCCGAGTCTCTTGAATGTTCGGATATCGGCCGGTGACAGCATCACCGAAGTATGTGCCTGAAGTCCTTTAAGCTTCGGTATCTGGGCAAGCGATACCTTTGCGTTGTCATCCGATATCGATGCAATGGAAAGAGCTATCAGGACTTCATCAGTATGAAGCCTCGGGTTCTTACCTCCGAGATACTTGACCTTAAGCTGTGCTATAGGCTCAATAGCCTCGGGCGAGATCAGATGCGTATCATGATCCACGCCTCCGAGATATTTCAGTGCATTAAGAAGAAGTGCCGCTGATGCTCCGAGCAGATCAGTGGTCTTACTCGTGATCACTTCACCCGACTCGAGCTCTATCGCCGCCGTCGGAACGCCGAGCTTTTCGGCACGTGTATTCGCCGCAACGGTTACCTTTCTGTCATCGGTATTGATCCCTGCCTGCTTCATGAGAAGTTCTATCTTCAGAACTTCACTTTCACTCGCTTTTTCCTCAACGACTCTCGTAAGCGTCGTATAGTATCTTCTGATTATTTCCTGCTTTGATGCCTCGCAGCATACATCATCGTCGATTATACAGTTCCCGGCCATATTTACACCCATGTCCGTGGGTGATTTGTACGGACTCTTTCCGTATATCTCCTCAAACATCGCATTGAGTACCGGGAATATCTCAATATCCCTGTTGTAATTGACCGTCGTCTTGCCGTAAGCTTCCAGATGGAACGGATCAATCATGTTCACGTCATCAAGATCGGCAGTTGCAGCCTCATATGCCAGATTGATCGGATGCTTTAAGGGGATGTTCCAGATGGGGAATGTTTCGAACTTGGCATATCCGGCCTTTACTCCACGCTTGTTCTCATGATACAGCTGGGACAGGCACGTAGCCATCTTGCCGCTTCCGGGACCCGGTGCGGTAACAACAACAAGAGGCCTTGTTGTCTTGATGTAGTCATTCTTTCCGAAGCCTTCGTCACTTACGATGAGCGGAATGTTTGAGGGGTATCCTTCGATAAAATAGTGCATGTACACATTGATGTTTCTTCTCGTCATGCGCTCTTTGAACTTCTTCGCGGATTCCTGACCGGTAAAATGTGTGATGACAACGGATGAAACATACAGTCCCTTGTCTTCAAATAGCTGTTTGAGTCTCAGGACATCTTCGTCATACGTTATTCCCAGATCGCCTCTGACCTTTTTGCGGTCGATATCCTTTGCCGAGATGACAATGACTATCTCTGCCTGATCTGCCAGCTGCATGAGCATCTGCAGTTTACTGTCCGGTTCGAATCCGGGAAGGACTCTTGATGCGTGATAGTCATCGTAAAGCTTTCCTCCGAACTCCAGATAAAGCTTATCCCCGAACTCACCGATCCTCTCTCGGATATGTTCGGACTGGGTTTTCAAGTATTTTTCGTTATCAAATCCTGCCTTCATATTGCCCCCACATATTGTGTGATCATTGTACAAACAACCCGGTAATGATACCACATTTTGCGTTTTCTTATCAAGTATCACTCATCGATCGTAATGATATCCTTAAGGATATAGTGGAATGTCGGATAGGATGTATGCCGGTTCTCCACGTAACCGTATTTAAGGTCACATGTATCGGACGGATCGTCGGGATCGACTCCCGTATAATCTCCCTTGAACACAAAATCAATATCCTGACGTTTGAACTTTTCTATTGCAAGATCCATCGCTCTTTGTGTACCGAATGCGGCAACCTGAACATTCAGGTCTTCCATTTCAATCCATCCGTTCATAAATCCTGCGGATACATCATGTCCGTGAATGTTTCCCGCAACGACCGACTCTATCTCCTTGTTTGCCATCACCGCATCCACGGCAGCAACAACATAAGGATCCCAGCATATTCTTGATGTTACGAGAGAAGCTCCGGGAGCCACTTCCGACATGCTCTGGTTGTAACCCACAAAATAAACCTGTCGATCATCGTTTGCTTCCTCACATGCAATTGCAGGACCTATCGTATCGGTATGCTGGGAAATGATCACACAGCCTTCATCGATCAGCTTCTGTGCCGCACTCTTTTCCTGTGCGTAACCGCTCCATGTATGGGTATAGATCACATGCATATTTGCCGTCGGAACTACCGAACGGACACCAAGCAGAAATGCCGTGTATCCCGATATTACCTCCGAAGTCGGAAACGCAGCCACGAACCCGACCAATGCCTGGTCCTTTGTTATGACTTCCTCGGAGATCATCTGCTCGATCTTCATTCCCGCAGCGATCCCGCTCACGTAACGTCCCTGATATGCTTCGCCCTTAAACGTATGATAGTTATCGGGAACCGTTTTATCGCTCATGTCCATATACGACGTCTGGCAGAACTGTATGTCAGGATACTCAGGTGCAAGTTTCATCACAAGATCGCTGTATCCGTTAAGGAAGATTATGTCACACCCGCCATCAGCAAGCTCTTTCAGAGGCTCTTCCATCTCATCATCAAGCGCGTTGCTTCTCGTGATTATATCAACCCTGTCTCCGTATTTCTTTTCCACCGCATCTTTTGCAAGAGAGAAGTTGTATGTATACGGTGTACTCTCGTCATTGTCATAGATAAATCCGACCGTCAGATGCTCTCTTTGTCCCGACAGGTTCATCAGCCTGAACAGGTACAGGAATGCAGCCAGTATTGCCAGGCATGTCAGTACGCATGCTATGTATATCCTCTTCATACTTCTGCTCCTTTCCCATCATCAGACACTTCTTTTTCTTTTTTGTCTTCCTCCATCTGGGCGGCCTGTATCTTCTTGTCCTCCTCAACGCGTCGTGCAAGCTCTTCCTGAGCTTCCTGACCTGCCTGACGTATCTCCTCCTGCTTCTGTGAGTAGATCTTGTCAGGATCAATGATACCCTTATCAACCAGACGGAAGAACGCATCCAGAACGTTCGGATCGAACTGTGTTCCGCGTCCCCTCTTCATCTCATTGATCACATAATCCGTATCCATATGATTCCTGTAGACACGGTTTGAAGTCATTGCATCAAACGCATCGGCCACTCCGATGATACGGCCGATGAGAGGTATGTTCTCACCCGCAAGTCCTTTCGGATATCCGCGTCCGTCAAACCGTTCATGGTGGAATCTTGTTCCATCCTCAACATGCTCTACAAGTGTGAAATCCTTCAGGATATCCGCGCCCCTGTCCACATGCGATTTCATCTGAACGTATTCTTCATCGGACAGTCTTCCGACCTTGTTCAGAACACTGTCGGGAACTCCGATCTTTCCTATGTCATGAAGCTGGGCTGCTCCTCTTAAGCTGTTCAGTTCTTTGTTCCTTCGCCACCACTTGAAGCAGTTCATCTCCTTTGCGATCATGACCGAATACTCGGCCACACGGAGAGAATGCTGATGAGTCCTGACATCCTTGGCATCGACTGCGTTTGCTATTGCCATGACCGTCTGGTTTGCCATGTTCAGTTTGATCTGCTGCCTGTTAAGCTGACGTTGTACGATGAGCCATGTGAACCAGATAATTATAAGCGAGAGGAGTATCAGCATGTAGACCAGAAATCCCGGCTGTTCATACAGCTCACCCACTTTGACAAGTTCAAATTTCCGCTCCTCAAGAACCTTCTCACCGGCAGTGTCAAAGATGGCAAGATGAAAAGTATAATTTCCCGCCGGAATATTTACATATATGATATTGTTCAGACTGTTCTGCGGAACGATCGTCCACTGTTTATCATACCCTTCAAGAAAATAACCGACTGTCGGTTCCTGAATGGTGTAGTTCAGTATCTCCGGTGACAGTTCCACACGGCTGATACCCTGTCCGACCGTTATCGGTTCGCCTCTGGAGAACGGCTGAAGAACACCGTCCATCCATATGGATGCGAGCTGCATACGATAAGATCTGACATCACTGTTGTATTTGTCTACGTCAATGATATAAACACCCGTATCACACGGCAGGAACAGTTCACCCTTTCCGTTATAGTAGTTCCAGGAGTTGGCGGTAAGCGATGTTCCGAGGCCCCTCCTTGCATCAAGAAGTTCCCAGGCGATCTCACCGCCTGCCACAAGTTCGTCTCTTTCAACAACATATATTCCGGCACTCGACATGACAAACAGTGTGTCCTTGTCTTTGACCCATATATCATAGTTGTTAAAATAAGGGAACTTTTCAAGCACCTTTATCTTGCCTTTCGTATCAAGATAACAGAGGCTGTTACTCGTAACTATGAACACTCCTTCTGATTTGGGATCCTTGACCATACGCAGTATGACGCCGCTGCTGAGACCTTCATCCCTGGTAAGCATATCCGTCACTTTTCCGTCTTTAAGAATCGCGATACCGTCTCCGTCAGTTCCTGCAAGTATTGTTCCGTCACTTCTCTCGATCACGGTCAGTATCATGGAGTTGATAAGGCCGTCTTCATTGCGGATGGTTTTTGTTATCTTATGATCCGTAATGTAACTGATACCCGTGTCTCCGGCAGCAAGTATCGTCCCATCCGACAGTGATGTTACTATCCTCGCACGGTTTCCGAAACTGCCGCTTTCAGCATTGTACATCCAGCTCTCACCGTCAGCGGAATATTCCATAAGACCGTTCCCGTATGTACATACCCACAGATGATCATTCCCATCCACGTACATGCATCTGATACGTTTCCCTTTAAGTTCGTCCGTCAGCTCATTTTCAACACGTCCGTGGCATGCTTTGTCCACAATATCGAGCCCCGTATCGGTTCCGATATAATATTCGTCCTGCCAGAAAACGATCGTGTTGACAACTCTTCTGTCCATTCCGAGCGATCCGTAAACATCCTTGAACGGTGATTTTGCAAGCCTTAACAGTCCGAGCCTTGATGACGTGAACCAGAGATTTCCCTGATAGTCATACAGCATATTATCTATGGAGTTGTTAAAATCATTTGTGTTCAGCTTATGATCTCCGGTCTTGTCTATGTATGATACCCCGGTGTCAGCTGATACAAAAAGTGTTCCGTCATTTAAAAAATTGAGATTGTTGATATTGTTCACATCTTCACATGTCATGCTGTCGATCTGTTTAAATTTGTCCGAAGAAACGTCATATGCATATATATGGTTGGTAGAGGAACCTACCATCAGTGTTCCGTCCGGTGCAAAAGCACAGCAGTTGAACAGTTCATGGTCGGTGGGAAGCTGGATGGAAGCAAGGACTGCTCCTTTCTTCATCAGGAACAGACGGCCGTCTGATGCTACCGCAGCGACATGTCCGTTCTCATCGGCAGTGACACTGTCGGCATAATTTACTTCACTGAGTGTATTTGTTGCCTTCAGACCGTTGTTCATCACGATGATCTGCATACTGCTTGTTGTACCAATATAGTAATATCCGTCCGTTGCACGGATTATGCTGCGCACTGAATTGGAAGGAAGACCGCTTTCCTGATCAAGTACATTTACAACCTTTTCGCGGATCACTATGGACAGTCCGTTATCATTAGTTCCGATCCACATACGACCTTCTTCGTCAACATAAAGACAGTTGACGTTCTTGACCGAGTCATAATCGTCAACCCATCTGAATTCTTTTCCGTTATAGCGGTACAGTCCGGCATAAGTTCCTATCCACAGAACACCGTCGTTTGTCTGTGCGATATCATTTGCCTCACCGCACGGAAGTCCGTTGTTACTGCTGTACACACTCTGGACGTAATCATTGTAATCGGGAGCTTCTACAGAAGGGCGGTAAGCGGCGTTTACCGTATCGGGCACAGTCAGGCAAAGCCCGAGAGAAATGAAAAAGATCAGTGCAGCACTTTTGCCGCTCTGTTGTATTGTCATGTCTTCACTTTGTTTCCGGTTCCACCGGCGTATAAGTATCAGCACATAAACAGCTGCGACCGTAAGGACCTTGTCAGCAAACTCAAGTGCCAACTGTCCGAGGATCGTACATACAAAACCCGGCCAACCTTTGTCGAGAAGGTAATCGACAACTCCGTTACCCCACTTGTTTCCCGTGTAACCGTTATCGAGAAAAATGTCTACCGGAACGGAAACAACAAGTGAGGCAAGCATCGCAAGAGAAGCTGCCTTCATGAATCCGTAGAATCTGTCAAACCAGTTCCGCCGTGCGGCAAATCCTATGATGAGTCCGAGGGCTATGCTCGTGATCGAATAAGCTGCCGACATCTGATTGACCGCGAAGTATGCCAGATTACCGGTCACGCCGACAAGCGCTCCGCATATGGGCCCCGCGACATAAGCAGAAAGAGCCGTACCGAATGAATCCGCCCAGATAGGTGCCTCCAGCCAGGTAGCTATCACTTTCCCTCCGATGTTCATGCAGATACACATTGCAAAAAACAGAATGATCTTCCAGGTTTTCCAGTTTTTCATATATCTTTAACTCCTTGCACGCAATGCAGGTAAATTATATCACTTTTTTACTCGCACTCCCTGATCTTTTTTCGAAGCGGCAATACCATATTGGGCGATACCGACAGCGCATCAATACCCATGTCGATGAAACTCTGTGTATACTCGGGATCCGCCGCAGCTTCACCGCATATATCAACCTGTATCCCTGCCTTGTGGGCGTTTTGTGCAGTCATCTCTATCATCTTATATACCGCGGGATGAAGTGCATTAAAATAAGATTCCAGCTTCGGGTTCTGTCTGTCGATGGCAAGCGTATACTGTGTAAGATCGTTTGTTCCTATACTGAAGAAATCTACTTCCTTTGCAAGCTCATCGCTTATCAGAACCGCCGCCGGTGTCTCTATCATTATTCCGATCCGGGTATCTTTTCTGTACGGCACACCCTCGCTGTCCAGCTCCTTTTTAACCTCTTTGATGATCTTCTTGATCTGAAGAACCTCGTCCTTTGAAATGATCAGAGGGAACAGAATATCAAGATTTCCGTATACTGATGCCCTGTAAAGTGCTCTCAGCTGAGTCTTAAATATGGCGGGCTGGGCAAGTGATATCCTGATCGCACGAAATCCCAACGCAGGATTGTTCTCCTTCTCAGGTCTGAAATACGCCGCCTGTTTGTCGGTACCAAGATCAAGTGTTCTTATTATGACCTTACGTCCGCGCATTCTCTCGAGCACTTGTCTGTAAACATTAAACTGGTCTTCCTCCGAAGGATATGTCTGTGACTCGATGTAGATGAATTCACTTCTTAACAGCCCTATTCCGCCGGCATCATACAAAAGTGCCGTATCAACACCTTCCGTACTGCTGATGTTTGCATATACGTTTATATATGCCCCGCTCTTCGTAACATTGTTCTTTCCCTTGAGAAGCAGGAGCATCTTCTGCTGTTCCTCATACTCCTTCTGCTTTCTCTTCATCCTGTCGAGCGTCTTCTTGTCGGGATCTATTATCAGTTCTCCTTTTATCCCGTTAAGGATCGCACATCTTCCCTCATATATTGACAGCATCTCCTGTCCGAGTCCGACAACCGAAGGAAGGTTCATTGTTCCCGCAAGGATCGATGCGTGACTTGCCGGTGATCCGAACATGGTCGCTATCCCGAGAACTCTTTCTCTGTTGAACTGAACGATATCGCCTGCGCTAAAATCATCGGATGCAAGTATACAGGGTTCCCCCGGCTCTGCCATCTCAATCTCACTTCCGCACAGTATCCGAAGGAGTCTTTCCGAAACATCCCTGACATCGGCAACATGACTCTGCATGTATTTGTCTTCTATTGTTGTGAACAGTCTCGAAAACTCGTCGGATGCAAGCACAACGGCATAGCCGGCATTATAGTGCGACTCCCTGATCTTATCCTCCACGTATTCGATGTACTGACTGTCCTCAAGAAGCATTTCCTGAGCAACAAATATCGATGCATTGACCTCACCGAGATCTTCGACCGACGATTCATACAAATCTTCAAGCTGTACTATCGCCTTGCTTCTTGCCTCATTGAACAGGGCGATCTCGCCTTCCGTATCTTCCGTCGTTGCCCTTGAAATATGCTTATCGGGATGCATATACACGACAAGCTTTCCTATGGCGATCCCGGATACAACTCCGATCCCTTTTAATACGACCATCTGATCCTCCGTACCGTTTTGTAACTTTGTAACTTTACTCTACCAATTCTACCATATTTTGTAGTATAATTCTTTTGTTTTATAAATATGGTGTTTTCCGAAAGGACCGAT
>CAMUYQ010000008.1 GCA_947165025.1 uncultured Lachnospiraceae bacterium | reverse complement strand
CCCGAAGACGGCGTTGCAAGATACTACTATAAAGGTTCATACAAGTATGCCGGTTATGCGATCACGAACAAGAACCAGATACTTGTCATCACCGCCGATGAGGATGTTGCTCTTGCTCCGATGAACAGGATCAGGAACATCGGTATCATCGTATCGGTCATAATGATCATAATCTCACTTGCAGGCGCATACGCGATGTCGGTTCTGATCGTTCGTCCGATCAAGCAGATCACTGTCATCATGGACAGAACGAGCAAATTCGATTTCAGACACAATCCCAATTCCGCAAAGCTTTGTGCACGCCGCGATGAGAACGGTGTCATGGCAAGAGCCGTTCAGGGCATGCGCACAAACCTTCGCAGAATGGTAGCGAGCATTGACGAGGCATCCACAAGGATCAACGGAAACGTCGACCAGCTTGAGGATGTTACAAATGTAGTCAACTCAATGTGTACCGATAACTCGGCAACGACAGAAGAACTTGCTGCAGGAATGCAGGAGACAACCGCAACGACCGAGAGCATTTATGCAAACATCGGTTACATGAAGACCGGAGCCGAGGATATCCAGGCACTCACAGAGGCCGGCGATGCCCTTTCGAAGGAGGTTATGGAGAGGGCTGCGGAGCTTCGACACAAGACGATCACCGCAACGAATACGACAAAGGAAAAGTACGAATCCGTAAAAGAACGTTCCGACAGGGCGATCGAAGATTCCAAGGCTGTTGACAAGATAAACGCACTTACCGATGCGATCATGGCTATTTCATCACAGACTTCACTCCTCGCACTCAATGCTTCGATAGAGGCTGCAAGAGCTGGAGAGGCAGGAAGAGGATTTGCAGTTGTCGCAACAGAGATCGGTAATCTCGCAAACCAGACGTCGGAGACTGTAGCTGACATCAACAATATAGTAAGCGAAGTAAATACCGCCGTTTCAAATATGTCAGGATGTCTTACCGAGACGGGAACATTCCTTGAGGATACCGTTCTTGCCGACTACGCAGAGTTTGCTCAGGTCAGCGAGCAGTACAATGATGATGCTGTCAAGTTCAAGGAGAGCATGAACGACGTTCACGAATCGATAACAAACCTTACCGATTCCATCGCAAAGATCAGCGACGCTATCTCAGGTATCACATCGACTGTCGGCGAATCGACGGTCGGAGTTACGGATATCGCCGAGAAGACCACGAACATGGTCACAAGAACGAGCGAGACGAGCGGTCTTGTCGAGGAGAGCAAGAACTGTGTCATCCAGCTTCAGGATATCGTCGGCGAGTTCCAGCTTGACTGATGCGGGAATGATCTCCCCAATATTTAGTACCCGCAACCGGGTCCTATACAACACCTTGTGAGTATTCAGACAATCACTCATTTTTTAAAGTATTTTCAGAAATTTTTTCTTACATTTTTTGAAAATGTGGTGTACAATTACTGTTAAGCGCGTTTTCGTTTTCAAATAATGTAGGAGGTAAATATGTTCAGTGTGGGTGATACTGTAGTTTGCAGTAACGGTGTCTGTAGGATCGAGAAGATCGGACCGCTTGCCGGTATGGGTAAGTCGGTTTCCGGCAGGTCGTATTATACGCTTCGCCCCTGCTTTGACAATGCGGCAAAGATATATGTGCCTGTTGACGGCGATGACAATGCCCTCAGATTTGCGCTCGGCCGCGATGAAGTCAAGAAGCTCATGAGCGAGATCAAGGATCTTGACCAGATAAATATCTCTGACGAGAAAAAGCGTGAGCTTGAATACAAGAACGCAGTCAATTCCAAAGATCCGAGAAAACTGATCCGGATCATAAAAACGATGTATTACAGGCGCAAGAGCCGTATCGAGAGCGGTAAGAAATCGACCGCAATAGACGAGAGATATTTCAGGATCGCCGAGAACAGACTGTATGAGGAGTTCGCACTGGCGATGGGCATTGACCGTGAAGAGGTCAAGGACTGTATCAGAAACAACATAGAGAAGAAATGATAAAGCACAGGGGTTTTTCCCCTGTGTTTTGATTTTATGGTATAATGATACGGTTATGAAGAAAACGTTTCTGACTTATCTTTTTTTCATGATCGCGATGTCCGCTTTTATCGCGCTCAGGGTACATGCGGGACGAGCCGAGGAAAGCCGTCCTTCGGATACTGCCGCAAAGGCGGAGGTATCTTCTTCGCAGATGACGACTCTTGCCGATGAGGCTCAGAAAAAAGCCGACAAAGAAGAGGATGAGGACGATACGGTGATATCACCGGTCAAGGATGATGCAGAGTATCTGTGGCACGGATCCATAGAGCCGAAGAAGGATTCGGACGGAAAGATCCCGAGGATCGTATGCTGGGGTGATTCTCTTACGGTTTCCGTTGACGGTAAGACCGCATTTCCGGACATTCTCCGGGACCTGTCGGGATGTGAGGTCGTAAACTACGGTGTCGAATCCGAGAACACTGCGATGATCGCGATGCGTGAGGGCGGACTGAGGGTAAATGTTAAGGCAACGGTACTTCCTGCCGACACGAATCTCATTCCGGTGTTTCTCAGGACTGAGAACGACGGTCATGTTTTCTTCCTTGATCACGGGGACGGCGGAGTCAATCCGTGTTCGATAAACGGTATCGAAGGTGAGCTGCAGAAGCTTAACGGATCGTATTATTTCAAACGTTCACAGAAGGGCGAGAGGCTCGCGGTGGATGAGGGGACTCAGTTCAAGACTTTCGGCATGAAAGATTCAAAAGAGGATGACATCCTCGTGATCTTTGCGGGAACGAACGATCTTCCCGATTCCAGAAGCGTGAAGAATATAATCAGTCTCGAGAAGAGTATGCTTGAGGCTGCAAAGTGCGACAGATACATTATCGTAGGGCTTACGTATGCAGGAGGCATTCCTGAGATTGATGCGGTCAACGAAGCACTTCAGAAAGAATTCGGCGACCATTTTGTCGACATCAGAAAATACATGCTCAACTACGGACTTGCCGACGCGGGTATCACTCCGTCCAAGGAGGATATAGCGGATATCAGAAAGGGCGAGATACCTTCATCGCTCAGGCGCGACTATGTCCATGGCAACAAGCATTATCACAGGCTCCTCGGAGAGCAGGTATACAGAAGGATGCAGTATCTCGGATATGTTCCGGTGTCGGATCTTGGTGAAACGGGGGAAGAAGACATATGATCTATACACTGACTTACAATCCGTCCATAGACTATCTTGTGACTGTTGACGGCTTAAGGACGGGCAGTATGAACAGGGCCCAGAAGGCCACGTATATGTATGGCGGAAAAGGTGTCAACGTTTCGCAGGTGTTAAAAGAGCTCGGGATAGACAATACCGCGCTCGGTTTTGTTGCGGGTTTTACCGGAAACGAGATCGAGGAAGGCCTTCAGAAGATGGGTATCAAAACGAACTTTGTACACCTTCCGGAAGGTTATTCGAGGATCAACATCAAGTTTCACGGAATAGAGGAGACCGAGGTCAACGCGCCCGGACCTTTTGTTGATGCAGTCAGCATGCGCGCGCTTCGCGACAAGATCGCACAGATCGACAAGGATGACATACTGATACTTGCGGGTGCCGCAACGGCAAACATGGAAAACGATACGTTCGCATCGTTTATCGCAGACCTTCCGTACAGGGATACAAAGGTCATTCTCGACACGACGGGAGAAGCGCTCGTCAATGCGCTCTCGTATCATCCGTTCCTGATCAAGCCGAATATCGAAGAACTGTCGGAACTGTTCCATGAAAACTTTGTTTCAAACGACGTTAATACGATTAGGGATGCCGCAAAGCGTCTCCAGGATAAAGGTGCCAGAAACGTCCTGATCTCAATGGGAGAGGACGGTGCGGTACTTGTGACCGAGGACGGAAACGTTTATTCGAGAAGCGCTCCGGCCGGAATAGTCGTCAACACGGTCGGCTCCGGAGATTCGATGGTAGCAGGATTCCTTGCCGGTTATCTCGAAAATCAGAACATGGAGGATGCACTCTGTCTCGGAGTCTGTGCCGGATCGGCAAGTGCGTTCAACGAGGGGTTTGCAAGAGGCGATGAGATCATGCAGCTCTACCGTCTTGTGAGGTAAATAATGCTTATCAGATGTGAGAACATTACAGTATCATATAACAGCCGGATCGTTATCGACAATCTGTCGTTTTCCGTCGACAGCGGTGATTATCTTTGCATCGTCGGTGACAACGGTGCCGGAAAATCAACACTCATAAAATGCATTCTCGGATTAAAATCACTTGCGTCGGGAACGCTTACCTTTGATCCTCATTTTTCAAAGAAAGGGATAGGATATGTTCCCCAGACAAATGAGACCGAAAAGGGATTTCCTGCAACCGTAAGGGAGGTCGTCCTGTCGGGATGCGTTTCGCATTCGGTGAGCCCGTTTTATTCAAAAGAGGAAAAGAAGCGTGCCGATGAGTGCCTTGATGAAGTCGGCCTGTCGGATGTTGCGAAGACAAATCTGCTGGCTCTTTCGGGCGGACAGAAAAAACGTGTGATGCTGGCACGTGCTCTTATGGCATCGGACGGACTTCTTATAATGGACGAGCCCGTTGCATCGCTTGATCCGATCGCAACAAGGGAATTTTATGATAAGGTCAAAAGCATAAACGACGAAGGTACCACGGTCATAATGGTCAGTCACGACATTCATACCGCGGTGCACAACGCAACGCATATACTTCATCTCTCAAACCGTCTGCCGAACTTTTTCGGAACGAAAGAAGAGTATTTAAAGAGCGATATAGGACATACTTATCTTGGAAAAGACGGTGACTGCGCACAGTGCCATCAGCACATTCACGGGCTGGCGCTCTGACGCAACTATTCGACTCTCGAAGGATTGGGGAAATATCTGACCCACGCTTTTCCGAGGATCTTATCCTTGTAAACGTAAGGCTGGTTCCAGAATCTCGAGTCCATGGAATTGTTCCGGTTATCCCCCATCATGAAATAAGCGCCCTCGGGTACCTTGAAAGGTCCGAAGTCACCGATCGGAACTGTGTGAAGATATGCCGATTCGTCAAGAGGATACGGTGAGTCGTTGATGTAAACTTTGCCGTCGACGACAGTAACCGTTTCGCCGGGAAGTCCGATCACGCGCTTTATGAAATATTCCTTTTCGTTGTCGGGATACAGGAATATAACGACGTCTCCGCGCTGGGGATCCTCGTTCAGATATGCGAGTCTGTTGCCGATGAGCCTGTCCCCCGTCATGATCGTAGGCTCCATTGAAGCCGAGGGGATCTTTGCGTTGACGATAATGAACTTGTCAAGCGCAAACGCAAGCACAGCCGATACGACGATCACGATGATCCAGTCGAGAACCTCGCGCCCGATCGAAGTGTTCTGATCGTTAGAATTCTTTTTCTTATTGTCTTCGGTCTTGTTTACTTTCATGACAAGCATACATTATAATATAATAGTTTATCGCTTACAAGCACGAAAAGAGGAACACGGTAAATGCTGTTTTGCTCGATAATGTACATGTTAATACTGCCGGCAGTATTTGTCATAAACCGGCTTGTGCCGAAAAGATACCGCTACATCTGGCTGCTTCTTTGCAGTATCGCTTTTTATGTTTCGCAGAATTCATCGTTTGCGCTCGCTCTTGTTGCCGCGATCATCATCACGTATGCAGCGGGCCTTCTGATACCTTTTGTCGAAGATCATACCGTAAAAAAGATCGTTACCGCGATCGGTATCATTGCTCCGCTTCTGATACTTTTCTTCTATAAATACATAAACTTTTCTCTCGAACTGTTGAAAAGCGCACTTCGCCTGAAGATAGCCGTACCGCTCGGGATATCGTTCTATACGTTCCAGTCCGTTTCCTACATTATTGATGTTTACAGGAAAAAAACAGAGCCCGTTAAAAATCCGTTAAAGCTCGCTCTTTTCCTGTCGTTCTTCTTAAGCGTTGTATCGGGACCCGTTAACCGTGCCGGTGATGTGATCCCACAGTTCTCGGATCCGGAAGATCCTTCGTTTGAGAGCATTAAGTGCGGAATGCAGAAGATGCTGTGGGGATATTTCCTGAAGCTTGCGATCGCGGGAAGGCTTGCAATCGCGGTCGATAATGTATATGCCGATTCGGCATCATACTCGGGAGCAGCCATTGCGTTTGCTGCTCTTGCATATCTGTTCATGCTGTACTGCGATTTTGAAGGATACTCGCAGATCGTTATCGGATCGGGATATCTTCTCGGTATAAGAATGAAGGAAAACTTCAGCCAGCCTTTTATGTCCCTTTCGATGGGAGAGGTCTGGAGAAGATGGCATGTTTCGCTCTCATCGTGGTTCAGGGATTATCTTTACATCCCGCTCGGAGGAAACAGGAAAGGCAGTCTCAGAAAATACATAAACATATTCATGGTTCTTGCGGTGAGCGGTCTGTGGCACGGCGCGAACATGACGTTTGTTATTTGGGGAGCACTTAACGGAGTCTATATCATAATCGGACAGCTGCTCATCCCCTACAGGGACAGGATCGCTGCACGGATTTTAGATCCGCTCGGGGAAGGATCACGCAAAACCTTTGAGAGAGTAAGGACGTTCTTAAGAAGAGTGGGAGTGTACATCTTAACTTCGTTTACGTTCATATTCTTTGCGAACAAAAACGTTACGACCGCATGGTATGCCGTAAAAGGCATACTTACGAGATTTACTTTCAGAGGCGCACTTACCGAGCTGTTCTTTCTCGGACTCGGAAGGTTCAACCTTGCGCTCACGTTTGTTATGGCACTGTTCGTTCTTATCGCCGACAACGCTTCATATAAGAAAGGGTGCGATACACCTTCTCTTATTAAGAATATACCCACACCCGTCAGGTGGGCGATATACTACGCTCTCCTTATCGCGATCCTTTTCTCGGCAAACCTTACCGGGAAGGAATTTATCTATTCTAAAATGTAATGAAAACACTGAAGTTTCTTGCAAAATGCATACTGGCTGCACTCCCGGCGATCCTTCTTGTCGCCTTTACTTTGCTGTGCCCTTTTGGCTTCATGGATGAAGAGTACCCGGCATGGGAGTATTCCCGCCGTGTCGCAAACGGAAAGGAGTGCATCGGAGAAAACTTTGACACCGTGATACTCGGGGACTCGGGTGCGATGAGCTCGATCATGCCCGAACTTTGCGATGCGGATGTTGTCAATCTTGCTGTCGGCGGCGCGACTTCGATAGAGATGTACTACATGTTTGATGAGTACCTTAAGGATCATGAAGCACCGAAGACTGCGGTCATCATGTTCGCACCGTTTCATTACTGGCATATCGACAACTATACGACAAGGACCGTATATTTTAAGGCGATCCCTGTTTCAAAGCTGTGCGAACTATATGATAACGCGAAGAGCTGCGGCGCGGATTCGGTATACAGGAGCGGTTTTGTATCCGATGAAATATCGGCAAGATGCGGCCTTCCGAACAAATACCTTCCGGCGATAAACGCGGCACGTTTTACCGGGCGATATGACGGAAATGTAAATGCATACAAAGATCTTCAGACGTCGCACGGATACGGAACGTTCGGAGACCTTGAGGAATGCTTTGACGAATCATACGAGACATCGTACACGGATATGGAGATAACAGGCGATGCAAAGCTGATCACTCTCTATATGCACAAGCTCCTTAAGCTTTGTGAAGAGAATAAGATACACGTAAAGATCATACAGCCTGCCGTCAATACTGCGACATTCGAAGGCCTGAATGAGCATTATTACGGCGCATACAGGAACTACATCAAGGATCTGTCGCGCGTCATCGATGACATAGAGTATGAGACGGATATTAAGGTTTACGACGGTAAATACTTTGCCGATACGTCGCACCTCAACGGCATGGGTGCCGTCAGATTTACTAAGGAACTGGATTTGTAAGATTATTCACAATAAAATCATTTTGTGATAAAATATTGTGTAGTTTTACGATGACATCTACATTATGTTGTGGTATAATCTTTCGAGGATCAGTGATATAATGTGTAAGATTGCACGGCAGATCTTGTGTTATTGAGTTTTAGGAGGATTTTTGAAATGAAAAAGAGACTGGTTCTTCTTCTCTCGCTTTGCATGGTTGCATCGCTTGCAGGATGTTCCAAAGAGGAAGAAGAAGTAAAGCCGGCAGCAGCCGCACCTCAGATCCAGGTCGTTAACGACACACCTGCGATCAGCATTGAGGATGAAGCACCTGCTGATGACGGTTCACATGAAGGAATGTACAGAAGTGAGCTTACCAATGAATGGATAAGCGAAGATCTTAAAGACCAGAGACCCATCGCGGCTATGGTTGATAATGAGAAGACAGCTCTTCCGCACTACGGTGTATCAAGAGCGGACGTTGTTTATGAGATGACCAATTCACTTGCAAACGACGGTATCACGAGACTTATGGTCCTCGTTAAGGACTATGAGAGCATCGACCAGCTCGGAAGTATCCGAAGCACACGTCCGACAAACCTTATCATCGCACCCGAATGGAATGCGATCGTCTGCCATGACGGTGGTCCTTTCTATATCGATGATTATCTCGCCAAGCCTTACGTTGATAACTTCTCGGGAACATTCTCAAGAGTGGACAACGGTAAGTCGAGAGAGTTTACCGAGTATATCTGTCCCGGAGATATGGACAAGAACTTCGAGAGCAAGAGCAACGTTTCAAGAACATACAACGAGTACTACAACGGCGGCCCTCACTACAAGTTCGTATCAAGCGACAGCGAGATCAACGATCTGTCCGGAGCACCTTCCGTAAAGGACTGCACAAGAGTTGAGCTTCCTTTCAAGCACAACGGATCAAAGCTTGAATACGATCCCGCAACTCAGCGTTATATGTACAGCGAGTATGGAATGAAGCATACGGATCCCGGCAACAACGACGAGCAGCTCGGATTCACGAACGTGCTTCTTCAGAATGCAAGATACGTCAAGTTTGATGATAACGGATACATGATGTTCCATGCCATCGACTTCCAGCGTGACGGATGGTTCATCACACAGGGTAAGGCGATACCCATCACATGGTCCAAGGAAGATGAGGTAACACCTACGCGTTATTACGACAAGGACGGTAACGAGGTCGTGCTTAACACGGGTAAGACATACGTCGCTATCATCCCCGATGATAAGTGGGGCGGACTTACGGTTGAATAACAGATGATGATACAGGGCGCGGACCATCGGTTCGCGCCTTTTTATAAATGTAAAGGATAAACTGATGGCTATAGATCTTTTCACAATAGGACATTTTACCGTTCACGGATACGGGCTCATGATAGGGCTCGGATTCATTGCGGCAGTGCTTTCTGGAGGATGGCTTGCAAAACGCCATGAGCTTTCGGAGCCGGATTTTACGAATATGGCGATGCTCGTCCTTATATTCGGTTTCGTCGGAGGAAAGCTCCTTCATATGATAGTCGAGTTCAAAACCCTCTTGAGCGATCCGATGGAAGTCATAGGATCGGCAGGCTTTGTAGTATACGGCGGGATACTCTCGGGTATTGCCACGATATATGTCTACTGCAGGATCAAGAAGCTTAAGTTCATGGAATATCTGGATATTTTTGCTGCAGCGGTGCCGATCAATCAGGCACTGGGCCGTGTGGGATGTCTTCTGGCGGGATGCTGCTATGGTAAGGAAACAGACTCGGCATTCTCGCTTGTATTTCCTGAAGGCTCAATGGCACCTCCGAACGTGAGACTCATTCCGACACAGCCGCTGATGGCAGCGGGCGATCTTATCATGTTCGTGATCATAGTGTATGTATATCTGAAAAAGTACAAACCGGGTATCGCTACGGCTCTGTATCTGATACTGTACAGCCTGGGAAGGTTTGTGATCGAGTTCTTCAGGGCCGATGAGAGAGGAGAAGTGGCCGTGCTCTCAACGTCCCAGTTTATTGCGATCTTCACGTTTGCCGCAGGTATCCTGCTGCTCGTTAAGATCAGAAAAGACGGCCGGATAACGGATGAATAATATTATCGATTACACGCTGCAGTACGGCAGTAAGTCATTTTCAGAGAAGCCTTTCAATAAAGTTGATGCGCTCATACTGTCGCAGTTTTCATATTTCAAGCTCGACGGTATGGTCCCGTCTGTCGGTACTTATAAAGAAGGCGTTACGATCGCGGAAATTTCGCGAAGAGAAGACAGGGACGAGCTGTTTGCCGATGAGAGATACAGGAAGAACAACACGGAACTGTTTGATGCGATGGCAAATTCCGAAAGGTTTTCCGGCATATCGCTCAATCACTACATCAATCTTGTCAGCAGCAAATGGGAGATGCAGTTTTCGGCCGTGACAGCGTATCTTCCCGACGGGACGGTACATGTGGTGTTCCGCGGGACCGATGAGACACTGATCGGATGGAAGGAAGATTTCAACATGGCGTTCATGACGCCGATCCCGTCACAAGTCAAGGCTGTCGATTATCTTCATTATGCCGCGGAAAGGATAAGAGGGAAGTTCTCTGTCGGCGGACACTCCAAGGGAGGCAATCTTGCGGTGTACTCCGCAATGAAATGTTCGCATTATGTAAGGGACAGGATCACGGACATTTATTCACAGGACGGACCGGGATTTACGAAAGAGACGCTTGAGGATGCTGATTTTGACGCCATAAAGGACAGGATCCGCAAGTTCGTACCGCATTCATCGATAATAGGAATGCTCCTTCAGTCGCAGGAGGAATACAAGGTCGTTGAAGCAAAGAGCTTCGGGATCCTCCAGCATGATCCGTTTAACTGGGTCATCGAGGATGATGATTTTGTGTACAGGGATGATATATCGGGAAGGTTCGTCATATCGGACGAAGCCGTGAACGCATGGGCAAAGCGTGCCGATCCCGAAGAGATGAAGGTTTTCGTAAACAGGATATACGACGTTATCGCGGCAACCGGTGTAAATGACCTGAATGATTTTAAAGGGAACTGGACTGCGATAGCTTCAAAGGCCAGATCATACATAGAAGAGATGGAAGATGACGACAGGAAGAAGATGAGAGCTGTCCTTGCGGCTCTCGTGGCAAGCTTTAAGGACCAGATCAGGGAATCGCTTCCGTTCTGACGGCTATATTATCAGATATGCGATGCCGTATATGATCAGTAGATGGAGCGGATAGAATACGTAGAAAGCGTATTTGTGCTTCGGACGTACGTCGGGATCATAGAAATACAGCAGAATGAACGATATAGGACCGTATTTCTCCCAGCTCGTTGCGGCGGCGCCGGCGATGAGCCTGAAAGGCCCGGCGCTCCTTGCAAAATACAGTACTGCGACGAGCAGCATGCATTTCCATGAATAGTCCGTGTGCATCAGATATGCGACATCCGCAAATGCGACGATCGCACATATATGGCACAGGATCACTACAAAAGATGACAGCCCGAGGACGTTGTTCTCGATAAAGCGTATCGTGATCAGCATCAAAAGAGCGATAAAGAACGTAAGTATGATGTTCTGATGATCCCATTTGAACATCACTCCGTACAGTCCGAGGTCAAACGGGATCTCGGAGATGAGTGCAAAGAGAGCAAGACGTACTGCGTATTTATATACGTTCCGGGTACGAAGGAAGCCTTCCACAAGGAAGAAACAGAAGATTGGGAAAGCCAGGCGGCCGACCCCGCGGCATGTTTCGTACAACTTGTTCAGCGATGTGTACAGTTCGGGAGCCATGTCCATGGCATGAATAACAAGGTAGTTGTGGATGATCCCGTACACTGCGTGGTCAAGTATCATGAGCGTACATGCGATCAGTTTGAGCGCATTGCATGACAGACGTATTTTTGAAATTGGATTGGCTGAGTTCTTGGCATCCATATCAAATGATTTTAGCATATCGGGGGAGATTATGAAACACAAAAAATCATTAGCGACAGCATTGTTAATACCGGCAGTTTTGCTTTCGGGCTGCAGCGCGGCGCAGACTTCGAACGATAAGCTGATACTCAGGACGCAGGGTATCGAGCTGCTCGGTGAGGGAAAGTTCGAGGAGGCCGAAGATACACTGATCCGTGCGCTTTCCTGTTCAAACGGTATCGTTGAGCAGGCGGATTACGATATATCCGATTACATTGCGGTCGCCCAGTTCAAAGCCGGCGATCTTGAGGGTGCGCTTGCTACCGTGAACGCCATAGCCGACATCAATCCGAAGGATGACGGCGTTTACTTCATGCGCGGCAAGATAGAGCTTGCAATGGGAAACAAGGAAGGTGCGATAAGTGATTTTGACAAAACGGTCGCTCTTGCCCCCGATAACTACAACAGATTTGTAGGTATATATGAAGAACTCCATGCAAAAGGATACGATGGTGAGGCGGCTGCATACCTTGAGAAGGCCATTTCCGCGGGAAACAAGCTGTCGGATTACAACAAGGGGGTTCTGGAGTATTATCTCGGATCATACACCGATGCCAGGAACGATCTGGAAAACGCCAAGAAATCTTCCGACACCACGGAGGATCTGATACTGTATCTTGGTAAAACATACGAAGCACTCGGCGATGACGGATATGCGATGACGCTTTATGAGGACTATATACGCGAGAATTCGACTGCCGGAAGGGTATACGACCAGCTTGCGAACTGCAGGCTCAAAAAGGGCGATAACGAAGGAGCACTTGAGACGATAGACGCAGGGCTGTCGCTTTCAAACGGTGAAGGCAGGCAGGGCATGATGTTTGCACGAGTTGTTGCGTACGAGAGACTCTATGATTTTGTGTCCGCAAAAAAATACATGGACGAGTATCTTGCCGTATATCCCGATGATGAAGTCGCAATACGCGAAAATGTCTTTCTGAGTAGTAGGTAGTAGATAAAAATCACGTCTTATTTTTGTGCATGGTTTACAATAATTTTTCTTAAGCCCCATTTTTAGGGGCACAACATCTAGTGGTTCACGTCGAAAGTTGACATAAGATATTGTATTTTTATGTTGACGGATTTTTTTCTCAATGCTATACTTCACAGTGCAGGTAATCTTATGCATTTCTTAAGTGGACGGAATGAGTCAATGTCCGTTTACCATAATAAAGAGGGGTCTAATAAGGGGCTTATCAGGAAGGGAGTAGTCAGAGAATGTTCAGCGTAGTAAAAAGAGACGGGGAATTAGCGGATTTCAATATCGCGAAGATCAACGATGCGATAATGAAGGCGTTTAATGCATGCGAGAAGCAGTACACCAACGATATGATAGATCTTCTTTCTCTCCGCGTAACGGCTGATTTTCAGTCGAAGATGAAGGAGAACAGGATCCAGGTCGAGGATATCCAGGACAGTGTGGAGGTAGTGCTCGAGCAGGCAGGTTACACGGAGGTAGCCAAGGCATACATCTTATATCGTAAACAGCGCGAGAAGATGCGTAACATGAAGTCAACGATCCTTGATTACAAGGATGTTGTCAACAGCTACGTTAAGGTTGAGGACTGGAGAGTCAAGGAGAACTCAACGGTCACATATTCGGTGGGAGGTCTTATTCTCTCCAATTCAGGTGCGGTAACAGCCAATTACTGGCTTTCCGAGATATATGACGAGGAGATCGCAGAAGCTCACAGGAATGCGGATATCCATATCCATGATCTGTCGATGCTTACGGGATACTGCGCAGGATGGTCATTAAAGCAGCTCATCCAGGAAGGTCTCGGCGGTATCAGCGGCAAGATCACGAGTGCACCGGCATCACATCTGTCGGTTCTGTGCAACCAGATGGTCAATTTCCTCGGCATCATGCAGAATGAATGGGCCGGAGCCCAGGCTTTCTCATCATTTGATACATATCTTGCTCCCTTTGTTAAGGCGGACAACCTTTCATACAGGGAGGTCAAGAAGTGCATAGAGTCATTCGTATACGGAGTCAACACACCCAGCCGCTGGGGAACGCAGGCACCTTTCTCGAACATCACGCTCGACTGGACGGTTCCCGCTGACCTTGCGGAGCTTCCCGCACTTGTGGGCGGCAAGGAGATGGATTTCAAGTACAAGGACTGCAAGGCCGAGATGGATATGATCAACAAGGCATTCATCGAGACGATGATCGAAGGTGATGCAAACGGCCGCGGATTCCAGTATCCGATCCCGACATACTCGATCACAAGTGATTTTGACTGGTCCGATACGGAGAACAACAGACTTCTCTTTGAAATGACGAGTAAATACGGAACACCGTATTTCTCGAACTATATCAATTCCGACATGGAGCCTTCTGACGTCAGAAGTATGTGCTGCAGACTCCGTCTCGACCTTCGCGAGCTTCGCAAGAAGACGGGAGGCTTCTTTGGCTCGGGAGAGTCGACGGGGTCAGTCGGAGTTGTTACGATCAATATGCCCAGGATCGCATATCTTGCAACGGACAAGGATGACTTCTACAGAAGACTTAACCGCATGATGGATATCTCAGCAAGATCTCTTAAGATCAAGCGCGGTGTCATCACAAGACTTCTTGACGAAGGACTGTATCCGTACACGAAGAGATATCTCGGCAGCTTCGATAATCATTTCTCAACGATCGGCCTTATCGGAATGAACGAGGTCGGACTGAATGCCAACTGGCTTCGCGCCGACATGACCGATACGAGAACACAGGAGTTCACCAAGGAAGTTCTCAATCACATGCGTGAGCGCCTGTCGGATTACCAGGAGATGTACGGAGATCTTTACAATCTTGAGGCAACTCCCGCAGAGTCAACGACTTACCGTCTTGCAAAGCATGACAGAAAGCGCTGGCCCAACATCAAGACGGCGGGACATCCGGGAGATACGCCGTATTACACGAACTCATCGCATCTTCCCGTTGATTATACGCCGGATATTTTTGATGCTCTTGATATTCAGGATGAACTTCAGACTCTGTACACGAGCGGAACAGTCTTCCATGCATTCCTCGGAGAGAAGCTTCCCGACTGGAAGGCAGCTGCAGCGCTTGTCCGCAAGATCGCAGAGAACTACAAGCTTCCGTACTACACGCTCAGCCCGACATATTCGGTATGCAGGGAGCACGGATATCTTGCAGGTGAGGTCAAGACATGTCCTCATTGCGGAGCAACGACTGAGGTCTATTCAAGGATCACGGGTTACTACCGTCCGGTTCAGAACTGGAACGATGGAAAGAGCCAGGAATACAAGAACAGAGTTGTTTACGATATCGCAAACAGCAGCATGAAGAGGCCGTTGACTGCGGTAGTCAAGATGTCCGGTACTGATTCCAATTCAAAGGTTGAGGTTGAACCGGTTGAAAACGTAAAGTATCTTTTCACCACGAAGACATGCCCGAACTGCAAGCTCGCCAAAGAGTATCTCAAGGATGAGAGTTATGTTCTCATCGATGCCGAAGAGAATACGGAACTGGCACAGAGATACGGGGTAATGCAGGCACCCACGCTTGTGGTAGTGAGCGGTGACAAGGTCAGAAAATATGCAAATGCATCTAACATCCGCAAATATGCCGACACGATGGCTAAGGTGACGGTGTAAGATGATGAGGATCAAATCCCACCCGGGTGGGTGGGATTTTTTCTTGCCATAAATATATACCGATAAGGAGAAACCGCATGATATCAAAGCTTGTTACTAAGATCAAACAGACCGATGCTCCGATCGTTGTGGGCCTTGACCCGACAATGTCAAATATCCCGGCAAAGATACTTGATAAGGAGATATCCGAAAAGGGAGAGACCTTCGAAGCTGTCGGCGCAGCAATACTTGAATACAATAAGGCACTGATAGATGCGGTACATGATCTGGTTCCGGCCGTCAAGCCGCAGATCGCCATGTATGAACAGTTCGGGATCCCCGGACTTGTTGCATTTACCGAAACAGTCAAATACGCAAGACAAAAAGGCCTGATCGTCATCGGTGATGTAAAGCGGGGAGACATAGGATCCACAAGCACGGCATATGCCAATGCACACCTCGGAAAGGTGATGGTCGGTAAAACATCACTTGCGGCATTTGATGAGGACTTCTGCACAGTCAATCCATATCTTGGAACAGACGGCATCAAACCGTTCATAGATGTGTGTAATGAAAACGACAGAGGTATATTCATCCTCGTCAAGACGAGCAATCCGTCAAGCGGTGAGTTCCAGGACAGGGTGCTTCACGATGAGGATTCGACGCTGTATGAGGCTGTCGGCTTCAAGGTAAGGGAATGGGCCAAGCTTTCGATGGACGGAGCTTACAGCAATATAGGTGCAGTTGTCGGTGCGACATATCCGAAGATGGGAGAGATACTCCGCAGGATAATGCCCAAGTCATACATACTCGTTCCCGGCTACGGCGCACAGGGAGCTACGGGTAAAGATCTTAAGCCGTTCTTTGATAAGGACGGACTCGGCGCCATCATCAATTCATCGCGAGGGATCATCGCGGCATACAAAAACGCGAAGTATGAAAAGTTCGGAGAGGACGGCTTTGCTGATGCTGCAAGAGCCGCAGTAATTGACATGAAGGAAGATATCAGGGTCAACATCCACTGATAAGATCAGAACGGAAAAGGAACATGTTATGGAACAGTACAAACAGGAATTTATAGAGTTCATGGTAGAATCCGAAGTCCTCAGGTTCGGGGATTTCACATTAAAAAGCGGCAGGAAGTCACCGTTCTTCATGAACGCCGGAGCATATGTCACCGGAAGCAGTCTCAAGAGGCTCGGCGAGTACTATGCCAGGGCGATACATGAAAACTACGGGGATGATTTTGACGTTCTGTTCGGACCCGCTTACAAGGGGATACCGCTTTCGGTAACGACAGCGATCGCATACAGCGAGCTGTACAAAAAACAGGTCAGATATTCGTCAAACCGCAAGGAGATCAAGGATCACGGCGATACGGGTATCCTTCTCGGAAGCAAACTTAATGACGGCGACAGGGTCGTGATGATCGAGGATGTCACTACATCGGGCAAGTCCATCGAGGAGACGTATCCGATCATCATGGCGCAGGGCAATGTGAAGATCGTAGGCCTCATGGTATCGCTTGACCGTATGGAGGTAGGCCTTTCCGGTAAGCTTCCCGCGCTTAAGGAGATAAGCGAGAAATATGATTTTCCGACAGGTGCGATAGTTACGATGAAGGAAGTGACAGAGCATCTGTACAACCGCAGTGTTAAAGGACGTATTGTTATCGACGATACGATCAAGGCGGCGATCGACGAATACTACAGACAATACGGAGCGTAAATGGGAAAGCCTGTTAAGATACGCAAAAAGAAAAGCTTCATGTTCACGACAAGGCATTATTCCTTCATGAGCATCATGGGAATACTGCTTGCGGTCATATGCGCGATAAGTGTTGCTGCGATGATCGTGCAAAGTTACAAAAATGCCGGGAAAGTTGACATCGGATTCGGCGGTGTCGGACTGTTTTCGGTTTTTTTAAATATTATCGGGATCGTGTGCGGGATAGTCAGCCTGCAGGAGCGCGACGTGTACATCACTCCCGGGATCGTGGCGATAGCGCTGAACGGAGTGATGATACTTAGCTGGATCGCGGTCATAATACTGTCAGTCATTGCGCACTGATACGGAGGATATTTAGCGGATGGACAGCCTTATCAATGAGCGTTATGAGCTCGTAATGGAAAGAATACGACAGATGACCGAAGAGGATGCCTTAGGGGACCCTCTTTCGTCGTTTTTCTTAACATGTGAAAAGTTTCTCGCAATGCTTTCGGAAATACTCGACAGATCGGTCGAAGGCAGGATAAATGAGATCTCAACTGATGCGCTCTCGCGCGAAAATCATGTCCTTTACGAAGATGTTTCCGGAAAGAATTATGACAAGAGCTTTGCAAATCCGGACCATATGATCGCTGAGCTTAAGGGAGCGGACATCCCTGAAGCGGAAGAGATCGGAAAGTATCTTTCGTTTCTTTATACCGAGATACGCGGACTTATCCCGTATGCATACGAAGGAAAAAAAGAGATATTCACGATCCATGCGGAGCTCTTTGACCAGATACGCACCGCCTTCAGACTCGCATACGAAGATGAGGGATCATTCCTCTGTGCGGAAGCGATAAGGGATATCATCTACTGGTTTGAGAGCGACAACTGCGACATCATAATACCCGACAGCATCGCAGATAAGATTGATCCCGCACGTGATATGCTCACACGGATAGTGTGCGATGAAGATCTTGACGATGACAGATATCTGTATCTGTCCGGAGAATACGTGACTGAAGAAGAAAAAAAGATCGCACGTTTCATGTCATCGCTTCCCGAAGAGACGGTAAAGCTGATGGCGGATACTTTCACCGAAGGCTACAGGACGGGCTTTATAAAGGCCGGCAAACCGCTTGATAAAAAGAGAAGCGTTAACATCAGATACAGCCTCGGGTTTGAGAGGATGATAAGAGCTGCCGTCAAAAACTTTGATGACATGGGATTAAAGAGTGTCATATACAGGGCAGGTTCTCTTGCACTGACAAGATCGGCCGCATCTAAGATCGGATTTTACGGTGCGATAGCAAACAGGCAGTATGATTACGATCATAAGGATGATGCCGCGATCTTCATCGATCCCGCTTTTGTAACAAGAAGGCTCGAGGTTCTCGAGGCAGCGTACGGTGAGAGAAAAGAACTTGCAAACACGCATGCGGGACCTGCCGTTGTCGAAACGTTCGGAGAGGAGCCTTTTACTCCCACGATAAAGGAAGGCGTCATAAAGCATACCGATAAGACACAGAAGCTGTCGGTATCATATGCCGCCAAGGCATCCGAGATCGTAAACAGATACATAATCGGAGAAGAGAGAAGCTTTACTATCATCGCATTTCCGGTACCGATGATCGGAAATGATTTTGAAAAGATATTCACGGACACGGTAAAGCTCAACACACTGTCATACAAAAAGTACGAGAGGATCCAGCAGTGCATGATCGATGCACTCGATACGGGAGACTTTGTTGAGATAAAGGGTTGCGGCAACAACAGGACCGATATAACGGTGGCGCTTCATCCGACAGCTGACCCTTCAAAGGAAACAAAGTTTGAGAACTGCGTTGCGGATGTCAACATCCCGGTCGGCGAAGTGTTCACTTCCCCGCAGCTTAAAGGTACAAACGGCGTCCTGAACGTAACGAAGGTTTTCCTGAACGGACTTCTTTATAAAAATCTTACGATCACATTTACCGACGGAATGATAACGGACTATTCGTGCGATAACTATGATGATCCCGAAGAGGGCAGAAAGTTCATCAGGGACAACATACTTCACAGGCACGATACGCTTCCTATAGGAGAGTTTGCGATAGGCACGAACACGACCGCATACAGGATGGGAAGGGACTATGACATTGAGGGAAGACTTCCCATACTGATCGCCGAGAAGACAGGTCCGCACTTTGCCGTCGGGGATACGTGCTACAGCCATGAGGAAGATGTGAAGGTTTACAATCCCGACGGGAAGGAGATCATCGCAAGACAGAACGAGATATCGGCAAAGAGAAATGAGGATCCGGAGAAAGCTTATTTCCAGTGCCATACCGATATCACGATCCCGTACGATGAACTTGGATATATCAGGAGCGTGCGTAACGGCGAAAGTGTTTATATAATAAAGGACGGAAGATTTGTTCTTGACGGATGCGAAGAACTTAACGATGCACTTGACCAAAGGTGATAAACGATGAAGACCGATCTTGAAATATTCGTGGAAGAGGAAGCGCTCAAACAGCGAAATACGGCAGTACCTGTAAAGGCTTCATTTATCGAGCGTCTTTTCGTAAGACGTATCAATCCCCAAAAGCTTCGGCCCAATCCCGAAGATGAATTCTGTTTTCCGGATATAGGACCGAACATGGGCATAATATCTTCATACGTTTCCCGGTTCGTAGACAACAAAAAGAAGGCCCTGCCGCTCATGGATGAGCCTCTGTATGTACAGAAGATACGTCCTTCCGGATATATGATCCTCAACGGACATCACAGATGGATGGCCGCACTCAGGCTGTCGGTACGAAGCGTTCCGATAAGCATTGTGAACGGTGTTTACGAGGGCGACATCAAAAAGATACTTGAAGCGTCAACACACGAGAAGCGAGCGACGATCGATCTTGATGAGGTCATATTCGCACCGGACGGTTCGGATACCGTTGAAAAACGTCGCGGTATACCTCTTTTCGGACTACAGAAAAAGCGCTTAAGCCTCGGAGTTCCGGCTCTCATTCAGAACCTGCGGCTCAGGGGTTATGACATATGGGTTTATTCGGCAAACTTTTTCAGCGTTGATGATATCAGGAGATTTTTTGCGCATTATGCTGTGAGCGTTGACGGTATCGTTACCGGACTGAAAGGAAAGAGCGTTAAGAAGTCGGGCGCCGCCAGGAAGATGGAAGAACTGTTTAAGAACAAGTACAGCAGGACTCTTCATATAGACAGGGAGATGGTTCTTTCGACAAATACCGGGTCGGGTGATTTTCGCGAAGAGGCTGTTCAAGCTCCTGCACAGAACTGGTCTTCAGCTGTTATTGATGCAATCGACAGGATCGAGCGGGATGAAAAATAACAATACACAGGAAAAGATGCGAGTGTCATTTGATCTTGACGAGGTTCTGTTCGTCTCGCCCGAGACTCATAAAACAGAACCTGAGCTGCGTTTCCCGTTTAACAGGATATATAAGGAACGACTGCGGCTCGGCACTCCGGAGCTTATCAATTCGCTTCAGAAGACGGGATACGAGGTGTGGGTATATACGTCGTCGTTCAGAAGCCAGCGATACATCAGGCATCTGTTCTTCCTGTACGGTGTGAAGTTTGACGGGATCATAAACGGACAGCGGCATCTGGCTGAGGTCCAGAGAGACCGCAAACAGATACTTCCGCAGAAGGTCCCGAGCATGTACAGGATATCGCTTCATGTCGACGACGAATCGGTCATCTGCTCACTCGGCAGACAGTACGGGTTTGAGGCGTACCAGCTCGAAGCACAGGATGATGACTGGAAGGAAAAGGTCATCGCGCGCGCGGAAGAGATCAAGCACAGGATCGAGGCCGCCGGTCATTGAAAAAATGAGTGAAATTATGATAGAGTTATAGGGCACGAAAAAAATCACATAATATTTGGAGGAAGATATGGCAACAGTAGGGATCGTTATGGGCTCCGACTCGGATATGCCCGTCATGAGCAAGGCATGTGAGATACTCGAACAGTTCGGGATCGATTTTGACGTAAGGATAATCTCGGCACACAGGGAACCCGATGTGTTCTTTGAGTATGCAAAGAGCGCAAAGGAAAAAGGCATGAAGGTCATCATAGCAGGTGCGGGAATGGCAGCGCATCTTCCGGGAATGTGTGCGGCGATCTTTCCGCTTCCCGTTATCGGCATCCCGATGCATACGACATCTCTCGGAGGCAGGGACAGCCTGTACTCGATAGTTCAGATGCCGTCGGGTATCCCGGTGGCGACAGTTGCCATAAACGGCGGAACAAATGCCGGACTTCTTGCGGTAAAGATGCTCGCGATATCGGATGCATCACTTCTTGAAAAGCTCGAGAAGTATTCGCTCGATCTTAAGGAAGCGGTCGAGAAGAAGGACGCAAAGCTTTCCGAGACCGGATACAGAAACTACAGCAAATGATTTTCTAAAGGAGACTATTATGGATTACAGATCAGCCGGTGTTGATATCGAAGCGGGTTACAGGTCCGTCGAACTCATCAAAGGGTTCGTCAGGGAAACGACACGAAGTGAAGTGATCGGCGGACTCGGCGGATTCGCGGGAGCATTCTCGATGGCGGGCTTTAAGAATATGGAGGATCCGGTTCTTGTTTCGGGAACGGACGGATGCGGAACGAAGGTCAAGCTCGCATTCCTCATGGACAAACATGACACGATCGGAATAGATGCGGTCGCGATGTGCGTCAACGATATCGTGTGCGGAGGTGCTGAGCCGCTGTTCTTCCTTGATTACATAGCCTGCGGCAAAAATCATCCCGAGAAGATCGCACAGATCGTCAAAGGTGTTGCCAAAGGATGCAAACAGTCGGGCTGTTCTCTCGTCGGAGGTGAGACGGCGGAACATCCGGGACTGATGCCGGAGGATGAATACGATCTTGCCGGATTCGCTGTCGGCATTATAGACAGGAAAGATATCATCGACGGAAGCCGTCTGTGCGATGGCGATGTCCTGATCGGTCTTGCATCGACGGGCGTTCATTCAAACGGATTCTCACTTGTCAGAAAAGTGTTCGAGATGACAAAGGAAAGTCTTGATACATATTACGAAGAACTTGGCACCACTTTGGGAGAGTGCCTCATCACTCCGACCAGGATATACGTTAAGGCGCTGCGCAATGCGCTTGATAAGAAGGTCGATATTAAGGCGTGCAGCCATATAACGGGCGGGGGATTTTACGAGAACGTTCCGAGAATGCTGAAGGAAGGCACGCGTGCCGTTATCAGGAAGGATTCCTACAAGGTGCCCGCGATCTTTGAACTTATGAAGAAGAAGGCAGACCTTGACGAGGATATGATGTATAACACATTCAACATGGGTATCGGAATGGTCGTTGCCGTACCCGAAAGCGATATTTCAAAAGCCATTGAATGCTTTGAGGCAGCGGGCGACAAAGCATATGTGATCGGTAAGATCGAAGCCGGAGAAAAAGGAGTCACCTTATGCTGAAGATCGCTGTACTTGTAAGCGGAGGCGGGACAAACCTGCAGGCCATTATAGATGCTGTAAAGTCGCATAAGCTTACGAACGTTTCAATAGAGTGCGTTGTTTCAAACAAGCCCGATGCATATGCGCTGACAAGAGCAGAGGATAACGGTATCCCCGGGGTATGCATACGCCCGAAGGATTATAAGGACAAGGCAGCTTACGGAGAATATCTTGCGCAGTATCTGACGGAATACGGTATCGATCTTGTTGTACTTGCGGGATTCCTCGTTGTGCTTCCCGAAAACTTCATCGATGCTTTTGAAGGAAGGATCATCAACATCCATCCGTCGCTCATCCCGTCGTTCTGCGGAGAAGGATTTTACGGGCTGAAGGTTCACGAGTCGGCACTTTCAAGAGGTGTCAAGGTTACCGGAGCCACGGTCCACTTTGTTGACAGGGGATGCGACACGGGACCTATCATTCTTCAGAAGGCTGTCAGCGTACAGGAAGGGGATACACCCGAGATACTTCAGAAGCGCGTTATGGAACAGGCCGAGTGGATAATACTCCCGCAGGCTATCCAGCTCATAGCAGATAAACACAAAAACTGATCGGAGGATTACAGGATGAAAGTACTTATTGTCGGAGGCGGTGGAAGAGAGCATGCGATAGCGACTGCTGTTGCGAAGTCTGACAAAGTCGATAAGATATACTGTGCGCCCGGAAATGCAGGCATAGCAAAGCTTGCCGAGCTTGTTCCGATAGGTGTCATGGAATTTGATCAGCTTGCGGATTTTGCGACAGAGAAGAAGATCGATTTTGCGATCATCGGACCTGACGATCCGCTTGTCGGAGGTATCGTTGATGTATTCGAGAAGCGCGGCATCAAGACATTCGGTCCGAGACAGAATGCAGCCATTCTTGAAGGCAGCAAGGCTTTCTCAAAGGATCTGATGAAGAAATACAATATACCTACGGCACAGTACGAGAACTTTGACGATCCCGAAAAGGCTCTGGCATATCTTGAGAATGCAAAGATGCCGATAGTGCTTAAGGCTGACGGTCTCGCACTCGGAAAGGGTGTGCTCATATGCAACACACTTGAAGAGGCAAAAGCGGGCATCAACACGATCATGATCGACAAGAAGTTCGGCAAGAGCGGAAACACTGTCGTCATCGAGGAGTTCATGACCGGACGCGAAGTATCGGTACTTTCGTTTGTGGACGGAAAGACGATCAAAACGATGTCAAGCGCACAGGACCACAAGCGTGCCAAAGATAATGACGAAGGCCTAAATACCGGAGGAATGGGTAACTTTTCGCCGAGTCCTTTCTATACGGATGAAGTGGATGATTTTTGCAGAAAGCATATATATCAGGCTACCGTTGACGCAATGGCCAAAGAGGGACGTACGTTTAAGGGTGTCATCTTCTTCGGACTGATGCTGACGGAAGACGGCCCGAAGGTTCTTGAGTTCAACGCAAGGTTCGGGGATCCCGAGGCACAGGTCGTTCTCCCCAGACTGAAGAACGACATCATCGACGTTATGATCGCATGCTGCGACGGAAAGCTTGCCGATCTTGACCTTCAGTTCTCTGATGAGGCTGCGGTATGTGTTGTGCTTGCGAGTGACGGTTATCCCGAGCACTACGAGAAGGGCTTCCCTATCACCGGCTTTGAAGCATTTGAAGGAAAGAGCGACTACTTCTGTTTCCATGCGGGAACGAAGTTTGAAGGTGATAAGATAGTTACGAACGGCGGAAGAGTACTCGGTATAACGGCCCTCGGAAAGAACGTCCCCGAGGCAAGGGCAAAAGCGTACGAAGCCGTTAAGTGGATCGATTTTGAGAACAAATATATGAGAACGGATATCGGAGCATCGGTCAAAGCATGAAAGACGAAGAAATACTCACGTTCAGAGATACCCATATCCCGCGCGTCTGTGAAAGATGCGGAAAGCGTGACCCCGAGTACAAAGGGGTCGGTGAATACAGGTGCGCCGAATGCGGATACATAATGTATGACGATTTCGGCATCGTCCGCAATTATCTGGAGGCACACAGGGGTGCCACGCAGTCACAGGTATCGCAGGCAACGGGCGTTTCGATGGAGACGATCCGGCAGTTCCTTCGCGAGGACAGGCTTGAGATAGCCGCCAATTCGGGTGTTTACATGGCGTGCGAGATATGCAGGGCACCGATCAGGAGCGGTAAATACTGTGAATCCTGTGCAAAGAAAGTAGCACTTATGAAGGAGGAATCAAAACCTTCTGCGCTCAAGAACCAGATGAAGGGATTTGGATCGACACACAGAGGTGATTCGGGCTCGATGAGATTTAAGAGATGATTTTTCATTTTTTAGTTGACATAAATTAAATCGGAATGTATTATTGTGTTTGAGGGAAACCATAATTGACCTGCCAGGTCGATTGTGAACAACAGGGGTCAGAATATACTTAAAGGGGATAGGTATATTATGAAACGTCGTTTCACATCGGGAATGCTGTGCGTTGTCCTTCTGGCACAATGCATGGCAATAGCATTCCCGGCAAGCGCATACAGTGCAACCGTATCATCCGGAACGGTCAAAGCCAGGAGCGGGTTCGTAAGAGCAAATGCTTCGGCACAGGCGGCCGTTTCGTTCTGCGTCTCTTCAGGAGATGAAGTGGCGATCATCGGAGAAGAAAAAGGTAAAGATGGCAAGACATGGTATAAAGTGGCTGTCGGAACCTCTACCGGTTACATCCGCTCCGACCTTGTTTCCAAGACAAACAAAAAAGTAAACATAAGTGATTCCCTTGCCGGCAAGCAGCAGACGACAACGACAGCGGCTGCAGGTACTACCGCTGCGACGGCAACTGCTTCCGCAACACCTGCAAACGTCACCGCGTCAGGCAATACCGGTGTGGTCAAAGGCACTTATGTAAGGATGAGAAAAGATGCATCGCTCAATTCAGGTGTTGTTACATATCTTGATGCCGGAACGAGTGTTTCTATTCTTGCGGAAGGAAAGGCAGCCGACGGACAGATCTGGTATCAGGTCAAGAAGGGTGATCAGACGGGGTTTGTCAGAAGCGACCTTATTAATAAGACATCAACTTCAGGAGCTACAACGGTAGCAGCATCCACTGCGGCTGCAACGACGGCAGCGGCAGCAACGACATCGACAACGTCAAACGGATCCGTCAAAACGATCGAGCCGGGTGCGGGTCTTGTAAAGGGTAATAATGTCAGGATCAGAAGCATAGCCGGAACGACGGGAGATATAGTCGGAACCGTCAGCTCGGGCTGCGCTCTCAAGCTCCTCGGTGTTGAGAAGTCGCCGGACAGGGAATGGATAAAGGTTGAAGCCACCGTATCGGGAAAAGGCGTCAGCGGATATATAGCACGTGATTACGTCACAGTGACCAAAGAAGTCAAAGAAGTGACACAGACCGTGCAGACTATAGTCGGAAGTGACACGTCAACTGCAGGAACTACGGCAGGCACCACAACAGGCACCACGGCGGGAGGCACAACAAAGACAGTGAGTGACAATACCGGACCCGATCCGGGCGGTGCCTCCATTAAAGGCGTGGGGGTGCGGATACGACAATCGCCGGTGGACGGCAATGTGGTCTGCCAATTGTCATCGGGACATCCGCTCACCATCAACAAGGAAACATCCGGAAGCGACAACTACACCTGGTACCAGGTGTCTTTTTCGTATTTAGGAGCAGAGAAAGAAGGCTATGTCAGATCCGATCTTGTGATGCGCACCGAAGCCGAAGCTGAGGACGCTCCGGTCGGAAGCGCCGATTTTGAAGAGTCGGTCGCATCACTTCCGGACATATACAAAAACAGGCTGAGAGCCATTCATGCCAAGCATCCGCAGTGGAAGTTCGAGGTAGTCGACACGGATCTTGAATGGTCGGATGTGCTCACCGCACAGTCATCGGTCGGCAAGAACCTCGTGTCGAAAAACGCGATCGCATCGTGGAAATCAACCGCACCGCAGTCATACAACCAGAAAACGAACCAGTGGTACACGTTTGACGGCGGAAGCTGGGCATCGGCATCGCCGGAGCTTATCGCATATTATCTCGATCCCAGGAACTTCCTGAACGAGAGCGGCATATACATGTTCGAGAAGCTTGATTATTCGGATACGCAGACCGAGGAGAGCGTTGCGAAGATGCTCACCGGAACGTTCATGAGCGGCGAAGTGACGGATTCGGACGGCACGACGTTCAACTACGCGCAGATGTTCAAAACAGTCGGCGAACAGACCGGAGTCAGTCCGTATCTGCTTGCGGGACGCGCGCTTCAGGAAATGGGTATCCGCGGCACGAGCCAGAGCATATCCGGAAAAGTTGCGGGATATGAGAATTATTTCAATTACTTCAACATCGGAGCATTCGCATACAGCGGAAGGAGCGCGACGATAAACGGGCTCATCTATGCAAAGGGCACCGATGAGAACTATGCAAGGCCGTGGAACACAAGAGCAAAGTCACTGTACGGCGGCGGTAAATATCTGGCTGAGAAGTATGTCACAAAAGGACAGAACACACTGTATTTCCAGAAGTTCAATGTCGTGAATAGGGAGAACGGACTGTATTCGCACCAGTATATGTCAAATATCCAGGCAGCATCATCCGAAAGCTCGAGACTGCAGCTGGCTTATCTTGGTGATGACGAGGTGCTCACGTTCAGGATCCCGTACTACAAAAATATGCCTGATTCGCCATGCGTAAAGCCTACATCGGATTCCAATCCCAATACGTATCTTGCATCGCTTTCTGTAAGCGGCGGGGAGCTTTATCCGGCATTCTCGGGACTGACGGAGAAGTATACCGTGACTGTTCCGTCGGATCAGGAAACGGTTGAGATAAAGGCGACGGCAGTATGTTCATCGTCATCGGTAGGAGGGGTCGGAACATATCCGGTAACGCCGGGCGAAAATACACTTTATGTTGCATGTAAGGCTCAGAACGGAGCACTCAAGACATATACGATAACAGTCAAAAGATGACAAAAGTAAACCAAACAGGAAAGAAGGCAGGTAGGAAAATGAAAAAATTTGCAAAGACACTCGTGATCATGACAGCTTTTGCGTTTACACTGCTCTTTGCAGCAAAGGATGTTCACGCCGAGGGACTGTCGGCATCCGCAGACAAAGACACATACGAGGTCGGCGACAAAGCGGTCATAACCGTGAATGCGGACAAGGTAGGGGACGGTACAATCCCGCCGGATATCCAGGTTGAATTCGACGAAAGACGCCTGAACTTCGAGAACTGTTCGGTAGAATACGGCGGTGGCGGCGGCGGACTAGTAACGTTCAAGGACAAAAGCGCAACGATCGATTTTTCCGTCCTTTCTGGCGGAACTGCCGAAGTCAAGGTGACTGCGCTTGCAGATGATGCAGCAGAGCCCGAGACGGCAACCGTCACGCTTTCGGTAAACGGCGAAGATACGGCCGCAGCGGGAATGGAATCCGAACCCTCATCGACGGGTGTGGCTGCCGGAACGCTTGATATCGGAGAGGGAAGAGTCGTCCAGACGGTATATGCCGACGAGTTCAATCCCAAGCTTTTCCACAAGGAAACGATCGAATACAAAGGCCAGACTGTTGAGTGCGCAAAGTTCGACATGGGCGATATGACGCTTTTATATACGAGCGATGCATCGGGAAGCGACGGCAGGTTCATGATACTCGATCCCGCATCGCAGGAACTGACTGATTTCAGGATGATCGAAGGGATCGAAAATCATTTCATCATCGTTCTTTCCGACTGCGAGGGAGCTATTCCCGCAGGATATACAAAGGCCGTTCTCGAGTGGAACGGACAGACTCTTACGGCATTTATGGAAGAGAGCGTTGCGGCAGGAACAGCCGCAAGTGCTGACGGCATCAACCCCGCTGATTTCTTCCTTGTGTACGCCATGAGTTCCGAAGGTAACAAAGGCTGGTACAGATACGATAAGACCGAGGGAACATACCAGAGGTTCATTACCGGAGGCGATTCACAGCTTGCAGGTACTGACGGCGCCGAAGCTGAGGATGAGACCTCAACGGCAGGCATTCTTGATGATTATATTCCCGGAAACATTCAGTCGATACTTGTTATCGCACTTGTTCCGTTCGCGCTGATCCTTATCATCGTCATGATCGTACTCATCGTCAAGGTCCGTGACCTGACGGATGAACTTGATTCCATTTACGAGGGCGGATATTACGAGGATGAAGAGGAAGATGATGAAGAGAAAGAAGAAGTACCCGTAAAGAGAGGCCAAGTGACCGCCGCATCCCTTGTCGGACGTTCCATGGCCGAGGAAGATGATGACGAGGAAGAAGACGAGGAAGACGAAGAAGAGGAAGAGGACGACGAGGAAGAAGACGAAGAGGCCGAAGAAGAGGAAGAGGACGACGAGGAAGAAGACGAAGAAGACGACGAAGAAGACGAAGAGGATGAAGAAGAGGATGAAGAAGAGGACGACGAGGAAGATGACAGATACTCAAGACCTCTTACGAGAAGGGAACAAAGAGAACTTGCCCGCGAAGAAAAATGGAGACTGAAGGAAGAAAAGAAGGCTGCAAAGAGAAGGGCAAGAGGATACGAGGAAGCAACTCCGATGGACTGGAGTTCTTTTGAGAAGGAGCGCGATGAGGACGTCAAGATCGCGCCGATGAGAAAGAGCAAACCGCCCAAATACATGACGGAAAGTTTAAATGTGGAAAATGATGACGAAAGTGATATGATGGAGGAGAAGCCGAAGAAAGCGCCGCTTCCTCCGCGCAAAAAAGTCGTCACCGAAGAGGAGATCGAAAAGCCCCGCGCACTTCATGACGAAGATGCCAGGGAGAGACAGAGACGGCTGTTTGAACAGCAGCAGCGCATCGAGGAACAGCGCAGGATAGAAAAAGAGGCACAGGAAAAAGAGCGGCTCAAAGAGCAGCAGCAGTTCATCGCATCACGGACGGAAGACATGGATCTTGATGAGGACTTCCAGTTCGAATTCCTCGATCTCAAATAAGTGATCTGCAAAGGAGATTTAAATGTCACGTAAATATACACAAAAAGCCTGGAACGTTCTGGAGATGGCAAAGCGTTCCAGTGAGAAGTTCAAGCACGGGTATGTAGGAAGCGAACACCTCCTGCTGGCTCTGTGTGCCGAAAACACCGGAGTTGCGGCAATGGTGCTTCGTGCCAACGATATCACCCAGGAAAAGATCATCGGACTGATAAGCGAACAGATCGAACTTCCCGGAAAGGTTGCCAAGAAAGAGCGCGAGGGATTTACTCCGAAGGTTGAGACTATCCTTGATCTTGCACAGGAACTGGCAGAGTCGTTTGACTGTGAGGAGATCGGTACCGAACATCTTCTCCTTGCGATAATCACCGACGCCGACAATCTGGCACTGCGTCTTATCAATACGCTGTCGGTCAATCCGCAGAAGCTTTTTGCCGATACGCTCGTTGCGATGGGCGAGAATCTCGAGGATTACAAAGACCAGATAAGAGCGGCCGCCAAGCGTTCGGACAGCGGCCAGGGAATGCTCATAGACAGATACAGCAGGGATCTTACGGCACTTGCCGCAGACGGAAAGCTCGATCCGGTGATCGGCCGTGATGTCGAGATAACAAGGATGATCCAGACTCTGTCAAGAAGGACGAAGAACAATCCGTGCCTTATAGGCGAACCCGGTGTAGGTAAGACAGCGATAGTTGAGGGCCTTGCACAGCGCATAGTTGACGGTTCGGTTCCCGATACCGTTGCGGGAAAGAGACTTCTCACACTCGATCTTTCCGCCATGGTCGCAGGAAGCAAATACAGAGGTGAATTCGAGGAGCGTATCAAACGGGTGATCAGTGAGGTCACGACGGAAGGCAACATACTTCTGTTCATGGATGAGGTACATACGATCATCGGAGCAGGCGGTGCTGAAGGCTCGATCGATGCTTCGAACATATTAAAACCGTCACTTGCTCGAGGCGAAGTCCAGCTTATCGGAGCAACGACATATGACGAATACAGAAAGCATATAGAAAAAGACGCAGCACTTGAGAGAAGGTTCCAGCCGATCTACGTGGAGGAGCCTTCGGAGAACGACTGTATCGATATACTGCGCGGCATAGCAGGAGCATACGAGAAGCACCATCATGTTAAATATGACGATGAGGCGCTTGTTGCTGCCGTAAAGCTTGCCGCCAGATACATAAGCGACAGATTCCTTCCCGACAAGGCGATCGATCTTATCGATGAGGCTGCCTCAAAGGTCAAGCTCTCAAAGCTTTCGGATCCGAAGGAGCTCAATGAGCTGAAAGAAAAGCTCGCAGCTGTCGAGAAGCTTGAAGAACAGTGTCTGAAGAACAACGATATCGAAGGTTTTTCAGCGCACAAGAAGGAAGCCCAAAAGCTGTCCCGCCAGATCGAGCGCAGATCAAGCGGCAAAAAAGCCTCCGGCGTAACTGTTGTCACTAAGGAAGATATCGAGAGCATCGTTGCCGCACTTACAAAGATACCTACGGAAAGACTGTCGGAATCCGAGTCGAGCAAGCTCATCAGACTTGAAAACGAACTTGCAAAGTCGGTCATCGGACAGGACGAGGCTGTAGGCGCTGTCGCACGTGCGATAAAGAGAGGACGCGTCGGACTCAAGGAAGCAGACAGGCCGATAGGATCGTTCTTATTCCTCGGACCTACCGGTGTCGGCAAGACCGAGCTTTCAAAGACTCTTGCAAGAACCCTGTTCGGAACAGAGAATGCGCTCATCCGCGTTGATATGTCCGAATACATGGAAAAGCATACGGTATCGAAGATGATAGGCTCACCTCCGGGATACGTTGGATTCGAGGAGGGCGGCCAGCTGTCCGAGAAGGTCAGAAGGAATCCGTATTCGGTAGTCCTGTTTGATGAGATAGAAAAGGCTCACCCGGATGTGTTCAACATCCTTCTGCAGGTGCTCGATGACGGTCATATCACCGATTCGAACGGACGCAAGGTAAGCTTTAAGAACACGATCATCATAATGACGAGTAATGCCGGAGCAAACCGTATCATCGATCCCAAGAAGCTCGGATTCATCACTCAGACCGATGAGAAGAGTGATCACGATCGCATGAAATCGGGCGTCATGGAAGAGGTCAAGAATACGTTCAAACCCGAGTTCATCAACCGTATTGACGAGATCGTGGTGTTCAGGACACTTAATGACGACGACCTCAGGAAGATCGTAACGCTTCAGACGAAAGAGCTCTGCGACCGTGCGTTTGAGGCACGCGGCATTAAGCTTAAGATCACCGATTCGGCAAGAAAGCTCGTAGCCCTCAAGGGAACGGACAAAAAGTTCGGTGCACGACCGATCAGAAGGGCCATACAGACGATGCTCGAAGACCCGCTCGCCCTTGAGATTCTTGAAGGAAAGTTCAAGGAGGGAGACGAGGTTACGATACGGGCCAAAGGGGATAAGATCGTTTTTTCGTAATGCCCCATTTTTTGATAATATTTGTGGATAAATTCTCGGTTTTAGAATATAATAAAAGCGCAGTTTTTATCTTTAATGTTTGATCGACAGGAGGTTTTAAATGGCTGCAGTTTCAGAATTGATCCGTAAGGAAAACGGTAATGCGATCAGTTTCGGTGATCACACGCTTGATACGAAGGCAAAGGTCGAGGATTTCGACGTTGCGGGTAACCTTTACAAGGTCAAGACATTTAAGGATCTGACCAAGCTTGAACGCGACGGGATGTTCGTGTATGAATCGGAACCCGGAACAAGCGTCAATAATTTCGAGGTTAAACCTGACGGATTATCGTTCACGGTCTGCGGCGACAAAGACGCCATGATAACGGTCGGTCTGAAGGAAGATACCGAGTACAGCGTAAACGTTGGCGGCAGGGATATCGGAAAGATCAGGACCAACCTCGGCGGAAAGCTCAGTATATCGGTTGAGCTTGAAGGTAAAGGCGAAATAAGCGTAAAGGTTGTTGAATAATTAATGGCTAAAGGACGACCTTCCACGGTGTTCTTCTGCAATGAGTGCGGATACGAATCGTCCAAATGGATGGGACAGTGTCCCGCATGCAAGGCATGGAACACGATGGTGGAAGAGCCGACAGTTAATACGACGCGATCAGGCAAGTCGGGAAGTTCCCGTTTGAGCATCCCCGAACCCGTAAGCATCGGGGATGTATCTCTGAACTCTCTTGAACGTTTCCAAACAGGGATGTCTGAGCTTGACAGGGTTTTGGGAGGCGGTATGGTACCGGGCTCCCTTGTTCTCGTTGGAGGAGATCCCGGCATCGGAAAATCAACCCTCCTTCTGCAGGTCGGCAGGAATCTTTCACAGTCTTCGCATAAAGTTCTGTATATCTCGGGCGAGGAAAGTGCAAAGCAGATAAAGATGAGAGCCATGCGTATCGGTCAGATGTCCGATAACCTTCAGCTTCTGTGTGAGACAAATCTGACGCTCATCGAAGATGTGATCAGAAAGCACAAACCCGAAACGGTCATCATAGACAGTATCCAGACGATGTTTTCGGAGAACGTCTCTTCGGCACCGGGCAGCGTTTCCCAGGTGCGTGAGGCAACGGCTGTTCTTCTGTCGATAGCAAAGAGCATGGCGATCACGATCTTTATCGTGGGTCATGTCACGAAGGAAGGTACGGTTGCTGGCCCCAGAGTCCTTGAGCACATGGTCGACACGGTGCTGTATTTTGAAGGCGACCGGTACGCTTCATACAGGATCATAAGAGCCGTCAAGAACAGGTTCGGCTCCACTAACGAGATAGGTGTTTTCGAGATGCAGAGCGGCGGACTCGTTGAGGTCTCAAACCCCTCCGAGTACATGCTCTCGGGACGTCCGAAGGATTCGGCCGGATCGTGCGTTGTTTGCGCGATGGAAGGTACCCGCCCGATGCTGGTTGAGGTGCAGGCACTTGTATGCAGGAGCAGTTTCGGTATTCCGAGAAGGCAGGCGACCGGTACGGATCTGAACCGTGTGAATCTGCTGATGGCTGTTCTCGAAAAGCGTCTCGGACTTAAGACATCGGAATGTGATGCATACATAAACGTGGCCGGCGGGATGAAGATGAACGAGCCTGCGGTGGATCTCGGGATCGCACTTGCGGTCGTATCCGGCTTTGACAATACGGTCATAAGTGAAGATACGGTTGCATTCGGTGAAGTGGGACTATCGGGAGAAGTAAGGTCCGTATCGCTTGCGGACAGCAGAGTTGCGGAATGCAGGAAGCTCGGTTTTTCAAAGATCATCCTTCCGAAGGCAAATTATGATACAATGCCTGCGGAAATGAAAAAGAACATGATCCCGGCAGAGACTCTGTCGGATGCAATAAAAGCCATCAAACAGTAAAGGAAGAAGAAAATGGTCAGACGAATCTACGTTGAAAAGAAAGCTCCCTATGCGGCAGCTGCGAACGAACTCTTTGAAGATCTCAAAGGATATCTCGATCTTACAGGCCTTGAGAAGGTCCGGATACTGATCAGGTATGATATTGAAAATCTTTCTGACGATGTTTTCGATGTTGCCAAAAAGTGTGTGTTTTCCGAACCGCCCGTAGATGACATTTATGAAGATGATTTTCCGAGAGGGGAAGGCGACAGGGTATTCTCGGTAGAGTATCTCCCGGGACAGTTCGACCAGCGTGCGGATTCAGCGGTACAGTGCGTACAGTTCCTGTCGGCCGATGCCGATCCGATCATCAGGACCGCGGTCACGTACTGCCTGGAGGGAACGATCAGCGATGAAGAACTTACACAGATAAAATCATACTGCATCAATCCCGTCGATTCCAGAGAGACCGGCTTTATCAAGCCCGAGACTCTTGTTGCAAACTATGAAGAGCCGGAAGACATCAGGATATTTGACGGCTTTTCGTCAATGAATGAAGACGATCTTAAAAAGCTTTACGATTCGCTCTCACTCGCGATGACATTCAGGGATTTTCTTCACATTCAGAACTATTTTGCAAACGATGAAAAACGCGATCCGTCGATGACGGAGATACGCGTTCTTGACACATACTGGAGCGACCACTGCAGACATACGACGTTCTCGACGGAACTTACGGATGTGCAGTTTGCGGATGGTTTTTATTCGGCTCCTATCAAAAAAAGTTTTGAAGATTACAAGGCTGCAAGAGCCGATGTGTATGGTGACCGTAAGGACAAGTTCATATGCCTTATGGACATCGCGCTTATGGGTATGAAGGAACTGAAGAAGCAGGGCAGGCTTGCCGATCAGGAAGAATCCGATGAGATCAATGCATGCTCGATAGTCGTTCCCGTTAAGATCGACGGTGTTACCGAAGAGTGGCTTGTCAGCTTCAAGAATGAGACACACAATCATCCTACCGAGATTGAGCCTTTCGGTGGAGCAGCAACGTGTCTGGGCGGTGCGATCCGTGATCCGCTTTCGGGCAGGAGCTATGTATATCAGGCGATGCGTGTTACGGGTGCCGCAGATCCGACAGTGCCTATAGCAGATACGCTTTCGGGAAAGCTTCCGCAGAAGAAGCTCGTAAGAGGTGCTGCAAGCGGATACAGTTCGTACGGTAACCAGATAGGTCTTGCGACCGGATACGTTAAAGAGATATATCATCCCGATTATGTTGCAAAACGTATGGAGATCGGTGCCGTAATGGGTGCCGCAAAGAGATCGAACGTTGTCAGGGAAACATCGGATCCCGGCGATATCATCATACTTCTCGGCGGAAGAACGGGAAGAGACGGATGCGGCGGAGCAACGGGTTCTTCCAAGGCACATACGCTCTCATCAATTGAGACATGCGGAGCGGAAGTGCAGAAGGGTAATGCTCCGACCGAGAGAAAACTTCAGAGACTGTTCAGACGTCCCGAGGTTTCAAAACTTATCAGAAAATGTAACGACTTCGGAGCCGGCGGTGTTTCGGTTGCGATAGGTGAACTTGCGGACGGTCTTCGTATCGACCTTGACAAGGTGCCGAAGAAGTATGCCGGACTGGACGGAACCGAGCTTGCGATATCCGAATCCCAGGAAAGAATGGCTGTTGTTGTCGGTCCCGATGATGTAAAACAGTTCCTCGCATACGCCGCAGAGGAAAACCTCGAGGCGGTTGAGGTTGCCGTTGTTACAGAAGAGCCGAGGCTCATCCTCACATGGCGCGGTAAAGAGATAGTTAACCTTAAGAGAGCATTTCTTGATACAAACGGGGCACACCAGGAGACAAAGGTATTTGTTGATGTTCCCGAAGAGAAGGAGTTCTTTGAAAAGCCCATTGTCGGAAAAGTTGCCGATGATGTTGCATCGGGTGATTTTAAAGCAGCGCTTTCGGATTCACTCTCGGATCTCAACGTATGCTCGCAGAAGGGTCTTGTCGAGATGTTTGACTCGTCGATCGGTGCCGGCAGTGTTCTGATGCCATACGGCGGAAGAAGCCAGCTTACCGAGACACAGGTCATGATCGCCAAGCTTCCGGTGTACGAAGGAAAGTGCGATACGATAACTATGATGAGCTACGGTTTCGATCCGTTCCTTTCAAGCTGGAGCCCGTATCACGGAGCCGTATATGCCGTTACACAGTCGGTCGCAAAGGTTGTCAGTGCCGGCGGTGATCATTCAAAGATAAGGTTCACATTCCAGGAATACTTCAGGAGAATGTCGGAAGATCCTGCAAGGTGGAGCCAGCCGTTTGCCGCTCTTCTCGGAGCGTTCTCTGCGCAGATGGGATTTTCTCTCCCGTCGATAGGCGGTAAGGATTCGATGTCGGGAACATTCCAGGATATCGATGTTCCTCCGACACTCGTGTCATTTGCAGTTGATATCGCGGATGCAAAGGATGTCGTAACGCCCGAACTGAAGAAGGCAGGCGACAAGCTCGTTCTTGTTGATATAAAGACTGACGGCTACAAACTGGTTGATTTTGAAGATGCAAAAGACCAGTACGCAAAGTTTCATAACGATGTTAAGAGCGGTATCATAAAGGCTGCTTATGCCGTTGACGGATACGGTATCGCACCTGCTCTTTCCAAGATGGCATTCGGTAACGGATTCGGTGTTAAGATAGAACACAGCGTTGATCTTTCGCGTCTGTTCGTTCCGGGATTCGGATGGATCGTCGCAGAAGTTGCCGGTGAAGATGTGCAGAAGCTTTCGGGCAGATATACGCTTATCGGAGAAGTAACGGATGATGCCGCATTCTCATACGGAAGTTCTTCGCTCCTGCTTTCCGATGCACTCTCTGCATGGACGAAGCCGCTTGAGAGAGTATTCCCGACCAGAAGCTACAAGACAAGGGATGCACTTGCCGAGATGTCATATGACGTTTCCGAAAAAGGCAGAAGCGTATATGTATGCAGGAACAAAGTCGCAAAGCCCACAGTCTTCATTCCGGTATTTCCCGGAACGAACTGTGAATATGACAGTGCGAAGGCATTTGAGCGTGCGGGCTCAGACGTTATCACACAGGTATTTGCAAACCGCAACGCACAGGATATAAGGGATTCGGTTGAAGCGTTCAAAAAGGGAATAGGAAAAGCGCAGATGATAATGTTCCCGGGAGGTTTTTCGGCAGGCGATGAGCCTGACGGCTCCGCGAAGTTCTTTGCAACGGCGTTCAGGAATGAGGTCCTTGCCGATGCCATAAGACAGCTTCTTGATGAGCGTGACGGACTGGCGCTCGGTATCTGTAACGGATTCCAGGCACTGATCAAGCTCGGGCTTGTTCCGAACGGAAAGATCACCGGTCAGGACAGCGCATCTCCGACACTGACATATAATACGATCAACCGCCATATTTCCAAGATGGCATATACCAAAGTCGTTTCCAATCTGTCACCGTGGCTTGCGAATGCAGAGCTTGGCGGAACATACGTCATTCCCGTATCCCACGGAGAGGGTCGTTTTGTTGCACCTGATGACGTGATAAAGAAACTGTTTGAGAACGGACAGGTTGCGACAAGATACTGCGATCCCGACGGAATGGTTTCGATGGATGAGGAATACAACATCAACGGTTCATTCGAGGCGATCGAAGGTATCACGAGCCCCGACGGAAGAGTGTTCGGTAAGATGTGCCACTCGGAAAGACGCGGGGATAACGTTGCCGTGAACATATACGGCGAACAGGATATGAAGATATTTGAGTCGGGAGTACAGTACTTCCTGTAGGAGAGGCTGAATGTTTAAACGAAGGAGAAAGAGGCAGAACGCCCTTTCCAAGTTCATAAAGAGAGCCAAGGCGGAAAAATCACTTGTCAGACTTCTCGCGATATGTCTGGTGCTTCTGCTTCTGTGTATTTTCCTGAGTGCGTTTCATGTCAGCAGGATATTCTCGGCATTTGAGCAGTCTTCCTACGATTACATCATCAACAGATCGGATCTTTCTTCAAAGTATTTTTCGGACAACTTCGAGAGAAGAGGATCCCTCGTTGCCGCAGAGGCACAGGTGCTCGCAGAGGATGAAGATATCGACAAGGCGACGATATGCAACTGTCTGAAAGTGCTCGAAGAGACCGGCGAGTTCTCGTATGCGTTTTACATCAGTAACCGCGGTATCAAGTACAGGGCAAATGGTGCACTCGTATCAACTCCTCTCAATGCATACGCCGATGAGGTCGATGCGACAAAGCCGATGTCCATTTTCAGAAACTTCGCTCCGGAAAAATCAAACGATGAAGTCTGCTTCGGATCCGCCGTACAGAAGAACGGTGTCATTCAGGGTTATGTTATCGGTGTTGCAAACGCATCATACATGTTCGAGTCAACGACATCCAATTCGGTCTCGATGGTCGCTGAAAGATACCTTACCGACTCACACGGAAACATAGTCGCATACGTCAAGAATGACAAGATATATGACGGTACAGGCAAGAACATTTTCGATCTTCTGACAAGGGATGCGATCGATGATTTTGCGGCGCAGCAGATCAGAGACCAGGTCCTTAATGAGATAAACCAGGAACTCATCACGGACCGCAGGATATCGGTTGACGGCAGGAAGGGATATGCACTTTATAAGCAGCTTCAGGGAGAGAGCGGCTGGAACATATTCTATATAGTTTATTCCGACGATGTGCGCGAATCCGTCATGTCAATACTTGTCGAAGCTTTTGTGATGATGGTAGTCGTTATCCTGATCATGGGTGTCATGGCGTTCTTTGTCATCAGGTATATCCAGAGCGAGCAGAAGAAAGTGTTCGACCTTGCTTATGTCGATGACCTGACGAGTGCACCGAATGAAAATGCGTTCAAGGAAAAGGCTACACAGCTGCTCCTTGAAAATCCCGATGTCCCGTACATGCTGACATGTTTCGACGTTGTCAATTTCCGATACATAAACGAGGGATACGGACATTTGAAAGCGGATATTCTGCTTCGTGACATTGCCATGGCTCTCAAGGAAAGTTATTCCTATAACGAAACTTTCGGACGTCTGTCGGCAGACAGATTCGTCGGACTGTGTGTCGATGATGAAAGAGGTATAGAGAGAAAGGAATTTATTGACGACAGACTGTCAAAGGCAACGGAAGAGATAGGAATGAAATATCCTATCAAGTTCAAGACCGGTATATACTACATACGCGACAAGAAGGAACCGATCGCTGACATGATCGATAAAGCAAACCTTGCACGTAAGTCAGTATCCACGGCACTTCGCGGCCAATTCCAGGCAGAGTACCGTGAACAGCTGATGGAAGAAACCCGCAAGCAGGAAAGAGTCGAATCGCGTATGCATGAGGCGCTTGAAAAGGGCGAGTTCAAGCCGTATCTGCAGCCCAAGTGGAACATGGCAACCGATCAGATATCGGGCGCCGAGGCTCTTATCAGATGGGTTGATTCGACCGGACACATCATTCCTCCTAACGAATTCATACCTGTATTTGAACGTAACGGCTTTATTGAAAATGTCGATTTCTTCATGCTTGAGGAGATCTGCAAATATATCAGGAAGATGATCGATGAAGGACGTGAGGTATATCCGATCTCCATCAACCAGTCGAGATATCTGCTGTATGATCCGAACTATATCATGAAGGTTCAGGAGATCATGCTCCGCTATAAAGTGCCGAAGGGACTTATCGAACTCGAGATAACCGAGACCGTGTTCTTCAGCGAAAAAGAGAGGATGCTCGAGGTCATGCGCAACCTCAAGGAGTTCAACATGAACCTTTCGATAGACGATTTCGGATCGGGTTATTCATCGCTCAATCTGCTTAGGGACATTCCGTTCGATGTGCTTAAGATCGACAGGGGATTCCTTGATGAATCGACTCAGAGTGAGAGCGGAAAGTGGATCCTGCGTAAGATCGTCGAGATGGCTGAGGGACTGAAACTGAGAGTCATCTGCGAAGGTGTTGAGACACACGAACAGGTTGACATGCTTCTGGAGATCGGCTGTATCTATGCACAGGGATTCCTGTATTCGCGGCCTATACCGCTTGAGGATTTCATCGACAAGTACAACACACTGCTCGATGAGGACTCACCGGTAACGTATACGGAAGATGAATAAGATCAACTGGCAAAAGGAATTTGAGAAGACGGTAGCGTCTCTTGATGGCAGTAAGAAACTGCTCTTACATAGCTGCTGCGCACCGTGCAGCAGCTATTGCTTGATTAGCCTTCTGAAATATTTTGACATCACGTGCTTTTACTACAATCCGAACATTACGGATGAGGGCGAGTACAAAAAGCGCGTGGCGGAACTTCACAGGCTCGTATCACTGATCAACGAAGAGTACGGCTCTGACGTGAAGATCATTGACGGAGACTATGAACCGGACAGGTTCATAAAAAGCGTCAGGGACAATGATCTTGCACTTAGTCCCGAAGGCGGAAAGCGCTGCGAGATGTGCTTTGGCATGCGTCTTGGTAAGACATATGAAGTCGCACGGCAGAAAGGTTTTACGTACTTTACGACGACACTCACGATCAGTCCGCACAAGGATGCGCAGCTGATCAATTCGACAGGAACAGCCATCGCACGATCATCAGGAGAAGACGGGCCGATATGGCTGCCCTCGGACTTCAAGAAGAACGACGGGTACCGGCAGTCGATCGAACTGTCGAAGAAATACGATCTGTACCGGCAGAACTACTGCGGGTGCGAATTCTCCAGGTAATATAGTACAAGGTGCGGGACATAATTGTTCCGAGAAAACCTTGTGGAGACGTCTGCCAACATCTGCTTTGCAGATGTCGCCGCGTCACGATCGCTTCGCAATCCTGACAACAGCTGCGGCTGAACAGGAGCGGGAGCGCGTTTTCGAGAAATTATTATGTCCCGCACCTAATATAGAAATAGATGGAAAGGATCCACCATGAAAACAATTTTGGAACAGATTTCGGAAACAGTATCGCGCGGATTTGAGAAGGCGGGATATGATGCTTCGTACGGAAAGGTCGGCCTCAGTAACAGGCCGGATCTGTGCGAATTCCAGTGTAACGGAGCGATGGCCGGCGCCAAGGCATACCACAAGGCTCCGATCATGATCGCTAACGAGGTTGCCGAAGTGCTCAAGGATGAGAGCGCATTTTCCGAGATCGGTGCCGTAGCGCCCGGCTTTCTGAACATAAAGGTATCGGATGATTTTCTCGCAGAGTATTTAAACGGTATGAGGACTGGAGAGAGATTCGGGCTTGAGGTTGCCGCTCCGAAAAAGATAATAGTTGATTACGGCGGACCGAACGTTGCGAAGCCGCTTCATGTAGGACATCTTCGTGCCGCGATCATCGGTGAGAGCGTCAAGAGGATATGCCGCTACATGGGAAACGAGGTCATCGGCGACGTGCATCTCGGCGACTGGGGACTGCAGATGGGACTGATCATCACCGAACTGAAAAAGAGATGCCCTGATCTTCCGTATTTTGATGAAAGCTTTACCGGCGAATATCCGAAGGAAGCACCGTTTACACTGTCCGAACTTGAAGAGATATATCCTGCGGCATCCGCAAAAAGCAAAGAGGACGACGCTTTCAAAGAGGAAGCTCTTGAAGCGACAAAGCAGCTGCAGAAGGGAAACCGCGGATACCACGCGCTCTGGGAACATATAATGAACGTGTCGGTTCCCGACCTTAAGAGAAACTATGCCGATCTGTCGGTTGATTTTGACTGGTGGAAGGGCGAGAGCAGCGTTGATAAGATCATCCCCGGCATGGTCGATGATATGAAGAAGAACGGTTTCGCGCATGAGAGCGAGGGAGCCCTTGTCGTTGATGTTGCTGAACAGTCCGATACAAAAGAGATTCCTCCGTGCATGATATTAAAATCAGACGGCGCCGCACTTTATACAACGACTGATCTTGCAACGCTCGTTGACAGGAAGAATAACTTCGATCCGGACCATCTCATATACGTTGTCGACAAACGCCAGGAGATGCATTTTATCCAGGTGTTCCGCTGCGCCAAAAAGACCGGGATCGCACGTAAGGATACGCAGCTTGATTTTCTCGGTTTCGGGACGATGAACGGAAAGGACGGCAAGCCGTTCAAGACGCGTGAGGGCGGAGTCATGAGACTCGAGACGCTGATCGCGGACATCCGTGAGACGATGCTTAAAAAGATCACGGAGAATCATGAGACCGACCCTCAGGAAGCCGAAAAGACCGCAAGGATCGTTGCACTTGCTGCGATCAAATACGGCGATCTTTCCAATCAGGCGACCAAGGATTACATATTCGATACGGACAAGTTCACCTCATTTGAGGGAAATACAGGCCCGTACATCCTCTATACGATAGTCAGGATCAAATCGATCCTTGCAAAATATAAAGACGCTCTTTCGGGCGCATCTGCGCTTCCCGAAGTCATAGGGCTGCCGCAGAACGATGCCGAAAAAGCACTCATGCTCGAGATAACCAAGTTCTCGCAGGTCATCGCGCTGTCATATGAGGAGATCGCACCGCACAGGATATGCGCCTACATCTACGACGTATGCAATGCGTTCAACAGGTTCTATCATGAGACGAGGATACTGACGGAAGAAGATACCGCCAGGAAGGAAGGCTGGATAGCACTTCTGATCCTGACAAGGGATATCCTCGAGACTTCGATAGACCTTCTGGGGTTTGCAGCACCCGAGAAAATGTGATTTTCACGCAAATATCTAAATATTCTGAAAATATTAGCACTCAGCTCTTGACAGTGCTAATCATAAGTGGTACCCTACGTATGTGATACATAGGGCGCACAAAAGTATTTCCTCTAAAACGCGCTCGCGCTCTTGTTCAGCCGCAGCTGACGCTAGGCTCGACAAAACCTCGCCAAGCGCAGGCGACTTCACGAGGTTTTCTCGGAAACACTTTTGCGCGCCCTATTAGTTACTGGTGGTGCCAAAGCGCGTTTTCGAGGAATTACTCTGCCGCGCCCGTATTTAAGAGGAGAGGAGTTGATATTATGAACATACAGAAATTTACGCAAAAATCACTCGACGCGGTCAATTCGCTCGAGAAGATCACATATGATCACGGAAACCAGGAGATAGCGCAGGTCCATCTTCTCTATGCCCTTATGACGCAGGAGGACGGTCTTCTTCCGAAACTGATCGAGAAGATGGAGATCAACACGGAACATTTTCTCGATAATGTGGAGAGCCACATCAACAGACGTCCGAAGGTTTCCGGAGGGCAGGTCTATGTCGGCGACAAGCTCAACAAGGTCCTTGTGTCGGCGGAAGATGAAGCGAAGGCGATGAACGATTCCTACGTTTCCGTAGAGCATCTGTTCCTGAGCATTCTGAAATATGCTGACAGCGACATCAAAGACCTTATGAAGGAATACGGCATAACAAGAGACCGTTTCCTTACGGCGCTTGCCGAGGTCAGAGGCAATCACAACGTTAATACGGACAATCCGGAAGCAACGTACGATACGCTTGAAAAATACGGCCAGGATCTTGTGGAACGCGCCAGAAACCAGAAGCTCGATCCTGTTATCGGAAGGGACACGGAGATCAGAAACATCATTCGTATCCTGTCGCGTAAGACAAAGAACAACCCTGTTCTTATCGGTGAGCCCGGTGTCGGAAAGACAGCCGTAGTCGAAGGACTCGCACAGCGTATAGTCGGCGGGGATGTTCCCGAAGGATTAAAAGATAAGACGATATTTGCGCTTGATATGGGTGCGCTTGTTGCGGGAGCAAAATACCGCGGTGAATTCGAAGAGCGTCTGAAAGCGGTACTCGAGGATGTCAAGGCGAGCGACGGCAGGATAATCCTGTTCATTGATGAGCTTCATACGATAGTCGGTGCCGGTAAGACCGACGGTGCACTTGATGCCGGAAACATGTTAAAGCCTATGCTCGCACGCGGTGAGCTTCACTGCATAGGTGCTACAACGCTTGATGAATACAGGCAGTATATCGAAAAGGATGCGGCGCTTGAGAGAAGGTTCCAGCCTGTGATGGTCGACGAGCCTACGGTTGAGGATACGATCTCCATTCTCCGCGGACTGAAGGAAAGATACGAGAACTATCATGAAGTAAAGATAGTGGATACCGCGCTTGTTGCTGCGGCAACTCTTTCCGACCGTTACATCACGGACAGATTTCTTCCCGATAAAGCGATCGATCTTGTTGACGAGGCATGTGCGCTCGTAAAGACAGAGATGAAATCCATGCCTGCCGAACTTGATGAGATCAGCCGCAGAAAGATGCAGCTTGAGATCGAGGAAGCGGCGCTGAATAAGGAAACAGACCAGCTCAGTCAGTCCAGGCTTGAGGAACTTCGAAAAGAGCTTGCGGAGATAAAGGAAGAGTATGATACCAAGATGGCACTTTGGGAAAACGAAAAGGCCTCGGTCGAGAAACTCTCAAAGCTCCGTGCCCAGATAGAAAGCACAAATAATGAGATAGAGATAGCAAAGCGCGAGAACAATTACGAACTTGCCGGTGAGCTTCAGTACGGAAAGCTTCCGAAACTGACCGAACAGCTGAGGGTCGAGGAAGAAGCCGTAAGGGATAAAGACCTTACACTCGTACACGAAAGCGTATCCGACGAAGAGATCTCCCAGATCGTCAGCCGCTGGACCGGTATTCCGGTATCAAAGCTTACCGAAGGCGAGAGGACCAAGATACTTCATCTTGATGAGGAACTTCATAAGCGTGTCATCGGTCAGGATGAAGGCGTTACAAAGGTTACAGAGGCTATCTTAAGATCGAAGGCAGGAATTAAGGATCCCGCGAAGCCGATAGGATCGTTCCTGTTCCTCGGACCGACCGGCGTCGGAAAGACCGAGCTTGCAAAATCACTTGCAGCAAGCCTGTTTGACGATGAAAACAACATGGTCCGTATAGACATGAGCGAATACATGGAGAAGTTCTCCGTATCGCGTCTTATCGGAGCGCCTCCCGGATACGTCGGATACGAGGAAGGCGGCCAGCTTACGGAAGCGGTCAGAAGAAAACCTTATTCGGTCGTTCTGTTTGATGAGATAGAGAAAGCGCATCCGGACGTGTTCAATGTTCTGCTCCAGGTGCTTGATGACGGACGGATCACTGATTCACAGGGCAGGACGGTTGATTTTAAGAACACGATACTCATAATGACGAGTAATATCGGTGCCCAGTATCTTCTTGACGGGATAGACGATAACGGAAACATAAGCTCCGAGGCATCCGAAGCGGTCATGAACGAGCTTCGCGCAAACTTCAGGCCGGAATTCTTAAACCGTCTTGATGAGACGATACTGTTCAAGCCGCTTACCCGCGACAATATCGGCGGTATCATGAAGCTCATTCTTGATGACGTCAATGCAAGACTATCAGACAGGAGACTGTCGATAGAGCTTACCGATGCCGCAAAAGAGCTGATCATCAGAGAGGCATACGATCCGGTATACGGAGCCCGTCCGCTTAAGAGATTCATGCAGCGCACTGTCGAAACGCTCGCCGCAAAGAAGATACTTGAAGGAAATATAGAGGAAGGCGACACTGTCACGATCGATGCCGTAAACGATACGCTTGTTGCACAAACTCCGTCTGCCGATATATAATCTTCTCTGTAGGAACGGAGAGACTTATGAAGATCGTACTTGCGCTTGCGCTGGCAGTTGCAGCTTTTGCAGCGCTTCATATTCCTGTATTAAAAAAGAAAAACGGGATCATTCTCGGTCTGTATGCTGTGGGAATGGTTCTGTTTTTTGCTGTTTATAATGTAAGGACTATCGGCAATATCCTTCCGTTTTATCATCCGTACGACCAGACTATGTACCAGCGCGAATTCCTTTCAACCGGTGAATATCCGGATGCATTTCTCAATGAGTTCTTCGCCGGAAGACGTGTGTACACGCCGGACGATGCATACGAGGTAAAGGATGCTGTAAACGAAGGAGAAGGTACCGACTACGATTCCGAGGGAAACTACTGGCTGTATGAGTATTATCATGCGGTCAACATGTGGGATTTCCTTGATTTTAGCAAGGCGGAAGTAGTTAAGGACAGTGCGCTCAACGATGTCGTTCTGACCGATGAACAGAAGGAATATTTTGACGACTTCGGAGCAGCGAACGATATGATGCGATACACTTTCGCACTCACTCCTTATGACGGTGAATGGGGCAACGGCTTTTATTATTACTGGTTCTACAACACATACATCGGCGATTCGCGCGTGTATATATGCCCCGATGACATAAAGGACGCAAAGGATCTGGTTGTTTTGTGGCAGCGTGCAGAGCACCACGATACCGACAGTTTTTATATCGCATCCAAAACATATTTTGATGAGGTCATCGCAAAATGAACCTGCTTGAAACGCTTGTAACCGAATATCTTCAAGGCCAGTCATTCCCATACTTTTTCAGACAGTATGCGGTGATAGTGTGCATCTTCATATTCGGATCTCTGATTACGGACCGCTTTGAGGGGAGCGCTCTGTCGTGGATAAAGCGCAGCATCCTCGCATTTCCTGTCGGACTGTCCGCGTTTGTCATAACCGCCTATGCGATGCTCATCACGCAGATCCCATATAATACACTGACGGTCACTGCCGCGCTCGTTCTCGAGACAGCAGCTGTGATCATACTGAACAGAAGATCATATGCCGCACATACGGGCAAATCCGAGATCAGGCACATGCTTACGGCGCTGATCGCGGTTCTTGTCATTGCTGCCATAGCGGTAAGCGGTATCGCACCCGTTTCGATATCCAACGATTCGATGTACTTCTTCAGAAGATACCCGGATATCATCGTGTATTACGGAAAGCTGAGAGACCAGTTTGATTTCTGGCTGACCGATACGGGACTCGGGACGGTAAGCATTGACACTCTTTGCGCACTTTTCGGATTCGGAGAGTCGTTCGGTATAAGAGAGTTCTTCCATATTGATTTTATCTGCTTCTTTGCGGTTTGTGTTTACGAACGTGCAAAGTCAAAGATGTCCGTAAAGGGCGCTTATGCGGCGGCTTTTCTTGTTACGCTCGTCCTTGCTGCCTCAACGCCGTTTGTCATTCTCGGACACTGGGCGCTCGCCAACATGTATTTCATGGAGATGTTCTTTATCGCAGCGTATACTGCGGCCGATGACAGAGAGGAGAAGCTTGGGATATGCCCGCTTCTTCTTGTCGCACTTTCGCTTTTCAGGATCGAGGGCACGCTGTTTGTTGTCTGGCTGATCATCTGTATAAGCCTTTACCACAAGAGCGGAAAGAAGCTTGCATTATTTGTGATCGCCCCGATGGTGCTCCTGTTCGGCGGTTACTGCCTCAGGATATTCGTGGGATTTTATGTTCTTGATAACGTATATCTGTTCCTGACACCGCAGAAGGCTGTCCTTCTCGTGTCTCTTATGGTGCTGACGGGGATATACATCGCATTTGTCGAGCCCGTGTTCAAAAAAAGGTATAAAAAAGCACTGCCGTTTGTGTACGTCAGTGCGCTTGTTCTTGGAAACGCTGCGCTGTTTGTTCTTGACAGACAGCTGTATGTAGGAAACCTGAAGGCTTTCCTGGCAAACCTGTTCAGGCAGAGCGGATGGGGAATGTTCCCTTATTTTGTGATCACAACCCTTATCCTGATCGCCGCCGTTTATGCTGTATCGCACCTTAAAGGCAGGAAGATCGAAAAAATCATACCTGAAGCTTATGATATAACCCTTACGGTGGGATTTTTGCTCATAGTCATTGCCGCTTCCTACGGAAGGGGCGATATCCTGGCTGAAAACGTCGGAGATTCGGGAAACCGTGTTCTTCTGCAGATCGTCCCGCTTATTGTCCTGACGCTTTCGTCAAAGCTTATCAGTCTTACAGATCTGCGTGAGCCTGTCTGATCTGAAGATCCGCCTTTGCAAGATTCATTGTTGTTATCTGTTCCGGTGCTGCCGAAGCTGTCTTTGCGCCTGAAAGGGCAGCAGCGAAGAATACCGTGAATATTATAGCCGTGATCAAAAGTGCGTGTGCGATGGCTTTTCTGTTCATTATCATTTCCTCCGTGTCTCTCCCCTGTATATAATTCATCGGACCAAACGGAGGATTACTTTATACCCGGATAAAAAAACAGTTGATGTTTCAGTTGCGCGTGATCTTCTCGGGCGGGAGATATCTCATGAGGCATTCCTCGAGTGAGCGTCCCGTAACGGGCTTTCCGAGATGACCGTCAAATCCGGCCTGTTCGTAAATGTCGTTGTCTTTTCCGGCAACGTTGGCGGTAAGTACGATCACGGGAACGTACGTACATTTTCCGTCATGCTGGTTTCTTATCCGCCGGAAGCATTCTATACCGTCCATCTCGGGCATCAGATGATCCATGAGGATGACATCGTATTTCTTGGTGTGTGTAAGCTCGAGAGCCTCTTTTCCGCTTGTGGCGGTGTCGACTTTTATCATCGTCTCACGCAGCAGTTTTTTTTCAACCATAAGGTTCATCTTGATGTCATCGACGATCAGTATCTCGGCATCCGGTGCAGTGAACATGCTCTTATATACGGAGCGTTTAGCGGCATGATCCATGATGTTGATCTTGCCGATCTTCAGATCATCGGACAGCTCCTGCGGTATCTTTACGGTAAATGTTGTTCCCTGACCGTAAACGCTTTCAACATTTATCTCACCGTTCATGAGATCTACGAGCTGTTTGACGATATACAGTCCCAGTCCCGTACCTTCGATCTTTCTGTTCTTTTCCTGATCCATTCTTGAAAAAGCATCAAAGAGCGTCGGAAGCACATCTTCCTTGATACCGATACCCGTATCGGTAACGGAGATAACGAATATTGTATTGGTGGCTGTTGTCTGCTCCGCCTTCACGCGGATGGTGACACTGCCGGTCTCCGTATATTTTACTGCGTTGTTGAGAAGATTGATGATGACCTGCCTTATCCTTATCTCATCGCCGAACAGACCGGACGGAGTGGCAGGATCTATCTCGGCATTAAATGCCAGCCCTTTTGTCGTGGCCTGAATGAGGATCATATTTACGACTTCCGACATCATATCGGCAACATTGTATCTGACGGGGACTATATCCATTCGTCCCTCATCCATGCGGGAGAAATCAAGGATGTCGTTTATGAGCTGAAGGAGCATTTTGCCGGCACCCTGAATGTTTCCCGCATCACTTAATATCTCTTCCGATGCATCTTCCTGACGAAGGATGACTTCGTTAAGCCCGAGTATGGCATTGATGGGAGTTCTGATCTCGTGGCTCATGCTCGAGAAGAAGCGGCTTTGTGAACGGTTGAGTTCTTCGATCTCCATTTTCTGTTTATTTACACGTTCGTTCTCCTTGCGGAACAGAAGAGCCTGATAGCTGACAAGTGCGGTTGTCACGACACCGACGATCAGAAGCGTGAAGAACGAATCGAAGAAAGCCTCGTCCCTTGTGAATTCGGTGATGGTCTCGGGGTAGGTGTATCCGATCCACCAGCATGCGACCACTATAAAGGTGTTGCATACAAGAAAGAAGATCTTCGGCCTTCCGGATAATGTCATTACGACGTAAAGAGTGGTAAATGCAAACCAGACCGGAGTACCTCCTGCCGCACCGCCGCTCGTGAAGAAGGCAGCAGGCAGAAATACAAATATGAGAAAACCGGCGATGATGATCATTGCCTTTTTTATGCCGTTATAGAAGATCGCCCACAAAAAGATGCCGGTAAACAGAACGAATTCAATGAACACGGACAGATTTGCCATAAAGGACTGACCAAGAAGGATACCGCTTATCATGGCTGCAAGCAGGCCCAGGAGCGCAATGACGGACAGCAGAACAAACGATTTGCTCTGGTAATCAAGTTCGGGATCTGATAAAAGACTTCTGATCTTTTTGATCATGCGCGTCGGCTCCTTTTTGATCTGTATGACCGCGTCCTTTATATTGTACCAAAAAATGACGGTATGTTAAAACAGTTTTACCGGAACTCACATCTTATATATGCTTTTGAATCAAGCGGTCCGTCATGATCGAACCTTACTTTAATAAACGCGGGAATTCCCGTAAGATGAAACGTCTCGTCCCCACGGCCGAGGCGTTTCGAAAATGCAGTCTCGCAAAGCTTTTTCCATCTGTCGTCCGAAAGACGCATATCACACAGCCTTTCCATAAGCCGGACGACATGAATCTCATCAGTTCAAGAGAGCACTCATCCGGATCATATCCTGCCGACAGAAGATCATTTCTGAGCGCCTCTTTGTCGGATGAGTGACGACAGACATCAAGAAATGAGTGAACGGCATCATGATCCGTCGTGTTAACAAGGAGTTGCACAGCCGGAGAATCAAATATCCCCTTTGACAGATCATGGCTTAAGGCAAGCTGACGGACATTGTCAGCCGAAGCAAACCACTTAAAAACCTTGGGACAGAACACATTTGACACTATGCCTGCAGTTCCGTTTTTATTGTAAATCATACATGTCTAATATACAATGATCACATGAGCAAAATAACGGGGATATCCTATGAAGACGCATTTGCTTTATTGTGCCTGCGTGCCGAAAAGAGCACGCTTCTTTGCGACGGGATACGGAAGATAAGAAGGAATTAAGATTCGGGAATGTTTCCGAATGGAGTGTCGCAAATCCGATCGAAACCGCTTCAAATGCCGATAATCTGACATCCTTTCTCAACACTTCGGGTGCCATTGAAGATACACAGTGCAGGGAGTGCATATGGCTTCCGGTATGTCGCGGCGGCTGTCCCGTGCAAAGGCTTGAAGGAGAGAAAAGCTGTGTCACATATAAATATTCTCCCGAGGCATTTGTCAGGGCACTTTATGAAAAACAAAAGAAGTTAATTGACAAAAAGAATGATATAATAAATGAAAATGACGGATGTGAATGAGTCTGTCGGAAAGGTTGGTGAAACTGATGTTTAAAAGGATTTTTGAGATCACCGGAAATGTTGCCATTGTTACAGGATGTTCTTCGGGGCTCGGTGTCCAGATGGCAAATGCTCTTGCGAACCAGGGCTGTAAGATCGTAGCCATAGCAAGAAGACTTGACATGCTTGAGGATGTCTGCAAAAAGATCGAGGAAGAACATGGTGTGGAGACGCTTCCCATCAAGTGTGATATCACAAATACAGATGAGATTGATGCGACCGTAAAGCAGGTAATGGACAGGTTCGGCCGTGTGGACATTCTTGTGAACAATGCCGGAACAGGTGCTGTGGATCATGCGGAAAATATAACCGATGAACAGTTCCAGAAAGAGTTTGACGTTGACCTTTTCGGAACTTTCAAGTTTGCGCGTGCGGTTGCGAAACAGGCGATGATCCCGGCCAAGTACGGACGTATTATCAACATCGCTTCCATGTACGGTCTTGTAGGAAACAAGATAGCGGGATCCGCTCCGTATCATGCAGCCAAGGGAGGCGTTGTCAATCTGACAAGAGCACTTGCTGCAGAGTGGGGCAAATACTGTATCACAGTCAATTCGATCTGTCCCGGATACTTCTACACGCCGCTTACAACAGATACACTTAACAGTGATTTCTTCCAGCAGAATGCCAAGACGATGATACCTCTTGAGCGTTACGGAAACGAAGGAGAACTGGATACGGCGATCGTATTCCTGGCTTCCCCGAATTCTTCATATGTGACAGGTATCGCACTTCCGGTTGACGGCGGTTACACCTGTATGTAATGACTTAAAAAAGAGAGACGAAGAAAACCTTCGTCTCTCTTTTTGTTTGTGCGGTTACGACCAATCGTATCCCGGACACCATAACCCGTCGCAGTCTTTGTGTCATTCACAGATGAGCTGTTCTGTATGAACATTATTATACAACACGATCTCATTTAAGTGGTATAATATTGGTTAATATACTGCAAGGAGGTACAGACCCCATGAACAGAATAAAAATCACTGCTCTTATGCTTGTGGCTGCGCTTATGATCTCTCTTACCGGCTGCGGACTGAACATTTCATTTAACAATCCGGCATCAAAGGATTCGCTCAGCACAAAGGAGAACGCTGCGGAGCTTGAATACTGGAGCGAGGACTCTGCTGCGGCTGCTTCGATAAGGGACTATGTATCAAGAGTTACCGATGAATCAAATGAAGCATTCATACCTGTCGAGGACAGGATAGCAGTGTTTGATCTTGACGGTACTCTGATCGGAGAACTGTATCCGTCGTATTTCGAATATATGATGTTCATCCACAGGGCGCTTCACGATGACACCTATGATGCTCCGGATGACATGAGAGAGTTTGCCGAGGCGCTCGAGGCAGGAGTATATAACAGGAAGATGCCCGACAACCACGAGAGACTTCATGCAAAGTATGCGGGCATGTCACATGCCGGAATGACTCCGGACGAGCTTAGGGCCTATACGAGAGAGTACATGAAGACACCCGCTGACGGATTTACGAACCTGACAAAGGGTGATGCGTTCTACCGGCCGATGGTCTCGGTTGTTAAATATCTTATGGCAAATGATTTTACGGTATATATCGTGAGCGGATCGGACAGGACACTCGTCCGCGAGATGGTCAAGGAGAAGCTTGGTGTTCCCGAAAATCATGTGATCGGCATGAGCTACACAATGGTGGCAAAAGGCCAGAACGGAGCTGACGGTCTTGAGTACCAGTATGCGCCGGATGATGAGCTTGAGATTGGCGGCGATCTTGTGATCAAGACGATCAAGATGAACAAGGTGAGTGCGATATCACAGGAGATAGGTAAGGTTCCGGTGCTTTCATTCGGAAACACGGCAGGTGACCAGTCGATGGCACAGTACACAGTAAACAACAGTCAGTACGAGTCGAAGGCATATATGCTCATGTGTGACGATCTTGAAAGAGAGCACGGCAACATGGACAAGGCAGATGCGATGAAGCAGATGTGCGAAGAGTTTGGATTCGAGCCTATATCCATGAGAGATGATTTTGCAACGATCTACGGTGATGACGTGGAAGCAGTACCTTATGAGCAGCTTGAAGTCGAACCCGGTGATGCGCTCGATGAGGCAGCCTGACGCACATTTGAAGAACAGGAGAGAAGACTATGGCTGATGCGGGAATTGTCAGGATAAACGGATTTGAGATGGAGTACTTCAGCGCGGGAGCCGGGGAGCAGCCTTTTGTCATGATCCCGGGTCTGAGCATACAGAGCGTGATGGGCGCCATGGATGCCGTGGAGGAAGGATACGGGATACTGAAGGAAAAGTTTAAGGTGTGGCTGTTTGACAGAAGAAAGACTGTCCCGGAAGGTTATTCCATTTATGACATGGCCGATGACACGGCAGCTGCGATGAAGGAACTCGGGATTAAGGATGCGTGCATTTTCGGTGCATCACAGGGAGGAATGATCGCACTCGTGATCGCGATCAAGTATCCCGAACTCGTTAAAAAACTTGTGCTCGGATCGACTTCATCCCATGTAAAGGAAGAACAGCGTGCGGTCATCGACAAATGGATAGAACTTGCCAAAAAGAAGGACAGGGTCGGGCTTTACCTTGAATACGGAAAAGAGATATATCCGCCGCAGGTTTACGAACAGTACAAAGGCTACTTTGAGGAAGTTGCAAAGACGGTGACCGATGAGGAGCTTGCAAAGTTTGTCATCCTTGCTTCATCGATACCGGACTTTAATGTTACGGATGAACTGAAAAAGATAAACTGCCCGGTACTGGCTCTCGGCTGTTTTGAGGATCCCGTTCTTGACAGCGACGCTACAATGGAGATAGCCGAAAATCTTGACTACAGGGATGATTTTTCACTTTATATGTACACAGGCTACGGTCATGCCGCATTTGACACGGCACCGGATTACAAGCAGAGAGTGTACGATTTTTGCGTGTGACGCTTTTGTGACTGAACATCTGTTAGTGTTTTATGCGTAGTTTGGATCGGAATATTGCAGAATGCAAAAAGGAGGAATATTAATGTTAGATTCATTGAAGATCAGAATGATGTGTGGACTTACTGCGGTGACGGTTGCCTTTGGTTCTCTTGCAGCCCCCGTTAATGTATGGGCCGATGATGACGATGATGAGTTCCTTGAAGATCTCGTTGATATGGACGATGATGAGGAGAAAGCTCTCAGAAGTTTGAAGGACCATGACGGAGACGGAGACATTGATGAAGATGATGTTGACGCCGTTGCAACCATGATCACTGTTGCTGCCATATCGCAGGCTGCACAGGAGCAGGAGCAGCAGTACAAGGCAGAAATTGCCAAGCAGCAGGCAGCTCTTGAGGCTCAGAAGCAGGCAACACTCGAAGCACAGAAAAAGCTCGAGGAGCAGAAAAAGGCTCAGAACGTCAGCGGTATCTGGGTAAGCACAACTGAAGTTACTCTTACACCGGGACAGACGTTCCAGATCGTTGCAGGAGTTAAGCCCGATTCCGCTAGAAACAGAGGTATTTCGTTCTCAACGAGTGATCCCAATACCGCAACGATCGATGCAAGTGGTATCATTAAAGCAAACAACGTCGGAAGCTGCTATGTAACAGCAAGATCACACGAGGGCGGTTTCCAGGCATGCACATACGTCAGAGTCAATCCTGCGCCCGCACAGGCTGCACAGACAGCCGTTCAGGATTCATCATGGATGGCAGCAGCAACACAGATGGTAGTTGCAGCAGCCCCCGGCCAGGTTGTCAATCTTGTGGCACCCAAGGCACTCAGCTTTGATGCAGGCATGATCAATGCCCTTAAACTTCGCCCTGACGTAGGACTGCTCATCGCATATCCTTACAACGGACATGCTTATCTGATGGCTATCCCCGCAGGATATGATCTTACATCCAAGATGGTTGGCGGAAAGGTAAGCTTCCTTTCACTTGCAGCTGTTAAGGACGGTAAGGTAGTTACCAGGATGACAAAATAAGACGTTCATCACACGCTCAGCCGCCGGCGGATCTCGCCGGCGACGGAGCGGCTTTTGAAGATGATGGCCCCCACAAACAGGATCACGCTCATGAGCGTACAGATGATCCATGTGGCGGGCATTTTTTTATCCCAGAAATGCAGCACGATATAAGGAAGGACGCCGACGAGAAGATTGGTCAGAAGATAGACCATTGCGTTCCCCTTCCTGTCTATCATCGCCAGAACGAAATTGGCGATCATCGTACCCGTTATCGCAACGGGACATATCCAGTTAAGCGTAAGCTCAAGAAAATCAAAATAATAAGCTGTCACGGACAGAAGGGCGAGAATGATGAACACGACAAGCGTCATCTTGCGGGACGATCCGCCGCCGCGCCTGAACTGGCTCATTATGCCGAACTCAAATGCGATGAGCCACATCGCGATGATGAGGCTGTAGTGCACATTCTCAAAATGCGGGATCCTGATGTCAAACAGGAAGTCCACACCGATCCCCGCGATTATGAGAGTCCATATTATGAACAGCTGGAGCTTGTACAGAAACGACTGTATCTTCCGGTGAGTCTGCTTCGGGAAATACGCTTCGCCTGCAACACCCGCAAGTTTGCTCTGGCAGAGCGGGCACTTCTTCAGATCGCCGCCGACATCTATTTTGCAGTAAGGACATTTCTTCATCCTATGACCTCCGTTGCACATACTTTTATATCCGCATCCTGATGCGAAAATCGTCTGACAAGGTTTTTGATCACACCGGTGTTTATGTACGGCGATGAGACACCTAGAGAGAGCATCCCGTTATAACTTGACATCGTCGAGAACAGGTGCGCGCTGCTGCAGAATGCGCTGTAGCCTGATATCTTTTCCGTAAGTTCCTCAGGAAGCTTCTGCACACCAAGATTGGAAAAGACCATCGATACTTTCCGCTCCGACAGTTTTTTGCCGTGGCGTATGACAAGCTGTTTTATGAAAAGAGGGACCGCACGTACAGGTGCAACGTACTCCATCGTCTCGAAGCTGTCCATCTGTTTTCTTATGTTTTCTTCCGTCAGCTGGCTCCTGAGAGAAGCGTCAAACTTGACCGCAAGATCCTCGAGTGTGATATCTTCATCAAACACGTGTGTCACACTGACGTTATTGAAAAAGTTCCTGTTTGTGTGTGAAGGATAGTAGTTTCTCAGGTTGACCGGAAGGGACAGCGTCACCGGAAGTTTACGCTTTCTCGGCGGCATGTCATCCCTGATCGCGAGCATCCATGCGGCTCCGATATAGCTTGTCAGCGACACGCCGAGCTCTTTTGCCTTGGGAAGTATCTGATCTGTCGGCATCGTTATCTCAAAGAACTGCAGCTGGTCATACGGAAGCTTCAGGCCTCCGGGATGATATGCTTTCTTTGAAAAGTTCACACCTGAAAGAGCGGCTTTTCCAAAAAACTGTTTATAGCTGTCCTGGCTTAAGTCATCTGCCGATGCACCCGAGTGGATCGTCACATCCTCGTATTTTCCGGGATATTTCAGCCTCAGATAATCAAGTACTATGATGTTCAGAAATTCCAGCGCTCCGGTCCCGTCGGTCAGTGCATGGAAAATATCCAGATTGATCCTTTTGGCAAAGTATGTCACCTGATAGTGCAGCATCGCCTTTGCCGGTGCATAGAGAAGAGGGCATATCCTGTCGCTCTCTTCGGTGACCTGCGGCATGATATCCGTGTTCTCCATATAGTGCCAGAAGAGACCGCGGCGTATACGCATCTGAAACTGCGGCCTGTCCTGGATCGCGGACAGGACCGCTTCCTGTAAAAGTGCGGGGTCGATGTCCTCGTTAAGGCTGCAGCTGACTCTCAGAGTCTTCGTATCTCTTGCCGAAACAGTCGCAAGGAACATGTTTGCAACGTTATCTACTTTATACCAGTTATCTCCCATAAAACTTCTCCGTATATCTGAGCCGACACATGTGCACTGAGCCGTTTCATCGCACGCGTTGCGATCGGAACGGGCATCTGCTGGTACACGTGCCAGCCGTCTTCTTCTATATCAAGTACGCATTTTCCGCCGTGACGGATGATCTCATCATGGAGCTTTACGGAGTCATCAAGAAGAATTTCGTTTCTTCCGGCCATGATATAAACGTCGGGAAGATCGTGAAGATCTCCGAACAGCGGAGAAAATCGCGCCTCGGCAGTGGCGCCTTTGCCCGCGATGTACGCTTTTGCAGCTTCCGCCACGTAGTCTTTTGTCAGTATCGGGTCCTTTTCGGCGTATATCTCATATGAGTCGGATGTCGATGTCATATCGGTCCAAGGACTGAACAGCAGAAGACTTTTGCAAAGAGGCTGATCCGCGGCCTTTAAATGCTGTACGAGACAGAGCGCGAGGTTTCCGCCCGCGGATTCTCCCGCAATGATGATATGATCCGGACTGTATCGCCCCATTGTCAGATACGACCAGACAGTGAGGGCATCTTCAAGAGCAGCGGGATAGGGATCTTCGGGCGAGAGCCTGTAATCGAAAGAGTATGTCGTAAATCCCGTAGCGATAGCAAGCTTTGCCGCGAGTATCCGTGCATATGACAGATTTCCGGAAACGTATCCGCCACCGTGGGCATACAGTATCGCATAGTTGGGGTTGTGTGCATATTCGGGTTTTATCGCCTCGCATGCGATCCCGCCGGCATTAAAGGTGTTGACCTCGATACCGCCCTTTGGGGCGGCGATGCGGCCGGCACGGGCCATTGCCGAACGGTGTTTCTTCAGATCCGACTCCGTCAGCGACCTTCCTGAGATAGAGTTGACTATCTTCAGGGTCTTCATCAGCGGAGTGTTCATATTTGTTTTTTTATCGCCGAATCTGTCCATGCGATGATTATATCATAACTTAAGGCTTATATTCTTTGCGTTTTTGTCACAATAATGTATAATTATGATCAGTGTTTACGGAGGTACGATACGATGTTGTATGCGGGTATAGATATTGTTGCCCTGATACTTCATATGATAATCAATAAAGAGACGCTGAAAAAATCAGCCCTGGCGAACAACAGTGTTGCGGCAAAGCGCTACAGGCAGTTCCTTTTGGGCGTTCTCATCTATTATTTTATCGACATTTTCTGGGGCATACTGTATGATCTGCGCTCCGTACCGAAACTGTTTCCTGCTCTCTTTGCCGGCGGCGAACTGTACTTTCTCCTGATGGCCGTTTCCGTGCTCCTTTTTGTCAGATACGTCGTGGCATATCTGGATACAAAAGGAGCACCCGGTAAATTACTTCTGTATTCGGCATGGCTCCTTTTGCTGTTCGAGGTCATACATCTTACTGTTAACTTCTTTACGCCCGTCATGTTCAGATTCGGTCAGGACAATGTTTATATTCCGACCATCGGAAGACACATAACTTTTGCATTCCAGATTCTCCTTTATTTTATGACAGCGGCATTCACACTCACCTTCGCATTTCTGCGCGAAGGCAGACAGAAGCTGTACAACAGGGCGGTCGGACTTACATGCGTGGTCATGGGACTGTTTATGGTTGCGCAGTTCTTTTCATCGGACTATCCGTTCTATGCTGTCGGATGTCTTATCGGAACATGCCTGATACATGTGTATGTCGAAGAAGATGAGAGGATCGATCAGGACATAGAGAGACAGCAGAACGAGGAGACGCGCAAAGAGAAGGAAATATACGATCATATAGCAAGCGGTCTGGCATCGGACTATGAGGCGATATACTATATCAATATCGAAAGCGGACATTACAGGGAGTATTCGAAAAGCAGCGAATACGAATCAATGAACGTTCCGATGAGCGGTAATGATTTCTACGGGGAAACCCGTGAGAACGTGGCAAGATTTGTTCATCACGATGACCGCGCTTTTGCAGGAAGTCTCTATACGAGAGAGTCTATGCTTGAAAAGCTTGAGGGAAGAAGATCATACTCTTACAAATACAGGGTCATGGTAAACGGCTCAGCCAGATATTTCAGATTCACCGTAATGCTCGCATATGACGGTAAGCATTTTGTCCTTTACGAGAAGGATATAGATGATGAGATAACGGCCGAGACTCTTCGCCTCGAAAATCAGAAGAAGCACATTACTTTCAGCCAGATAGCCGAGAGTCTCGCGGCAAACTACGATGCTCTGTATTACGTTGATAAAAACGACGGCAGCTTTGTGTGCTTTGAGACGGATCATATGTACGGACAGCTCGAGACCAAGACGTCGGGTGATCGGTTCTATGAAATGGCAAAAACGGATATTTCGCGGCTGTTCCATCAGGATGACAAGGAGAAGGCAATCGAATTCCTTGATCCGGATAAGATGCAGTCCGCACTTGAAGACAGGAAGCGTTTAAGTATTGATTACCGCCTGATCATTGATAATGCGATAAAGTATTTCAGAATGACCGCCAGAAAGGCAAGTGACGGGGTGCATTACATCATCGGTGTTGAAAACATCGATAATGAGATGAGACGTGAGAAGGAACACTTAAGGGCACTTGAGAATGAGAAGGAACTTGCCAGAAGAGACGAATTGACGGGTGTCAAAAATAAGACTGCATATAAGGAATTTGAAAACGCCATACAGGAGAGTATTGACAGCGGTGCAGGTGATGAGCCTTTTGCGATAGTCGTAGGCGATATGAACAACCTGAAAACGATAAATGATACCGAGGGACATCGCGCCGGCGATGACTACATCAGTGCATCGGCAATGCTTCTGTGCAGGATCTTTGCGCACAGTCCGGTATTCCGTATAGGCGGGGATGAGTTCTGTGTCATACTTCGCAAAAATGATTACGATGCGGCCGACGAACTGTTTGATGATCTGAAGAACACGGTAATGGAGAATGTGATCAATAAAAAAGGGCCGGTCATAGCAGCCGGAATATCAAAATACATACCGGGAACGGATAAGTCTGTTGCGGAAGTATTTGAGAGAGCCGACAGTCAGATGTACGAAAACAAGAGATGTATTAAGAAAAACTCGTGATCGGGTTTCAGTATTTTTCGGTCTTTGATGCGGCAACTGCAAGTGCACCCGGTCCGATGTGACAGCTGACTGAGAGTGAGAGCGCATAAGCCTCGGGAGATGTTTCGGGGAAGCGCTCTTTTATTTCTTTAACGAAGGTCTCGGCCGAATCCCTGTCATATGAATATGCCACGTACAGATTCACACCGCCGCCGTTTTCATTGCCGTCAAATCTTGAGGTGATATCCCTTGCGATCTGGTTCATCATCATTGTCTTTGCCTGGGCGTGGGTCCTGGCAAGAGAGAATGTATCAAGCTTTTCCCCCTGTATCTGAAGAACCGGTTTTATCTTAAGGAGCGTTCCGAGAGCCGCAACAGCCGGCGTAAGACGTCCGCCTGCCTTAAGATATTTGAGTGTGTCGACCATGATATAGATCGACGAATCAAATCTGTCGTTTTCAAGACGTTCTTTTATGGCGGCTCCCGTGTATCCGAGGGATGCCATTTCCATTGAATCAAGAACTGACTGGTACTGCGTTACCGAGATTCGCTGGTTGTCGGCAACATGAACCCTGCCGTCGTAATCCTCGGCCAGGATCATTGCTGTCTGTGTGGATCCGGAAAGACCGCTTGACATCGGTATGTATACGACCTCATCGTATGAAGCAAGAGCCTCATCCCAGTACTTTTTAACTGTATCCGGATTGGGCTGGGATGTCATGACTTTGCAGTCGCTCATCAGTTTTTCGTAGAACTCTTCCTGTGTAAGATTTATATCTTCAAAATAGTCGTTGCCGTCTATCGTGAATGGCATGGGAATAACGCTGATCCCGAGCTTTTTGGCATGCTCCTGCGTGATACCGCTGTTGCTGTCGGTCATTATGGCGATTCTGCTCATATCCCGTCTCCTTGATTTTAACGTAATAAGGGTATTGTACTTATATAAAGATTTAAAGTCAACGTCGTATATGTTACAATATCCGAACAAAGCCGTTAAGTGCGCAGTTTAAGGAGAACAGTCATGAAGAAGAAAATAGTTTGCTTCGGAGATTCAAACACATACGGATACGATCCGGCAACAGGCGGAAGGTTTGATGAGAACACGCGCTGGCCCAAACTTCTGCAGGCCATGCTTGGTGACGGATATGAGATCATCGAAGAGGGACAGAACGGAAGGACGATCGCAAATGAGGATCCGTGGGAAGGCGGGACAAAGTGCGGTATGGACTACGTGCTTCCGATGCTCGAGACAAAGCGCCCGGATCTTCTCGTTATTATGCTCGGATCCAACGATCTGAAGCTTAAGTTCAATCTTCCCGCTGCGGATATAGCGGGGAGTCTTATGACGATGCTGATGAAAATAAAAGGATACTGTGAACACTTTCTCGCTTGTCCTGATATGAAGATACTTATCGTATCACCGCCGGCTCTGTCGGAGCCCGTGAAGGAATCGGTGTTCGCACCTTTCTTTGATACGGACACTGTAGTTGCGAAGTCAAAGGAACTTGCAAAGTGGTATGAGATGGTTGCGGATCAGTTTAAATGCGGGTTTTTAAACGCAACTGAAAAGATCGCTGCCGGTAATGCTGACCATCTTCATCTCGATCCCGAGGGCCATAAGATGATGGCAGCTCTTGTTAAGGATAAGATCACCGGGATATATGAAGCATAGGAGCAGGGAAACGATAATGTGGCTTGTGATATTCGGTGTATCGATGCTCGTTGCTCTTGCCGGGCTGATATACATGTCAAACAAAGCAGGAAAGCTTCCGCTCATTGCGCTTATTCAGAACAGGGTCGTTTCGCGCCTTGCTGCCATCCTTGTTGTTGTCGCAGTGGCTGTACTTCTTTCATTTGTATTTGATCTAATCAACATGATAGTGATCGTAATGCATGCAGCCGCTTTTCTTCTCATCGGGGATCTTGCCGGATACGTGATCAGAAGGGCGGCAAAAGCGGATGTAAAGCAGTATGTTATTGACTGTGTGGCACTTTCATTATGCGTGGTGTATTTCGTTATCGGATGGATACTCATGCACGGCATGTGGGAGAGCTATTATTCGCTTGATACACAGAAGGATATCGGAAAGATCCGTATAGCCCACATTGCAGATTCGCACATGGGCACGGGATTTTCGGGGAAGGAATTTGCCGACAGGCTCGCCGTGATAGAAGAAAAGAAGCCGGACATGCTCGTGATCACGGGTGACTTTGTCGACGACTCGACGATGAAACAGGATATGGTCGATGCATGCGCGGCTCTGTCAGAGTTTGAGAGCCGCTACGGTGTGTTCTACTGCCTCGGTAATCATGACTACGGTTATTATTCGAATGAGAGAAGAGGATATTCGGGAGATGAGCTTCTTGATGAACTGAGAAATGCAGGTGTTAAGGTCCTGCTTGACGAGAGTGTCCTTATAGATGACAGTTTCTATGTGATCGGAAGACGTGATGCCGGATTCGGAGGAGGCGGGCGTATGAGCGCAGAGGAGATAGCCGAAGGGCTTGATACGGATAAATACACGATCGTCCTCGATCATCAGCCGACAGATTATGATAATGAGGCGGCAGCGGGCTTTGATCTGGTCCTTTCGGGACATACGCACGGAGGACAGCTCTGGCCGCTTGAATACATACAGCCGCTCATGTCGGAAAATGACAACGTCCGCGGATTCGTAAGATGCGGCAACACTGATTTTATCGTTACGGACGGCATATCAGACTGGGCGATAGTGTTCAGGACCGGATGCAGGTCCGAATACAACATAATCGATATAGAACGCAAATGATATGATATCAAGCGATCAAAAAGCGACCGGTTTTGGCCGGCCGCTTTTCTTTTCATTAAAGGGAGGTATAAATCTTTATCAGTCAACCTTGGGAAGAGAAGCAAGGCTCTTTGCAAGGTCTTCATCCGTAGGGATGTAATCGGTCATCTCGCCGTCGTTGAACTTCTGGTAAGCGACAAGATCGAAATAACCTGTTCCGGTAAGTCCGAATACGATCGTCTTTTCTTCGCCACTTGCTTTGCACTTGAGAGCCTCGTCGATCGCAACCCTGATCGCATGGCTTGATTCGGGAGCGGGGAGGATCCCTTCCGTTCTTGCAAAATTCTCTGCAGCTTCAAATACGCTTGTCTGTTCAACCGAAACAGCTTCCATGTAGCCGTCCGCGTACAGCTGTGACAGTATCGGGCTCATGCCGTGATAGCGAAGTCCGCCTGCGTGGTTTGCCGAAGGGATGAAGTTGCTTCCGAGTGTGTACATCTTTGCAAGGGGACATACCATACCTGTATCGCAAAAATCATATGCGTACTTTCCTCTCGTGAAGCTCGGGCAGCTTGCAGGCTCAACTGCGATGATCCTGTAGTCTTTCTCACCTCGGAGCTTTTCGCCCATGAACGGGGAGATGAGTCCGCCGAGGTTTGATCCGCCGCCTGCGCAGCCGATGATCATATCGGGAACGATGCCGTACTTGTCAAGTGCAGCCTTTGTCTCAAGACCGATGACGCTCTGGTGAAGAAGAACCTGGTTGAGCACCGATCCGAGAACGTATCTGTAACCTTCATTTGTTGTTGCAACTTCAACAGCTTCCGAGATCGCACATCCGAGACTTCCTGTCGTTCCGGGATGCTCTGCGTTGATCTTCCTGCCGATCTGTGTCTCCATTGAAGGAGAAGGAGTAACGCTTGCTCCGTATGTTCTCATGACCTCACGTCTGAAAGGCTTCTGTTCGTATGATACTTTGACCATGAACACTTTGAGGTCGAGTCCGAGATAAGCACATGCCATTGAAAGAGCTGTTCCCCACTGACCCGCACCGGTCTCGGTGGTCAGACCCTTAAGTCCCTGGTTCTTTGCGTAGTAAGCCTGTGCGATCGCGGAATTGAGCTTATGGCTTCCGCTCGTGTTGTTACCCTCGAATTTGTAGTAGATCTTTGCCGGTGTGCCGAGTGCCTTCTCAAGGCAGTACGCACGAACGAGCGGTGAAGGACGGTACATCTTGTAGAAGTCCCGGATCTCCTGAGGGATATCAAAGTATGCCGTGTCGTTGTCAAGTTCCTGCTTGATCAGCTCGTCGCAGAATACGGGACGAAGATCGTCAAATCCCATCGGCTCGTGTGTTCCCGGGTTGATGAGCGGTGCGGGCTTGTTCTTCATATCGGCCCTTACGTTGTACCACTGCTTCGGGATCTCATTCTCGTTAAGGTAGATCTTGTAGGGGATCTTGTTCTGTTCGCTCATGATTTTTTCTCCTTTCGGTTACTGGGTGAGTGGTGGTTTCTGCAGGAGGCCATCCGTGTAACTCTCGACGCGGCACTCCGCAGCCCGGTTCTTAGCGAGGTATTGTCGAGCTTAGAACCGCTGTGCGAGGACAGTGAGCGAGAGCGTCCGAGGAGAGAATTACACGGATGACCTCCCCGGTACTGAGTTACAGTTGGGAGAAATAAAAAAATCCCGTCCCAACGATTTGCTGGGACAGGATAGAATTCTGATCCTGCGGTGCCACCCGGCTTGGTACTTGTCGTACCCACTCATGCGTACCATCATACGCCAATCTTTGATAACGGAGGATTAACTCCGGCTCACATACTGTAAGTTCTGCTCGCCCTCAGGAGCCCATTCGCTTCCGGTCTTTCTGCCGCCATCTCACCATCGGCGGCTCTCTCAGAGAAAGGTAGTCGGAAGTTACTCACTCTCCTTCAACGGTTTAATTGATTATTACACTAAAGCGTTTTTTGTGTCAACAGAAATTTAGAAAAAATTATTACAGCCTGAGCAGAACCTTCTCGCCGTTGTCCTTAAGGAAGTCTCTTAAGTACCTGTAATCGGGGCAGTGCTTCTCGACTTCACGCCAGAAAGCGGGAGAGTGGTTCATCTCTTTTATGTGGCACAGTTCGTGTACTATGACATAGTTCATGACAGGCTCGGGAAGGAGCATAAGAAGACAGTTGAAGTTGAGATTTCCCTTATTACTGCAGCTGCCCCAGCGCGTCTTCTGGGTACGTATCGTGACCCTTGAGTATTTAACTCCGATCTCATCCGCGTACTTTTCGACAAGAGGAGGTATTGTTTTTCTTGCCTGCTCTGCCAGCTTTTGAAGCTCATATTCAGAGTACCTGTCGGGCACGGGATTATCGTCGATCCGTTTTTTTGCCCTGGCTAGCGTTTCTTCGATCCAGTCGCGCCGCTCATCGATAAACCTGTTTATCTCCCTGAGCGATACCCACCTCGGGGCTCTGACGATCACGGACAGGTCGTTGTGCACTTCAACCTGAAGTGATTTTCTGCGTGATCTGATGATGACGGGTTCATAGTCCATGGCCGGATCCTTTATTCGTGTCAAAGTTGTTCTTCTGGGATCTGTGAAAGCATGTAGGAAACCACTTCAGACAGGCGGCATGTTTTCCATTTGCCGTCCGAAGCCTTCTGCGAGAGCGGATATATGATCTGCATATCAAGAGTTTCCCCGGGAACGCGGCCGCTCCTTAAGGGCTCATAGAAATTGCGTACAAAATCATCCTCGGTGGCATTTTCAAACTCCGCTTTTTTCATATAGCGAAGCTGGCGTTTTGTGTTTTCTATCAGTACCTTTGCACCGAGCGCCTTGATCTTTTCGTATTCAATTTCAGAAATGTCAGTGAAGATATCCGGAAGATCGCATGGGATGATGCGTTCGCTTTTTCTGTCGATCTTTATCCCGAGAGGCTCGAACGTGAACGAGTCTTCGGTAAAGTGAAATTTTAAGATCACGCCGAACTCGGTGTAAAACTGGCTTCGCTGGTAGTCGGTATCAAAGATGAAATTTCCGAGAGAGTAGAATACCGCTTTACCGTTTATGAGTTCGTAATTGTTCACGACATGCGGGTGATGTGCGATGACGATGTCAGCACCCATTTCAAGATATGAGATATATCTGGCTCTTGTGTACGGAGACGGTATTGCGGTGAATTCCTCACCGGCGTGTGCGACAACGATGCACCATCTGCATTTTTTCTTTATCTCTTCGATGCGCTGCTTTATAAGGTCAAGGTCACTCCAGGAAAAGCACCCGGGAGTATCATCGCCCGCCTTCCTGCATGCGCGCTGGTATCCGACACCGATCATTCCGATACCGCCGGCTTCATTTATGATAACGGGAGATGATGCTTCGTGTATGTTCATTCCGGCACCGAGTGGCTTTGCACCAGACTCTTTTGCAAGACGGAGCGTGCTGCCGATACCTGCGGCGCCTTCATCCATTATGTGGTTGTTGCATATGTTCCATATACCGGCACCGATACAGTTCAGAAAATCTGCGACCCCGGGATCCATCGCGTGGACAAGCGATGCCGCAGTCCCCTCGGGCCGGGGCGCGTCCGGCTCATCCTGCCCGTTGTACAGAGGGCCTTCGAGATTTACGATCAGATGATCACTTTCTTTAATGAACGATGAAACAGCGGGATCGAGAAGTCTGTCATCGTCCCATTTTTTCGCCATATATTTGTCAAATCCGATATCACCCGTAAATGTGAGAGTGGCAGTGCTCATCAAACAATGATTCCTTTCGCACAACTGTCACAGACCGCAAAGCTGTCTGAAAACATCTCCGCGCTCTTCGAAGTTTTTGAAATAACCGTAACTTGCCGAAGCGGGAGAGAGGATGACGGCACAGCCTTTCGGAGTGATCTTTTTTGCAAGCTTCACAGAGGAAGCAAGATCTTCGCAAAGGAATGTGTTGTCTGTCTTGTTGACGCTGTCGTATATCCTTTTTCCCGAATCATACGAGAAGATGTAATTATACTTCGTATTCGAATTGATAAAATCTATAAGGGTATCGTAACTGATACCGCGGTCCATTCCGCCGATGAGTATGGTCTTTGCATTGACGACAGCCTGTGCCGCCTCGATCGTTGCGGACGGTATGGTAGATATCGAATCATCATAGAAATCGACCCCGTCTGTACAGCCTATGTGCTGAAGGCGGTGCGCAAGACCTGTGAAGGAGGACAGAGCCTTTATTATCATATCATGGTCGATCCCATAAACCTTCGAGCATATCTCGTGCACGAAGTGCGCATTGAAGCTGTTATGATGTCCGAGTATCTTAAGGTCATATTCCGGAACGTTTGCCGGATCGATCCGATAAACCGATGCTTTTGTATCAAGAGCGGGAACACCGGTACCTTCAAAGAGTATGTCCGATCCGGTCTGGAACCGGGTGATGTTGGCCTTGGCCGCAAAATATCTCTCAAACGTTTTGTAATAATCGAGATGTTCTTCAAACAGGTTCAGAAAAACCGCTATATGAGGAGAGACGGTAACATGAGCGAGCTGGTGACACGACATCTCAAACACGACGATCGTGTCGGGATCGATATGACCGTATGAGTCAAGGCACGGTTCTCCGATGTTTCCGAGAAGGATCACCTTTTTGCCGGCCTCTGCGAGAACATGGTGAAGAAGGGCCGAAGTGGTGCTCTTTCCCTTTGTTCCGGTTATGCCGACAGTATTGGCGCGGAAGTTTTCCAGAAAGATCTGCGTCTGGGAAGTGTATTTCGGGTTGTCATCATCCATGATTATGCCGGGGCTCTTTACTATATAGTCATAGTCGTCCTCGCATATGTCTTCGCGCTTTCCTTCAAATACATCAACGCTCTTTGCCCTGCAGAAGTCTTCGCAGAACTGTTTCGTTGACTTGCCTTCGCGTCCGAATCCCCATATGAGTATGCGTTTGCCTGTGAATTTCTCGTAAAGTTTCATAACCCGTATTATACCACAAGGCGCAGAAATGTTTTTGAAAAAATCGTCGTTTTGTCATATAATTAAGCAGATTGGGTTATTATACCCATTTGGAGGTGTTAATGAAAGGCTTTTCCGGACTTTCGAGAAAACGAAATGTCAATGCGATAAAGAGAAGAGTGGCAATACTCATAGGTATAGTGCTGAATGTCGGACTGGCATTCATTGCGCTTAAGAATGATCTTCCGCTTTACCTTGACTGCGCGGGAACAATACTCGTCACAATGGTCGGAGGTGTTCTGCCCGGCATGGTAACCGGTGTTGCCACCAACGTAATATGCAGTTTCTTTAATGAAACATCCCTGTATTATACGTTCATCAGCGTACTGATCGTGTTTGTTACGGCATGGTTCATGCTACGCGACAGATTAAAAAGTATAAAGTGGGTATCGATATTCATTTTGATACTGTCCGCAATTGGGGGAGTGTTCGGGACACTTCTGCAGTGGTTCCTCATGGGAGGTCCGCAGTTTGCTGAGGTTGCCGAAAGCGCCAGGGTGATAGCAACGCAGGGAGTAAAGTATTTCTTCGCAACGATGCTCGTCAATACCGGATTTAATATTATCGACAAGGGAATCGCGGTTATGGACGCGTTCATGATAATGTATTTCATTCCGAAGAATCTTGTCGAGTCCATATGGAACAGCGCATGGCATCAGAAGCCCCTTTCATTCGATGATGTCAAAGAAATGCGTGTCAAAAAGGACAGTCATTCGCTCAGCGGCAGAATGGCAAAGATGCTGGTTGTCGCCTCTCTTGCGCTGACGCTTGCAATGGCATGGATCAGCATCGAACTGTACTTCATCAACACAAAGGCAGAATACTCGGAAAGCTCCAAAAATGCCACGAAGCTGGCAGCCAGAGTTATTGACGGCGATATGGTCGATGAATACATCAGGCATGGAAAGAGTGCCCCCGGATACAGGGAGACGGAGAGCATGCTCTATTCGATCCGCGAGAATTCAAGAGGAGTCAAATATCTGTATGCGGTCAAGTTTGAAGAGGACGGATGTTATTTCGTATTCGATCTGGACTCAGATGACCAGACGGCTTATCAGCCGGGCGATATGATCGAGTTTGAAGATGCTTTCAGGCCGTATCTTTCAAAACTGTTTGCCGGCGAGGAGATACCTTCGATCGAGTCAAATGATATTTCGGGATGGGTTCTTACATCATATACTCCCGTCAAAAATTCCCAGGGCAGGACGGTCTGTTATGTCGGCGCCGATGTATCGATGTATTATCTGTCGGATTACATGAGAGATTTCTCGATCAAGACGATACTGATCTTCTCGGGATTCTTTACGCTTGTGCTCGGATACGGTCTGTGGATATCAAGATACAACCTCATTTATCCGATAGGCAGCATGACAAAGAGCACGAAAGAATTTGTTGTCAGCGGTGATGACCAGGTAGCATTTGATAACAGTGTACGTGCGATAAGAGAACTGGATATCAGGACTGATGACGAAGTTGAGGAGCTGTACAAAGCTATATGCAAAATGTCCGCCGACATGGCGGAAAAGGTCAGAAGCGTTCGCCACTATGCGGCAGCGACTGCCAAGATGCAGAATGGTCTGATCATAACGATGGCGGACATGGTCGAGAACCGTGACTCCGACACGGGTGCGCATATCCAGAAGACTGCTGCATACGTCAGGATAGTACTTGACGGTCTTCGCAGGAAGGGATATTACGCGCAGAAGATCACGCCCAATTACATATCCGATGTTGAGATGTCGGCACCTCTTCATGATGTCGGTAAGATCAACATTCCCGATAAGATACTTAACAAGCCCGGAAAGCTTCTGCCGGATGAGTTTGAGATCATGAAGACACATACGACAGCCGGCAAGAAGATAATCGAAAAGGCGATCGCAACTCTTCAGGGTGAGAACTACCTGAAGGAGGCAAGGAACATGGCGGCATACCATCACGAGCGCTGGGACGGAAAAGGTTACCCGGAGAAGCTTCACGGAGAGGTCATCCCTCTTTCGGCGCGTGTCATGGCTGTTGCGGATGTATTTGACGCACTTACTTCACCGAGAGTATACAAGCCCGCATTCCCGCTGGAGAAGGCGCTTGATATCATCAGGGAAGGATCGGGAACACAGTTCGATCCGAAATGCGTAGAGGTATTCATGGAGTCGCTTGACGAGGTCAAGGTGGTACTCAGAAAATATAACGGAGAGATCGTCTGATGACGGTCTTTAACGGAGGATCATTTTACATGCCGGTAAAATCATTCAGGATCATAACGGCCGCAACTGTTGCGGCACTGACTTTTGCCGTGGGAGCAGTCAGCGTATCGGCAACCCCGAACGGCGGCGGATATGCTGCGAGCGGACAGCTTGATAATGTCGGATACATGGCCCAGATCTATGATGCAACAAACGGACTTCCGACTTCGGATGCAAACTACATTTACGGAGCAAAGGACGGTTACATCTGGATAGGCGGTTACAGCGGTATCATCCGTTATGACGGATCCAATTTTGAAAGACTTGATGCAACCGGTGGTCTTACGAGCGGAAGGGTCATATATGAGGACAGCCGCGACAGGATGTGGATCGGCACAAACGACAACGGTGTTGTCGCAATGCTTTCCGACGGAGAGACAAAGCGTTTTACATACGAAAACGGACTTCCGTCTGCATCGATCAGAACGATAGTAGAGGGCAATGACGGAAACATCTACATCGGAACGACCGGAGGTATATGTTATGCCGACGGGAATTTCAGACTTCACGACCTCAGCGATCCGAGGATCAACGATAAGATCATCACACGGTTTTCGGTTGATTCCGAGGGGACGATATACGGTGCGACGAGTGAGGGATCGATATTCACCATCAGATCCGGAAAACTAACGGATTACCATACGAGTTCGGAACTCGGAGTAGACAGGATATCAACCGTCTACGCCGATGAGAAAGAGGCAGGAAAGATATACTTCGGTACCGAATCAAGCAGCGTGTACTATGGAGATTTCGGGGCACCGGCTGATGAATGCACGAAGATCGATGTATCACCCGCAGGGGAGGTTTACTGGATAACCTCGGCATGCGACCGGATATGGATAACTTCCGAGAATGTAGCCGGGTATATCGATGAGAAATTCAAATTCCGGATACTTAAGAATATCCCGATGAACAATTCGATCGACATGATGACTGCCGATTATGAGGGGAATCTCTGGTTCGCTTCGTCAAGGCAGGGTGTCATGAAGGTTGTCACGAACAATTTCCAGGACCTTACCAAAATAGCGGGACTTGATACGGGAGCTGTCAATGCGACGTGCATACACAAGACACTTCTGTATGTCGGTACGGATTCGGGTCTTTATATCCTTAACAATGAAAATCGCAGTGTTGAAAATTCACTGACGGAATATCTCAAAGATACAAGGATCAGGGATATCGAAGAAGATGCCGAAGGCAATCTCTGGATCACTACATACACAAACGATTTAGGACTTGTATTTCAGTCGGCATACGGAGCCATCAAGCGCTTCGATGAGACAGCCGGAATGCCGACGACCAAGGTCAGATGCATTTCGTTTACAAAGAACAACGACGTACTTGTCGGTACGAACGAGGGCCTCGTTATCATAAGGGACGGAGTGATCAGAAAAGTCATCGGTGCTTCGGATGTGATAACCAACACCGTATTCCTGACGGTATGCGAGGGCGACGACGGAACGATATATGCCGGATCCGACGGTGACGGTATTTATGCGATAAAGGATGACAAGGTTAAAAAGATCGGACGCGAGGAAGGTCTTACGAGTGAAGTCGTGCTCCGTATCAAGAGAGATGAGAAGCACGGTGTCAACTGGATCATTACTTCCAATTCGATCCAGTATATGAAGAACGGTTCCATCAAGACCGTGACTACTTTCCCGTACAATAATAACTTTGACATTTTTACCGACGATGATGATAACGCATGGGTACTCTCATCGATGGGTGTGTACTGCGCAAGTACGAAAAGCCTTTTGGACGATGCGGTGGTGGATTACAGGCTCTATAATTATTTCAACGGCCTTCCGGGAGCACCTACGGCAAATGCGTTCAGCGCGATAGACGAAGAGGGTAATCTGTTCATCGCTGAGCGTGCGGGCGTATGCAAGGTAAATATCAATCATTTCTACGAGCATAATTCGACTGTCAAGATCGGAGTCAGATCGATCACTTACAATGACGAGACGATCGCTGCGGATGATACGGGAACTTATACGATCCCTTCAGAGCTCGGACGTATACAGATCACACCTGCGATACTCGACTATTCGATGAATAATCCTACAGTCGACATATTCCTTGAAGGTGCAAAAGAGAGCGGTATAACGACCGATCTGAAGAGCATGACATCGCTCGAATATACGGGACTGTCGTATGGCGATTACAATCTGCATATCCGTATACTTGATAAGACAACTCATAACGTTATACAGGATGAGGTCTTTCACGTTGTAAAGAAACCGAGATTTACGGAGCTCCTTATCGTCCGCGTTCTCGGAGCACTTCTTGTTGCCGCACTTGCCGGATTTATCGTATGGCGCGTTCTGACGGGAACAGTCATCACAAAACAGTACGAGCAGATCAGGCGTGCCAAGGAAGAGGCGGAGAGAGCCAATACAGCCAAGTCACGATTTTTGGCAAACATGTCTCATGAGATCAGGACGCCTATCAATACGATAATGGGAATGGATGAGATGATCCTGCGAGAGGATTCGACAGATGTTCCCAAAGGCTATTTCATGTCGATAATAAACTATGCGCTTGATATCAGGACAGCATCGGAATCACTGCTCGGACTCATCAATGACCTTCTTGATATATCGAAGATCGAGTCGGGCAAGATGCATCTTGTCGAGCAGGGATATGACACTGCAGAACTGTTAAGATCGATAGTCACGATGATAAGAGTCAGAAGCACCGAGAAGGATCTGACGTTTGATGTAAAGGTCGATGAGAATATACCGAAGCGTCTGTACGGAGATGCCGGAAAGATCAAACAGGTCGTACTGAACCTTCTGACAAATGCCGTTAAATACACTGACGAAGGCGGTTTCACTCTTTCCGTCAGGATGAATGAAAAGAGGGAAGAGGACTGCGATCTCACATTCTCCGTCAAGGATACCGGAATAGGTATCAGGGCCGAAGATATGGACAAGCTGTTCACGGCATATGAAAGACTTGATGAAGAAAAGAACAGCGGCATCCAGGGAACCGGACTGGGACTTGACATATCGAGACGTTTCGCGGAGCTTATGGGCGGCGATCTTAGATGTGAGAGCGTGTACGGCAAAGGAAGCGAATTCCTCTTTACGACGGCCCAGCGCATTGAAGACGAAACCCCGATGGGAACATTTGTCGAGCATGTCGATGACAGTGCAAAGGGACCTTACATACCGCAGTTTGTTGCGCCCGATGCAGACATACTTATAGTTGATGATAATCCGATGAACCTTGCCGTCATAAAGGGACTTCTGAAGGCGACCAAGATGTTCATCACGACCGCATCGAGCGGAGAGGAATGTCTTGAAAAGATCAAATACGGCTCTTTCAATGTCGTTCTGCTGGATCATATGATGCCGGGAATGGACGGCGTGGAGACGGTTGAACATATCCGTGAGGATCATCCGGATCTGCCTGTATACGCACTTACGGCCAATTCCACGGTCGGAGAGGATTTCTACATTTCAAAAGGATTTACCGGATATCTTGCAAAGCCCATTGACTCGCGAGCGGTCGAGCGTGCGATTATGAAGCATCTTCCGCCGGAGATGATGATGAAGCCCGAAGGCATTCCGGATATGCCGCAGATGGAAGAGCTGCCTGAAGAGATGTCATGGGTTAAGGATATCGACGGGATATCGATGGACGAAGGCGTGCGCAATTCGGGCGGTATCGGACCGTTCATCAATTCGCTGAATCTCTTCTCCGATACTCTTGACGACAGTGCGAAAGTGATCAGGAGTGCATTTGAGGAAGACGATATCAAACTGTTCACGATCAAGGTACATGCGCTCAAATCAAGCGCAAGGATCGTCGGTGCGATGGGACTTTCCGCTCTTGCGGAGAAACTTGAGAACGCCGGAAACAGGCAGGATACGGATTTCATAAAAGAGAATGCAGGAAAGCTTCTTGATGATTACATCGCATTTAAGGAGAAACTGAAAAAACTTCACGAGAAGCCTGATGATGAAGGTAAGGAAATGATACCGGAGTCGGAACTTGCTGATGCGTATTTTGCTCTTAAGGAGCTTGCGGATCAGATGGATTACGATTCCGTTGAAATGGTACTCGGGAACCTGAGCAAGTATGCTCTTCCCGAAAAAGATGCCGAAAAGATCGATAACATCGGCAAGATGCTGAAGGTTCTTGACTGGGACGGCATCACACAGATACTTGAAAGCTGACACCAACCGAAAAGGGAGAGGGCATGGAAAAGAACAGAATTCTGATGATCAGCGAGAAAGAGACATTTCTTGTCCGGGTCATGATCCAGAAGACAACGGAAGCGGGGATAGACTGTGAGTTTGCCTACTGGAGCATTAACGCGATCAATGAAAAATGGGCCGGAACAAATCTTGTGACTCTTTATATGGATGAGGATGTAAGACCCGGAGACGATGTTCTTCGTTTTCTTGCTGACAGGATGACAGATGACGGGATACAGATTATACTGATCGGTTCCGCGAATGAGATAGAGCATGCCAAGAGCCGCCTGTCAACGGATCTTATCTATAAGTCATTCATACGTCCGATGAACAATGCGGAATACATTAATTCCGTTACCGACATGTTTAAGAAGATGGATGCTGGAGAGTTCAGAAAGAGCATCCTCATTGTTGATGATGATCCGAACTTTCTCGGGCTTGTCAGGGACTGGCTGAAGGGAACGTATAAGGTGTATATGGCCAATTCCGGACTTCAGGCGATCAAGATGCTCGCCAAGAACAAAGTGGATCTGATACTTCTGGACAATGAGATGCCGGTCACATCGGGCCCGCAGGTACTTGAGATGTTAAGGAGTGAGGATGAGACCAGGAACATTCCGGTCATGTTCCTGACGGGAAAAGGAGACAAGGAAAGCGTTATGGCGGTGCTGGCGCTTCGACCTGAAGGCTATTTTCTTAAGAACATTTCCAAAGATGAACTGCTCGCAAATCTGAAGGATTATTTCATACTGCATAAATAGGGATCGGACAGGGGAAACAATTATGATGGAATTTCTGCACACATATCAGCTTAATGTAATGGAAGCCTTTACGGGAATATGCGCGGCGATGATCGTCATGCTTCTGATCACGAAGGCGATGTCACCCAGAAGAAAACGGATACTGATACTCGTTGAACTTTTTGCGATGATACTCGTCGGGTTTGACAGGCTTGCTTACGTGTATGCAGGTGACCCTTCGCACACAGGGTACATTATGGTAAGACTCAGCAATTTCCTTGTGTTCTTTATGACATCGGCATCGGTATTCGCGTTAAATCTGTATATATGTGATCTTCTGAAGGTAGAGGGGAAACAGGAAGTGCTCCCCAAAAGGACAAAATTCACATTCGCTCTGGCGGTAACGGGTATGGCGATGGCTGTGATAGCACATTTTACAGGCCTGTACTACACGTTTGACGAGACGAATAAGTATCACAGGGCTGACGGATTTCTGATCAGTCACATAATCCCGATACTTTCCATGATCATCATGTTCACGGTCATTTATCAGTTCCGTATATCTTTTTCAAAAAAGATATACATATCTCTTGTTCTGTTCATATTCGCTCCGATAGCTGCGGCTGTTATTCAGGTATTCGCATACGGTATCTCTCTTACGAACATGGTCATTGTTCTCGTGTCGATGATGCTGTATGTTTTTTCATACCTTGACCTGAACGACAAGATAGAGATCGCGGCCGATATCGAAAGAGAATTCCTGAAAGGCCAGACAAAGCTTGCACAGCGCCTGTTCGAACAGACTGCAACTGCGTTTGTCAATGCGATAGATGCGAAGGATGAGTACTCATCGGGGCATTCGGCAAGAGTGGCGCAGTACTCGAGAATGATCGCCGAAACTGCCGGCAAGACGGTTGAGGAATGCGATGAGGTTTACTATGCGGGACTCCTTCATGACGTCGGAAAGCTTGAGATCCCCGATGTTGTGATCCACAAGAAGGGAAAGCTCACACCCGAAGAATATGATGTTATCAAAAATCATTCCGTGTACGGAGCCGACATCCTGTCCAGTATAGTCGACTATCCTTACCTGAGCATTGCGGCAAAGCATCATCATGAAAGATATGACGGAAAGGGTTATCCCGGAAGGCTCAAGGGGGACGACATCCCCGAGATCGCAAGGATTATCGCCGTAGCCGATGCATATGATGCAATGACATCAAACAGAAGCTACAGGGAGGCGAAGCAGCAGCAGATCGTACGTGAGGAGATAGTTACAGGTACGGGAACGCAGTTTGACCCGAAGTTTGCAAAGATCATGCTTCATCTTATCGATATCGACGGTGAGTTCAGGATGAAGGAAAAACAGGAGGTCAAGGAACTTGCGGGTAAGAACGAGCTTGAATGCGGTGAGTACAGGAGTGCGATATCCGAAGGTATCGTGATATTACAGAACATGACCCATATCCGGCTGAGGTCAAAGAGCAAAGACAGCACACCGGATCTTAAATACATCCCGACCTTGATCCTGTTTGATTCGCTTGACGGACGTGTCCATGATGAAGAGAGAACGATGGAGGAACTGAATTACTTCGAGTATTGTGAGATCTGGTTTGACGGTCATGCCGTCGCTAACGGTGCCAGAAAGATCAAGACGGATATACTGCCCGGAATCCCGGAGCTTGCAAATGCATCTTCCGATCCCGATGAGACCGTTTACGAAGTTGAGGCTGTCAAGATCAAGGATCATATACTTGTCAGGATAAAGAGCGCAGAGAAGGTCGCTGAAGTCACCGTTGCGCTTCCTGACAGCGTCAGATACGGATACATCGGACTTACGGGCGAGCATTGCCATATAAGCGATGTTGCGATAGATAGGGATGAGGAGCCGGTAAATGATGACTATATCGTAAGGATCGCCGATGAGGTCAGCTTTATTGACAGGCTTGAAGGCGATGTTCCGAACATCCAGATAAACGGATACAGGCTTAAAGCAACTGACGGTATACCTGTAACGGACGGGCTGGAGATAAAGTTCCACACGATGAGTCTTCCGACCGCGAGACTCATATGGCATACCGCATTCATCGTGCTGTATCATTCCAATAACGGTATGGTGGACGGAGATAACTACAAAGAATATGCGCTTGTCCGCCTTGACGGTGAAAACTGGGAAGCAGCGGGACGTGCCGACAATAAAATGTTCGTCAACATCCGTGATGATTTTGAGGGATGGGATGCATGGAAAGCCGAGAACAAAAAGGGTCTGGAGTGTTCGGTCGAATTTGAGCGCAAGGGTGACAGGATCGTTCTCGTGACGGAAAACTTCGGTGTATATATCAGAGATGAGCTTACCATCACCGACGGAGAGAAGGACGTATATGTCTGCCTGACGGGTGATCAGTGTGCACTGACCGATATCAGGATCAGACAGTAACCGGGTATAAAAGAAAGCACCTGCCATATCTGATATGGCAGGTGCTTTCTGTATCTGACCGTATATGATCAGTGAAGAGCTCCGATGGAGCGGATGAGCCAGGGCTCTTTTGCCTGTCCCTTGCATACCTGGATGAAAGAGATGATCCTTACAACGAACAGGATAACGATAAGAATGATTCCTGCGACCAGACCGATGCATGTCCAGCAGAAGAAAACCGCGAGAAGATAAATGACAACAGTCGTAACATCAAGCTTGAGTGCTTCGCGAGCATGGAACTGTGCATAAGGTGAATCCTTCGCAAGAAGGTGGCACAGGATTATTCCTATGAATGAGAACAGATATGCCGAAAGAGCATATACCTTGTTATCGGAGATGTCCTGTGCTTCGAATTCGGATGTATGATCCCAGGGACCTGCGGGAACGGTATTGGGTGAAAAAGCAGCACCGCATGCCGGGCAGGCAGTTGACCCTTCGGGAATTTCCTTACCGCAATTTGAACAAAATGCCATAACTGAAACCTCCTTAAATATAATATGTAAAACTAAGTGTTATTTTATCATTTTTAGTGAAAGAAAACAATGTTTTTATATGATATACTATATGGGAAAACTATACCCCCCGGAGGTGTGAAATGGCAGCCGATATGAAGAAGCTCCGTGAACAGATAGACAGGATAGACAAGCAGATCCTGAAGCTTTATGAAGAGAGGATGGATGTTGTCAAAGCCATTGGAGAATACAAGATGGAGAACAACCTCCCCGTATACGATGCGGCAAGGGAAGATGCGAAGCTTGACGACGTTTTCGCATCGGTCACAAATCGCAGATATGCGGATGGCGCAGCACAGCTGTTCATCACCCTGATGCAGGCAAGCAGGGAATTTCAGGAAGAGATGGCGGGCGTGTCCGATGGTGATTATGATGATTTTAACTGGGACGGTGAGCCTGTTGAGATAAACCTTGAAATGCTCGGAGGGCTGAAAGAAACGGATGAGTGATCACAGGATGATACTGTACAGGGACTTCAGACATGAAGACATACTTGATACGGCATATGATATCGAAGACAGTACAGGCGGCGATGAAGCCGCACTGAAGCTTACCATGAACCGGTTTGCGGGGTCCCTTGCAGAACTGGCGGTCAGCCACGGATACAGCGGGAACATATGGCAGGCATATCTTGCATATCTGATCGCGAACAATGAGAATGCGTTTTCAATGTCATGCGAGATGAGAGGAGAAGTTGCCGGTTCGATAAATGACCTCGCGCTTTGTGATCTTGCCGTGTTCAGAAAACTGTTTGCGACCGATCTTTATGCGTTTGACAGAAAATGCGGAACATCTTTTGCAAAACTGATCGAAAATTATAAGGCCGTCGATGAGAAGTCCAGGATGTTCAACAGCCGTATACGCGACAATATACTGACGCTTCGGGATGCGCTTGCAAAGGCCGGATCGGATGAAGAGTTTGCCCGTATAACAGCACGCTTTTATGGGTCATACGGAGTCGGAAAGTTCGGACTTCACAAAGCGTTCAGGGTAGATCACACCGAAGAAGGTGTTGTGATAGAGCCTATCACGAACATCACGCATGTATATCTTGAGGATCTTGTCGGATACGAGAGCGCCAAGAAGAAGCTGTGCGACAACACGGAAGCGTTTGTCGAAGGCAGGCCGTGCAACAACTGCCTTCTGTTCGGAGACGCCGGTACCGGAAAATCATCGAGCGTCAAAGGTATCCTTAACAGATATTACGATAAGGGACTTCGAATGATCGAGGTCTACAAGCACCAGTTCAGGGATCTTCTCGAGATCATCGCACAGATCAAGAACCGCAATTACAGGTTCATCATTTACATGGATGATCTGTCGTTCGAGGATTTTGAGACGGAGTACAAATATCTCAAGGCCGTGATCGAAGGCGGACTTGAGAAGAAGCCGGATAACATACTTATATATGCGACGAGCAACAGGCGGCATATCGTCAGGGAGAAGCATTCGGACAAAGAAGACAGGAATGACGATCTTCATACGAATGATACGGTTCAGGAAAAGCTGTCGCTTTCATACAGATTCGGTGAGACGATATTCTTTTCACGTCCGGATAAGAAGCAGTTTGAGAACATAGTAAAGACGCTTGCCGACAGATATCATGTGACGATGAGTGAGGATGAACTCCTTCTTGAAGCGAACAGATGGGAGCTTTCGCACGGCGGTCTGTCCGGCAGGACGGCACAGCAGTTTATAGATCATTTACTCGGTTTGCAGGGAGGTTGAGATGGCAGTCCGTACATTTGCCGCGATCGATGTCGGATCTTACGAACTTGGGATGAAGATATTCGAGTTCAACAATAAAGGCAGCATGAAAGAGATCGACAGCATCCGTCACTCGATAGAACTGGGCACCGAAACTTATCAGAGAGGGATCATAGGCACGGATCACATGGATGAACTGTGCTATGTTCTGTCTGACTTTGCGTCGATAATGCGCTCTTACAAAGTCGATGATTACAAGGCCTACGGAACGAGTGCGATACGTGAGACAAAGAACACGCAGATACTGATCGAACAGATAAAACTGAGGACCGGAATAAGGCTTGACGTTCTGTCCAATTCCGAGCAGCGTTTCCTTCATTACAAGGCTGCCGCGATAAAGGGTTCAAGGTTTGACGAGTTTATAAGGGAAGGATGTGCGATCGCTGATATCGGAGGCGGCAGTATCCAGCTGTCCCTTTTTGACAACGAGGCACTTGTGACGACACAGAACATCAGGCTCGGTGTGCTTCGTGCCATGGATATGCTTGCAACACTTGCACCGAAGACAAGGGATATTGAAGGGATCCTCAAGGAACTGATCGACAACCAGCTTCAGGTGTTCAAAAAGCTCTACCTGAAGGGACGCACGATCAAAAACCTTATACTGATAGACGATTACGTTTCCGTGATGCTTTATCATACTGGATCGCGTGACAGGTCATTTACGGCTGATTCTTTCAAACAGCTGTACTCATCCATAAAGACAATGCCCAACAGTGATATCGCAAAGAAGTACGGTATCAACGAAGAGACCGTACCGCTCCTTCTTCCGGCGCTGACGCTCGTTGCCAGGATCATCAAGATCACGAAAGCGGAAAACATCTGGTCGCCGGGTGTATCGCTCTGCGACGGTATGGCATACGAATATGCCGAGAAGGAAAAGCTCGTACACTACCGGCATGATTTTGAAAACGATATAGTAGCGTGCGCGAAGGCAATGTCCAGGCGGTATCAGGGGAATGAGGAAAGAAACGAACTGATAGAGCGTGTTGCGTGTGACCTGTTTGATGACACGCGCAAGATACACGGAATGGGAAAGCGCGACAAGCTCCTTCTGCGTATCGCGGCACTTCTCAACGACTGCGGAAGATATGTCAGCATTGAAGCCGGTGCGGAGTGCGGATATGACATCATCATGGCGACCGAGATGATAGGACTGTCCCATACCGAGAGACAGATAGTCGCAAACATTGTCAGGTTCAACAAGGTCAAGTTCAAATACTTTGACGAGATCGCAGCGACCTCGCTTATTGACAGAAATACTTATCTGAAGATAGCAAAGCTGTCTGCACTTTTCAGGATCGCCGATGGTGTGTGCAGAAGCTACAGGACGAAAGTGAACGACGTCAGATTTGCGGTCAAGGGCGATGAACTCTCAGTCAGTGTATATACGGTGGATGATATCGATCTGGAGCAGGGATTCTTCTACAGGAAGGCATCACTTTTTGAAGAAGTGTTCTCGGTAAAGCCGGTGCTTAAATACAAACGAAGGTAAAGTGTATGAGTGATTTTGGAAAAAGAGACTACTATGTGAACAGGGAACTGTCGTGGCTCATGTTTGACGAGAGGGTTCTCGGAGAGGCGACCGACACGTCCAATCCGCTTATGGAGAGGCTGAAGTTTCTGTCGATAACCGCTTCGAACCTGGATGAATTCTTCATGGTAAGGGTTGCATCTCTCATCGATATGCAGCACGCAAAGTACAGCAAACGCGATATCGCCGGCATGACGATAGACGAACAGCTCGATGCGATAGCCGACAAGACGCATGATCTTGTCGACATGCAGTATTTTGTGCTGATGCATACACTGCTGCCGCTCATGGAATCCGAGGGTATCAATCTGATCACGAAGCATGAGGAACTGACTGATGAGCAGGCTGCGTATGTTGACAGATATTTTGAGGAGGAAGTGTATCCGGTGCTGACTCCGATGGCTGTTGATTCTTCAAGGCCGTTCCCGCTTGTCCGCAACAAGACGCTTAACATAGGAGCACTTATAAGCAAGAAGGGTGAGGATGAGCATGATTTTGCGACCGTACAGGTTCCCGGAGGACTTGACCGTATCGTTGAGATAAAGAATAGTGACGATAAGCCGGGACCGCGTTCGTTCATCCTGCTCGAAGAGGTCATAGAGCGCAACATGCCTAAGCTCTTTCTGAACTATGACGTCGTATGCGCTTATCCGTACAGGATAATGAGAAACGCCGACCTTACGATAGATGAGGAAGAGGCGGCAGACCTTCTGAAGGAGATAGAGAGACAGATCAAGAGAAGACAGTGGGGAGAAGTCATCAGGCTCGAGGTTGCCGATGATATCGATCCCGCTCTCATGAAGATACTTAAGAAGGAACTGTCGGTTGGCGAGGACAACATATACAGGATAGCAGGTCCGATAGATCTGACATTTTTGATGAAGATGTATTCGCTTGACGGGTTTGATCACTTAAAGACCGCATTGCACGTTCCGAAGGCGGTACCTGAGATAAGCGATGGTAATGACATATTCGAATCGATCAGGATGCATGACATACTGATGCATCATCCGTACCAGACGTTTGATCCGGTGATAGATTTCGTAAAGAGTGCCGCAAAGGATCCGGATGTTCTTGCTATCAAGCAGACGCTGTACCGTGTCAGCGGTAATTCGCCGATCATCGCAGCTCTTGCCGAGGCGGCCGAGAACGGAAAACAGGTAACGGTTCTTGTTGAGCTGAAAGCGAGATTTGACGAAGAGCACAACATCGTCTGGGCACGCATGCTTGAGAAGGCCGGATGCCACGTGATATACGGACTTGTCGGACTCAAGACACACTGCAAGATAACGCTCGTTGTACGCCGCGAGGAAGACGGTATACGCCGTTATGTACATCTCGGGACCGGAAACTACAATGACAGCACGGCAAAGCTGTACACGGATATCGGTCTGTTGACGTGCTCTGAGCAGATAGGTGAGGATGCGACGGCGGTGTTCAACATGCTCAGCGGATATTCGGAGCCGCTTTACTGGAACCGTCTGGCGGTAGCTCCGCTCTGGCTGAAGGACAGATTCCTTCACCTGATAGACAGGGAAGCGGCAAATGCACGCGACGGAAAGAGATCGCACATCGTAGCGAAGGTCAATTCGATATGCGATAAGGAAGTGATCGAGGCGCTTTATGCCGCATCATGTGCGGGCGTTAAGATAGAGCTGATAGTTCGCGGAATATGCTGTCTGAAGCCCGGCATAAAGGGTGTTTCCGAGAACATTACCGTACGCAGCATCGTAGGTGATTATCTGGAACACAGCCGTATATTCTATTTCGAGAATGCCGGAAACAGGGAAGTATACTGCGGCTCGTCTGACTGGATGCCGAGAAACCTGTTAAGGCGTGTTGAGATAATGTTCCCGATACTTGACGAATCACTCAGGGAAAGGGTAATCTATATACTCGCAACACTTCTTGCGGATTCGGTCAAGGCAAGGATCGAACTTCCCGACGGAACGTATGAGAGGATCGACAAGCGCGGCAAGGAGCTTATCAGTGCTCAGAAAGCGTTCTGCGAATGGGCAGACAGCCTTGTTGCATCAAAGGAGGCGGGAGTGGGCAGCAGAGTGTTCATTCCCATTGAAGGACAGAATCAGTGATAAAGGATTTGAGGAGGATAGGATATGTTTGATAAGGAAGTCATCAATTATTTTCTTGAAAACCAAAACCGTTTATTTGATGAGGACGTTGCGACAACACCGGAAGAAGCCGAGGATTTTCTCGATGATGCAATGGCCGAGGTCGTTGACAGCATTGAGGAAGTCATCGAATACTTTGACGAGATGGGTGTTGATACCGACGGACTGAGCGAGGAAGAGATCGCGCAGCAGGCGGAAGTATTTACTCTGCCTGACGGACGTTATCTGGTTGTAAATTCATAATGTATCACAGACCGTCCCCCTGATACACAAATTGAGGAGAATATTATGATATCAGCAAACAATGTAACTTACCGCGTAGGTAAGAAAGCCCTCTTTGAGGACGTCAACATCAAGTTCACGGAAGGAAACTGTTACGGACTTATCGGTGCGAACGGCGCCGGCAAGTCCACATTTCTGAAGATCCTTTCGGGAGAACTTGATACAACGAACGGAGATATTGCGATCACGCCGGGACAGCGTCTGTCGGTGCTTGAGCAGGATCACTTCAAGTATGATGCCTATACGGTAATGGATACGGTCATCATGGGAAACCAGAGACTGTATGATGTCATGAAGGAAAAGGATGCCATTTATGCCAAGGAGGATTTTTCCGATGAGGACGGTATAAGGGCAAGTGAGCTTGAAGCGGAGTTCGCGGAGATGGACGGATGGGAAGCCGAATCGAATGCGGCAACTCTGTTAAACGGACTCGGTATCGAAACTGATCTTCACTACAGTCTGGTCGGTGATCTTGCGGGTCCCCAGAAGGTCAAGGTACTTCTGGCGCGTGCGCTTTTCGGAACACCCGACATACTGCTTCTCGACGAGCCTACGAACCATCTTGATCTTGATGCGATCGAATGGCTCGAGGAATTTCTCATAAACTTTGACAATACCGTCATCGTTGTCAGCCATGACAGATATTTCCTGAACAAGGTCTGCACTCATACGGCCGACATCGACTACGGCAAGATACAGCTTTACGCCGGTAACTACGATTTCTGGTATGAATCGAGCCAGCTCCTCATCCAGCAGATGAAGGAAGCGAACAAGAAGAAGGAAGAGAAGATCAAGGAACTGCAGGAGTTCATCTCACGATTTTCTGCAAACGCTTCCAAGTCCAAGCAGGCAACGAGCCGTAAGCGTGCACTTGAAAAGATCGAGCTTGATACGATCAAGCCTTCGAGTCGTAAATATCCGTACATTGATTTTCGTCCCGACAGGGAGATCGGAAATGAGGTGCTCACCGTTGAGGGTATCAGCAAGACGATCGACGGTGTCAAGGTGCTTGATAACATCTCGTTCATCCTCGGACACGATGACAAGGTTGCTTTTGTCGGAACAAACGAGCTTGCAAAGACAACGCTGTTCAGGATACTGATGGGCGAGATCGAGCCCGATGAAGGAACGTACAAATGGGGAGTCACGACATCCCAGGCATACTTCCCGCGTGATTATACGGAAGAGTTTGATCACGATTACACGATAACAGACTGGCTGACAGGATATTCACCTGTAAAGGATGTAACGTATGTCAGAGGATTCCTCGGCAGGATGCTCTTCCCCGGTGAAGACGGCGTGAAGAAGATCAACATCCTCTCGGGAGGAGAAAAGGTCAGATGTCTTCTGTCCAAGATGATGATATCGGGTGCAAACATCCTGATCCTTGATGAGCCGACAAACCATCTGGACATGGAGAGCATAACCGCACTCAACAACGGACTGATCAAGTTCCCGGGGGTCATACTGTTTGCATCGCATGACCATCAGTTTGTAGAGACGACAGCCAACCGCATTATGGAGTTCCTTCCGAACGGAACTATGATCGATAAGGTAACGACATACGACGAGTATCTTGCAAGCGATGAGATGGCAAGGAAGAGATTCGTATACACGGCCAACAAGGAAGACGACGATAACTAGAATATGTCGGAAGTTAAGATACTTTTTTCGGATCTGGACGGCACGCTTCTTGATGATGACAAGAATGTCAGCCGCGAAGATCTGTCATCGATAAACCAAATGATAGAAGCCGGGCACCATTTTGTGATAGCAACGGGACGCCCGCTGTACAGCGCAAAGGTTGTTGCAAGAGAACTTCAGCTCTACCGCGACGGGATATTTCTCATCACGTCAAACGGCGCGTACATTTTCGACTGCGGAAAGGAAGAGATAATAAGTTCCACAACGGTCGACCCTGATACGGTGGCAAAGATGTTTAAGGCGGCTGCAGCAGACTCTCTTCACATCCACACATACACCGACACTCACGTCGTGTCGCTTAAAAAGACGCGCGAGCTCGAACTGTACTGTGAGAGGATCAAGATGCCGTACAGGATCGTGGAGAGGATCCCCGAAGATCTTCCGGCACCTCCTCCGAAGTTCATCGTAATGTCGATAGCAGACGGCAGCCGGAAGATACTTGAAGAATTTGAAAAACGGCACCGCGATATTTCCGAAGGAAAGGTCGAAAGTGTTTTTTCGAATGATTACCTGCTCGAGTATCTGCCGCCCGATGTGTCAAAGGGCAAAGCGTTAAAGAGTCTGTGCGGCCTTATGAACATCCCTGTTTCTGCATCCGTTGCAGCGGGAGATGAGGCAAACGACATATCCATGATCACGGCAGCAGGCACGGGCGTTGTAGTCAGAAACGGCACCGATGCGGCAAAATCATACGCCGACTATATCACCGATCGCACAAACAATGAGAGCGCGATATCGGAGATAATTGACAGATTCATCATGAACGGCGGTAAATCAGACTTGTAAGAGACAGCCGTGTTAGTGTATAATATTTAGTTGAAATGTGACCGAACTGTTTGATTCGGATAAAGTTATCATAAAAGGAGAATTATCGTGAGAAGGCAAAGTAGCACAATCAGAATCCTGATCCTCGTATTTGCGGTGCTGATCGCAATCGTCGGAATACTTGACGTTGTATATTATTTCGTCAAGAGCGGACAGCTTAAAACGATCGCACTTCAGCCCGAGTTTGCTGAGACATCGCTTGAGGTCGGAACGCAGTACACGTTCGACATCGTTACGGATCCCGAGGGAGCAAACATCAAAAAGGCGACAGCAACAGTTGATGATCCGACGAGCTCATTCGAGATCAGGGACGGCAAGGCTATCCTTACAACGGGTATGAACGAGGGTAACGTTACCGTATATATCGAGTGCAAGGATGTTAAGAGTCAGGTGCTGACATTCGCTGTCGTCGACAGCGTGGCACGTGCACAGGCTGAAGCTGCTGCAGCAGCGGAAGAAGACAAGAAGGCCCAGGAGGAAGCGGCAGCCGCACAGGCTGAAGCTGAAGCTGCGGCTCAGATGAAGAAGTACGTCAAGAGCACGGGCGATGATGTTAATGTCCGTTCGACAAACAGCACAGACGGAGAAGTTCTCGGCAAGGCCAAGAAGGGTGATATGTTCGAGAAGGTCGAGGATGTCGATGACTGGACACACATCAAGTACAAAGATCAGGACGGCTACATGAAGACCGAGTTCCTGACAGAGATATCCGAGGAAGAGTTCATGCAGGGACCTACCGAGGAAGATAAGAAGGACGAGAAGAAGGACGAGAAGAAGGAAGAAGAAAAGAAGACCGAGGCTAATGCCGAAGGAAACGGTGAGGGCCAGACACAGACCAAGGAAGAGGCTGAGAAGAAAGCTGCAGATGATGCGGCAAAGGCTGCTGAGGATGCGGCAAAGGCTCAGGCTGATGCCGAGGCGGCTGCGGCTGCACTTGCAGCGGCACAGGCTGCATCGGGACATTCGTACGGCGGTCATGTGTTCACTCAGAGTGAGTGGAATTATCTGAAGTCGTTATGGGATTATACGGGAGATTCAGAGGAGATGATATCTCATCATTCCGCCGCAGAACTCAAGGCTGTTTTAGATGATAAGAATCCGGCCGGCGTTGTTCGTAGTGCGTGGTAATAACAAGCCAGTCAATGCCTTTGCAATAGGATGAACTGAAAAAAGGATCACGAGGTCGGGTATTCCCGGCCTCTTTTTTTACTTGTTGTGATATAATTATGTATCAAGAGGACGTATCACGGAACGGTTCTGTGATATGCGCTAGTTACGAGGGAATCGAACGATCACCGTTTGGGAGAAAAGCTTTGGAGGACGTTGTTACTTGACGAGGTTTTTTCGAGTCTAGTAACGCGACGTCCGGAAAGGAGCGAAAGCGCCTTTTCGAGCAAATGTGTGATCGGTTCGATTCCCGAAAAGGAAATCACTATGATAGAAAAAAAGATAACCAGCATCGACGAACTGTTGCAGTTCGTGAACGAACTGGCCGGCAAGCACGGCCTGAATCTGTGGTATCGCGGCGAGGACGACTCCACGCTGCCTCTTATACCGTCCATACAGCGCTCGCAGAAGCGTATCGACGTCGAGAGATTCATAACGAATGATTTTTACATAAAGGCAAGGCAGATCATGAACAACCCGCCCGACAAGAAGAACTACGCCGGATGGGTCGCTATCATGCAGCACTACGGGCTTCCGACAAGGATGCTCGACTGGAGCAAATCGCCTCTTATCGCATCATTCTTTGCGACTGAGACGCATAAGGCTGTGCCTGACAAGGACGCGTGCGTATGGGTGCTCTCACCGATGGCGCTTAACGAGTCGCAGGGATTCGGATACTGCATCTATCCGAATGATGCGGAGACGACTCAGGAGATGCTGCTTCCCGCATTCAAGCACAATCACCATAACCATGAACTTGACGACAGGATACTTGCGGTATCATCGACTGACAATAACCTGCGTATGTACAGCCAGCAGGCGAACTTCACCGTACACAATTCGCTTCGCCGTCTTACCGACATATGCGATGATGAGACGCTGTACAGGATAATCATCCCGAAGGAACGCAAGAAGTATTTCATAGATTCGCTTCGTGTGTTCGGTATCACGGAAGGATCGATATATCCGGATCTGGACCACATATCACGCGATCTCATGCATTTTTACGGTATCTAATGTGCCACCGCCCCCCCCCTGTTACAACAAGGAGTGAAGTATGAAGATAGTTCTCAAAAACCTGACCAAGAAATTCCCGAACCGCAACAAAAAGGTCGGCGGTGATGTCATCGCTGTAAAGGACTTTGATATCACGATCCCTGACGGCATGCTCGTTGGACTCCTGGGTCCGTCCGGATGCGGAAAATCAACCACGCTCAATCTTATTTCGGGACTTGAGAAGCCGACCGAGGGCCAGGTGTTCTTCGGTGATACCGACGTGACAAAACTTCCGGCACAGGATCGCGGCGTTGGTCTTGTATTTCAGAGTTATGCGCTCTACCCGCATCTTACGGTCGAGCAGAACATAAGATTCCCGCTTGAGAATCTCCGCGGCAACGCAAAGCTTACAAAGGATGAGATGAGGGAGCGGGTTCATAAGGCAGCAAAGCTTGTGCAGATAGATGAACTGATGGAGAGAAGACCGTCGGAACTTTCGGGCGGACAGCAGCAGAGAGTCGCAATCGCAAGAGCACTTGTCAAGGTACCGAAGGTGCTTCTTCTTGATGAGCCGCTCTCCAATCTTGATGCAAGACTGAGACTCCAGACAAGAGAAGAGATACGCCGTATCCAGCGCGAGACGAACATCACGACCGTGTTTGTCACGCACGATCAGGATGAGGCGATGAGCATATGCGACATGATCGTCGTCATGAAGGACGGTGTCATGATGCAGGCGGGAAAGCCGCAGGAAGTATACGACGATCCCGTCAGCCTGTTTGTTGCAAAGTTTCTCGGAACGCCTCCGATAAACGTTTTTGAAGGAAAGATGAAGGACGGAAAGCTTTACGTCGCGGACGATGCGGTACTTGCATCGGATGATTTTCGCGATGAGCGGGATGTGTATGTGGCAGTCCGTCCGGAGGGATTCATCGTGTCGGATGACGGCCCGCTTGTCTGTAAAATGGGCAGGATCGAAGTCATGGGAAGGGACATTTCGATCGTCTCGGAGCATGACGCTCTCCTTAACGATACCGGACTTATCAGGTCGATCACGGGTTCTGATGTTGTGATGGACAGCGGCAAAACGGAAGTGAGATTTAAACTGAAACCAAACAAGGTTTTTGTGTTTGATAAAGAAACGGAAGAGCGCATAAGATTCGGGGTGACTGATGGACAATAGGTTCAGGGCAAAAGGCTGGCTGTATCTGCTGCCTGCAATACTGTTTCTCGGCGTGTTCATGGTATATCCGCTCGTCGATGTTTTCGTGTACTCTTTTGAGGAAGGCTTTAACTTCGCCAACCAGTCATTCTTCGGAACGGGTTCATACAACTATTCGTATGTGCTGCGCGATCCGTATTTCATTCAGGCTCTGAAGAACACGTTCATCATAGTCATCATCACGGTCCCGCTTTCAACGCTGATCGCGCTTCTGATATCACTGGGGCTGTCGTCGATCAAACCTCTCAGGGAGCTGTTCCAGACCGTGTTCTTTCTTCCTTACGTGACCAATACTCTTGCGGTCGGTCTGGTCTTCATGATCCTGTTCAAGAAGACGGAGTATTCCGACGGCCTCATAAACATACTCATCGAATTCTTCGGCGGAAAGGGCGTTGATTTCATCACGGGTCCGTATGCTGCGAAGATGTTCGTCATGTGCTTCTACACGATCTGGGTCGTTCTTCCGTTCAAGATACTCATACTCACATCCGCGCTCGCCAGTGTTCCGAAGGTGTACTACAGCGCTGCCGAGGTTGACGGGACAAGACCGTTCAGGGTCTTTTACAAGATCACTCTTCCGATGATCTCTCCGATGATATTCTATCTCGTGATCACCGGATTTATCGGCGCGTTCAAAGCATACTCGGACGAGGTCGCGCTGTTCGGAACCGATCTTAACTCCGCGGGCATGAACACGATCGTAGGTTACATTTACGATATGCTCTACGGCAACTCGGGCGGCTATCCGTCATACGCATCGGCGGCCGCGATAATACTTTTTGCGATAGTACTGACGATCACGGTGATCAACCTGATGGTGTCATCGAGACGGAGGTGATACATATGAAACGACACGCGAAGATGATTAAGAAGACATTCATATATCTGTGCCTTGCGATCTGGGCTCTTATAGTGCTGTTCCCGTTCTACTGGATGCTTCTGACTTCGATAAAGAGTTACAGTTCGTATAACCGCGAATACATACCGAAGTTCTTTACGACGTCGCCGACATTTTCCAATTTTGCCGAGGCATTCACGAGTGTGCCGCTTGCAAGATACCTTGCGAACACTCTCATATTCACGCTTGTCACGACGGCCCTGATGCTTGTTGTCATCACGCTTGCGGCCTTCGCATTCGCGCGCCTTGATTTTCGCGGAAAGGATCTGGTGTTCACGCTGTTCCTGGCGCTCATGATGATACCGAACGAACTTGTGATCATCACAAACTTCGTGACGATAACAAATCTCAATATGAGGAATACGTTCACGGGACTCATACTCCCGTCGGTAACGTCGGTGTTCTACATTTATCTTCTCAAAGAGAACTTCGCGCAGGTCGGCGATGACCTTTATAAAGCCGCGAAGGTGGACGGTACTTCGGACCTCAGATATCTGACGAAGGTACTGATCCCGATATGCAAACCGACGATGATAACGATAGTGATACTGAAGGTCATAGAGTGCTGGAATTCATTCGTGTGGCCGAGACTCATCACGGACAAACAGGAATATTTCCTCGTGTCAAACGGAATACAGCAGATACGTGAGAGCGGGTTCGGACGTGAGAACATACCGGCCATGATGGCTGCCGTAGTGATCATTTCGCTTCCGCTGATCGTGTTGTTTATCGCGTTCCACAACAAGATCATGGAAGGCGTTGCGACGGGAGGTACGAAGGGATGAGGAGGATAACGCATATTCTCGCAAAACATCTGATCCCGGCGGCTGCCCTGGTCTGCGCCGTATTCCTTACAGCCTGTCACGGCTCGAAAGGACTGCCGGAGTTTGTCATGCCTGAAGAGCTTGATGAGTCAAAGCAGTATGAGATCACTTTCTGGGCAAAGAACGATACGAACAAGGTCCAGACCGATATATATAAAAGCGCCATTTCGGAATTTGAGAAGCTTTATCCGAATATAACCGTGAATATGCGTCTGTACACGGATTACGGCCGTATATACAACGACGTCATAACCAATATTTCCACGAACACAACACCGAATGTATGCATCACCTATCCCGATCATATAGCGACCTATATTAAGGGGATCAATGTCGTTGTACCGCTCGATGAGATCTCAGATGACAAAAAGTACGGGCTTGGGGGAAGCAAACTCAGATATGACGGCCCCAAAAAGGAAGAGTTGATCGACAAGTTCATGAATGAATGCAGACTGTCGGGGACACTTTATGCCCTTCCTTTCATGCGCTCTACGGAAGCAATGTACATAAATGAGGATATGGTAAAGGCGCTCGGATATGAGGTTCCCGATATACCCACATGGGATTTTGTATGGGAAGTATCCGAAAAGGCGATGGAAAAGGACGCATCGGGAACTTACCCGGTTAACGGCCAGAAGGTACTGATACCGTTTATTTACAAGTCCACCGATAACATGATGATATCGATGCTGCGTCAGAAGGGAGCACCGTATTCAACGGATGAGGGTGATATAGAGCTGTTCAACGATACGACAAAAGAGCTGCTTCTTGAGATAGCCGGGCACGCTGCAACTGGAGCGTTCTCAACGTTCAAGATATCAAGCTATCCGGGAAACTTTTTAAATGCCGGTCAGTGTATATTTGCGATAGACTCGACCGCGGGCTCCACGTGGATGGGTACGGATGCACCCCTTTCGGACATTGCCGAAGAAAACAAGAAGAGCTTTACCACACTCGTCAGACCTATCCCGCAGTTTGACGTAAATAATCCCAGGATGATGTCGCAGGGCCCTTCGGTTTGCGTGTTCAACAAGGAAGATCCGCAGGAAGTCCTTGCCGCATGGCTGTTCGCACAGTTCCTTCTGACAAATGATGTCCAGACTGCATATGCTGAAACGGAAGGATATGTGCCTGTAACAGCAAAGGCCAGAAACTGCGATAATTACAAAGAGTATCTGTCTCTTGCGGGTACTGATAACAATGAGCATTACGGCGTCAAGATGGACGCTTCAAAGCTTCTGCTTGAGAATACCGATAACACGTTTACCACAGCTGTCTTTGCAGGCTCAGCTTCCCTGCGCGATGCTGCAGGAGCTCTTGTTGAAAACGTTGTAAAGGCTGAGCGGCGCGGGACAAAGGTTGATGAGGCATTCATCGAAAAAACATACGATGATGTCAGAAGCCTTTACAAGCTTGACAGCGTATCGGCTGCATCAGGCAGGAAAGAGGCACTGGGGACGCTTCCGGCTGCTTCAAAGGCGCTCATCATCTGCCTTGTCGCTGCATGGGTGCTCATCGGATGTGCGTATCTTGTCCGCAGAAGGCATAAATCTTGATTTATCTGAAATGTGTTATATAATTACCGTGTCGGAAACAGATGTTGTTTTCTCAAAAGGGAGGAGATCATTATGAAAAGATTACTGGCAGCAGTTGCGGTTGTACTCTGCATGGCTACGCTCGTTGCATGCTCAGGCAAAGGCCAGCCTGAGAAGAAGTCGGAAGGCGTCATGACATACGCTGAGTATGTTGCGGCACCGCTTGATTCCGAAGTGACTATAGAGGCATATGTGCAGGCTCATCAGAGCTGGTGGGACAACAAGATCACGATCTATGCAGCTGATCAGGAGGGTGCATATTTTATCTATGATATGCCCTGCAGCGAAGAGGATTCCGCAAAGCTCAAACCCGGTACAAAGATCAAGGTAAAGGGATTCAAGTCAGAGTGGTCCGGAGAAGTTGAGATCACTGACGGAACATTTGAGATCGAGGACGGCGACTATATCGCACCTGCGATCGATGTTACATCACTTCTCGGAAAGCCCGAGCTTGAAGAAGCAATGAACAGATTCGTTGAGTTCAAGGATCTTGAGATTGTCGCTTCAAAGGACGGAAACGGAAACGATGCTGACTGGCTGTACAACTGGGACGGATCAGGTGAGGAAGGAAACGACGTTTACTTCAACGTTTCAAAGGACGGACAGCAGTACACATTCCTTGTAAGAGCTTATCTTACGGGAAGCGATACAGAGGTTTACAAGACAGCCAAGGAACTCAAAGTCGGTGATAAGATCGACTGCGCAGGATTCCTGTACTGGTATGAAGGTCCCAATCCTCATATCACAAACATCACTATCAAGAAATAAGTCTTGCAATTACGCCACGCAGGTGGTAGTATAACATTTGAATTATGGTTTTAGGTATGAAGTGAGCTGTCCGCAGCTCACTTCATTTAGTGTAAGGACCAAAAGAGGAGGGGAAATGTCAAAAAGGGAAGACATAGAGCAGCGGACCGAAAAGCTCCTTGAGCCGATACTTGACGCGACAGACTTTGAACTGTGGGATGTCAGTTACGTTAAGGAAGGCTCGGAAATGTACCTTCGCGTTTTCATCGACAAGCCCGGAGGCATAATGATCGATGACTGCGTCGAGGTATCAAGAAAACTGTCGGACAGACTTGACGAGGATGATTTTATCGAAGATGCGTACACTCTTGAAGTCAGTTCACCGGGGCTGGGAAGAAAGCTTGTGAAGGACAGGGAGTTTACAAAGAGCATCGGCAGGGATGTGGATGTAAAGTTCTACAGACCGGTAAACGGAAAGAAGGACATAACGGGTAAGCTTATATCGTTTGACAAAGAGACGATAACGATAGAAATGCAGGACACCGGAGAGGCTGAGTCGCTTTCAAGAAGTGACATCGCAACGGTAAAGCTGGCAATTGATTTTTAAAAAAGGAGAATAAAAATGGCAAAGAAGGAAGTACAGAAGGAAGACAGCGGAAAAGAGCTTTTAATGGCTCTTGAGATATTGGAAAAGGAGAAGGACATCAGCAAAGAGACGATGTTCGAGGCGATCGAGACATCACTTTTGACAGCCTGCAAACAGCATTTCGGCAAGTCCGACAACATGCGTGTCGAGATCGACAGACAGACCGGAAAGTTCAAGGTGTTTGCACAGAAGGTCGTAGTGATGAAGCCCGAGGACAACGTGGCTGAGATCGCAAAGGAAGAGGCAAAGAAGATTGTACCCGGCGTAAAGGTCGGTGATATCGTTGATGTCGAGATAGAGAGCAAAGATTTCGGACGTATCGCAACGACGAACGCGAAGAACGTTATCCTCCAGAAGATCCGCGAGGAAGAGCGTTCGGTTGTCGTCAAGACGTTCAAGGACAAGGAACGCCAGGTCGTTACCGGTGTTGTTCAGAGATATGTCGGCAAGAATGTTTGCATCGATCTCGGAAAAGCGGATGCATTCCTTCCCGAGTCTGAGCAGATCCCGAGAGAGAACCTTAGAATCAACGACCGCGTAAAGGTTTATGTTGTCGAAGTCAAGGACAACAACCGCGGACCGAGGATCTCCGTTTCACGTACTCATCCGTACCTTGTTAAGTGCCTGTTTGAGGCCGAGGTTTCCGAGATCCGTGACGGAAGCGTTGAGATAAAATCAATAGCCAGGGAAGCCGGCAGCCGTACGAAGATGGCTGTCTGGTCAAACAATCCGGACGTTGATCCCGTCGGAGCATGCGTCGGTATGAACGGAACGAGAGTTAATGCCGTAGTTGACGAGCTTCGCGGCGAGAAGATAGATATCATATGCTGGGATGACAACCCCGGTATCCTTATAGAGAATGCACTTTCACCCGCAAAGGTTGTGTTCGTCATCGCCGACAGCGATGAAAAATCAGCCAAGGTCGTTGTTCCCGACGATCAGCTTTCGCTTGCGATCGGTAAGGAAGGACAGAACGCAAGACTTGCTGCCAAGCTTACGGGTTTCAAGATCGACATCAAATCGGAGACCCAGGCAAAGGATACTCCGGGATTCCGTCTTGAAGATTACTATGATGAGGAAGAATACGAAGAAGGCGAATACATCGACGGAGAGTATGAGGAGGGCGAATACGCTGAAGAAGAATACGCCGAAGAAGGATCTGTAGAAGAAGGAGAAGAATGATCTTATGAGACCGGACCCTGTATTGCAGCTTCTCGGGCTTGCCCAGAAGGCCGGAGGCGTCAAAAGCGGAGAGTTCATGACAGAGAGCACGATCAAGGAGGGAAAATCATTCCTGTGCATCGTGGCCGCGGATGCGTCAGACAATACAAGGAAGCAGTTTAAGGATATGTGTTCATATCATCAGGTCCCGTTCCTCCTATACTCGGACAAAGAAAGCCTGGGACATGCGATAGGCAAAGAGTTCAGGGCATCGCTGAGTATAACGAACGAGAATCTGGCTAAGCAGATCCTGAAAAAAGCAACGAACGGAGGCAGTGATTAATGGCAAAGATTAAAGTACACGAGATAGCAAAAGAATTTGACATAAAGAGCAGCGAAGTCATAGCGGCCCTCACGCAGATCGGCATTGAAGGAAAGACCGCAGCATCGGGACTTGAGGACGATCAGGCCGATGCGGTAAGAAAGAAGCTCAAAGGCGGCGCTTCATCACCTGCTCCGGCCGGGAAGGCCGAGGCCGGGCAGAGCGCAAAAGAGAGTGCAAAAGAGCCCGCTAAAAAGGCTGCTGCTGATGAGACAAAGAGTGCGGCAAAGCCTGCAAGACCTGCAGGAGCAGCGCCCGCCGGTGCGGCTCCCGTAAGGAAAAAGAAACCGATCATAGTCGTATCTTCGGCAAGAAATGCCCAGATGCAGGGACGTGGCGGAGCAGCACAGACTAACAGGACAGGAGCACCCGCAAGGCCGGCAGGCGGCGGTATAATCCGTCCGACCGTACCCACAACAGCGGAAAGAGCCGCAAGACTTGCGGAAACACATCAGGGAGGCGATCGAGATAGGTTACGTAGAACAGGCACTGCGCCTAAGAAAGAAAGTACGGAAAATGTTAAAGAGAATGTCGTTCCTGCTGGGAATAGTGGCAGTAGCGCTGGCAGTAATACTGGAAGTACTCCGGCGCAAAGAAGTGCAGCACCTGCAGAGCGAAGAGGAGGAGCAGGAGCAGCAGAAAGACCCGCAAGAGCCGCAGCACCTCAGCGTGGCGGAATAGTCATCAACCAGGGCCGCGGATTCAACGCTTCGTCCGATAATACCAAGGGCGAACAGAGAAGAGGCGCGAGCGAGAGAAAGGGTAACACCTCCAAGGATAAGAACAAGAAAGACCGTATATATGAGAATGAGGACGGTTTCAAGGGCGGCAAGCAGGTAAAGGGCAAGACATCCAAGATGATCATGCCTCCTGCCCAGAAGAAAGAAGAGGTCGAAGAGGAGAAGATCAAAGTCATCACTCTTCCCGAGACGATCACCATCAAGGAACTTGCCGACAAGATGAAGATCCAGTCTTCACAGATCATCAAGAAGCTGTTCCTTCAGGGCAAGGTCGTTACGGTCAATGAAGAGATATCATATGAGGAAGCCGAGGAGATCGCTGTTGAATACGATATCCTCTGCGAGAAGGAAGTCGTAGTCGATGTCATCGAGGAACTGCTGAAAGAGGAAGAGGAAGATCCTTCGACAATGACACCACGTCCTCCCGTAATATGCGTTATGGGTCACGTTGACCACGGTAAAACTTCGCTTCTTGATGCGATCCGTAACACAAAGGTCATCGAGGGCGAGGCCGGCGGTATCACGCAGGCTATCGGTGCTTATGTCGTTAACGTTAACGGCAGGAAGATCACATTCCTTGATACACCGGGTCATGAAGCGTTCACCGCAATGCGTATGCGCGGAGCCAATGCGACGGATATCGCGATCCTCGTAGTTGCGGCCGATGACGGTGTTATGCCTCAGACGATAGAAGCCATCAACCATGCAAAAGCAGCCGGCATTGAGATCATCGTTGCGGTCAACAAGATCGATAAACCGTCGGCAAACATAGACAGAGTCAAGCAGGAACTCTCAGAGTACGAACTCGTACCAGAGGACTGGGGCGGAAGCACGGTATTTGCACCTGTTTCGGCCAAGACCGGTGAAGGTATCAAGGAACTTCTTGAAATGATCCTTCTGACAAGCGATATCCTTGAGCTCAAGGCCAATGCCAACAGAAGAGCAAGAGGTATGGTCATTGAGGCTCAGCTTGACAAGGGACGCGGTCCCGTTGCCACAGTACTCGTACAGAAGGGTACACTTAAGGTCGGTGATTTTATCGCCGCAGGTCCTTCACACGGTAAGGTAAGGGCGATGATCGACGACAGCGGAAGACGCGTTAAAGAGGCAGGTCCTTCAACACCCGTTGAGATACTCGGTCTTAACGATGTCCCGGGAGCAGGCGAAGTGTTCGTATCGCTTGATTCCGACAAGGAAGCAAAGAACTTTGCCGAAACGTTCATAGCGCAGAACAAGGTTAAGCTTCTTGACGATACAAAGATGAAGTCCAAGATGTCTCTCGAGGGACTGTTCTCCAAGATCCAGGAGGGCAACCTCAAGGAACTCAACCTCATCCTCAAGGCAGACGTTCAGGGTTCCGTCGAAGCGGTCAAGGAATCGCTGCTTAAGCTTTCAAACGAGGAAGTCGTTGTCAAAGTCATCCACAGCGGTGTCGGTGCGATCAACGAGTCCGACGTTATACTTGCAAGCGCCAGTGATGCGATCATCATCGGATTTAACGTACGTCCCGATGCTACGGCAAAGGCAACAGCCGAGTCCGAGGGTGTCGATCTGAGACTGTACGATGTCATCTACAAGGCTATAGAGGACGTGGAAGACGCCATGAAGGGAATGCTCGATCCGGTATTTGAGGAGAAGGTCCTCGGACATGCCGAGATCAGGCAGATATTCAAGGCCAGCGGCATAGGAAACATCGCAGGTTCCTATGTGCTTGACGGTGTGCTCGAGCGCGGATGTCTTGTCAGGATCTCAAGAGAAGGCGAGCAGATATACGAAGGAAAGCTTGCATCGCTCAAGAGATTCAAGGACGACGTCAAGGAAGTCAAGACCGGTTTCGAATGCGGTCTCGTATTCGAAGACTTCGGTGATTTTGCGGAGCTTGATGTCGTTGAAGCTTACAAGATGGTCGAGGTACCGAGAAAATGAGAAAGAACAGTATAAAGAATACCCGGATCAATGCCGAGGTCATGAAGGAACTCGCAAATCTCATCCGGGGTGGGATAAAGGATCCCAGGATAGCGCCGATGACGTGCGTTACGGATGTTGAGGTCGCACCTGACCTCAAGACCTGTAAGGTATATGTCAGCGTCCTGGGTGACGAGACCGTGCGAAGTGAAACACTTGCCGGTCTCAGGAATGCGGAAGGTTTCATGAGGCATCATCTTGCCACAACGCTCAATCTCAGGAACACTCCCGCGCTTACGTTCATAGCCGACACATCAACGGAATACGGAATGGCGATGTCGGCTAAGATTGATGAAGTCATGGCACCGATCCACGAAAGGGACGATGCAAAAGAGGATAATGAATGAATCTTCTAAGTGAGATAGGAAATGCAAAAAGTGTTGCCATTGCGGGACATATAAGGCCCGACGGTGACTGCATAAGTTCGACGCTCGCGGTCAGAAACTACCTGCTGAATGCAAGACCTGATCTGAAGGTTGCGGTATTTGCGCAGGATAACCCGCCCACGATCTTTTCATACCTGAAAGGGTATGATGAGATGAACCTTACGTATTCTCCGAAGGAGAAGTATGACGTGTTCATCGCACTTGACGTGAGCGCTCTTGACCGTCTCGGAGAGTCACAGTGGTTTTTTGATGAAGCGGATAAGACGATCTGCGTCGATCATCATGAGACCAATCCGGGGCTTGCCGACGTGAACCTTATAAGAGCCGAGGCATCAAGTACCTGCGAAGTACTCTTTGAAACGTTTGACAAAGAGTTTATCGACGACAGCGTTGCCGAGTGCCTGTATACCGGGATCGTCCACGATTCGGGCGTATTCCAGTATTCCAACATGAGCCGGAACAGCTTTATGGTAGTTGCAGAGCTCATCGGGTATGATTTTAACGCGCCCAGGATAATACGCGAGACATTTTATGAAAAATCATATGTCCAGAACCAGATCCTCGGCAGGGCTCTTCTCGAGAGCATACTGTTCATGGACGGAAGGTGCATCGTCAGCATGGTGGACAGGAAGATGATGGACTTCTACGAGGTTCTTCCGAAGCATCTCGAAGGTATCGTCAACCAGCTCAAGAACACGCGAGGCGTTGAGGTGGCGATATTCATGTACGAGATGGGAACGCAGCGCTATAAGGTCAGCATGAGATCGGAAGGCGGCGTGAACGTTGCCACGGTCGCAGCCGTATTCGGCGGCGGCGGACATGACAGGGCGGCAGGTGTTGAGATGAACGGAACATACTATGACGTTATAAACGCACTCTCAAAAGAGATAGAAAAGCAGCTTCAGTAAGGGGGAGAGTGCGATAAACGGTATTCTGAACATCTTCAAGGAAAAAGATTACACGAGCCATGACGTTGTGGCGCGTCTTCGGGGAATACTTCATACGAAGAAGATAGGGCACACGGGGACGCTCGATCCGATGGCGGAAGGAGTCCTTCCGGTGTGCGTCGGTGCGGCAACAAAGCTCTGTGAGACATTTACGGATCATGACAAGGAATACGAAGCTGTCATGATACTCGGAAGATCATATGATACACTGGATGTTACCGGTGTTCTCCTTGAAGAAAAAGAAGTTATGTCAACCAAGAGCGAGATCAAAGAAGCGATCAGATCGTTCATCGGTGGTTACGATCAGATCCCGCCTATGTACTCGGCCAAAAAGGTTGACGGTAAGAAACTGTACGAGCTTGCCAGAAGCGGCATAACGGTTGAGAGGAAGAGCGTATTTGTCAATATATACGACATAGAGATACTCGGCATCGATCTTCCGCGCGTTCAGATACGCGTTAAATGCGGAAAAGGCACATATATCAGGTCGCTGATAGATGATATCGGAAAGAAGCTCGGCTGCGGCGCGTCGATGGAAAAACTGACGCGAACCGTTGTCGGAGAATTCAGGATAGAGAATTCATATAAGCTTTCGGACATTGAAGATGCGATGGCAGAAGAAAAGATATCTGACGTTATCGTAAGCCTGGAGGATGTATTTTCCGATCTTCCCCAAGCCCGGCTCGATGCAGGTCTGTCAAAGCTCCTTCGAAACGGCAACGTTATCAGGGGAAAAGAACTGAGACAGCTGCTGCCTGATATGGCAAAGGATGTGAAGGAAGCGGCAAGGATACGTATGTATGACAGGGACGGATGCTTTGCCGGTGTATATGAATATAAAATATCAGATGATATTTTCAAACCATACAAGATGTTTTTGAACTGATCATGAGGATTCTGTAAGGAATGAACATTATTTCGGGAACAACTGATTTCAGGATTCCGGAAAAGACGGTCGTCTCGATAGGAAAGTTTGACGGTGTCCATAAAGGACACATGACGATCATCGAACGGATGAAGACGTATATCAGGAGAGGATACAAGCTTTGCGTCCTCACTTTTGACATTCCGCCTTCAAGTCTCGGCTTTGGAACGGATAAGGGAGTGCTGCTGTCAAATGTTGAAAAGAGGTATATCTTCTCAAATATAGGAGTTGATTATTACATAGAATTTCCGTTCTATGAAAAGACCGCGTCGATAAGTGCGCAGGAGTTCATCGAGGAGTTTATCGTTGACAGGATGAATGCCGGTGCCGTTGTTGTCGGAGAGGACTGTACTTTCGGACAGGGTGCGGCGGGAAATGCCCAGATGCTCCGCGATTTCGGACCGATCTACGATTACGAGGTCGAGATCATCAGTAAGATCAAGGACGGAAAGAGAGAGATCAGTTCAACATACCTTAAAGAACTTGTTCTTGACGGAAGAGTTAAAAAGATCAAGGATCTTGCGTACTATCCGTACTATATCAGGGGAAAGTTCAGGCGTAATCCTGTAAAGGTCAGCACGAGCATTTGCTATTACGTTATGGATATTCCCGATGAAAAGGTCATGCCGCTTGACGGGGTGTACTATTCAAAGGCGATCTACGACGATGAGATATTTGATGCGATCACAAACGTCAAAAACAATGAACGCGTATTTGAAACGTACATTTACGGCGGGGTACGCGGGATACAGAGAGAAGAGCTCGTTATCGCACTGCTCGAATTCAAGCGTGAAGAGATAAAATACTATAAGGTTTCGGATCTTAACAAAAAGATCAAGGAAGACATCTTTGACGGTCAGAAGTGGCATAAGGAAAATGCCATAACCCAGGACTAGGCAGGTTTCGGAGCATACAATGTCAGTATTTACGTTTATAGTCCTGCCGCTTGTCGGAGGACTCGGGCTGTTCCTGTACGGAATGCATATGATGGGAGAAGGGATCGAACGTGCGGCAGGTGCCAAGCTTCGTTCGATACTTGAGTTCTTTACGCGTAACACTTTTTCGGGACTTCTTGTCGGTATACTCTTTACAGGTATAATACAGTCATCATCAGCCTGTACGTCGATGGTCGTCAGCTTCGTCAACTCCGGAATCATGGATCTGTACCAGGCGGTAGGTGTAATATTCGGTGCCAACATCGGTACTACCGTCACCTCACAGCTCGTTTCTTTTAACCTGTCGGCTTATGCCCCCGTATTTGTACTTACCGGCGTCGTGATGATGCTGTTCATGAAGAAGATATTCGCACAGAAGATCGGTGAGATACTTGCCGGCTTCGGTATACTGTTTCTCGGCCTTAACAACATGTCATCGGCTATGGGGACGATCCACGAGATCCCCGATGCTCTTGCCGTTTTCTCAAAAGTTTCCAATCCTGTTATCGCGATCCTTATTGGAATGATCGTGACAGCCATAGTCCAGAGCTCTTCGGTCACAGTCAGCATAATCCTGCTCATGGCAACGCAGGATCTTCTTGATCTTCCGACATGTATATTCATGATACAGGGATGTAACATAGGTGCGTGCTCGACGGCGCTCTTATCAAGTGTCGGAGGCAAGAAGGATGCAAAGCGTGCTGCGATGCTCCATCTCGCGTTCAACGTTATAGGAACCGTGATATTCGCGGTATTTCTCATTTTCGGAATGGACTGGTTCACGAATGCCGTGCTTGCGATATCAGGGGGAAATAAAGGAAGATTTGTCGCAAATACGCATACGATAGTCAAGATCACCCAGGTTGTCATCCTGTTCCCGTTCTCAAAAGGTATAGTAAAACTGACGCATCTGCTCGTTCCGGGAGAGGACGAGAAGATCGGATACAGGGAGCAGCTGCAGCTCAAATATATCGGAGGAAACAATGTGTTCTCACCGGCTACGGCCGTAGTCGATGTTTCGAAGGAACTTGAGAGGATGGCTTATCTTGCGAGTGAGAACCTCAACAGGGCGATGAATGCCCTTATCACTCTTGATGAAGAGGACATAGAAGAGGTTTATCACGTTGAAGAGAATATCAACTTCCTGAATCATGAGATAACCGATTATCTTGTTAAGATCAGCCAGACAAACCTTCCCGTGGAAGATGCCAGGAGCATCGGCGGGCTGTTCCATGTCGTTAACGATATTGAACGGATCGGTGATCACGCCGAGAACGTTGCCGATGCCGCCCGTACGCGTATAAGGACGGGATGCGGCTTCTCCAAGGAAGCAATAAAGGAAATGACCGTGATGCTTGAGATGGTCAACACACTTGTCCAGTATGCCGTTGAAATGTTCAGGACAAATACCGAGGAACATCTTGATGATATAAGACGCCTTGAGGATGAGGTCGATCTCAAGGAGCGTGAGTACCAGCAGAACCACGTGGACCGCATGACAAGGGGCGAATGCAAGCCCGAGGGCGGTATGATCTTCTCGGATGTCATATCGGGTCTTGAGAGGGTCGCTGACCATGCCACAAATATCGCGTTCGCGATCTACAATAATGATCCCGATAATACTTCAAAATAAGTGTTTACAAGGACGGGAGGCTGTGGTAGAATAACGAATGTTGTGAAAACCTGTACTTCGGCAGAGGAATATGCCCTGTCGCAGTATATGGGGTTAATCTTATGAAAGGGCGTATCGCCCAAGGAGGATTTTATGATCACTAAAGAAAAGAAAGCTGCGATAATGCAGGAGTATGCAAGAGTTCCCAATGATACGGGATCACCTGAAGTTCAGATCGCTGTTCTGACAGCAAGGATCTCAGAGCTTACAGAGCATCTGAAGGCTAATCCCAAGGATCATCACTCAGCAAGAGGTATGTACAAGATGATCGGTCAGAGAAGAGGACTTCTTGACTATCTTAAGAAGAAGGATATCGAAAGATATCGTACTCTTATCGATAAGCTCGGAATCAGAAGATAATTATCATAAAAAGGGACGGTTTCTGCCGTCCCTTTGTATGATTATTTAGGCCGGTACCATTACGGCCTGATACAGTCATCATTCACATAAGTGGGATGAGTGATGGCCAGGTAGAGAAGAGAAGAAGAAGGAGAAAAAAATGTACAAAAGTTACTCAATGGAACTTGGTGGACGTACACTCACCGTTGATGTCGGAAGAGTTGCAAAGCAGGCTAACGGCGCTGCACTCATGCATTACGGTGACACAACAGTACTTTCCACTGCAACAGCTTCGGAAAAGCCCAGAGAGGGGATCGATTTCTTCCCGCTGAGCGTTGAATTTGAAGAAAAGATGTATGCTGTGGGCAAGATCCCCGGCGGCTTCAACAAGAGAGAAGGAAAGGCAAGCGAAAACGCTGTCCTTACGGCACGTGTTATCGACCGTCCCATGAGACCCCTTTTCCCGAAGGATTACCGTAATGACTGCACACTTAATAACCTCGTGCTCTCGGTAGATCCCGAATGCCGTCCCGAGCTTGTAGCTATGCTCGGATCTGCTATCGCAACAAGCATTTCCGATATTCCTTTCGATGGTCCGTGTGCAACGACCCAGATCGGAATGATCGACGGACAGTTTATCGTCAACCCCAATCAGGAACAGTGGAAGACCGGCGATCTTAACCTTACCGTTGCTTCAACAAAGGAAAAGGTCATCATGATCGAGGCAGGCGCCAATGAGATACCTGAGGCAAAGATGATCGAAGCTATCTATATGGCTCACGGCATCAACCAGGAGATCATAGCTTTCATCGACAAGATCGTTGCAGAGGTTGGAAAGCCGAAGCATGAATACACAAGCTGCGCTATCCCCGAGGAGCTGTTTGCGGCTATCCGCGAAGTATGTCCTCCCGATGAGATGGAAACGGCAGTATTTACTGATGACAAGCAGACCCGTGAGGAAAACATCAGGGTTATCACCGAAAAGTGCGAAGAGAAGTTTGCCGATAACGAAGAATGGCTTGCTATTCTCGGTGAGGCGATCTACCAGTACGAGAAGAAGACGATCCGTAAGATGATCCTTAAGGATCACAAGCGTCCCGACGGACGTGAGATCACACAGATCCGTCCTCTCGCAGCTGAAGTGGATATCATCCCGAGAGTACACGGAAGTGCGATGTTCACACGTGGACAGACACAGATCTGCGATATCACGACACTCGCACCTCTTTCTGAGATGCAGAAGGTTGACGGACTTGATTCCTTTGAAACATCAAAGAGATACATTCATCATTACAACTTCCCTTCATACTCTGTAGGTGAGACAAAGCCTTCAAGAGGACCCGGAAGACGTGAGATCGGACACGGAGCACTTGCTGAGCGTGCCCTTATCCCTGTTCTTCCTTCAGAGGAGGAATTCCCTTACGCTATCAGATGCGTATCGGAAACATTCGAGAGTAACGGTTCAACATCCATGGCCAGCACATGCGCAAGCTGTATGTCACTTATGGCTGCAGGTGTTCCGATCAAGAAGATGGTTGCAGGTATCTCATGCGGACTTGTAACGGGCGATACAGACGATGATTTCGTTCTTCTTACCGATATCCAGGGTCTTGAGGACTTCTTCGGAGACATGGACTTCAAGGTTACAGGTACAACGGAAGGTATCACGGCCATTCAGATGGATATCAAGATCCATGGTCTTACAAGACCTATCGTTGAAGGCGCTATCGCAAGATGCCGCGAGGCAAGGCTGTTCATCATGGATAATTGCATGAAGCCTGCGATAGCAGAGCCCAGAAAGAGCGTTAACGAGTATGCTCCGAAGATCATCCAGATCAGGATCGATCCTGAGAAGATCGGTGATGTTGTCGGACAGCGCGGTAAGACTATCAACGCTATCATCGAAAGATGCGGCGTGAAGATCGATATAACCGATGACGGTGCCGTAAGCGTATGCGGAACAGATCAGGAAGGCATGGACAAGGCTATAGAGATGATCAAGATCATCACGACCGAGTTCGAAGCCGGCCAGATCTTCACGGGAAGAGTCGTTTCGATCAAGGAATTCGGCGCATTCGTTGAGTTCGCTCCCGGCAAGGAGGGAATGGTACACATTTCCAAGATCGCCAAGGAGAGGATCAACCACGTTGAGGATGTTCTCACACTCGGTGATGTCGTAACCGTCAAGTGTCTCGGAAAGGACAAGATGGGCAGGATGTCATTCTCGATCAAGGATGCAATGTAAGATATCCTGAAGATAAAACGATAATGATCGATACAGGAGCAGTCACGGATTTACCGTGACTGCTTTTTTGATACCGTATGCAATTGTCAGACAACAGTATAAAAAAACGTGTGTATATTGCGTCGGCTGATATAAGAAACCTGACGTTATAAATGAGAAATTAACTATAAAAATCAAATTATCCACATAAACGCAAATAATTATAAGACGATATAACTATTAACAATTCAACAATAACACACGTCATAAAACTAGTAAAATAAAGGCTTTTCATCGAAAGGAGTTTTACATAATCTTTCTTTTCGAACGAATTTTTGCCTTGGGCCCTTAAAATGTGGATAAATCAATCAAATTATGTGAAATTCCGATAATTATGTGGGAAAATATGAGTTTTCAAACAATTCAAAAATGTAATCATAGTCGCTGTTATTGTTGAAAAATCGTTAATTGTAGCCGTTATTGTGACTATTATTGTATCGCTACATATGATAGAATATAACGGTTGTCGGATGGAAGCATTATATATATGGGATCAGAGGAAAGATATCATGGCAAAGAGAGTAATTCTTATTGTAATGGACAGTTTCGGGATAGGAGAGGAGCCTGATGCAGCCGCTTTCGGCGATGCAGGTACCAATACTCTCAGATCCTGTACTAAAAGCAGTTACTTTAAGGCCGAGAACCTTGCAAAAATGGGACTGCTTAAGATAGACGGCATAGAGACTGCTTCAAAGCTTGCCGAAGAGGATATTGTCCCGACGGGTACGTATGCGCGCCTTCGCGAATCTTCAATGGGAAAGGATACGACGATAGGACACTGGGAGATCGCGGGACTTATATCACCCGAGCCTCTTCCTACATATCCTGACGGATTCCCAGGAGAAGTTCTTGATGAATTCGAGAAGCAGACCGGCAGGAAAGTACTGTGCAACCTTCCGTATTCCGGTACAAAGGTCATAAATGATTACGGCGACGAACACGTAAAGACAGGCGCTCTTATCGTATATACATCGGCTGATTCAGTATTCCAGATAGCCGCACACGAGAATATCGTTCCTTGCGAGCAGCTGTATGAATACTGCAGGATCGCCAGGAAGATACTTCAGGGAAAGCACGGTGTAGGAAGGGTCATCGCAAGACCTTTTATCGGAGAGAGCGGCAATTATACAAGAACACCGAGAAGACACGATTTCTCGCTCGAGCCGCCCAAGGACACGATGCTTGATATACTGAAGCGATGCGGCAGGGATGTTATAGGAATAGGAAAGATACATGATATATTTGCAGGCCGCGGTCTTACCGAATATACATACACGTCCGGTAACGAGGACGGCATAAACAGGACGCTTGAGTACATGGACAAAGACTTTGACGGGCTTCTGTTCGTCAATCTCGTTGATTATGACATGCTCTACGGGCACAGACGCGATATCGACGGATACGCAAAGGCTGTGGCATTCTTTGATGAAAAGCTTCCCGAGATAGTATCAAAGCTTCGCGAAGACGATATCCTCATGATAACCGCGGACCACGGATGCGATCCGGGATATCTTGCGACAACGGATCATACGAGGGAGTATGTGCCGCTTATCTGCTGCGGAAAGGACTTCGCTCCCGCAAAGGGTACAAAAGGCGGAAACCTCGGTACACGCCCGACATTTGCTGATATTGCAGCATCGGTTCTGGCGTATCTGGAAGTTTCCGATAATGAGAGAGCAGGGGTCGCAGGAGAAAATATACTATAACGACCTTGGGACAGAAATTTCCCGGGAAGAAAAGCGGCACCGTATCATAGGATCGCCTCCCGGAGACAAAAAGTTACAAATTGGGATTATGTAACACACGTTAGCGCAGACTAACAAGAAAAACACAACATAGTGTATGAATTCAACAGAAACACCCGTGAGTAACACAATAAATAACGGTTATGAATTCGGAATAATGTGACAGAAAATTCAGACCGGCACGGTCAACAAAAATCAGTATTAAATTACATGCGTAATGTAAATAAAACTTGAAATATACAGCGAATAAAACAGGGAAAATAACATGGCGGACAAAAAACTGAGAGAAGAGATAGAAAAGAGAAGGACCTTTGCGATCATATCGCACCCCGATGCCGGTAAAACGACATTGACGGAGAAATTCCTGCTGTACGGAGGCGCGATCAACCTTGCGGGTTCCGTAAAGGGAAAGGCTACGGCAAGACATGCCGTTTCCGACTGGATGGAGATAGAGAAGGAACGTGGTATTTCCGTAACATCTTCGGTACTTCAGTTCAATTACGGAGGCTTCTGCATCAATATTCTTGATACACCGGGACACCAGGATTTCTCGGAAGATACTTACCGTACACTTATGGCTGCCGATTCGGCTGTCATGGTAATAGATGCCGCAAAGGGTGTCGAGCCCCAGACAAGAAAGCTTTTCAAAGTCTGTGCTATGCGTAAGATACCGATCTTTACATTTATGAACAAGCTCGACCGCGACGCCATGGATCCGTTCGAACTGCTCGATGACATAGAGAACGAGCTTGGGATCCCTACATGCCCGATGAACTGGCCGATAGGTTCAGGTAAGGAATTCAAGGGCGTATACGACAGAGAGCGGCAGATGGTAGTTGTTTATTCCGATACACAGAAGGGAACTAAGGAAGGACATAAGGAGGAGATACCTCTGTCAGATACCGATTCTCTTCTTAAAGTGCTCGGACAGAGCGCATTTGACAAGTTGATGGAAGATGTTGAGCTTCTTGACGGAGCCGGAAGTACATTTGACAGGGAAGAAGTCGATGCGGGAATGCTCTCGCCGGTATTCTTCGGATCCGCTCTTACAAACTTTGGTGTTGAGCTTTTCCTTCAGAACTTCCTGAAACTGACACTTGCACCGCTGGCAAGAACAGCAGATACAGGTGTGATCGATCCCATGTCCGATGATTTTTCGGCATTCGTGTTCAAGATACAGGCCAACATGAACAAGGCCCATCGCGACAGGATCGCTTTCATGAGAATATGTTCCGGCAGGTTCACGGCGGGAATGGAAGTTCTTCACGTGCAGGGCGAGAAGGTCATGAGACTCTCGCAGCCGCAGCAGATGATGGCAAGTGAGCGCCATATCGTTGATGAGGCTTATGCCGGCGATATAATAGGTGTATTTGATCCCGGAATATTCTCTATAGGAGATACCGTGTGCTCACCGAACGTAAAGTTTGCATATGAGGGTATCCCCACATTTGCGCCTGAGCATTTTGCAAGAGTGCGCCAGATAGATACCATGAAGCGTAAGCAGTTCGTAAAGGGTATCACGCAGATAGCGCAGGAAGGCGCGATACAGATATTCCATGAACTCAATACGGGTCTTGAGGAGATAATAGTCGGCGTGGTCGGCGTGCTCCAGTTTGAAGTGCTCAAATACAGGCTTGAGAACGAATATAACGTTGAGATAAGGATGGATACACTTCCCTACGAGCATATCAGATGGATCGCAAACAAGGATATCGACGTCGAAAAGCTTACGGGAACAAGTGATATGAAAAAGGTCACCGATCTTAAGGACAGACCGCTCCTTCTGTTCATCAACAGCTGGAGCATCAAGATGACCGAAGAGAGAAATGAGGGACTGGTTCTTGAAGAGTTCTCAAAGAACTGACCGGAGAACGGTTTCAACAATAGCATACGTTATAATAACAGCACTGATCGCCGTTTCTTTATGCGGATGCAGTAAAATAACAGATGCAATAAAAGGGGCGGGAAGCGGGATAACACCTGGGTCTCCATCTCCGGCATCACAGTCTTCGCCCGGAGCGATCCAGGTAATAGATATGAACGGTGATGTCCATGAGACGAGCGTCGATGTCATAGACGCAGCTGAGGCAGAGGATGACCAGTCGTCGGCGCTGCCGGCCAGAAGTCTTGCCGAAGTTGCCGCAAACATGTCATTTTCGGATGACAAGAGCTTTGCGTATAACGGTCTTGATGATGACTGCAGAAGATGCTACATGGAGATATACGCGATCCTCCTTGACATGCTCGAGAAGGTTGACATAACAAGCCACGATACGGAAGAGATAGACTTAGCTTTCAGAGCCGTGATGATCGATCATCCCGAGATATTCTATGTAAAGGGTTATTCGATCGGAAAATACATGAGCGGAAAGACGGTAAAGAAGATAGTCTTTTCAGGAACATACACGATGAGCAGACCCGACAGGGACCGTGCAAAAGAGCGCGTTGACGCATATGTTGAAAACGTCATTACAAACTGTCCCGAAGGCGCGGGTGATTTTGACAGGATCAAATACGTATACGATTATCTCATCAGGAATAACGAGTACGTCATCGACTCCGAGAACAACCAGAACGTTCTGAGCGTTGTTGATAACGGACGAACCGTCTGCCAGGGATACACGAAGGCGATGCAGCTGATCCTTAACAGGATGGGAATGTTCTGTACGGTAGTAAACGGAAAAGCATGCGGCCGTAACGGAGTGCCGGATGCGGACGATCTTAAGGACTCGCAGAATGCCGAGTGGGGCGGACATGTCTGGAACATCGTCAAGTGCAACGGAATGTACTATAACGTAGACGTTACCTGGGGAGATGCCGCGATCACACTCATGCACGCAGATGGGACGACCTCCTCGGACATCGATATCAACTATGAATTTTTCCTTGTCGATGATGCGACGATGACAGGAACGCACGATCCTGAGCCTGTTGTCAGGATGCCCAAGTGCAACTCGATGGAGGATAATTACTATAACCACGAAGGCGTTTACTTTACACGGGTTGATGACGACCAGCTGTACAGGGCATTTGAAAAGGGATACGCCTCCGGCGAAAATCACGTCTTCCTAAAAGCCGCATCCGATGAGGTCTACAAAGAACTCAAGGAGCACCTGTTTGACAGGGAGAATGTTTTCAGATACATGGGCAGGACGAACGTTCGCTATGTTGAATTCAGGGAGAGAAATTTGATAATGATATCTCTATGAAAAAAAGAGCGTTTGTGTTAAAATACCTGTTAGTTTGCTACAGTTTATTGTGGAGGAATGATGATGGAAGAAAATTATGCTGTTTGTGATGAGATATTGGGAGATGTCAGGGTATCTGACGAGGTAGTTGCCAATATCGCCGTTATTGCGGCAGGAGAGATAGAAGGTGTATCTTATGTTCTCGGCGGAGGAAAGCCGAACGAGCTGAAGAACATCGTCGGTATCAAGAACTATTCAAAGGATCTGAGAGTGGAGGTCTGCGACAGGATCGTTTCGATCGATATGGCGATAGCGGTCAAGTACGGATATTCACTTCCCAAGGTTGGTAAAGCTGTTCAGGAACGTGTCAGGACTTCGATAGAGAACATGACGGGCCTTGAGGTTTCCGACGTGAATGTCCGGATTGCAAACGTTGACCTGAAATAAACGGTACCGGTGGTTCAGATGACGAGATCGCTTATCAGAGAACACATATTCAAGCTGCTATTCAGGATAGAGTTCAATCCGGCCGATGACATGCCGGAGCAGGTGAAGCTCTACTTTGAAGACGGATGTGCGGAGGACGAATACGACAGTCCCGGTTCGGATATACCGGATGATGATAGGGAGTATATCCGCACCAAGTATGAGCGCATTATCGAACATCTTCCGGAGCTTGATGAGAAGATAGACAGTGCGGCCAAGGGATGGAGCCTTTCGAGGATAGGCAAGGTCGAGTTATCGATCTTAAGACTTGCGGTATATGAAATGCTTTATGACGACGACATCCCCGTAGGTGTGGCCATTGACGAGGCGGTGGAACTGTCCAAGAAGTACGGGCAGGACACATCGGGGTCTTTTGTCAACGGGATTCTCGCAACCCTGGCAAAATAGTCTTATGAGTGTTTATACAGTCGGGCAGATCAATGCCTATATCAAAAAAATGTTCAAGCAGGATGTCTTCCTGCATTCTGTTACCGTGTCGGGTGAGATCAGTAATCTGCGGCGCGCGTCTTCGGGTCATGTATATTTCTCAATGAAAGATGAATCGCAAATACTGGATGCCGTGATGTTCAAGAGCGATCTTATCCGCATGACATGGCAGATGAAGGACGGCGACAAGGTCGAGGCCGGCGGATATCTGGACATATATGAAGGAAAGAGTGTTTACCAGCTCAAGGTAAGAACCGTCAGAAAGGCCGGTGCAGGTAAGCAGCACGAGGAACTCTTAAAGCTGATCGAGAAGCTTTCGGAAATGGGGATGTTCGCACCCGAATACAAACGTCCCATACCGAAATATTCGTTCAGGATAGGAGTCGTAACTTCACCGACAGGCTCAGTCATACACGATATCAGACAGGTTGCCGAGCGAAGAAATCCAGGAGTTGAGATAATCTTAAGTCCCGCCACGGTTCAGGGCGAGTCAGCAGCGGCATCGATCATTGCCGGAATAGAGAACCTTGAAAAGTCAGGCGTTGATGTGATCATAATAGGACGCGGCGGAGGAAGCGACGAGGATCTGTCGGCGTTCAACGATGAGGCACTCGCAAATGTTATATTTAACTGCTCTATACCGGTCGTATCCGCTGTCGGACACGGTGACGATCTTTCGATAGCGGACATGGTCGCGGATGCATATGCACCGACACCGTCGGCTGCCGCCGAGATAACTGTATTTTTGTTTGAGGATTACGTTAAGGACGTTGAAAATCGTATGATGAGTGTTAACAGGCTCATGCAGAAGCACCTTGACAGGAAGAAGAACGATACGGCTCAAAGAGGCCTGAGGCTTGAGGCACTGTCCCCTTCCGCAAAGATCAAGATGCAGAGGATGGCGTATATGAACAGGGCGGACAGGCTTGATGCCATCATGAGAAAACGTCTTGATGATACAAGATCAAAGATACTCATTTATGTCGAAAAGTACAAAGCCCTTTCACCGGTTGAAAGGATCGCCCACGGATTTGCCGCAGTCACGGACGCTTCCGGGAAGAAGATCACTACGGTCACAACGGTCAGGGCAGGAGACAAACTTAACCTTACACTCAAGGACGGACATATAGAGGCAACGGCAACTGCCGTTGAAAAGAGGAAGTAGCATGACACTTGAAGAGAACTTTAAAAAGCTTGATGAGATAATGGAAAAGCTGTCGGATGATTCACTCCCGCTCGAGGAATCATTCGGCGTGTACAAAGAAGGAATGGATATTCTGGCCAAATGCCGGAAGGTCATTGACGAAGTTGAAGAGAAAGTCAAAAAACTGGCACAATGATACTTGATTCGATAAACAAAACAAATGACATAAAGGACGTCGGTGCGGGAGATCTTGATGAACTCGCACAGGAGATACGTGATTTCCTCATTGAGAAGATAAGCGTGAACGGCGGGCATCTGGGATCCAACCTCGGTGCCGTTGAACTTACGATGGCGCTTCATCTTGTTGCGGATCTTCCGAGAGACAGGATCATCTGGGATGTGGGACATCAGAGCTACACCCATAAGATACTGACCGGACGTAAGGATGAGTTCGACACTCTGAGAAAGTACGGCGGCATCAGCGGATTTCCGAAGAGACGTGAATCCAACTGTGATGCGTTTGATACGGGACACTCATCCACATCGATCTCGGCAGGTCTCGGTATTGCAAAGGCAAGGGATCTTGCGGGCGAGGATTACGGCGTGTATGCAGTGATCGGTGACGGTGCGCTTACAGGCGGCATGGCATACGAGGCGCTCAACAACGCCGCAGATCTTAAGACAAACTACGTCATCGTGCTTAACGACAACAACATGTCGATCGCCGAGAACGTCGGCGGAATGTCAAGCTATCTGCAGAACATAAGGACAGCGGATGCCTACAGGAACTTCAAGGTAGGCCTTGAGGATGCCTTGAACAAGCTTCCCGGCGGTGTTGCCGTTGTCGACAAACTGAAGAAATACAAGAGCAGTTTCAAACAGCTCGTTGTTCCCGGAATGTTCTTTGAGGACATGGGTATCACATATCTCGGACCTGTTGACGGACATGATATCAAGGCAATGGTCAAGGTGTTCAAGGAGGCCAGGAGATATCCGAAGTGTGTCATCGTCCACGTGCTGACACACAAAGGAAAAGGATATGCCCCAGCTGAGCGTCATCCGGCAAGATTCCACGGTGCGGAGCCGTTTGATATCGAAACGGGACTTCCTGCAGTCAACAGGACGAAAGCAAACTATACAGATGTATTCTCGACCGTTGTCATCAAGCTCGGTGAGAGAAACGACAAGGTCTGCGCGATCACAGCCGCAATGCCTGACGGTACCGGACTCAAGCGATTTTCGAGAAAGTTCCCGGAACGCTTCTTCGATGTCGGTATCGCGGAAGAACATGCGGTCACATTTGCGGCGGGACTGGCGGCAGGCGGTTTCATCCCGATCGTTGCCGTATATTCGTCGTTCCTACAGAGGGCATACGACCAGATAATACATGATGTCTGCATCCAGGACCTTCCTGTAATATTTGCGATCGACCGCGCGGGCATAGTCGGCTCCGACGGGGAGACCCATCAGGGAATATTCGATCTGTCGTATCTGTCAGGCATACCTAACATGACGATAATGGCTCCGAAGAATAAATGGGAGCTTTCGGACATGCTCAAGTTTGCGGTAAAGTTCGGTTCGCCGATCGCGATCAGATATCCGAGGGGACTCGCATATGACGGACTTGAGGAATACAGGAAACCGATCAATCTCGGACAGAGCGAGATGATATACGAGGAATCAGGCATAGCGCTTCTTGCGGTAGGCAGCATGGTAAAGACGGCCGAGAGGGTGCGCAAGGTGCTCAAAGAGGAGTACGGCAGGCATGTGACGCTTGTTAACGCCAGATTCGTAAAGCCTATAGATGAAGAGATGATCTCATATCTTGCCAAGCAGCACGACCTTATCGTGACGCTTGAGGAGAACGTGGAGACCGGAGGTTTCGGAGAACACGTCAGGGCATATATGGGACAGATGCGGATAACGGACGCAGACCTTCTCGTGTGCGCACTTCCCGATGACTATGTTGAGCACGGGAATGTCAATATACTTGCACATGAGGTCGGTATAGACTGCGATTCAATAGTGGAGAAGATCGTCAGACGATATGAAGGAAAGACTTGATGTCCTGCTTGTACAGCGTGGTCTTGCCGCGTCGCGGGAGAAGGCCAGGGCCGTGATAATGAGCGGCAATGTCTTTGTAAAAGGCCAGCGCGAGGACAAGCCCGGAACAAACATAGACGCTTCGGAAGAGGATATAGAGGTAAGAGGCAATACTCTTAAGTACGTCAGCCGCGGCGGCCTCAAGCTCGAGAAGTCGATGGAAAGCTTCGGTCTTCAGCTTGAAGGCATGACATGCATGGATATCGGAAGCTCGACAGGCGGGTTTACCGACTGCATGCTCCAGAACGGCGCCGCAAAGGTATATGCGATCGACGTCGGACACGGGCAGCTTGACTGGAAGCTCAGAAGCGATGAGAGAGTCGTATGCATGGAGAAGACGAACTTCCGCTATGTGACCGATGAACAGATAAAGGAGCCGATCGATTTTGCATCAGCCGATGTATCGTTCATATCGCTCGATAAGATACTTCCGCCGGCATTTGCGCTGCTTCGCGATGATGCGAAGATGGTGTGCCTCATCAAACCGCAGTTCGAAGCGGGACGGGAGCAGGTCGGAAAAAAAGGTGTCGTAAGGGACAGGAAAGTCCATGAACAGGTGATCGACAGGATCATCACGGTTGCCGAAGAGACGGGATTTGCTCCGCAGGATCTTACATATTCACCGGTAAGAGGCCCCGAGGGAAACATTGAATACCTGATCCTTCTTTCAAAGGGGCAAAAATCAGAAGCCGCATTTCTTCGCGGCCGCATAAACGATATCGTAAGCGAAGCGTTTGAGAGGTTATAGATGAACAGATTCTTTGTGATAACAAATGAAGCCAGGGATAAGGACTGTGAGAAGGCCGTTATGATCACGGAATATCTAAGGTCGGCCGGCGCAACATGCGACTACGTGTCGATAGAGCGCGACAGTGAGCCTGACAGTGCGCCTATACAGCGCATCAGGGAGATACCGGATGATACACAGGCTGTCCTCGTTCTCGGAGGAGACGGTACGTTCATCCAGTCAGCCGGGATACTCGCACCGAAGCAGATACCGATGATAGGAGTCAATCTCGGACACCTCGGATACCTCGCGGAGATCGAAAAAGAAAAAATAACACCCGCACTCGAAAGGCTGCTGAACAATGATTTTACGATAACAAACAGGATGATGCTTTCGGGAACACCTGTTATTGATGGAAAGAGCCGGGGCGGATTGTATGCTGTCAACGATATAGTGGCAAAGACATCGGATTCCGGTGTCGGAAAGTTCTGCATAGAAGTAAACGGAACGTATCTTACGACGATATCCGCGGACGGTATTATAGTTGCCACACCGACCGGATCTACCGCATATAACATGTCGGCGGGAGGCCCGATAGTCGAGCCGGGATCTTCAATGATCGTGCTGACTCCGATATGCCCGCTTGATATCGTGAGCCGTTCGGTCGTGCTCTCCGCAGCAGATACAGTTGTTATTAAAATGCTGAAGCCTTCAGGCAGGCAGACGGGCATCGGGATATACTTTGACGGAAGAAGCGATCATACGCTGTCAAGCGATGACGAACTTGTGATCAAAAAGGCCGAGGCTTCGATCAGCCTGATCAGGCTCAGCAAGGAAAGCTTTCTTGAAGTGCTGTCAAGGAAGATGAACACAAGAACGTAACAGGTGTGAAAAATGAAAAACTACAGACACCAGAAGATAATGGAGATAATACAGTCGAATGAGGTGGAGACACAGGAGGAACTGGCCGGACTGTTAAGAGAGGCCGGGTTTACAGTGACCCAGGCGACCGTATCAAGGGATATCAAACAGCTCAACCTCCGAAAGGTCCCGGCTACAAACGGAAAACAGTGCTACGCACCGTCGTCGGAGCGTGAGACATTTGACGGTGACAGGCTTGTCGGGATACTGAAGGCCGGCTTTGTATCAATGGAAGCCGCATCAAACATTCTTGTCATTAAGACCGTATCGGGTATGGCGATGGCTGTTGCGGCCGCGATAGACGCGCTGTCGATCCCGAAGATGGTCGGATGCATTGCAGGGGATGACACGATAATGTGCGCCATCCGTTCAGGCGATGATGTCGCCGAAGTAACAGACACCATCGAATCGCTTCTAGGGAGATAACATGCTTCAGAGTTTACATGTCAGAAATATCGCTCTTATAGACGACGTGGAGATAGACTTCACGGACGGTCTGAACATTCTTACCGGGGAGACCGGTGCCGGAAAATCGATCCTGATAGATTCCGTTAATTTCGCACTCGGAGCCAGAATGCCCAAGGACGTGGTCAGAAACGACGCTGACTACGCTCTCTGTGAACTCGTTTTTTCGGTGGAAGATGATGCGACCGTACGCGCACTTGAGGAACTTGGAGTTATGTTAACTGACGACCAGGTCATTCTCCAGCGAAGGATCGTAAACGGAAAATCAAGCTGCAGGGTTAATGCGGAAAGTGTTCCGGCAACGACTTTGCGCGCTATTTCAGAGCTCCTCATCGATATTCACGGCCAGCATGAGCATCAGTCACTGCTCTACAAGAAAAATCATAAGATCATGCTCGACAGCTTCTGCGGAGATGATCACCGTCTTGAGTTATGTAAACTAGAAGAGCTCTACGATGAATACAAAGAAGCATTAAAAGAGTATGAGAACGCCCTTTCATCAAAGGATTCCGTTGCCGCAGACCTTGACTATTCAAGGTTTGTCGTAAACGAGATAGAAGCGGCCGATCTTAAGGCGGGGGAAGATGAAGCCCTGGAGTCTGATTTTCTGCGTATGAACAACTCGCACAGGATCGCGGAAGTGCTCTCGGGGGTGTCATCGGCACTTTCATCCGATAATGACTGTGCATCATCGATGATAAGCCACGCACTTTCCGAACTTAAGCAGATAGCCGATCTTGATGAGGGTGCGCGCGGCATATACGAACAGCTCATCAGCGTCGACGATCTTCTGTCGGACTGCGTGAGGGAGCTGACATCCTACGCCGAGGATATCGAATTCTCGCCGGAGGATTACGAACGGGCAAAGGAGAGGCTTGATCTTATAAACAGCCTCAAGATGAAGTATGCTCCGACGCTTGAAGGCATTGCAAAAAGGCTTTCCGAGGAGTCGGAAAAGATAGAGAAGATGACCGATTATGAGTCATATGTTGAAGATTTGCGGTTTAAAAAAGACGGATTATATGATAAACTGTCACAAGTTTGTGCCCGCGTGTCGGAAGGAAGATGCACGGAAGCAAAGAAACTGAAAAAGGATATCGAGGAAGCACTTTCAAGCCTTAACTTCCTTGATGCGAGATTTGATATCGTGATAAACTCCGATCCGGATGCCATAACGCGCGACGGTATCGATGATGTTGAGTTTGTCATATCGACAAACCCCGGAGAAGACTTGAAGCCGCTCACAAACGTTGCATCGGGCGGTGAGCTGTCAAGGATAATGCTCGCGCTCAAGTCAGTCCTTGCAAAACGCGACAATATAGGCACACTGATCTTTGATGAGATCGATACGGGGATCAGCGGCATGACCGCGCAGCTCGTGGCAGACCGTATGTCCGAGATCGCAAAGAGACATCAGGTCATCGCGGTAACGCATCTGCCGCAGATAGCAAGCCACGCGACGACACATTTTCTTATTGAAAAATCATCGGACGGCACTCATACGAGCACGTCCGTTAAGCCGCTCTCATATGAAGGTTCTGTAGACGAACTCGCAAGGATGCTCGCGGGTGAGTCGATCACGGACGCAGTCAGAGTAAATGCAGAAGAACTTAAGAAGAAACAGAAAACTTAGAGCAGCAGTCAGGAGACGACGCAGGAGAAGGATCATGGTCCTGATCTTTGCACTTATTTTCATTCTCTGTGCTTTTATCGTATTGTACGCGTATAATTCACTCCCGTTTGAATCGGTCGATCTGACAAGCCTTGCAACTATCGAGTATGAAGGCTTCAACAATGACGGTGTTGCAACGGTTACCGTTAATGATGAGGAGGTTGACAAACTGATGTCCTCCCTTAAGGAGGAGCATGACAGTTCATGGTTTGCGGCAGAAGAGATCGACGACGGAGACTATGCAAAGTTCAGACAGAGCCTTTCGTTCTCGCTTCCGAGGAGCACGGAGCTGTCAAACGGGGACACGATAAACATAGTCGCTTCATGCGATGAGGCACTTGCCAAAAAGCTCAAGATAGACATCACAAAAAAGAGTTCCGAGACAACGGTATCCGGCCTGTTTGAGGCGATACGGATATCGGTTGATGACGTATTCTCGGGACTTGACGTTTCATTTACGGGAATATCACCGGCGATCACGGTCGCACTTCAGAACACGAGCAAAAATCCCCTTGTACAAAAGATGATATTTGAGATAGTGGATGCCAAAGAGTACTACTCTGAGGGTGATATACTGCGCATTCACGCCAAATACACCGATGAGATGTGCCGCGAGACAGGATATACGGTCAACAAGCCGGAGGAAGAGTGCATAATGGAATACACGGTCACATCCGATGCGGCATATATCTCAAACGCATCCGAACTTCCCGCAAAAATCATACGCGAGGCTGTCGAGGCCGGAAAGAAGGCTTTTACCGATGCGAATGAATACGGTGTGAGGATATTCTGTGAGGCGAATCTCGTTCCCGTGTATATCAACAAGCAGGCAACATTCTCATACGGGACACCCAACTATGTGAGCTCATACTTCAAGTCCGTATTCCCGGAAAAGGCGGGAGATATCGGTCTTGCATATAACGATCTTGACATTATCTATGATGTAAAGCTTTCCCAGGCCGACGGTGTCAGCTGTACCGCATACGGTGCCGTGCGCTTTTCGGATATCATAAAGAACAGCGACGGAAGCTTTTCATATGATTTTTCATCCCCACAGCTTCTGAGCGTGTCGTACTATTCGGCAAGGGTCAAAAAGAATGTTGTGGATTCTTACGCCAACTCTTATGACATCGAGAGAGTAAGCCCGTAAAACGCGGCTGAAAACCCCTTGTTTTTCTTGATTTTTTTATCGAAAACCTTTATAATTCCATAGGTGTTTATACATTTTTCAAAGGAGGAAGATTATGAAAAAGATTGTTTCTTTGGTAATGAGCGTTGCAGTTGTCGCTTCCCTTACGGCCTGCGGCGGCGCAGCAGGCAGTGCACCGGCTTCATCAGGAGCATCGGGCGACACTATCAGGATCGGTGTTTTTGAGCCTTCAACAGGTGACTCCGCATCGGGCGGAAAGAAGGAGATCCTCGGAATGCAGTATGCAAATTCAGAGACTCCCACCGTGGAAGTAGGCGGCAAGACATACAACGTTGAGCTTGTTATGGCTGATAACGGTTCATCAGCAGACAAGGCTCCTTCGGCAGCTTCAGAGCTTGTCGGAAAGGACGTTTCACTTGTTCTCGGATCATATGGTTCGGGCGTATCGATGGCAGGCGGCCCCAAGTTTGAGGAAGCAGGACTTGCAGCTATCGGTGTAACATGTACGAACCCCAACGTTACGGCAGGTAACGATTACTACTTCAGAATATGTTTCCTTGATAACTTCCAGGCAGACGTTCTTGCAAACTTCGCAATGGAGAAGTTCTCTGCAAAGAAGGCATACTGCCTCGGTGAGAACGGTAACGAATATGACCAGGGTCTGTGCGTATTCTTCAAGCAGGTGTTTGAAGCAGCAGGCGGCGAGGTCATCACTGACTCGTTCCCGACAAACAACTCAGACTTCACATCTTACCTCAACAAGGCTAAGAGTGAGGGCGCTGACGTTATCTTCACACCTGTTTCGATCGCTTACGCAAAGCAGATCATGGAGCAGGCAGCTTCACTTGACATAGGTATTCCTTTCCTCGGATCGGATACACTTGATGACAACATGGTTCTTGAAGCAACAAAGGGAACAAACCTTCAGCTTTACGTTTCAACCTTCTATCAGGAGGGTGGTTCGGACACGTTTGATAAGGGCATCAAGGATTACATCAACGGCAATTCCGATGCACTTACAGCAAACGGCGGAAACGACACGATCTCAGCAGTTACTGCAATGGGTTACGATGCATACTATGTTGCACTTGAGGCTATCAAGGCAGCAGGCTCGGGCGACAAGGGTGCCATCAAGGCAGCTATCCCGGGCGTTAAGTGGGACGGCGTTTCAGGTTCCATCGCATTTGATGAGAGCGGTGATGCAGTAAGAGATACTGCTTACATCAAGACAGCTGATACCGCAACAGGTGAGTGGGCATTTGAGAAGGTCCAGACCGGTTCGGGCAACAAATAAGAATGATCGATAATAAAGGATAGATCTTATGGAATATGTCATTTCGGTATTGCTCTCCGGAATATCGGTAGGCGGGCAATACGCACTGATAGCAATCGGATATACACTCGTATACGGAATTCTTCGCCTGATCAACTTTGCTCACGGTGATGTGTTCATGGTAGCCGGACTTATGGGAATATACTTTACCGCGACCATGCCGTTTTCCGTATCGATACCGCTCGTCCTAATCCTGACTGTAGTGCTCGGGTTCACGATCGAGCGCGCGGCGTACAAGCCGCTTAGAAGCGCACCGAGAATGTCGGTCATGATATCGGCGATCGGTGTCAGTTATCTGCTTCAGAATACCGCCACCTACATTACCGGAGGACAGCCGATGACATATCCCGTGATCCCCTTTTTATCGGACACGGTTAACGTAGCGGGAACACAGACAAAATGGGTAGTTATCGTAACCCCGTTCCTTGTGCTGCTTCTCGTATTCGCACTTACGATGCTTATCAATCGTACCAAAGTCGGTATGGCCATGAGAGCCGTATCCAAGGATTTTGAGACAAGCCGTCTCATGGGAATCAAGATCAACAGCGTTATCTCGGTAACGTTCATAATCGGATCCGCGCTTGCCGCAGTAGGTTCGGTCCTGTTCTTCACAAACTATCCCGCGATCACGCCGACAGCCGGTGCAATGCCCGGACTGAAAGCCTTCGTTGCGGCGGTATTCGGCGGAATTGGTTCGATACCCGGAGCGGTGATAGGAGCGTTCCTTATAGGAATCTGCGAGACCATCATAAAAGGTCTTCCGTCTGCGTGGGATGTTTCCGTCTTCTCGGATGCATTCACGTTTGCGCTTCTGATAATAATCCTGATATTCAAACCGCAGGGTCTCTTCGGTGAGGCTGCTACGGATAAGGTGTAGATAATGAAACAGAGTCGAAAATCATTCCCGGTGTTTATCGGGATAGCCATATTATTACTGCTTGTCATACTGCTTGAGAACCTGTCTGCGTTCATTCCGAACCTGCCGCAGGTGTTCCAGCCGACAAGTCCGCTGTTCACGGTTCTGAAGAAGGCCGCTGTGTATTCACTCGTTGCCGTATCGATGAACCTGCTTAACGGATTTACCGGACTGTTCTCGCTCGGACAGGCGGGATTCATGCTTCTGGGGGCATACACATATGCGATACTGATGGTCCCCGCTGTGCAGAAAGAACAGGTCTATTATCTGTTCGGAGGCTGCGCTTTTGATTTTTCCCTTTTGGATATGTTTGAGGGAATATTCGGATCGGGTGGCGCAGGCGGTGCGATCGCAATGATCCTTGCATGCCTTATCGCGCTCATACTTGCCGGATGCGTGGCAGGATTTTTTTCATATCTCATCGGTATTCCCGTGCTCAGGCTGAAAAGTGACTACCTGGCAATAGCGACTTTGGGATTTGCGGAAATACTCCGTGCGATCTTCCAGTGGCAGAAGCTTGGAAAGGTAACAAACGGCGCGAACATGATCAAAGGTTTCCCGACGTTTTCAAACTTCAACATAACGAACGGATCGGGGGAAACGGTTCTCCGCCTCTCGACTTTTGTTCCGTTCCTTATCTCGGCACTCTGCATTCTCGTGATCGTTCTGCTGATCAATTCATCATACGGACGCGCTTTCAAGTCTATCCGTGACGATGAGATAGCGGCCGAGGCAATGGGTGTGAGTCTTTTCAAACACAAGATGATGTCGTTCGTGATTTCGAGTTTCTTTGCCGGCGTAGGCGGTGCACTGTTTGCGATGTATGTTGCAAATGCACAGGCAAAGGCATTCACGTCGGTCATGACATATGAGATTCTTCTGATCGTTGTTATCGGCGGAATAGGGTCGGTCAGCGGAAGCGTTATAGCAACATTCCTTTACGTTGCATGCTCCGAATGGTGGCTCAGATTCCTTGACAGCGAACAGTATCTCGGAAGCTTCCAGGTGCCGCTTCTCAGAAACGGCTTCAGAATGGTCGTGTTCTCGATCGTTATCATGGTCATCGTGCTTTTCTTCTCGCAGGGTATCATGGGTAACCGCGAGATAAACATCGGCGGCCTTCTGAAAAAGATCTCCAAAAGATCGGAAAGGAGATCATAAGACATGGGAAATGCACTCAGACTTGAAAACGTGACAATGCAGTTCGGTGGTGTAGTATCGGTCAACAACCTTTCTCTTGAGGTTCCCGAACACAAGATAATCGCTCTTATCGGACCCAACGGTGCCGGCAAGACGACCGCATTTAACTGCATAACAGGCGTATACCAGCCGACCAACGGCCTTATAGAGTTCATGGGCAAGCCCATGGTACGCAATCACCCTACGGGAAAATCACTCAAGACATATAAAGGCGAACATGCCGACAAATTTGCAAAGGAGCAGATACTCGCTCCGACTCCCGATGAGATAACGGGACTTGGAATAGCGCGTACTTTCCAGAACATCAGGCTATGGAAGAGCATGACGGTGTTTGAGAACGTTCTTATCGCAAAGCACCAGCATGCAAAACAGAATGTCTTCTCCGCAACGTTTCGCAGGAATCTTGCTGAAGAGAAGAGGATGCGTGACGAGACTATGGAACTTCTCGTTGAGCAGGACCTTGAGACATACAAGGATGAACTGGCTGTAAGCCTTCCCTACGGACTGCAGCGACGCCTTGAGATAGCAAGAGCGCTTGCCACACACCCTTCACTTCTTCTGCTTGATGAGCCGGCAGCGGGCATGAATCCTCTTGAGACGTCGATGCTTGCAGACTTTGTCAGACAGATACGCGAAAAGTACGATCTTACGGTATTTCTGATCGAACATCATATGGATCTTGTAATGAATGTTTCGGATTACATTTACGTCATCGATTTCGGCAGCGAGATCGCAAGAGGTGTCCCCGAGGAAGTTCAGAACAACCACCGTGTCATCGAGGCATATCTCGGTGTCGGAGATGAGGAATAGATATGAGCGATACGCTTTTACAGATCAAAGAACTGAAGGTAAAATACGGCGGTATTGAAGCTGTCAGAGGCATAGACCTGGATGTCCATGCGGGCGAGATAGTCACTCTTATCGGAGCAAACGGTGCCGGAAAGAGTTCGACACTTCGTACGATATCGGGACTTGTAAAGCCTGCCGAAGGAAATATCATATTCGACGGTGAGGACATAACAGGAAAGGACCCGACACAGATCGTGTCAAAGGGTCTGATGATGGTACCTGAGGGAAGACGTATATTCCCGAACCTGACCGTTATCGAGAACCTCAAGATAGGTGCATATCTCAGAAAAGACGATCTCGAGAAGGACATCGAGATGGTGTACGGATATTTCCCGAGGCTTAAAGAGCGTTCGTGGCAGGAGGGCGGTACACTCTCGGGCGGTGAGCAGCAGATGCTCGCGGTCGGACGCGCTCTTATGGGACGTCCCAAGCTTCTGATGATGGATGAGCCGTCACTTGGTCTTGCACCTATCGTTGTGCAGGAAATATTCAAGATAATCAGAAGGATCAATGAAGCGGGAACGACAGTGCTTCTGATCGAACAGAATGCAAATATGGCTCTTCATGTAGCTGACAGAGCCTATGTTTTAGAGAACGGAAAGATCCGCATGGAAGGAACCGGTAAGGAACTTTTGGAGGACGAGAAGGTACGTGCTGCATATCTTGGAAGCACGTCAGGAAGCAACTGAGCAGATTACTGCAGGAGGTAGCTGATGAAGAAGATATTGTTTGCCGCATCTGAGTGTGTCCCCTTTATCAAGACGGGCGGGCTTGCCGATGTTGTGGGCTCTCTGCCCAAATGCTTTGATAAAAAGTATTTTGATGTCCGTGTCATCATTCCCAAGTATCTTTGCATGTCAAGGGAATACACGGAAAAGATGGAGTATATCGACTCATTCTACATGGATATAGGAAATGACAACAAGTATGTCGGAGTGTTCAAGATGGAATACGACGGCGTGATATTCTATTTTGTCGATAACGAATTCTATTTTTCGGGTGCAAAGCCGTACGGCGATCTTCTGTGGGATCTTGAGAAGTTCATCTTCTTTTCGAAAGCTGTGCTTTCGGTCCTTCCGGTCGTTGGTTTCCAGCCCGATATCGTGCACTGCCACGACTGGCAGACAGGACTGATCCCCGTGTTCTTAAAAGAGCGTTTTCATGACGGAGAGTTCTTCCGCAACATGAAATCGGTCATGACTATACACAACCTGAAATTCCAGGGTGTATGGGACGTTGAGACGGTAAGGACGCTGTCCGGACTTCCAGGGTATTTCTTTACGCCTGACAAGCTTGAAGCATATAAGGACGGAAACCTGTTAAAGGGCGGCCTTGTATTTGCGGATGCTATCACGACAGTATCATATACTTATGCTGAAGAGATCAAGATGCCGTTCTACGGTGAAGGACTTGACGGACTGCTTAGAGCCCGCGCAAACGACCTTCGCGGTATCGTTAACGGTATCGATTACGACGAATACAATCCGATGACCGACAAGTTTATAGTCAAGCCTTATAACGCCAAGGATTTCCGCAAGGAAAAGGTCAAGAACAAGCTCGCACTTCAGGAAGAGCTCGGCCTTGATAAGGACGAGAAGAAGATGATGATCGGTATTGTCAGCCGTCTGACCGACCAGAAGGGATTTGACCTTATCGCATACGTCATGGACGAACTGTGCCAGGATAACGTTCAGATAGTCATTCTCGGTACCGGAGAAGAGCGTTACGAGAACATGTTCAGGCATTTCGACTGGAAGTATGCGAACAAGGTATCGGCAAACATTTATTATTCAGAGGCGCTCTCGCACAAGATATACGCCGCAGCAGACGCATTCCTGATGCCGTCGCTGTTTGAGCCGTGCGGCCTGTCACAGCTCATGGCTCTCCACTACGGAACACTTCCTATCGTCCGTGAAACGGGCGGACTTAAGGATACCGTTGAGCCTTACAATGAATACGAGAGCACCGGAACCGGATTCTCGTTCACGAACTACAACGCTCACGAGATGCTCGGATGCATCAGAAACGCGGAGCGTATCTACTACGACAAGAAACGTGAATGGAATAAGATGGTCGACCGCGCCATGGCTGCAGACTTCAGCTGGCAGGTCAGCGCACTGAAATATCAGGAACTGTACGATTGGTTGATAGGTTGATAAGCTGAGTCAGCGGGAACGGACATAAGGATACCCCGGGAAGCGCTTGTGTTTCCCGGGGTATTTTTATGGACGGGAGTGTTGCGAAGCAACAACCCCGAGATGAAGCGAAGCGGAATCGAGGGGCGCTGACTCAGTTACAAAGAATATACCAAATATGAAATATAAAATGCTGAAATGGAAAAAGAGATGCCAAAAAGGAAATTGCGCCATCTGTAAGATTGAAACAGGGCAGAAGTGTTGGTTTTGCTAGATTTTCAAGCAATCAGCAAGATAGCGACCAGTACGGTCAATGCACTTTTCGGTAAAAATCTGGATCATTATTACCGGGATGAGGCGTAAAAAAGTTAAGGATCATATCAAAATTGGACGAGCAAGATGCCCGCCCTTTTCTTTTGCAAGGAGGTGATTCGGTTGGTGGTTGAAATTATCAATCTTTATCTTCAGGATCCGTTTCAAATGAGAATATCAGTCATATGTCTCCTGTGGTATTATCTCAAAATCGCGAGGTTTGTTCTTTTTGTACCTGATCCTTATTTTCGTACCGATAAGGCTCTCAGGGTCGGGATCGGGCAGTGGGTGGAATGTGTGCCAGCTGTAGATCTTTTTCTCATCGGCAAAGTATGATATTTCATAAGCGTCGTAATCTGCCTCGACTCTCATTACCGTGGCTTTCCTTGTTTTCCCGGTAAAGGTTGCTGTCGTCTCTTCCCAGAGCCCTCTTATGTGCATGTGTGTCAGTTTTACGAAGATTTCAAACAGATTCATATCTTTCGTTATTTTATCATAGATTTTTGAAGTGTGACATTCCTGTGACGAAACGTTTGGTACTATATGCTTGTAAAGAACAAGAGCTAAGACTTTTTCATAAACCTCCCTTAGAAAGAAGCCGGATCTTAAAGGTCTGGTCTCTTTTTTTGCTTTCCTGGGTTTTTACATCTTCCATATGGAGATTTTCCGAAAAAGACCGATAAAGCCCGAAAAAATAGACTCAGCTAAATATTTGATAAGGTATAGACTATTAACCCACATTAGTATATAATTACCCTACAGATATAGAAAATAATATACAGGTGTTGCGAAATGAACAATTGCCTTAACGATTACAATTCGATCGATGCGGAATTATCGAAGATTCACGAAAAACTGGAGGAATACCACAAAGGCTGTCTCCGTAAGAGAACAATAAAGGGTGGTGAATATTATTATCTTCAATATAGGGAGGGTAAGCATGTAAGAAGTGAATATATCCATGCCGACCGTGTGCCCGATATGAAGGTCATGATCGAGGAACGAAGGGCATTGGAGCAGAGGGCTCGTGATTTACAGATGAGAGCGGAGAGCTATGCAAAGCTTCTGGGTATTCACAGAACGTATAGGCCGGTTAAGAATGTCGATTATGAGAATTATACGCTCTTCATGTCAATGGTAGCACATGATTATAAGACAATGGGGTCGGAAGAGTTTATCAGGAAGTATGATGTCTCCAAGTATCGTGGTATAAATAAGCGCTATTTAGGAGGATTTTTGGATTATATCAACGGGATAGAACGATATAATACGCGCAGAACAAACGATCTTGTTCTGGATCCGTATACATATCTTATGTATTTTAAGTATGGTAATAAGGGCGTGCTCAAGGAGGAAATCCAGAAGGCAATCCCGTCATTTCTTAACAGAGGATTGTTGATAACAAACGTACAGGAGGCTGTTAATGGGGCATCAGGTTGAGGAGGAGTATTTATACAGAGAAAATATAGAGGAGTATTTTGAAGCACTTGCAGCAAGAATAAAGGCTGCCGGGATAGATGACTAAGAATTAATATAATGCTATGATGGTAAAAGGTATGGCACAAGCAAAATTTATTCCCCAAAAACAAATTATATTAAAAATGGGGAATAGGAATCCGGATAATAGATGCAGCTGAATGGCTGGAAGGAGATTTTTGAGACTTATTTGAGCCACGGTTGATACTGACACGGATTTGTAAATATTACTGGTATGGGATTGGACGAGCGTATACTCTTGAATGTACTTCCTATATTCAGTTCTGATTCTATGTATACCCTGTCTGACAGTGTCAGGTGGTGATGTCCGTTTCCCTTTTTATTTTTACTCATAGGGACTCCTTTCTTGGCGGACAGATAACCGACACAATCTTATATAGTTTTAATTCCCCTGTGCAAGAGTAGTTTCTACTCCATATAGTTATGTAAACCAAGCGATAGAAATTATAAATTCACTTTACGGAATATTTGTGGTCTACCGGGTTAAGAAGACTTGTGTTTTAGCTAAAATTTGCTATAATGGAATTAGCTAATATGAAAGTGGGGTGATATTATGATAGGGACTACAGAAACTGCTACGGCAACGGAGATGCAGAATAATTTTGGCAGGTATCTTGCTCTTGTGCAGGGCGGCAACGAGGTTATCGTTACAAGAAACGGTAAGGAAGTGGGACGCTTCATCCCCAGAGCTGCGGCCGTATCATATTTGACTGATTCGCTTACAGGAATCCTCAAGGGTGATACGGATATAGATCATGCAAAGAAAGAAAGACTGAGAGAGAAATATGAAGTTGTTGATTGACGGGAACATCATCTTGGATGTTCTTCAGAAAAGGGAGCCTTATTATAAAGACTCTGCCCGAATTTGGAAGATGTGTGAGACGGATTTAGTTGACGGATCCGTGTCGGCTTTGACGTTTGCCAATTTGGTATATGTCATGAGAAGGGAATTGGATGCAGAAAAGATAAACGAAGTACAGAAGAAGCTGTCATTGATATTTACATTTGAGGATCTGAACGCATCAGATATAATCGCGGCTGCGCAAATGCAGTGGGATGACTTTGAGGATGCCATCCAGTCGGCTACAGCGAAGAGGATTCATGCCGATCATATCATTACAAGAAATGTGAGAGATTTCAAGAAAAGTGAGATCATGGCATTTACTCCGGCAGAGTTTCTCGCAAGACAGTAACGAACAAAATATTACACAGGCGCTCTTTCGGGAGCGCCTTTTTCTGTGTGACACTCGTGTGACGGTCGAAGTCTTATAACATAATCAAGAAAAGGAACCGGACCGGTAGCCCGGAGAAGGAGGACAAAAAAATGTTAGCAATCAGAGAAGAAGAACTGAATATGGTAAACGGTGGTAGCATACTTGCAGGACTTATTGGCGGATCACAGTTTAAAGAAGGCGACTGGGTAATGTCCAAATCGGAACCGGATTTAGGAATCGGAGTTGTAGTTGGAAAGGAATACCACGAAGGATGGTACTATTATGTAGCAATGGATGGTGGAAGGCTCTATGCACCGGAAAGTGATCTGGAGTACACCTTCACAAAATAAAATCTTAGACGATAAACTTTTTCATATAACCTCCCATGCCTCCCCGGAGTGATCCGGGGAGGTTTTTCTGTGCTTGAAAGAAAACCTTCGTCATTCATCCTGAACAGGACAGCAATGGAATGTGGTATAATCTCATCTGTATGATTTTTTGTAAAATTAAAGAATAGGGACGAGGATCATGTTCGGAGAATACTACGAAAAACTATTGAAACAGCTGGCAATTGAATTCAACTGCAGCCCGTCCGATTTTCTCGAAAAGGGGAATTTCATCACTTCCCCGGCAATGAATGAAGGGAGAAGGCTCTACAGTAATGATAAGCCGTTCCTGCAGATGGCTACTCTTGGATTCAGTTCTGTTTTTATGGCAGATGAATGCCTGCATGAGTTCCTGCGCGAACTGATCAAGGATGCGGAGGGGCATCACCTGTTTGAGTTTGAGACGCTTCCGGCGATAAAAGAAGAGCTGAGTAAATATGGATATAAACTGAACCCGACCCACCATATGTTCCTTCCGTGCAGTAACGTAAACGTGGAGGAGCGCTTCCCGGTGAAGTGGCTTTATGATGAGGAGATCAGCCGGTTCTACGGCGATAAGCGTTTTCCCAACGCGATAGCATACCCCGAGCGCTGTCCGCTTCGGCCTGACAGGATCGTTGTCATGGCCTTGGATGGGGAGAAAATCATGGGAATGGCAGGCTGTTCAGAGGATGGACCTCACTGGCAGCAGATAGGAATCGATGTTATGCCCGAGTATCGGTCAAAGGGGATCGGTACATATCTGGTAACTCTTCTGAAAAACAAGATCATTGAGATGGGTGATATTCCGTTTTACGGTACCGGAGCCGCCAATATCCATTCACAGAATATCGCCATTAAGAGCGGTTTCAAGCCTGCGTGGGTTGAAACGGAAGCAGAGAAGATCGATAAATGATCATGGAGGACATTTTGAAACATAGGATTTTATGTAAACCAATTCTTTTGATCGCCATTATTAGCGCCGCGCTTCTTGCAGGCTGTTCAGGTAATTCCGACAGCACCATTAAGGAGACGCCGAAAAAAACGGAAGAGAAGGCTGTACAGGAAAGATCCCGCTCAGGAGGTCTTCTATGCAGCAGGCGGATGCAATTATCATGACGATTCATTTGAGTTTACCGGTAATATGATAGAAAACGGAGGAATGCCGTTTGAGCTGACGGGCGAATACAAGATTGACAAAGACGCTGAAGAACTCAGTATCTCAGAGACAGAGTTTCGCGATAAGATGAACGGTTACCACAACAGGTGTGAGGAGATAGAGTGGACGCTGATATCATTCTGAGATGTCCTATATCGCAGCTATATTCAGTGCGCTTCCTTCGATCTTTTTACTCTCATATACACCGCTGTCGGCAAGTTTATAAAGCTCTTCGAAGGAGCGTTTATCGCCTTCTTTGAAGAACGCGGCACCTGCACTGACGCAGATGTCTGTTGTTCCAAGTTCCGGAACATCCAGCCCGGCGATCTCGTTAAAGACGCGGTCCATTACGGCTTTACCGGCTTCTTCGTCATTCAGGTTCATAACATAAAAGGCATACTCATCACCGCCCAGGCGAAAGATGATATCCTCATCCCGGAAGGTACGCTTTAACACATCCGCAATACCGCGCAGCACCTTGTCGCCGACATTATGGCCATAGTCATCGTTGGTATCCTTGAAATTGTCAACATCCAGGATGCAGAGCATTCCCGGCTTGCCGTTTGCCATGGCGTCGATCACTTTGCGCTCGCCACTGCCGCGGTTCAGAATACCCGTCATGATATCGGTACTGGCCAGGATCTCGAGATTCTGACGCTCTTTGGCCGAGGCCACGATGTCGTCTACGTTCTTAAATGCGGCCAGCATATCGCTGCCCGGTATATTTGCATTGATCAGGATATACGTAAACTGATAGTAATGTACCTCGCCGTTGTCCATAACACGGTAACTGGAAACATACTCAGAACTGTCTGAAAGCTTTTGGTTGACCGTGGAAAGAGATATGGCATCATACATCCATTCCTGATCCTCGGAATACACACGATCCTTCACGTACTGTTTGTAGAGCACATCGTAGGGATAGATCTTGTCGCCCGCACCCTCCATACCTTTTGTGACATAACCGTCAAGCTTCAGTATCACCACACCGCCCGTTTGAGGATTGATCTTGAAGATATTGTAGTAATCGCGGCTCAATGTCTCCACGATATCCAGCTGTTCTCTTAAATAACGTTTATCGGAAATATGCTTGCGAATGGATCTGTCGATATCCCTGAAAGCCAGAATGAAATTATCCGTTTCTCCGGGCTGTCCGGCCAGCGCAAAAGCCATCTGATGATAGGACATATTTCCGTCATCGTCCAGGCGCATATAATCAAGCGAAAACAGTTCTCCGTTCTTGATACGTGAGAACACGACATCCAGTTTCGTATCTCTCAGGATGCTGTCAATGCTGTTTACGACGCATCTGTTCACGTATTCCTCGATAAAACGGTCGTAGTTGTCAAAGCGCAATCCCAGTTCAACCGCATAACGATTTGTATTCTCTCCGGTTGAACGGTACAGATACATCTTCCTGGTATTGGCGTTGATCACCCAGATTGTATGGTATTCTTTGCCAATCCCGGTAATGATACCCGTCAGACGACGTATGCGTGAATTAAAATCCTCTACAAGCTCTCGCTGATCCTCCGGATAGTCCGACGGATCGATAAGCTCATTCTCTTTTATGATTAAATCCGACTGCATTTCTCCCTCCTGAAAACATACTCTTATCTTTGAGAACAGCGGTATACATAACTATTTTACAGTATTTCACTAATAGCGACAATACCTGATATAGTATACGGCATTTGTGAATCTTTATTGTATAAATCAAATGTGTTATTATTTATAGGATAAAAAGAGATCAATGTCTCTATGTGAAGGAGTAGAGTCCATGCTTTTTTGTGTGAAGAAGTCAAGAGGAAATGTGTTTGCGTTATCCGTGTCAATAATTCTTGCAATTACTCTCACCGGTTGCTCCGGGGATGGAGTTGATCAAACGGTTCATTATGAGAAGGCAGAAACATCGTCTACGGTCAACAGTGCAGTCAATTTTTCACATAAACTCGATTCTTATGAACCGGAGAAGACCAGCTATAATTTCTATTTCACTTATAAGATAGTTCATCCGTGGTGGGATGCGGTAGCACTTGGCATGGAGGAAGCGCAGAGACAATTCCTTGAAAAAGGGATTACTGTATCATATGAGTATTTGGCGCCTGAGACTGCATCTGCCGAAGATCAGAAAGAAAGGCTCGCTCAGGTAAAAAAAGAGGATTACGATCTTATAGGCGTTGATGTAGCGGATGAAAAGATCATTTCGCCTGTTCTTGATGAGATGGTAGACGAGGGTTTTAAGGTGATGACTTTTTCAAGTTCGGATGCAGCTAAAGGATGCAAAAGGATCGCCTATGTCGGTAACACCCATAACTATCAGGACGGTGCAGATCTTACACAGGCCTTGTGTGAAAAGCTTGATTACAGGGGAAAGGTAGCCATACTTGTCGGAAGCAAAGGAGCACCTTGCCATGAAGACAGGGCACGTGGTGCAAAGGATACTGTTGCAAAGTATCCGGACATGGAAATCGTAGCTGTTGAATATGACATGGATTCCGTTGAAAATGCATACAATCTTACTTTGGACATCCTGGATGATAATCCCGGGCTGGATGGGATAATCTGCTGTAATATGAGCAATCCTGTCGGGGCCGCAAGGGCGATATCCGAAAGAGGAAGTGATACGATAATTGTCGGGATGGATCATGACAAGGAAGCCCTGCGATATTTGAATGATGGCAAGATATACTGTCTGGGAGTTCAGGATTGTTTTTCCATCGGATTTGATACGCTTCAGGTGGCAGTAAAGATTGCTGACGGCAAACAGCCGGGCGACCTGTATCCGGAAAAAACGAATGAGATCACTACAATAATCTATCAGGAAGATGCGGCATCGATGTTTGAACTGCTTTACGGTGATATATTATGACAAATAATAAAGACATAAATGATAAAAGATTAGTATATACGGCTGTCATAGGCAGCGTATTGGTGATGGTCATACTGGCGTTCAGCACGATATGGGCATCACAAAAAAGCATATCGACAACGGATGAAGCGGTTTCTGCAGTAAGCTCGTTCTACCTTGAGGCCATGGCTGATCAGAGAGCGAGTACCATCGAAAATCTGATAGATAATAATTTCGAGCACATGAACACGGCCCTTACTGTTATCGGGGATGAAGATATCAGATCACAGGAGGAACTCAGAAATATGCTCGGGCAGATCAAAACACTGCTCTCCCTTAACCGGTTCGCGCTTGTAGATGAGAACAACATCGTGTATACCCAGTATACGACGTATATGGGCGGAAGCCGATACGATTTTCTCTCTTCGGACAAACTGAACGAAAAGGTAATCAACACTGTCTATATGTATGGTTCATCCAAACAATTGTGCCTTGCCATACCGGCTGACGGACTTGAGATCATGGGAAAACCGTTTAAGGCCTGTTTCGTTTTGATAGACATAAAAGATATCAGCAATCTTTTGTTACTTGAGGATCAAGGCAGTACACGTTTTGCTCTTTATACGAGGAATGGCGGCAACCTGTCCGATACCGATCTTGGACCGGTCGATGAAAAAGACAATCTGCTCGAGTGCGCCAAAGGCTTTGTTTCAGCTCCCGAATGGGAAAAGTTATCATTGGATTTTGAACAGGGAAATGAGGGAAGTCTGACAATTGTTTCGGACGGCGCGCAGGAGACACTCTGCTATGCACCGGTTTCCAACACAGGGTGGATGATAGCTGTTCTCATCCAGGACAGTGTTATACATGAACAGTTCCGTGAGATAAGCGAGAACAATCAACTTGTCAGCCGGATACTGATCATAGTCACTCTTCTTTCCATGGTACTCCTTGCAATAGCCCTTTTGCATCAGTCACGAAGGATATCAAGAGCCAGGCTTGAAACCGAAAAGGAGAGCAGCAGGCTGTTTCAGAGTATGGCTAACACCGATTCCATGACAGGTGTAAGGAATAAACATGCTTATTCCGAGTATGAGAGTAACCTGAACACTATGATACGTGAGGGTGAGCTAAAGAGCAGGATTGCGGTGCTGGTATGTGATATCAACGGCCTGAAGTATGTCAATGATACGCAGGGACATGCGGCCGGGGATCAGCTGATAAAAGAAGCATGTAATCTCCTGTGTGAGCATTTTGTACACGGAGCTGTCTTCAGGATCGGCGGTGACGAGTTTGTTGTGATCCTTCATGATAAGGGTTATGACACAATGGAAGAAACGCTTGTTTTGATCAACACAGAGATAGAGAAAAACATCAAAAACGGCGGGGTAGTGATCGCGATCGGACATTCCGTATTAAAGGAGGAAGATGGACAGATCCATGATGTATTTGAAAGGGCCGATAATATGATGTATCAGCGAAAACAGGAGCTGAAGGATATGGGGGCGAAGACCAGAGAATGACAGATGCAGCAAAGTGTAAACCAACCCTTTTTATTGCCCTTATAAGCGCCGCGCTTCTTGCAGGCTGCGGAAAAAGTGCAACGGTAGCCGTTGCGGATAAGGTTAATGAGGAGACGGCTGCAACAGCCGAACAGAAAGAGACCGAAGTAAAAGAGCCTGAAGCAAAAGAGCCTGAAGCAAAAGAGGAAGTCCCCAAAAGAGTTCCCAACCTTCTGCTGTTTCGCGAGAAGGCTTATGAATGGAGAGATGATAAACCCGCGATCAAACAGCATTTCACATATATTATGCTTGACGGGGAGAGCAAAAAATCAAATGCGGAGCTTGCCGCATCTCTTGAAGCTGCAAGGGATGAGATGTTTTCCAAGAAAAAGGAACAGTGGGACAAAGACCTGAAAAGCATTGAGGAAAACGGACTCGTGACCATTGATGACAGCTGGAAGGTGTATCTTCGAAGATCCGATGAGAAGTATTTAAGCTTTGTGACCGAATACTGTTCGGAAGGGCTGTTTGATGACGGCGCTTATACGGAGTATATGGCGCATTCTTACTATGTCGACGGCGGTAAAGAGATCGCTCTTTCCGATGTTGTTGCCAATGAGGATGCATTTTTTGATCTTCTCGGCGAAAAGATGTATGAAAGCATTGCAAATAAGCTCAAGCTGTATTATTCCACTGAGATTGGAACCGATAAAGAGGAGTTTAAGAAAGATCTGAAAGGGTATATAAGCTCAGGTGAGCTTGCCTGGACGCTCGATCCGTATGGCGTAACATGTTATCTTCAGGCGTATATGAAGGCTCCGTTTGCGGAAACAGCCACGATACAGTTTTCGGAAGACACTGATAAGAAGATCTTTACCGATGAATTCAGGGACAGTGCAAAGAACGAGTATATCATACAGATACCCGGATACGTCGGATCATATGTCGATATAAACGACAGCGGTGTGCCGTCATACGTGAAGGCATCCGAACTGTTTGATTACAAAGCAGAAAATGATGAATTCTATCTTTCCGGCCTGTATCTGAGCAGTAACGGTGACATTAAGAACGCGCCGACCACAATGCCGGGCGGAACTGATTTTTATAACATATTCCTGATACACAGGGGTGGAGAAACAGCTGTTATTGAAAATCATGACGAGTATGATCAATCCTATATAAATACATATGTTATTGCAAGACATGAGATAACGGCAGCCGATTCCATAAGGGGATGTCTTGAGTGGGCAAGCCGGAAAGACTATGACATCAACGGTGAAGGATACACACCGGTCTATATCCCGACAGATCCATCGAATATAAGAGTCCTTACCGGCGAGGGAGAATTTGCGGGTGACTGGAGTCCGGCTGTAATACAAGTCGAAAAAAACGGAAAGATCGCACAGGCTGCTGCAAATATGAGCAGCGACACGGAAAAGATCACAAAGGATCAGGCGATTGAAGCGATAAAGAAATACTGCTTTAAAAATAATCCGGATCTTGAGGCTATGAGCAAATCCGATGAATATACGATCTACTGGGACGCATCAGTAAACGATTCCGGAGAGATAGTTGTACTGTACAGATCCTACACGGGAGCCGAGATCCGCTATTATATCGATCCCGATTCGGGAGAGACATATACAACGGAACTTGTTCCGGGGATAACTGATGAAGAACAAAAGACAGACGAAAAACTTAATGTTAAAGATTATCTTTAACAGAATTCAATAACACATGACGCTAAACGACAAAAACAATAAATAACACTATCAGTTTAATAGCGCATCTGGTTCAGACGATCTTCTATGGCCTGTTCAAAAAACGCCTTTGGGAGGTCGTCTTTTTTATAAAGGTCACGGAGCTTGAGATAGTATTCGATGAAAGCATTGATCTCGATCCCCTTCGGATGATAATTTCCATCCGGGATATAATTTGAAAAATATAATACCTTGTATGAGTTTTTTTTCTTCTCTTTTTTGTCTGCCTGGGAGGTATTTTCGGTGACGGAAGCGCTGATCATATTGACCGTACCGGTCTCTATCAGATTGACCAGGTGACGGCAGATATCTGCGTTTGACCGGGGCTTATCTTCGACTCTCAATGTGGCGCGACCGAGAAGATGGTCCACCGGGACATTGAAGTAGTCGGAGAGCCTGATAAGCGTATCAATGCTGAAGTAATTGTTGCCTTTACGACTTAAGCACTTGCTGAGCTGCGCCTGCCCTATATCGATCTCGCGTGCGAGGGTAGCCTGATTGATCTTATTCTCCTCCATCAGGGCTTCGATCTTCTCGATGATCGTTTGCTGGATGCCTTCTTTATTCTTTTTCTCTGCCTTTTCCATACGTAAGACCTCCGGTGATGACAATTCCAAGTGGGAAATATAACATACCATATTGGAATATAAATGTCAAAATAAAAATACAGCTGTAAAAATGACATATCAAGGACCGAAGGGACAGACAATAAGGGGATCACGGGAGGAGCATAGAATAAAAATCAGTCCGTTCAGACCCCTAAAAACACCTCCGACCGGTTCGGTTAACAACTTTTTCTCCTTGTCATTTGTTTTCAACGATTGTATTATTGAAACAGAAAATCTGAAGAAAGAAATATCATATGATAATAAAACTTTCAGAACGTGATATAAGAGCGATCGAAAATATGGCCCGGACCGGGATGGGATTTGATGACCTTTGTGATGCCTTCATTCAGTTTCCGTATGAGGAGATCGAGAAGGTGTATATGAGAGTCAGACGTGAGACGGTCGGAGACATCCAGGCCGGAACAAAGATCAACTGCTCATAGAATAAAATAACACCCGACTGTAATTGACATTTCCTTCTATAGACAATATAATAAGAAATCGCAATGGGGCTGTAAGTTTCTACAGCCCTTTTTCTATATTAAGACATGTGGCTTAAGAGGGGCGTACTTCGATGAGACCGGTTATCGGACTGACTACATTATATGATGATGACAAAGACAGCTACTGGATGCTTCCCGGATACATGAAGGTCATAGAAAGCTGCGGTGGGCTGCCGATAATGCTCCCGCTGACCGATGATGAGTCCGAACTTTCTGATGCATACAGTCTCTGCGACGGTATAATGTTTACCGGGGGCCATGATGTCTCGCCTGAAGTGTACGGCGCAACAAGAAGCAGCGAATGCGCTGCAACGTGCACGTTAAGGGATTCTATGGAAGGATATCTTCTGGACCGCTGTCTTAAAGATGATAAACCGCTTCTTGGGATCTGCCGCGGGATACAGTTCATAAATGCGCATCTCGGAGGAACGCTGTATCAGGATCTTCCGACCGAGCATGACAGTACCGTGGATCATCACATGACACCGCCGTATGACAGAGCGGCACACAGCGTGGAGGTTGCGGACAATACGCAGCTTGCGGATATAATAGGGGCGGGAGTTCATGAAGTGAACAGTTATCACCATCAGGCCGTAAAGGACCTGTCCCCGAAGGTGATACAGATGGCCGTAGCTTCGGACGGCATTGTTGAGGCAATTGCTGTGAGAGATCACAGATTTGCGATAGGGGTGCAGTGGCATCCCGAGTTTTCCTATAATAATAACAGGGAAAGCATGTTGCTTGTAAAGGCGTTCGTTGATGAATGCCTGAAAGAAAGGAGAGAAGTATTATGAAAAAGAGAATTGTTTGTATGTTGACAGCTTGTATGATGCTGGCTCTTACAGGATGCGGAGCTGCAGCACAGGCCCCCGCAGCTGATGCAGGCTCAGAGGCAAAGGCAGACGAATCGGGAAAGGTTTGGAAGATCGCAACCGATACAGCGTTCAAGCCTTTTGAGTACAAGGATGACAACGGAGATTTCGTCGGTATCGATATGGATATCATTAAAGCGGTAGCTGAGGACCAGGGCTTTAAATATGAGATACAGATCCTCGGATGGGATGCTTCAATTGCTGCATGTCAGGCAGGACAGGCTGACGGTATGATCGCCGGCGCTTCGATCACTGATGAGAGAAAAGAATCCGGCTGGATCTTCTCTGACGGTTACTATGATGCCAACCAGAGCATGGCTGTAGAATCTTCATCCGATATCAAGGGATTCACTGATCTTGAAGGCAAGTCTGTTGCCGTAAAGACAGGTACAATGAGCGCAACATATGCTGAAAGCCTTAAAGACCAGTACAAGTTCGAGATCACATACTTTGAGGATTCACCGACAATGTACCAGGCTGTTGTAGGCGGACAGGTTGCAGCTGTATTTGATGATACGCCGATCATGGCTTCAAACATCAAGGATACAGGCATCGCAATGAAGCTCGTTGACGGAACAGGTAACGATCCTGCAGCATACGGATTCGCTATCTTCAACAAGGACAACCAGCAGCTTATTGACATGTTCAATGCCGGACTTGCAAACATCAAGGCAAACGGCACATATGATAAGATAATCGCCAAGTATCTTGGTGAATAAAAATCATGGGGATCGGGCAGCACTGTCTGCCCGGTCCGCTAATTCTGGGATTTGAGGAACGATCAATGATTAAAATTATCACTGTATACGGAACAATGCTTCTTGTGGCCATGGGACGGACGCTTCTCCTGGCTCTTTTGGGATTGTTTTTTGCCTGTATCATCGGAATGATTTTCGGTATCATGGGTGTACTGAAAAACAGGGTCTGCAACGTTATTTCGCAGGTGTTTGTTGATGTTATCCGCGGTGTTCCGATGATCGTTCTTGCATTTTTTATCTACTTCGGTATCCCGTATTTCTTCAATACGATAATAGGAGGATTTTCGATGACGCTGACGGCGCTGCAGGCGGGTACGATCTGTCTGGCGCTTAACTGCGGTGCGTACATGGCTGAGATCGTACGTGCGGGCATACTGTCTGTCGATATCGGACAGATGGAAGCAGCGCGTTCGCTGGGTCTTACATACGGTATGGCGATGAGGAAGGTGGTCCTTCCGCAGGCGATCAAGACAATGATCCCCACGTTCATCAATCAGTTCATCATCACGCTCAAGGATACATCGATCCTATCCGTTATCGGATTTCCGGAACTTGTTAATACGGCCAAGAATGTACAGGCAAATACATTCATGTCCTTCCAGACCTGGGCGATCGTAGGAGTGATGTATCTCATCGTCATCACCATCCTTTCAAGGAGCGCAAAGGTGGTTGAAAGGAGGCTTAACGTTGGCAGATAAAAGCATTGTTAAGATAAAAGTTGATAATTTAAAAAAGAATTTCGAAGATCTTGAGGTCCTTAAGGATATATCCATGGAGGTTTACAAGGGAGAAGTGGTATGTGTGATCGGCCCGTCAGGTTCGGGAAAATCCACATTTCTGCGCTGCCTGAACAGACTCGAAAAGGCCACTGCCGGGAAGATCATGATCGGCGAAACGGATATAACCGCAAAGGACACCAACATCAACAAGGTCAGGGAAAATATCGGAATGGTATTCCAGCATTTCAATCTGTTCAACAACCTGAACATACTTGATAACCTGACACTTGCGCCCGTACAGCTGAAGAAGTGCTCAAAAGAAGAGGCTGTCAGCCGTGCCAGGCAGATGCTTGAAAAGGTCGGACTTTCCGAAAAGGAAGCAAGCTATCCGAGCCAGCTTTCAGGCGGACAGAAACAGAGGGTTGCCATTGCAAGGGCTCTTTGCATGCAGCCGGATATAATGCTGTTTGATGAACCAACATCGGCACTTGATCCCGAGATGGTAGGAGAAGTACTTCAGGTCATGAAGGATCTTGCCGCAGAAGGCATGACAATGGTGATCGTTACACACGAAATGGGATTTGCAAGGGAAGTCTGCGACAGAGTCATCTTTATGGACGGCGGATATATAGTTGAAGAAGGTACACCTCAGGAAGTCCTGCTCAACCCCAAGGAAGAGCGCACCATTGATTTCTTAAATAAGGTTTTATAACGGAGGCAGTCATGAAAAGCATTATCACCATAAGCAGACAGTTCGGAGCCGGAGGAAGCACTATCGGCCGTGCTGTTGCCGAAAAACTGGGGTATTATTACTGCGATAAGGATATGATCCTTCGTGCAGCCTTAAAGAGCGGCAACCTTACGCCTGATGAGATAAGAAAGTATGACGAGAAGGTTCCTGCGGAGTTCGGATTCGGTCAGAGCCTGTTTGATTTTTACAACAAGTCCCTTGATGAGAGACTGTTCAACGCGCAGAGGGAAGCAATACGAAGTGTCGCAGAAAAAGGCAAGTGTGTCATAGTCGGCAGGAATGCCAATATCATACTGAAGGAGTTCGACAGGACGCTTCACGTATTTGTGGCGGCATCCGAGCATTTCCGCATCCGTATCCTTCAGGAGAGGATGCCCGGTGTTTCCGAAGATAAGATAATCGAGGACATCAACACCGTGGACAGGGCCAGAAAGAAGTATTGCAAACACTACACGAATACGGAGTTCGGCAATGCCGATTACTATGATCTGTGCGTAAAGAGTTCGACTATCGGTATCGATAAATGTGTTGAACTGATATGTGACGTGGCAGATTCCTAACATGAAGAAGTCAGCTTAAGAGAAAACTTAACAGGAGACAGAGTCCCCGGACCGTAAGGCCCGGGGCTGTTACTACTGCCTTCCGGCCAGCTTCCATGTGTGCTCATAGCTGTTGTAGAAGAGCTTTAACGTCCGCTCACTGCCGAAGCTTTCGATCTTGACATCAAAGGGATAGATCCCGGATGTGTGGATCCTGCTCACATCGGGCATATCGAACGTACTTCCCTTATATCTCAGGTCCTTATACGCCCGGACCTTGTATTCCTGCATCATCCCGTCATCATCTTCCATACGTATCTTAAGCGGTATGATCGAACCGTCGGAATTGTGCTGACAGATCATGTCTATGTTTTTGGTGATAGATACAGCCATACCCTGCTCCCATGCATGCTAAAGTACAGTTTTAATTTTGCAATTAAATTTTGCCCCGTGTCCAATAGTATAGAACGAATGTTCGAATGCGTCAAGAGATTACTAGTTTGCGCACTGCTGTATAAACACGATATCCCTTTCATCGATCTTTACAAGGTATGACAGATAGAATCATTTTCATATATAACCTCCCGACTCCCCCCCTCAGAGATATAAATCTGAGGGGGCTTTTTATAACTTTGCCAGTAGTTCTTTTTCTACTAACTCTCCCGCGAGGCTAATATCGTATTCCGGAGCATCACGGCGGATCAGATTTGTTATATCAGTAGTAAATTGCCGATCGGATAGTTTTTTGTGCAGATTATTGATACTGTTTTTGGCGGTTATTTGTTCAGGCCTGTATACGGGAAATGCCTCCAGTATTTTCACGGGTGATAGATCAAGTTCTGTCAGGGCAAGCCATATATCATACAAATCCCGGCCTTTAGATCGTTGGTAGAGCGCTCTTATCTTTGTCGCTACAAGTTCTTCCTGATGAAAGGTCCGTACCTTTGCGGATCCTTTGTAATATGGTGAATCCACTTCATGTTTAATAAAGAAAACTCCAAATGCCGGGGATCTTTCAAAAGTGTTTATCTCTATTTTGATCTTGGACGGGATACCGCTTGAAGCTGTGTATTTCCAATAAACTTTCGGATATTTCCCGATCTTCCGCTCGACATTAAACCCAATTTTTTCACCTAACTCACGTAAATGATCTATTATCTCGCCTATTCCGCCTGCGGTTGAGCGGACATAGTCAAGATCCTCACTGTATCTGTAAGGGGTTTTCAAGAACAGTTTATGGAATGCAGTACCACCTCTAAGGGAGAGTTCTGTTCCAAGCAAATCATCGTTTGCGATTTCACAGATTGCCTGAGACAAAAGCAGATCCTGTTCTATCTGGTCCAGTTCGGGCCATGGGTGTTCTACACCCCAGGCTATAATATCTTCACGTGGAATCATATATCAGCTTCAATCCTCCTGTTTTCTATAACATACCATTTCTTGTCAACAGAACCGGATCTCCCCCCACCAGGAGACAGCACTGTGGGTTCCGAAGATTTGGAACAGTAATCGGACAGCGCGTCCAGACCGTGTGTTTCGGCTAGGTGATCCAGAATCCACCCCAAACGATGAACCGCTGCCCGTGGAAATAAAGGCGCATTCGTCATAACATCGTTGATAAAATTCGGGTGATTATCAGCCAGTTCACAGATTATTGTGGCAGCATTATCGACTCCGGCACAATAAGCCGGATCGGCAGCGGCCATAAGCATTGTTGCTCCGGGAGAGCATACAAAAACTGAGCCGGTTGAAAGGGATACTTTTTTCTTGCTGATCAGTGGCACATAGGATCTGAGATAGAACTGCAATTCACTTCTGCCTATCAGACGTTTCCGAAGGCTTTTTGAAACTGCAATCTGGAAGACCTGAGGTGCATGATGGCTCGCCCCGTGAATGGAAGCGGCAGAAAGCCATCCAACACAATAATCGCAATCGTAGAATTCCATTAGATTATGGATATATCTTATCGGCTCCGGTGCCCCCATCTCACGAAATTCAGCCGGAACTACGATCCATAGCCCCCTAGCTACAGAAACAAGCTGTTTCTTCGCGCGAAGTCTCACCAGTCTTTGAGAGACTTCGTTTGTGGAAATACCTAAAAGGTGTGCACATTCCTCGGATGTTATGGCGGATATTCCATGCGCTGTGAGCCAGTCCGGTAGTTCTGACGGTCGAAGAATTCCAGTATTCTGTTTCAGAATCATTGTATTCATATTGTGTATTATAAACGATATGTTTATTATACGCAATACAAAACCTGAAAATGTGTTTCTCTCCCAAACTGTGGTGATTATTGGACACGATACCCGTTAAGTTAAGGGGTAAACGCACGGGGGCAACTCTGTAAGAGTTTTAAGATAGA
>CAMUYQ010000007.1 GCA_947165025.1 uncultured Lachnospiraceae bacterium | reverse complement strand
TTCGAATCCTGTCACCCCGAGGCATACTTTTCAGTATTTACAATACTTTGCGAGGTTTGTCAGACTGATACCTGACTGATACCTCATCGAAAGGAATGATTCAGGAATGGATCATTCCTTTTTATGTACAATTAAGGGTTGCATATACCGTTGGCATATGATATGTTAATATATACCATTGGTATATCATATGTCGAAGGAGGCAGTGGAATGATCATTGCAGCATATGCGGGAACCGGAAAAACATACTTCTCTAAAAATGTATATGATTCAGTAGATTTTGTATGTATGCCATACAAGTATTATCTGCCGGATGGTTTTATTGCGGGAGAAGAAGATGAATCCATCAAGGCGAATTTGGACCTGATCATGCGAGAAGAATGGCCGGACAATTATTGTAAGGCTGTTATCAACGCATATAACGAGCACAAGTATGTCATTATCCCGCCTATAGGATATGTACTTGCTGCGCTTAGGGATGAGGAAATCCCGTATATCCTTTGTTATCCTGAAAGATCTGCAAAAGCTGAATATGAATCTCGCTACAGGGATAGAGGAAACAGTGAATCATTCCTAAGAGTGTTTGTTGACCATTGGGATCTGTTATTGAAAGATATGGAATCAGACCCTGGAGATAACCATGTTGTTTTGAAGGAGGGGGAATACCTTTTAGATTACCTTTCGCACTTTGATAGAGTTATAGCGGAAAAGGAATCAATAGTGTCGCTTGAAATAGACGAAGAGATATTATCCGGCTTCAATTCCATATATGCCAAAACAGGATATACATTTCAGGCATTTGCCAGAAGAGAACTGATAAGAGTTGCCAAGAGTGGAGCATGGCCGGCTATTCTGAACAAGCATGAATTGGAGAATGAATGATAAAGAATTATGGATTAAATTTATTGATGTAGGAGATGATCTTTTTTTGATGCGCTTCATCCATTTGTGAACACAGTTCAACAATACGGAAGAGTTCGCTATTATCAACCTTGCTTATCTCGATAAGGGTGGGATTGTTGTCAGCACTATTGCCGACAAGATAATCTACGGATGTATTAAGGACCCGGGCGATTTCTTTTGTCGTTTGAAGGGATGGTTTGCGGTCTCCGGATTCATACCTAAGATAGGCAGGTTGCGATATTCCGATGCGGCGTGCGGCTTCCTGTTTCGATATTCCAATTTTCTCGCGGCATTCCTTTAGTCGATTAATATCTATATCCATGATTGTTTTCCTTAAAATAGCGATCACACAATTTATAACAGTATTTGGAGATTTTGTCTATATCCGGTACAAGGAGTAAGTCGTCGAACAAAAAATACTCCAAATGATGATAAGGGAGATTGAGATGAGCAGTATTACAGTGGGCGAAATAAAGCTTTTGTTGGAAAAAGTGCCGGACGATTATGAAGTTATTATAGAACTAAACAAGGGAAACACTGAGAACAGTTCTGTGATCGCAATGATTAACGGTTTTAGGGTGGTTGATGATTATCGGGAAGTTCGATTGATGAACTGAGGTTATGCCGGCTTGGATGGCTGAGGATTCTATTTCTGCAAAGAGTAGATAGACAAAGGTTTGAAAATACATTATGGGGATGGGTGCAACCGTTGGTGCAACCGGTTGCAACTGCGTGATAAAAACAGGGTAATAATCGCTACTAACGGATTTGTAAAAAAGAAACAGAAAACTCCAAAATCCGAGATCGATCTGGCAAGGAAGCGAAGAATGGACTATCATCAAAGAAAGCGAGCTGGTACATATGAGTGATCTTCAGGAATTAACAAATGAATTAATGCAAGACCCAGGGTTTAAGAAAGAGTATGAAGCATTACAGCCTGAGATGGATATCACAAGAGCAATACTTAATGCCCGGATAAATGCAGGTATGACGCAGACGGAATTGTCTGAGAAGAGTGGCATTAGCCAGGCAGATATTTGTCGCCTTGAGAAGGGAACGAGGAATCCGAGTATTGCTTTGTTGAAGAGACTTGCAGAAGCTCTTGACAGTACCCTTAAAATTGAGTTTGTTCCAAAGAAAATATAAACTGATACCAAACTGATACCTCATCGAAAGGAATGATCTTTGCAAGGTCATTTCTTTTTTTAGTACATCCTGGCGAACATATGTTTGCTTAATTATAAAATATGTGCTAAGATATAAACATAATTATACGTTATTCGGTGAACAGGGGGTTAGTTTCGAGAAGAAAACGGCATGAGTGGTTTAAGAGGGAAAGAATATAAGCGTTTTGAGGATATTAAACATGTTCGTGATGATGGAAGCGAGTATTGGAGTGCTCGTGAATTGGCACCTGTAATTGCCTTCGGGCAGACTTATTTTGCTATTCAGACATACCGAATGATATGCAAGAGGGGATTTTATGCAGAGAAATGAAGCGATACTCGATATGGCGAAGACGGGACAAATTATAAAACGGATCATGCAGGATAAAGGCTATACGGTCAAAGATATCCAGAACTATCTGAGACTTAGTACACCACAGGCCATTTATCACTGGTTCGCCGGTAAGAGTATTCCAACAGTTGATAATCTTTATGCACTGAGTGATCTGTTTTGCATTCCGGTTGATGCTATGCTCAAAGGCAACCGGAGATTCATATTTGTTCCGTATTGCGATGCTAGATTTAGACGGCTTTATATTTATTATGAGAGACTGACAATGCTCAAATCAGCATAAACAGAGTCCATCAAAAAAGCAGCTGACCTTCGAGGTCAGCTGCTTTTTATCGTTGTGGGCGTTGCTATTTTATACTAGCGGTACAATGACAAACGTTGATTTTATCAGTAGGATGAAAGAGAAAAGATTATCCAGTGATGGGTAATACATGAATGTGCGCCGTCACTTTAATCCGGAGGTGGTGTGAAAATCAGATGGGGTCCACCTATTGGGCCTCGCCGTAACAGTCGGATTTTCAAGATTAACAAAACAAGTATAAATTGGCATAAATTAGGAGGCAGAGAATGAGTAGGAAACTTGCAAGCATACAGAGAATAATAAAGACAGAACCAATAGAGGGAGCAGATAGGATAGAACTGGCATATGTTCTTGGCTGGCAGTGCGTTGTTAACAAAGGTCAGTTTGTCCCGGGGGACAAGGCTGTGTATTTTGAAATCGACAGTTTCCTTCCGGTAAGGGAAGAGTTCGAGTTCATGAGGGCATCCAGCTATCGTAAAACAGATATCATGGGCGAAGGTTTCAGACTTAAGACTATGAAGTTTCGAGGACAGATATCGCAGGGACTCCTGCTACCTGTTATCCGGTTTCCTGAGATATCTCAGTATGCTGGTATAGGAACTGATGTAACAGAACTATTGGACGTCAGAAAATGGGAGATTGAAGAGCGGGCAACTACAGGTGGCACCACTATTGGAAATCTGCCTTATGACGTCCCACATACGGATGAAACAAGAATTCAGGCTGAACCGGATCTGCTGCGGGAGTTTGCCGGTCTTGAATACTACATAAGCACAAAGATGGACGGCTCTTCTCATTCCGTATCTCTTGATGAAAATGGATTTCATGCTACAGGGCACAATTATGAATACAAGGACGATGGGAAGAGTGCATTTTATGAACTGATAAAGGGAATGAGCCTTGAAGAAAAAATGAAGGATTATTCCAAGAAAAAAGGTTTACATGTTTTTACTATCCAAGGTGAATTCTGTGCGCCAGGGATACAGAAGAACAGATTAAAGCTTGCCAGGCCGGAGTGGTATGTATTCACAATACGTGAGGAAGGTAAGCGTGTGGGACTTAACAGGATGCTTGATATCTGTAAAGAATTGGAGTTATCAAGCGTTCCCATAGAGGAGGTCGATAAGGATCTGCCTTCGAATTATCCGACTGTTGATGCCCTTCTTGAAAGAGCAGACGGAGAGTATCCCAAGGGTGGAAAGAAAGAAGGTATCGTTATTCGTCCTACAGAACCCGTTTTCTCAGAGCGTATCGGTGGGGCTCTATCTATGAAGGTGGTGAACAACAAATATCTTCTTAAGAACGAGGATTGATCATGAGAATAATTGATAAGCAGCACGATTTTTACGATTACCTGCAGGATCCTACTGATAGGATCGTATTCGATAGGCGGGGGTCATTCTTGCTTAATAAAGCGGAGTTTTGTGAAGGGTTAAGATTTCAGAGGTACTATAATAATTCCCGATACAGGTTTGTACTACTTCAATGTGGAGTGGCTTACTGGCTTTTTTTGGTCACAATAACTGCCAAAGATCAGAACGCCAACCCTGTCGACTATAATCTGGAGCTTGTTGGGAGTTGGAAGAACTACGATGGATCTAACGAATTGATCAAGCTGAGTGTAGTATCATTTAATGTATTCATGTGGAGCTACTATAGTGGAGATTACACAAATCGTGATATTGACCCGGAAAAGGTTAGGGCACGTGTGGCCGATTTTATGGCTGCAATTGATCAGGGAAACTATAGAGTGGAGTACAATCTCGGGAGTCATACAAAGTTCACCGATCACAGGGGATCTTGGGAAAAAGAGGTGCAGGACCTGCCCCTTCTCAAAGCATGCGGCATAGCGGATCGTGTCGACCCTATTAGCGTGTTTTGCGCCATAGAGGAGCACTTCTCCCTGGAAAAGACTGCCTCCGAAACCACTGAGGCTAGAGGAGCCACAGACGTGGATAAAGCTATAATGCATGGCTTCGATGCAAGGACGTCTTTCAGAAAAATGGATCGAATGTAGCTGACAAAAATGCTATAATATTTGTGGAGGATTTATGAAAACAAGTATTTATGATTATATTGTTGAATGGGATGATGCAAAAAACGAATCGAACTATCTGAAACATGGGATAAGGTTTGAAACGGCTGCATACATATTTAATGACGTTGATAGAATCGAGTATTACGACGAGATGCATAGTGATATGGAAGATAGGTATTATACTATTGGGAAAGTTGGCGATGTAATGTTTGTTGTTTATACAGAACGTGGAGAAGTGCTACGGTTAATATCTGCACGTTATGCAACTAAAGCGGAGGAGGAACTGTACTATGGCAATCGTTAGAATGATGATTAAAAAGACGGATAAGCCTTCGGAAGAGCAGTTAAAAAGCGTTCTTGAAGAAGATAGAAAGCCAATTGTTTATGATGAGGATTCGCCGGAAATGACACCAGAGATGCTTTCTAAGTTCAAGAGGGTAAATCCCAAAGGATCGGTAATGATTAATTGAAAACTGATACCAAACTGATACCTGGGGTGGCCGATATGCTGAAAGCCGCTCCTTTCCTGCATTTTTTTGATGGGATTAGTATTCGAATCCTGTCACCCCGAGTATGAGAAAAGCCGTGAAATCATTGATTTCACGGCTTTTACGTTAACTTCCGTAGGCAATCTTTATGATATCGTCTATTCCTGCTTCTTCGATGGATACGTCCTTCAGGGACTTCTTTGAGGAAAGGTCAGCGATTATATCTGCGGCAGTGATATCGGATTTGGCGAATCTGTAACGGGCAACATTGCCTTCATGAGTGATCATCTCGCACTTATCATGCATGGGTGCTTCTTCATCATAGTATTCCACTACAAGAGTTTTATATGGGGCGATCCTGTCGGTGATCTCTTTAAGATTTCCGTCTTCCATCATCACGCCATGGTTGATTATTATGAGCCTTTCACACAGTTCCTGTATGTCCCCGAGATCATGAGTGGTGAGTACTATCGTGGTCTTTCTTACCTTGTTTATCTCCTTTATGAATTTGCGAAGAGAATACTTGGCGGAAACATCAAGTCCGATCGTCGGCTCATCAAGGAACAGAACCTTGGGAGAATGAAGCATGGATGCAACAAGATCTCCCTTCACACGCTGTCCGAGAGACATCTGACGGACAGGATTATCAATGAGTTCTTTTATTCCGAGGATATCGTCCATGACATCCAGTGTTTTATCATACTCCGACTGCTCGATCCGGTAGATGTGTTTTAACAGTTCAAAGGTCTCACCGAGTCTGAGATCCCAATTAAGCTGGGTTCTCTGGCCGAATACCACGCCTATGTTTCTTACGACTTTCTTCCTGTGTTTTGTAATATCCTCGCCACCGATCAGCACACTTCCGCGTGTAGGTGTGAGTATGCCGGACATCATCTTTATGGTCGTACTCTTCCCGGCGCCGTTAGGGCCGATGAATCCGACTATCTCTCCTTCATTTAAGTGAAATGACAGATCCTTTACCGCATGAACCACATCGGTGTTTTTTATAACGAGCCCTTTCAGGGCACCTGTCAGACCGGCACCCTTACGCTTTATCGTATAATCCTTGCTCAGGTTTTTAACTTCTATCATAGTCAGTTACCTGCACTTTCGTATTTTTTAAGCCCTGAATTAAAGAATGCCCCCGCCAGGAACATTACCAGCAGACCCACAGCGAGAGTTATGAACGCCGTGGTCATTCCTCCGGATAAACCGTTATCGATCCCGAGAAGTGAAGACACCGGGTAAAATGAAACCCAGCCTATAGGGATCAGGTATGTCAGTATGAACTGCATGCTTTCGGGATACATAGACATGGGATACATGGTCGTCTTGTCCATGATCTCCTGTGTATACTGTCCGAAATCAACCGCACTTCTCGTGTGAAAGGAGGTGCTTCCGAGGAAGATATAGATCCCACCGCGTATAAACGTTGCACCGATCAGCATGATGATGACCTGTACAATGAACAGGAAGGATACGGTAACCCCGGACTTCGCACAGCCGTATATGAATACGATCACTCCGGGAATAAGATCTGTTATCCCGAAGATATTGATGTTAGTGAAGAAGAACTGGTACAGAACTCCTAGTGGCCTTGTGAGATACCTGTCAAAATCACCCTCGATCACAAACCATCCCATGAACCAACCCTGAACAAAGAAGATCATGGAGAGCGCATGCGATATTACAGACAATCCGTAAAGGAATGCAAGCTGTCCGTAATTCCATCCGTTTATTTCGCCGAAAGACTCGACGACAAACTTGATGATCGCAAATCCCATGATGAACTGGAGAGGGTTGGATATGAACCATCCCGCGATATTTGACGGATATTCGATCATCGTCATAAACGCCATCTTTATTTCCTGACCCGTTACATCAAGGTAATGGAGCAGTGTATCAAATGATTTTCTCATCATCATCCTCCCTGAACCATCACTTTTCGGGTTATTCTGCTCTGTGCGTAGAAGAACAGTGCAGAAAGAATAACAAGCCATATAAACTGGATACGCATTTGAAAAATCATTTCCGTCCGGTCGCCTTTCCCGATATAGATGCTCAGCGGGAGCTGGTATATATACACGAACGGAAGCGCGGAGAGCACCTTTGATACGCTTTTTGGGAAAAACCATATCGGGATGATACTTCCCGACAGAAGCCTGATAAGATGCTTCTTGACCTGGATGAGTGCATTATTGTTTATCGTCGTAAATGCCATCATGCCGAAAAGGGCAGCTATCAGCCAGTTGATCAGAAATGATTCAATGACAGATATAACAAGCATCGGAAGATCCCGGATATCTGCCATAACAGGAAGCTTTATCATGAGTGAGCCGATAAGAAGTATCGGGAGCATGTTCTGGAAAATGAGAGCGATGATGCTTCCGATATCTTCTGCAAGGAACATCCCGAACAGATTGATCGGTTTCATCATATCCGTTGCGACAGATCCCTTTTCCACGCTGCTTCCTATCCTTCTTTCGACATTTGTGATGAGGAGCACCGAAAGTGCGGATGATATTATGATGTAAGTCTGCATGCTGCCCACATCAACACCGTCCACAACACTGCGGCCTGTGTACAGAGCCCGCCAGAAATATGCTGAAGTGATCATGATAATAGTCTGCATGATGATGTTCCCGTAAACGTTGAACTCATATGTCATGCTCTTTATGATCTGTGTTTTTATTATGTATAAGTATTTTTTCATATTGTTCCTTTAAAGACCGTAAAATCAATAATAGAAAAGGATATGTGTAATGTCAATAACCTGAAGGTTGCCGGGTTTTCAAACCGCATATCTGATATAATACACATATTGATGATTTTCCCAGGTAAGGGAAACGGTGAAGAACGGACACAGCAACAGTATCAAAAACGGAGTAGAAAATGAAAACACTTATTGCTTATTTCAGTGTACAGGGACACACGAAGAAAGTGGCGGAGGATTTTGCAAAGGAGATCGGGGCCGATACGTTTGAGATCATTCCTCAGGAACCGTACTCGGCTGCGGATATAAAGTGGACAAATCCGGTCAGCCGCTGCAACAGGGAAAAGTTCGGAAAGAAGGATGTTCCGGTATCGGGAAAGGTTGAAAACTTTGCGGAATATGAATGCGTTTATCTTGCATTTCCGATCTGGTATTACGGAGCCCCCAATATTGTAAACACATTCTGCAAGGATTATGACTGGACGGGAAAGACGGTAAATGTTTTTGCCACGAGCGGTGGAAGCGACATCGGAAAGACCGCCGAAAAGCTTGATCCTTATCTTAAGGGAGCCGGCGTATCAAACGCACAGGTCGTAAAATCATCCTTCGAGATCACCAGATAACTGCAAAGGACTGTTTATGAAGAACAAAACAGCAAACCGGTATAACCGGGAACGCTTCGGCTGTAAAGTATACAGGATAGCTCTTGATGCGGGATTTACTTGCCCAAACAGGGATGGAACGATCGATACAAGAGGGTGCATATTCTGTTCGGGGTACGGCTCGGGAGAATTTGCCGGTGACAGGGATCTTGGCATAACGGAGCAGATAGAACGAGGTAAAAATCTCGTCAGGGACAAGATGCCCGGAAAAGATGGCAGGTATATCGCATATTTTCAGGCATTTACCGGTACCTATGCACCGCTTGAAAAACTAAAAAGAGTCTACACGGAAGCGATAGAGCATCCCGATGTCGTTGCATTATCGATAGCAACACGTCCGGACTGCCTTCCCGATGAGGTTATAGACCTGATCGCATCGCTTAATAAGATCAAGCCGGTCTGGGTTGAACTGGGTCTGCAGACGATCCATGAGCGGACAGCGCAGTACATACGCAGAGGGTATCCGCTGTCTGCCTACGAAGATGCCGTTGAAAGGCTGGCAGGAAACGGGATAGAGATCATCACGCATATCATCCTCGGCCTTCCGGGCGAGACAAGGGAAGATATGCTACGGACGGCACAATACCTTGGAAACAGCCCCATATCCGGCATTAAGATCCAGCTTCTTCACGTGCTTTCGGGTACCGATCTTGCTGCCGAATATGAGCAGCACAGGTTCAGCTGCCTTACAATGGAAGAATACACGGATCTTGTCCGGGACTGTATTGCACTGCTGCCTGAGCGCATTGTCATCCACAGGATGACAGGAGACGGCGCAAGGCGTGAGCTTATAGCGCCTCTTTGGAGCACGGACAAGAAAAGAGTTCTTAACATGCTAAACAAAAAACTAAGTGAAGGATAGAAGATATGGCAACCTTTCTGATAGCGATAATATATGCGGCATTTATAGGGCTCGGCCTCCCGGATTCACTGTTCGGAACGGCATGGCCCTCGATATATACTGAGTATCAGCTTCCGATAGCGCTCGGAGGTCTTGTGTCCGTGATCTGTTTTCTCGGAACGTTTGCATCGAGCCTTCTGAGCACAAGACTGATCAGACTGATGGGAACGGCAAAGCTTACGGCCGTCTGCACGCTTCTTACCGCACTGTCGATGCTCGGATACGGACTGACTCACAGCTTTGTGATGATCTGTGTTCTTGCGGTTCCGCTCGGTCTCGGCGCCGGTTCGATCGATGCGGGACTTAACAATTATGTTGCCATTCATTACAGCGCATCGCGTATGAGCTTTCTGCACTGCTTTTACGGGGTAGGCGTTACAGTCAGCCCGTTCATCCTGGCGCTCGTGTTCAGAAACGGACTGAACTGGAGAAACGGATATCTTATCGCAGGCGGGATGCAGATGCTTCTGGCTGCAGTTCTGTTCTTTTCAATCCCGGTCTGGAAAAAGGTGAACAGCGATGACGAGGCGTCGGAAGAAGAGTTTGAAAACCTTTCGATAAGGCAGGCTGCATCGATAAAAGGTGTAAAAGTGATGTGGCTGCTGTTCATCTTTACCGTAGGAATTGAGATGTCTGTCGGCAACTGGAGCTCTACATTTCTTGTCGAGCACAGACATGTTGATAATGAATTTGCCGCACGGGCCATGACATTTTATTATCTCGGGATGACGCTCGGCAGACTGATATCGGGGCTTCTCGCGAAGATCATGCACAGCTGGCGTATAGTCAAGATCGGCCTTATCGTTCTTGCAGTTGCGCTTGTCATCCTGCTTTCTGTTGACAACGGAGTGGTCAGTATCGTTGCGCTCATGCTGATAGGACTCGGAAACGGACCGATGTTCCCGAACTTCAATTACTTAACCCCCGAGAACTTCGGGCAGGCCAGATCACAGGCTATCATCGGTACCCAGATGGCCGCCGCGAACATAGCGGTCGTTACATTGCCTGTTTTATGCGGTGTGATCGGTCAGGCAGTGGGTATGTGGTTCTTCCCGTATTACCTGCTTATTCTGTTCGCTTTTATGGTTACCACGTTCCTTCGCGCGACAAGGATATGGAAGATGCCGCGGATCTTTGAATAGACGCATATTCTTTGCATTTTTCTCCTTGACGGAAAATCATAAATGCGATAATATATTGCGGTATGCAGATACCTCTGAACGAGCATCTGCACAATGCGTGTCCGTAGCTCAGCTGGATAGAGCAACGGCCTTCTAAGCCGTGGGTCGGGGGTTCGAATCCCTTCGGGCACATTATGCAGAAAGGAGGGGCCCACGAAGTGGGAAGATTCCTTACTGCACGGCGAGCCCTCATCGCCGAAGGCGATTCTAATGGGCGAGCCACCTTATGCAGAAAGGAGGGGCCCACGAAGTGGGAAGATTCCTTAGCAATGTCGTGAGGTGGCGTATATTAATCGGTATATGGTGGGTATGGCGCAGTTGGCTAGCGCGCCAGATTGTGGCTCTGGAGGCCGTGGGTTCGAGTCCCACTATCCACCCTTTTGAAAATTCCCGTAAAATCAACATTTTATGGGGATTTTTTTGCAAAAATATTTGAATTATGTTGAATTATTCCAAAACACTTCTTATTTTTGCATCATCGCAAGCTACTTTGATAGATCTGTTGTAATGACGTGTCATATCAGCGGTAGTATGACCAGACATACGCTGTATATCCTTCTCGTTAATCCCAGCATCATACATTGCAGAGATAAAGAACGTCGGGTTTTACAAATCCGATGTTCTTTTTTTGTGCATAATCATAAAAAAGAATTTCGGATATTGACATGAAAATGATCCGGGAATAATATGTTAACAAAGTTAAGCAATTAACATCGGCAATAAATTAACAAATGTAAACAAGGAGCCTGTACATGGAGAACAACACGATCGTAAACAACAGCGATATGAACGAAGCACACCGCTCCCACATAGTAAAGCTCATACATCAGAAGGGTGTGTGTTCGAGAGCTGAACTCGCCAAGGCGACCGGCCTTACGCAGGCATCGATAACAAAGATCACGGCTTCACTTATCGATTCGGGAGTCCTTTCCGAGTCCGGGATCATAAAAGGAAACGGAAACAGGAGAGCGATCGGACTTAAGCTTAATACAAAGAACAACCTTGTTATCGCGGTCAAGTTTTCCAGATACGTATACACCGCCGCAGTGTTTGATATTTCCGGCAAGCTCTACAAACAGAGGGAGAAGGAATTCGACATGAACGACGATCCGCGGGAAGTACTTACGGATATGAAGAAGGATATCCATGAACTTCTTGACGAGTATGAAAATGTCCTGGCGATAGGAATGGCCGTACCGGGGCCGTACTTAAGACACCGCGGGCGGATAGCGATCATATCAAGGCTGTCTTCGGCATGGCATGATATCAGCTTTGTGGACGAATTTGAAAATGAGTTCAACAAACCGGTGTTCATAGAACAGGATGCAAATGCCGGCGCCATGGCCGAGTGGTGGTTCGGAAACCACGACAAACCGATCAACTCTCTGGCATACATGCTTGTCGGAGAAGGTGTAGGTTCGGGCATCGTCGTCGAAGACAGTCTTCTTCTCGGCAAGCAGGGAGCGGCAAGTGAGATCGGACATATCAGTCTTGATATAAACGGTCCGAGATGCGAGTGCGGAAACTACGGATGTTTGGAGCTTTTTGCCTCGACTCCGGTGCTCCTGCAAAGAGCAAAGCAGGAGCTGCCCCAGCTGTTTAAGAAGAGCAGGCATAAGAGAAGCGAGGAATATGAGCTTATATTCTCCGCGGCAAGAGAAGGAGATCACGACGCATTAAAGCTGCTCAAGCAGGTGGGCAAATATATCGCATACGGATGTGTGAGCCTGATCAATTCATACAATCCCGACATCATAGTGATCGGAGACGTGATGTCGAAAGCGGGAGACATACTTCTTCCGGTGATAACAGAGACGGTCAGGGAGAGAGCGATACCGGAGCTGTTCGAAGAAGTCACGATCAAGATGAGCGAACTGAAGATAGACCCGACGCTTTACGGAGCGGCGGCGATAGCAACGGACAAGGTATTATCACGACCGAGTGAGTTTTTGACCGTAAGAGTTCAGTAAATACGTAAGGAGGAAATGGCTGATATGAATGAGAATCCTTTGATCCTCGAAATGAGAGGCATAACCAAGGAATTCCCCGGGGTAAAGGCACTTGATGATGTTACCCTTACAGTCGCCAGGGATTCGATCCACTCGATCTGCGGCGAGAACGGTGCGGGAAAATCAACCCTGATGAAGGTTCTGTCGGGAGTATATCCTTACGGAACATATGATGGAAAGATACTGTTCGACGGCAAAGAGGCAAAGTTTAAGAACATTAAGGAATCGGAGCAGGCCGGTATAGCGATAATCCATCAGGAACTGACGATGATCCCCGAACTGTCGATAACGGAGAATATCTTCATGGGAAATGAGATAACAAGAAACGGCCTTATCGACTGGAACGAAGAGAGAAAACGTACGGTGGATCTTCTTGACAAGGTGGGGCTGTCGCTTAATCCCAACACGCTGATCAAACATCTCGGAGTAGGACAGCAGCAGCTTGTGGAGATCGCAAAAGCGCTCTCGAAAAACGTCAAGCTCCTGATCCTTGATGAGCCGACATCGGCACTTAACGAAGATGATTCGGCGAATCTGTTAAATCTTATGAGAGGTCTGAAGAAGAACGGGATAACCTGCATCATGATCTCACATAAACTGAATGAGATCGCAGCGATTTCCGATGCAGTCACGGTAATAAGAGACGGGCATACGGTGGACAGCTATGAAGTGGTTGCCGGTGCCGTTGATGAGAACAAGATAATCCGCTCGATGGTAGGCCGTTCGATAGATAACAGATATCCCGAGCATGAATCCAATCCGGGTGAAGTGATATTTGAAGTGTCCGACTGGTGTGTGGAGGATCCCGAAGTTGAAGGCAGAATGGTCTGCAAGAATTCCTCATTCTATGTGCGTGCGGGAGAGATCGTTGGGTTTGCCGGACTTATGGGCGCCGGAAGAACGGAACTGATGAGATCGATCTTTGGAAAAAACTATGGGATATACCGAGGCGGAAAGATCAGGATCAAGGGTAAGGAAGTAACACTTAATTCAGTGGAGGCGGCTATTAAGAACGGCATCGCATATGTGCCGGAAGACCGTAAGAATCTCGGGCTCAATCTTCTTGATACGATACGCAAGACAGTCGTATCAGCCGATCTGAAAAAGATCACGTCAAGAGGGCTTCTTGATTCGGATATGGAACTTTCTGAGGCGGAGGAATACTGCAAGACGCTTCGTGTGAAGTGTTCGAATGTCGATGTCGGTGTCAACACATTATCGGGCGGAAATCAGCAGAAGGTCGTCCTGTCAAAATGGCTGTTCACCGAACCCGATGTGCTGATCCTCGATGAGCCGACCAGAGGAATAGATGTCGGAGCAAAGTACGAGATATACAAGATCATACATGAACTCGCCGCACAGGGTAAGGCGGTGATAATGGTATCTTCGGAACTTCCGGAACTGCTCGGAGTGGTAGATCGGATATACACGATATTTGAAGGTTCGATAACCGGAGAACTTATGGCCTCGGAGGCCGATCAGGAGTCGCTTATGAAGAGAATGACGGTTACGTCGGGGTGATGACTGAACATACCGTTGACTGACTGTTTGCTTAATACACAGAAGAAAGGGATAAAAAAATGCAGCGTATAAAACAGATTCTCGGCGCAGACCTGCGCCAGTACACAATGGTTCTGGCTCTCGCAGCACTCATAATAGTATTTAACATCATCTCGGACGGAAGGATGCTGACATCATCCAACTTCCAGAACTTGTTATCAGGTAATGCATACGTTCTCGTTCTGGCTCTCGGAATGCTCATGGTAATAGTCATAGGACAGATCGATCTGTCGGTCGGAAGCGTTGCGGGATTTGCCGGAATGGTAATGGCCAAAGCGGCACATGATCTTAACATGCCCTGGTACGTGGCGGTTCTTGTTGCACTTGTTATAGGAGCGCTTGCTGGCGCATGGAACGGATTTTTCCTGGCAAAGCTCGGAATCCCCGGATTCATCACTACCCTTGGCAGCATGATGATGTTTCGCGGAGCGGTCATCTGGATATCAAGATCCATCTCTGTTCCGGCTCCGGATGAACTTAGATTTTTCGGTGCAGGTTACCTTCCGGAGTGGGGTCCCGCATTTACCGGTATGAACAACTCAACTCTCCTTCTCGGACTGATCGGGATCATAGTGTTCATAGTATTTGAAATGAAGAAGTACAGGCAGTCGGCAAGCCTTTCGGGTGACAGAGCACCGCTGTGGACTGTCATTGTAAGGATCGCCATCATCTCGGCAGTGATCGGATACTTTACATGGCTGTACGGCTCGGGACGTGTCGGAACATCATTCCCGATCCCCGGAGTGATCCTTCTGATACTTGTTATCCTGTACCATATCATCACCCAGAAGACCATGTTCGGACGCCATGTATACGCTGTAGGCGGTAACAAGAGCGCTGCAGCATTGTCGGGTGTAAATGTCAGCAAGACATATTTCCTGACCATGATGAACATGTCCATTCTGGCAGCGGTAGCCGGTATTCTCTTTGTTGGAAGATCAACGGCAGCCGGTCCCGCAGATGGAACATCATGGGAGATGGATGCGATCGCATCGGTATTCATCGGAGGAGCTGCGGTATCAGGCGGTGTCGGAACGATACTTGCAACAATGGTCGGTGGTATGGTCATGGCAGTTCTTAACAACGGCCTGATGCTCATGGGAGTCGGAGCGGATAAGACTCAGGTTATAAAAGGCCTCGTGCTTCTTCTTGCGGTCATGTTCGATGTTTATAACAAGAGATCCGGACGCGGCTCGGCAAAGTCCAAATAATGTGAGGTACCCGAACGGGTAGCGCTGCCGGTTCGGTCCCAATAAAAGTATTATCATCAATTGCTTAAATCTAGGAGGATTATTATGCAAAAGAAAAGAGTTATGACGCTGGTTCTTTCAGCAGTCCTTGCAATGTCGGCTCTTACGGCATGCGGATCATCACGTGAGGGAGCACCGGCAAGTGCTCCGGCAGCAACTGAAGAAAAGACAGAAACAGCAGATGCGGCAGCGGATACGTCAGCAGACGCATCAGCAGATGCATCAGCAGATGCAGCAGGCGCAGGCTTTGAAGCCGGTGCAACGATCGGTATCTCACTTCCCTGGCTCGGAACACAGAACTGGAAAGAAGCTGAGACAATGTTCTCAGAGCAGCTTTCGGCTGCAGGTTACAACCCCATCGTTCAGGCTGCAGACCAGAAGGTTCCTCAGCAGCAGCAACAGATCGAGTCAATGATAGAAAACGGTGCAAAAGTCATCGTTGTAGGTCCTATCGACGGAACACAGCTTGGCAGCGTTCTTGAGAAGGCAAAGGCAGCAGGCGTATACGTTATTGGTTACGACAGACTGATCGAGAACACGGAAGCGGTTGACGGTGTTGTTCAGTTCGGAAGCGTACGTACAGGTGTAATGCAGGGCCAGGCACTTCTTGACGGCCTTAAGGCATTAAAGGGTGATGCTCCTTACAATGTAGAACTTTTCGGCGGCGGCCCCGCAGACCCGAATGCACCCAACTTCTTTACCGGAGCTATGTCGGTTCTTCAGCCTGAGATCGATGCAGGCAATATCGTGATCGTATCAGGACAGACTGATTTTACGCAGTGCGCAACAGAGGACTGGGACAATTCCAAGGCTCAGAAGCGTATGGATTCACTTCTTGCAGGTAACTATTCAGACAAGGAGATCGACGGTGTTCTTTCTCCCAACGACGGTATTGCAAGAGCCATCATCACATCATGTGAAGATGCAGGACAGCCCAACCCTGTAGTAACAGGTCTTGATGCTGAAAACGAATCAGTTGAATGGGTATGGCAGGGCAAGCAGTATTGTACGGTTGCAAAGCCCACCAAGGATCTTGTTGGCAAGACTGTAGAGATCATCAATTCTCTCCAGGCAGGTAACGGAATGCCTTCAACGGATGTTAAGACTGACAACGGCAAGATCGAAGTTCCCATCTATGAGCTTGATCCCGTAGTCGTAACAAAGGACAACGAGAAAGAGGTATTTGCGGACGATCCTGATCGTATGGCATTGCTTAAGTAGTAACTGTTATGTTTTAGGTCCGATGCGAACACGTGTCGGACCTATATTTTTTAATGACGGATCGAGTGAAAATATGAATGATAAATACATGATCGATACCAAATCAAACATGGAGTTTCTGATGTCGCAGGCAAAAGATCTTCTGCGATTCGGAAAAAACTTTCCCGCTCCGGGCGGATCTTCGTACTATCTCGGAGATGATGCCGCCCCGCTTACAGACAGGCCGAGACAGACGTGGATCACCTCGCGCATGGCTCATGTGTACAGCATAGGCGCTCTTTTGGGGATCAACGGTTGTGATAAGCTTGCTGATGCGGCGATAAGAGGTCTTACGGGGGAACTGCACGACGATGCAAACGGCGGCTGGTATGCGGGAATAACATCTTCCGACATAATTCCCGGAAAGCAGTGCTACGCACATGCGTTTGTCATACTTGCCGCGACTTCGGCACTTCTTGCCAAAAGGCCAGGAGCGCAGGAGCTTCTTGAGGATGCGCTTGATGTGTATGACCGCTTTTTCTGGAATGAGAAGGAGGGGCTTTCGGCTGATACGTATGATACGCAGTTTAAGGTCCTGTCCGAGTACCGCGGGGTTAACGCAAATATGCATTCGGTTGAGGCGTTTCTTGCGGCGGCGGATGTTACCTGCGATGAAAAATACAGAGTCCGCGCAGGCCGTATAATAGACCGCATCATCGAGTGGGCAGGTGAAAATCATTGGAGGATCCCCGAGCATTTTACGAGCGACTGGAAGCCATGCCTGTACCTTAACAGGGACAAGCCCGATGATCAGTTCAAGCCTTTTGGCGCAACGCCGGGACACGGTATAGAGTGGGCAAGGCTGATAGTTCAGTGGGCGCTGTCTACATATGACAGGGACGAAGACCGGGCGGCGAAATATATTGAATCGGCGGAAAAGCTGTATGATCGAGCCGTAAAAGATGCGTGGAATAGCGACGGTGCCGAGGGCCTGTGCTATACAACCGACTGGGAAGGGGCTCCTGTTGTACATGACAGGATGCACTGGACGCTTGCGGAAGCGATCAACACGTCATCGACTCTTTACAGGGTTACCGGCAAAGACAGGTATTGTGATGATTACGCGATGTTCATGAAATATCTGGACGAGAGCGTTATCGATCACGTAAAAGGGTCATGGTTTCATCAGCTCGATCGCGAAAATCATGTGATAGCGACTGTTTGGCCCGGGAAGCCAGATCTGTATCACGCTTTTCAGGCGATGTTGATACCTTATGTAAAAAAACCTGAATATTCTATTGCTATTGCAGTTAAAAAAAGAGATATAATGTATACGAATGCGTTTGCGGACGGAGGATGAAATGGAACGTGGATACGATGTGGCAGCTCTCGGAGAACTGCTGATCGATATGACAGATAACGGAAGAAGCGGCCAGGGAAATGTGCTGTATGAAGCCAACCCCGGAGGAGCTCCGTGTAATGTTCTGTCGATGCTTAAAAAGCTCGGCCACAGAGTCGGTTTTATAGGAAAAGTGGGCGATGATATTTTCGGCCACGAATTAAAGAGTGTTCTTGAAGAGGTCGGGATCGACACCAAAGGACTTGTTATTGACAAGGACGTTCGCACGACGCTTGCTTTTGTCAAAACATTTGAAGACGGCGACCGTGATTTTTCCTTCTACAGGAATCCGGGCGCGGACATGATGCTTGATAAAGATGAAGTTGATGCGGACATGATCAGGAATTCGAAGATATTTCACTTCGGGACTTTGTCGATGACTCATCCGGTCGTAAGGGCTGCAACGCTGTTTGCACTTGAACAGGCAAAGGCGGCAAAAGCGCTCATATCGTTTGATCCGAATATAAGAGAGCCGTTGTGGGACAGCATGGATGAGGCCAGAGAACAGGTATTAAAAGGACTCGAGTATTGTGATATCCTCAAGATATCCGATAATGAGATACAATGGCTGACCGGAACGGACGACTATGCTGACGGTGTTAAGTGGATATTGAACAGATACCCGACTCGTCTTGTGACCGTATCACTCGGAAAGAACGGCAGCATGGCTTTTTACAGGAAGGATGCTTCGTCTTCGGATTACGTGATGGCAAGTGCCGATCCGTTCCTGCAGGAAGATACGATCGAGACGACCGGCGCAGGCGATACATTTAACGGATGCATTCTTCACGATATATGCCAAAAGGGGCTTGATGATCTTACTGCGGACGATCTTGAGAAAATGCTGATCTTTGCGAACGCGGCAGCATCCATTATAACGACCAGAAGAGGCGCGCTTTATGTAATGCCGGAGAAAGATGAGATAGAAGAGCTTATCAGAACAAGGCGTTAGAACGAAAGGATTTTCCCCGTAAGCACATGTGCTTGCGGGGTTTTGTTTTGCGCCGGTCTTTTTTTGCGAAAAATGCGACAAACCCGACCATATGTGATAAACTACTCAAGTTGGGAATTTAAGAAAAAGAAACAGGAGGACTGACATATGGATCTGTCATTTCTTGAACAAAATGAGTATATCATGGACGCGTGGTCAAAAAGCGTGGCTAACAACCCCAATGCTTTGATACTGACTGACGAGCGTCACCCGCGCGGGATAAGCAGACGCAAGGCTGATGAACTGTCCGGAAGGATATATGGATGGCTTCACGCCAAAGGGATCGGCAGGGAGGATTTTGTACTTATCTGTATGCCGAGGGGCGGAATGGCGCTTTTATCCATACTGGGAGTCTGGAAGGCCGGAGCTGCATTCACGTTGGTTGAAGACAATTATCCGCCTGAGCGTATCGCCTTTATCAAAAAGGACTGCGGCTGCAAGGAAGTGATCGACATCAATACGTGGAATGAGATCCTTAAGACGGATGCCTTACCGGGGTATGAGCATACCGACATACATGACGCAGCCTTTGCTATATATACTTCGGGAACCACGGGCAATCCGAAAGGTGTCCTTCACGAGTACGGAAGCATCAAGCTGATCAGGGCAGCATCAAATGACAGAAGAGACGGAAAGCCCAGACTTCGTGAATCGGACAGGTTATCCCTTATCACACCGTTAAATTTTAACGCATCCATAAGACGTTTTATCATTACTCTGTATGAGGGCTGCCATATGTTTGTAGTTCCGTACAGCATTATAAAAAATCCGCTGGTTTTAAAGCAGTATCTTAAAAGTAACCGTATTTCTGTTCTTCTGGCATCCCCTTCACTGCTGCGGCTTATAGGTGACCCCGGGGCCGACATCCGTCAGATACAGATCAGCAGTGAACCTGCAAACGGATATTATATCGAAGGTCCGGAACTTGTAAACGCGTACGCTATGAGTGAAACAAGCTTTCCGGTTGCTGAGTTTATCATCGACAAAAAATACGATGAATGTCCGGTAGGAAAGCCTAATATCGATCAGATAAACGTAAAGATCCTTGATGAGGACGGTAATGAAGTTCCGGATACAGAGGAGGGAGAGATCACTGTTGAGGATCCGTTCTTCCGCGGATATATCAACCTGCCCGAACAGACAGAAAAAGCACTTGTCAACGGCAGGTATCACTCAGGAGATATAGGTAAAAAGCTTCCTGACGGAAATCTCGTACTCCTTGGCCGGAACACGGACATGATAAAGATCAACGGCAACCGCATAGAACCTGCAGAGATCGAAGCTGTAGGAAAGAAGGTTCTCGGCGTTGACTGGTGTGCCGCAAGAGGCTTTGAAGAGCAGGTACATGCTTTTGTCTGCCTGTATTACACTGCGGATATCACCTTTGACGAAATGAAGGTCCGCAGCGAAATGGAACAGTTTCTTCCTTACTATATGATACCTTCGTATTTCATTAAGGTAGACGAGATTCCTGTTCTTCCAAACGGAAAAATGAACAGAAGGGCTCTTCCCAAGCCGGAACCCAAAGCAGAGCGTGCCGAATATGAAGCTCCGCGTACTGAAACGGAGCGTATCTTATGTGATGCCTTTGAGAAGGCTCTGTCAATTGATGATATCGGTATTCATGACAATTTCTATCATCTCGGCGGTGATTCTCTCGGATCGATGCGCGTATTATCAGAGGCAAATCTGCCGGGTCTGCTTGCTTCGGATATTTTTGAGGGTTGTACCCCTGAGAGAATCGCGGAACTGTACGAGGCGCGTGAAGCAGGAAAACAGCCTGTGGACGTGGCAAAAACCGAAGAGAAGGAACGCCGGAAGGTTCATCCGCTTACACCCAACCAGATATCAATATTTGATTATTGCATTTTCTCTCCGCATACGATCATGTGGAATCTGCCGCGTCTGTACCGTTTTGCAAAAGATATTGATACGGACCGTCTGTGCAATGCAGTTAATAAAGCTCTGGCTAACAGGACAGCATTATACACGGTGTTTGAATTCAATGAAGAAGGATCTCTTGTTCAGCGCATAGCACCGGATAAAAAGCTGCAAATATCCCCGGTGAAAATCAAGGAAGCGGAATTCAAAGAACTTTCGGAAAACCTTATGCACCCGTTTATGATGATCGGTGAACCGCTTATCCATGCCGGGATCTATCAGACAGAGGAAGCAGTCTATCTGTTCTGGGAAATACACCATATCATGACTGACGGAACAGGCATGCATCTTCTTAATGAAGATATTGTAAGGGCCTGGAACGGTGAAGAACTTCCGCTTGATACATATTATGCTTATCTGCATAATGAAGAGGAAATGCGGGAAGGAAAACGATACAGGGAAGACAGGTCGTTCATTGAAGAAGCCTACGGCAACAGGGACTGGTGCGTAAACCTTGTTCCGGATACCGGCAACCGCCCTTCAGGACGTACTCTTTTGCCGCTTAACCGGACGGTTTCGCTGGAGGAAATGGACGCCTTTGAGAAGAAGCATCATCTGTCCAGAAACCTTTTGTTTACCGCAGTCGGTCTTCTCGGAATAAATGCCATTGAAAAGAAAGATCAGGTCATGGCGGACTGGATATTCCACGACAGGACAGATGAGATAAAAAAGAACGCATTTGGCTGTCTCTTCCGCTATATAACGATCGGTATTGAAATAAAAAAAGGTATGACAGCAGGAGTTTTTTTCAGGATGCTCTCGGATAAGTCCAATGCCATGCTCGCCCACTGTTCCTACGAGTGGAGCATTAAGCAGGACAACGTATTTGAACATGATACGCTTATCGTATGCTATGAGACTTCCGAGATCATGAGCACCAGGGATATGGGATCGATCGGTGGAACAAGGCTGAATGTTACGAGCAATGCGCCGGTCAACTCAAGAAGCCTGGCATTCCAGATAATCGAGACGACTGAAGGTATCGTCCCGTACCTTATGTTCAATCAGGCTCTTTATTCGGAGGAAAAGATTAAGCGTACGGTGGATACATTCACTGAACTGCTCGATCGTTTGATGAACTCAGAAGAAGATACCGTGATCATATAAAGCAAAGGGAAAGAGGAAAAAAATGAACATTAAGAGATCGTTCAAAGCCGACAACGCATCTATTGGGGGAATAGTCGGATTTGTAAAGGAAAGCCTTGAGGAGTGCGGCCTCAACGGGAAGGATGTAACACACGGCTGTCTTGTGGCAGAAGAAGTATCGAGGATCATCATCATTAATTCCAAGGAGGATATGATCCATGTGCGTATCAAAAAACGTTTTGGAAATACACATACGGAGATATCCTCCAAAGGAGAACAATTCGATCTGGTCGATCACGTCGAAGCAGAACAGTTGTTGGGTAAAGAAAGCAGTGCTGCTGCGCAGAATATTATCGGATCGATCCTTATAAGATCCATGGCTGAAAGTCTCAAATACAGACGTGCTCACGGGGTCAATATTATAAGTTTCACGACCTCCAAGGTAAAGCAGTCGTTCCTGATCCAGACGCTTGGCGCAATGTTTCTTGCCATGATCGTCGGATATATTTTGTCAAAATCCGGCTTTACGGAATTTAACAGTATACTCACGGATTACGTACTTGAGCCTGTAAAGACCATGTACATGAACGGACTGAAGATGGTGGTGGCGCCGGTTGTCTTCTTTTCGATAGTATCCTGCATCGTACGTTTTACCGATGTCAGGGAACTTGGAAAAGTGGGAGGACGTATACTGGCACTGTATCTTATCACCACTGTCATAGCGGCACTTGTCGGGATAGGTGTTTTTGATCTGATCCGTCCGGGAGGCGTGCTGCCCACAGAGGTTGTTTCTGATGCGGTAAAAAATATCACTTCACAAAAAGTTGATGTTTCCATCAAGGATATGATAGTGAACATTGTTCCGGCTGACTTTGTTCAGCCCTTTTTGGAATCGAATATGCTGCAGCTTATTTTTCTGGCAATAGTGTGCGGTATATCAGCCGGAGCCATAGGCCGGTATTCTGATATGGTCAAAACCTTTTTTGAAGCAAGCAACGATCTTTTCCTGAAGTTGACGAGCATGTTCATTCGTTTTCTCCCGGTTGCGATCTTCTGCTCCATATGTTCCATGATGATGAAGATGGGGATCGATACGATCAAATCGATTTTCGGAATATTTGCAACCTTTGTAGTCGGACTGTTATGTCAGATGATCATATATTGCATCATCATGATGAGCGTTGCAAGAATAAGTCCGATCCCGTTTTTGAAGAAATATCCACAGACAATGCTCCAGGTATTCTCAATGGCCTCAAGCAGTGCGTCTATCCCGGTCAACATGGATGCCTGCAAGAATCTGGGTGTGGCTCAAAAGATATACAGCCTGTCAATACCGCTCGGTGCCACATTAAATATGGACGGCACATGTGTTTACATGGCAGTATTCGCGCTTTCGCTTGCAAAGATTTACGGGGTTCAGCTGACAGAAGCATCACTTGCGGGAATGGTCTTTACCATAGTAGTTCTGTCGATCGGTGCCCCCGGTATTCCCGGTTCCGGTCTTATATGCTTGAGCGTTCTGCTTGCCCAGCTGGGTGTTCCTACAGAGGCTATCGGACTGGTAATGGGAATAGATTCACTTGTCGGAATGTTCCGTTGCATGAGCAACTGTACGGGTGATGTGGCCATGAGTCTGGCTGTTGCCAAGAGCGAGAAAATGTTGGATATGGAAGTGTACAGATCGTAAGAAAAAACGCTGAAACCCTTGAGGCTTCAGCGTTTTCCTTCTCAGGTTTCATTATAGAAAGTATATGTATGTTTTCCCCTTTTCTTTGATTCATACATTGCTTCGTCCGTCTTTTCGAACAGCGTTGCCCTGTCCGTCGCATCCTTACCGTTTATTATCCCGACGCTGATCGAGATCGGCGGAAGTCCGTCATCGGTATTTTCCAATTCCTCATTTATCTGGTTGATCTTGGATTCAATAAGTCTGCGTGGAATACCGGATGAATGAACCATGAACACCACAAACTCATCTCCTCCGATACGGCATACGCAGTCATCATCACGGAAAATGCAGTTGAGTACCTCAACCAGTTTGACAAGAACCTTATCTCCGGTCTCATGCCCGTATGTATCATTAATGCTCTTAAAGTTATCAACATCAAGAAGCATCATATACGTTGTCTCCAGATCTATTCCCGACAGCAGGATCTCATACCCCACACGGTTATATGCACCGGTCAGTTCGTCGTGAGATGCTTTGTAATTCAGATTTTCAAGACTCGATCTGTACTTCGCATACATCTTGTTATAAGCCTGTGCCAGATATTTGAACTCATTTGCTCCAACTTCGGGTATCGGACTGTCAGATTTGATCCTGTCGACAGCCTTTAATACCGGATGAATCCCAAGAAGAGACGTCAGCCTTACCATTATCAGAATAGAAACAACCTGTATTACAATAACAATACGTACAAAGTTCAGTTCACGTTTTAATACCGCAAACTCATCGTCCTTTATGGCAGCCATCAGCTTATCTACTTCTTTAAGGCTTTCCTGCATATCTTTCCTGATATTATCCTTCTGATCATAATAATCATCATTCAGCACAAGCTCCGTTGCACGCCTGATCTTGTCTTCCGGAGCAAGTGCCATGTCTTCTTTACTGAGTTCAATCGTATCCAGTATTTCCGGATAATCGCCATATCCTTTGGCATCTATGACCAGCTTCATGGCATAATATTCCTGATCCATGAGCTTCACGGAATGAGACATTGCTTCTTTGAGCTGTTCCAATGCCTTATGTGTTTTCTCGTCAACATCCATCTTGGCTATCGCTTCTTCACGTCTGTTCGATTCGAAAGCCTCCGTAAAATACTGCTCGAGGAAACGTCTGTCTCCGTTTAATGTAAAGCGCTGCACACTTTCCGTCAGATAATCGGATGCATCCATCAGTTCATGCGCCGCCTTCTGAAGTTCCGTATGTTCTTCCTCCACATACGACAGCTGCAAAAAAGTATTAGTCAGGCGAAACGATGCGATGAGCACTGTTCCTGACCATATGATCATGGTTATGATCAGCCATATATGGATCGTTCGAAGGGATATCCCTTTTTTCATACCACTTATTCCTTTAGTGTTAACAATATTATTCCTGTATATTATAACATCTTTTCTCAAAAATCATTGCCATGATTTTCTTTAAAAGGCATGAAAAATGCATCTACCCGCAAGTAGATGCTCTGTGTTATCATTTCCTCCCACCTTCGGTGGGTCCCTCCTTTTTGCATGAGACACGGGGGATTCGAACCCCCGACAACCTGATTAAAAGTCAGGTGCTCTACCAACTGAGCTAGTATCCCATTTTGAATTCGAGGACTTCCGTCCCCACTCAAGCGGCGCAAGGGCCAAGGTGACTCGCCCATTGAAATCGACTACGTCGATGGGGCTCGTCGTGCATTCCACGGCTAGCTGGATTTGAACCAGCGAATGCAGGAATCAAAATCCTGTGCCTTACCGCTTGGCTATAGCCGTATAATTCATATCTGCTATAACAACTTCTGTATTATATCAAGTAAGGCCGCATACGTCAAAGAATTTATTTGTGTGACAGTAGTGTGACATATGTCGGGATATAATAACAGTGTAAGAATATCCCTGCAATTAAGTTGCAGTTTGAACGATCCCGCAAAAAGGAGGTGTCCGATATGTCAGAAATAAAGAAACTCGATATGGAACAACTTGAAACAGTTACAGGCGGTGCTCCCGGATGGGGTAAGGCATGGGGCGAAGGCTCACGCCTGTGGAGTGAAAAGGATGATCCCGAGCAGGCCGGCAAAGCGAAAGCTGCTCAGTCAAAGAGAAAAACGACTCCCGGCGTTATTCTCAGGGCATAAAGATCATTCTTCCGGAACATAAAACGATCCCCGTAAACATGAGTTTGCAGGGATCGTTTATTATACGACTATGGTCAGGATATTCAGTCCGAATGTATTCTGATAAGTCATGGATCTTGATATCCGGCTGACAAGATGCAGGCCGATATTATGAAAGGCGTCATCTGTACTGTGCACCTGAGCACCCTGCAGGTCAAACAGACGCGAGGCTTCTTCCGGATTGAACGGAACACCGTCATCCTTGAAGCAGATCACGATATCTTCATTAACATAGGAAACACGGATATCGATGCTGTGTCTTTTGCCATCCATAAATCCGTGCCGGATTATGTTGCCGGCAAGCTCTTCGGTACACAGAGACGAGCAGTTTTGCCGCCGATCCGATATACCGTGCTTTTTGCAGAACTCCCACACCTGTTCGGACAGGCTGATCACCTCATCCATGCTGTGTATCGTGATATCTATTCTGTTATCCTCGCTTACGCCAAAATCATCGTCGAAGCACATCATTCTCTCCAGAGTTATTGGCGGTTTTCTGTTGTATATCCATGCATATACCACGATAAGAAGGATGTTAAACACGCTGCCCAGGACCTGTCCGGCCCATATTCCTATCATTCCGAACCTCGGAACGAGAAGGATGGCAAACAGACACACACCGACTATTCCGTCACAGACCGATATGGTACGCACGATCTTTTCATGAGACAGACAGTGATAATAGTTGGAAAATCCCGCGATAAGCGTGCTTATCGGTGAAAACATGGGGAACAGCGCAAAGCCTGCCAGGGACATCATATAAACAGGTGAAAGAGGATCATGGAAGAAAATATTGGTAAACGGATAAAACAGAGCTGATTCGATAAGAGCCGCCAGAAGCGCAAGTAATGCACCCTTTGTCAGGAACGTCCTCATCAGTAGCTTTAATCCGGTCTTATCCTCCTCGCCGGCACATACACTTCCCAGTACCATTACCGCTGAAGACACGCCCGCAGGAACAGACCAGTATACGCAACCGAAAGAATATACGGCTGAATAAGCAGCCAGTCCGTCCGGACCGACATAGTGCTGGATGATGCCGTTTAGGATCACGCCTCTTAAGAAAATACAGAACTGCGAAACAGCGCCGGGCAGACCGTAGATCAGTATGTCTTTAATATCAGACCAGATGATGCTTTCCCGGCTGAAGCGGATGACAGCCTTCTTCCCCAAATAATATACGCCCTGAATAACGCAGAAGAATACATTTCCGATCGACGTGGAAAGGCCAAGGCCAAACAGACCCATACTAAATACAGCAACAAACAGCCAGTTCAGAAAAGCATTGGCAGCAAACATCGTAACGATGGCAGCATAACTTCGCTTTTCCTCATGTTCCAGCTGCAAAAATGCGGTAAACTGCGTTCCGAAACAGTTAAAAGGAAGTCCGATTGCAAACCCCTGTATGTACGCAGCAAGCTGCGGGGCCATCGCCTCATTTGCGCCCAGAGCGGCTGCAATATTAAGCGAAAACACTTCACACACAAACAGTAGAATCGCAGAGATCATCACCATTACGATCATATCGAGCGTAAAGATGCTGCGCGTTCTTTCGGCCATTTTCTTGCCGAGGTATTTACCGCAAAGTACCTGGGCACCGCCAAATATAAGTGCGTTTATACCGCCGAGAAGGTTGGGTACGGGACTGAACAGTCCTGTGATAGCCATAGCCTGTGAGCCAATAAGGTTACCGGCAAAGGCATTGTCGATAATGGCATTTACGCCTCCGATGATGACCATTACGATCTGCAAAGGTACGAGCTTCATGTACAGTCGGGGGATTATTTCAGATTGTGGGGATGTTTTTGCTGACGTCATGGTTTTCTATCCGGATCTGTGATCTATAATAAGTCATGTATAATCTTTGAAGACCTTTCATAATTTATATATACGCATCATTTTATCCGACGATTTCCTTTATTTCAAGCAACCCATTGTGTCAGATGACAAAAATGATCCTGCGAAATATAATATGATCGAAAAGAATAATTCTTACGAAAGGCGGAGGTCATTATGAGTACGATCATTACAGGTCTGTTAATACCGTTTATAGGGACTTCGGCGGGCGCCGCATGTGTGTTCTTCCTGAAAAAGGAGCTGAAGACGAGCGTACAGCGTGCACTGACAGGTTTTGCAGCGGGCGTGATGGTGGCAGCATCCATCTGGAGCCTGATAGTTCCGGCTATTGAGCAGTCGGAAGGTCTTGGCTCATTTGCTTTTGCTCCGGCGTTTGCCGGCTTTTGGGCCGGGATATTGTTCCTGCTGCTTCTCGATCATATCATACCGCATCTTCATGTCGGAATCGAAAAGGCGGAAGGACCGCGCAGTCATCTGACAAGGACTGCGATGCTCGTTCTGGCTGTCACGCTTCACAATATTCCCGAGGGAATGGCAGTCGGTGTAGTATATGCGGGACTTGTAAACGGATCGGGCCTGATCACTGCGGGCGGAGCACTTGCTCTGGCACTCGGTATCGCGATACAGAACTTCCCGGAGGGGGCAATAATCTCAATGCCTCTGTACGCTGAGGGAAAGAGCAAGTCAAAATCATTTTTCCTGGGTGTACTGTCGGGAGCGGTAGAACCCGTTTTCGGAGGACTGACTGTACTGCTGGCAGGGCTGGTGGTTCCGGCAATGCCTTATCTGCTATCATTTGCGGCAGGTGCGATGCTGTATGTTGTGGTGGAAGAACTGATCCCGGAGATGTCGGCAGGAGAACATTCTCATATCGGAGTCATATCGTTTGCGATCGGATTCAGCCTTATGATGGCACTCGATGTTGCACTGGGATAACACATAAATATAGCTCAAACACTGATATAACCGGACGTTAAGTAACGTTCGGTAAATTTTTTTCAAAAATCGTCTTGACATGTTAGCATACACTTACTATAATGAATGATGGTTAGCGAGCGCTAACCCTTATCAATGATCAAATGTTAGCATAGACTAACATAATAAGGAGGGAAAAAATGATGCCTCTCGTATTTGCTGAAACCGGACAGTCAAACATCATCAGAAAGATCGGAGGAAGTCCGGAAGTCAAAAAACATTTGGAAGATCTTGGTTTTAATGTCGGTGGTGAAGTAAGCGTAGTCAGCACACTCGGTTCCAACCTTATCGTCAAGGTCAAGGAGAGCAGGGTGGCCGTCAGCGAAGAACTTGCAAGAAAGATAATGATTTAGTGCAACAGGAGTTGTGCAAAGGAGGAGAAAGCAGTGAGAACATTAAGAGATGTGAAGATCGGAGAAACAGCCACGGTTGTAAAGCTCCACGGAGAGGGCGCCGTCAAGAGAAGGATCATGGACATGGGTATCACCAGGAATACAGAAGTGTTTGTCCGTAAAGTGGCACCGCTCGGAGATCCGATCGAGGTAAACGTTAGGAATTATGAACTGTCGATCCGTAAAGCGGATGCGGAAATGATCGAAGTACAGTAATCAGAAAGGATGAGAGAAAAATGAGTTTGCGAATCGCACTTGCAGGAAACCCGAACAGCGGAAAAACAACCCTGTTCAACGCACTCACCGGATCCAACCAGTTCGTGGGAAACTGGCCCGGAGTTACGGTGGAAAAGAAGGAAGGTAAGCTGAAGAAGCATGATGATATCACCATCACGGACCTTCCGGGTATTTATTCACTTTCACCTTATACACTTGAGGAAGTTGTTGCCAGAAATTATCTTATCGGAGAGCGCCCCGATGCGATCCTTAACATAATCGACGGAACAAACCTTGAGAGAAACCTGTACCTTACCACACAGCTCACGGAACTCGGAATCCCCGTTGTCATTGCCATGAACATGATGGATGTCGTCAGAAAGAACGGCGATAAGATAGACACAAATGAACTGTCAAGACAGCTTGGCTGTGAGATAGTCGAGATATCCGCACTTAAGGGTGACGGTATCATGGAGGCCGCCGAGAAGGCAATCAAAGCAGCAAGAGGAACCAAGACGGTTCCGCAGCATACTTTCTCCGGACCTGTTGAACATGCCATTGCTCATATAGAAGAAGCTGTTGTTCATGATATGCCCGAAGAGCAGCAGAGATGGTATGCGATCAAGGTGTTTGAGCGCGACGACAAGGTCATGGACAGGCTTAACATTCCGGCCGATACTCTTTCTCATATAGAAAACGATATTGTCGCAGCGGAAAAAGAACTTGATGACGATGCGGAATCGATCATCACAAATGAGCGTTACGTATACATCGCGGAAGTGATCAAGTCATGTTACAAGAAGAAAAACGCAGGACAGCTCACGATATCCGACAAGATCGATAAGATCGTGACAAACCGTATACTCGGACTGTTCATATTTATGGCTGTTATGTTTGCGGTTTACTGGATTGCAATGGTCGGAGTCGGTGCACCGGCAACAGACTGGGCAAATGACGGACTGTTCGGCGACGGATTCCACCTGTTCGGAATGGACGGCGGTTATGAAGAAGCAGCGGAAGAGTACGCTGATGCATCGGCTATCGTTGATGGCTACGATGCTTATGTGGAGGAGAACGGAAGTGCTCCGACTTCTGATTTTACATATGAAGTAGAGGATGATGAAACGCTTGAGATCAGCGAGGAAACAGCAAGTCTGGAAGACTATGCTGAAGCATCGGCAACTCTCGAGAGGATAGGCGAAGAGCCCGATCCCGCCAATTACGGCACATGGGTACCCGGTATTCCTTCACTTGTTGAATCCGCACTTGATTCGGCAGGTGCAGCAGACTGGCTGAAAGGTCTCATACTTGACGGTATTGTTGCCGGAGTGGGTGCTGTTCTCGGATTCGTCCCCCAGATGCTCGTGCTGTTCTTCATGCTCGCATTCCTCGAGGCGTGCGGATACATGGCCAGGATCGCATTCGTGCTTGACCGTATTTTCAGAAGATTCGGCCTTTCCGGAAAATCATTCATCCCGATGCTTATCGGTATGGGTTGCGGTGTTCCGGGTGTCATGGCAAGCAGAACCATAGAGAATGAACGTGACCGCCGTATGACGATCATGACAACAACATTCATCCCCTGCGGTGCAAAGGTTCCCTTTATTGCAATGATCGCAGGTGCGATCTTCGGAGGATCCGCATGGATCTCAACAGGCGCATACTTCATCGGTATGGCAGCCATCATTATCTCGGGTGTAATGCTCAAGAAGACAAAAATGTTCGCAGGTGATCCTGCTCCGTTCGTTATGGAACTTCCCGCGTACCATATGCCGACTCTCGGTAACGTTCTTCGTTCAATGTGGGAGCGCGGCTGGTCATTCATCAAGAAGGCAGGTACCATCATCCTTCTGTCCACGATTGTTGTCTGGTTCACAAGCTTCTTTGGATTTACCGCAGAAGGATTCAGAATGCTTTCCGAAGAAGAACTGGATCTGTCGATCCTTGCAAAGATCGGTGGAGCGATCGCATGGATATTTGCACCGCTCGGCTGGGGAAATTGGCAGGCGGCTGTTGCCTCGATCACGGGACTTGTTGCCAAGGAAAACATTGTCGGAACGATGGGTATCCTTTACGGAAGCGGCGATATGACCGCATGGCAGGCACTTGCAGCGACATTCACAAACGTTACGGGATTTTCATTCCTTGTATTCAACCTTCTGTGCGCGCCCTGCTTTGCTGCGATCGGTGCGATCAAGCGTGAGATGAACAACGCAAAGTGGACATGGTTTGCGATCGGATATCAGTGCGGCTTCGCATATGTGATCGCTCTTATGATCAATCAGTTCGGCGGATTTTTCACCGGAGAATACAGCGTACTCGGGCTTATAGCGGCACTCGCGTTCCTTGTGTTCATAATCTACATGCTGTTCTTCAAGAAGTACGTGGAGGCCGACAAGCTTACGACAAAAGATCTCAAGGAGGCATAAGATGTTTGCCTGGCTGGCTGCTAATATTGGAACGATCCTGATAACACTGGCACTTGCTGCTGTGGTGTTCGGGATCATCCGGAAGCTGATAAATGATAAGAAACACGGAATATCCTCCTGTGGCGGGAACTGTGCACATTGCAAAATGTGCACATCCTGTCAAAGGAAAAGCTGACAGAAAAGGAGAGGGAAAATGAGCTGGAATATAGTCGGTTTTTTCGCACTCGGACTTAAGAGTATGGTTCGTTTGCTGCCCGAGGAGGATGTAAATGATGCTGAATAAAAACTCGACAAATGATTATCTTGAGAGGATACTGATACTTCACAGGACAAAGGGATTTGCAAGATCGGTGGACCTTGCAAGGGAGCTTAAGGTTTCGAAACCGACCGTCAGTGATGCGGTAAAGAGACTCAGAGAACGCGGCCTTATCGATATTGAAGACAAGGGTCGGATCGTCTTTACCGACAGTGGGGAAAAGATCGCAGGAAAGGTGTACAAAAAACACCGTTTTCTCAAAAAGTCACTGGTCAGCATCGGAGTTAAAGAGAGCGTAGCCGACAGGGATGCGTGCATGATGGGTCATGTGATAAGTGAAGAAACGTATAAGTGCCTCGCATCGTTGTTTAAATCATACCCACAGGTCAGTGAAAACTGATCAGGGTTGTATGATAAGTCCAAAGGTCATCACGGGTCATACCGGCTGGACGGACGATCTTGACTTTGTATTTGCACATAAGGATAAAGTATGCAACAGTATGAAGAAGCAGAAGCCGCATGATCCCAATGCGCCTTATGACGGATACGATGAAAGAGAGGATACCGAGATAAACGCGAGAAGTGTCAGGCTTGAAAAGATCGAACCCGTGACCGACAATATAAAAAGCGCATATCATGCCTCGAAGGATATCTACGACGATGTTCTGACGCAGGGCAATGTATTGAGCAAAATGTACATGAGCTTCTTCTGGCAGGGAACTGACGACAGGGAAGTTGCTCAGAGGATTCTTAAGTATATACCGGATGATTTTCGCGGTCAGATATTGGATGTTCCGGTCGGAACAGCTGTGTTTACCGAGAAGAAATGGAGAAGTCTTAAAAACGCTGCGATAATGTGCCTTGATTACAGCGATGACATGCTCGAAAAGGCAAAAGCCAGACTCGGTGACTGCAACCATATCACTTTTGTTCAGGGCGATGTCGGGCAGCTTCCGCTTGCGGATAACAGCTGCGATATAGTCCTCAGCATGAACGGTTTTCACGCATTTCCTGACAAGAACAAGGCGTTTCGCGAGACGTTCCGCGTTCTCAAACCGGGTGGACAGTTCATTGCATGTTTCTATATCAAGGGAAAGAATAAGAGAACCGACTGGCTTGTTCACAGGATTCTGTCGAAAAAGGGATGGTTCACACCGCCTTTCCCGACAGAGGATCAGCTTCTTAAGATACTTGACAGACTGTATCTTCAGACTGACTACAACGCTGACGGATCGATCGCTTATTTCAGATGCATAAAGGGAGAATGATCATGAACGACAAAGAGTATAAGGAACATACAAAGAAAAGATTCGGCATATATTTATACCGATTAGTTAGCATATGCTAACAAATAAAGAAAACGGGAGGATGTTATGGGAAATGCGATCATAATAGCGATACTTGTTCTTGTGATCGGCCTTGCCGTTTACAGTACAGTTCACAGGATACGTTACGGATCCTCATGCTGCGGTGAGCGCGAGCCGGCACAGAAGAAGGTAAAGGTAGAGGACAAAAACATACACAATTATCCGCACACATACACCCTTGAGGTGGACGGTATGCACTGCTCAAACTGCGCACGCCGCGTGGAAAATGCACTCAACGCTCTTGAAGGCAGATGGGCGGTTGCAGATGTCGGAAAGAAAAAGGTGCTTCTCCGATCGAAGATTGAGGAGAAAGAGATCGAACTGGACCGTATCATCGCAGCTGCCGGTTATACGATGCTGTCGTGCAGAAAGCATTGAACAAAAATAATGGAGAGACAAGCATTATGAAAGAGAAGAAAAAGAGCGACTCATAGACACTAAAGGAGACGGATCATGGGATTGTTTAAGAAATTTGTAAGCCAGACCAGAAAGCCCGAGGGATTAATGGGTAAAATGATGGTTAACGGTATGAACGGCGGCCACGCAAAGATGGCTGATTGGGGTATGAATCACCTTCACTCCATAGCACCAAAAGAGATCGTCGAGCTCGGATGCGGAGGAGGAAGAAATGCGGGAGAGCTTATGCACAGGTATCCGAGCGCATCTGTCACGGCCATAGATTACTCGGATGTTTCGGTCGGCAAGGCAAGAGAGTATAACAAAACGATGATCGATGCCGGAAGATGCGTGGTCAAACAGGGGGATGTGTCAATGCTGGATCTTCCCGCAGAAAAGTTTGATCTTGCAACCGCATTCGAAACGATCTATTTCTGGCCGGGGCTTGAAAAGTGTTTTTCGCAGGTCGCAAAGGTGTTAAAGTCCGGAGCAAAGTTCCTGATAGTAAACGAGGCAGACGGGATAGATGAAGCCAGCCTCAAATATGAAAAGATCATAGATGGGATGAAGTGCCATACGATAGAAGAGATCAGAGCAGCTCTGGAAAACGCAGGATTTTCAAAGGTCGTATCGGATCATCATGATTCAAAACCGTGGATAACGGTTGTAGCAACGAAGTAAGTAATGCATCTGGAAAGGTGATTCATAACATGTTGAAGAATTATACAAAAGAAGGGCAGAAACTTCCGTTGTTCGGCGTGGGACCATACATCGTTTACGGCATGGCGCTTGTTAATGCGGTAGGAATAGTACTGCTTTGTTATGTGTTTAAGATCGGGATCCTGGCTGCTCCGTGGTTTCCGAACAAGAGATAATCTTAATTTGATGTATTCAGAATCACCACAGCTGACAGGATCAGAAGAATGCCTGCTCCGGACATGATCGTTAACGGCTCGGAAAATACAACAATTCCGATCAATGTTGCCACCATGGGTTCGATGGTGGCGATTATCCCGGCTTTGCTGGCTTCAACACTTTGAAGGCCGAGAGTGTATGCAAGAAACGGAATGACCGCAGTGATCAGTGCGGTCAGGATACACAGTCCTGTCAGAAATCCCGGATCAGGAGCACACGAGAACGTGAAAATCATATCTGCCGGACGGCATATTATCCATGAACCTACAGCTGCAAATATAAATGTATAAGTCGTGACTGTATACGGAGAATACCTTCGAAGTGCAACGGTCCCCAAAATACTGTACAGTCCGTATCCTATCCCTGAACCAAGTCCTACAAGCAGTCCCGTCATTGTCATCCCTTCACCGGAAATCCCCGAAACAAGTACACAACCCGCAAAAGCAAGAGCAAGTGCTGCAAGTTTTCTGCCGGTGAGCTTTTCGTGAAAGAAAATTACCGACATCAGCATGATCCATACAGGTGATGTATAGAGCAGGATTGCTGCGGTTGAAAGCGGCATCATAGTGATAGCCGTAAAGTAACAGACCGTAAAAAACAGGATACTTCCGAATCCGAGCCCCAGAAAAAGAGGGATATCCTTAAGCCGGAGCTTAAAGCCGTTACGGTCTTTGACAAGCAGCACAAGTGAGAAGATGAGCGCGGCAAGAGTCACACGGATCGAAACGATCTGTATGGAACTGAATCCGTATGCGCCAAGCGTCCTTACAAAGATCCCCATGCTTCCCCAAAAGCATCCTGCGAGGATGATGAGGAATGATCCGGTCTTTGATCTGTTATCATTCTTCCGGCGTTCTGACATCACCTAAGTCTCCTTAACCCAGTAATTCTTTCAACGTTTTCATAATAGCCGGGATATCATACGGTTTTGCCAGATATCCGTTCATACCTGCATCTTCCGCAACCTGGCGATCCTTTTCAAAGGCATTTGCAGTGACCGCAATGATGGGGATACCGGCTTTTTCTTTGTCTTCCAGTGCCCGGATCTGACTTTGCGGATCCGCGGCTGATCTTACACGGTAGTTCGACTGTAAATTCGCTGCCCTTGCCTTCGGTGGAATGCAGAATGATCGCTCCTCCCATCATTTCGATGAGATTCTTTGCGATAGCCATGCCAAGACCGGTTCCCTGTATGCCGCTGACTGTGCTGGTTTTTTCACGGGTGAATGGCTCGAATATTGTCTTTTGGAAGTCCGCACTCATGCCGATCCTGCATCCGTTCAATGTAACGGGATCGGCTGTTATAGCCGTATCTTCATCATACTTGACAAGGTAGTAGGATTCTCTGCCCATTATTTCATTCGGGTAGCCGATCAACGAAGTTCTGTCATCTTTCAGTGCAAGACCTGCAAGCAGATCTATATCGCCGTCAAGAAGCATCTGATCTCGCCTTCACCGGCTCCCTCCTGAAAAACTTCGTTCTCGTAATAGCCCACGCGAACCTTTTCGCTTTTCTGATCCGCATATGTAACAGTCGGAAGGCAGATGAGCGCGATCATACAGACAAGCAGGATAACTGCTTTTTTATTCATATAGAATGTCCCTTACACTGCATAGTATCATTATAAAGGCATTATAACACGGTCTTTAGCGTTTAAGAAAGCCCGCAGGCCTTATGGCCCGCGGGCTTTTATGTATCGTGAAGTTTACTCTACGTCCTGAAGTGCTGCGAAGTCTTCTTCACCGGTCCTTACCTTCACAACCCTGTTAACGGGATATACGAAGATCTTACCGTCGCCGATATGGCCTGTGTAAAGAACTTTCTTGGCTGTTTCGATGACGCTGTCGACAGGTATCGCACTGACAACAACTTCAAGTTTAACCTTCGGGATAAGTGTTGCATCGATCTCAACACCACGGTAGCGCTCGCCGCCGCCCTTCTGGACGCCGCAGCCCATGACCTGGGTGACAGTCATACCGGTAACACCGAGTTCGTTCATGGCTTTACGAAGTGCATCGTAACGCGAGAGTCTTGCGATGATAACAACCTTTGACATACCGGTTGATGTAGCCGGGATGACTGCATCCGCACGCTCCACCTGTACCGCTGCATTTCTCTTTGCTTCGGAAGCTTCCTCGTAGCTGTCTGAACCGAGGTTTGTGTTCTCGTTGACATCCATCATCATGGTGTTTGAAATATCCATGATCGAGAAGCCTGCATATGCTGAAGGAAGACCATGTTCCTTGATATCAAGACCTGAGATCTCCTCGTCTTCACTGACTCTGAGTCCGACAGTCTTTTTGATGATCGTAAATGCTATAAGTATCGTAACAACAGTCCAGATGATCGTAATGCCCATACCACCGAGCTGCTTGATCAGCTGTGAGATACCGCCGCCGTAGAACAGACCTTCCGTAATCCCTGCGCTTGCAAATCCGGGAGCTGTGCTTGTTGCAAACAGACCAACAGCGATCGTACCCCAGATACCGTTTAACATATGAACCGCAACAGCACCGACGGGATCGTCAACGTGTGCTACGTTATCATTGAACCATACACCGAATACTACGAGTACGCCTGCGATGGCACCGATGATGGCTGCACCTGCACAGTCGGTTACGTCACAGGGAGCGGTGATAGCAACAAGACCTGCAAGTGACGCGTTAAGACACATCGAAACATCGGGTTTGCCGTATTTTACCCATGTAAAGATCATACATACAACAGTCGCAACAGCGGGTGCCACGGTAGTTGTCAGGAATATCGATCCGAGTGTAGGGATATCGGTTGCGGCAGCGCCGTTGAAACCGTACCAGCCGAGCCACAGGATAAACACACCGAGTGCTGCGATAACAAGGTTGTGTCCGGGGAATGCGTTTACCTTTGTGATCTTACCGGATTTATCTTTTTCGAACTTACCGATCCTGGGACCGAGCATCCATGCACCGATGAATGCACATATACCACCTACCATGTGAATACAGTTTGAACCTGCGTAATCGTGGAATCCCCACTCTGCAAGGAATCCGCCGCCCCATGTCCAGTGTGCTTCGATCGGGTAGATCACTGCACTGATGATCGCTGAGTAGATACAGTAGCTTGAGAACTTTGTTCTTTCTGCCATCGATCCCGAAACGATCGTTGCTGTTGTTGCACAGAACACAAGGTTGAAAACGAATGCGGAGTAATCAAAGTTTCCGTAATTTGAGAAAACATCGAAACTGAATCCTCCCGCAAAACCATGCATAATGTTTTCGCCGAGCATCAGTGAAGCACCGCAGATGAACCACATCACTGTACCGATACAAAAGTCCATCAGGTTCTTCATGATGATATTGCCGGCATTCTTGGCCCTCGTAAATCCCGCCTCGCACATTGCGAAGCCTGCCTGCATCCAGAATACGAGTGCCGCTCCGATAAGGAACCAGACGCCGTAGACTTCTGTGTTGATCATGCTTAAAATCTCATCCATATCAATCTCCTCCTTTTTTCTTTTCGGCAAATAAAAAACGCACTGCCCGAAAAACGGGTGCGCGCCTTTGCCCTTGCAAAAGAAAAAGCGCCTTGGAAAAATCCAAAGCGCCTTTGCTCTTTATGTTGATGAACTATAAACCTGTTTTTTCATCCTGTCAACATTTTTTTGAAAATTTTTTTTTGAACCGTCCCCTTCGGCATTGACATTATATGTATCAGAGAGTAGTATGTTTATGGAAAAAGCAAAGGCGCTTCGCGATTGGCGAAGTGTCTTTTTTTGCGGGCTCGTTTTGGAGAAAATCATTTGAACAGCGTTATGGAAAATGACAAACTGCACGAAGAGTGCGGCGTATTCGGGATCTACAGCAGGAAGAGCATCAACGCCGCAAGATACATATATTACGGACTGACCGCGCTTCAGCACAGGGGTCAGGAAAGTGCGGGCATCGCTGTCTGCGATACGTGCGGACCGATCGGGAACATAAGTGCGCACAAGGACATGGGCCTTGTGAACGAAGTGTTTCATAAAGGAGTGATCGACAGGCTCGTCGGAAACATAGGTATAGGACATGTCCGCTATTCGACGGCAGGTGGCAGTACAAAAGAGAACGCTCAGCCGGTGTTCATCAACTATGCAAAGGGTACGATAGCACTGGCTCATAACGGAAACATCATTAACATAGATGATATCAGAAACGAACTCATAAATGAGGGAGCGGTATTTACCGGCACCGCCGATTCGGAAGTCATCGCATACAAGATCGCCGAAGAGAGGATGCATACTTCATCCATAGAAGAGGCGGCGGAAAATGTTGCAAAGCTTTTAAAGGGAGGCTTTGCACTTCTCATATTAAGTCCGAGAAAACTTATATGCATAAGGGATGCGTGGGGATTAAAACCGCTGTGTCTCGGAAACATTGAGACTTCGGTTGAGAAGGACGAGAGCAGTAAGTGCATCGTCTGCGCATCCGAGAGCAGTGCACTCAGGTGTATCGGAGCCGACTATGTAAGAGATGTAGCCCCGGGCGAAATGGTCGTTATCACCGAGGAAGGCATCACTTCAAAACAGATCCTTTCATCACCGGTCAAAGCACATTGTGTTTTCGAATACATATACTTCGCAAGGCTTGATTCGAAGATCGACGGCATAAGCGTTTACGGCGCAAGGATGGAAGGCGGAAGATGTCTGGCAAGACGTTTCCCGGTTGAAGCCGATGTTGTAACAGGAGTTCCCGATTCGGGACTGACTGCGGCAGCGGGATATGCAGAAGAGTCAGGTATTCCGTTCAGGCTCGCATTTGCAAAGAACAGTTATGTCGGACGGACATTTATCAAGCCGACACAGGAAGAGAGAACAAGTTCGGTCGCGATAAAACTTCGCGTGATCGAAGACGTGATAAAAGGGAAAAGGGTCGTTCTTACCGATGATTCGATCGTAAGAGGTACGACGCTTGCGAACATTATAAGGGAGATGCGCCGTTTCGGAGCACTTGAAGTGCACGTTCGGATTTCATCTCCTCCTTTTCTGCATCCGTGTTATTATGGTACTGATGTACCTGACAACTCGCAGCTCATTGCAAACGGACACACGAAGGAGGAGATACGAAAGAGGATCGATGCCGATTCGCTCGAGTATCTGGATATAGAAGATCTTGATATGATGACGGGCAATCTGCCGCTTTGCAAAGCCTGCTTTGACGGCAGCTACCCGGTAACAGATAAGTGATAAATATGATTTTTGCAGGATAAAAGGGAGATATCATGGGGCAGCAATCTGACAGGATGATAGTTCTTGAGGACGGAAGCGTTTACGAAGGAGAGGGCTTCGGGTGCAGTGAGGACAGGTTCGTCGAGCTCGTGTTCAACACATCGATGGCAGGATATCAGGAGATAATTTCCGATCCTTCATACACCGACCAGGCCGTCGTGATGACGTATCCGCTCATCGGAAACTACGGTATATGCGACGGTGATTTTGAGTCAAAGGTGTTCGGTATTTCGGGCCTTGTTGTCAGGGAGTTCTGCACTACGCCGTCCAATTTCAGATGCGCCGCGACCATTGAGGACGCGATGAAAGAGCACGGTATCGCCGGCGTGTGCGGTGTGGATACAAGGATGATCGCAAGGCATATCCGCGACGTTGGAAGCATCAAGGCGCTTATCACTTCAGATACCGGGCACCGCGATGAAGCTGTCCGGAAAGTGAAGGAATGGGTGCCGTCGACCGATCAGGTCAGAAGAGCGGCGACGAAGGAGATATACACGCTCGAGAGCGAAAATCATACGCCCGGCGCACGTCCCGTTGTCGTAATTGACTGCGGGATCAAGACAAATATTCTTGCGATGCTGAAAAAGAGAAACCACCAGCTTATTGTGGTTCCTTTTGATACGGATCATGAGACGATAATGAAGTATGATCCTGCCGGAGTGTTCATATCAAACGGCCCCGGAAATCCCGAGGACTGTATCCCGACCATTGAAACGATCAGAAAGCTTAAAGGGCGTATCCCGATATTCGGAATATGTCTCGGACATCAGATAATATCACTTGCGTATGGTGCAAAGACATACAAGCTTAAGTTCGGACACCGCGGAGGGAACCATCCGGTCAAGAACCTGAAAACCGGTAAGATCGAGATAACTTCGCAGAACCATTCGTATGCGGTAGTCCCGGAAAGCCTTGAGGGAACCGGACTTTGTGTCACGCACTTAAATCTTCTTGATAATACCGTGGAAGGTGTTGAGTGCAAAGATGACAGGCTCTTCTCGGTGCAGTACCATCCCGAGAGTGCGCCCGGGCCGTGCGACAGCGAGTACCTGTTTGATATTTTCGAAACGAACATGAATATGTAACAAGGAGCAAAGATCATGCCCAAAAGATCTGACATCAAAAAGATACTGGTGATCGGTTCGGGACCGATCGTGATCGGACAGGCCGCGGAATTTGACTACGCCGGAACACAGGCGTGTCTGGCACTTCGCGAGGAAGGCTATGAAGTTGTGCTGTGTAATTCGAACCCGGCAACGATCATGACTGATTCGGTCATCGCTGATAAAGTCTATATGGAACCGCTCACACTTGAGTTCGTGGCAAAGATAATCCGTATGGAACGCCCCGATGCCATCCTCCCGGGCATCGGGGGACAGACGGGCCTGAACTTAGCCGTCGCCCTTGAGAAAAAAGGCGTCCTGGAAGAGTGCGGTGCAGAGCTTCTCGGAACAAGGATAGAGAGTATCGAGATGGCCGAGGACAGGGAACTGTTCAAGGAGTTGTGCGAGAGGATCGGTGAGCCGACACTTCCTTCCATGATCGCGTCATCGATGGAGGAAGGGATTGAGGCAGCAAAGGAGATAGGATTCCCGCTCGTTCTTCGTCCCGCATTTACACTCGGCGGAACCGGCGGCGGATTTGCCGATAATGAAGAAGAGTTTGAAAAGATAATGAAGAATGCCCTTGCGCTTTCGCCCGTGCATCAGGTGCTCGTCGAAAAGAGCGTCAAGGGATACAAGGAGATAGAATACGAAGTAATAAGGGATGCAAATGATACGGCGATAACCGTCTGTAACATGGAGAACATCGATCCGGTCGGCATTCACACAGGGGATTCGATAGTCGTATGTCCTTCGCAGACACTTGCGAATAAAGAGTATCAGATGCTGAGAAGTTCCGCGCTCAGGATCATCCGTGCTCTTGAGATAGAAGGCGGATGTAATGTTCAGTTCGCACTCGATCCGAAGTCGTTTGATTATTATCTGATCGAAGTTAACCCGCGTGTATCAAGGTCTTCGGCACTTGCATCAAAGGCAAGCGGATATCCGATAGCAAGGGTGTCAGCAAAGATCGCGGTCGGAATGCAGCTCGAAGAGATTGAACTTGCAAACACGGTCGCATCGTTTGAGCCTTCGATGGATTATGTCGTATCAAAGATGCCGCGTTTCCCGTTTGATAAATTCACTGATGCCAAGAACAGTCTCGGTACTCAGATGAAAGCAACCGGTGAGGTCATGAGCGTCGGCCGCACGATCGAGGAAAGCCTGCTTAAGGCGATCAGAAGTCTTGAATCGGGAGCCTTTCATCTTCATCTCGAGAAGTTTGATAATGAGACTGACAAAGAGCTTCTTGATTACATACAGATAGGAACCGACGACAGGATATATGCGATCGCAGAGCTTCTGAGGCGCGGTACATCCATTCCCGACATATCAAAGAACACAGGTATCGATCCGTTCTTTATCGAAAAGTTTAAGAACATCGTCGGCATGGAGAAGACGATAAAGGCTGCCCCTGATGATCCTGAAACATTGCGAAGAGCAAAGCGCATGGGATTTTCCGACAGGGAGATCGGTGTGCTTACCGGAAAGAGTGCGCATGAGATATTTGATATCAGAAAACAGAACGGCATAATGCCCGTCTACAAAATGATCGATACGTGCGCGTCGGAATTTTCATCTTACGTTCCGTACTTCTATTCGACATACGAAGATGAAAACGAATCGGTCGTTACCGATCATAAAAAGATAATCGTTCTCGGATCCGGACCGATCAGGATCGGCCAGGGTGTTGAGTTTGATTACTCGACCGTTCACGCGATCCAGACACTTAAAGGGATGGGATACGAGGCGATAATAATCAACAACAATCCCGAAACGGTCTCCACTGATTACACGACGAGTGACAAGCTTTACTTCGAGCCGCTCTGCGTGGAAGATGTCGTCAACATCATCGAGACCGAAAAGCCCGAAGGTGTCATAGCGATACTCGGCGGACAGACCGCGATCAATCTTGCCGAGCCGCTTCTTGAATACGGAGTGAAAATCATCGGAACAGACTGCGATGCCATCGAGCGGGCCGAGAACAGGGATGCATTTGAAAAGGTGCTTCTCGATCTTAACATCCCTCAGCCCAAAGGTGTTGCGGTAACAAACGTTGAGGACGGTGTTAAGGCCGCAGCCGAAATAGGATATCCTGTGCTTGTTCGCCCGAGCTTCGTTCTCGGCGGCAGGGCGATGCAGATCGTGTCAAAAGAAGAGGAGATGAGACACTATCTGAAAACTGCCGTCGAGATAGATGAGGACAAACCTGTCCTCGTCGATAAATACATCAAGGGTAAGGAAGTTGAAGTCGATGCCGTATGCGACGGAGTAGATGTGTTTGTTCCCGGTATCATGGAACTTGTCGAAAGGACAGGTGTTCATTCGGGAGATTCGATAAGTGTTTACCCGCCGTTCTCACTTTCCGACAGCGTAAAGGGAACGATACTTCAGTACTCGAAAAAGCTCGGTGTCGGGATCGGTATCGTGGGCCTTTTTAACATCCAGTTCATAGTTGATGACGATGAAAAAGTTTACATCATAGAAGTTAATCCGAGATCGTCAAGAACGGTTCCTTTCCTGTCAAAAGCAACCGGATATGCTCTTGCCGATATCGCGACAAAGTGCATACTCGGAGAGAGTCTCCGCGAGCAGGGAATATTTACGATATACCCCGAAGAGAAGAAGAGATGGTGCGTAAAGGTTCCGGCATTCTCGTTCTCAAAACTGTCCGGAATGGATTCGTATCTGTCGCCTGAGATGAAGTCAACGGGTGAGGCGATAGGATACGATGACAAACTTCACCGCGCTATGTACAAGGCTCTTGTTGCATCGGGAATAAAACTTCGGAATTACGGAACGGTTATCGTCTCGCTTGCCGATGAAGACAAGATAGAAGGAATGCCGCTCATCAAACGGTTTTACGATATGGGATTTAATATCGAGGCGACAAGTCTTACCGGAGAGTATCTTAACAACTACGGTGTAAAGACACGTATCAGGAAGAAACTTTCCGAAGGATCGGAAGAGATACTTGATGCGATCAAGTCGGGAAACGTCGCGTATGTCATCAACAGCCGTGCCGTTTTATCGGGTGTTCACTACGTTGACGGTGCTGCGATAAGAAGATGTGCGATCGAAAATAATGTTACGATCTTCACATCACTTGATACGGTCCGCGTGCTTCTTGATGTGCTCGAGGAACAGACTATAAGGGTGTCCACGATCTTTTAAATATGATTTTCGAAAAAGGTATTGACACACCGGAGAAATGAGTATATATTTTTAAAACGTAAAGAGCAAAGGTGCTTTGGCTTTGGCCAAGGCACCTTTTTCTTTTTGTTTTTTGAATGCAAAGGCGCATCACCCTGCAAACGGGCGGATGCGCCTTTCACTTTTTTGGGATTGAAAGGAGGAACATATTATGGAAAAGAACATCCCGGAGTTATACGGAAGCATGGTTTTCGGAGATAAGATCATGCGTGAAAAGCTTCCGAAGGACATGTACAAGGCCCTTCGTAAGACTATCGACAACAACACACATCTGGAGCTTGACGTTGCAAATGCGGTTGCGGTTGCAATGAAGGAATGGGCTGTTGAAAACGGTGCAACACATTTCACACACTGGTTCCAGCCGATGACAGGATATACGGCAGAAAAGCACGACAGCTTCATCTGCCCCGTTGACAAGGGTGAAGTCATAATGGATTTCTCCGGTAAGGAACTTGTTAAGGGTGAGCCCGATGCATCAAGTTTTCCGTCAGGCGGAATAAGGGCAACATTCGAGGCAAGAGGATATACAGCTTGGGATCCTACAAGCCCCGCGTTCATCAAGGACGAAACACTTTACATTCCCACCGCATTCTGTTCATACAGCGGTGAAGCGCTCGACAAGAAGACACCGCTCCTTCGTTCGATGGATGCGATCAGCAAGGAAGCAGTCAAGATATTAAAGCTTCTCGGCAAGGAAGATGTTACGAACGTTCTGACAACAGTCGGACCCGAGCAGGAATACTTCCTTATAGACAAAGAAGATTACAAGCTCAGGAAGGACCTGATCTTCACCGGAAGAACACTTCTCGGCGCTCCCGCTCCGAAGGGACAGGAGATGGACGATCACTACTTCGGAAACCTCAGGACAAGAGTTGCGGCATTCATGCATGACCTCGATGAGGAACTTTGGAAGCTCGGAATTCCCGCAAAGACAAAGCACAACGAGGTTGCACCGTGCCAGCACGAACTTGCTCCGATATTCGATACAACAAACGTTGCTGTAGATCATAACCAGCTGACAATGGAGATCATGAAGAGAGTTGCCGAAAAGCACGGATATGCATGTCTCCTTCATGAAAAGCCTTTCGCAGGCATCAACGGATCAGGAAAACACAACAACTGGTCACTTACGACAAACACAGGCGAAAACCTGTTAAATCCCGGCAAGACACCCGGTGAGAACACTCAGTTCCTGCTCTTCTTATCAGCAGTCATCCAGGCGGTTGATGATTATGCGGATCTTCTGAGACTCTCCGTTGCAAGTGCCGGAAACGATCACAGACTCGGAGCAAACGAAGCACCTCCGGCTATCATCTCGATGTTCCTCGGAGACGAACTCAATGCAGTCATCGAGGCGGTTGAAAAGGGTGAATACTTCAGCAATGCCGAGAAGGTTACGATCGAAACAGGTGCAAAGGTACTTCCCCATTTCGCAAAGGATACAACGGACAGAAACCGTACTTCACCGTTTGCATTTACGGGTAATAAGTTTGAGTTCAGATCACTCGGATCTTCGCTCTCGATAGCAGGCCCGAACATCATGCTCAACACGGCCGTTGCGGAATCACTCAGTCTCTTCTATGAGAAGCTGAAAGATACTCCGAAGGAGAAGATGGACGAAGCGGTTCATGAACTTGTTAAGGAGACGATCACAAAGCATAAGAGAGTCATATTCAACGGAAACGGTTACACGGATGAATGGGTAAAAGAGGCTGAGAAGAGAGGACTGTTCAATCTCAAGTCAACACCCGATGCTATGCCTGCACTTATCGCAGAGAAGAATAAGAAGATGTTCATCAAGCATGGCATTTATTCCGAGACAGAGCTTGAGTCAAGGTATGAGATACGTATCGAGAACTATACGAAGACAGTTCATATCGAATCACTCACACTGATCGACATGGTAGAGAAGCAGTTCGCTCCGTCACTCATGGATTACATCGATGACCTGACACAGTCTGCACTGTCCAAGAAGGAACTTGGTATCAAGGCAGCATGTGCAGCCCAGACAGAGCTTATCGAAAAGCTTGCCGGATTCTACGATGAAGTTGTTAAGGCTACAAAGAAACTTGTTGCAGATACAGACAAGGCCGAGAGCATGGATCCTACACTCGATCAGGCGAAGTTCTATCACGACGTTGTGATCGCGGACATGGAAGAGATCAGGAAGTATGCAGACCAGGCAGAGCCGCTCATTCCGGAAGGATACCTGCCGTACCCGACATACGAGAAGATTCTGTTTTATGTATAAGCCGTAAGGCTCTGAATAAAAATCATACAGGAAAGGGAAGAGTAACATGTGTTCAATTTTCGGCTATTTGGGAGATAGCCTGACAAAGGAAGATTTAAAACCGTTTTTTGACCGGACGATCTCAAGGGGACCCGATATGCAGAAGCTTATCGGGGTTCCCGGAGGGGTCATGGGATTTGAGAGACTGTCCATCATGGGACTTTCGGAAGCAGGTATGCAGCCTTTCGAAAAAGACGGTAACTGTGTTGTATGTAACGGTGAGATCTACGGATTCCGCCCGATCAAGGAAGAACTTATCAGAAAGGGATATACGTTCAAGAGCAATTCGGACTGTGAGATACTGCTTCCGCTTTACGAGCAGTACGGCACAAAGATGTTTGAAAAGCTCGATGCCGAATTTGCATGCATTATCTACGATGCAAAGAAAGGTTCATTTATCGCGGCACGCGATCCGATCGGCATTCGTCCCCTGTATTACGGAAACACTGATGACGGCGGCATCATATTTGCAAGTGAGGCAAAGAACCTTGTCGGCCTGGTAAAGAGGATCGAGCCGTTCCCGCCCGGATTCTATTATGAGGACGGACAGTTCATCAGATACTGCGACATCACAAGGGTCGACAGTGTTGTTAAAGATGATCTTGAAACGGTATGCAGGACGATAAACAACAAGCTCGTAAAGGGTATCGCAAAGAGGCTTGATTCCGATGCGCCTCTTGGATTTCTGTTATCCGGCGGACTTGATTCGTCGCTTGTATGTGCCGTTTCCGCAAAGATATTAAAGAAGCCTGTCCGTACATTTGCGATCGGTATGAGCGAGGATGCGATCGATCTTAAATACGCAAAGCAGGTTGCTGATTATATCGGTGCCGATCATACGGAAGTCATCATCACGAAGGAAGACGTTATCAATGCTCTTCCCGATGTCATCCATCTTCTCGGAACATATGACATCACAACTATAAGGGCTTCGATCGGAATGTATCTGTGCTGCAAGGCGATACATGAGAGGACCGATGTGAGAGTCATCCTGACAGGTGAGATATCCGACGAACTGTTCGGATATAAATATACCGATTTCGCACCCTCGGCAGATGATTTTCAGAAAGAGGCAGTTAAGCGCATAAGCGAGATACATATGTATGACGTGCTTCGCGCGGACAGATGTATTTCCGTAAACAGCCTCGAGGCAAGAGTTCCGTTCGGTGATCTTGATTTTGTGAAATATGTCATGAGCATCGATCCCGAAATGAAGCTCAATAAATATAACAAAGGTAAATACCTTCTCCGTCATGCGTTTGTCGGAGATTTCCTTCCGGAGGACATACTGATGAGAGAGAAGGCTGCATTCTCGGATGCGGTCGGACACTCGATGGTCGATCATTTAAAAGAGTATGCCGAAGGAAAATACACCGACGAAGAGTTTGAGAAAAAGTGCAGAAAATATGACCATGCCAGACCCTTTACGAAAGAGTCTCTTTTGTACAGGGAGATATTCGAAGAGTACTATCCGGGACAGTCTCAGATGGTTGCGGATTTCTGGATGCCTAACAAAGAGTGGGAAGGATGTAACGTTAACGATCCTTCCGCGAGAGTCCTGTCGAACTACGGCGACAGCGGTAAGTGAGGTGCGGTATGGTCAAATACGTATTTGTAACGGGAGGCGTTGTATCGGGACTTGGCAAGGGAATAACCGCCGCATCTCTCGGAAGGCTTCTTAAGGCCCGCGGCTTTAATGTGACCATGCAGAAGTTCGACCCGTACATCAACGTCGATCCGGGAACGATGAACCCGATCCAGCACGGCGAAGTGTTCGTGACTGACGACGGGACCGAGACCGATCTGGATCTCGGACATTACGAGAGGTTCATAAACGAATCGCTCGACAAAAATTCAAATGTTACTACAGGTAAGATATATCAGGCGGTCCTGAACAAGGAGCGTCACGGTGATTACGGCGGAGGTACCGTACAGGTCATCCCGCATATCACCAATGAGATCAAGGATCGTTTTTATAAGGGAAGATCATCCGACGAGGATACCATCTCGATAATCGAGATCGGCGGAACGGTAGGTGATATCGAGAGCCAGCCTTTCCTTGAAGCGATCCGTCAATTTCAGGTTGATATCGGAAGACAAAATTCCGTTATCATACATGTTACTCTTATCCCATATTTGAAGGCTTCGGGAGAGCTCAAGACCAAGCCTACGCAGATGAGCGTCAAGACTTTGCAGAGTATGGGCCTCTGGCCCGACATCATCGTGTGCCGTTCGGATCTTCCGATCGATGATGACCTGAAAGGGAAGATCGCTCTGTTCTGTAACGTTAAACGTCAGAATGTTCTTCAGAATCTGGATGCAGCTTCTCTTTATGAGGTGCCGCTCCTGATGGAGGACGAAAGGCTTGCACAGCAGGTCTGCGAATGTCTGAATCTTGAGTGCCCGGAGCCGGATCTTGTTGCCTGGAGAAAGCTCGTCTCCGACAACCGTGAGCCGCTTCACAAAGTGACCATAGCGATAGTCGGAAAGTACGTTGCACTTCACGATGCTTACTTAAGTGTAGTTGAAGCACTGCGCCACGGCGGTATCGCACACCGCACCGAAGTTTCGGTCAAATGGGTCGATGCCGAGGAAGTGAACGATGACAATGCATCGGCGATCCTGTCCGGTACGGACGGCATCATCGTTCCCGGCGGTTTCGGGGTGCGCGGCTGCGACGGAAAGATCGCTGCCATCAGGTATGCAAGAGAGAACAGGATACCGTATCTTGGCATATGTCTCGGAATGCAGCTTGCACTGATCGAGTTTTCGAGAAACGTCTGCAAACTTTCCGCTGCATCATCGACAGAGCTGGATCCGTCAACACCGGATCCCGTGATCCACATCCTTCCCGAAAAAGAAAACCTCGAAGACATCGGAGGCACACTTCGCCTCGGATCATATCCGTGTGTTCTTAAGGAAGGGACAAAAGCGCATGAGCTGTATGCGACAACGGATATCACGGAGAGACACCGCCACAGGTATGAGGTCAACAACGATTACCGCGAAGTGTTTGAATCAAACGGAATGGTCCTGTCGGGTATGTCACCTGATAAGAGGATCGTTGAGATGATAGAACTGAAAGATCATCCGTTCTTTGTTGCGACACAGGCACATCCGGAATTCAAGTCAAGACCCGATATGCCGCATCCTCTGTTTAAAGGACTTATCGGTGCGGCACTTCTTGTAAAGGGAGGTAACAGATGAATAAAACACTTTACGAGCCGGAGTTTGAACATGACAACTGCGGCGTCGGCGCAATAATAGACATAAACGGAACGGCAAGTCATCAGGTCGTCAGCGATGCTCTTTCGATCGTAGAAAACCTTGAGCACCGTGCCGGAAAAGATGCGGAAGGTGCGACCGGAGACGGTGTCGGAATACTGACACAGATACCGCATAAGTTTTTTGCAAGAGAGTGTAAAGCGCTTGGGATCAATATAGGAGAGCGTCGCTCATACGGTGTCGGAATGTTCTTCTTCCCGGCCGATGAACTCTCACGCATGCAGGCGATGAAGATGTTCGAGATCATCGTCGAAAAAGAGGGACTTGAGTTCCTCGGATACAGAAAGGTTCCGGTACATGAAGATGTTCTCGGAATGCGTGCTCTTGAAAGCTGTCCAGCGATCTATCAGGCATTTGTAAAACGCCCCGATGAAGAGATCAGCGATCTTGAATTTGACAGAAAGCTTTACGTTGTAAGACGCGTATTTGAACACTCCAACGCTGATACATATGTGGCAACACTTTCATGCCGTACGATCGTCTACAAGGGAATGTTCCTTGTGGGACAGCTTCGCACGTTCTTTTCGGATCTGATGGATGAAGATTACGAGTCGGCCATAGCAATGGTGCATTCGCGATTTTCGACCAATACACAGCCAAGCTGGTTGAGAGCACATCCCAACAGGTTCATAGTACATAACGGTGAGATCAATACGATACGCGGTAACGTCGACAAGATGTTTGCACGCGAGGAGACGATCAAGAGCGGAAACTTTTCCGAGGATGAACTCGGCAAGGTACTGCCTGTCATAAGCCGCGGCGGATCGGATTCGGCAATGCTTGACAACGCGCTTGAGTTTCTTGTTATGGGCGGTATGGATCCCGCGCTCGCAGCGATGATACTCGTTCCCGAACCTTGGGAAAACAACGATACGCTCACAACTCAGGAGCGTGATTTCTACCAGTACTATGCGACGATGATCGAACCCTGGGACGGCCCGGCTTCGATAATGTTCTCGGACGGTGACATGATGGCTGCGATCCTTGACAGGAACGGACTGAGGCCTTCACGTTATTACATCCTCGATGACGGACGACTGATTCTTTCATCGGAGGTCGGCGTGCTCGATATCGAAGAGTCGCGTATAACAAAGAAGGGCTGCCTGCTTCCCGGCAAGATGATCCTTGCGGATACGAAGACACGCAGGATCATGGATGACGGGGAGATCAAGGAACGCTATGCGATGGCGCGTCCTTACGGTGAATGGCTTGATTCAAACCTTGTAACGCTGAAGGCTCTTAAGATCCCGAACGAATCTGTTCCCGCAGTTGAAGGCGAGGACCTCTTAAGACTTCAGAGAGCGTTCGGATATACATACGAAGAGTGCCGCGAGCGCATATATAACATGGCTCTTTCCGGAAGCGAGCAGATCGGATCGATGGGTGTTGATACACCGCTTGCGGTCCTTTCCAAAGAGTACAGACCGCTGTTTGATTACTTCAAGCAGCTGTTCGCGCAGGTCACGAACCCGCCCATAGACTCTGCAAGAGAGAAGATCGTTACCGCAACATGCGTTTATGCGGGAAAGAACGGTGACATCTTATCCGACGATCCCGAAAACTGCAACGTTCTTAAGATCAACAATCCGATCCTCTCGGACCTTGATCTTATGAAGATATCGCACCTTCACAGAAACGGCCTTGAGGTCGGAAGAGTATCGATGCTCTACTACAAAGGCACACCGCTTGAGCGTGCGATCGAAAACCTCTTTGTTGAGGTCGACAGGGCATACAGGAGGGGGGCCAACATACTCATCCTCTCAGACAGGGGCGTGGACGAAAATCATATCGCCATACCTTCTCTTCTGTGTGTGTCAGCTGTTCACAACTATCTTGTTACGACGAAAAAATGCATGGCACTGTCGCTCATACTTGAGACCGGTGAGCCGAGGGATGTGCATCATTTCGCAACACTTCTCGGATTCGGTGCGTGCGCGGTCAATCCTTATCTGGCGCATGCGACGATCAAAGAGCTCATAGAAGACGGAATCCTGGACAAGGATTACTATGCGGCGGTCGAGGATTACGACAGGGCCGTTCTTTCCGGAATAGTCAAGATCGCTTCCAAGATGGGAATATCAACGATCCAGTCGTATCAGGGCAGCCGTATATTCGAAGCTGTCGGTGTATCGACTGCGGTGATCGACAGGTACTTTACCGGTACCGTTTCAAGGATCGGCGGTATCGATATGGATGATATCGCAAAGGCGACGACAGACCAGCATTCAAAGGCTTTTGACCCGCTCGGTCTATCAAGCGATCTGTCCGTTGAATCGCTCGGATATCATAAGATGCGCTCTGGCGGAGAGCTTCACAGATACAATCCCCAGACGATACATATGCTTCAGATGTCAACGCGTGAGGATGATTATTCGAAGTTCAAACAGTATACGGCAATGGTAGACAAAGAAGAGACCGGTTACATCAGAAGCGTTCTCGATCTGAAATATGCCGATAAGAGCGTTGATATTTCGGAGGTCGAGCCTGCATCGGAGATAGTAAAGAGGTTCAAGACCGGTGCGATGTCATACGGTTCAATATCAGAAGAAGCTCATGAAGCGCTTGCAGTTGCGATGAACCACCTTCACGGAAAATCAAACAGCGGAGAAGGCGGCGAGAGCGATGAGAGACTGGAGAGCGCAGGAACCGCACATGACAGGAGCAGCGCCATCAAGCAGGTCGCATCGGGAAGATTCGGTGTTACATCACGCTATCTTCAGAGCGCCAAAGAGATACAGATCAAAATGGCACAGGGAGCAAAGCCCGGTGAGGGCGGACATCTTCCGGGCGGAAAGGTTTATCCGTGGATCGCAAAGACAAGGCATTCGACACCCGGTGTCAGCCTTATCTCACCGCCGCCCCATCATGACATTTATTCAATAGAAGATCTCGCACAGCTTATCTACGATCTTAAATGTGCGAACAGGAAAGCAAGGATATCGGTCAAGCTCGTATCTGAGGCCGGTGTCGGAACGATAGCAGCGGGCGTTGCAAAGGCAGGAGCCGGCGTCATCCTTATATCGGGATATGACGGAGGAACCGGTGCGGCACCGATAAGCTCGATACACAATGCGGGTCTTCCGTGGGAACTCGGTGTTGCCGAGACTCACCAGACACTCATGCAGAACGGTCTTCGTGACATGGTTGTTGTCGAGACTGACGGTAAGCTCATGAGCGGAAGAGATGTTGCGATCGCGGCGATCCTCGGTGCGGAAGAGTTCGGATTTGCGACAGCTCCTCTTGTAACACTCGGATGTGTGATGATGCGTGTCTGCAACCTTGACACATGTCCGATGGGTATCGCAACGCAGAATCCGGAGCTTCGCAAAAACTTTGCCGGAAAGCCCGAATATGTTGAAAGATTTATGATGTTCATCGCCGAAGAACTCCGTGAATACATGGCAAAGCTCGGAGTCAGGAGTGTTGATGAACTCGTCGGAAGGTTCGATCTTCTTAAGGTGAAGGAAGGACTTACGGGTCATGCTTCAAAGCTTGACTTCTCCAGGATGATAACCGAGCCGCTTCCGCTTTCGAAGGGATATGACAAAAAGGCTGCATATGATTTTCAGCTCGAAGAGCGGCGTGATTCGCAGATCCTGTCAGGTAAGAAGGGCGTGAAGAAGGATATCGAGGCGGGCACGGCCGTTGATGTGGCGTGTGAAGTCAAGAATACAGACAGAGCGTTCGGAACGATGATCGGCGCATATATCACGCAGTTCCATCATAAGGGACTTCGCAACGACGCGGTCATTATCAAGGCTCACGGCGCAGGCGGACAGAGCTTCGGCGCGTTCATCCCGAAGGGCGAGACGATCGAGCTTACGGGCGATGCGAACGATTACTTCGGAAAGGGTCTGTCGGGCGGACGACTTGTTATCAAGGCTCCGGAAGATGCGGCATACGATGCGGAGAACAACATGATCATCGGTAACGTTGCGCTTTACGGTGCAACGAGCGGTGAAGCATATATCGCGGGCATGGCCGGCGAGCGTTTCTGCGTTCGTAATTCCGGTGCGAAGAGCGTTGTCGAAGGAGTTGCCGAGCACGGATGCGAGTACATGACGGGTGGCGTTGCGGTCATTCTCGGAAGCGTCGGAAAGAACTTTGCGGCCGGCATGAGCGGCGGTATCGCATATGTACTTGACGAGCACAACACTCTTTATAAAAACCTCAACAAGGAACTCGTCCTGATGGAAAGCGTTACAGCATCAGAAGATAAAGACGAGATCAGAAAGCTTCTTGAAGCTCACGTGAAGTACACGGGATCCGTTAAGGCGCAGAAGATCCTCGATGAATTTGAGGAGTCGATGGGCAGGTTTAAAAAGATAATACCCGAGGAATACAAACGTATCCTCGAAAATCAAAGGAAGGGGGCGTGATCGAAATGGGAAAACCTACCGGATTCATGGAATACAAAAGGTGCGACAATAAATGCACATCCCCTGAAAAGAGGATAACGAATTTTGATGAGTTTCATTCGCCGCTTCCTCTAAAGGAAAGACAGCAGCAGGCGGCACGATGCATGGCATGCGGTGTTCCGTTCTGCCAGGCGGGAGTGATGATATCGGGAATGGCAAGCGGATGTCCGCTGCACAACCTTGTTCCCGAAACAAACGAACTCGTGTATCACGGAAACTTCAAAGAGGCATATAAGAGACTGTCGAGAACGCACAGTTTTCCGGAGTTTACGGCGCGCGTGTGTCCCGCACTTTGTGAAGCGGCATGTACATGCCAGAACACCGGTGCATCCGTCACAACAAAAGATAATGAAAGAGACATAATTGAATATGCATTTGAGCACGGACTGGTCGATGAACTTGCGCCAAAGGTAAGGACCGGCAAGAGCGTTGCGATCGTCGGAAGCGGACCTTCAGGACTTGCATGCGCACAGCTTCTCAACATGCGCGGACACAAGGTTACCGTATACGAGAGATTTGACAGGGCCGGAGGACTGCTCCGTTACGGCATCCCGAACATGAAGCTTGACAAGAGAGTTGTCGACAGGCGTATCGCGCTCATGGAAAAAGCGGGGATAGAATTTAAGTACGGCGTTAATGTCGGAGAAGATATCACCGCAAAAGAACTCCTCGAAAATCATGACCGCGTTGTGCTTTGCTGCGGCGCTTCAAAACCGCGTGACATCAATGCAACAGGAAGAGATGCAAACGGTATCATGTTTGCGGTTCCCTTCCTTCGCGAAGTATCAAAGCGTATAATGGATGAAGACTATGATTATAAAAAAGTGACCGCGGCGGATGATTTTTCCTTTGGGAATATGAAGGGCAAAAACGTTATCGTCATCGGCGGCGGTGATACCGGAAATGACTGCGTAGGAACGAGCATCAGACTCGGGGCTGCATCGGTAACACAGATAGAGATGATGCCTGCGGCACCCGAAGAGAGAACCCCTTCAAACCCGTGGCCCGAATGGCCGAAGGTACTCAAGACCGATTACGGCCAGGAAGAGGCGATATACAGGTTCGGAAAAGACCCGAGGATATTCTCGACAACGGTAACCGAATTCATCAAGGATGACAAAGGAAACCTGACCGGTGTTAAGACCGTGAAGCTTGAGAGAAAGATATCCAAGGACGGAAAGATGTCGTTTGAGAACGTCAAGGGAAGCGAAGCGGAGCTTCCTGCGGACATCGTTCTGATCGCGGCAGGATTTCTCGGAAGCGAAGAATATGTAACGTCTTCGTTCGGAGTTGATGTAAGCGCAAGAGGAAATGTTGCGACAGGCGAAGGAGAATATGCTGCGTCAGCTGAACGCGTATTTACGGCAGGCGACATGCACCGCGGACAGTCGCTCGTCGTATGGGCTATCGCCGAAGGAAGAGCGTGTGCGGCAGCGGTTGATAAGTCGCTGATGGGATACACAAATCTTTAAAAAGTTATTGACAGGCTTTACATAAACGTGTATTCTGAAAAAAATTCATTAAAGGAACAGACATGAGAAGATCATCACAGATGACAATTTCATCATTCGCATTTTTCTTTACCTTTACGTCGGACCGATGTAAGGGCAATTTGTGATGCGAAGATGATCATGAGTTGAACCTGCAGCGGTCCGGAAAACAAACCCGGGCCGCTTTTTTATTGCTTAAGGAGGGAATGTATGCTGAAAAAGATCGCGTATTGCGGAATTGAAGGTGCGTTTGCACATGTCGTAACGAGAAGGCTGTTTCCGGATGAGATTCACGTTTCGTTTGAAAGTTTTACAAAAGCATATGAGGCCGTTACTGCCGGTGAATGTGAGTGCGCGGTCCTCCCCGTAAGAAACAGTTATGCGGGAGAGGTTAAGGAAGTAAAGGGACTTCTTGAGCGCGGTGACCTTGAGGTCGTATCGACGCATACGATCCCGATCATACAGAACCTTCTCGGGGTGCGCGGCAGCAGGAAGAGCGACATCAAAAAAGTGATCAGCCAGATAAAGGCTCTCGAGCAGTGCGACGGGTACATAAAGGCAAACGGATACGAAGTCATCGAGGCGGCAAACACAGCTGTTGCGGCGCGAGAAGTATCAAGGATGCAGAACATGTCGGTCGCAGCAATAGCAAGTCTTGAGACGGCAGCGTTTTACGGACTCAGGGTACTTGATGAACATATAAATGAAACTGACGATAACGAAACAACATTTGCAGTCGTAACAAAAAAACAGGAAGGTTAAGAAGGAGAAAAAAAGATGGGAATGATGTATGAAAGGCAGCTTGCGATACCGGCGGAACTTAAGGAGATGTATCCTCTGACTGCCAAGATGAATGAGACGATCCAGGAGAGGAAGGCGGAACTGATATCGATCTTCGAAGGAAGACGGGATAAGCTTATCCTCATAATCGGTCCGTGCTCGGCCGATAACGAGGAGTCGGTCATGGACTATATCACACGGCTTGTGTCGGTTCAGGAAAAGGTGAAGGACAGGATATTCATCGTACCGAGAATATACACGAACAAGCCCAGGACGACTGCGGAAGGGTACAAGGGAATGCTCCATCAGCCCGATCCGACCGATAAGCCGAACCTGTTCAAGGGTATTGAGGCAACACGTCATCTTCATATGCGTGCTGTGATGGAAACCGGATTTGCATGCGCAGATGAGATGCTGTACACGGAAAACTACGGGTATCTTGATGACCTGCTTCTGTACGTTGCGGTCGGCGCACGTTCGGTGGAAGACCAGCAGCACAGACTTACATCAAGCGGCATCAGCGTTCCTGTCGGCATGAAAAATCCCACCTCCGGAGATTACCGCGTGATGATGAACGCGATCAGTGCTGCGCAGAATTCGCACACTTTCATATACCGCGGATGGCAGGTTCACTCCGACGGAAACCGCCACACACATGCGATCCTTCGCGGCTACACCGACCAGCACGGCTCGATGAAACCGAACTATCACTATGAGGATCTTGTGAGGCTCTGCGATATCTATGATGAGATGGAACTTCAAAACCCCGGTCTGATCGTTGACACAAACCACTGTAACTCCAACAAGAATCCTTTCGAACAGCCCAGGATCGTCAAGGAAGTGCTCCACTCCGCACGCCATGACGAGCGCATCGCAAAGCTTCTCAAAGGCTTCATGATCGAGAGTTACATCGAAGACGGCGCCCAGACTCCCGGCGGCGGCTGCTACGGCAAATCGATCACCGATCCGTGCCTCGGCTGGGAAGCATCCGAGAGACTGATATACGAGATAGCGGAACTTTTGTAGAATAAAATACGGGGACGGTTCCGTGATACGGTACCGCCTCCCTGTTGCGCCAACTCCTAAATTTTATTTGTTGTAGTATTCCTCTGTGGCGATCATCCACATCGACAGATAATCAGTTTTGAACATATCAGATGAATACTCGGTCTTACCGTTGTTGAAGTAGATCGTTCTGTTCTGGTAGTTCACGAGCCATGTGTCATCTTTGCCGTATGCCTTAACATTGTATCTGTACTCTGCAGCATTGTTCGCATCAAGATCACAGTCGATGACAGTAACATCGGTGTTGTAGAAGTTATTACCCATCGCAAGTGCCATGATCATATTCTTCTCAATATCTTCAAATCCCGGATTCATATCCTTGTCGACAAGCATGGTAGCAAGTATCTCGTAGAAGAAGCTTCTGTTGATATTGCGTCCCTTTTCAAGAACAGTGTTGTCAACATAGTCAAGGAATCCATCAAGATCTTTCCCGTTTGCAAGAACCGTTGATCCGTTCAGCTTTCCGTTGGGGATGACTTTGACTTCGTTTCCGTTTCTGTAAACATCAACATAACTGTATTCAGTCTTGTCTCCCTGCGGTTCGCTCTTCGTATCGTCCGCTGTGATGTCCGGAACTTCGGGTACTTCGGTGTCTCCAATATTGATATCCATATCAGGCGGTGTCAGATCAAGGTTCTTCATCTCATCGACAGCCTTGTTGAGTTCATCAAGATCGACATCCTGCGGAACATCGATATGGAGATCCATATCTTTAAGGTGTTCCTGTGTGCTCTGTTGAATATTCTTTGCTACTCTCTTGAAAGCGACAAACGCAACGACGACAATGATGATCGTCACAAACAGGGATATACCTATTATGAGCGGGATCAGCCACTTCCTGGAATTCGGTCTGACAGGCTCTTCGCTGTCATACGGTTCATTGCTTTCTGCATATCCGTAGTCAAACACCTGCTCCGGAGCATTCTCCGGCAAAGAAGCACCGCACTCATTGCAGAACTTCTGTCCGTCGGCCACCTCATAACCACATCTGGGACAATTCATTTTTTAAAACTCCTTTCATATCAGTACTCGATCTTCACCGTTTCAATTCCGTATATCTCTTTAAAATATTCTTCATCTTCCGGTGAACGTATCAACATCACTTCTGTAAAATGCCCGTCAGAATCATTCTTGAATCCCGCGATTTTCTCCCCGGTACAAATGGAACTCCTGATAACCGCATGCTGGGTGGCAGGATCATATGGTATTAATTCCGTGAGTTCCTTTTTATGCTTTCGAAATAATGACATACGCATTTAACCTTGTTGAACCGTGTCGAGCTCATTGATCTCCGACAGTCCCCTGTGGATGAACACAAGGAGGATGATCCACTCAACAGCGATCTTGGCAAGAAGCACAACAGGGATATCAAATATATCGAGTTCTTTGATTGAAATATCCCAGTCATGGAACGCGTGAAGGAGTACGGAGAATGCAAACAGTACAAGGAACTTCTTCGATACGAGAACGTTCCATTTGAATTCCTTGTCACCAAGAGCAATGATAAGCGCGGTTCCTGCAAGTGCCGTATACGCGATGTGTCCGCCTGGTGCAAGTATAGCGCGGATGCGGATTGTGTCCATCATGAATTTGAATCCGCCGCCCTGAAGATAGTAGTAAGCATATCCTGCTGATTCAAACACCTGGAATCCTGCGCCGACGGCCGCACCGTAAAGCATACCGTTCAGTATGTAACGCCGTCCGCGAATCTTCATGATATAGAAAGCAACAACAACTATCTTTCCGGTCTCTTCGATAAGTCCGATACAGATCGCTCCGATCAGCGTACCGCCCGTATCAAGTCCGATCTCAAACAGGAATGATGTTGTGATAAGCGATGCGGCACCTCCGATCAGGAAGACCTGTATCACTCTGAAAATGCTTATGTTTCTCGGGGCATTGACCTCAAAGAAAAAGATGAGAATGGAAAGCGGCACCATAGCAGAGCCAAGGAAAATGATGCCGGGAAGGAAGTTCGGATTAACGAACTGCCTGTATCCGAAATCAAGGATGAGAAACGCCGCAAACAGCAGAACAAACACGCGGGTGTACAGCCATGGCTTAGGCCATTCGGTTGATATCTCCGAAAATCGCGGCGTGGTTTTCTTGGTTCCGCATATAAATATCTCTTCTGATTCATCGGATGAATGATGATGGAATATATCTGAGAACAGATCCTTGAGACGAAGATCGACCTTGCCGGATCCGCCGGAGAGTTCATGTATCTTCTCGGTAAACTTGTCTACGCCGGATTTAACGGCAGATGATGCATTTTTTGCGATATCCGCAGCAGCCGCTTTTGCCTGTTCGGATGTAAATCCGGTCTGAGCACCTGAAGCTGTATTATTTGTCTGAGATGATGCAGTATTTGCAGATGCGGAAGCTGCCTTCTTAATGGTAAGCTTTCCGCTCGTATATTTGCTCATACAGGGCTCGCATACGATCCCGTCAACTGATGCTGCTGTCTTGCAGAAAAGACACTTACATTCGCCGGCCGGTGTACCCTGGGCAATCTCGGACAGACGCTGCATGTACTTCTGTCCGAAAGGACTTGTCATCCCGCCTTTGGACTGCTCGAATTCTTCGATCTTCTTGGCGGTTGACGGCACAGACATAGTGTACTGTGAACTGAACTTAAGGATACTTACCATATCCTGCTTTTGAACTGCTTGTGCATCACTCATCATTGCTCACCCCCTGCATATGATTTCATATTATAGCACAAGCAGCGACACAGAATCGCCCCATTGTTGCGTATTTTTCCGTTTTCAAAATAGACCATCGGTATACTGGGTAAAAAAAATCATAACACCTATTGACATAGTAGGTAAATAGTGTTATAGTGTACGAAATCAAGAAAGAAAGGACACTTCCGGAGACGAAGGAAACAGATGAAGATCTCGACAAGAGTGGAATACGGGCTGGTAGCACTGACGGACATCGTGATATACAGTGAGAACGGATCGAGTGTATCGGCACCTGATATTTCCAAAAGACAGAACATATCGCATAAGTATCTGGAGCACATTCTGCTTCTTCTTCGGCAGGCGGGATTTATAAGGGCACAGAAGGGCCTGAAGGGCGGATACACCCTCGCGTGTAATCCTGACGAAGTATCTCTGTCCGAAGTCATCAACGCGCTTGATAACAACATCCTCGCGGGGATGGACAAGAAGGATGAAGGAGGGCTCGGACCCGTGATCAACGACTGTTTCTGGGACAAGATCAACAGCAATCTTTATCAGTATCTGAACGGAATGAAGCTGAGTGATTTTGCAAACCAGTGCAGGAGCAGGATCCCCGGAGACTGGGACCTGTACATCATCTAGAGTATGGCGCGGAAGATGACGAAAACAAAAAAACATTAACCCGAAAACAAAAAAGTTGTATCATATACACAGACTATTCAGGAGGAAAAAATATGTCTAACATTTACAAAGGAACACTCGGACTTGTAGGAAACACACCGCTCGTAGAGGTGGTTAACATTGAAAAGGAGCTCGGACTTGAGGCAACCGTTCTCGTAAAGCTTGAGTACTTCAATCCCGCCGGAAGCGTTAAGGACCGTATCGCAAAAGCTATGATCGAGGACGCGGAAAAGAGCGGAAAGCTTAAGGAAGGAAGCGTTATCATCGAGCCGACATCCGGTAACACAGGTATCGGGCTTGCCGCTATCGCAGCCGCAAAGGGATACCGTGTGATCCTTACGATGCCCGAGACGATGAGCGTAGAGAGAAGAAGCATACTGAAGAGCTACGGCGCAGAGATCGTTCTTACGGAAGGCTCAAAGGGCATGAAGGGCGCGATCGCAAAGGCCGAGGAACTTGCAAAGGAAATACCCGGGGGATTCATTCCCGGACAGTTCGTTAATCCCGCCAATCCTGCTATCCACAAAGCAACAACGGGTCCCGAGATCTGGAACGATACGGACGGTAAGGTTGATATCTTTATCGCCGGCGTCGGAACAGGCGGAACCGTAACAGGTACCGGAGAATTCCTGAAGGAGAAAAATCCCGACATCAAGGTTGTCGCTCTTGAGCCCGAGGATTCACCGGTGCTTTCGGAAGGAAGAGCCGGAGCACATAAGATCCAGGGTATCGGCGCAGGATTTGTTCCCGATGTTCTCAACACAAAGATCTATGATGAAGTGTTCAAAGCACCCGGCAAGGAAGCGTTCGAGACAGCAAAGCTTCTTGCAAAGAAGGAAGGTATCTCGGTAGGTATCTCATCGGGAGCAGCACTTTACGGAGCTATAGAACTTGCGAAGAGGCCGGAGAACAAGGGTAAGACTATCGTCGCACTTCTTCCCGACAGCGGCGACAGATATTATTCGACAGCACTTTTTACTGAACAATAAAAGAAGTGAGCATATGATTTTCAAAGGGGCCTGTGCAGCGCGCGGGTCCCTTTGCCGTGCATACAAAAAAGTAGTATAATATATCTAGCGGGGAGCCATTTTACAGAGGTTTTGAATGGATCAGGAAGATGAAAAGGTCTTATATCTGTCAAGAGTAGGACGGAATAAGATATTCAAATACGGAACGTACACGATGGTGAAAGAGCGGGCGATCACACAGGATCATCCGTTCTATGCGGAGCGTACGGATGATGCTTCAATGCGCTCTCCGATGGCTGAGATGGCTGAGATGCAGAGGATGGCCGGCGAGGCAACGCAGGCTGCACCCGAACCTGCTGCAATAAAAAGCGCACCTCAGGAACCTGCTCCGGCAGCACCGGATCCCGATCCGGCGGCGCTTGCGGGACAGATAATATCAAGCAATTTCAAGGTCGGACTTTCCCAGGAAGAGGTTGATGCACTGCTGAACGGGATGAGTTGAATTTAAACAAGTCCCCATGTGTCTGATAAAAAAGAGAACGGTCCTGTGATACGATATCGTATCGCAGGACCGTTCCCCTGTTTCAATGATGCATTATAGGGATGGTTTATTACTTCTCTGCGTGTGAAAACTCTTTGTAATACTCGTTCATAAATTCGATGATCTTCTTCAACATGATAACCGCCTCCTTTTGCGCCTGTGCTGCTCCGTTCGGAGCGTTTACCTTCTTTCTGACTTTAATATAAACCCTTGCACGACTATAGTAAAATACATATAATAAAGGGGTAACGATACCATTTAGGTATGATGGATCCGGTCGATACAAGAGGGGAGAAGCCTATGGAACTCAGGCATTTACGCTACTTTCTGGCAGTCTGTGAAGAGATGAACATTACGAAGGCGGCAGAAAAACTGATGATCGCCCAGCCGCCGCTGTCGCGCCAGATAAAGGATCTTGAAGAGGAGGTCGGGGCGAAGCTTTTTATCAGAGAACACCATATGCTCAGACTTACCGATGAGGGGGTCAGGTTCAGATCGTACGCGAACAGGATAATCGCGCTTTCGGACAGGTCGATCGAAGACATCAGGGAGATGCACACGGGTCTTCGCGGAACGGTCTACATCGCGGAGGTCGAGGGTAAAGCACCGCATCTTACCGCTTCGTTTATCGCATCGTTTGCGAGGAAATATCCCGATGTCCAGTACAACATATGGAACGGAAACTCCGACGAGGTCACGCAGAGAGTCAGGAACGGCCTGGCAGATCTGGCGATAATAATGGAACCGTACGATCCGCAGAACCTTCACAGCGTGCCTATCTACCGCGAGCACTGGATCGCGATGTTCTCGTCAAAGCATCCGCTTGCCAGGACAAACGGCAAAACGATCCCGCTGAAGATGCTGGCCGATCACGAACTTATCATTCCGTCGAGAGGCTCGAGACTGCAGGAGATAAGCGACTGGTTTGCACCGCTTTCGATCACTCCGAAGATCAGGGCAAGGATCGCAAACGCGACGAGTGCGTACGAACTGTGCGAGCAGAATGTCGGAGTAGCAATATACCCGGCAGCCGTGGGCGACATCGTACATGATGAAAAAGTCCGGATCAGACGTATCACGCAGCCCGGATTTACAACTACATATATTCTGATTTACCCTGAAAATCATCCGCTCTCACCTGTCGCGGAAAAGTTTGTGGAACATATCAGACAGAAATACAAGGACCTGACCTGAGATTAATTCTCAGGAGTAAATTCGAGGACATCGCTCTCATCGTTAGCGTTATCTTCAACGTTAAGAGCATTCTTTATAGCATCAGAGACGGCAGTGTACTTTGCCATCATCGTATCATGGTCCGCGCGTACTGCCGCGGCATCACCCATGTTTGCGGCCTTTTCAAGTCCTGCCGCGATCTCCGACAGGTTGGAAGCGCCGATCATTCTTGACGAACTCTTAAGAGAATGAGCATAGATCGAATACTCATCCCAGTTTTCGGATTCATAGTCTGCGCGAAGTTTGCCGCTCCGCTCAGTATGGCTTGCAGCATATTCGGTCAGTATCGAGCGGTACAGATCGTGGTCATCGTTACTGTAAAGAAGGCCCGTCTTCGTATCGATACCCGCCTTCTCAAGTGCGGCAAAGCTTTCGTCAGCAGCAGGATCCGTGACCTTTGCCCTGTCGGCCCCGTCACCGCTTTTGCTAACCTTATCCGCGGGAAGATGTTTTAACATCAGCTTTTCAAGTGATGCCCCGTCAACCGGTTTGGACATGTAATCGTTGAATCCCTCTGCAAGATATCTTTCTTTTGCACCGATGACCGCGTCGGCCGTCAGACAGATGATAGGAGAGTTACAGCTTGCGCCGCCGGCCGTTTCGCGGATCCGGTGCATCGCCTCGCTGCCTTCCATCTCGGGCATTCTCTGGTCCATAAGGATGACATCGTACATTGTATCTTTTGCCATCTCGACCGCTTCTTTTCCGGAAGATGCGGTGTCCATGCGCATCAGTGTTTTCTTCAGAAGACTGACAACAACGAACAGATTCGTCTTCGTATCGTCAACAACAAGAACGCGCGCCGTGGGTGCGACGAACGACTCGCGGTAAGGTTTCTGAACCGTCTGCGTGTATGATTCAAAGCGTTCGCGAAAATCACCCACCGGAGTTTTGCCGTTAACCTTCTGGGGTATCGTCACTGTAAAGACCGATCCCTTTCCGTGATCGCTCTTAACGTCGATCGTTCCGCTCATCGCGTCAACGAGCTTTTTCGTGATGACAAGACCAAGGCCCGTGCCCTCGATCGTACTGTTATGTTCCATCTCAAGACGTTCGAACCGCGTGAACAGTTTCTCGATATCTTCCTCGCGTATGCCTATGCCGGTATCGGTAACCGATGCCGTAAGAAGAAGTGTTCCGGCTTCATCTGTTTTTCCCGTGACATCAAGCTTAACGGAACCTTTTTCGGTATACTTGATCGCATTGCTCAGAAGGTTGGTAAGTATCTGGCGTATCCGGACTTCGTCGCCCGAAAGGTCATTCGGAAGTGCACTGTCAACGTTTATCGAGAACTCAAGTCCCTTGTCATGGGCCTTGAAAAGTATCATGTTTGACAGATCGTTGAGAAGCGAACAGAGCTGGTAAGGCGCCTCGGTTATGTCCATCGTTCCGTCCTCGATCTTGGAAAAATCAAGGATGTCGTTGACTATGGACAGCAGGTTGTTACCGGCCTTTTTGACATCCGATGCATAAACGCCGATGCTCTTTATCGCGGCCTTCATGGTTCTCGGATCGGGTGATTTTATCTCCTGAATGCTCTTATCTTCGCGGATGATCATCTCGTTCATTCCGAGCATCGCATTGATCGGTGTTCTTATCTCATGCGACATGTTGGCAAGGAATTCGCTCTTTGCACGGTTCGCGCTTTCGGCACTTACCTTTTCCTCAAAGAGGCTGCCCTGCATCTGCATGAACGGTCTGACTGTCACGAGCGCAAGGATTGCCGCAACAAGAAGTGACAGGATAAGTATCAACAGATAACTGATAACGGTTGAGCGTGTCTGTGCTGTCAGCTGCCCGTCAAACCAGTCCGCCGTAAAGTCAACAACGACGATACCGGCAACGTTTCCTTCTGAATCGATGACGGGACTGTATGAACTGTAGAACTCACCCCATGAATCCGAGTAGGGTACCTCATCGACAGCGGCAGTGCCGCCTGCGGCCGCTGCAAGCGCCTGTGTTGATTTTGCTTTTTCGCCGTACTGTCCGGGGTCTTCCGGGTCGGTGTCCATTACGAAAATGTAATTATCTTCAGAAACTTTTCTTAAGCTGTAAACGTACTCAAGCTCTGCGTTGTCACGGAACACCGCAAGAGTGTTGTAGATCTCGTTGTACTGCGCACTTCCGATATCGTCCTCATCGATCGTCTCGAGCACATCACCGCTTACCGAACCGGATGCGCAGTTTGCAATGTCAAGCATTCTCTGCTGAATGGCTTTTCTGATATCACCTCTTGCCCTGTAAACGGAGACGCTGCAAAAGAGCATACTTGAAATGAGAAGTATGCTTTCGACCATCAGTATTATCTTTGTTGTAAGGTTGAACCTTGAATTCATAGTGCGGATAACAGGACTTGAACCTGCACGGTCTCCCACCAGAACCTAAATTATAAAAACAAGATGATCACAGCCTCGATTCTTTCTACAAAAGCACATTTTCGGGCGTTCTTTTATTTGAGTAAACTTATAATTCTACTCGATTTGTTTCTGGTTGATGTCAACGTTGATGTCAGATCATGATATAGACCTGACCAACTGTCCCTTCGGTGAGAGAGTTTTACTCGCATCCCCTATTCCGTCAATACAAATGGAAAATGGAAATCCGCCGCCTTGTATTATATCACATTCTTCATCATGTTTTATAGCCACCAGGTAGCTCCTGGTGGCTATGTTTTATCGATCCTGCTCTTTATTCTTCATATAGAACACCTTACCTTTTGCTCTGAACGGGAGTCTCCGACCATAGGGAATCAGATAGGCATGTTCCCTTCTTATTATTATCTTGTCTTCACAATATCCATCTGTGATTATCAGAATGGGCCCGTCTTTAGGGAAATCCTTGGCATTTTCAATGGCATTGACTCCGTGCTGTAGCACAGTTCCACCGCGCCCGGTCACCTCAACCCTTCCAGCAATATCCTCCGGAGCCATGTATCCGGCATCTGTGGCCTCAGCATCACAGAAGATGATCCTTACAAACGGAACGTCTTTAGAAACCGCATAACTGGCAATCGCACCTAAGGCTAGGCCTATTTGCTGAGAACACATCGATCCGGAGGTATCTATAACCACGCCAAAGGTTCGACTCTGTAGCTCTTGATTTTGTATTACGTACCTTGGACGCGGTATATCCGGTGTTGATCCCTGCCTTCGGCTTGGTCTGGCGTATGTTCGATGCTTCTCAATCGGCGGGAACTGTTCATCAAACCATTTTCCAAGTTCAACCTCCCATGGAATAGGAGGCATCGTTAAGGCTCGAATCTCTTCCACAAGTCCTGCAGGTAAGTATCCACGCTTTTGAGTGAGATGGTAGTCCAGTCCTTCTCGAAGAGAGTTTTTAAAGAAGTCATCCAAGGATATTCCTTTATCCATTCCTTCAAATCGCGGTCCACATTTACCTATGATATCTCCCTTTCCGTAGCCTCTGAATGTAACATACTTCTTAACCTTCCGTATTTTCATTTCATTTACGATGAGATCATATATAGCTTCCGCCGACATATTATGAAGGGATTTATCATAAAGAACCCCTGCCGGCATATCGCCAATCCCCATCTCCTGAAGCCAATCATTTATTACATAATCGCAAGCGATGTTCCAAAGATAGTGATCCCGTCCCTGACAGCGGGAATGATGACACAGCCCACAGTGTAATAGTTCGTGAGATATAACAAATAGCCAGTTTTCAAAGGTTAGTCCACATGATGGATTGGCATATATTATCCCACGATCCACATCAACGGCAGCTATCTTCACATCGTATTTGTGGCATATCTCGACATCTTCGATGATTTTTAATGAAGATGCCAAACCTCCAAGCAACGGATAATGTGCCAAGAACCACTCGGCTGCTTTTGTAATTATGGTATTCTTGTCCTCTTCACGACTGTGCCCGCCCGCGCTCCTTAACACAGCTCTCATAGAACTGGTTATAGAGTGAATAAACCTCTCCGTATATGGGTTTACCTCACCGGGTTTATATACTACAGGGGATTCCAATCCGATCAGATCCAATGAATCAGATGTGTTTAAACTAAAGCTCTGAATAGGATGTTTGCCCTCGTTTTTGAGTAAATACTCATATATCTTCACTTCATCGTTAAGCTTAATGGGGTATATGGAGGCCGGATCCGGAAATAGAGCACTACCGAAGCATGCATCAGCCAGAAATCTTGCTACATATATATCGGATGCCTTGGCCCAAACCTCCGGGTAAATAATTGTACCCTGTGGCATCTTATCTTTATCAAAATGGCCGAATGCCAGGTGCAGAAGAGCGTAGGCCAACACGTATGCCCAGGTTTCCACACTCAGTTCAGCATGACAATTAACAAATACATCGCCGTCTTTTGTCACACAAGCAATACTGTCTTTGCTATAAAGATGTGTTGTTTTCGAATGGATGGTGCCACTTAATCCAGAAAAAATAGGATGGTATTCCAACCTATCAAACCCATTGTATAGAGCAGCCAGTTCTTTAGGAATGTCCTCCTCACGATAGTAGTATTTCTTCTTTATATATGCCATGACGCCCTCCTATGATGCTTTGGTATTCACTAATCGAGGAAGGTCCTTGACTATATCCATCATAAGCCACTCCGGAAGGGCTTGATCATCATCTGCCGCAACAACCATTTGAGCTATCTCAAAGTTTATAACGGATAATTCCTTGATCATTGATTTTACCCGATAAATGAACGAGAGCATATCGCCTGACACATCCTGCTTTGACTTGGGCATCTCCGTTAATAGTTTTGCTCTGAAAGATTGAGCGAGGAAATACAAAACATCACGTTCTTCAGGTTTTGATGGCCATTTCGCTTTGTTTGCAATGATTTTTTCAAGCATGCAATTGTCGCGGAGTGTTTTTGTGTATCCAAGAAACATCCCGGCATGAGAGGCACTCAAGCACCCGTATGTCAGCATTTTAAGCGTTTCATTCGATATTTCCCGTGTCCCTGCACCATACTCTGTTAAAGCATCGCTAAGAATATGCCAAGAGCGGGGAGTAGAAAAGGGCTCCTCGGTTTTGGGCGGTTCTGAGAAAAGATGATCCGGTCTCTGTCGTATATAATCCAGTACCCACGGATGGATACTATTTTTTTCTGCCCACTTGATCCATTGTCTGGCATCTACTCGCAATTGAACATGAAACATTCTATTGATCAGTGCAGATGACATCGTTTTTACAATTGCAGAATCTTGAGTTCTATTTCCGGCTCCAACAACAATACTTCCTTCCGGAAGATGATAGGAACCTATTCTCTTCTCATATATTAAGCTGTAGAATGCTCGTTGAACTTCTTGACTACATGCGTTTAGTTCATCTAGGAACAGAAGATAGGGTTCCTTCTGCGCAATCATTTTCGGGGGGAGAAATTCACTGGTGTTCGTTTCTAAATCGAGCCTAGGAATGCCTAAAATATCTTCGGCACAGAGCTGCGAACCCAACAAAGACGTGCATTTTAGCGACATATCTTCAGCAAACTCCTCAACGATTGCGGATTTTCCTATGCCAGGTGCGCCCCAAATAAAAACAGGTCTTGTAGGAGCAACGTTTAGTAGTACTTCTTTAAGGTCATTCTGCGTGACCGATAATGGTAAATTCATAAATTAATCCCTTCTTTCGAATATCTAAATATATCAACAAGTTTTCAGTCGAAAAATAAACTTGTAGTTCAATCCTCGACGGCAAAAAAAAAATTCTCAAAAACCTCTACCTTTTCGAATACGCTGTAAATTCTATGTAATGCAAACCAAAAAGCCTAAAAAGCTATTATGAAACATGTGGCAGAAAGAAATAACCTTTCTGCCACACCTCGTCATGATTTTGTCTCGTATGTTCTCACGCATCGGTAGAACGATGAGGCTGACATTTGAAGCCGACGCATCGCTTCCTTTGCTGTGATCTTATTCTGGATTCTCCACTGATCATATGTCTCGGGAAAACCATCGGGGAGCTCCTTGCGGGGTCTACCCAAGTGCTTGCCTTTTGCTTTGGCGGCATCGATTCCTTCCCGTTGCCTCTTACGAATCGTCAAGCGCTCTTGTTCGGCCATACTGCTAAGAACTTCAATCAATATATTTGTTGTCATGTCACGCACCCATTCTTGTCCTTCCGGCACCTCTATCATCGAGGTTGGCAGATCTAAAATCTTAAGATTGATCTGATTATCCTTAAACCACGATAACTCAGCCTTAAGGTCTGCCTTGCTTCGTGATAGTCGATCGAGCGAAACAATATAAAGGGTGTCGCCGGGCCTTAACCCCAGGGGTCCCTTAAGAGCGACCACTCCCGGACGATTCATGTTTTTACCGCTTGCCTTATCGGTAATAATGTTTTCCTCCGGAACATACTTCTTTAGTTGGATTATCTGTCGGTCTAGGTTCTGTTCTGTGGAGCTGACACGAGCATACCCATATACAGCCATACATATTCCTCCTATGCAGCAGCCTTGATACTTACCTTGTTGGTCTTGAAATCATAATAGTAAGCATGGTCTGACAAGCGCTCCTCCGGATCAAGCTGTGTGTCATTGACTTCCGTGATCATCTGGTTTAATTGCTCTACGCTTGTTCCTACATCAGCCGGAACAAGTATCGTTTCATGGACCGAACTCGGAAGAATGTACAGATCCTTGCCTATTGACCGAAGCAGTCTATTGTTGAGTATCCCCGCTGCGCCATATAACTTGTTCTTATTACTCAATACAAACATCTGGGGATCCATCGTATCCCTATCCATGTCCAGACTATCTGAATTCAGACCCATCGACCTAAGGACGCTCGCTATGTCCTGTATCGCATAGCCCTCGCGGTCCATATTTACCATTGCCTGAGCGTATAACGCATGCTCCGATACTCCATATCCCTTCAGAAGATCATGTGTGATCTTCACACTGCCCGTATCAGAGCTATTACTCGTAAGGCGTATCACATATACTATGGAAAGATCCAGGAACTTCTTGCTCACAAGCTTCTGCAACAACTCTTCGTTCATACTGGTCGAAAGAAGAATCGGAAAAATCTTATCCTTAACAGCCTCCCAGTGATCCAATGACGTTATTTCATCATAATCAAAGCCGGACTGACTTGCGTTCTTTCTTGTATCGATAATATCCTCAACAATCTCATCTATTGTCTGAACATCATCAAGGTAACGATGATAGAACGGATTCAGATATATTACCGGCGAAACTTTCTCTCCTTCATAACATATGTGGATACCATCCAACTTGATGTCGTTGTTCTTCAAAGTCGTGCTGACCGTTACGCTGGCATCCTCCCCGTAATAATCGACCAATCGAGTCAATACCTCATCTTTAAACTCTTTGTATTCCATGTGCACCTCCATTTTTCGCACAGAAAAGGAGCTCCGATAACCGGAGCTCCCAAAACACCACAGTTTACTCTACATCCACTATCTCTGTATTTGCCACCTCAGACATATCAACCGAAAAGTCCTGTTTGATCGACTCATCCATCGACATTGCTTTCTGAAGCTCCGATCGTAACGGAGCATATTTCAGCAACTGTTTTATTACAGTCTTCTTTGCCATCGAGTCATAATTTGTCGACCAAGGACTGTATTTGCTTTCTGCAGACTTCGAATACCGCTGGGCATAGGCGTCTATATCCTTCTTAGACATGACCTCAAACCCATAACCGCCGTTCTGAAGTTTATATATTGCGTAATAGCATTTCACCTCGCCCCGATCACTCAGTGTCGGATGATGATAAAGCCGTGAATTAAGCCCAAGTTCATAATCAAACTCGTCGTTTTCATATACTGCCTGAGCCTGTATTGTTTGAACCTGCGGGTTGCGGTATGCCAAATCCAGCAATCCCTTGTATCCGATCTGGAACTGACATTCAAGCTGTGATTTGTTATTATATGGGATCAAATATGCCTGTCCCAGGGGCGTATTCACCTCTAGGCCCAACTGGGCTGCATTCATCAATGCCGCAAGAAACGACATCTTCGAGCATTCCGCAAGCTTCGGTGTGGTATTAAGTGCTGATAATGCTATTCTTGTGAACCTTTCCGGTGTGATAACAGCCGGAAGAGCCCTCTTAAGCTCCGGTTCAAGTGCCTTTATCATGTCTGCTATGCTCATATTCTTCGTGAGAGCCTTCTTTTCCTCAGGCTTTACGGCCTTACCGGCGATGAGCTCCTTAACATCATTTTCATTTGTTTCCGCCATACTTTTCTCCTTCCTCATGCTACCCGGACGGTAAACCGGCGACTGCTTGTTGTTTTGGCATAATCCTTGTAAATCTCAGGCTTTTCAGCTTTAAGCATCTTTGTATCCAGCCTTTCAGACTCATACGACTTCCAGGAAACCAGATATCCGTCTGCAACTCCGACTTCAGCAGTATCCATATATGCCTTGGTTTCCTCCTCGATCTTTTTCTTCTCCTGGTCAAGTTTCTTCATTAGCTCCGATATCTCCTCGTATCTCTTAAGCTTCTCGCTATACTCGGAACCTAGAACAACGCTCTTTCCCGGGTCGCTGTCCTTATATCTCTGTCTGAAATACTCCTCTGTTGCATCTGATCCGTCCGGATCCGGAGGATTAAGTGCCAAAACATTTTCATGCCAGAACCGATATTCTATTGCCTTCAGATTATTGATAACTCCCTCATCGCGCTCCACCTTGAAATATCTGAAGTCCTTGCCAAGAACAACTACAGCCAGATACCACGCGTCTGCTCCCGTGACAGCCATATAGTGATAACACTGGCAAAGGTAATGGGGCGGTATCTTGCCCTCCTTCCAGTTGTTTGCACTGAACGTGGAGGCCGTCTTACACTCAAGCCCCGCGTTTTCACCAACTACCATGCGATCAATATTGGCATACATGAACTCATAGCCCGGCTCATCGCTACCAAACATGCAGTTTCTACGCATAACACGCTTTCCAGTCTCTTCCACGAATCTCCTGGCAACATATTCTTCCAAGTCTCGTCCCTGTCTCATGGCCTCATTATCTTCATCCTCGAAGTACTCTGATGTCTTTTCCAAATACACATGCATTGGCGAGACATACGGATTAAGACCGCTTATCGCTCCTGCGTCGGAACCGCCTATACCTGTTTTTCGCAGTTTGAGCCAGTCATCGTGAGATAATTCCAATGTTGATGCTATCTTCCTCATGTCATTTGCTCCTTTCCAAGCAATAAAAAAACCGGGGCAATCCCGGTCATATCATCCAAACAGTCTCGAGAAGAACCCTCCAATTGCTCCAAGTGTTCCACCAATGATTGCTCCGATAAGCTCTCCAGGTTTTCCAAGAACAATTTTTCCTATGTTTCTTCCCGTATCTGCACCCGACAGCATGAAGCCTTTGACGTCATCAAAAAAGTCAAGGAGGGTATTGCCTTTGTAATCATCTTCTCCATCATCATAGCGCCAGTTCTTACGCTTTTTATTGACGTGATCGGCAAGCGCCAGCCTCTTTTTTGCCGGTATCGAATGAACAATGTGATATAGAAGCTTTGTAAGGTTATATGGCTCTCTCTGAACTCCGTTCTCGGTATACCCTGCAGCATAATAAATTGGGCAGGTGTCCACCCCGGTAGCCTCCGAAATACGTCTTCTCACAGACTCAGCCTTGTCCTTAAGGAACTTAGTTAACACTGCATCCGGCTTGTTGTTTACCTCATCCCAATGCCTTCCCTTCATAGCAACATCCGCCTGATTCAGCGCAATTAGCACACGATCCTCAGCTTTTCTTCCAAGATTGGGGATAATAGTGTCATTAATCAGACTCATTGAAGTTCCCAAATCCTTTGAGCCGGCATCCAGTATCACAAGAACAAGATCAATAAGCGGATCGCCGTTTTTGTCTAAATCATTCAGCTTCTTTTCGACCATTTTTGCATAGTCCACATCTTTGATCCCATCACCGAAGCCAGGCGTGTCATAAAGCCTAAGATTATTAAGATCATAACGTGTTAAGCTATCCGTTTCTGGGTCAACCCCCTCACCTACGGTAGCTACATTCATTTCGAATAAAGAGTTGATCGTCGAGCTTTTTCCAACTCCCGCTGGACCTACGATCAAGATATTTACCTTCATTTCCTGTATTTTTGACAGTTCATCCAGTTTTGCAACCTTCTCATCATCAGTCATATCGGGATTCCGGTTAATCTCGTCTGTCAGAATCTCATATATTGTCCGCCCCTCCTTCTTGATATGCTTTTTCTTCTCCTTAGGATGATCCTTCGAAATGACTACACTTGGCTTCTTTAAATCTCTTTTTTCTTCCGGTACATTATTATTCATCTGCATCGCCTCCAATCTATTCTCCGGAATTTGCAATAGAAGAGGCCCCGGGAATAAATCCCGAGGCCTCTTCAGAATAATAATATATGCTTGATTAATAGAAGTTTTACAAATATGTTATGAATCCTTTTTTGCTTTCAGTTGGGCTTTTAAACTCTCAAAACTCTCCAATGCACTCTGCAAATTCTCAATAATATCGTCTGCCAATATATCTGGTGAAGGCAGGTTATCAAGATCTGCCAGTGATTTGTCTTTGATCCAGAATATATCAAGGCTCTTTTTATCTCTTTCTAGAATATCTTTAACCTTAAACTTGCGGAACCTTCCGTCAGGATTGTCTTCTGTATATGTTTCTTGGCGATCGAATCTGTTTTCAGGATTGTAACACTTAACAAAATCCTCAAGATCTTTGTCTGTCATAGGGTTCTGTTTCAATGTAAAATGCACATTTGTTCTAAAATCGTAGATCCATACCTCTTTTGTTTGGGTTTCTGCGCTTGCGGGTCTTTTATCAAAGAAAATCACATTCGCCTTAACACCAGGTTTATAAAAAATACCCGTGGGAAGTCGAAGAATAGTGTGCAAATCCGTAGTCTTAAGCAGTTTTTCCCTTATAGTCTCGCCGGCTCCACCCTCAAATAAAACATTATCAGGCACAACTACCGCTGCTTTACCATCACTTTTAAGAATAGTATTGATATGTTGTACGAAATTCAGTTGTTTATTGCTACTGGTAGTCCAGAAGTCTTGCCTATTATAGACTAAATCTTCCTCTTCCTGTTCACCTTCTTCATTGGTAAAAGTCAACGAAGATTTTTTCCCAAACGGAGGATTAGTCATTACATAGTCAACGCGGTATCCGGGGTCTGTCAATAATGAATCGCCATGTGTGACAGGAACCTTTCCATAGATATCTCCGATATTATGAAGATAAAGATTCATCAAACATAGCTTGTATGTTGTAGCCACAAGCTCATTTCCATAAAATGTTTCATTTTTTAGAAATTCCTTTTGCTCCCTATCCATAGAGTAATTCTGCGGATCTGAAAGGTATTCTTGAGCCGCAAGGAAGAATCCGCCACTACCAGAACACGGATCCGCGATTGTCTTCATCGGCTCTGGTCGAAGACACTTCACCATTGCCCTTATAAGAGGTCGGGGAGTGAAATACTGTCCAGCACCGGACTTGATATCCTCAGCATTCTTTTGAAGAAGTCCTTCATATATCTCACCCTTAACATCAGATGACATTGATACCCATTTTTCCTTATCTATCATCTGGACAATGCGATACAAAATAGCAGCATTACTGACCTTATTGATTGCTCCTTTAAAGATTTGTCCAAGAATTCCGCTTTGTTCGCCCAGTTTTTCTAAAATAGACTTATACTTATCTTCCAGAGAAGCCCCTGTGAGGGTGTTCATATCCTCCCAACCATATCCGTTAGGAATACCGGTATTCTTATTATACGGCGGTTTTGAATACTCATCTGACATCTTTAGGAAAATGAGGTAAGTAAGCTGTTCCAGATAATCTCCATAGGAAACACCATCATCCCTTAGTGGACCGCACATGCCCCATACTTTTGATATTATAGTCGATGAACTCTCACTCATTTATAATCTCCCTTCGAAAGCCTGTTTTAGTATACTTTGTCGCATTGCATCAGCATGTTGGATAGAAACATCTACTGTTTCCTCAATGCTCAGGCAAACCGATAACCTTCCCTCTATACCCTCAACAATACGCCTCTGTTCCTCAAGATTTTCAACGAAAGGTATCTTGATTTTGCGTAAAACACCTAATCCCACTGTTTTTTGAGCTGTTCCCGTCGCCACATTAGTAGCTTGAGCATAAACACCAGGCTCCATCATTGCATAGTAAAGGTATTTCTGAATAATAGACTTTTTAGGTCTCAGCAGAGCAATATGCCTTTGAAAGCAGAATTCCTTATCATAATCAACTAATATCGGAATACCATATGAGCCTGTAACTGTATATAAAACGTCCCCTTTTTGCGGTTTTCTCTTTGCATCAATATTATCGTAGTAATCCTTCCTAACAAATGCAGTATTCGACCAATTAATGATGTGATCTTCAACATTAGAAATCATTATGAATGGAATACCCTCTGCTGCCTTAGGTGGTGGCATATGGTCCCCATCAGTCACATGCTCACAGACCGATGCTATTTCTGCAGAAGAATTACATTTTATGAAGGCATCTTTAATTACAGCTTGGCGATAAACAGCAAGCAGTTCCTTCGTTTTTTTCAGTGTTTCTATGCCGGAATCAAGTTCCGAGAACGCTTCTTCAATTCGTGATACAATTCGCTTCTGTTCCGCAAGATCACACAATGGTATTTCAATCTTCGAAAAATTCCTTGCTGAAATACCACCCATCAAAGAAGTCGCCAAAAGTTTAAACTGTTCTCTGAAATTTTCATATCTAGTGTAATAATACACATATTGGGCATCAAATAGTCCCTTGTCATTCACTATCGCAAATAGTTTATTTCCAAAACAGACTTCTTGCTTCACAATGGCTGTTTTTCTTCCTGCACTCCCACCTTCTGAACACACAAATACACTCCCTGCGGGAGCGCGTCTAAAACCTTCCTCAGAATATGGGATTATGACACCTGTATCATATGTAATGGTTCCGTCAAAATCCACATCTTTTGTTCCAACGTAATTCCATCCTGGAACATCATTCATATATTTCTGTTTTTTTACTGTTTTATTTATACTATTCCCATTATAAATAGTCGCAATGCTGCCTAATTTTACAGTTTTCATTTTTCTTCTATGCCACCAATTCTATATTCATCTCTTGAAGTATGCTTTCATACTCATCCCCAAACACATCATAGAACCGTCCCAATCCACCTTTATGGTCGAACGGGCTGAGATCAAGGTCTTCTGGCTCTATTGATAGAGAAGTAATGATGTGTTCTTTTATAAGCCTAAGCCATTCCATCTGCTCATCTGTAAAATGTACAGCACCGGCGTTTCTCTTTAGTGTCCATTGCATGAAATTGTAATTTACCCTATCGGCAAATGGTGTAAGATTATCGCCGTATCCCATTTCAAATCTTATAATTGAAATAAGATCCGTTATCTGTGCCATTTTGCCTCTCCGAACCTTATCGGGATTCTTTATTGCATAACAGTCCCAAAGACGTTCAATGGTAATGCCCTTGGCATTCAACTTGTCATACAGTGACTTCAAGTTTTTTATGGCCATCGGTCTGTCCTTGTACCTCTGATCATATATAATCCGAAGCGCTATGATTTCATCCTTGTTTTCTTCGATAAACTCCTTGAACGTTGAGATAACGCGATCTGCGTTCTCTTGCTGATTAGTGTCATATCCTGAATACAAAACATAGTCAATATTAACAGAATCAATAAGCTGTTCGTGACTTCGTCTGACTTCCTCAATAAAAGTGCGTACATCCGGATCATAAAACGGCTTAACCGCTTCCTTTATTAACTCATTCTTGGCTTGCTCCATCTTTTCTGCGTCTTCCGGAGTGAGCTCATATTCATCACTAAGCACCAATCCGGCTTTTTCCGCTATTACATCATCATCAAATGCGTCAAGAAGATTCTGGGCTACTTGGTTGGCTGGAGATCCAACAGTAGCAGTAAACTCCTTTCTCTCTTTGGGAGTTAACTGGCTGTTTAATCTAATGATCCTGTTTGCAAGGGAGGTAAGCGTCTTTTCATCCCTTGCTCCCAAAGCAACATTCATCATAAGCTGTTTAAGGCTCACGCTAGGCATATGCTCAAGCGGACGGGTATCTGTTTTTCTGGATTTTGTAACCCCTACGGCATCAACAATAACAAAATGATCCTTGTTTTCTGTAGCTGAAGGAGATACTTTTTTCAAGTCTTCCTTATCAAGAACCCTTGTACCACGTCCCTTCATCTGTTCAAAATAGTTTTTACTCCGAACATCGCGCATGAAAACAAGACATTCTATCGGTTTTACATCTGTTCCTGTCGCGATCATGTCTACTGTAACAGCTATACGGGGATAGTAATCGTTCCGAAATGCCGATAATACAGTTTCCGGCTTATCAGCCTGACATGTGATTTTTTGGCAGAACTCATTTCCCTCTCCAAATTCATCCCGGACAATTTGAATGATATCATCAGCGTGGCTGTCTGTTTTCGCAAATATGAGCGTTTTGGGAACCTCACTACGGTGAGGGAAGAGTTGCGTGAAGAGGTTTTCTTTGAATGTCCTGATCACTGTACGTATCTGGCTAGGATTAACGACATCTTTATCGAGCATGTCGGAGTTATATCTTTCATCCTCGTCCATCTGTTTCCAACGTTTCTGCCTAGTGAGCCTGTTTCTGTATTCGATAAGCTGTTTCATCACATGGGCGCCATTCTTTGTAACCTGTGTTTCGATAAGGAACACATCTTCCCCGACATTAACGCCATCAATGATCGCCTGCTCACGAGAATACTCACTCACTACATTTTGTTGGAAGAACGCAAATGTACGCTTATCCGGAGTGGCAGTAAGACCTATCATAAATGAATCAAAATACTCAAGGACCTGACTCCATATGTTATAGATGGATCTGTGACATTCATCGACAATAATGCAGTCAAAGAACTCAGGGGGATACTTTTCGTTATACACAACCTCCTTAACAGGCTGAGATTCAACGCCATTCTGTTCGAATAACGACTCATCCTCCACTGATTCGTCAAGTTCTTCTCCCTTGAGAATTGAATACATCCTTTGGATCGTACTGATACAGATCTGAATATCATTAGGAATATACGAGTTTTTAAGCCTTCTCACGCCATAGAGTTCTGAAAAGGATCTATTTTCATCATTGGGAATATAGGCAAGAAACTCTCTTTCAGCCTGTTCCCCTAAGGACTTTGTATCAACAAGGAACAAGATACGCCTCATCTTGCCATATTTAAGAAGCCGATAGGCTGCGGTAATAGCCGTAAAGGTCTTTCCTGCACCGGTTGCCATTTGGACAAGAGCTCTTGGACGGTTCTCCGAAAACGACTTATCAAGATTCTTAATGGCTTTTATCTGGCAATCCCTAAAACCTGTCGTGTCAAGTTCAGGAAAATGCTTCATGTTATTGCGGATAGTATCCGGTGCCTTCAATAAAGAATGTAATGTTTCGGGTCTATGAAACGAGAAGACATCCCTTGATCGATATTTGACATCATCATAATCCGTAAATCTGGTGAGAACGCCTGTTGCCTCATAGGCAAACCTTATCCGATAATCAACGCTGACGTATTTAAGCTTACTATTAGCATAACGACCCGACTGAGTCTCTACAGTAGTAATCCTTTCCCCAACAGTATCCTTCTTTGCTTCAATAACTCCAACTGGTATACCCTCTACAAACAATGCATAATCGACCGGCCCCGTGCTTGTGGGAAATTCGCGCACGGCAACACCCAATGATGCCATCGGGTTTAGTTGCCTAAAATCTTGTATTATCCAGCCTGATTGAATAAGTCTTTTGTCAATCTGTTCACGTGCCTGTTCTTCCGGAGTCATATCATTTCTCCCTTACAACATTTATGCGTATTATTTTATCATAAATACGCTATTCTTTGTAGAACTCTGCATATGTCAATAAACCGTTGAAGACTCAACAAAAGAACGTGTTTGTGATAAAATTAAATGCAAATAATAAAACAAAATCGCTATGCAATATATGTCTTGTAGCGGAGGTATTGTCGTATGGGATTAATCAAATGTCCAGACTGCGGAAAAAGTATTTCTTCACGAGCTTTTCAGTGCCCGTTTTGTGGATGCCCTTCTGAATATTTCGATGAAGCAGAAACAATAGAAAAAAAACAGAGTACGAAGAATCCTGTGAACTCCGAAAAAAAGGATAAACCTGAGAATAGAAAGAAGGAATCAAAAAACAAGGATCTTCCTTCTAAAGATGCAGCCATGGAGAACCAGGTTGTTAAGAGCTTTACAATATGTGGCGGGAAAATAGTCTTTAACAAAAAACAGGACGAGTATATTGCATTACGTAAGCCTTTCGAATTGATTGCAAACGAATGCAAAGCTGCTATGTTGCGGCTATATAATAGCACGACAGATGTTGGAGGTTTAGTTCAGCAGGCGTCAGATATCATGAATCAGACATTGAGTAAACTGGTAGATTCCATGTCTGAAATGTGTTACTCGTCCGGAAAAGTCTTTTCAATGGAGGATTTCTACGAGAAATACTATTGCTCTGATTTAGACTATAACACGTATATTGATGGTATTGTCGAAAAATACGCGAATATCATGAGCGAGAAGGCTCAGTTGGCGAATTATCGAGAAATGCAGAAGGCTTCCCGCGGGAGATGGGTAGGAGGCGGATTTGGCGTCAAAGGTGCCATCAAGGGGGCTGTTACCGCATCTATCATGAATGCAGGAACAGATTTTATTCGTAGTTTTGGCGATTCGTCAAGAGAATCCAACGATAACGCTGTAATACGTCAGAAAATCAGACAGCTTCATGATTCAGACTATTGCAGAAACCAGATTGTTTATGGTGCATATCGAGTGATTATCGAGTTTTTTGAATGCTATCTACAGGAGATGTATCCCAAGACAAACAGCTGGGCGTATTGTATTGCAAATGAGAGGGATGCTAAATCTCTTTTAGAAGTTTCGTCGAAATTTGAAAGCGATCCTCAGAAAGCTGTGTCTAATTACGCATCTGTAATTTCAAAATACCCTTATTATGAGCATATTTACGCTGTGGTGTATAAAGCAATCGATAAAGATGAAGGGATGGGGGATTATGATTCTTTATATTACCTACTGGATTATTTGGGGATGAGCCATCCTGTTATTAGCAGAGAATTTCCCGAACGCAATGATGTTGGATTAAACGTAAAAATGGCTACATTCTTCAATAATTCAAGCGTTTTAAAAGACTTGGATTATTCTTCTTATAGTGCCGAGTTATATTATTCTGTGAAAGAGGAAGAAAAGAAGCTTTTATCAGAATTAGGAGTATCTGAGGTTGGCGCGCCCATGAGCGTTTTTCGATACACAAAACTGTATCGTTATCTTAGCACTGCTAGTTCAAAGCTTAATCCGGAACAACTATTGGAAGTCCAAACGGATAAAGATGAAGACATACTTAACATGAAGGATTATGTGCATAATCTGTTCCAAAAGGCAGCCGATTCGCGAATGTTGGAATATGCTGTTCTTAATGTGCCGGGAACGGCTTATAAGCAATATAAATATGATATGCAATGGGTTAATGACAAGTGCATGAAATACATCAATGAATATCCACTCATCGCATATGATTCTTCCCTTATGGCGACTGGTGGGGCCGGCTTCGCACTGGGAGAAACCAAGTTCTTTGTTCTTGAAACTAAGCAAGTTATTCCTCTTAAGGTTATTAAGAAAATTGCCTATAATCCATCTGGTTCCATTTGGATGATTACTATTGAATCTGGAGAAGTTCAAATACCCTGTAAGTTTTCGCGTCTAGAGAGGGAGGATTGGGGCTATTGGGGAACAACAATAGCTGCTCTGCTCCAAAAAATATTTGATCATTATCATTATTTATTTGATCAGACTCAAAGTGTAGATAAAGGGAATACTGATGTTAAATCAAACGAAGCAATCAAGATTAGATACATTATAAAAAAAGTCCGGGACGAAATGACAAAATGTGGAGACTATCTATCATATGGTAGTGCAATTAGGCTCCTTGATATGCTGTATTCCGAAATAAAAGAAGCTGGAATTGATATTAATAAAGAAAATGTTGAGAATGTAGATCCTGCAGAATGGAATTCAATCAGAGAAGAATACTTTGCTTTTGAAAAAGAGCTGACGGATTTAGCTCTTAAATGTGGAGATTATACGTTTAAAACTCTTGATGAAGCGAGGATCTATCGGGATGCGACATCAGGTTCCGATTTCACATCAATAATAGATGCAACAACATTTCTTCCGAAACTATTATACATAAAGGAAAAAATGCTAAAAATCGAATCAGAGAAGGTCGACGAAGAATTAGAGTACTTAAATAAGAAAATTGAAGAGATTGATAAATACAGCCGAACAAAACCCGGCAGATTTGAAATGAAACTTCGGTACCGTTTGATGAAAGAATACCCGCTCGAGGAAGATGATGCAAAGGATTTGGAATTTGCTTGCACACCGTATTTCACAAATTCAATGTATGGATACCTTGATGATGAGCCAAGAAAGATTGATGAACTGAATTTTGATGACGATGAGCATACAATTCTCCAACAGACTTATGGAGCGAGCTTAAACTTCGCAATAACTAATAAACGTGTTATTTGTGAAATGAAGCCAACGTTTAGTAATATGATGGATGAAACGTTTGTTGAGGGCGCACTAGACAGCGTTTATATAAAAGATCTAGATTCTGTTAAAGGTAAGAGCGGTGTTGTAGGAGCACAATGGGTAACCTTCAAGACAACTAATAAAAAAATAGTGGGATATGTTAGTACAGACGCAGTTAAGCTTGCTAAATGCATTAATGATGCATTGGAGTATATGCGAGGCTCCAGTTTTGACGGGAATCTTTTTAGAATCCCCGCAGAGTACAAGGAAGTTGATAAAACAACTGAGCCGGTGCAACAAATCGCTGCCACGAGTTCTGTCGATAATCCCTTGGATAGTAAGTTGGAAGAAAATGTTGAAGCAGCGAATTCTTCTGAGGTAGAGAAAACTGACGAGTCCAAGATATGCCCTAATTGCGGAAAGAAACTTAAGCCAAATGTGAAATTCTGTAATTTTTGCGGAAGCGAATTATCAGCGGATAAGCAATGCATTCATTGTGGAAAAACCATTATGAAAGAGGCTAAGTTCTGCAATTTTTGTGGAAAGGTTCAGAATCAATAAAGGGGAACTATCATGATTAAATGCTCGAAATGTGGATTTGAATTTGATGAAGGCATCTTTTGCCCTATGTGCGGGACAAAAAATGAACCTCTAATTCAAGAAGATGCGGATGCAATTAAGTCCGCGGACGCTTCCGATGTATCGCCTACCCAGCAGAATGATGATTCAAGCGAGAAACCCTCGGAAGATACTACCGCAGTAAGTATAAAGGAACAAGTTGAGATACAGGAAGAAAAGGTTGAGGTAAAATCTGGGCATGCAGCCGAAAACCATATAGACATTTCGCAGAAGCCTCAGCCTAATGTTGTAATAGGTCCACAACATTCAGGTCTTTCTATTGTAGCGTTGATATTATCTGCAATCCCGTTCACGTTTCTTTTCGGAATCATTGTAGCAATTATTGATTTATTTAAATCACGCGAAAAGACAAAGAAGCATATTTGCTCATATATTTCTTTTGCTGTTGCTGCAATATGGCTTTCTATTACATGCGTTTTGGTTTTTGGCGGTAATTCCGATAATTCTAAAGTAGTGAGTAATGAAACCGTAACAAACAGCGACGAAACCACTGATTCGTCTCAAAAAGAAGTCAGTTCAAAAAAATCGGAGAAAGAGAACTCGAAAACAAAGGAAAACGAACCTGAACGAATAGAAAACAATAATGATGATGACATACAGATTGAAGAAAACTATAAACAATTTAAGTATGACGAATCAGGTACATCATATAAAAAATCGATGGAGAATAATGGAGTATTCATAACATACGATGATGCTGTGAATGAAGTGATACCGCCCGGTCGTTTTGTCTCGTGTGATGTCAAGATAGGACAGAAGGTTGATGTTTCAACGACATCTGAACCAATCTACTATGCTGTAACAGGAGAATTACAGGGGGATGGTGAGTCGGAACCGGAGTTTCTTGCTTTGGGAGATTTTAACAACAAGTACTTCTTTATTCTTGATAAACGATTGGATGGGGAACCATTCATCGAGGATAGTTATGCGCACATATATGGAGCATACTCTGGATTTAAGCGGTTTACTTTTGGAAATGGTGAAAAGAAGTTAATACCTATTATCACTGTTTGCTATACATCTGATAGTGGCGATCAAAGTGCAGATGCCAATGAGGAGTATATTTGTGAATATACGGGTTCAAAGCTATTAGGAACGTCTGATTATAACAGCATTCGTGATAAGTATGAGGATCAGATATCTTCCTTCCCTGGTGGGCGTGGTTTGGCTCAGATGATGATCAACGAAATATATGCCCGTCATGGGATGATGTATAAGGATGAAGGCCTTTCTAATTACTTTAACAGCAAGTCTTGGTATAATGGAAAAACATATGAAATGAGCGATATTGAGGCAGAATTGAACCAGATTGAAAAGGATAATGTGATCTTCCTTGCAGAAAAGGGAAAACTGGAAAAAGGATTGTCTGGAGATTATATCTGTGAATATGCTGATACTAAGCTATTAGGAACGTCTGATTTTAATAGCATTCGTGATAAGTATGAGAATAAAATGGATTCCTTCCCAGGTGGACGTGGATTAGCTCAGATGATGATCAACGAAATATATGCCCGTCACGGGATGATGTTTAAAGATGCAGGGCTTTCTAATTACTTTAACAGCAAGTCTTGGTATAACGGAAGAACATATGAAATGAGTGAGATTGAGGCAGAATTGAACCAGATTGAAAAGGATAATGTAATTTTCCTCACAAACAAGAAGTAATCTGATGAAACAGCTTAATTGATGGAGAACGCGAATGATTTGTAAAAACTGCGGAACTGAATTTGATGAAGGCATCTTTTGCCCGGAGTGCGGTACTAGGTTTGAAGGGCAGACTGGGTCCACGGATATTACGTCAGAGACCGAATTGCAAGATGAACGTGAACTCAAACGGGTAAAAGAAAAAGAAGAACAAGAGCGTCTGGAGCGAGAAAGGCTCGAAGCAGAAAAGAGGCAGCAAGAGGAATTAAGCCGTACTTTCAATGGGGTTTTGTACGGTTCTATAGATGAAATGCAGGCCGCCAAGACTCAGTTTGAGGCAGAAGCTAAAGCAGAACAAGAACGCATAGAAAAGGAGCGCGTAGAGGCAGAAAAGAAACGGCACGAAGAGTTAGCCCGAACCTTTAATGGTGTTTTGTATGATTCTATAGAGGAGATGCGAAACGCCAAGACTCAATTTGAAGCTGAAGAAAAAGAACGGAAGGCATTAAAAACAGCCAATACGCAGGCATTGTTATCGATGGTGTTTGGTTTAGGATCATGGCCAATGACCATAATCTTTGCGTTGCTATGTCCGCCGCTTATGATTGCGTCAATTGTTCTTGGTATTTTGGCACTAAAAGGAAAAACTCAAAAAAGAGGGTTTGCCATTACAGGAATTATTGCTGTTGGATTGCTCGTTCTCTTCATTGTAGTTACTGTAATAATTCTTTCAGTTGTATACGGTTGATTTGGGATTGGGAGGGGCAGTCCTTTGCGAGCCACCCCTCATAGTATTATTGCACGAGTTCTACTATCGCCGATTCGTTATCATAATGGGCAAATACTACAGGAACCTCCTTAAGACCTGCCATTTTGCCCGCAAACCATCGGTTTATACCCGTAACAATCTCGTATTTCTCCCCTTTAGCGATAACCATAATTGGAAATAGCATTCCATGCTGTTTTATGCTTTCTGCAAGCTCTTTGATACCTTCATCATCAAATAAAGGCAACGGGACGTCTTTTCCTGGAACAACCATATTTATATCGATATACGCATCCGCAGGCGGCACAATAATCTCTTCAGTGTCATCTCTAGTCTCAATAAGCATTTTAATCACCTCTCTTGCATTCGTTATTTGAGGACGTGTATTTCTTTCTCGGATCGGTTTTTTCGAAGAATACAGTGCCTTTTATGGCAATTCTCAACATATCAATTACACAAAGAATTCTTCTTCCATTCCATACATATAGCTTTTTGCTGGGTCTTTTTTCAATGTTTGTATTGATAAATAGCAGTTCAACAGACGATTGAAATACCGCTCCCGTTGTATTCTGGCCGAGCCTGTGCTGTGAAACTTTCTCCCGTCCAAAAAAGAAATGATATTTACCGCAAAATGAATATGGACTCCACGACGGACCTTTTGTTGTCTCTGTAGGATTGTCATATCTTCATCAGAATAAGGGACAAAATGCACAGCATAAACAACCTGGAACCCCATCTGATAGTAGATATAGGCACAGGAATCTGCGAATTTTGACAATGAAGCGATGCTATCAAAACAACTCGTTTCCTGCTCGGTTAATTCGAGAGTTTCGTGAAACATCCTACGACCTCCGCGATTGTTGATACTGTAGAATCGCTGTAACTGTTCCATTTCATAAATACAATGATCTATACCCAAGGAGAGCATTACTCCTAGTGAATTACAGTAAACCAGCTCATTTTCTCTCTTCTCGCATTTCCGTGTACGTGTAACATATCGAAGAACATTATCTATCGCATCCGGATTTGTGTATGATCCGTTATTTGCAATTAACAACAGAGCCATAAATCTTCTCAACCTCTCTTTCAATTTCATCAGCCAGTTTGCATATTCTTTCTTGCTGATACATACAGCCAGGACCTTCGATCACAGCACTTTTTAGATTATTTGTTGCTTGAAGAAGACGAACAGTATCTGCAACAATACTTTTCTTATATGCCTTGCTTAACTTTGGTTTATTATCTCTTGCTGAAGTAGTCATATATTCACCTATAGACATTCCAAGTTTATTAGCTTTATCTTTGATAATGTTGTAATCATTATCTGTCATTCTATTAGTTATTCTTTTATTTTTTATTGTCTTACATTGCATTGTTCTTATCCTCCGTATCTTAGCTTAGTGTTCTACGTTAAGAGAACCGTAGAGTTTATCACAGTAAACGACTCCGGAAAGTTGCATTGCAACTTTCCGGATCTCTTTAATAATAATGAATACGCATAATGTCAGACAAAATGCGTAGATTCATCATTGTTTCTTGAAAAAACCACTCAAAAAAATTGCCTTAACGTTAAATGTTAATAGTGTTTATGTTCTCACGATAGGGCCCCTCCTTTTTTAGTATTGTCTTTACTAAGGTGTTATGTGTCCATCAAAAATTAATAATAGTTAACAACGCTTTATGTACTTCCATGATCTGAAAACAATATGTTTTACGTTTTATCTGTGAAACATAAATATAAAAGTAGCAATTAATCAAACAAAGGAGGCAGGACGCATGACAGAGGACATAACAGATATCATAAGCATTGATGAGCTCCAAGAGACGCTCCAGGTAGGGAAAAACCGAGCATACGAATTGTTGAATAAGCAGGTAATTCCGGCTTTTCGAATAGGAAGATGCTGGAAGATACCACGTCGCGGTGTGGAAGAGTACATTGTTAGACAGGCAAAGCTATCTGCAAATCCCTGGAAATAGAGGGACTTTCAGAATTATAAAAAATAAACATAGGCATAGTCATCTCGCGCAGGGTGCGGTATTGCACCCTGCATCTTTTTGCTATTGATCCCCGTTCGATGAGGTAATCTTCCGTATATCTTCCAATGCCTGGCGTTTCATTTTTTCCGAAACATGTGCATACAAGTCCATACTGGTAGTGATGGTAGAATGCCCCAACAGCTCCTGTATCACTTTCATAGAAACGTTAGCCTCAATCAATAGTGTCGCAAATGAGTGCCTTAAATCATGAAATCGCACTTTGGGGAGTTGATAACGCTCCTGAAGTCTGTGGTAATCTGTCATAAATGTTCTCTGCGGAAGATAATTTCCTGTCTGATCAGCAAAGATGTAATCCCGATCAATGTACACATCAGAGAAAAGCCTTTTCTCCTCTTTTTGTCGCATTTTCTGTAGTTGTAAGGCTTCATAGACTTCATCAAGCATCGGGATTGTCCGGATACTCTTTTTGCTTTTGGGCTCAAGTAGCTCATAGTGTGATTTTCTGCGTCCGGTCTCATCCGGAGCTTCCAATACTTTGCAAAGACTGTGTCTTACATGGATTTCTCGTTTATCAAAGTCCACATCCTGCCATCGAAGCCCCATTACTTCACCTTTTCGCATACCGGTATATACGGTCGTGATAATAATCGGGTATAGGGGTTCGTCCTTTGCTTCAGCTACAAATCGCATGATATCTGATTTGTCTAGTACTTTTGCCTCGAAAGTTTTCTTTTTGGGGGCTGTCGTATACTTATTGGGGTTTACAGGGATCAGATGCATTTTTACGGCTTGGTCAAGCGCAGAGCCGATGACTGTTCTAGAATGGATAACTGTCTTGGCGTTTGCACCCGTCCTTACTCGGGAATTGTAATACTTCTGGAGCATTGCCGTATCAAGATCCAATAGAAGAGTTTTCCCTAAATCAGAGTTCTTTATATGCACCCGATATGTCATCATATAAGAATCATAGGTAGTGACCTTTATTTCGTTCTTCTTATATTCTTCAAGAAAATAGAACACCCAGTCTGCCAGTGTCATTTCTTCACCCTTGCTATAGCCAATTGTCGCCATTTTTTCACTTAGTAGCTGTTTGGCTTCTTTTTGGCTGTGCGCATAGACATATTTACGCTTGTAGTTTTCATCGTAATATGCACCCACCCACCGTCCGTCTTTTCGTCGATATATGGATCCTTCACCATTTCCGCGTTTTTTCACATTTCATCCTCCTTCCTTTCATTAAAAAAAGAGCTTTTATCAAGCTCTTTCTTGTTCCCGGACTGTTCGCCGAGCCAGTTATAAAACATTTCTTTTGGTATTAGCCGCTTATGCTTGCCCAGGCGCATCGATGGGATGATTCCCTGCCGCACCATTTCATAAGCATAACTTTTGCTTATTCCTAACAGATTAGCTATTTCCTGCGTGGAAAATACCAGTTTTTCCATTGTTTCCATCCTCCTTCAAAATAATATGGGTTTATCCATATGTTATGAGGAGAGTGATTTTTAAATTATAATTTTGTAGTCTACACCGCTATTAGTTTCCAGCTTTTCAAGCCCTACATTCACACCAATTAGGTCGCTGATTGTTTTCATCTGATTATCAGTCAACGGTCTATCGTTCTTTCCGAGCTCGCGCAAGAACTTCTTACGCTCCTTGCTTTCTTCTGAGTCATTATTAGGATCAGGCCAGATAATTGACATATTTTTCTTGAGTTCCCTCTTCAATTCTATATAGGGTTCGCTCAATTCCTTGCCTTCTATATGTAATAGGTGGTCTTTTGAGTCTTGAAATAGTTTGATAACTGCGTTTATGCATCTTTCTGTCTCTTTTTTTACATGCTCTTGGATTTTTTCATCCGCAATATGGCCATGGCCAATCCACATTAGTTGCTGTTTTATCAGCCCCAAACTATATTTCAGATCTGGGTGTTGTTCATCCTCCTTTACTATCTGCATGTAGAGGTCACATTGTTCTCTAATCCTTTCAAAAGCAAATCGGTTCAGAATAAGGTTTCCGATTTCTGAAACGTAAAAAACCCGTGATAATTGAAACAATTTGGTTTCTACTATTAAATTCAAGTATTCCATATGCATTTCCCAGATCAGTTTATTTTCGCCTTTAATCAATTGATCTAAGGCTTCGGGCATCTGATCAGAACTTACAATTGCATTGTACGGACCTGCTAACTGTTCTAAACGCTTACTATATGTCTCAAGGGAATCCCTAATTCTCAAAAGATTGTTGAGCCGCCGGGTGATTTGTTCTTTGCTCTTGCAAACAAGATATAAATCAATCCGTTCGGTCGGGCTTGAGATTCTTTTCCGACCAAGCATTTGTATTAATTCTTCCCGGCTATCGGTATTAATGACCATATTTCGAAGCTCAGTATCCTTCAAAGAAACCCCATTATCCATGACGGATGTTGCTATCAATACGGTGGAGGATTGCCGTTCGTTGTCAACTATGTGATTCATTTCACACCAAGCTTCCTCTGACTCGTTCCAATATGCTGAGTATAATAAACATACTTTGATACTTTCGGAGCGATTTTCTAGTTTTTTCTGAATTTCCTGCCCTTTTGCGATACTATCTACAAAAATCAGCCATTTTTCTTTGCTATTTATTATTTGTAAGCATAAATCCTCAATATCAGAAACAAGTATTGGATTTATCCATGAGTAGTCTTGTGGAATCGAGTACTCATATACCTTGGGATCCATACTTATTCGAGGAATTATGGAATCCTGTTGACGGTTTCTCGGTAGTTTTCTCGCATTGATTTTTATATTGTACCGCGGAGAGGAGACTGGATAAGTTAAGCAGAAATCGTTTTCAAGCCTTTTGCGTATGCACTCCAACGTAGCGGATATAAAAATAGTTGTATGATCTCCGCGTATTGAGTGGATAAATGAATATGATATTTCTGTATGCGAATTAAACAAAGAGTCCATAGAAAAATAATGACTCTCATCACATACGATATAAGAACTTTGCCTAATGTGTGCTATGAGTGAATTGGGATTATAAGAATCACCTGTTCTTAGCCGCATTTCCAAATCCTGATACGTTGTAAGAATAATGGAACTTCTGGCTTTTCCATTTGGAAGATTGTGTATTTCAGATAATATCTGATCACGTAAAACACTTCGATTAACAAGAAGAGTGACTGTTTGATTCTGGATAGACGCCCATTCAAGCAATTCGTATAACACAAAATAGGTTTTCCCAGAACCTGTTGGTGCTGTAAGGAAAATGGTATCGCCGCGCCCCCATTTCTTATAATCGTCGCCGATCTCATCACTGATATAATGCTTTTGCGAACTCATAGCGTTCCTCCTGGGTGGGTGTGTTGGAATGCGGAAATTGAAAATAATAGGCGGATTTCCATTTTCCATTGCTTTAATTTTATCATATTGCCCCAAATATCAGCAATTCTTGACATGATGTTCTTAAGTGATAAATCGGTAATGGAAAGCAGATTTTGTCGTTTATCTTCATGCGAGATATGCATAGACGAGTTATTGTAGATGTCAGCGTTGCTGTCAAATACATGAGAATATGCTTGACTACATCGGTCTATATCACAAAAACAAAAGCGTCCAGAGATCATTAAAAGTCTCTGAACGCCTTTATTCTGCAATATTTTTCACAGATACCCTATTGGGTGGACTGCGGATAACAGGACTTGAACCTGCACGGTCTCCCACCAGAACCTAAATCTGGCGCGTCTGCCAATTCCGCCATATCCGCAAAGGCAGGAAGGAGGGACCCACGAAGTGGGAGGATTCCTTACCGTCGTATAATAACATAATACCCCCTATCTATCAACGTCCCCGACACTCATTCTTGCCCAATAATCTGTCAGATGATAAAATGATAAATTGGTTGAAAGGAAGCACTATTGAGCAGGTACGTTGATGTAAATCTTTATATAGGAAAGAAGAAGATCGGCATCGGTGCGCTTGTCGCAGTTCTGACGGTGCTGGCGGCTGTTGCGTGCCTGGCGGTGATCATCATGATACCGGGACGGGGCATCATGACCGTGTCTCAGGCAAAGAAGATCCTGACGAATGAGCGCTACATCATTCATGCGGGCGGTCTTGTTGCGGGCGATGACGGCGTCGAGTACAGTTACACGAACAGCCTTGAGGCGCTCAATAACTGTTACGAAAAAGGAAACCACGTATCGGAATTTGACTTCATGATAACGGCCGATGACGAGGTTGTATGTGCGCACGGAGATGATGAGGAAGAGCTGTGGGCGCACGGCGTTGAGGGTGCGGGAACAAACGGCAATCCCCCGACACTCGATCATTTCAAGGATGCCCACTTTGAGGGATTTTTATCCACGATGTCGCTTGACGACCTGGCAGCGTTCATGCAGCAGCACAGCGATTTTTACGTGGTAACTGACGTGAAGGACGACAACGTGCTCGTCTGCCGTGCGATCAGGGAGAAATACCCGAAGCTCATGAACAACTTCATCATCCAGATATATCATGAGGATGAGTATGAGAAGATCCGCAAGCTGGGCTTTTCGTACATCATCTACACGCTCTACAGGGCGACCGATGATGAGCTTCTGCCCGAGTCACTGAAGTATTTCATAAATGAAACCAACCTGACCGGTATATGCTTCTGGGATGATTTTTGCGACGAGTTCCCGGAAAGCTTTGAGGTGCTGAAGGAGTCGCACCTGCCGCTTTTCGTGCATACGATAAATGATAAGGAAGATATGCGTGCATATTTTGACCGCGGCATATCGGCAGTATATACGGATGTTGTAAACAGGGAAGACCGTCTTACCGAAGGAGAGTAAAATGAACAACGATTACATTCTTATGTTTGTGGATTATCTGCTCATCCCGTTCATATCGCTCGGGATCGATCTGAAGCGTTCTAAGGACGATATCAGCTTAACGCTAAAATCATTCCTGAAGTATGCATCATACGCCGTTACGATCATCATCGTATCGTATGTATTAAGGCTTGTCATATCAAGGCTCGGCGTCGGGATCAATACGGATCCGGGCTCGGATGTCTATACCGTAATAGCAACCGCTGTCGCACTGGTCGTTCCTTATATTAAGGAGATCATCACGACATACGTAAATGTCAGGTGCGAGATCAAAGGCAATAAACCTGATGAAAAGTAGTTTTGGTATCTTAAAGAAAATCTGTTTCGTCATATTTGTCATCGCGCTTTTTGTTGACACGTTCATTTCCGGAATGTACAGCTGGTTTCTTGTATCGTTCGGCGTTACGTTCCGTGAGATAGTCTATACGATAAAATCACCGCTTAAAGGTGCGAACAATGATTTTTTCAGGACCGCTTCAAGGTTCGTGGCACCTCAGCTTGTGGCGTTTGTCGTCATTCTTGTGCTTGCTGTCTTCATTTTCTTCAAACTGAAGAAGTATCTGTCGCTCGATCTGTTTGTTAAGCTTCCAAAAGGAAAAGAAAAGAAGATAAACGGGATTGCGGTTCTCTCCGTCATCCTGTTCGTGGCAGTTGTCGGATACAGCGCAAAGATACTGTACAACATCGACTCGACGCTTCAGATCAGCAAGTTCATAAAGGATTACAACGACAGGACGGAGATATACGAGGAGTATTACGTTCTTCCCGACGAGGAGAGGATCACGGCGGATAAGAAGAAAAATCTTCTCTATATCTATATGGAAAGCATGGAGACGACGTATGCTTCAAAGGCGGTCGGCGGGGAGCAGCCGGAGATCAACTATATCCCGAACCTGACAAGGATCGCGGATGAGAATATTTCGTTCTCGGATGAGGACGGACTTGGCGGGTTTATAAGCGCACAGAATACCGACTGGACGATGTCCGCGATATGGGCAACCGAGACCGGTGCCGCATTCGCATTCCCGATCGGCGGTAACGAGGACTTCGGAAACCAGGAGCATTTCGCCCAAAATGCAATAACGCTGGGGGATATACTTGAGAAAAAAGGGTATCATCAGGAGTTCCTGTGCGGATCCGATGCGACGTTCGGAGGCAGAAAAGCGTTCTTTGAGCAGCACGGTCATTTTGAGATATTCGATCTGTTCACGGCAGAAGAGAAGGGTTATCTGACACCCGAAGAGGAAGTAAACTGGGGCGTTGAGGACTGGCGCCTTTATGAGATAGCAAAGGATGAGCTCACAAGGCTTTATGAGGAAGGCGAGCCGTTCAACATGACGATGCTGACCGTTGACACGCATCACTACGACGGATGGATATGTCCGCTTTGCGAAGATCATTACCCCGAGCAGCTTGCAAACGTGCTGGAATGCGCTGACAAGCAGATAAACGGGTTCCTTGACTGGTGCAGTCAGCAACCATGGTACGATGATACCGTTATCGTGATCCAGGGTGACCATCCGAGAATGGACCAGGCACTCGTGGCCGAGGCAAAGGACAGGAAGGTCTACAACTGCTTCATTAATACAGGTTACGACAAGTCAAAGCTTGACATTAAGAACAGACAGTTCAACACGATGGATATGTTCCCGTCGGTACTCGGCGCGATGGGCTACTCGATCCCAGATGACCGCTTGGGACTTGGCACAAACATGTTCTCCGGCAAAAAGACGCTGTGCGAGACTCTGGGCAGCGACTACATCGACGGGGAAGTGCTTAAATATTCGCAGTTTTACGCGGATAATTTCTATTGAAAAAATGCGCGGTTGTGTTACAATCTTTAAAGCGTTTTTTGAGTGATACATATTAAGAAAAGGAGAACCACTATGAATCTATCACCTCTTCAGAAAGCAAGATATGAGTATGTACCGAAGCTTCCCGGCATGCTGAGAAACGGTATCGCCGAGATATGCGTAAAGGACGGGGAAGCAACATCAAGCGTTGCGGATCAGGACAAGATCAAGGCTCTGTTCCCCAATACATACGGTAAGAATGAGATCACGTTCATGAAGGGCAGCAACACATCTGCAGCAAAGAAGCAGGTTGTGGGCGTTATCCTCTCGGGCGGACAGGCTCCCGGCGGACATAACGTTATAAGCGGTCTTTATGATGCCCTCAAGGCTACCGACAAGAACAACGTTCTTCTCGGATTCAAGGGCGGCCCTTCGGGACTTATCGACGATGATTTTGTTGAGTTTGACGACAAGTTCATCGACGCATACAGAAACACAGGCGGATTTGATATCATCGGATCGGGCAGAACAAAGCTCGAGACAGAAGACCAGTTCAAGATCGTAACGGAAGTTGCTAAGAAGCACGGTCTTACAGCTATCGTTATCATCGGTGGTGACGATTCCAACACGAACGCAGCAGTTCTTGCCGAATACATGGCAGCTCATAACACAGGTGTTCAGGTAATCGGATGCCCGAAGACGATCGACGGCGACCTTAAGAACGAGGATATCGAAGCTTCATTCGGATTTGATACAGCTACAAAGACATATTCTGAGCTCATCGGTAACATCGAAAGAGATGCGAACTCAGCCAAGAAGTACTGGCACTTCATCAAGGTTATGGGAAGAAGTGCAAGCCACGTTGCACTTGAGTGTGCGCTTGAGACTCAGCCCAACATCTGCCTTATCGGTGAGGAAGTTGCAGCAAAGAAGATGTCTCTTTCACAGATCGCTTCACAGATCGCTGATTCGGTAGAGAAGAGAGGAAATGCAGGAAACAACTTCGGTGTTGCCATCATTCCCGAGGGTATCGTAGAGTTCGTCCCCGAGTTCTCAAAGCTCATCGCTGAGATCAACGAGCTCCTTGCAGGCGCAAACACAGAGAAGTTCAACGCACTTCCCGACTGGGATGCAAAGTATAAGTTCATCGAAGAAGGACTTACAAAGGAATCGATGGCTGTGTTCGCTATCCTTCCGCAGCTCATCCAGCAGCAGCTCTTCCTTGAGAGAGATCCTCACGGAAACGTACAGGTTTCACTCATCGAGTCAGAGAAGCTCCTGTCCGCGCTTGTTAAGGACGAGCTTGATAAGAGAAAGGCAGCAGGCACATACAAGGGTAAGTTCGGATCACTCCATCATTTCTTCGGTTACGAAGGAAGATGCGCATTCCCTTCAAACTTTGATGCAGACTACTGCTATTCACTCGGATACAACGCATTCATGCTCATCCAGTACGGTTACACAGGTTACCTTTCAAAGGTTTCAAACCTTTCAAAGCCGGCTGAGGAGTGGGTTGCAGGCGGAATGCCCATCACGAAGATGATGAATATCGAGAGAAGAAACGGTGAAGACAAGCCCGTTATCAGAAAGGCACTCGTTGAACTTGACGGCGCACCGTTCAAGTACTTCGCAGCAAACCGTGACAAGTGGGCAGTTGAGACATGCTTCACATATCCCGGTGCGATCCAGTACTACGGACCTTCCGAAGTATGTGATCTGACAACGCGGACACTTGCTCTTGAGCATGCTTAAACACCAGTAGGTTTTCATACTGAACATAATCCTCCGGGGAGAAGATCATTTCCCCGGGGGATTCTTTTTTGACCTGAAGAAAACTCTTGCGTCCGTAGGCATCACGGTGCTCGATGATCTCGGAGCCGGAGGGGTTGGCACTTGCACGGGGGGACGGTTCATCGATCACCTTTCGTGTCTCCACAAGCCTCTCCCACATCACTTCTTCCACATACTCCATCGGCGCGGGAAACGTCAGCTTCTCGCGTATCTCCCCGGGCAGATATCCTTTGTCGGTAAGATGCCGTATCGCATCGCCGCAGGCTACATCCATGGTGAAATTGTGAAGTGCTTTTGCGAATGTATTGTCGCTCATGATGGTATCCGTGCGTTACATAACAGCGTTATTTATGCAGATTGACTCTTGCACTGATCATGCTCTGAAACTACTATATGTAGTAAAGTATCAACTGTCAAATGAAACGGGAGGATATTATGGGAATCGAACGTATCAGGGAGCAGGTATTCAATGAGGAGGTTGAGAAGGGTCTTACCGATGCGGCGCAGAAGCTGTACGGCAAGAGCCTTGCGGATCTTGATGATGCGCAGACGTATAACTGCGTGCTGCAGGTGACAAAGGGTCTTACGGCATCAACGCATCGTATTTCCGGCGACAAGAAGATCTACTATATCTCGGCAGAGTTTCTTATAGGAAAGCTTCTTGCGAACAACCTCATCAACCTGGGAATATATGACAAGGTAAAGGAAGTCCTTGCAAAGTACGGCAAGAATATCGCCGACATAGAAGACGCCGAGTGTGAGCCTTCACTCGGAAACGGCGGACTCGGAAGACTGGCTGCATGCTTCCTCGATTCGATCGCAACGCTCGGACTGTGCGGAGACGGTATCGGCCTTAACTATCACTTCGGACTGTTCAAGCAGGTGTTTGAGGACAGACTCCAGAAGGCAAAGCCCGACAAATGGCTGTCGGATCATTCATGGCTTCACAAGACGGACATCGGATTTGATGTGTGCTTCGGCGACAGGAAGGTCAGGTCCGTGCTTTACGATATCGACGTTATCGGTTACGAGAACGGCGTCAACAGACTGCACCTCTTTGATATAGACACGGTTGACGAGTCGATCGTCAAAAAGGGCATCTCGTTTGATAAGGAAGATATTGAGAAGAACCTCACGCTCTTCCTGTATCCTGACGATTCCGATGAAGCGGGTAACCTGCTTCGTATATACCAGCAGTACTTCATGGTATCAAACGCTGCGCAGCTCATATTAAAAGAGCTCCACGACCAGCAGATCGATCTGCATCAGATGTACAAGCATGCCGTTATCCAGATCAATGACACGCATCCGACGATGGTCATCCCCGAGCTCATCAGGATCCTGACCGAAGAGAAGGCGATGTCAATGGATGAGGCGATCGACATTGTATCGAAGACTTGCGCATACACGAACCATACGATACTTGCGGAAGCGCTCGAGAAGTGGCCGCTTGAGTATCTTGAAAAGGTTGTGCCTCAGCTTATCCCGATCATCAGGGAACTTGATAAGAGAGTCCGCGCAAAATACAAGGACAAAAAGGTCCAGATCATCGACAAGGAGAAGCGCGTCCACATGGCGCACATCGACATCCACTACGGATTCTCGGTAAACGGCGTTGCGGCGCTTCACACGGAGATACTCAAAGAGACCGAGCTGAACTGCTTCTACAAGATATATCCCGAGAAGTTCAACAACAAGACAAACGGTATCACGTTCAGAAGATGGCTGATGTCATGCGATCCCGAACTTGCAACGCTCATCACATCGCTGATCGGCGGATCATGGAAGAAGGATGCCGGCAAGCTCGAAAAGCTCATGGACTTTGTTGAGGACGAGTCCGCTGTCGCGAAAATCATGACGGTCAAGAACACGAAGAAAGCCCAGCTGTGCGACTATATCAAGGCACGTGAAGGAGTTGAGCTTGATCCCTATTCTATATTCGATATCCAGATCAAGAGAATGCATGAGTACAAGCGCCAGCAGATGAACGCACTCTACATCATACATAAATATCTCGAGATCAAGGTCGGTAAGAAACCGACCCGGCCCATGACTTTCATATTCGGTGCAAAGGCAGCGCCTGCCTATGTCATCGCGCAGGATGTCATTCATCTGATACTGTGCCTGCAGGAGATCATTAACAATGACCCGGATGTGAAGGATCACATGAAGGTCGTTATGGTCGAAAACTATAACGTTACCTATGCCGAGAAGCTCATCCCCGCATGCGATATCTCCGAGCAGATCAGCCTTGCGTCAAAGGAAGCTTCCGGAACAGGAAACATGAAGTTCATGCTCAACGGTGCCGTTACGCTCGGTACAATGGACGGCGCGAACGTAGAGATCCATGATCTTGTCGGAGATGACAACATATATGTATTCGGTAAGGATTCCGATACGGTCATTGACCTGTACGCAAAGAGCGCGTATGTTTCGAAGGATTATTACAAGAAGAGCAAAGTGATAAAGGAAGCGGTTGATTTTATCACCGATAAGAAAGTGCTCAAGGTCGGTCACAAGGAAAACCTTGAGAGACTGCAGAAGGAGCTCATCAACAAAGACTGGTTCATGACGCTTCTCGATCTTGAAGAGTACATCGCAGTCAAGGACAAAGCATTTGCCGACTACGAAAAGAGAGGCGCGTGGGGTAAGAAGATGCTCGTCAACATCGCAAAGGCCGGCTTCTTCTCATCAGACCGCACCATCGCCCAGTACAACGAGGATATCTGGAAGCTGTAGAAGCTGATTGACTCAGATAGTCGATAAAACCGGAAATATTTCTTTATAAATTTTGAATAAATTCTGGACCATTTGGGGTGATCCCAGAGTCATTATAAGTGAATCACAAAATGTCACTGCGTGATTAAACAACCTCTTGCATTTCAATATGTGGTGGTTTATAATCACAACAAGTGAATATATTGTAACATTTTTGTTAGGAACGCCCGATTTTTTGAGCCTAGACAAGCACCCGTCCAAAGGACGAAGGAGTCAAGGCTCTTTTTTATTGAGTAAGGAAGGGCCTACTACAAACCAGGAGGAAAAAGAGTAATGAAAAAGAGAAACGGCAGCAAGAAAGTACTTCGTGCCATGGCACTCGGTCTTGCAACCATGATCGCAGTAACAAGCGTACCTGTTACTACATTTGCAGGAGACGGCGAGTCCGGTTCGACGACTACTACGACTACGACGACAACGACGACTAGTGTATCAACAACTACGTCTGAACCCCAGTCGTCTGAGCCTTCATCGGATCCTCAGCCTTCATCAGGATCTCAGCAGGCATCGAATCTTACACCGGCAACGATCACTGTGATCGATCAGACCGAAGCTAAGAAAGAGGTAAATGAAGCAATACAGACTCCCGTTGTGATCACAAAGGATGGAACTGTGATCAACTCGGGCGAAAAGCTTAACGAGAAGTACCCCGTAACAAATCCCAGCGAAGATGCTGCTGCCGGACTTGATGCTTATGGCAATAAGAATACACTCGATCAGAAACAGGGTCAGTACATTAACAATGTTCCCGGATATATTGACGAGAGCATGGATCTGACAAAAGAAGCACTTGAGAATGTCATCAAGTTTGGTCAGTCTGATGCGAAGATAACAGGTCTTAAAAATGATGCAAACAATGAATTGGCTGGCGCCGATGCAAAGATTATTGCTGAACTTGTAGATGAGACAGATGAAAACGGCAATCTTATTTACGAGCAGGAAACGGATGAAAACGGAAATCCGATAACAGATGGTGATGGAAATCCGGTCTATAAGATGGAGCCGGTGTATGTACAGGCTCTAGACATAAACAATAACCCTATATACGATGAGAATGGTGCGCCGAGACTTGTTCAAAAGCTTGATGCAACAGGCCAGCCTGTGATGCAAAAAGTCACGAAGAAAAAGCTCGTCTACAAGGATGCAACAGACATTGAGACTAAAAAAGCAGTAAATGGTACTGAAACAGGTCTTAGCGATGCAAGATCAGATATCAAAACGGCAAATACTTCATCAAATGAAAATGAAGCAAGAGCTGCAGCTGCAAAGATCAAGTCAGATCTTGAAACCGCAGAACAGGGTCTGAAAGATATGGGAAAGATCCTGTCTGATGCGGCTGACAGATATGATGAAACTCAGACAAAATATAATGCAGCCCAGAAAAAGCTTTACGAAGCAGAGCAGGAACTTGCAACTCAGAAAGAATATCTTGAAATTGCTATAAAGGATTCTGCAGCAGCGCATGCAGCACTTGAAGCTACGGAGAAAAAGGTGGCAGAGATCAAGGCAGAAGTTGAAGGTCTTTATGCAGAGAATGATGCTGCTGAACTTGAACTGATAAGCAAGCTTTATGACGCATTTAAGAAAAATGATAATGGAAAAAATGTATGGGTAAATGCCGGTAATCTCTGCAAGGCCCTTATCAAGTATTACATTACACATGATCCGTCATACGGATATGTGGATGGATTCGCTATAAGCGGAGGTATTGACGGTGTTAAGGAAGAGGATTATGCGGATCTGAGCAAGGAACTTCTCAGTTACTCAAAAGAAGTTATTGATACATTTGAGAAAAAGAACACAACAGATGATGATGGTAATCCCATGATCACGTATACTCCGAAGGATGCAACAGAGTATGATTTCCCGGGTTCCACATATGATGGAAAAACATATGAATGGAAGACAATTGGTGGAGAGAAAACCGGCTGGGTATCTGCAAAAGGATATGATGAAAACAATGTTGTTGTCGTAAGATATAAGTACAAAGACGGCGACGAGATCAAGGAAGCGGAAAGATACTTCAATGTAAAGATCGAAAATGGTGAGATTTATTTCTATGAGCGTACCATCAAGGTTGTAACCGACGAAGAAAATAGTATCGCAGCTAAGGCCGGAGAGCTCAAGCTTGATGATTTCTTTGTTGGTGGTGAAGATGGAAATGCTGATATCACAACTACCCAATTCAGCGAACTGTACAATGAAGAGGCAGGTAACCTTGATCAGGTAATCGAATCTGAGGATGGAAATAAAAAGACCGTTCCCGGTGCAGAAAGAAAAGATACGTATTTCGAAAATTCGGACCTGCCTCAGTATGATGATGATACTAAGTCAAAATATGAGCTTTTGGACGGAACCAAAACGGTATATGAGCTGGGCGATACATATGTGATCGATAAAGATCGCCAAGGCGAAAAGAAGATCATCGATGTTTCCGTTGAACCCAAAAAAGGAACCAAGGACAGCATTTTGGAGGAGATTAAGAGTTTGACAAATGCTGAAAATGGTCAATATAAATACAGCGATGGATATACCGTCAAGGTTGAATTCGATTCGTTGGCTTCGGAAGTTCTTAATTGGTTTGGTATTGATACATCGGTAGAAGTTGATAATGATCTTAAGATACAAAACTGGTTAGGAAGTATCGATCAGATTTTAGCCGATTTTTTTGGAACAGCACAGTACTCAATTGAGGTAGCTCATACCGCCAAGAAGGTAGACGGTGTTATCAAGAAAGAGATTCAGACATACAAAGAAACTAAAGAGATAAGTACTGATGCCGGAACAAAAAATAAACCGAACGATAGTACGCACTTCGGCAGTAAAGAAGCTGCAGAAGCTCAGGCGAGAACGCTGGTTAACACGCTTGTTGAAACTAAACTTGATGAACTGGAGCTGACTGAAGCAAATAAGGTAGAGGGCACAGATAATCAGTACTACAAAGATATTAATAAATTAGATGTAAATGGAGATCCGATACTGGATGCACAAGGTAATCCTGTAATAGTCAGGACCATATATACATTTAATAAGACGATCACCCACAAGCATGAATATGAGGGTTCTGGGCTTGAAAAATTATGGAGTTGGATTACAAGCGATGATTACTATACCATCGGCGACAGCGGACTTACGGTTTCAACTACTGTTCAGGAGATTGGTGCCGTTGACCATGTAAAGAAGACGTGGGGATATGACCCGACAGAATACTATCATTATCGTGAGTGGATAGCTGGAAACAACGGACTAACACTCCAGAAGATCGAATGGAGTGCTGATCTTAAAAAGGATGATGAAAAATCAATGGACGCAGGCCTTGTAAAGAGCTACATCTCATACAGGGATGCAATGAAGGAACTTCAGGAAGCATATGATAAGGTTAAGGCGGCCGAGGAAAAATCAAAGAAGCTTGAAGAGAAGATAGCTGCACTTGAACAGCAGACAGTTGACAGAAGTGAACTTAACAAGCTTCAGAGAGAACTTGCAAATGCTAAGTCAGCACTTGATCGTGCAAATGCAGATCTTGAAAACAAGCAGTCTGAATACAATGAGCTGCTCGAAGCTGAGATCGATCTCTCCAGATTCGACCATCACGAAGGCCACCAGGCTCCCGATGAAGATCCTGTAGCAGAAGAGACTTACTTTGGACCTGTAATTCCTACATCTCCTGTACCCGGCGGTATTGCTCCTGCATCTGATCCTTCAGGCGTAGCAGGTGCAAGAACAGGCAGAAGAAGCGGATCACGCGGACAGGAAAGAGGCGTTGCCGGCGTAAGAGTTGATGACGGTAACGAAGTTAAGAATAATAAGCCTGTTGTTGTCAGTGAAATAGATAATAGCGGAAAGGATCAGAGCGTTAAGAACCTTCAGAAGGTTGAAACTCCTGAGACTCCTCTTGCAGCAACACCGTTTAAGGAAGATCCCGTAAATCCTGCTATAGTAGGTATCTCGATTGCAGCACTTCTCGCTGTTTTGGCTGGTCTGTACTACGAGTACAACAGAAGGAAAAAAGCTAAGGCAGAAGAAATGAAGAAGTACCAGAAGAACTAAATCATAGACAACGCATATGATTTTCGAAGCGGGTCCCCTCGGGCCCGCTTCGTTTATGCTCTCAAATCGTTGCAAAAGCCATAAGAACTTTGGTAAAATACCAGCATGGGATTCGATTATTTTGTGTTCTATACCGAAGCGAGCTTCATCTGCATCCTTATCCTGATGATGATCCTGATCAGTGATAAGATGCACGGTACGCTTCAGGAGAAGCAGCTCTGGTTCAGACGCGCAGTTAGTATATTCATTCTGTATTTCATGTCCGATGCGTGCTGGGCGGCGATGCTCAGCGGCATGTTTGAGCGCATCCGTTTTTTTGTTGTGCTGTTCAACCTGACGAATTTCATACTGATGGACCTGATGGCATACGCGATGTTCATGTTCATAACCGTTTCGGAGAAGATGACCTTCACAAAGAGCAGAAGGACTATGATTCTGTGCTTTGTTCCCGTGATGGTCGCGGTCCTTGCCATGATGATCGCATATATTGTAGATCCCCTGTTCTGGATCAATGAAAACCTCGTTCTGAACGATCTCTACTATCCGTTTATGATCATACCGGCGGCATTGTACCTGTTTGCGGGTTTTTTCCTTTCCCTGAGAAATGCGCGCCGTTGCGAACTCAAGGAAGTGAAGCAGCAGTATCTTCTGCTCGGAAGCGTTCCGATCGGCGTCATGGTATTCGGTATGATCCAGGTGGTTGCGCTGGATGCACCCACATTCTGTTTCGGATGTACGATAATGTGGCTGTGGCTGTATTTACAGAACACGCAGGCGATGATATCCGTTGATGACCTGACACGGCTTAATAACCGCAGGCAGATCAACAGGTTCATTGATACTTATACATACGGTCAGGATGAGAGGGTTGTCGTCATGATGATCGATATAGACCGGTTCAAGATGATAAATGACACGTACGGTCATGCGGAGGGTGACAGGGCGCTCGTCATAGTTTCCGATGCACTCAGGCAGACCTGCGAAAATCTCAAGTCATCGGCATTTCTTGGCAGATACGGCGGCGATGAATTCATCATCATTGTCAGGGATCCCGTGGAAGGTGAGGACCCCGGCGCGATAACCCGTACCATCCGCCGGACAATCTCCCAGAAGCAGGAGAACAGCAGCCTTCTGTACAACCTGAATATCAGTATCGGGTACGATGAGCTGAAAGAGAGCGGCGATACGCTTCACAAGTGCATGATCCGCGCAGACGAGAAGCTGTACGTAGACAAAAACAGAAGAGGCAGATGACATGGTCCTGTACTTTTCGGCAACGGGGAATACGAAGTTCATAGCGGAGGAGATCGCGGCAAGGCTCGGGGACGAGGCGATGGATCTCCTGGAGCGGATCAAGGCAGGAGATTACAGCGAGATACGGTCAGAGAAGCCTTTTGTGATATGTGCGCCGGCCCATGTGTGTGAGATGCCGAGGTTCTTCGCGGAATTTATCGACAGGGTCAAACTTGCCGGGAACGAGAATGTATATTACGTTTTCACAAGCGGCGGCTATGCGGGGATCGCGGCATCTCTTGCAAAGCGGCAGGCAAAGCACAAGGGAATGAAGTACTGCGGGGCGGCAGAGTTTAAGATGCCGAGGAATTACCCGGTCAGCAGACATTACCCGCTGTTGTCAGAGGAAGAGAACAAACAGCGTATAAAGGCCTCATATGAGCGCATCCCGGCGGTAGTTGACCGGATCGGTCGGGGTGAAAAACTGAAGTACCGGCACATATTTCTGTTTGAACTTATCATCACGCTGCCGTTTAATCCCGTGTGGACCGGAAAAATGCATAAGACGACGCCGTTTTACGCAACCGATAAGTGCATAGGATGCGGAAAGTGCGAAAAGCTCTGCCCCGTGAACAGGATAACGATGCAGGAAGGCCACCCGAAGTGGGAAGGGATCTGTGCACACTGCATGGCCTGCCTGTCGGGATGCCCGGTAGAGGCGATAGAATACCGCGACAGAACAGAAGGAAAGTACAGATATACATTTAATAAGTTCGGAAAAGAATTCCGGAGCAAATGATCTTAACGGAAGAAAGGTGGAAGTAATGGAAGAGAGACGTAACATATCGAGAGTTGATTATGCTGCAAAGGGCGTTGTCGTAGTGTGCGACACAGGCGAGAAGTACATGGTTCAGACGAAGAACGTCAGTCCGCTCGGAATGGGTGTTATCATGCCCGCGGATTCGCCCGACATCGTCGGAAAGGACATCATCATCGTTGCGAGCACGCTGATCATGTATGCCGACGTCAACCGTCGCGAGAAAAATCCCGACGGAACATATACTATAGGTATAAATGCCAGACAGTTCACGCCGGAAGTACTGCAGTATCTGTTCACGCATATCGCGGAATAAAGATCGCAGAATAATCAAAAATCACAAAATGACAAAACTAACAGCTCCCGACACAAAAATCTGGGGCTGTTTTGTACACTTTAGCGTGGTAGAGTGATAACACAGCGCATCAAGCCAGCAAAAAATACTGTTACGAAACATAATATTTGTAATTTTTTGAATTTTTATGAACCTTTTTGAATTTTTTTCATGTCATTATAGTTAAGAGAAGGAAAAAAAAGTCGATATAATATTTGCGTGAACGGATTCACAGGTTAATAAACCGGAGGAAAAACATGAAGAAAAATGTAAAAAACGACAAGGTATTAAGAGCGATCACAATAGGTATTGCAACCATGATGGCTGCAACATCAATGCCTGCTAATGTATATGCGGGAGAAGGAGATGCGCAGGAAAGCTCATCAAGCGAGACTGCAGGCGGATCATCCGACAGCGGTTCATCTGATTCGGGTTCATCTGATTCGGGTTCATCTGATTCAGGTTCTTCTGATTCAGGTTCTTCTGACAGCGGATCTTCTGATTCAGGTTCATCAGAGGTTTCTTTCGCGACTGTTGATGCAGGAAGCGTTTCCGCAGAGGTTGCATCACCTGCTGAAGCGCCGGCTGAGGTGGTTACGGCTCCGACGGATGAGCAGATAGCGGATGCGGCTGCTGTTCTTCAGACAGAGACCGGCTTTGTCATGGATCAGAATATTGTTCCCGAGGCAAATACCCTTGTTGAGAAGATGGAGCCTCTTACGGGCGAAGATTCCAAGGTCGTAGCGGCTGATTATGTTTTGGATCAGCTTGAGGAAGGTCGAGATGATCTCTATAAGACTGTAAATGATCTGGACAATATTTCAGCTGAGGATATGGCAGGAGTTAACGCCCTTGATACTATAGCTACGGATAAGCTTGCTGAAATAGAGGCACTGATCCCTGATTCATCCAACAAGGATCATTATGTTGTTGATGATAAAAAGGATGAAGAAGGAAATGTAGTCAGCACAACTCTTCTTAATGAAACTAAAAAGGACGGAACAGAAGGACCTAAAACCGAGAGTAAGAGACAGCTTGATAAAGTTTATACAGAATACAAGAACGGTATCGATGCTGTTCGGGCAGCGACTGATGCAGATAACGATGAAGAAAAGGCTACACAGATAGGACTTGCAAATACGGCACTAAACAATGTTAATAGTTTAATCCAGCAATCCGGTGATGATATCACCAAGGTTGAGGGTATGATCAAAGAGGTTGAAGAGGCCGTAAAAGCTGCTGCAAATGAAAAAGAAAGAATCCTCGGAGGAGCGATCAAGGATTCCAAGGCAGCTGAGGCAGCTTACAAAGCAGCCAATGATAAGTTTGCTATCCTTACGGACATCCAGGAACAGTACGAGAATTTCCTGATCCACTTCTACAGGGATTCCAAGATAAATTCTGCCGTTTATGATGAAAACGGAAAGCTTGATGTTGCGAAAAGCGCTGCAAAGTCTCAGGAGAAAGATAAAGACGGGAAAGCCAAGACGGATCTTGTTGATGGTCTTTCAGATAATACATACAGTCTCGGAAGAGAACTTCTTCGCCAGCTCGTTACATACAAGCTGATCGAGCAGGGAGCTGATCCTGCATCGATCAGGTTTGCTGAAACCGGGACGAAGGCAAAAACTGCTGCAAAGGGTGAGCAGGTAGAGACAAAAGAGAAGAATTTTACCACAGACAACAAGAATACCACACATACCAAGGTCAATATAGACAACGATTCCAAGTATACTCAGTATTGGGAAAACGTTACCGGTAACAACGGCCGTGATAACAAGGCTAAGGTCACATATACAATAAACGGTCAGGAATACACGGAATATTACAACTACGTGTTCAAATCATCGTCATACGGGGATGATTTGACTGATTATTCCGACAGCCCGTTTGCGTTATTTGTTACTGATGATATAAAAGGAGAGCTCAAGAAGGACGAGAGCAACCCCATCACAGGTATTGCAACGGCAAAGCTTCTTGCCGAGAGCGAGACGGAACTCCAGAGTCTTCGCGAAGAGATAAATGCTCAGGCAAAGGAGGTAACTAAACTTCGCCAGGCCATTGAGTCGATGAGTGTTGCCGATGCCAATACAAAGAAGCTTGCGGATCTTAAGACTAAACTTAAGAATGCAAAGGCGGCTAAGGAAAACAACGAGAAATATGCAGATGAACTTCAGCGTCTGATCAATAGCCTTGGCGGAACTGAGAAAGAGACCGATCCGATTGAAGAGACCGATCCGATTGAAGAGACCGATCCGATTGAAGAAGCCATCATCCCCGATGGCGGAGATGTTGTCGATGATGATGACGATGATGATGACGGTGGCGATGGCGGAGAGGTTACAGAGACTCCTTCAGCACCTGTATTTGATCCCGGTTCAGGCGAGCTCATCATACCCGAGTACGAAGGTCCTGCGATTTTCGTTCCGACATCCGGTGGTGGAACAACCGGTGGCGGAGTCCTCGGAGTAAGAACCGGCGGCGGTAACGGTGCAGCGGCCGGCCAGACCGACATAGCTCCCAGAGGTGACTTCAACACAGTCAATAAGGTTCTCGGTTCAACCCAGAACAAGAAAGACAGCCAGCTGGTTAAGAGGATCAAGAATAACGAAATACCTCTTGCAGAAATGCCGACCATGGATGACGAAGTTGAGATGAACTGGATGTGGCTCCTCATTATCTTCCTTCTTGGTGCAACAGGCAAGAAGATGTACGACGAGTACAGGAAGAAAAAAGAGGCAGAAGAAAACGCAAAAATAAATCGGTAAAATGATTTTCAAAGCGGGTCCGAAAGGGCCCGCTTTTTGTTTTTCTGTTAAATGTATGTGTATTGTGGTATAATGAGATATGGATTTGGGGCCGATATCATTATATATGACGCATGCATTGTGAACGTACACAAGGAGGGATCCCTATGAATATATCTGAAGACAGGAAACTTGACGACAGCGCGCTCGAAAATGTTAACGGCGGACTGTTCGGATTCGCCGAGGATACCAAGACACTGTATTGCACAAACTGCAAGCAACCGTTTAAGATACCTGCAGTAAGATCTTCGGGAAATTGCCCGGATTGCGGCAGGTTAGTATCCGAGAACGGTTCCGGAAGTTTCAGCGGATCCATTATGAAGGCCTGAAGGACTTGAACATTTTGTCATAAAATGCTATAATTATAGCACTTAATTGAGCAAACGATTTTGTAAGAGGTAGTAAGATGCAGGTCGGTGCAGTCAGTATGGCAATGCCAATGCCGTACATTTACAATACGAATACCGTAAACCGTGCTTCAATGAATAAGATCCAGCCCATAGAGGACGATCTTCTCGAAGCGAAGACGGATTTCTCGGGCCTGACGGAAGAGGAGAATGTTAATCCTCTCGCACCGGGTGAGACGAAGAATTTTGATACAGTCTTGCAGATGCAGATGCAGTCGGGACTCCAGAACGCTGCACGGTTAGGACTTTACTAAGAAGATAAAGCGGAGCACATCCGCTTTATTTTTTTGCTGTTTGTGAGAGTATGATAGATATCCTGTCGGTTGAAAACATGAGAAAGAGCGACGCGGCAACGATCGCGGAGGGCACCCCGGGAACAGAACTCATGATGAGGGCTGCGCGCGGGGTATTTGAGTGTAACAGGTGGACGGCCCCGGTTGCCATCATCTGCGGCAGCGGCAACAACGCCGGTGACGGCTATGCCCTGGCACTTCTGTTATACGAGGCGGGGATCGATCTTACCGTATTCTGTGTCTATGACAGGTTCTCGGATGACGGAAGGTTCTATTACGATAAGCTTGCCGGGACGCTGAAAACGGGCGATAAGAGCGGTGATTTCGGTATTGAGAGGTGGAGCGACAGTGTTGATCTGTCAAAGTTCGGGACAGTTGTTGACTGCCTTCTCGGAACGGGCTTTAAGGGAGAAGTCAGGTCTGAGCTCAGATCCGTCATCGAAGCGGTAAATGCAACGGATGCGGTAAAGATAAGCGTTGATATCAACAGCGGATTAAACGGCGATACGGGAATGGCTGATATATGCGTGCGGTCAGACCTTACCGTTTCGATAGGCTCATTCAAGCCCGGACACTTCCTGAACATGGCAAAGGATGTCATGAAGGAGAAGACCAACTGCGACATAGGCATTAAGCCGGTTGATGAGCCGTATAAGCTCATTGAGGCTTCGGATATTGAAGGTGTCTTCGGGAAGCGGCCCAATTATTCAAATAAAGGCACGTACGGATACACCGCACTTATCGGCGGGAGCACGAGATACAGCGGTGCGATAAGGCTCGCATACCTCGCGAATGCATCGATGAGAAGCGGAGCGGGCGTTGCAAAGGTCGCGGTTCCGTCATCGATCGTTCATGATGTTGCGTCGCAGATACTTGAATCTACGCTGTTCCCGCTATCATGTCATGAAGTTATGTCAACCAACACTCAGGAACAGCCGGCCGGAGATGAAGAGAACGGCATTTTCCGTGAAGATTCCGGCGTAGCCTATGTTCCGGAAGAGATTGACGAGCTCATTTCAAATGTCAAAACTGTTGCATTCGGAATGGGTATAGGTACAGGTGAAGGTGCGGCCGAGATACTTGAGCATCTTCTCACAAAGTATAAGGGTACACTCATTATCGATGCAGACGGCCTTACGCTGCTCTCAAAGATGGACAGGACCATTATAAAGAATGCAACTCCCAAACTCGTCCTGACGCCGCATATAAAGGAATTTTCGCGCCTGACAGGCATGGAGATATCGCAGATCCTTGAAGATCCGACAGGAATCGCAAAGAAATATGCCTCGGAAACCGGTGCCGTTGTCCTTCTGAAAGGACCATCGACGATCGTGACCGACGGCGAAAAAGTGTATATTACGGACAGAGGATGTGCGGGAATGGCGACCGCAGGAAGCGGAGACGTACTTTCAGGCATCACGGCAGCCCTCTGCTGCAAAGAAGGAGCGGATCTGTGCCTTCTTGTATCAGCCGCAGCCTTCATAAACGGGGCCGCGGGAGAACTTGCCGAAGAGCGTATCGGAGCAGTGAGCATGACTGCGGCAGATACCGCGGGTGCGATCGCGGAAGTTATCCGAAACATAGTTTGACCATCTGCTTGTTACAATGCAACATTACACAATATGTGCGAATGTGTGTGACATTTCCTACAAGATGTGGTAGAATATGATTTAAGCGTGGTCTGTTTCAAAAGACTATAGTAATACTGGGATTTATGGGATAGGAAGTGTAACAAAGTGCCTGACGAGGAAGTCAAAGGCCAGGGATTCATCACGAAGATATGCGCGTTCATAGTGGACAAGAGGAACCTCTTCTTCCTCATATTCGCTCTACTTGCGATATTCTCCGCATTTTCAAAGAACTGGGTAAATGTAGAAAATTCTTTATCATATTATCTGCCTGATACGACCGAGACCAAGAAAGGCATAGACCTTATGGCCGAGGAGTTCGTAACATACGGAAAGTGTACCTTCATGGTAGCCAACGTATCGTACGAACAGGGCGAGAGACTGGCGCGCACCATCAGAGAGATGGACGGCGTATTTTCAGTCGATTACAAGGATACGGCAGAGTTCTATAACAACGGGTCTGCAAAGCTCGATGTTACTTTCGACTATCCTGAGGACGATGACAGATGTCTTACGGCTCAGGACAGGATCAAAGATTATCTCAGAAACAACGATTATTATCTCGACACGAGTCTCGGCGATATTTCCGCCGAGCTTATTGCCGATGAGATGGACACGATATCGATCATTGTCGTTATCATAGTTCTCGGCGTACTTCTGATCACTACGGAAGCGTACGCGGAGATCCCCGTGCTGCTGCTGACGTTCGGTGGTGCGGCAGTTCTGCAGATCGGTACAAACTTTGTATTCGGAACGATCAGTTACGTTTCGGATTCGGTCACGATAGTGCTTCAGCTGGCGCTGTCGATCGACTACGCGATAATCTACCTGAACAGATACAAGGAAGAGCACATGACCCTTCCTTCAAGAGAAGCCGCGATCGCGGCGCTGACCAAGGCCATTCCCGAGATCTCGGGAAGTTCCCTTACTACAATAGGTGGTCTGATCGCCATGACTTTCATGCAGTTTAAGATGGGTCCTGATATGGGTATCGTCCTTATCAAGGCCATCATCTTAAGCCTTGTTTCCGTGTTCCTCCTCATGCCCGGCGTTATCATGCTGTTCGCGCCGCTCATGGAGAAAACAAAGCACAAAAACTTCATACCGAAGATAACTGCGATCGCAAAGTTTGACTACGCGACACGATTTTTCATCGTTCCGGTATTTGTTCTTGTTATCATCGGGGCGTTCTTCATATCGAATAAGTGCCACTACGCGTATGGCTACAGCAGCATTACGCCGCCTATTAAGAACGAGGTGCAGGTTGCAAAGGATATGATCAGCGAGAACTTTGATTCACCGAACCTTGTTGCGGTCATCGTTCCTGCGGGCGATTACGATAAGGAAAGATCACTTCTCGCAGATTTCGAAGCAAGGGAAGAAGTCGACCACGCCATGGGACTGTCAAACACTGAGGCGCTTGGCGGATATACGCTTACGGACGAGCTTACGCCCCGCCAGTTTTCCGAACTTATCGATCTTGATTTTGAGGTCGCGGAGCTCATCTACACCGCTTATGCGGTCGATGACAAGGATTACGGAAAAGCCGTTAACGGACTTGCCGAATACAAGGTTCCACTCATCGACATGTTCATGTTTGTCCACAAGGAAGTCGAGGAAGGCTACGTAACTCTTGACGACGAGACGAAGAAGACACTTGATGATGCTTATAAGATGATGAACTTTGCGAAGACGCAGCTGCAGGGCGAGAACTACGTGCGTATGCTCGTCTATCTGAGCCTGCCCGAGGATGATCAGGACAGGATCTACGAGTTCATCGATGAGATGCATACGATGGCATATCACTACTATGACGAGTGCCTTGTGTGTGGCGAGTCTGTCAGTGAATACGATCTGAAAAAATCATTCGGCCGCGATAATCTAGTGGTTAATATCGTATCTATCCTTGCAGTCCTCGTTGTGCTGCTGTTCACGTTCAAGTCGGCCGGCATGCCGGTACTTCTGATCGCGGTCATTCAGGGAAGTATATGGATCAACTTCTCCGTTCCGCCCGTCATGCACGACGACATATTCTTCATGAGTTATCTTATAGTGTCATCTATCCAGATGGGCGCGAATATCGACTATGCGATCGTTATCGCAAGCCGTTATACGGAACTGCGTGAGACGATGGGAAGAAGAGATGCGATCATCGATACGATGAACCTGTCGTTCCCGACCATCGTTACATCAGGTCCCATGCTCGCACTTGCCGGTATCACTATCGGAAACCTGACGTCAGATGCAGCCATCTACAACATCGGACAGTGCATAGGCCGCGGTACCATCATATCGATATTCATCACACTGTTTGTCCTGCCGCAGATACTTCTTGTCGGAGATACGATCATCAGCAAGACGGCATTTGTCATGAACATGCCGCTCAAGAACATGAATGCATCCGGACTCATCCGTGTTGACGGTGCGATCCGTGGCCGTGTCAACGGTACTGTTACCGGTACGATGAACGCGATCATCCTCGGTGATGTTTCCGCGTTTATTGATACTGCGAATGTGGAGATGCTTGAAGAAACTGAAGAAAATTTAGCTGCATTACAGGGGGTAACTGCGAAGCAGGAGGAAACACCCAGGTCCGAGGAACCTCCGAAGGCAGAATCTGCAGAAAAGGAGGGCGATCCCGATGAGAAGAAAGCTTAATCCGATCCCCGCCCTGCTCTGTGTGTTTGCGCTGCTTGCAGCACAGTTCTCGCCGGTTGCTGTCCTTGCGAAGGAAAAAGCGGAGACGGCTGAAAAGACGGTCAACATCTCGATCGAGAAAAGTGAAGGCGGGGAGCCTGATGCAAAGACTGCTGAAGATGACGCCGAAAAGGATGCCGGGAAGGAAGCCGAAAACAAGGTAAAGAACGAAGACGGTGAATCCGAGAAGAGTTCCAATTATTCGATCGTGCGCCCGGAACCTTCGGAAATGACTGAGATCCGCATCAGCAATTACGATGAATGGTGTGATTTTGTACAGAAGTGTACGTATGATACATGGTCTGCCGACAAGTACGTTGTGCTGACGAACAACATAGACTGCGCAATGAACAGGTTCACGCCGGTTCCTTATTTTGCGGGCGTTTTTGAAGGAAACGGGTTCGCGATAGGAAAGGCGGCATTTACCGACGAACAGAACTATGTCGGTGTGTTCTCAAAGACTGCACCGTCTGCGGTCATCAGAAACCTTAATGTTATCGGTGTTATGAAGCCTGAGGGCAAGCCGTTTCATATCGGCGGTATCGTCGGCAACAACGCCGGAATGATCGCAAACTGTAAATTCGACGGATATGTTGAAGGCTATGATTATATCGGAGGCATTGCAGGGTACAACGAGGCAACCGGTATCATTTCCGCATGCTCTGCAACCGGAAAGATCACGGGACTGCACTACGTCGGCGGTATATGCGGCGCAAATTCGGGCCTTGTTACGGGCTGTTCCACGGCGGCTGATATCAATACGGTCACAAAGGATGTCGAGACCGATATTCAGGATATCAAGGTCGAGGAGATGTTCACTTCACTTCTTAACATTGGGAAGGAAGAGGGAAATAAAAAAACAATCGCGTCATCTACAAGTCCCGTAGACATCGGAGGCATCGTCGGACATAACATCGGCGAGATATCATCATGCTCAAACGATTCGCTTGTCGGATACGAGCATGTCGGCTACAACGTCGGTGGTATCACGGGAAGATCCGCGGGCTATGTTCATGACTGCATCAACAACGGAAAGCTCAACGGACGAAAAGATGTCGGCGGTATCGTCGGACAGGCTGAGCCGTACATCAGACTCGATCTGTCAAAGGATATAATCGCGCAGCTCAATACCGCGATCAACACACTTCATGATTCGGTTGAAAAAACGATAAAGGATACCAATGCGTCATCGGGAGTAGTATCCGCAAGACTGAACGTTATCAAGAGCTTTGCGGACAATGCGCTTTCCGATACGGGTTATCTTGCCGACAGCACGATCGATTTTGTGAACGGTGCAACAGCGGCGACAAATGAGATCGTCGGAAGGATCGAGTATGTCGTTGATGAGACAAGTGCCAATGACGGCCCGATGGATGATGTTGAGTCCGCGGGAAAGCACCTTCGCGATACAGCAGAAGATGTTGAGAAGGTTGCGGAGGATCTGAACCTGTATGGCTATTTGAAGCCCGATGAGCGTGAAGCTTATGATAATGCAAAGAAAGATATAAAAGAGGCGACTGATGAATTCAACAGGGTAGAGGATATATACGAGACGGGAGACGATGCCGCTGTTGATGCCATAAAGGCCGGAAGAGCCGCTGAAAGAACCTTAGAGAGGAATACGGCCGAAGCAGCGGGCAGAGCTGCTGCAAAGGAAAAATTCACCGAAGACAAATTTAATGAGAAATATCCTGAAGGCAAGCAGCCGGGAAATAAGAAGTGGTCAGATCTTACTGATGCCGAAAAAGATGAATTTTATAATAATGAACTTACTGACGAAGAAAGAGCTGATATTACCACAAGGGCTGACGCAGCCGGCGTTGAAGCAGGTAATGCTGCTGTAAAGGAGTGGGCTGTTGATAAAGCGGCCGAGGATACGGACTATGCGGATAAGATGGTTGATAACACTGCCATCATCGGTGGTCTTGTACTCGAATACTCTGACGTGATGTCGAAGAATGTAAAAAATGACGGTAAGAACGCGGGCAAGGATCTTGAGAAGATGGCCACGGATCTCAAGGACGCGGGCAAGGGAATGAAGAACATCATAAAGAGTGTTGCCGATAAAAGTGCGGTAAGATTCCCCCAGCTGTCTGATGAATACAAGATGCGTACGAACAGCCTTGTTGCAAACATTCAGGGAATGAGTGACAATCTCGGATACCTCAACAACGAGATGAAGGGCTCGACAGATGTTGTATGCGCGGACCTTGAAAACGTGAACGATGATTTTTCATCGATAATGCTCCTGTTCACCGACGCGATGGACGGGGTTCTGGATATGGACTATTCCGAGCTTTACGAGGATGAATCCGACAACGTCTGCGAGACGAGTGTTGATGCGACGATCGCAAACTGTACCAACGGCGGAAGCATATACGGCGACATCAATACAGGCGGTATCGCGGGAACGATGGCCGAGGAGTATGATTTTGACCTTGAGGGTGACGTTACCGGCATCAAGGATTCAGCGAAGAATTCGACGTACAGGACAAAATGTGTCGCAAGGCAGAACGTGAACCGCGGCAGTGTTAAGGGTAAGAAGAGCTACGCAGGCGGCGTTTGCGGACTGCATGAGATAGGGACCATTCTGAGATGTTCCAACTTTGGAAAGGCCGCAAGTGAATCCGGAGACTATGTCGGCGGCGTTGCGGGACGAAGCTATGCGACGATCACGAATTCTTACGAGAAGGGTGTTCTGTCGGGAGAATCATATATCGGCGGTATCGCAGGATCGGGTGCGACGATAACGAACTGCGTTGCGATGCCGAACATTATTCAGGGAACCACGTTCCTCGGTGCGATCATAGGAAGCGATGATGACGGTGCAAAGCTTAAGGGCAACGTGTTTGTAAGTGACACGCTTGCCGGTGCCGACAGGATCAGCCGTGCGGGACAGGCGGAGCCGATAACGTATCAGCAGCTTCTGGCTCTGGAAAATATCCCGGCGGACTATTCGATCGTGAGGGTTGATTTTATCGTAGATGACAAGGTCGTGTCGAGCGAGAAGAAGACGTACGGAGCATACGTTACACCCGACGAGACACCGCTTGAGAACGTTATCGCAAAGAAAGATGACGGATCGAAGAAGGACAAGGAAAACAAGGATGACACAAAGGTCGTACTTGCCGCTGATGAGTACATAGACTGGGACTGTGATAAGAATATACCCGTTTTCGAGGATACACAGATACTGGGAGAGATAGTCAGATACCGTTCGAGCCTTGCATCTGAGCAGGTTCGCGCGAACAAGCAGTCGGTATTTCTCGTTGACGGAAAGTTCAAGCAGGAGGATGTCCTGCAGGTTTCACCGATCTCGGGCGCGGGCAAGGGAATAGAGGATTACCTACTGTCGATCCCAGATGACGGAGAGGCCGTGCATACGATCCGCTATCAGGCGCCTCCGGATCTTGAGAATATCACTATATCCGTCGGCGGAAACGGTGCATACGAAGAGGTTACGTGCGGCACATACGGAAACTACATCACCTTCGAAGCTGCCGGCAACACGGTCGCAGTCAGGATCGAAAAAGAGCAGAGAACCCACTGGCTGAGATGGGTGGTGCTTGGCGTCGGATGCATCATCGCCATACTCGTGATCGTGAATGTTACCGTGAAAATTGTACGTTGGCGGAAAAATAAGAGAAATAACTCAGAAAACAAAGATAATAACACAGATAAAAAGAGTAAAAACACAGAAAAGAAGAAACAGAAAAATAAAACAGAAAAAGAGAAGTAATACGTTTATTTCAATTTGGATATATCCTTCTTCTCGATTATTATCATCAGCAGATCATCAGCCTTGAGTATATGCCCTGGGTCCACGAACGCCCATTTTCCTTCGCTGTCCTTGATCGCGGCAACGTTCATGTTGTGCTTTCTGCGAAGGTCAAGATCTATAAGGCTCTTTCCGACCCAGTTGTTCTCGGGGTGGAATTCAACCATGCACAGGTTCTCATCTATCTCAAAATAATCGCGGATATGCTGCGATGCAAGTATGCGCGCGGAGCGTATTCCGCCTTCCATTTCGGGATCCAGTATCTTGTCTGCACCGACTCTCTTGAGAACGTTTTTGATCCTCGGCGAAGACGCTTTTGCTATAACGGTCCCGACTCCCTTTTCCTTGGCGATCGTCACGCACATTATGCTGGCAGCAATGTTCTGACCCATGCAGATGATGACGATGTCCATGTTCTGAAGACCGAGTGCGACGACTTCGTCTTCATTACTCAGGTCTGCACGTACAGCCGATGTGACCTTCGGCGCCATATCGCGGATTATCTTCTCATCTATATCCGCAACAAGCACATCCTCTCCGAGATCATATAATGTCGTAGCAAGAGAGCATCCGTATTTTCCGAGTCCGAGTACAGCGATTGATTTTTTCATTGTTTATCCTTTCCGTTCTGACTGCATTTATCCTACGTAAAATACCCCATCCGAATAACGTTTCCTGTTTGAATCCGCGCCCTTTTTCGAGAACAGCGCGACGAGCGATATCGGCCCTATCCTTCCGAGGTACATCGCGATTATGACTATGATCCTGCCCGCCGTATCAAGATTCGGAGTAAGCGAGCGTGTCAGTCCGACGGTTCCGCATGCGCTGAAGATCTCAAAAAGCAGATCCTCGAGATGCGCGGGATTGAACAGATACAGAAGGATCGTGAGCGTCAGTATCGTTGCGGCGCTGACGAAAACGACCGCGGATGATTTTCGCATTGATTCCTCGGAAACACGGCGGTTGAACAGCACTTTGTCGTTCTCGTCCCTGAGGTACGAGCGCAGGTTCATTATGAGGAAAAAGAATGTCGTGGTCTTCACGCCGCCGGCCGTACCGATCGGTGAGCCGCCGATGAACATCAGGACATATGCGATGATGCACGACGCGACGGTCATTTTTTCCTGTGCAAATGTCGCAAATCCGGCGGTCCTCATCGTTACCGATTCGAAGAGAGCATTCATTATCTTGCCGCCAAGACCCATTGTACCTATCGTTTCGGGGTTGCGGTATTCAAACGCGAAGAACAGCAGCGCCCCACCCAATATGAGTGCGAGCGTGAATGCGATGACGAGCTTCGAGTGCTCTGACAGCCTTTTTGCCACGGTCAGGGGCGAAAATCGTTTGCGCACTCCTTCACTCACCCGCTCCCATACGTCGAACCATACAACGAAGCCTATTCCACCGAATATTATGAGAAGCGATGTAACTCCGAGGATCAGCGGGCTTTCGGCATAGTTTTCAAGGCTGTTCGGACCTATGACATCGATACCGGCATTGCAGAATGCCGAAACGGCATTGAAGACGGAATACCACAGGCCTTTTGCTGCGCCGAATTCCGGGATGAACCTGATCGAGTAGAGAAGCGCACCGATAGCTTCTATCGCAAATGTTCCTTTAAGAACCTTTATAAGGAATGTTAAAAGCTTTGTGTTTGAGTTGAGGTTGAACGCATCGCGAAGGAGCATCCTGTCCGTAAGAGAGAATTTCCGGCGCATCAGTAGCATTATCGATGAAGCGATCGCGATCATGCCGAGGCCGCCGGCCTGTATGAGAATAAGGATTATAAACTGTCCGAAAAGGCTCCAGTGCGCATATGTATCAACTACAACAAGCCCTGTTACACATATGGAAGTTGTCGATGTAAACAGCGCAGTCACAAAATCGGTCACCTGTCCGTCTGATGACGATACAGGCAGCATCAGAAGGAGCGCACCGGTCAGTATCGCGAGCAGAAAACTCGCAGGTATTATCTGAACCGGGGACAGTTTTATCTTTCCGAAACCTGATCTTTCCATGCCACAAAGTTTACTCCTCTTTATATGTTTTCGTCAATGCTTGACAGTTAACATAACGTGTGATACGATGTGTTTGACTTTGGTGGTCAAACCGGGGAGGATACTATGAATTCTAAATTTTTCGATGTTAAGAAGGATAAACAGGACGCCATCATAAATGCGGCTCTCAAGACGTTTGCGTTGAAAGGCTATAAAGATGCGAGCACAGACGTGATAGTCAAAGAAGCAGGTATCTCGAAAGGCCTGTTATTCCACTATTTTACAAGTAAACAGGGGCTGTATGATTTTATATGTGACTACAGCACAAAGTACATGACGCTTGAACTGACCAGAACGGTAAAGAAGAGTGAGAAGGACTGTTTCGAACTCATGAGCCAGGTCAGCCAGGGGCGTGTTCGTGTTATGAAGAATTATCCGTTCATGCACAGGTTCTTAAGGAGCATCAGGCATGAGGATGATCCCGAGGCGCTGTCGGCGATCGGCGACTGCGTTACCGAAATGGAGAGAACGTATAAGAAGATATACGATCAGATAGACGGCAAAAAGCTTGTTAATCCCGGACAGCTGTCGAGGATAATCGACGTGATCAACTGGGTGTGTGACGGATTCCTTGATGAGAACTTCAGGGCCGATGATCCGGATGCGGACTCGCTTTATGAAGAGTACTCCGCATATCTGACGCTTCTACGTGATCATTTCTATGCGAGTGAATCGGATAAGAAGGTCAGCGTTGCAAGAGAAGAGGTCAACGAGCGCAATGAGACAGTCATGAAAGAGATGAAGCTCGACATGACGTTTGAGGAAAGACTGATCGCAGGAAAGCAGCCGCTTGTTGAGTCCGATGAGGAAGAGGAGAGCGAAGAAGACGCATCTGAAGGCAACAAGGCAGGATCCGGTGACGATGATGACGAGACTGCAACAGTCAGAGAAGAAGGCGCGCCCGAATCGTTTGACGATATCATAAAGGAAGCCGAGAAGAACATTTCCACGCTTGAATCACTGACCGGGGAAGACCGATGAAGGAAAAACTTTACACGATACCGGTAAATGATGCGGTATCGGCAGGGGATGAATGCCCGATATGCAACGCGGAGCGTTCTCTTGAAAGGGACGCGATAGACTATGTCATAGGTCCGTGCGCATCATACATGGAAAGCGATATAAGGGAGATGACCGATAAGGCGGGATTCTGCCGCAGACATTTTCAGATGATGTTTGATTACGGCAATTCTCTCGGAAATGCGCTCATCCTGTCGAGTCATATCAGAAAAGCTGCCGCAGGACTGAAGAAGGAGATGTCTTCATACAGACCTGCGCATTCATCTCTGTTTTCAAAGGGCAGCGCACAAAGCTCGTCAAACGTCGGAAAATATATAGGGGATCTTGAGGATAAATGTTTTGTCTGCGATTACTACCGCGATACATACAGGCGGTACATCGCGACTTTTTTTTATCTGTATGAGAGTGATGACGCCTTTGCGGCGAAAATCACAGAGGGCAAGGGCTTCTGCCTTCCACATATGAAAGAGCTCATCGATCTCGCACCCGGGTATCTCAAAAAAGATAAGCTCGAACAGTTCACAAAGACACTTTTTGAAGTTCAGGAGAGGAATCTTGACAGGATACAGGAAGATATAGACTGGTTCGTTGAGAAGTTCAAGTACGAGAATAAAGATAAAGACTGGAAAGAATCAAAGGATGCGATCCCGCGCGCGATACAGAAGCTCGCCGGAGGGTATCCGGCAGACGGACCGTATACGCAGTCTTAAATTAAACGGGGGGACGGTTCTGCACCTACTTTCTGAGTCCCCGCGGATAGTGGTTCTTCACAACTTTGCCGGCGGCTTTGCCCCATCCGAGCGGGAAGCCGTCAACGCAGACAAGGCACCAGCCTTTCATATCGCGGTCACAGTTAAGCGTCATGCCGGAAAGGTATTGGCGCACTTCATTTGAATCCCCGTACAGGTTTACATAACTACACACATCATCGCATCCAAGTACATGCGACAGGGCATGGTCGGGCTCAAATCTGTTCTTCTTGAACGTGCCGAGCTTGATCCCGGCACGAAGTACTTTCAATCCTTTTATATCAGGCATATGTTCAGGTGCAAGGTAGATGCTGTCGCCGAACCCGAGCAGGCGGTCGGAGCCGGTTGTAAGTTTATCGTAAAACCGGCCGTTTTTGGCTATTGTTTCGTCGAGGAAACTGCTCAGGAGTGCATTTGAGAGCGAAAAAGGGGGACGGTTCTGTGATACGGAAGCGTATCGCGGAACCGTTACCCCGTTGCGGTTCCCCGCTCCTTTATGTTCCAGCGCGCACGCAAAGTGTCCCTCGCCTTTAAATGTGTGGGGGAACAGTCTGTGCGGGCCGTCGCATATCGAAAAGTCGCTGTGGCGCGAAAGGAAACGCTCAATGCTTCCTTCGTCTTCTTCGTTTGAGAAGGTGCATGTGCTGTAGACGATCCTGCCACCGGGAGCGAGCATTGCTGCGGCACAGTCAAGTATCATGTCCTGACGCCCGGCGCACATAGTCACGTTCTGTGGGCTCCATTCACTGATCGCTTCCGGATTTCTTCGGAACATTCCCTCGCCCGAGCATGGCGCGTCGACCAGTATCCTGTCGAAGAATACGGGGAATCTGCCGATCAGATCCTTCGGGTCGGAACTTATCACAAGTGCATTTTCGACTCCCATCCGCTCCATGTTTTCGGACAGGATCGATGCTCTTGACGGGATGATCTCGTTTGAAACAAGAAGTCCGCTGCCGTTCATAAGTTCTGCGATCTGGGATGATTTTCCGCCCGGGGCGGCACACAGATCGAGCACCTTCATCCCGCTGTCGTCCACATCAAGAAGCGTTACCGGATACATCGCGGAAGCCTCCTGTACGTAGCAGATTCCGGCCTCGTGGTACGGTGAGCTGCCGGGACGTGCATCGTCATAATAGTACGCACCCTGCCAGAAGCTCACTTCTTCAGGCGCATTGTTCTCAGCAAGGATCCTTCCCATACGTGCGTAGTCGACAGGCAAAACCTTCCGCCTGTTGAGCCTGAAGCTCTTAACGGGAGGCTTTTCATAGCAGTCGATAAACGCTTCGTGATCTGAGCCGAGCATTTCGCGCATTCTGTCTGTAAATTGTTGCGGTAATGATATTTCCATGATAAAGATTATAACATTTGCATATTTTCAGTGGAACAAATTTGTCTGTTTATCCGACAAAATATGAGTTTACACCACAGGACTTTAGTGTTATTATCTATCAAGAACTTGTGCGTTTATATGATTTTTGCCTGTAAAAGCACAAGATGTAGTATATTTGGTTGTTTAAGGAGGATGTTATGAAACTGATCTACCAGGTGGAAGACAAGGTCAAGACCGGACCGTTGATCGTATTTGCGCTTCAGCAGCTTCTGGCCATCATGACCGCAACACTCGTCGTTCCGATCATCATCGGAAATGACATGAGCCCTGCGGCAGCGCTTTTTGGTGCAGGCTGCGGTACTCTGATCTATGTACTGTTCACGCAGAAGAAGAGCCCCGTGTTCCTGGGCTCGTCATTCGCGTTCATCGGTAGCATGTGTGCCGCATTTGCAGGCGGTGTATCGATGTCACTCGGATATCTCGGAATGATCATCGGTGCGATCTTTGCAGGTCTTGTGTATGTTGTCATCGCTCTTATCGTTAATGCTGTAGGTGTTGACTGGATCAACAAGCTCATGCCCGCAGTTGTCATCGGACCTACGGTTGCGATCATCGGACTGTCACTTGCAGGAAATGCGGTAGGCGATATCACAACAGGCGGTGTCAAGGTTGACGGAGTTGCCGTTGCAAGCCCGATCGCAGCACTTCTCGGTGGCCTTGTTACACTCGGTGTTACAATGGTATGCAGCGCATACGGCAAGAAGAGCGGAAGACTCATTCCTTTCATATACGGTATTCTCGCAGGATATGCATTCTGCCTTATCATGACTCTTATAGGAAATGCAACGGGCAACGATTCGATCAAGCTGTTAAGCTTCGATTCATTCTCGGCTCTTATCGAGAACGGTGTCGGACTGTCGACATTCTTCGCACTTCCGTCATTCACGTTTGTGACTGCACTCGGCGGATTCGGTGAGCTGTCCGGAACATACATCGGAACTATCTTTGCTGCATACGTTCCGGTAGCATTCGTAGTATTTGCGGAGCATATCGCCGATCACAAGAACATTTCATCGATCATCGAGAGAGATCTTCTCAAGGAGCCCGGTCTTCACAGAACACTTCTCGGTGACGGAGTCGGCTCCATGGTAGGTGCATTCTTCGGCGGCTGCCCGAACACCACATACGGTGAGTCGATCGGATGTGTTGCTATCACGAAGAACGCTTCGGTTTACACGATCATCGCCGCTGCATTCGGTGCGATCATAATCTCATTCATATCACCCTTCATCGCGTTCGTTAATTCGATCCCTTCATGTGTAATGGGTGGTGTATGTATGGCTCTTTACGGATTCATCGCAGTTTCCGGACTTAAGATGGTCCAGAACGTTGACCTTAACAAGAACAAGAACCTGTTCGTTGTTTCGGTCATCCTTATCGCAGGTATCGGCGGACTGACACTCAACTTCGGTTCCGTTACGATCACCAGCGTTGCATGTGCCCTTATCCTTGGTATCCTTGCAAACATCCTTCTGAAGAACGCTCCCGAGAGCGAAGAAGAATAAAGCAGGATTCCGGATTGACTTTCAAAATGGCCTCCGCGCAAACGCGGGGGTCATTACTGTATTTATCATAATATGCTGTATTGACAAAAAAGAAGTTCTTATATATAGTAATCCTAGTATTATTATCAAGTGCAGTTTCTACACTTCGGTTCTTTTATTAATTTTCCCCAAAGAATAACAGTAACATCATTGTTTGAGGTAATTGAATGATTTTCCAGACATTAAATGGCAAGTGGGTCATGAACGAGAGGGGCTCGGAAGCGTTTGTCGAAGCGCAGGTTCCGGGCAGTGTACTTTCGGCTCTTCTTGTCGGACATCGTACAAACGATCCTTTCTTCGGAACTAATGAAGAAGAAGCAAGAGAACTGTTCAGAAGGGATTATTTTTTCTCGACGGAGTTCGAACTCATTCCCGAATTGTTCGAGCAGGAGAAGATAGTTCTCTGCTGTAAAGGAATAGATACGCTTTCACGTGTGTATGTCAACAACATGCTTGTCGGCCAGACATCCAACATGCACAGGACATATAACTTTGATGTAAAGCGTCTTCTGCATCAGGGCATCAACACGGTGATGATTGAGCTTCTCTCACCGATCAACTATATAGAAAACCGCAACCCGTCGATGAACAAGGTGATCGATTACACGCCGCAGGGCTGCAGCAGGGGCAACCAGTATCTGCGTAAGGCACACTGCATGTTCGGATGGGACTGGGGCGCAAACATCCCCGACTGCGGTATCTGGCGCAGCATCGATCTTATCGGATACAGCCTTATCCGCATCGATGATGTTCTGATCAGCCAGAGACATGAGAAGAAGAAGGTAACTCTCGATATCGATGTCAGAACGGAACTGATCAGGAAGGATCACTACATCATCCAGGCCGAGCTTGTAACGCCCGACGGAAAGGTATCCGCGATCACCGAGACGCTTACGAGCGATACGGTAACGCTTTCAATGGAGATCGACAACCCTAAGCTCTGGTGGCCTAATGGGTTCGGAGACCAGCCGCTTTACACGGTCAGTGTCTTTGCTCTCGACATGAACGGTAACCAGTGGGATTCCAAGTCATACAGGATCGGACTTCGCACGATGAGCGTCAGTCAGGAGAAGGACGAATTCGGCCGCGAGTTCTGTTTCATGGTCAACAACGTGCGCATCTTTGCGATGGGCGCGAACTACATTCCGGAAGACACGATATATTCTTTCATTACAAAAGAGAAGATCGATTACCTGTTAAAATCAGCCGTTAATTGTAACTTCAACACGATAAGGGTCTGGGGCGGCGGATACTACCCGTCCGACACGTTCTACGACCTTTGCGACGAATACGGTCTCATCGTCTGGCAGGACCTGATGTTTGCATGCAACATATACGACCTGACGGATGATTTTTCGAAGGACATAGCCCAGGAGGCGCACGACAACATCCGCAGGATACGCCATCACGCCTGCCTCGGCCTTATATGCGGAAACAACGAGATGGAGAACGCATGGGTAGAGTGGCCTGAGTTCAGGGCGCATTCCGATGAGCTTCGCAAGGATTACCTGCGCATGTTCGAGGATATTCTGCCGCAGATCGCAAAAGAGGATGCACCTCAGACATTCTACTGGCCTTCATCACCTTCATCGGGAGGGCGCTTCGACAAACCGTCTGACGAGACGAGAGGAGATGCCCATTTCTGGGATGTTTGGCACGGCCTTGCCGATTTCGAGGAATACGAAAATCATACGATGCGCTTTGTTTCGGAGTTCGGGTTCCAGTCATTCCCGTCGATCAAGACCGTTAACACGTTCACTACCGATGCCGACAGAAACGTCTTTTCCAAGGTTATGGAAAGCCATCAGAAGAATACGGATGCGAACGGAAAGCTCATCTATTATATGTCTCACAATTTCCTGTTCCCGAAGGATTTCGAGAGCCTGCTCTATCTGACGCAGATACTTCAGGCGGTTGCGATAAAGCACGGTGTCGAGCACTGGAGGAGAAACCGCGGATGCACGATGGGAACGCTTTTCTGGCAGCTTAACGACAGCTGGCCCTGTGCGTCGTGGTCGAGTATCGATTACTTCGGAAGATGGAAACCGCTGCAGTATTTCTCAAGAACATTCTTTGCGCAGATAGCTGGTTCGATAGAGCGTCACGGCAATATCGTCAGCCCTTATGTCGTAAATGAGACACGTGATTTTGAAACGATCCGTGTGAAGATATCGCTTCAGACGATGGAGTTCAGACTTCTTCATGAAGAAGAGAGAGAAGTCGACATCGCGCCTTTCTCTGCGGCAAAGGTGTGCGAGATAGATTACTCGGAGCTCATCGCGGGAATGGAAAACAGCGTGTTCGTCGAGTGTGAGTTCTTTGATGAAGACGGCAATATCCTGTCGACGGAGATCGATGTATTCGTTAAGTACAAGTACTTAAATCTCGAAGGATCATCGATATCATACTCTGTTATCGAACTTGCCGACGAGTACGTTATCCGTATGATGAGCGGCGGATTTGCGGCGTTTGTTGAGCTTGATCTGATGCAGGCGGATGCGATCTTCTCTGACAATTACTTCCATTTAACAAGTAAGAGAGAGAAGACGATAAGGCTTAAAAAGAGCGATATCCGTTATCTGAATCCGAACGTTTCCGAGATCCAGAACAGATATGAACTTGAGCAGCAGCTCGTGATAAGAACACTGAAGGATACATTCTGATGGAGATACCCAGGGATCCGGCAATGCTGTTAAGCTTTGTCAATCTGAAACTTAGAGACTATTACGACAGTCTTGATGCGATGTGCGAAGACATGGGCCTGTCGCGAAAAGAGATAGAAGATGCGCTCGCGGCGATAGACTATGTATACGACGAGAAGACGAACAGCTTCTCATAGAAGTTTTTCCAGGATGAAGGAATAGATGTCCGATGAGTTTTCACGCCAGTGTTCGCAGATGGCCTGTGCGCTTTCTTCGGTCGGCATGTTGATCTTAATGTTGATCAGATCTTCGGTCTTCTCCCTGGCGGTGAGGTCTGCAACGTAGTCACCGGCTGCGGTCCTGTAGTAGTTGGTCATGACCGACATACGGTTAGCGATCGACTGATGGTTCTCTTCGTAGTACTCGTTGATCTCGTTCCTGATTCCCTCGGAAATTCGGTTCTTGAAAAAGGCAAGCGATTCCCGTCCCTTATCGGTCAGTGACAGAAAGGTCGATGAGTGTGTTGAGGATGATTCGATCAGACCGCCTTCGGTAAGCTCATACGTTGCCTGCGTCAGTGCAAAGTAATTGGCATATTCCTTTTCAAGGATAAAATCATATATCTGAGCTTTGGTGAGCGGAAAATCAACCTTATCCAGCATGTAAAGCACTATAAGTTTAATAAGGGTATGCGGCTCAGTCATGGCTATATAATAATGACTGCGAAATAAAAAGTCAAAAGATAGAAAAGTTGTTGTCAAAAAGGAGGTTTTATGACACGCGAAAAATATGAATCATTATCACTTTCGGCACTTAAGGACATTGCGAAAGCAAGAGGGATCAAAGGTATCTCACTCATGAAGAAAAGCGAGATAGTCGATGCCATGCTCGCTCTTGATGAGAAGGAAGAAAAGGCTGCAGCAAATCCGAAGAGTGCGGAGGGCGAAGATAAGCCAAAAAAACAGCTTTCTGAGGAAGACCGCAGAACGGCTGTCGGAGAGGAATCAGAGCTTTCCGATGAGAAGAAGATGCTCGACTCCGGTGAGGAAGCAAGAGGTATCCTTGAGGTCATGGCCGACGGATACGGATTTATCAGAAGTGAGAACTATCTCCCCGGTGATGACGATGTATACGTTGCACCGAGCCAGATCAGAAGATTCGGCCTCAAGACCGGTGATATCGTTGCCGGAAACATGAGAGTCAAGAACCCGAACGATAAGTTCGGAGCACTTCTGTTTGTTAAGTCGATCAACGGACTGGCTCCTCAGGAAGCGATAAAGCGCAAGAACTTCGAGGACCTGACGCCGATATTCCCTGATGAAAAACTTCATCTTGAAACGCCGGGCGGAAGCATCGCGATGCGTATCATGGATATGATGTGTCCTGTCGGAAAAGGACAGAGAGGAATGATCGTATCCCCGCCGAAGGCAGGTAAGACAACGCTTCTTAAGGACGTTGCAAAATCGATCACAAAGAACAATCCCGAGATGCATCTGCTCATTCTGCTCATCGATGAGCGTCCCGAGGAAGTTACCGATATCAAGGAGTCGATCGAAGGCGATCAGGTTGAGGTCATCTACTCTACATTCGACGAGCTTCCCGAGCATCACAAGAGAGTATCGGAGATGGTGATAGAGCGTGCGAAGAGACTTGTTGAGCATGGAGAGGATGTAACGATCCTGCTTGATTCGATCACGCGTCTGACAAGAGCTTACAACTTAACCGTTCAGCCGAGCGGACGTACTCTTTCGGGTGGTCTTGATCCCGCGGCTCTTCATATGCCGAAGAGATTCTTCGGTGCAGCCCGTAACATGCGTGAAGGCGGAAGCCTTACGATTCTTGCGACAGCCCTCATCGACACGGGTTCCAAGATGGATGATGTCGTATACGAGGAGTTCAAGGGAACCGGTAACATGGAAATGGTACTCGACAGAAAGCTTTCCGAGAAGAGAGTGTTCCCTGCAATAGATATCCCAAAGTCCGGAACGAGAAGAGACGACCTTCTCCTCGAGCCCTACGAGCTTGAAGCGATCAATGTTATGCGTAAGGCATTCAACGGCCTCAAGCCCGAGGAAGCAGTCGAGAAGTGTCTCGACATATTCGTTCACACAAGGAATAATGTTGAATTCGTTGAGATGATAAAGAAGATCAGACTGTAAAGATTAAAGAGTTCCTGCATACACAATTTGCACAAAAAGGCGCTTCCGCTTGTTTCCGAGCGTCACGTTACTAGACTCGAAAAAACCTCGTCAAGTAACAACGCTCTCCAATACTTTTTGTTGCAAATGTGTATACAGGAACTCTTTTTGTATCCCCCCTGTTTTTTGTGCAAATTGTGTATGCAGGAACTCTTTAGAAAATTATTTCATCAGCAAATACCCGTGAATATCCACGTGTACCGTTTCGAGCTTTGCATTCCTTGTAATGTCCGCATCTGTGATATACAGGCGGGCATTTTCGTTTACTTCGATAACGCCCATCTGATGTACCCTGTTCTGGAATTCATCATAGTCGATGACCCCGGTCTCCTTATCTTCGGACAGTCTGTTGTATTCACTGATGAACTTCGACAGATCAACGCTCATCATCTCTTTGTCAGACTCTCCGTCAGACTCTCCGGTTTCATCAACGTTTATCGAAAGCTTTGTCGTATCGACGGCACTGTCCGAGACGTTACCGGTTTCGGTAACGTATACGTATATCATTTTCTTATAGTCCGAAACATCGATCACGCCGTCCTTGGAATAGTCGCTGAACAGATCCGCGGAATACCAGCTTGACATCGGATAGCCGGAATCCTTGCTGTTTACGCGCTCTTCTTTATTGAGGATCTTTGAAGAAGCAATGGCCTTTTCCTTAAGGCCGGCGATCGCATCCTCGTCAAAGCCCGGGAAGTACCGCTGGAGCCTTCCCGATCCAAAATCATCTCCGCGAAGGAATCCGTATGCCGCATTGGCCCGGACGTATTCGCGGTCGGACATCTGAACCCCGGCATTTGATTTTTCGATATAGGATGAAAGAGCTCGGCGTGCCAGTGTCGTTGACAGCGATCTTGCGCTTACGCCGGGCATGAAGATCGCGATGATCACAAACACTCCCATGACAAGAAGAATGTTGCGGCCCATGATCTCTTTTTCCTTCTTCAGGCATATCGTGTAGTAGACGATATATGTGATCTCAAATACGATGAACGCGATACCGAAGTAACGCATGGGTGTGAGACCGTACTGTCCGATACGGACGAACACCGTGTAGGACTGCATAAGGATGAACGGCGCAAAAATGAGCGGCGCGTTGTACGCAAACTTCTGGAGGAATCCTTTGTTCTCAAATGTTGTACACATATAGGTGACGTACATCGAAACAACAAAGAGTGCCGTCAGTATCGCAAATACCGAGTTGGACGGAACGTCCATCGTGATGATCAGCTTCAGTATATAGATGTAGATGATCGCATATGCGATAAGTATGTTTATGAGCATGACGTAGCGGACAAGTACCTGCATGAACATGTTTGCCTTCTCATTCTGGCGGATATATGCACATATCACGGCCGGAACATAGAACAGTCCGTTGATCAGTATGAGAATCGGGAACATGTATTCAAACGCGTCATCATACAGAAGGACCGATACGATGATAGTCAGGAAGAGCACGCCCATCTGGATCACGCCGTAAATGATCGCCGTAAAGAACATCTTCGCATTTGCGTTCATGATGTGGTCGTTGAAACGCTGGTGCACGTCATGACTGTAGGAAAAATAGAGAGCCAGCAGCAGTGCAAGAGCCAGAAGTCCCGCTATATGAAGAAAGATCGTATAGATTCCCGCACGCTCGCGGATCATCATCATCTTCCCGCTAAGAACCGAATGCGATCCTTTGATGTAATCGGAAAGGATAAAGCTCATGAACAGCGAGATCAGTCCGAAAACAGCCAGAATCACGGCCTTTACGATTTTTGACCATCTCGGTCGAATGCTCTCGAGGCAAAGTGAAAATACAGCAAAGAACAGTATCGCAAGGCATATATGAAGCAGTATGTCGAGCGGCTTTTCGATGTTCTTTGATCTGGTGTAGTCAATCTCGATAAAAGAGTAGATCGAAAAGAGGACCGACGCCGCGATAATGCTCACGATCGTTGCAGGATGAGTTGACAGGAGCTGCCTCGGATATGAGAAAGCGCCTTTTACAAATGTTTTGAATCTTTCCATGATGATTCTCCTTTTTTGACTTTGTGAAATATTATATATTATTCTGGAACAAAATAGTATTGTTTTAATGAGTTAATACCGATATAATATCTGTTACGTTGTTCAAAATCGTTCGGAGGAATATATGCCAAACAAGCCACATACAGGTCACAAACGCGGCGGAAGAGCCATTCTCATAATGATATTCATCCTGCTCGCCCTGGGCATGCTGGGACTGTGGAGCAAGGTGAGATATGATCTGAACAATCCGTTTTCCTATCACATGACCATCACGGATGCACAGAGTGAAGTCGCAACAACTACTGCGGCTGTGGACGGTTCGGTACGTGCGGGGGATGAGTACAGATACACGGTCGATATTTCCAAGCACTGGCAGAATGATCCCAATACGCCGATGCAGACGTACGGGGCACAGTATGACAATACCGTCATCAACGACAGCGGCTATGACATAGTTGACTGGAGTGTTGTGATCACGGTTCCCGAGAAGAACATAAAGATAGACAGTTATTGGAACGGTGAATGGGAGTACGATAAGAATGCTTCGACGATCACATTCACCCCGGATGAGCGTATAGAGACTATAAGGTCCGGCGACAGCGCCACATTCGGAGCTGTCATGATATCGACGGAGCTGATGAACTTTACCGATGCTGTGTTTACCGGAAAGAGATACAAGCCTATCACGGCCTATCCGCTCTTCTGGGTAATAATGGTAATGTTCGTTGCATGGGCAACATCGGTTGTCGCATATGTTCTTTATCTGATAAGGGACGAGAACTACAGAAAGAATGCACAGAAGCTCAATGACGTTATCTCACAGACGATGAGTACGTTTGCAAACTTCATCGATACCAAGGACAGATACACGAAAGGCCACAGTGCCAGGGTTTCATATTATTCACAGAAGATAGCCGAGAAGCTCGGAATGGACGAAGAGCGTATCAGGGACATCGGATACATCGGTCTCATGCACGACTGCGGAAAGCTCGGTATCCCCGGCAATATCCTCAACAAGCCGGGCAAGCTTACCGAAAGTGAATTCGACATTATGAAGACCCACACCACGAACGGTGAAAAGATGCTCCGCGATTTTACCGCGATAGCGGATATCAAGGACGGGGCACTCTACCATCACGAGAGATTTGACGGCAAAGGATACATGAAAGGGCTTGCCGGAGAGGACATCCCTCTCGTTGCCCGCATCATCGGTGTTGCGGACGCAATGGACGCCATGAACTCCGACAGGGTATACCGCAACCACCTTGACAAAGACATCATCCTTCAGGAACTCGAGAACAATAAAGGGACGCAGTTTGACCCGAAGATCGCGCAGATCATGATCGACATGATCCACAGCGGCGAGGTTTTCGTCGGAGACGAACCCTGATTATTTGAATCGGGAGCGGCAAAACTGTTCTGAGAAAACCTTGTGGAGGCGTCAGCGCTTGACGAGGTTTTTTCGAGTCTAGCGTCTGCTACGCCGGAACAGGAGCGAAAGCGTGTTTTCGAAGAATAGTTTTGCCGCTCCCGTTTAATTTGTAATTTGTGCTTGCACAATCGCGGCGCTTACGTTATAATTGCATTTGCTGTTTGTCAGCATATGATTAACACATTAATTATGAAACGAAATATTTAGTGAGGTGAATCAAGATGAAGGAAGGAATACATCCCGCATATTATCAGGCAACCGTAACCTGTAACTGCGGCAATACGTTCGTGACAGGTTCGACGAAGGAAGACATTCACGTGGAGATCTGTTCAAAGTGCCATTCGTTCTACACAGGACAGCAGAAGGGCGCAAGAACTGACGGACGTATCGATAAGTTCAACAAGAAGTACGGCGTTAAATAAGAACAGTAAGATGAGTGCTTCGGCACTCTTCTTTAATATTTACGGATATGAAGAGAAAGAAGAAAAAAGCCCGTTATTCCGGGATCGGCGGACAGGCCGTCCTCGAAGGGATCATGATGAAGAACAAGGACAGGTATTCGGTCGCCATTCGAACTCCGGAAGGAGACATCGATGTGACGGTCGAGGAGTACGAGTCCTTTTCGCGCTCAAAAACACTGACGCAGGTGCCGTTTATACGCGGTGTCATCAACTTTATCGACTCCCTGATCCTCGGTATACGAACGCTCAACTACTCGGCCTCGTTCTATGAGGAAGAGCAGGATACGCACAAAAAAGACAAGATCCTGGACCGTATTTTCAAAGATCATGCCGAAAAGGTACTGTCGACGATCACGGTCATCATATCGATCGCATTTGCGGTCGGCCTGTTCATCCTGCTTCCTTATTATCTTTCGAGGCTCCTTGAAAAGGTCATCGTCAGTGACACTGCGATCGCAATACTTGAAGGCGTTCTTCGTGTGTTTATCTTTGTGATGTATATCATTCTGATATCGTGCATGAAGGACATCCGCCGCGTGTTCATGTATCACGGAGCCGAGCATAAATGCATCAACTGCATTGAAAACGGAAATCCGCTGACTGTCGAGAACGTCAGAAGATCATCGCGCGAGCATAAGCGCTGCGGAACGAGCTTTTTGTTCTTTGTAGTGTTCTTAAGTGTCATCCTTTTCATATTCATTCGCGTTGAAGAGCCGGTGGCAAGAGTTGCGATCAGGATACTTCTGATCCCCGTCATCGCCTCTGTATCATATGAGATCATCAGGCTCGCCGGCCGTACAAACAACATATTCGTCAGGATACTGTCCGCACCCGGAATGTGGCTTCAGCGCCTGACAACGAGAGAACCCGACGATACTATGATCGAAGTCGGCATTGCCGCCGTTGATGCCGTATTTGACTGGAAGGAGTACTTAAGTACCGGAACGGATGAATTATAGCGAAACATACAGACACGGCACGGAAGTACTGTCTGCTGCCGGTATATCTGAAGCAGCCTTGGATGCAAGGCTGCTTTTGGAATTTATAACGGGACATGATGCGAACACGCTTTACGCGCATCCGGAAACGATTGTCAGTGACTGCGATGCTGCGCGCTACGAAGAGATACTTACGAAAAGATCACAGCATATCCCGCTGCAGCACCTGACCGGAAAATGCGGATTCATGGGAATTGATTTTCGCGTAAGCGATAAGGTCCTTATTCCGCGGCAGGACAGCGAGTGCCTTGTCGAAGAAGCGATGAGATACACTATGGACGGCAACGACATACTCGATCTTTGCACGGGAAGCGGCTGCCTTCTGCTCTCGCTCATGCACTACAAGAACAACTGCCGCGGCATCGGAGTCGACATTTCGGAAGATGCGCTTGCCATCGCAAACTCAAACCTCGAGATGCTCAGTGAGCAGGACGGCCTTAACGGCGGCACGGTGCAGTTTCTTGCAGGCGACCTGTACGATGCCCTCCCGGGCGAAAATCATTCATTCGACGTTATCATTTCCAATCCGCCCTATATCAGGGCTTCGGATATCGAAACACTTGCACCCGAGGTCCGCGATCACGATCCGAGGATCGCACTCGACGGTGGAGATGACGGCCTTGACTTCTACAGACGGATCGCCGAACAGGCGCCCATGCACTTAAACCGCGGCGGCATGATCTTCCTCGAGATCGGCTGCGACCAGGCAGCGGACGTTGCGCGCATTCTCTCCGACGCCGGATTCGTAAACATTGAAATTATCAAAGATTATGCGGGAAATGACCGGGTAATTAAGGGAATAATAAGATAATAACAGTAATACGAGTGTTATTCACAATGTAGGGGCGCGCTAAGGTGTTTCCGAGAAAACCTTGTGAAGGGGCCGGTACTTAGTCGGCGTTTTTGGACGACTTATGTACCGTTGCGCCTGAACAGGAGCGGGAGCGCGTTTTCGAGGAAATACCTTAACGCACCCCGAACTCGAAACCAACAGAAAGGATCTACATATGTTCGACAGACTTGAAGACCTCCTCGTAAGGTACGAAGAGCTCATGAGCGAGCTCGGCGAGCCGGGCACGGCCGACGACCAGGTGCGGTTCAAAAAGCTTATGAAGGAGCAGAGCGACCTCGCCCCGATCGTCGAGGCGTACAGCGAATACAAGCAGAAGAAGCAGGACATCGACGACAGCCTTGAGATGCTCGAGGCCGAGTCCGATGCCGAAATGCGCGAGATGCTCAAGGAAGAACTTGCCGACGCCAAAAAGAGAGTCGAGGAGCTTGAAGAAAAACTGAAGATACTTCTTCTCCCGAAGGATCCGAATGACGACAAGAACGTCATCGTCGAGATAAGAGCCGGCGCGGGCGGAGACGAGGCTGCACTCTTTGCGGCCGAGATATACCGCATGTACGTGCACTATGCCGAGGGCCGCGGCTGGAAGGTCGAGACGATGGAAGTCGACGAGATCGGCATCGGCGGAATGAAGTCGGTAACGTTCATGATTACGGGCCAGGGAGCATATTCGGTCATGAAGTACGAAAGCGGCGTGCACCGCGTGCAGCGAGTTCCCGAGACCGAATCGGGAGGCCGCATACATACATCAACGATATCCGTTGCCGTTATGCCCGAAGCCGAAGACGTTGACATCGTCATTGACGAAAAGGACATCAGGATCGACGTCATGAGAGCATCAGGAAACGGCGGACAGTGCGTCAACACAACGGACTCGGCGGTCAGGCTGACCCATTATCCGACGGGTATCGTGATCTATTCCCAGACGGAAAAATCACAGCTGCAGAACAAAGCCAAAGCATTCGCACTTCTTCGTGCAAAGTTGTATGATATAGAGCAGCAGAAGGCTCACGATGCCGAAGCAGAACTCAGAAAGAGCCAGATCGGAACCGGCGACCGTTCGGAGAAGATCAGGACATACAACTTCCCGCAGGGAAGAGTCACGGACCACAGGATCGGGCTGACGCTCTATAAGCTCGACAAGGTAATGAACGGAGATATACAGGAGATCATAGACGCATGCATCGCAGCCGACCAGGCCGCAAAGCTTGTGAAGATGAACGATGCGTAAGGAGATAGAAGCATGGTAATGAGAAAACTCGCCGGCCACATCCGGCAATACTTACCGAGTACGATAGCGACGCCGCTCCTTGTGTCGGGCGAGGTCGTGCTTGAGTGCACGATCCCGTTCTATATGGCGGAACTCGTGAACCGCATCAAGGCGGGAGCAAGTGTTTCCGAGATCGCGGGATACGGTGGTATCCTTGCGCTGATGGCTGTCGGAAGCCTTATATTCGGAATGCTCGCGGGAATGACGTGTGCGACCGCAAGCTGCGGATTCGGACGCAACCTTCGCGCGGACATGTACGACTCGGTGAATGATTTTTCATTTGATAATATCGACTCTTTCTCGACAAGTTCGCTCGTGACGCGTATGACGACCGATGTCACGAACGTTCAGAACGCGTTCATGATGCTGACGAGGATCGCGGTAAGATCGCCGTTCATGCTGATCTTCGCGTTCATCATGGCATTCCGCCTCGGCGGCAGGATGGCATGGATATTCGTTGTCGTTGTGCCGATTCTTGCGGGAACCCTTATAGCCGTTGCATCCCGTGCGATGCCGCTCTTCAGAAGGATATTCAAGAAATACGACAGGATGAACGAATCGGTCGAGGAGAACATCACCGGAATACGTGTCGTAAAATCATTTGTCAGAGAGGAATTCGAAAAGCACAAATTCCATATCGCAAGTGAGGAAGTCAGAAAGGACTTTACGAAGGCGGAAAAGATCCTCGCGTGGAACGCGCCTGTCATGCAGTTCTGTCTGTATATCGTGATGATCTTCGTACTCAGCTTCGGATCATACGTTGTCATCACTTCACGCGGCCTTGAATTCGACGTGGGCCAGATCACGGCGATGCTCACATACAGTTTCATGATACTGTCATCGCTTATGATGATGTCGATGATCTTTGTCATGATCACGCTCGCATCGGAGAGCGCATCAAGAATAGTTGAAGTTCTTGAAGCAAAGAGCGATATCGTCAGCCCCGATCCCGAGAACGCGACAGAGTCGGTTGCCAACGGATCGATAGAATTTGAGAACGTGTCGTTCGCCTATGCAGGAAACCCGGATAACGATGTACTCTCGAACATCAATTTAAAGATCGAATCCGGAGAGACGATCGGTGTTATCGGTACTACCGGAAGCGGAAAATCATCCCTCGTACAGCTCATTCCGAGATTGTACGATGCAAAGACGGGAACGGTACGTGTCGGCGGAGTCGATGTCAGAAAGTACGACCTCAACGTTCTTCGAAACAGCGTTGCGATGGTGCTTCAGAAGAACGTCCTGTTTGAAGGAACGATAGCCGACAACCTGCGCTGGGGCAATCCCGATGCAACGCTTGAAGAGATGAAGGAAGCGTGCCGTCTTGCGTGTGCGGAAGAGTTCATTCTCGCAAAAGAGGACGGATACGAATCGAGGATCGAGCACGGCGGATCCAATGTTTCGGGAGGACAGAAGCAGAGACTCTGTATCGCAAGAGCGCTGTTAAAGAAGCCCAAGATAATAATATTCGATGATTCGACGAGCGCGGTAGATACGCATACTGATGCCCTTATAAGAAAGGGAATGAGAGAGTACATTCCCGAAACGACGAAGATAATAATCGCCCAGAGGACAGCTTCGGTTGAAGATGCCGACAGGATAATCGTCATAGACGGCGGCCGGATAGAAGCGGTCGGATCGCATAAAGAACTGTTAAATAACAGTGCTATTTATCGCGAGATATATACATCCCAGAACAAAGGGGGTGATGAAGATGGCAGCTGCTAATCACGGGCCCAGGGGCAGAAGGGGACCGGGTCTTGCTCCCGGTGAGCGCCTTTCAAAAGGAATAGTAAAGAGAATACTGAAGGATGTCTTATCGTTCTTCCCGGCAAGACTTCCGATTGTAATGGGACTGATCATGATAAGCTCGCTCATCTCATCGATCCCGTCCGTGTTCCAGCAGAAGGTCATCGCGGTCATCGAGTCTTCGTACAAGAGCGGTGACTGGGCAGGCGTATCGGGTGAGATCATACGGCTTGTTCTGACACTTGTCGTTCTGTATGCGATATCCCTTACGGCAACGATCATCTTCAACCAGATGATGGCGACGATCACGCAGGGAACTCTCAAGAAGATGAGAGAAAAACTTTTTGACCGGATGGAAACTCTTCCTGTCAGGTTTTTTGACCAGAGGCAGGTCGGTGATACGATGAGCCTTTACACGAACGACATCGATGCGCTCAGGCAGATGATCTCGCAGAGCTTCCCGCAGATGCTCAACACGTTCATCATGATCATCACGGTCATCTGCATCATGCTCTACTACAGCGTATATATGACGGCAGTAGTTCTTGCGGGTGTTGCGCTCATGTTTGTCATCACCAGGTTTGTCGGCGGCGGCAGCGCGAAGTTCTTCTTCAAGCAGCAGCAGGCGATCGGTAAAGCGGAAGGATACATTCAGGAGACGATAAGCGGAGCCAAGGTCGTCAAGGTATTCTGTCATGAAAAAGAATGCCGTGAGGAGTTTGAAGAACTCAACCGTGACCTGTTCGATGTAGCGTCCCGCGCGAACAAATATGCAAACATACTTGGCCCGATACTTAACAACATGGGTAACATACTTTACGTAATAGTAGGTATCGCGGGAGGATTTTTCGTCTCCACAAAAGTTGACAATATCGGTATCGGAGGGCTGCCGTTCTCGATCGCTCTTGTCATCCCGTTCCTCGGTATGACGAGAATGTTCTGCGGACAGATAGGCCAGATCTCGATGCAGATCAACGCGGTCGTTGCCGGGCTTGCGGGCTGCGAGCGCATATACAGGGTAATGGATGAGCTTCCCGAAGAGGATGAAGGATATGTTCATCTCGTAAATGTTAAGGAAGAAAACGGCGAACTTGTCGAGACGGATGAGAAGACGAACATCTGGGCATGGAAGCATCCGCACAAAGAGGATGGGACGGTCACATACACGCCTCTTCGCGGTGACATAGTACTTGATACGGTTGATTTTTCATACGACGGTAAAAAGCAGGTTCTCTTTGATATCTCGCTTTACGCAAAGCCGGGCCAGAAGGTAGCTTTCGTCGGATCCACGGGTGCCGGAAAGACGACGGTCACAAATCTGCTCAACAGGTTCTATGACATTGCGGACGGCAAGATCAGATACGACGGCATAAACATCAACAAGATATTAAAACCGGACCTTCGGCATGCGGTCGGAGTCGTTCTGCAGGATACAAACCTCTTTACCGGAACGGTCATGGAGAACATCCGCTACGGACGTCTCGATGCCACGGACGAAGAGTGTATCAGCGCTGCGAAGCTTGCCGGCGCACATGATTTTATATCCCATCTTCCGAAGGGGTATGAGACCGTAATCGCGGGTAATGCCGCAAACCTGTCGCAGGGCCAGAGACAGCTGCTGTCGATAGCGCGTGTTGCTGTAGCCGATCCGCCCGTCATGATACTTGATGAGGCGACCAGTTCGATCGATACGAGGACCGAGCAGATCGTCCAGCGCGGAATGGATGCTCTCATGAAGGGCAGAACAACGTTTGTTATCGCACACAGATTGTCGACTGTAAAGAATTCAGATGTTATAATAGTGCTTGATCACGGCCGCATAATCGAGCGCGGTGATCATGATGAACTGATAGCCGCAAAAGGGCAGTACTACAGGCTGTACACGGGTGCGTTTGAACTTGAATAAGGTCAGAGAGAGGATCTACAAGATAATCACGATAGGATACACCGGCGATGTGCCAAGCAGATTGTTTGACGCAGTCATAGCCGTGTCTATCCTTCTGAACCTTTTCATCATATTTTTCGAGACGTTTGAGGAGTCGGCAAAATACATCGGCATCCTCTCCGTCATCGAACTTGTCACGGTCGTGATCTTTACGATCGAGTATATCTTAAGGCTTTTTACGGCCGATCTTGAATACCCTTCGCGAAGATCATTTGCGTCATCTCTTGTTGCGTTTGTATTTTCTCTGTACGGCATAGTCGATCTTGTTTCGTTCCTGCCTTACTGGCTGTCATTCGTATTCCCGGCAAGCGTAATACCGCTCGGCGCGGTAGCTTTCAGGATGCTGAGGGTCGTCAGGATACTGAGACTCTTCAGGGTGAACAGATATTACGATGCTTTCAACGTCATCACCGATGTCATAAAAGAAAAAAAGAATCAGATACTGTCAGCACTGTTCATAATCCTTATGCTTGTGATGGCTGCATCGATACTGATGTACAGTCTTGAACATAATGCACAGCCAGATCAGTTCAAAAACGCTTTTTCGGGCATATGGTGGGCTGTATCTACACTACTGACTGTCGGATACGGAGATATTTATCCGGTAACGCCCGCGGGAAGGTTCGTCGGAATAATACTTGCATTCTGCGGCGTCGGTATCGTAGCCATCCCTACCGGTATCATCAGTGCGGGATTTGTCCAGCAGTATTCGAAGATCAAGGATCTTGCGGGAACGAGTGATGAATATCCTGTCGAATACTTAACCCTTCCGATCGGAAAGGATCACGGATGGAAGGACAGGAAAGTTACGGATGTTTCGCTCATAGAGGGTACGATGATCTTTGCGCTTATAAGGGGCAAGGATGTCGTTGTTCCGAAAAAGGATACCGTGATACTTGAAGGTGACACTGCGGTGATCGGAACCGGAAACGCGGCTTCGGATATCATGCTTGAGGAAGTCATGATAGGCGAAAAGAGCGAGTGGGTTTCAGGGAAGATCTCCGATTTTTCCTCGCAGCTTAATGTAAAGTGCGTTCTGATCAAAAGAGGGGGCGAGACGGTCATTCCAAAGGACGGAACGGTCATAAAGGGCAAAGACGAGATAGTCGTTCTTACAAAAGGCACCGGAGGCAGAAGATGACGAGTAAGAGATGGACTTATTTTGTTAAGATCATACTTTATATCATTGTGTCGATCAATTTCTTTTCGGCGATCTTTTATGCTGTCTGGTATATTGCAAGCGACAGATCCCTTCTTATCCCTGAGGAGAACGTGTATGTGTTAAAGGATTGGACATACCACGATCAGCTGACCGGGCCGAGGACGATAACGACACCGTGCCGTATAGAAAGTGAAGGAAGGGATGTGTTCGCATTTGACACAAAACTTCCCGATGATATTGCCGAAGGCTCGGTAGTGGCCTTCCTGTGCAGGATCGACATGAAGGTTGAGATAAACGGAAGGTGCATAAAGGAGTGGGACTGGGATGAAGCACCGATCATAGGAGGACCTGCCAAGAATTCCTATTTCATCATTCCGATACAAAAGAGCGATGCCGGAGGAGAGATAAAGATAACTCTGTACAGCGATCATTATGCCGGTAAAATATTTGATGTTTTTGTCGGCGAAAAATACGAGGTCGTAAGGCATCTGGAGATGAAGAGCGGTGCGCTCCAGTTCGCGATGTCACTTGCACTTCTTGTTTGCTCGTTCGTGATAATGATGGCAGGCCTTGTGCTGAAGGTTCTGTATAAGCATAACGTTAAGCTCATACTTATGGCTGGCGGGATATTTGTTGCATCAGCATGGATGACCGTGGATTCGTTCGTGTTCCAGTTCCTGTTCAGGACGCAGTTTATAGACGGACTGTTGTCTTACATCACGACTCTGACGGTCGTGTTCCCGTTCATCGCCTACCTTGATGCGATACAGGAACACCGTTACAGAAAATGGTATGCGGTACTGTCACTCATCGGGGCGGCAAACATGTTCGTATTCTGCTGGCTGCATTTCGGTAAAATACTGAACTTTTCAAGTACGCTGCTGCCGCTTGATGCAGTGATAGCTGTCATCATTGCCGGGGCGTTTGGGATCACCATACATGACGTCAGGCTCGGATATGCAAGGAAATATAAGTATGTTGCGTATGGATTTTTATCGTTCATGATACTGTCGGTGATAGAGATCATCCTTATCAATACGGTCATCGAGCGTGTTGAGGGCGGTGTGATCATCGCAGGTCTTTATATCCTGTTTGCTTTTGCGATAGTACAGCAGATCCACGAGATAAGAGAGATCCAGATGGAAAGAGACAGGGCAAACGAAGAGGGTGCGGCCAAGACAAAGTTTTTGGCGAGCATGTCGCATGAGATCAGGACTCCCATCAATTCGATCATGGGCATGAACGAGATGATCCTCAAAGAGAGCCGGGATCCGAACATACTCAACTATGCCGGTATCATCAGCGATTCGGGTACCATCCTGCTGTCGCTGATAAATGACGTCCTTGATTTTTCAAAGATAGGAAGCGACATGGAGGAAATAGTCTGTGTCGATTACGATCCGGACAAGATGTTCACGAACCTTGCAGAGATCCTTGAGGGACAGGCAAGGAAGAAAGGCCTCGAAACAAAGATCGGCAAACCGCGCAACCTTCCGAGACGCCTGTACGGTGATGACAAGAGGATAACGCAGATCGTTATAAACCTTCTGTCAAATGCCGTTAAATATACGGAAGAGGGAACGGTAACATTTTCCGGTGAATGCTTTGAAAACGATGACCGTTATGTGCTTTGCTTCTATGTGAGCGATACCGGTATCGGAATAAAAGAAGAGGACCTCGGAAGCGTATTTGAAGCGTTCCAGCGCCTTGACCTTAAGAAAAACCAGAACATACAGGGCACGGGTCTGGGACTGTCCATCGTAAAATCTCTTGTCGAGAAGATGGACGGTGAGATAAACGTTGACAGTGTATACGGAAAAGGAACCACGTTCTCCGTCAGGATACCGCAGCAGGCGGCCCGGGAGGAAACATCAAAATACAATTCGGGAAATGCCGTTGAGGATGAGAACCTTGATGACATCGATGAGAATTATATCGCGCCCGAAGCACGTGTGCTGGAGGTTGATGACAATATCTCCAACCAGATAGTCGTAAGAGAGTTCCTTAAGAATACCAAGGTGATACTTGATATCGTCTCGGACGGCAAGGAAGCTCTCAGGATGTGTAAGCAGTATAAGTATGATGTCATCCTTATGGACCACATGATGCCCGAGCCTGACGGTATCGAGACGATGCATCTGATAAAGTCGGATGGCGACAGCCTTAACGCTGACACGCCCGAGATCATACTTACGGCGAATGCCGTGATGGGAAGCAGGGCACTGTATGAGGCAGAAGGTTTCGCTAATTATCTGAGCAAGCCCGTTGAATCGGTAAGGCTCATCAAGATGATCCGCAAGTACCTTCCTGCTGAAAAGGTAATGTACAGGCCGAGAAAGAGAGGATTGTCGGATATATCAAATGCCGCGATCAAACTTGAGAATGACAGCGAACCCGTTTACGATGGACCGGTTGATCTTCCGGCACTTATGGCAAGATTTGACAACAAGGAAGAGACAGTCAATATGATCCTTGAGGAAGTCATCAAGGAAGGAGAGCGCAAGATACCGCTGCTTAAGTCTCTTGCCGAGAGCGGGGATATCAAGGCTTATGCCGTTGAGGCGCACGGAGTCAAAGGAGTTATGGCAAGCTCGTGTGTACCGACGCTTTCCGCAACGGCCAAGTCACATGAACTTGCTGCAAAGGGAGGAGACATCGGGTTTGTTAAGAAAAACGTAGACAGCTTCCTTCAGGAGTACAGAGATGTGCTTGATTATATAAAAGAATATCTTAAAGGGAAGGGAATTGGATCCTGATGAAAAAAATACTCATAATTGACGGAAACAAAGACGACGAGTCGGCCGTAAAAAAGAATCTCGGCGACGGGTATGACATATCAAGCGTATCGTCCTTTGATTATGACAATATGGCTCTGTCGACGGTGATCACGATATCAAACATGCTTGATGCCGTGGATCCGTATTCGGCCGGAAGCGCGCTCAGGACTGCGGTTGTTGCAAGGGACATTGCGGAGAATCTCGGATGGGATAAAAGCGCATGCCGGAATGTTTATTTCGTCGCTCTGCTTCATGACATAGGAATGATGACGGTAAGCGAGAGCATACGCAACAAGCCGGGACGTCTTACTGATATCGAATTTAATGTCATAAAGACCCACCCGGTAAGAGGAACCGAGATGCTGCGTGAGATAAAGGTACTTGATAACCTTCGCGAAGGTGTGCTCTTTCATCATGAGAGATGGGACGGAAGCGGCTATCCTCAGGGATTGTCGGGCGAGAATATTCCGAAGATCGCAAGAGTCATCGCCGTTGCAGATGCGTATGATGCGATGAGTTCCGACAGGGTATACAGGTCCCGACTTTCGGGCGATAAGATCATATCGGAGTTTGCAAGATGTAAAGGATCGCAGTTTGATCCCGATATAGCAGATGTATTTATCTTCATGTTAAAGGACGGATATACCGTAGATCCACATATCAAGCAGACAAAAGAGGCAAGCCTTCGTGCTGCATCAGACGGAGGACTTCGCAGCATGTTTATGCCGACGGGACGGGAAGATGGAAACGATGATGAGATGGACGCCCTGACCGGACTGTTCTCAAGATCGTACCTTAATACCCGTGTCGGCAAGAAGATATCCGAGGAGCGCACGGGTGCCCTTATGATAATGGAGATAGTAAATGATACCGGTGATAATGACATAAAGAAGTTCTCCGACAGACTGAAAACATACTTCAGGGAAGCGGATGTTGTATGCCGCATTTCGCAGAAGATGTTCGCGGTATATGTTTCGGGTGAATCGGGAAAGAGTGTCATAGAAAAGAAAGCCGGAATGATCGCGGAAGCCGAAACCGATGTTTCGATAGGTATAGCGATGTGCCAGGAAGACGGCGTGACTTTTGAGGAACTGTACGGCTCGGCTGTGTCGGCACTTGAAGATGCAAAGAATGCCGGTGGCGGAACATTCAGGTTTAAGGAGGCACAGGAATGAAGATAGCTGTTGCGGGAACCGGATATGTCGGAATGTCCATTGCGGTGCTCCTGGCGCAGAAGAACGAAGTTGTTGCGCTTGATGTTGTTGAGGAGAAGGTCAGAAAGATCAACGAGAGGATCTCTCCTATATCCGATAAGGAGCTTGAGGATTATCTTGCTACAAAGGAGCTGAACCTTCGTGCGACAACAGATCCGAAGGATGCATATTCGGATGCAGACTATGTAGTGATCAGCGTTCCGACAAACTACGATCCGAACAAAAACTATTTTGATACGCACCATATAGAAGAGGTCATCGATCTTGTTAAAGACATCTGTCCTGAAAGTTATATGGTCATCAAGTCGACGATACCGGTAGGATACACCGAGAAGATCAGAAAGAAATATTCAACCGACAGGATAATGTTCTCGCCCGAGTTCCTGCGTGAATCAAGAGCACTCTACGACAATCTGTATCCGAGCAGGATAATAGTCGGGACAGATATGAACGATGAGAAACAGGTCGCTGCAGCAAAAGGGTTTGCAGAACTTCTTCGCGACGGCGCGATAAAAGATGATGTTAAAGTGCTCACGATGGGATTTGCGGAGGCCGAAGCAGTCAAGCTGTTTGCAAATACATATCTCGCACTTCGCGTAAGCTATTTCAATGAGCTTGATACGTATGCGGAAACAAAGGGACTTGATTCAAAGGCCATAATCGAAGGCGTATGTCTTGATCCGAGGATTGGCACACAGTACAACAACCCGTCGTTCGGATACGGCGGATACTGCCTGCCGAAGGACACGAAGCAGCTTCTTGCAAACTATGAGGACGTTCCCGAAAATCTCATCGAGGCGATAGTTGAATCGAACCGTACAAGAAAAGATTTTATCGCGGACCGTGTTCTTGCCAGGACAGGATATTACGATTATCTCGACAGTTCACAGTACGACAGGGATCATGAAGTATCGGTCACGGTCGGTGTATACCGCCTGGCGATGAAGACAAACTCCGACAATTTCCGCCAGAGCTCGATCCAGGGAGTCATGAAGAGGATCAAGGCGAAGGGTGCGAAGGTGATAGTATACGAACCGTCGCTTGAGGACGGAACAACATTCTTCGGAAGCGAAGTGGTTAACGATCTTGATAAGTTCAAGTCGCTGTCGGACGTTATCGTTGCGAACCGGTATGACGAGAAGCTCAATGACGTGGAAGACAAGGTCTACACGAGAGACATATTCAGAAGAGACTGAGTACATATTAATGATGCTGTAAACACAGGGATCTGATCCCTGTGTTTTTTTGTGGAAAAAATTTCGGAAAGTTGTTGACATAATATTATTTACACGTTAAAATAACCTTGTTATGTAACAAAGATGTGTAACGTAGATATGTAACAACGATACATAACAATAAAATATAACAATGATACATAACAGCGTTATGCAAGGCGGGAAGGTTAAAAATGCCTCCAAAGGAGAAGGTTTCAAAGGCGAGGATCGAAGATACTGCTTTTGAGATGACAAGAGAATACGGGTTTTCCGAGGTTACGGCAAGGAAGCTGGCAGACAGGCTCGGATGTTCGACTCAACCGATATTCAGGGCATATGAAAACATGGATGAACTCAGATGCGACCTTTTCTACATGAGCATTGATTTTTTCCTGAAGCAGATGCTTGCAAAGAAGAACAGAACTCCGGCGTACATGGGACTGGCATTGTCTTATGTGGAGTTTGCAATCGAAGAGAAGAAGCTTTTTGAACTGATCGCATCGGTCGATGATTTCGGAACGCAGACGGTCAGTGAATTTTTAAAGAGCGATGAGGGAGTAAGGATACTTGAGAAGATAACGGGGAACAGAAAAGTATCCGACAAGAGCGGCCAGGAGCTGTTCACCATGTTCTGGATGTTCGTCCATGGAATGGCAACTCTCCTGGCGGGAAACAGGGTTCAGCTTACCGAGAGGGAGATAAGGAACTACATTTCCAAAGCGTACCAGGGAATTTGTGATCAATAGGGGGAACTGCTATGAGCGAGGGGCAGAGAAGAAGGATCAGAAGACGCAGAAAGGTCGTCAAAGGGGTTAAGAAAACATTCATACACATTGTATTTGCACCGGCAAGGATTCCGAAGATCAAACAGGATTCGGTAGACCTTCTGATGAGACTGTGTGAGATCGCAGCGCTTGCATTCGTATGTGCGCTCGTATTTCATATGGCCGTGCCGGAAATGATAAAGACGGGAGTCGTAGTGTTCATGGGAGCTGCATTTGCGATCCTGCTCCTGCTTATAAAGCTGGCCGACTACCAGGAGAAGATCGAGCAGTACAAGTACTACGGTTTCAGGATCTGACGAGTAAAAAACCACAAAAAAGATACGGGAAAAGGGGCCCGTATCTTTGGTACACAGAGGGTTTAAATATATTAAGAGGGGCACATGCAGGGAGGAGCTCCCGCGAGCCGGGAGGACCTTCCTGCACCAAAATCCCCGCTACAGTTCTATCGCCACATCATACACTTGAGGATTCAGTTCCTTGATGCATTCCATGTGTTCATTCAGAAGATCGATGTTCGTATCGTAATCCTTATGGAAATACTTGATAAGGTTGAAGTATGCCCACGCGCTGTTTGAGTCGGGGTATACGATCGCTTTCTGGAAATATTTCTTGGCAAAGGAAATGTTTATGTAGTCACGGAAAACAGCTGTCCTGCCGTCAGAAGAGCGGATCTCACCGATCATGTAAAACAGTCCGAGGCGGTTTGCGGCGTAAGGCTCAAGCCTGTCAGCTGAGATCGTCAGATAGTGAATGAACGAATTGATATGTGAATCGATGTCATCAACACCGTTAACGATCAGGTCCGCTTCCTTTGCCGCAAGGTTGTTACATGCGTAAACGTAACCGCCCTCTGCAGCTTCTTCGAAATAATCCTTTGCATTTTTGCCTGACTCAAGCCTTGATACAAGTGAAGGATCCTCGCTGACTATCCTTCCTATCAGGTTGATCGCAGCCGGAGATTCACAGTAATCAAGCGACGCGAGTGCAAAATCAAGAGCCAGCTGAAGCCGCGTCTCTTTGGGAAGTTTTTCTATCTCATCTATCGTTGAACAGTTCTTCAGTACGGATTCGCATTTGTAGTTTGTCAGATAATACCCGATCGAAAAATAAGCATGAGGAGTTCCGTTTCCGCCGCAGTGTGCACCGTTATCATAAAAAGTTACATCGGCTGCCTGAAGATAGAGCGGGAACGCCTTTTTGTAGTTGTCCCTGCAGTTTATCTTGTGGTAGAAAAGAAGGTCCGCATATGATTTTAGCGCAGCTGTGTTTCCGGTGTGCGCAAGACAGATGAGCTCACGTTCCGCGGAAGGGGAAGTGTAGCCGTACTTGTCGAATATGGCGTTAAGAGTTTCCTGGTCTTTGACGTATGAACCGCTGCATGTGATGTTCAAGGTTTATCCTCCGTAGTGTTTAAAAACGTGATCGACAGTAGTATCGGGAGCGATGTGAACAGTGCGTACATGTATCTGAACTCGGCGTATACAGGTGACGAGATCAGGAGCGATAACAGTATCGCAAGTATCGGTACGGTCACGATGATCCCGCACTTGTTTGATGTTGATACGGACTTTGCAAAAGCGATAAGTATGATCCAGACATACAGTCCGATCGCAGTAAATATCCTGAAGACGGGGTTGTTGTAAAACAGCCACAGATATTCATCCATCATCCGGAGGACACCTTCGGATGAAACGGTCCTGACAACGCCGTATTCATTGTCCTCAACATCCCAGAACCATACCCAGTAATTGTATCCGCTGTTCCAGTAACCGCACGTGCTGTCAACCCATGCTTCAACGTATCTGACCGGATTATGAATGAGTGTGCGAAGATAGAGCATGCCGTATTCACCCATGTTCTCCGACAGGAAATCTTCGTTTCCGAAATCCCTGATCATGTTCTTGATGGGGTCGGAAATGTCGGGATCGTAGTTGTCCTTTATCGCCCTGACGTCGATTATGTTTGACAGAAGTTCAATGTCGGACTCTTCCATATATCCGTCGTCGGCGATCACCCTTGCAACCTGCTGAAGGGGAATACTGAGTGATTCAACGGTATCGGGCTGTGTGACGCCGAGATTGGAGAGTACGGTGTGCTTCATTACAAAGCTTGCCGCAACCGTTGCGAGCATTATGAAAATGATCTCTTTGTGCCCTCTTGCAAGAAGAAGGACGGCAAGAAGAACGAAGATATATGAGAACAGCCCGTTACTCCTGATCAGGCAGATGAACGGGCCTGTAAGTGCAAAGCAGACAAGGTTTATCCATCTGTGTCCGATGCCGTGCATCAGCCTTATGAGAAATACGATCATAAGAGCCGTGAATGCACCGAAGTAAACATCCTTCCATACGGTGAACGAGAACATGATGTGAAAAGGCATCACGGCAAACCATACGGATGAAAGTATCTCTGTCCAAAGAGGCATTTGGAGCTTTGCCATGTTGTATACGATAAACGAAAACGTTGCCGACATGAAAATGATCTGGAACAAAGTGTATGTCGCAACGGCAGCGTTCATGTCATTAAACAGTGCCAGTCCGATCCTCACAAAGAATGACAGTATCATCGTATGATAGAACGGCTGGTGGTTTGAATATTTACCGGTAAAGATCTGGGTAAGCTGGTCAACCGAGTCAAGAGACATGAGTCCCGGATAATAGCAGCACAGCCATATCGTGACGTAGACTGCAGTTATGATGACAAACGGAACGAGGAAAAATCGCAGCGCGCGGTCTCGCTCTTTTACCTTTTCAAAACTGAAGCTTTTTGAACTTAAGCAGATGAACTTAAGTATACTGTTGCAGCTGGTGAATGAGCCGGCAAATATGATCATAAGGAGCGCGAGCTTATATATGCGAACGAATAACACTCCCCGTACATCCGGCAGATCGGGATGAAGCCAGAGAGAATAATTGGCAAGTGCGATGAAAGCGGCACCGATAACAGAGGCTGCGGTTATGATACGATACGCTTTGCTCTTCTTGTCGAATTGTTCGTTGCGGATGGTAAAAAGGCACCACACTGCAAAGAGTAAGGCGATAAGATAGGGTTCAAACAGTGCGCGCGAATTAAGAAGAAGGAGTGCACAAAGAACGGTCAGTATGATGCTTATACAGAAAGTGCTCTTTTTCAAAGCGGCGTCCTTTCTTATTCTCCGGGTGTAAATACGGGCTCGAAGTTTTCAAATATGTTCCTGTCATATACCCAAATATACAGGCCGTCCTGATATTTGATCTCATCGGTCCTGCCCTGTCCGAGTGTTTCAGCGGCATACTCCATGTCCTCACCGTCTACGATGACAAAGTATTTATCAACGCCGGGAACATCTTCGTATTCCGAAGGCTCCGACTGGTAGTGTCTGACTTCGTATGAGCCGTCAGTGTGGACCGTGATGGGACTGACGGTTATCTGTCCGTCGCTAAGGACCGTTATGGCATTTGTACCGTTCCAGAATGATGTTGCATATCCGCGTGTAAGGCCGTTGTCCTTAAGGATGCCGATAAGCTGGTCATTGGGATTGGCATCAAGTGCCGAAGGGATGTTCTTTACGGTAAGAAGACAGACAAGTGCGCAGATCGCATACACCGGAGTAAGAAGAACTACCCAGCGTACGAACTGCTTTGTCGAGAGCATCTCGTGTGTATAGAGAAGGCTTACCATGATGGCACAGCACATAAGTCCCGCAAGTCTCCAGTTTGAAACGAGCGCGTAGCTTACGGAATAAGTTATCATCGTTGTTGCGAACATGAGCCAGTAGAACAGCACAAGAAGTCTTACCATGCGGTTCTTGATCTTCTTATATGAGATGAGCGCAAGTGCGGGAATGACAAGAACAACGAGCGCCAGGAAATACATTGTAAGAATCCTGATCCCGTCAAAGCTCTGCATCAGTACATCACCGTTTGAATCATCCGTCAGTACCTTGATCCATTCAAGAAGGAACGGGCTCTGCTTCCAGACCCATCCGTTTGAAGGAAGAAGTGCCGTGATAGAATCCTCGTATTCGCTGCTTGAGAAGAACAGTATCTTTATGATGACACCGCAAAGGCCTCCGGCAAGTATAGTCGCAACATCCTTTATGAGCGGCTTATCACCTTCAAATGAAATGGGCTTCTTATCAAGATAGCGTTCGAAAATGAGTGAGCCTGCAAACGGTACGAAGAACAGAAGAAGAGTTGCAACTCCGTTCGTACAGCACAGCATGCAGAATACCGCGATCACTATCGTAAATGTACGCCCTTTTTTGGCCGAAGCATCCCAAAGGGATGATCTTCGAAGGAGTGAGAATGCAAAGCACAAGAACACTATCGCAAGACTGTAGTGGATTATGTGTCCGTAGAAGATCATGCGCGTTATCTGTGATGCGAGCATGAATATCATGACAAGGCCGGAAAGCGCGAAACTGTCGCTCCACGATCTGTCGAGGGCTCTCATGAAGCATAAAAGTGCGATCGCAAATATGATGACAAATGCTGCCATTCCGAGCTGGTGTGCAAAGTATGTAAGTCCGAGCGTGGCAACGATCGGGATCATCAGAGGTATTCCCGAGAAGGGAAGGAAATATGCGTACCAGTAATCGGGATTGTAGAAATGACCGCTCGTAACGCTCGCGTTGGCCCAGAGCAGCGTGTCGGTAAAGTCTGCGTTAAACTCGGCCCGCTGGCGTTTAAATATGTAGAAGATGACGGCAGCGACTCCGATGAGAAATACGAGAAGACCGGCAACCGTCGATATCGTTTTTTTGTGTTTTTTCAAGAATTCCATGACGCCTCCCTGACCTTTACGATTATATAGGAAGGGGGGCTTTTTTTCAACATAAAGGAACGGTATTTGTTGCCTATATTGTGGTAAAGGTGTTATACTGAACTATATTTTGATAAAGGTGGCATACAGCCGCTGATAATAAGGGGGAAAATCATGCAAGATTATAAGAAGATCGATCATGCCAAGAACAAGGATGTTGTGCTCCGTTATGTTCCGGGACACTTCATCACGCCGAACACCCATGTTAACTACTACATGGATCTGACGGACATGAAGTCCAGACAGCGTGAGGCAAGGGCAACAGGGGAGGAACTGGCCGAGAACTATCTCGTATCGGATGTCATCGACACGATCCTGTGCTTAAACGGTACCGAAGTCATCGGTTCGTATCTTGCAAACAAGCTCACAAAGGCCGGAATGATATCTGCAAACCGTCATAAGACGATGTATATCACGAGTCCCGAGTACAACGTGAGCGGACAGATGATGTTCAGGGAAAACAACAAGCACATGATCCACGGCAAGAGAGTGCTCGTGCTCATCGATACGGCAACGACCGGTGGAACACTTAAGAGCGCTATCGGTTCGATCAGGTTTTACGGCGGAACACCGATCGGAATATCTGCAATATTCTCACTTGCAACACAGATAGAGGATATCCCGATCAGATCACTCTACTCGGTAAGAGATCTTCCCGATTACAAGAGCTTCAGACCTGAAGAGTGTCCGCTCTGCCATTCAAACATTCCCGTTGATGCCATCTGTAACGGTTTCGGATATTCATCGGTGAACTGAGAATTTATTAGGAAGAACACTAATGAAGATATCAGAGATATTTAAACAGGACGGGAACAGGATGTCCTTTGAGGTGTTCCCGCCCAAGACAAGTGATAAATACGACAGTGTGCAAAAGGCGGCGGAGAGCATCGCCGCCCTTTCTCCTGCTTTTATGTCCGTAACTTACGGAGCCGGCGGAGGAACGAGCAAATATACGCTTGATATCGCAAAGGATATTGAGAAGTCATATGCTGTACCCGTTCTCGCGCATCTGACATGCGTCAGCTCCACAAAGGAGACGGTAAAGGAACGTATTGCCGACATGAAGGCTGCGGGGATCGAAAATGTCATGGCGCTTCGTGGCGATATTCCTGCGGAACTTGAAAATGCCGACAGGAGCGGCTGGGCATATCATCATGCAGTTGAGCTTATCCGCGACATCAAAGAGAGCGGGAATGATTTTTGCATAGGGGCGGCGTGCTATCCCGAAGTACACCCCGAGAGCGTCAATCAGAAAGAGGACATTTTGCATCTGAAAGAGAAGGTCGATGCGGGTGCTGATTTTCTCACGACGCAGATGTTCTTCGACAACAATCTGTTCTACAATTTCCTGTACAAGATCAGGGAAGCAGGCATAACCTGTCCGATCATCCCGGGTATAATGCCGATCACGAATGCCAATCAGGTGGCGCGTGCGATCAAGCTGTCCGGCTCGTTCATGCCGCAGCGTTTCAAGAGCCTTGTAGATGCCTTCGGAGATGATCCGGCGGCCATGTCACAGGCTGGTATCGCATATGCGACCGATCAGATCATAGACCTTTATGCAAACGGGATCAGGTTCGTCCACGTTTATTCGATGAACAAGCCTAACGTCGCAAAGGCCATTCTTGACAATCTTTCGGACATAGTTAAAAAATGACACCACAGGGTATAAGATCATTTGATGAGCCGGAGTTCAACCGGAGGGAGATACTGCGCTACGCGATGTGCGCAGGGTGTGATGACGGGAAGATGCTCGCTTTCATGGAAGATTGCATTAAGGAGAGCAGACAGCTTGCGTCATTTTCGTACCGCGTCTCCTACTGCGTGCTTCCGGCTGTTTCGATCGATGAAGAGTCTGGAGAGATCGATCTTGACCTTATGAAGATAACGAGCCGGTCTCTTGCGGGAAACCTTGCCGGATGCAGGGAAGTTGTTGTGCTTGCGGCGACCGTAGGCCCCGGTATTGACAGGCTCATCAAAAAATACACGAAGCTCGATCCGGTAAGGGCGCTCTTTATGCAGGCTATCGGTGCCGAACGCGTTGAGACCATGTGCAACATGTTCTGCGACACGTATCCGGATAAGCTGCGCCCGCGATTTTCGCCCGGCTTCGGGGATCTGACTCTTGCGATACAGCCGGAGGTGCTGTCGGTGACAAACGCCAGGAAGAACCTTTCCATCACACTCGATGAGGGATTCCTCATGTCGCCGAGTAAATCCGTGACTGCATTCGTGGGGGTCGAGGGATAATCCTGGTTACCGGGACGGGCGGCTATATACAGTATTCTTCGAAAAACCTTGTGAATGCGTCGGTACTTAGTCGGTGTTTTGTACCGACTTATGTACCGCTACGCACCGAACAGGAGCGAGAGCGTGTTTTGAGAAGAGTACTGTATATAGCCGCCCTATGTAACAGGCCATTACACAAGGGAGAACGTGCGGACCAAACTTATCAAAACCTTGTGAAGTCGCCTGCGCTTGGTGAGGTTTTTCACGAGCCTAGCGTCAGCTGCGGCTGAACAGGAGCGGGAGCGCGTTTTGAGAAGCTTGGTCTGCACGTTCGACCGCAAAGGAAAAATAAAAATGGAATTCAGGGAATTTCTGCGCGACAATTTTGTGATACTCGACGGCGGCATGGGCTCGCTCCTGCAGAAGCGCGGCCTCAAACCCGGCGAAAAGCCCGAGACGTTCAATATCCTTCACCCGGAGATCATCATCGATATCCAGAAGGCTTACTTCGACGCGGGCTCAAACGTTGTAAATGCGAACAGCTTCGGCGCGAACCCGTTCAACTTCCCGGATGAAGCGGAGCTGAAGCAGGTCATAGAAGCTGCCATCGCAAACGCAAAGGAAGCCGCAAGGCAGTCTGATGAGGGGGGCGAGGCGAGCAGGAAGCGTCCCAAGTTCGTATCCCTTGACATAGGCTCTATGGGACAGCTGCTCAAGCCTTACGGCCAGCTCGAATTCGAGGATGCGGTCGAGGCGTTTGCAAAGATAGTCAGGATAGGAGCCGCAGCAGGCGCAGATCTTGTAACTATAGAAACGATGAACGACTGCCTTGAGACAAAGGCAGCGCTTCTTGCCGTAAAGGAAAACTGCGATCTTCCCGTCATCGTGACCGATGCTTTTGATGAGAACGGCCAGCTCATGACAGGTGCGAACCCGTCTGCGATGACGGCTATGCTTGAAGGAATGGGTGCGGATGCGGTCGGAACAAATTGTTCGGTCGGACCCAGACAACTTCGGGGTGTAATGGAGGAGTTTCTCTCCTGTGCATCGGTACCCGTTGTGTTCAAACCCAATGCAGGACTTCCGCGCGTGGAGAACGGCGAGACCGTATTTGATGTTACGGTCGATGAGTTTGCCGAAGAAGTCATAATGCAGATGGAAAAGGGAGTGAGAGTTGTCGGCGGTTGCTGCGGAACGACTCCCGAATATATACAGAAGGTCACGGATCTTATAAAGAAGAAGAACCTGAAGCCGGTACCGCTCACGGACAAGGGTCTGTCGGTCGTAAGCTCATATACCCATGCGGTCAGATTCGATGACGATCCGATACTGATAGGTGAGAGGATCAATCCGACCGGAAAGAAACGTTTTAAACAGGCGCTCATCGAGCATGACATGGACTACATCCTGAACGAAGGTCTCAGACAGGCCGACGAGAAGGTTCACATTCTTGATGTCAACGTAGGTATCCCTGATATCGATGAACCGGCCCTTTTGACCGAAACGGTCAGAGAACTGCAGGCCGTAACCGACCTGCCACTGCAGCTTGATACATCCGATCCGGTCGCGATGGAAGCGGCGCTTCGTGCTTATAACGGAAAAGCGATGATCAATTCTGTCAACGGCAAGGAAGAAGTCATGTCCGCGATCTTCCCGCTCGTCAAAAAATACGGCGGTTTTGTCGTGTGCCTTACGATCAACGAGGGTGGTATTCCCGAGACGGTCAAAGAGAGGATCGAGGTTGCAAAGAAGATAATATCGACGGCCGAAAGCTACGGTATCAGCAAAAAAGATCTGATATTCGATCCGCTCTGCATGACGATAAGTGCGGATACTTCGGCAGCAGTCACTACGCTTGAGTGTGTCAGGATACTCAGAAATGAGCTCGGAGTGCATACGTCGCTCGGTATCAGTAACGTATCATTCGGACTTCCGAAGAGAAACATGATTACTGCGGGAATGTTTGCGGCGGCGCTTGAATGCGGACTGTCCGCAGCGATAATGAATCCGTTCTCACCCGAGATGATGACGACGTACCATGCATTCCGTGCGATACATGATCTTGATAAGAACTGCAGCGCTTTCATAGAATTTGCGACTGCTTTTGATACAAAATACGAAACCGTTGCCGCGCCCTCAGCCGGTGCCGGTGCACAGGCTCCACCCGGTACGGACAGCTCAGCCCCGGCGGATATGACCGAGCTTATGAACGCGATCGTAAAAGGCCTTAAGGACAAGGCCTCAAAGATCACGGACACGCTCATAAATGAAGAGAAGAAGGATCCGCTCGTTATAGTATCAGAGGAGGTCATCCCCGCTCTTAACATTGTAGGCGAAGGTTTTGAGGCAAAGAAGATGTACCTGCCGCAGCTCTTAATGAGTGCGGAGGCAGCAAAGGAAGCGTTTGTCATCATCAAGGCTTCACTTGACAGAGCACCTTCGGAGGATGATTCCAAATCGAAGAACTCAGACTGTAAGATAGTCATCGCTACCGTAAAGGGCGATGTTCACGACATAGGCAAGAACATAGTCAAGCTTCTTCTGGAAAACTACGGATTCTCGGTAACAGATCTTGGCAAGGATGTTGATCCCGAAGACGTGCTCAAGGCGGTAAACGAGCTTCATGCGGATGTATGCGGACTGTCTGCGCTCATGACGACAACGGTCCCGGCGATGGAGGATACGATAAAGCTCATCCATGAAAAGGCACCATGGTGCAAGGTCATGGTCGGAGGTGCGGTCCTTACGCAGGAATATGCCGACAAGATAGGCGCCGATGCCTATTCCAAGGACGCGATGGGCTCCGTCAGATACGTTGAAAGACTGATGTCCGAAAAAGGGTAACCGGTAAAAAAGATTGTATTGATTTTTACCGCGTTTGACTATATCATTACTATAACTTGAATGTGTGATATTGGATTTCAGAGGTATGATATGACAGGCTTTGATTTTCTAGATCAGGAAGTAGGTCTTGAATACTGCGCCGGAGACGAAGAGATCTACCGCGAGGTGCTTGAAGGGTATCTCGAGGAGGACAGGCGTGAGGAACTTAATAAGTGCTATCAGGCCGGCGATCTTGCAAACTACAGGGTTAATGCGCATGCGATCAAGTCCACGAGCCTTACGATAGGCGCGACCGAGCTGTCCGCAAGGGCAAAGGCTCTTGAGTATGCGGCTGCCGACGGGGACATGGATTTTGTAAAAGAGCACAATGATGAGATGGTTTCGATGTATTCGGATATCCTCGATAAGATCAGGGCAGCTCTTTAATTGGACAATATAATGACATCTCAGATACATATTTCAGTACGGGGACTCGTTGAGTTTCTCATGCGCCACGGCAATATCGACAACCGGCGCAAGGGATCGACGGGTCCCGTAATGCTTGAAGGGGCAAATCTTCACAGGATGATTCAGCGGCGTCAGGGGAGGACTTATCACGCCGAGGTGTATCTTTCCTGTATCATAACGCGTGCCGACTGCCAGATCGTGATCGACGGCAGGGCGGACGGTATCATATGGCCGGAGTCGGAAGGCTTTTTGGCATATCCCGAAGATGATACAAAACATACGGCTTTACTTGAAATGGCAGATGACGGAAAGGAAGTTTTCACTCCTGCCGATCTTTTTGACAACGCATCGGCTTATGTTCCGATGATGTTTTATGAGGGCAGAGCCGAAAAGCATGTCGTGATCGATGAGATCAAGACGACATACAGGGATCTTGAAAAGATACGTGAGCCCGAGGCCGAGCATCTCGCGCAGGCAAAGGTATACGCATACATTGTTGCAAAGGCGGCAAAGCTTCCCGACATCGGCGTCAGGATGACGTACTGCAATCTTGATACGAAAGAGATCAGATACTTTGACCTTCTGTACACATATGATGAGATCGAAAAGTGGTTTGACACCCTTATGCGGGAGTATGTCAGATGGGCCGACTATGAGGTGCTGTGGAAGAAGCTCAGGAACGACAGTATTGAAACACTTGAGTTCCCGTATGCTTACAGGGCCGGACAGCGCGAGCTCATGGGCCAGGTGTACAGCTCGATCACGAAAAAGGAGAGGCTGTTCGTGATGGCGCCTACCGGTGTCGGCAAGACTCTCGCGAACGTTTTCCCTGCGTTAAAATCACTTCCGTCAAACAACGCCGACAGGATATTCTACTTAACGGCGAAGACCGTCACGAGAACCGTCGCTTCCGACTGCGTGAACCTTTTAAGATCATCAGATCTGAGGCTTAAGAGTGTAACGCTCACCGCAAAGGAGAAGATATGTCCGCTCGAGAAGTGCGAGTGCAATCCCGACGCGTGTCCGTATGCGAAGGGTCACTTCGACAGGATCAACGATGCGATGTATGATCTTCTGTCAAACGAGGATGATTTTTCGCGTGAGAAGATAATGGAATATGCCGATAAGCATATGGTATGTCCTTTCGAGTTTTCTCTTGATATGTCACTCTTTTCCGACATGATCATCTGCGATTACAACTATGTTTTTGATCCTAACGTTTACCTTCGCAGGTTTTTCGGTGAAGGCTCTTCGGGACATTTCCTGTTCCTTATAGACGAGGCCCACAACCTGACCGAGAGGGCGATGAAGATGTACTCCGCGTGTCTTGTGAAAGAGGATTTTCTCGACATAAAAAAACTTGTAAAGGATGTCGATCCGAAGCTTGCACGTTCACTTGAGAGCTGTAACAAACATCTCCTTACGTTAAAGCGCGAGTGTGATGACGTTAAAGTATATGATGACTTTGAGATCCTGATCAGCCTGCTCCTTCGGCTTAACGGACGCATGGAGCAGTTCCTTGACGATCACGATCATTTTGAACATTCGGATGAAGTGCTTGAATTCTATTTTAAGCTCAGACATTTCATGAACATATACGAGAACATGGATGAACGCGACTATGTGCAGTATACGAAGTTTGATGATGAGAAGAACTTTGAAGTGCATCTGATGTGCGCCAATCCCGCAAAGTGTGTCAGGGCCTGCACCGACAGGGCTGACTTTACCGTGTTCTTTTCGGCGACGCTCCTTCCGATAAGCTATTACAGGATGATGCTCGGCGCCGATGAGACGGATCCCGCCGTTTATGCAAAGAGTGTGTTCGATCCGGCAAGGCGCGGCCTTATCGTTGCAAAGGATGTCACGAGCAAATACACGAGAAGAAGTGACAGTGAGTACGACAGGATGGCACAGTATATCTCATCCGTCGTATCGGCGCATGCGGGAAACTACATGGTTTTCTTCCCGTCATTCGCGATGCTTGACAGGGTGCATGAGATGTTCATTAACCGCTATCACGATCCCGATACGGAGGAAGTGATCCTGCAGGAGCCGGTAATGTCGGAGGCAAAGCGGGAGGATTTTCTGGCAAAATTCTCGGGGGATAATGAGCTGCAGGAGGACACGCAGACTCTCATCGGTTTCTGCGTCCTCGGCGGGATATTTTCCGAGGGGATAGACTTAAAGAATGATGCCCTTATCGGAGCGATCATAGTCGGCACCGGCCTTCCCATGGTGTGCGCCGAAAGAGAGCTTTTGAGAAGATGTTATGATGACATGGGACTTGACGGATTTGATTTTGCCTACAGGTATCCCGGCATGAACAAAGTGCTACAGGCTGCGGGACGCGTGATCAGAACGGAAGAGGACAGAGGCATCGTGGCACTTCTTGATGAAAGATTTCTCGGGCGCGATTACACAAAGCTCTTCCCGAGAGAATGGGCGGGCTTTGGCGTGTGCCGCGTGGACGATGTCAGCGAAGCGCTTGAGATATTCTGGAGCGGCAGCGGTCAGGACGGTCTGTAGGCGCGTATCCTTGCTATCTCTTCCCTGTACGGAGGAAGCTTGACATCGGGATCGTCAGCACTTGCGATGTAAGGTGTCTCGAGTATCTTCGGAACACGCGCAAAATCCGGGTGATATATGATCCTGCAGAGCGTCTCAAAACCGATGTTCCCGTCACCGATGTTTGCATGGCGGTCTTTGTGCGAACCGAGTGTGTTCTTCGAATCGTTTATGTGAAATACGCTGATCCTGTCCTTGCCGATGATCCTGTCAAACTCATCAAGCACGCCTTCTGTATCGCTTACTATATCATATCCCGCATCAAATACATGACAGGTGTCAAAGCAGACGCTGAGCTTGTCAGACAGCTTAACACCGTCGATTATCGCCGCAAGCTCTTCGAATGAACGGCCTATCTCGCTTCCTTTTCCGGCCATCGTCTCAAGCGCGATCGTACATCCCGTATCTTCGGTCAGTATCTCATTAAGCCCCTCGATGATCTGAGCGACAGCCGCTTCGGGCTCAGCGCCTACTGCCGATCCGGGATGAAGTACGAGGACTTTGCTTCCCATCGCAACGGTGCGTTCTATCTCCACCGACAGAAAATCCTTTGCGAGCTTATAGATTTCCGGCTTAACCGTGTTGCCGAGATTGATTATGTAAGGGGCATGGACCACGAAGCTTTCTATCCCGCTTGCGGCCATGTATGCGCGACCCTCTTCTATGCGAAGCTCGGATATTTCCTTTCTCTTCGTGTTCTGTGGTGCTCCCGTATATACCATGAACGTGTTCGCACCGTAACCGTGCGCTTCTTTGGCAGAGCCGAGGAACATTTCCTTTCCGCTCATGCCGCAATGTGAACCTATCAGAATGTCTGCCATGACGATCCTCCTTTGATGATGACAGTTTAATCGATTCCCGTATAAGTTGCAACAGGACACCACAACATTTGCTATTTTTCTGCCGATGTGATACCATATGTCGTATGTTTTATGAGGGAGGACAAAGATATGTGGGCTTATGAATCGGTTTTTTATCAGATATATCCTTTGGGATTCTGCGGAGCACCGTTTGACAATCCGTCCGCTCCGATATGCGCAGAGGACAGAAATGCGGGAAAGCGCCCGGAACACTTCGGAGAAAACCATTCGATCCTGAAGGTCATCGACTGGATAGATCATCTCAAAAAGCTTAACATCAATGCGATATATTTCTCACCCGTCTTTGAATCGGATACCCACGGATACAATACGAGAGATTATACGATCATCGACAGCAGGATAGGTACGAACGATGATTTTAAAAAGGTGTGCGATGCGCTCCATGCATCAGGCATCAAAGTCGTGCTCGACGGTGTGTTCAATCACGTCGGCCGCGGATTCTGGGCATTCCAGGATGTGCTCCGTTACAGGTGGGACAGCATTTACAAAGACTGGTTCAACGTAAACTTCGATGGCAACTCGAACTACAATGACGGACTCTGGTACGAAGGCTGGGAAGGCAACTATGATCTCGTAAAGCTGAACCTTTGGAACGATGCGGTCGTAGAGCATATATTCTCATGCATCAAAGGGTGGGTCGATGAGTTTGATATCGACGGCTTAAGGCTTGACGTTGCATACTGTCTGCCGCCCGAATTCTTAAAGAGACTCCGCTCGTATACGGCAGGCCTGAAGGATGATTTTTACCTTCTCGGTGAGTGCCTGCACGGTGATTACAACCGCTGGATGGGCGATGACATGTGCCATTCGGTCACGAACTACGAGTGCTACAAGGGGCTGTATTCAAGCTTTAACAGCATGAACATGTTCGAGATATGCCACTCGCTCCTTCGCCAGTTCGGACCTGACAACTGGTGTCTGTACCGCGGAAGGAACCTTCTGTCGTTTGTTGACAACCATGATGTCACAAGGGTTGCGAGCATCCTTTCAAACGAAAATCATCTGCCGCTCATTTACTCACTTGCATTCGGAATGCCCGGTGTGCCGTGCGTTTACTACGGAAGCGAATGGGGAGAGAAGGCCGACAAGTCGATGGGAGATCCGGCGCTTCGTCCGTGCTTTGATGAGCCGAAGGAAACCGCACTTACCGAACATATCTCAAAGATCGCAAAGGCAAAGAGGGAGAGCCGCGCGCTCTGCTACGGAGATTTCAGGAATGTGGTCCTCACGAACAGACAGTGCATCATTGAGAGAAAGGTCGACGGTGAGAGAGTGCTCGTCTGCATCAATGCCGATGAGAACGAATATATCGCGCATTTTGACGCGGGCTGCGGAATGGCAGAGGATCTTATTTCCGGAAACAGTGTAGACTTCGGTGGAGGCCTGAACATGCCCGGTTATTCATCAATGTTTCTTAAGATGGAACGTTAGTAAATATACACAAAAAGAGTTGTCAAGAACGGGGCGCTAATGTATAATTTTCTCATATTTTACTTTCACAGGAGAGGGTTATACTATGGCATCAAAAGAGAAGAAACAGGACAACGATAAAGTTTCATTTATCAGGTCGATAGCGGCAAAGATCATGCTTCTGGTCTTTGTGTGTGTTGCGGTCACGGTTACGGTCTGCACTATCATGTTCATCAAGAACGCAAAGAACGAGATCATAAACGTCACGCTCGATTACATTGAGTACGTTTCCAAAGCAGAGCGCGATCTGCTGAACCGCAAGACTCCCACGGCTGTCAATGCTGATTTCTACAAGAATGCGCTTGGCAATGTAAACATTTCCACGATAAGCGGGTCTTATGCATATCTGGTTTCCGATGACGGAACGATGCTCTATCATCCCACGGCCGAAAAGATAGGTTCACCTGTCGAAAATGAGGTCGTAAAGGGACTGGTGGCACAGTTCGCGGCAGGACAGACTCCCGAAGACGGCGTTGCAAGATACTACTATAAAGGTTCATACAAGTATGCCGGTT
>CAMUYQ010000006.1 GCA_947165025.1 uncultured Lachnospiraceae bacterium | reverse complement strand
TGTGAGTATACGAGTGCATGCACAGCACGTGACCTTCATCGACTATCCGTTTATACATCTTCTGAAGATCGGGATTGGTAGTCCCCACAACAAAGAAGTTGCCCTTAACCTTATACTTGTCAAGGATATCCAGTATCTTCTCCGTATTGGCCGAAGGACCGTCGTCAAACGTTAAGTATACCTTGACCGGCCAGCTCGTTCGCGCACCCGGGTCGGAAGACCTTCTCTGTTCAAACGCACCTATATCTACAAGCGAAAGCTCGTGGCTGATCGCTCCTACTGCGCTGGAAAGTTCATCGACCTTGGAATTGACGGAACTGACCTTCTCAATAAGGCTGTTCTGGTTCATCGTGATCTGTCCTATCTCTTCCTCGACAGTCTCTATCCTGCGATCTTCACGCGATATCAGGATAAACAGCACGACGCACAAAACAAGCGATACCAGAAAGGCCATATACGGACCGAACAAAAGAAGCTGTTTCAATCTTCGTACACGCATACCCCTTATCCCCCCATATGTATCATATTATAGAGTCTTTTTCGACCGCTTGCAACAAGATATTGTAGTTTTATACGAAATTTGGTGTTATTTAATCAGCCATGTCATAAAGGGCGTAAATACATAAAGAGAAGCGCCTGCCATATGACAGACGCTTCCGTTTATAAAATCTTTTGATCAGTGTATCTTAATATCCGTATTCCTGTGCCCAGTAGCATGTACCGTCATCATCCTGATAGATACCGATAGCAACCTTATCGAACTCATCGTAAAGGATGTTGTCTCTGTGTGTCGGGCTGTTCATCCAGGCATCAACACAATCTGTTGCCGAATCAAATCCGAATGCAAGGTTCTCGCCACCCTGGATCTTACTGTTAACTGTGTACCAAGGCTGTCCGCTGGGGCGTGTATGTGAGAACTTCTGTGAGCACTCCTTAGCTCTTACTGAGCAGACCGTTTCAAGGTTCTGATCCCACTTGAGCCCATCAAGACCTGCTGCTGCTCTCTCATCGTTAACCTGATTATAAGCTTCAAGAGCTTCTGCACGGAGTCCCGTATCAACATCTGAAGCATTTGAAAGGGCAACTGCCTCGCTGTCGAGATAGAAGACTTCCTGATTCTGTACTTCGGCGATGGAACGGGTAGCTACGGGAAGAAGTCCCGATGCACCGGATCCGTTTAATCCGAAATATGCAGCAGCTGAAACTGCAAGTAATCCTCCTACAGCAATACCGGCTATTACCTTTTTATTCATAATATGAACCTCCTAACATCGTCTGTGCATTCGCGCACAGATACACACATTCCTTCGGTTACTTAGATTATGTCACATATTCCATACAAATGCAACACTTTTATTAAAAAATATTACATTTTATTTTCTATGTGATAAATCCGGGTTCTTTTTTAATCCCGTTTTACCTCTTCACTTATAATGACTCCCCTTCTTTAAAAAAAGGTTCACATTTTTTGGATTTTTTATTCTTCTCTGTATTCATCGTAATCGTCATACTCATAATAATCGAGATCTTCCACTTCGTATTCCACGTATTGTGCCTTCGTTTCCTTCGGCTTTCTGACGAATATCGACATAAAGTGACTGTGATGGATCACGAAGATCGCAACTATCATGAATATGTGAGCGATGAACGTCGAGACAAGGACACCGTTCCCGACAAGCAGGTAATCGGACTTAAATCCCGTATAGGCCATGAATCCGGTATATGCAAGTCCCAGTATAAGGAGCGGAAAATTCTTCATTGACTCAAGAAAAGTCTTGATACCATCCCTGAACGATGCATCGAAATAAATGAACCGCCCTATCATCAGTCCGAGGAAGTACATTATGAACCCGTCATAATTATCATTCTCGTAAACAAACTTGATATACATGAATATCAGGATCACATATACCATTCCGAGAAGCCTGACGCTTCCCTTTTCACTCTTTGACACCTTTTTGAGCGGTATCAGGATCCTGTCCAGTATATTGTTCACGACTATCGATAACAGGATCATGAACAGAAGGAGAAAATCCTTGTATCTGTCCCAGAATGAGCGGAAGTTTGCAGAATCCGGCACAAACCTGTCAATGATATAGTAAAGTGCCAGGAACGACAGTATCGAAGCACCCGAGAAAACCATCTCGTAATATCTCTGTATCGTGTTATTGGCGTGTTCGTAATAGAATCGGCGTCTTTCGCTTTTCGGTGTGAAGCGTGCCTTAACAGCCACGATCATCAGTATATAAAATACGCTTATGACCGAAAACGCAAGTGCAAGTGCAAGATACAGCAACATGCTCTTGGCATCGGTATAATGCTCCCAGTATTCGGTAAGGGTCATTTAATGGTCTGTCCCGGTATACCTGGCGGGATCCTCCTATCTGCATAAGATCTTTGCGATATCTTCATAACCGGCGCCCGCAGGAATGGTGTGGCTGCCGGTTGATATCCTTCTGTCATACCCGTGCGCGCACAGATAAGCATTGAACTCGGCGACATTTGTGATGACGCCCGCATTCTTCAGCTGGTTGCAGACCGTCTCCGATCCACTGCCCTTGACAACTGTTATGGTTGCGCCGCTGCCCGTACCCGTCTGTGTTGCAGGCTTGGGAGTCGGTGTTGGTGTTGGTGTCGGTGTTGGCGTCGGTGTCTTTGTCGGCTTTGGCGTCGGCGTAGGTGTCGGTGTCTTCGTCGGCTTTGGTGTCGGTGTCTTCGTCGGCTTTGGTGTCGGCGTAGGCGTTGGCGTTGGCGTCTTCGTCGGCTTTGGTGTCGGTGTCGGAGTCGGCGTCGGCGTTGGTGTAGGCGTTGGCGTCTTCGTCGGCTTTGGTGTCGGTGTCGGAGTCGGCGTCGGCGTTGGTGTAGGCGTTGGCGTCTTCGTCGGCTTTGGTGTCGGTGTCGGTGTTGCCGTAGGTGTCGGCGTCGGTGTTTCCGTAGGTGTCGGTGTTGCCGTAGGCGTCGGTGTCGGCGTTGCCGTAGGCGTCGGTGTCGGAGTTGCCGTTGGTGTTGGTGTAGCGGTAACGTTCGACACGAGTGTACGGTCCTCCTCGACCATGCCGAGCTGAGCCGCCCTCTCTTTTATCTCTTCATCCGTCATTGACTCTTTTGTATTTTTTGAAAGAGCGAGGCCCATGACAAGGGCGGTCACCGCGATCCCTATCCCCAGGCCTCTGAGATAATACTTAAGTTTCATATAATTCTCCGTGATATATATATTCGGGACTTATTTGAAAAGATCGAGAACAAGCTTGACCTCTCCCACTCCGAGGCCGAGCGTCTTGGCGATCTGCATCGTATCAAGTCCCTGGCTTGCCATTGCAAGTATCTTATCGTTGTTGTTGGCCGGAGCTTCGGTAAGTTCCCTCGTCATGGCTTCGAAATCCGCCGCAGTTGCTGCGCCTTCCGCAGGCGCCTCAACACCGACGATATTTCCGCCTTTATATGCTCCTCCCGAGAGGATATCGTACACGACCTTCTCTTTTAACGGTTCCGGTGCATCGGCTGTTATCGCCTTTGCGATCGCAGTCTCCGGCTTGTCTATCCCGAGAAGCTGTGCCTCGATCTTTGACTGGGTAAGTGCACGTCCCCTTGCCTTTGAGCCATCCTTTGAACCGGACGACTGGGCTGCAGGTCCGTTTTCAAATACTACCGGCTGCGCATCGGGTATCTCGATATCAAATACCGATTTCTGCTCATTCGTCAGTCCCTTCTGTGAAACCGAAGCAACACTCATTCCGCGAAGAAGGGTCTCCGAAGCATCCCTTGCGTTGTGTGATACGTTCTCTATCTCCCTGGCAGCAGCATCGGCTTCCCTGATCGTATTGTTCAGGTCCGTCTGCTTGTCCTTGAGCATATCGTAAAGGAACATTACTTCCTGATGATTTTTATTGATCTCCTCAAGAACGGTACCGGCATATTCGCCGACAGCCATGATCTTTTCGTTCGATACTTTTTCAAGAGACCTCTCAGCTTTGTCGACCGCGAACTCAACCGTCTCATTGGTCGCTTCGCCGACACGCAGTCTCATCGTATCGACCTCCTGTTCAACGAGCCGTCTTGCCTCTTCTTTTTCCGCAGCAAGTTCCCTGTCGGATTTCTTCATGGGAACTTCCGGCATGAGAAAGCTTATTACAAAAATAATCACTCCTGTTACAAGGAGTGCTATTTCCATAGGTGTCATTCTGTCCTCCCAAAATAAGACACGGCCGGTCTCAGATCGTGATATTGAAACCGCCTCTGTTAACGGGGATCACTATCCCCTCATCAGGAACCTCGTCCTTCTTCTTGATCTTACGGTTCGAATAATATTTGTTGCGTCCTTCTTCCTTTGCGTCATGCTCTGTGCCGGACTTGTCGGCATTATCTTTGGCATGAACGGTCTTGACATGCGAATCGTCGTTCTTTTCGATGTCTTCCTGTATGACAATATGCTGTGTCTGCGGATGGTCATTCTCGTTCTGTTTGATGACCGAAAAGTCCATCGCACGGATTACCATGTTGTTGTTCTCGATTGGTGAGATCATATAACCTTAAAGTCCTTTTACCCTGACATCTGCTCCGTCCTTGACGAACTTTCCGTGCTGAACGGGCTTTGTTAGTGTCGTCGTTACTTCGCTAATAGTGATCTTCGTTCCGGGATATGCATATCCCTCAACTTTTACGCATGCCTCTCCGGTATTCGTTTCATCAAGCTGCTCCATAAGGGTGTTCATCTCTTCGATCTTCTTGTCGAGATCTTCCTTGAGTTCCTTGTACTGCTGTGATGCCTGCTTGAAGTATATGATCTGCTCGGGACGGAGCTGTTCTCCGGCCTTGAGCTTCTGAGTGAAAGTCAGTATAACGGGTTCTGCCTGTTCAACCTTCTTTCTTGCTGCGGCGATCTCCGCCGTAAGTGCATTGGCACGAAGCGTCAGCTTAGGATCCGTTCCTACTTCTATATCTGTCGTAACGCCCATCGTCGATCCTATGATCTTTGCCGATACAGTTGAAGGAGTTCTGACGACACCTCCCGTGATGAAGCCCTTCTTACCGGTAACCGTGACTTCACCTTTTGCGATAACGTTACTGTGAAGTATAGCCTCCGAATGAACATATCCGCCTGCGGTGACATTTGCATTTTCAATAAACTTCGAAACAACGTTTCCGCCCGCAATGATCGTTCCCTTACTCATTCCGTTCATGCCGCGGGCTATCGTGACATTCCCGGTTGCTTCAACGATGGCGTTCTCAACAACGCCCCTGACCTCGACATCACCTTCCGCTTTCACCGAAAATCCCGTCTTGACGTTACCGAGAACGCAGACATTTCCGGCATATTCGATGTTACCTGTCGATGTGTCAACATCACTGACTTCGTAAACGTCGGATACGAACACTTTGCCTTCAACAAGTGAAGCATGTCCGTTGACCGTTGTCGAGATGGTCTTCTCATCTTCGGATATCTCTATGTTCCTGCCGTACTTAAGCACGAGCTTTTTAACGTCACGCGGCGGAAGTACATCACCGACAACATTAAATCCCGGCTCACCAGGAACTTCGGGTGTAAGAGTGGCAAGTTTATCGCCGGCCTTAACAACGCTTATCGCCGAAAGCGAAAAGAAGTCGACCGATCCGTCTTCGTTAAGCTTGGGCTTTAAGTTCGGATTCGTATTGAAATAGTACTCGATACTTGCATCCTGTCCCTCAGTCGGGGCAACACCCCGTGCAAGTACATAATCGGTACAGTAATTTCTGTTTGCAAGATAGGCTTCGATCGCCTTATCATCAATGCCTTTATTGACACCCTGGAGCTTGAGCGTACTTTTGATATCGGAAACGGTCAACTCTGCGCCGCTTGTCGAAGGCGGGAAAAATCTGCATACAGCCTGCATCTTGTCGGGAGTGATCCTGACATTGAAGCTCTCGGGACACGGTATTCCTTTCTTGGCTGCGATCTTGATGTTCGCCTGCTTTGTAAGGCCGTCAACCGCCTGTTTGAGAACTACGACGTCAACACCCGGAAAACCCTTTGCGACAAGATAATCACGAAGCTCGTCGACCTGTATCGGCGCGCCTCCGTCCGTCGGCGGAAATAAACTGACGTAAGATTCGTTGTCTGTGAACTGCAGCTTGAAATAACCGTTTTTCATAATAGTGTCCTCACGTTGTAAGAATGCCCATGTAGTTACCTAACTTTGTCTTCATCTTGCCGAGGGCTTTTGTATGAAGCTGCGAAACCCTTGATTCCGATACCTCAAGAACATTGCTTATTTCCTTAAGTGTCAGTTCCTCATAATAGTACAGGACCACGACAGTTCTCTCTTTTTCGGTAAGAAGATTGAGCGAATCCGCCAGCATCTTCTTGAGTTCTTCGTTTTCGATATGTTCTTCGGGACGGGCCATCTGTGATGACAGTCCCCTGTTATCCGCTACGTCACTTCCCTGTTCTACAAAATCATCGAGCGATACTATGTTGGTCACGTTCATCTGCGCCTGCCAGCCGGCATACTCTTCCTCGGTAATACCGAGTGCCATGGCTACCTGTTCATCCGTTGCGGTCTTGCCGGTCTGCGACTCGACCTCGGATATCGCGGCGCTTATCTGTTTCTGACGCTGACGAACGGTCCTCGGGATCCAGTCCATCTTTCTGATCTGATCAAGGATCGATCCTCTGATCCTGAGTGAAGCGTATGTCTCGAACTTGACGTCCTTTTTCGCATCGAATTTGTCGATCGCATCGATCAGTCCGAATATGCCGTATCCGCACAGATCGTCGTACTCGACATTATAACCCAGATACATAGAAAGACGCCCCGCCACAAGCTTAACAAGCGGAGCATACTCCAGTATCAGTTTTTCCCGAAGTTCCGGTGAAGGATTGGTTGAATAATCCTTCCATAACTTCATTTTTCCTTTGTCATCCATGAGCCCCCCTATGCGCCGGCTTCATCATCTTTTTCTCCCTCTTCGGATAAAGCGGCTTCTGCATCCTCTGCATTTTCTTCACCGTCCGGAATCTCGGTTTTCTCGACGACTTCCCCATCGTCATCGACCCTGTCTTCATCCGGCTCTTCAATATGGAACGAATCAAATATCAGCTTGACTGCTATACCGATTATCAGAAACACGATCAGTGTTATCAGTATATACGTAAGCATGTCCAAAAGCTCGTACCGGTTGATAACCGAAACTATCGCTGTTACCGAACCTCCTGCCAGCATTACAAGGGCAGGTATCTTCTTCGTGTTCATTATATTGTCTTGACTCCCTTTCCGACAGCTTTGATGATGTAATCTCCTGTCTCGGGATAAAACTCAACGGTACGACCGAAGTTCAGTCCGGTATCACTTGCAAGGATCGGTATCTTCAGTTCAGCGAGCACCTTCTTGACGGCTTCAACGTTACGCTGTCCCACCGCGGTCATCTCGTTCTTGCTCTGGAACGCGAACATCTGGGCTCCGCCCGCTATCTTTGCAACAAGCCGTGTCCTGTTACCGCCCGCTGCAACGATCTGTTTCACCAGTTCCTTCGCACCGGTATCCGCGTACTTCGGGATATTGACATTACCCGAAAACTGCGTACTGTCAGGTAGCATTATATGTGCCAGTCCGCCGACCTTTGTTATCGGATCCCTTATGGCGATACCGACACACGATCCCAGACCAAGTGTTGTTATGGCATCAGGTGCTTTGCACAGCTTCAGGTCAGCCATGCCCACCTTAATCATTTCACTCATTAACTATCCTCTGCCTTTATAATCACATTCCGAGTGATGAAAGAATCTTATCATAGGACTCAAGATCCGGAACAAGGATGAAATACCCTTCAAGCTTCACATCGTCCGTAAACTCCGTTGCGATGAGGAGCATCTTGTCTCCAAGTGTTCCGAACTCGATCGCAGGCACGGAAAGGATCGCGCCGCACATATCGATCGAAATATCCGGAGGCGAAGGATAGATGTTCAGGTTTGTAAGAGTCGACAGCGACGACAGATATGAACCGGTAATGATATTACCGATCTCCTTTAATGCCGACAGCTGCATCTCATCGAACTCACCGTCCGGATCTTCGTTCGGTGTTCCCATCAACTTGGCAACAAGAGACTTGGCAGATGATTTTTCCAGAAGGAACATGATCGATCCCGAGATATCACCTTCAACGACAAGGTAGATACCTGCCATGATCTGCTCTTCGCCACCCATGGCTTCGCCAACCTCCGAGAACTCAAGAAGATCGACCTTCGGAACATGCATGTCGACCTTGGTGCCGAGCATCTGTGCGAGAGCCGTTGTTGCATTTCCGGCTCCGATGTTTCCTATTTCACGGAGTACATCGAAATATACTCCTTCCATGTTGTTAAGATCAACTTTTGCCATATTATGAATTATCCTTCTCGCTTATAACCGCGTTAAGATCGAGCAGTGAGATAAGTGTATCACCGTTCTTGCCGATCCCGTTGATGTACGTTTCATCCACCTTACTGTCACGGATCACTTCGTCGATCGAAGTCTCGTCGAGAGTTACAACCTCTTTGACCTCATCAACGATGAGTCCGATCGGAGCGTTGTTCTCAAGCTTGACAATGATGATCCTCGTTTTGTTCACATATTCGTCAGGCTCAAGTCCCATCTTGAGACGAAGGCTCATTACCGGAACCACCTCACCGCGGATGTTGATAACGCCCGCAAAATAAGGCTGCACATCGGGAACTCTCGTGATGCTCTGCATCCTGACTATGTTGTCGATATAACTTATATCAATACCGTACTGCTCCTCGCCGATCTTGATGACGATATACTGAACAGTATCATATTCTCTGGCAATGTTTAATGCATCCATTTGATTACCTCCTATATCAGAACGTTGGCATCAAGTATCAGCGCAACCTCACCGTCACCGAGGATCGTCGCACCGGATATCAGACGCGAACTGCAGTTAATGTATTTACCGAGAGACTTGATAACGATCTCCTGCTGACCGATGAGTTCGTCGACAACAAGTCCTGCAAGCTGGTCGCCCTTCTTGACGATGATAACGACCATGTTGGAACTCTGCGGCTTTTCGGTCTCAACACCGAGAATGTCTCTGAGTCTGATGATAGGGATAACCGTATCACGAAGGTTGATGACTTCTCTTGCCTCAACATACTTGATATCTTCTTCGGCAACATCTTCGATAGTCTGGATACTTCCGAGTGAGATCGCATATTTCTCACCGCCGACAACGACCATGAGAGCCTGGATGATGGCAAGTGTAAGCGGAAGACGGATAGTCCATGTACTTCCTTCGCCAAGCTTTGTCTTAACGGATACGTCACCGCCGAGAGCACCTATCTTGGATCTGACGACATCAAGACCGACTCCTCGTCCCGAAACGTCCGATACAACCTTTGCCGTTGAGAAGCTCGGAAGGAACAGAAGATCTATGATCTCCTTCTCGCTCATCGTCTCGCCCTGCTCCGGTGTGATCGTGCCACGCTCGATGGCCTTTCTCTTTACAGCCTCTGTATCAATACCGTTACCGTCATCTCTTACTTCGATGACAACGTTGTTACCATCCTGATATGCATCAAGGAAGATCTGTCCGACATCGCTCTTGCCGCGTTCACGACGAAGATCAATGTGCTCAAGTCCATGGTCCGCACTGTTACGAAGAAGGTGCATCAGAGGATCACCGATCTCATCAACAACGGTACGGTCAAGTTCTGTCTCTTCACCGGACATATGAAGTTCCATCTGCTTATCAAGCTTCTTGGAAAGATCCCTGATCATACGAGGGAACTTGTTGACAACGCTCTCGATAGGAACCATTCGAACTTTCATGACCGACTCATGAAGGTTTGTTGTTACGCTTTCAAGGTATTCGATCTGCTCATTGAATCCCGAATGTGAATTCTCACTCGTTGCGAAACTTACAAGTGAATTCTTTGCGATGATAAGCTCGGAAACAAGGTTCATGAGAACATCGAGCTTTTCGATATCAACACGGACTGTCCTGTTGACTGCAGGCTTGTTCGCAGCGTTCTTCTTATTGTCACCGCCCTTTGTATCCTTTGCTGCAGGTGCGGGTGCGTTTGAAGTCGAAGGAGGCGCAGCTGCGGGAGCTGCCGTTTCCGTATGCTCTTCCGTATGTGCGTTAGCCGGCTCTTCCTCGTCATCCTCACTGGCGATCTTTGCCTTGTCCATATCGATAACATCGGCAATGACATGATCAATCTCGGAAACGCTCATCACTGCTTCCTTAACCTTGTCGATCTCAGCTTCCGTAACAAAATACAATGAGAAATCAAAATCAAACTTTTCGTCTTCTATATCCTGAACGCTCGGTTCTGAAGTGATGACCTCACCCATCTCCTCGAGTGCCTTGAACACAAGGAATGCTCTTGCAGCCTTAAGGATACATGACTCCTGAATATATACCGTAATACCGAAAACTTTGGAATTGTTCTTGATAGCCTCAGAAATGACATGCTGCTCAGGCTCGTGAAGAACGATATCGTTCCACTTGCCTTCATCGCCTGATGCTGCGGGTGCTGCAGCCTCTTCCTTGGCAGCATCCTTTGCCTCATCCTTCTTGGCGCTCTCTTTTGCAGGTGCAGCATCACCGCCTCCTGCCTCGCCGTTTAGGATGGCCTGAAGTTCCTTGATGATAGGCTCATTGTCGTTCGTACCTTCATCCTGGTTTTCAGAAATGTTCTCCCTGTACTCTTCAAGGGCATCAAGAGCCTGGAACAGGATATCTACCATGTGTCCGTCAACCTTGATCTTGCCGTTGCGGACTTCGGAGAATACATTCTCCATGTCATGGGTCAGATTCTGCATCCTCTTGTAACCCATTGTTCCGGCCATACCTTTAAGGGAATGCGCCGCACGGAAGATCTCATTAATGGTATCTTCGTTCTCGGGCTCATTCTCAAGGATCATCAGCTGGTCCGAAAGAGTCTGTAAATGTTCGTTTGTTTCATCGAGGAAAATTCCAAGATACTGGCTTACATCCATAATTAACGTACCCCCACGTTCTTAGTGATCTGTCCCGCCAATTCCTTGAGCGGAACGACTTCGCTGACCAGGCCCGTCTGGGCTATGGCCTTTGGCATACCATACACTGTAGAAGTGTCCTGGTCCTGCGCGATGATGTATGTCTGTTTTTTCAGGTCGAGATTTTTTATACCCGCTGTACCGTCGGCGCCCATTCCGGTCATAACCACGCATATGACCTCGTCGTAATCGCAGTCAACAAGCGATTCGTACATGTAGTTCGCGCTCGGCTTGACTCCTTCCCTGGTCGGCTCATCCCCGTACTTGATGTAGTGGGCATTGCCTTTCTTTTCAACCTTCATGTGCTTACCGCCGGGAGCGATATACACATGACCGGGAGCGAGCATATCTCCTTCGCGCGCTTCGCTGACCGCGATCTTCGATATCTCATTGAGTCTGTCCGCAAGTGATGCCGTAAAGCCCTGAGGCATGTGCTGTACGAGAAGTACCGGGACCGGAAGTGTTGCGGGAAGATAAGGAATAACATCCTGCAGTGCTCTTGGTCCGCCGGTGGAACTGGCAATAGCCACAATTCTCTTGTGCCCCTTGTGTTCAACGTGTCGAAGTTTGACATCTGCCGGAGCCGAAGCAGCCGGTTTAGCCGTACCCGCTGCCGCCGCACGGTCTGAAGCGATCCGCTCTGCGGTAGTGTGGATGTTGACATCGAAACGTTTGGTGAAAGTGTGGGGCTTCTCGCCGCCCGCCTTTGACGCAGCCACTGCTCCGCCAAACTTCGGCATTGGAGCATTTGCCACAACATTCAAAAGTTCGAGAAAACGTTTGGAAAAGTTTTCCTTTCTCGTATCTGCCACGTTCTCAGGCTTTTTGATAAAATCAATAGCTCCGAGTGAGAGGGCATCGAGCGTCTCTCTGGCTCCTTCACCTGTCGTGGTGCTGGCCATCAGGATACGGGCACTCACGTGTGACTTCTGCATTTCCTCAAGAAGCTGCAAACCCGTCATTCTCGGCATGTATACATCGAGAACGACCGCGTCAAACTGCTTCTGGCAAATGAACTTGAAGCCTTCGGCACCGTCGGTTGCAGTATTTACAACCTCAAACCTGTCATCGGAATTGATTATATCACAAAACACCCTTCTCATGAGTGCAGAGTCATCGATGATGAGAATTTTTTTCTTCATTTTTCCTCCAAAAACCCCTTATTTATGCCGCAAGAACAGTTGTTATTGTTCTAAAGTGTGCCTCTTTCGCGGTGTCTTTGCTTTCTTTCCTCTTCAAATATATATTTTATGATACTTTCACGGTCATCGTTCACCATGTTGACGAACTGGATACGATTCTCGAACGATTCTTCCTTATTCTCCATCGGACTTGATTTTAATACCTTTCCGACAAGCTTGTATTCCGTAACCTCGCCATTTACAAAGAGCGAGAACACAAACCTGATCAGAGATCCTTCCGCATACTGGACTTTGGAGATGAATCTGGCTCCGCCACCCGAAATATCAACCATCGTACCGTTGTCAAACGTAAGATCCGTATCGATGAACTGTACCTGCTCCAGCCCGGGATTCTGTGTGTTGGGATCTATAGCCTTGCTCTTCATGTCAAGCACGGTGTTCAGACGGTAATACTCTCTTCTCTGATACTTCTGAAGATCGGTCTCAAGCTCCATCGAGAGCACAAACAGGTTGTTGCTCTTGTATCTCTCAACAACTCTTGCAAGACACTGATACAGTCCGTTCGGAGTATAGAAGCAAAGGCTGTATTCGGCATCCACCGGCAGAAGAACGATCTTGGTCTGTTCCATCGGCATCGCGATCTTGATGATGTCTTCGGACTCGATGTCGTAAAGCTCGCTGCGGTATGTCTTCCTTGTTACTTCTCCGAGCTCATCCGTCGTCTTCTTGATGGATTCGATCTCTATCTTATTGCCTATCTGAACAAATTTGGAAATCATGATTTTTCCCTCTCTCAAGTAGTATTGTTATCTGTTTCCCCTTATCATCGAAGCGAAGAATCCGGACATGCCGCGCTTGTGGTACACGGGATCCGTAGCATTTGTCGCAAGTGCCGTTGCAAGATCATTGAATGCCTGCGCTGCCTTGGCGTTCGGGTTCTGGATCGATATCGGCATCTGCTGCATGACCGCTTTGACAAGTTCGTGATCTTCTGGAATGACCCCGATCAGCATGAGCGGTATCTTCAGATATCTGTTCACGACCGCGTTGAGCTTCGTATATAGCTGCCTTCCTTCATCGAACGATCCAACCTTGTTTGCGACAACCTTGATCGCGGTGTTATTGCGGTCAAACTTCGGATGACGGTTTAGCGCCTTAAGAAGCGAATACGAATCCGTGATCGATGTCGGTTCGGGAGTCGTGACAAGAAGTATCTCTCCGCTCGCGACCAGGAATTCAAGCACCGCATCGCTGATTCCCGCACCTGTATCTATGATGATCACATCGGCCAGAAGATCGAGCTCGGCAAGATTCTTGATAAGATAATCAATGTAATCCTTCCCGAGATTCGACAGACTCGCGATCCCCGATCCGCCCGAGATGAACCCGATATCCATCGGTCCCATCGTGATGATCTCGCGGATGTTCTTGCCGTGATAGATAAGATCGGCGAGATTGTGCTTCGGGATCGCACCGAACATGACCTCAATGTTCGCCATGCCAAAGTCCGCATCAAATATTATAACCTTTTTTCCGAGACGGCGAAACTGTACGGCAAGATTGATCGAAACATTTGATTTTCCGACCCCGCCCTTTCCGCTCGTGACGGTGATCACGCGTGCTGCGGGACGGCTCTGGATCGCACTCTGTTTTATTATATTGCGAAGTCCTTCTGCCTGATCCATCACTTTCCTCCCAGGAGCTGTTTGACGGTTGACTGCGGCGAGAATACTTCAATATCGTCGGGAACGTTCTGCCCGCATGTTACATAGGACATCGACGCGCCCGTGTGCATGCAGAGATTGAAAAGGTTTCCGAGTGTAGTCGTTTCATCAAGCTTCGTGAAGATAAGCTTGTAATCGGTGAACTCCGAATATGCATCGGCGATGGCAAGAAGATCACGGTACTTTGTCGTTGCGCTCACAACAAGATACGTGTCTTTGTCGACCGTATCATCAACGCTTCTGAGGAAATGTGCCATCGAATCTTTCTGGTCCTCGTTATGCTGCGAATGGCCCGCCGTATCGACAAGGATATAATCGTATTCCCTGTAGTCCTTCACGGCGCCCATCATCTCATCTTCAGTATAGATAACCCTGAACGGAACATCAAGGATTGACGCATACGTCTTGAGCTGCTCGGCAGCCGCGACCCTGTACGTATCAGTTGTCAAAAGCACGACCTTTTTTTTGTGATCGACAACGAGCTTTGATGCAAGCTTTGCTATCGTTGTTGTCTTGCCGACTCCGGTAGGGCCTATGAAGAAAATCACACGCTGGCGTTCCAGACCAAGCGGTATCGTTACCGGCTGGCCGAACTTTAATATCATCTTCTGGTATATGTTTCCGAGAATGAAATCAACACTTGCTTTCTGCGTGTTGATCTTACCTATCTCATCGAGAAGTTCGTTCGCATATTTCTCTGCAACTTCGTTGTCGATGAGAGTGTTGTAAATGAGCTTAAGGAATGCTACCGATGAATCTTCCTCGTCGGCGCTCTTCTCAAACTCATCCTTTTCGATATTTTTCGTGAACTGCTTTTCAAGAAGTGACTGGAGGCTGTCAAGTCTCTGCTCTATGACTTTTTCGTTACGGTCAATCTCCTCCTCGTCCTCAGGCTCATCGGGAAGCACCTGTTTTGCTGAGGGTGCAAGTCCGCGGTTTATGCTTTTCTTTGCAAGCATCGAGAACGGATTCTCCGTGGGCTTTTCACTCTCCTCCTCCATTCCGACCGTGACCTCAACAGCCGGTTTTTTCAGAAAGCCGAAAAGGCCCTTTTTATTGAGCGCACGCGAACTCATGATGACAACGTTCTCGCCCATCTCCATCTTTGCAGCCGATACTGCCTCTTCTTCTGTTCTTGCCTGAAACTTCTTGATTATCATCTTATGCCGTCACCATTCCGACTGATTGCAATTCAACGTTTGAATCAATCTCATTATATGATACTACAATTAGATCCGGATAGTAATCTTCCGTAAGTTTTTTGAAATACATCCTGACGATCGGGGATGTTATCACTATCGGATTCCTGCCGAGGTTCTCAAGCTTAGATACCTCTTCTCCGACGGAGTTCATTATCTCCTTCGTCCTCTCGGGATCAAGCGTAAGGTATGCACCCTGTTCAGTCTGCTTGACCGAGTTCATTATCTCCTGCTCGATCTTAGGATCCAGAGTCACCACGCTCGTAGCCTCATTAGCCGCAAAATATTTTGCCGATATCGCACGCTTAAGACTCTGTCTGACATACTCCGTAAGAACGTCCGTATCCCGTGTGACCGTAGCGTGATCAGCAAGTGTTTCGAATATCGACAGAAGGTCTCTGATCGAGATGCCTTCCTTCAGCAGGTTCTGGAGAACCTTCTGTATCTCACCGAGTCCCAGAAGCTTGGGTGTCAGTTCATCAACAAGCGACGGGTTTGTCTCTTTGATGTTGTTGATAAGGTTCTGAACATCCTGACGCGTGAGCAGTTCGGAAATATGCTGCCTGATAACTTCGGTAAGGTGTGTTGCGATGATCGAAGGAGGATCGACAACTGTATAGCCGAGACTTTCCGCACGCTCTCTCTGTGATTCCGTGATCCACAGTGCAGGCAGATGGAACGACGGCTCGAATGTAGATATACCCGATATCTCCTCTTCGACAAATCCGGGGTTCATCGCCATGTAGTGGTCGAACAGTATCTCACCTTCGCTTACCTGTATACCTTTTATCTTGATGATGTACTGGTTGGGATTGAGCTGTATGTTATCTCGAAGTCTGATGATCGGGACAACGGTACCGAGTTCAAGTGCTACCTGACGACGTATCATAACGACTCGGTCGAGAAGGTCACCGCCCTGATTGACATCCGCAAGAGGAATGATACCGTAACCGAACTCAAGCTCGATCGGATCAACCTGCAAAAGCGACACGACATTTTCCGGTTTCCGGACTTCCTCCGCTTCTTCCTCCATCGTCTCTACGGACTTCTCCGTCTTGGATATTTCTATGTTGTTTGCAACGATCCTTCCTCCGATGATGAACAGAAGTCCGATCGTTAAGAACAGGATCATCGAAAGGGGCGTTACGACACCGAGAAAACAGATGACTCCGCCGACAAAATACAACGCCTTGGGAAGACCGAAAAGCTGCGATACGATAACGTTTCCGAAGTCGGCTTCCTTTGATCCCTTCGTGACAAGTATACCTGTTGAAAGCGAGATAAGAAGCGAGGGGATCTGTGATACAAGTCCGTCACCGATAGTCAGTATCGTGTACTTCTGTATGGCTCCGTTAAAATCAAGGCCCTGACGGAGCATTCCCATCGCGATGCCTCCGATGATGTTAACGAACGTGATGATAAGACCGGCTGTCGCGTCTCCCTTTACGTACTTGACCGCACCATCCATGGATCCGAAGAAGCTTGACTCCTCCTGGATCTTGGCACGTGCTGCTTTTGCTTCCTCATCCGTTATCGCTCCGGTGTTAAGATCGGCATCGATAGCCATCTGTTTACCGGGCATGGCGTCAAGGGTGAATCTTGCCGTTACCTCGGCAACTCTTTCAGAACCTTTGTTGATGACCATGAACTGGATGATGATAAGGATTATAAATACGATGGTTCCCATTACGAGGTCACCGCCACCGACGAACGAGCCGAATGTCTCGACGACGTTTCCGGGTGAACCCGTCGCAAGGATCAGTCTTGTTGAAGAGACGTTAAGCGATATACGGAATATCGTCGTGAACAGCAAAAGCGTCGGGAAGAATGACATGTCCAGAACTTCTTTTGCGAACATCGTGTTGAACAGAACCGCAAATGCGATCGAGATGTTGGCCGCAAGAGCAATGTCCAGAACAAACGAAGGGATCGGGACTATGAGGAAAACAAAAGCGCAAAGAAGATACAGTGCCACACCTATGTCGGCAACAGCAAACTTCTTCATGGCTTTTCACCTCCCTCCCGTTTAACTTATCTTTCGAGCGTTGTAAATAGCAGCGAGGATTTCGGCGACCGTCTGGTAAAGCTCCGGCGGTATCGGAGTTCCGAGATCCACGTTATAGTAAAGCATTCTTGCGAGGGGTTTGTTCTCGACGATCTCAACCCCTGCCTCGGCGGCTCTTTCCTTGATGCGGGCTGCAAGAAAATCCTCACCCTTTGCAACAACGTAAGGCGCGTCGAAAATGTTGACGTCGTATTTTATTGCAACAGCAAAGTGCGTCGGGTTTGTGATGACGACATCCGCAGACGGAACAGCCTGCATCATTCTTCTTCGTGATGCCTCCATCATCCTCTGCTTCTGTTTTCCTTTAACCGCAGGATCTCCTTCAGCATTCTTCCATTCATCCTTGACTTCCTGCTTGGTCATCTTCATGTCTTCGGCAAACTTCCACTTCTGGTATCCGAAGTCCGCAAATCCGATGACGATATAAAGAGCACTTATCTTCAGTCCGAGATTTATCGCGATATCACCGATCACCCTGATCGCATTTGAAAGCTCCATGTCAAAGAGCGCGAACAGCACCGAGAATTCACCCTTTAGTGTCGAGTACGCCATGTACCCGAGAAGAACGAGCTTAACGAGTGATTTTAACAGCTCTACGATCTTGTCTTTCGAAAATATCTTCTTGAATCCGTTGATCGGATTGATCTTCGAAAACTTGGGAGTGAGAGGTTTGGCCGTGGGCTGCCACTTGACCTGGACAACGTCGGAAATGAACGCGACCGCAAACGCGGCGGCAAATACGGGAGCTACGATCAATGCCATATTGACAATGTTGGAATTGAGCAGCCTGCAGAAATCCTTGACGGAGATCTCGCCGCCCACAAGCGTTGTCATCTCCTTCATCCGCGTATAGTTAGTACGGAAGCCGTTGATGAAATTGTGGCCGATCGATCCCGCCCATATCTTCAGTACGACAAAAAGCGACAAAAGAGCAAGTGCCTGACCGAGCTCACGGCTCTTGGCAACCTGTCCTTCCTTTCTGGCGTCGGATAGTTTCTTCTCCGTAGCCGGTTCGGTCTTCTCTCCTCCCGGACCTTCCTTCGCAAAGAGCTGAAGGTCGAGACGCAGAAGCATCTGAACCTTAATGTCCTTATCCTGTTGAATGACTCTCCCCTTTTTCGTCATGTATTTCCCCGTGACCGCACCTTACAGCTGTCGGTGCTACCTCATCGAATTGACCATCGCAGTGACCATGATTCGCATCTCTTTGAAGATGAACTCGGATGCGCTCGGTATTGTACCTATGGTCAGAAACAGGATCCCCAGTCCGACGATGATCTTTATCTGGATACCGACGGAAAACATGTTGATCTGCGGTGCCGTCTTGGCAAGCACTCCGAGTATCGCGTTAAGGAGCAGCATCGCCGCAACTATCGGAAGACACAGTCTGAACGATATCGTTATGAAATCGGTCAGGAACTGCACCATTGTTATCATTATCTTCTCTGAAGAGAACTTCGCGCCGCCTATCGGGATCAGATTGAATGTCTCGACAAGTGCCCGCAGAAAATAGTAATGCATGTTCGTGACGAGCATGATCAGCACAAGTATATACTGGTAAAACGTTCCCATGAAACCGGTGCCTTCACGCGTCATCGGATCGAACAGCTGGACCATGGACAGTCCCACTTCCATGTCCGCGACCTTTCCGGCAAAATGCACTATCGACATGCACATGTTTGCACCAAGCCCGATGATGAGTCCGGTCGCGGTCTCCTTCAGGACTATCATCGAATACCCGAGCACGGTCGAATATGCGGGAACGCTGCGATCTTCAAGAACACCTGCAAGCAGCACTGCCAGCAGCAGCGAAAATCCTGCGCGGAGTCTTCTCGGCGTATTTGACATTGAGAAGAACGGCGCAACGAACATGAATGCCGATACTCTCGCAAACACGAGCAGGAAAAATTCCAGATCTTCAAAAGTAAAGGTTTGATCGAGCATCTTTTACCTGATGTACAGTGAAAAACCGTTCCACAGTTCCTGCGTGTACTGCACGATCTCGTTGAGCATCCAGTGTCCGAGTATCATGATCGAAGCAAATATCCCTATGACCTTCGGAACAAACGTAAGCGTCTGCTCCTGGATCGATGTTATCGTCTGGAAGATACTTACGGTCAGACCTATAACAAGAGATACGAGCAGCATCGGGGATGCGCATTTGATGATCGTGTACAGCGCGGTACGTGTGATCGTTGTAACGTTGTCGATATCCATCATGATATTCCCCTCCATTCGCGTCTCGAACCATTTCCAATTTGCCGGAAAAGACGCTAGTAGAATGTTTTTACAAGGTTCCCGATTACAAGATTCCATCCGTCCGCAAGAACGAACAGCAGTATCTTAAACGGCATCGAGATCGTTGTCGGCGGCAGCATCATCATACCCATCGACATCAGCGTTGACGCCACCACCATGTCTATGACAATAAACGGTATGTATATCAAAAATCCTATGATGAACGCCCTTCTCAGCTCGCTGATGACAAATGCGGGCACGAGAACACGTGTCGGGATGTCATCTATCGACTCGACGCTGTCTATCTTGGCGATATCCATGAAAAGACGGACATCCTTTGTCTGGGTCTGCGGATACATGAATTCGCGAAGAGGAGTGAGCGCTGCATCCACAAATTCCTCCTGTGTCATCTCACCGGCTTCAAACGGTTTGACGGCATTTGTGTTTATGTCCGTGATCACGGGGTTCATAATAAAAAATGTCAGAAACAGGGTCAGTCCTACAAGCACCTGGTTTGGCGGTGCTGTCTGGGTACCGATGGCCGATCTGACAAAATGAAGTACAATGAGTATCCTCGTGAATGATGTCATCATTATCACGAGGAAAGGTGCCATTGCAACAAGTGTTAATATGATGAGTATTCTGAGCGTTCCCGACAGATTTCCCTGCTGATCAGTATATGTGATCGACAGATTGTTGGATACGTTCAGTTCTCTTATATCGTCAGCATCCTCGGCTGTTCCCGGCTCTCTTATGACCGTGGGACGGGAAGGTTCCTCATCCCTGGTGATCCCGAGATCATTTACTTCGCTGGCGTATGTATTTGTGGGTGACATAAAGAAAAACGTCATTAAATACGCAAGGAAGCAAAAGATCATCAATGCTCTTCTGCCCCCAATGCTACCGCTATTTCTCATTTTCTTTGCCGCCTTTGATCTTTTCCCTGGCTTTATCAAAAATGGCTTTGAATGCCTCAACCGACTGTCCGGGTGCATTCTCGGTCACGGGTTTTACATCCTCAGGGGACAGCTCACATATTTTTGTGATGTCGTCCTTACCGATCCCTATGACCACATACTTCTCGCCGATCTTGACGATCTGAAGATACTTGCCGTTAGTGATCCTGCACGTTTCTATTATCTCAAAGTTTCTGTTGGCGCTTCGTACCTTCTGGTAATTACCTACGAATCGTGTTGTCAGATATGTCAGAGCCAACACCAAAAGGAATACCAAAATCACGGTCAGAAACTGCGTAAAGCTTTCTGCCCTGTCCAAGGTCGCAAGTATCATATCGTTATCCTACGACTTTTTTAACGGCCTCTATAACTCTGTCTGCCTGGAAAGGCTTAACGATAAAGTCCTTGGCACCGGCCTGGATCGATTCGATAACCATAGCCTGCTGACCCATTGCAGAGCACATGATAACAAGTGCAGACGGGTCTGATTCCTTGATCTTTTTGAGTGCCTGAATACCATCCATCTCAGGCATCGTGATGTCCATGAGTACAAGGTCAGGCTTAAGCTCGGCGTATTTCTCAACAGCCTTGGCACCGTTCTCTGCTTCTCCCGCAACGTTGTAACCGTTCTTTGAGAGAATGTCCTTGATCATCATGCGCATGAATGCTGCATCATCACAGATAAGAATGTTTTTTGCCATCGTTTTTCTCCTCTATCTTGGTTAATTGATAATTTCGGTAACTCTTACACCGAAGTTTTCTTCAATTACTACTACCTCACCTTTTGCTACAAGTTTGCCGTTTACAAGAACGTCTACAGGTTCTCCGGCGATCTTATCAAGTTCTATGATAGTACCCGGTGCAAAGTCTAGTATATCAGAAATTGCTTTACTTGTCCTGCCTAATTCTACAGTGACCTCAAGAGGTACGTCTTTGATAAGAGCTATATTCTCCTGACTTTGCATTGCATTTACGTCCGTTGAGAACGGTGTAAAGCTTGCAGGCTGAATATTTATGTTCGGCATCGGCATGCCCATCTGAGGTGCTGCGCCCATCTGAGGCTGCATGCCCATTCCCATCCCGAAATCCATTCCCGGGGCTCCCATCGAAGGCATTCCCATTGCGGGAGCTCCCATTGAAGGAGGTGCCATCTGCGGTGCGCCCATGCTCTGTCCGCTGCTTGGAGCTCCCATCGAAGGTGCTGCCATCTGCGGTGCTGCCGGTTCCGGTGCCGGCGGGGCTTCGGGCTCCTGTGAATCCATGAAGTAATCATACAGACTCTTTGCAAAGTCAATAGGATACAACTGCATGATCTTACTGTCAACCAGGTCCCCGATCTGCATCTTGAATGTGATCCTGACAAATGTCCCGAGAAGGAAGGAAGAAATATCCTCCTGTTTTTCAAGACCTGCCACATCCACAAGGTTTGCTTCCGGAGGGCTGATATCGATCATCCGGCCGAGCATCGATGAAAGAGATGTTGCGCTCGAACCCATCATCTGGTTCATCGCTTCCGAGATCGCGGAAAGGTGTATATCCGACAGCTCTGTCTCTTCGATGTTGGTACCGTCACCGCCCATCATAAGGTCAGTTATGATCTTAACATCATGTTCCTTCAGTATCAAGATGTTGGTGCCTTCAAGACCCTCTGTGTATTTGATCTTGATGAACACGCACGGCCTCTCGTACTCGTTTACGATCGAATCCCACGTGGCCATGTCAACAACGGGGGTTGTGATGTTAACCTTCCGGTTGACGAGCGAGTAAAGCGTTGTAGCGCTTGTGCCCATGCTGATGTTGGCAACCTCGCCGATCGCATCTTTTTCATCATCCGTAAGAGACTCGGTAGGACCGGCTGCTGCAGGCGCTGCATCTTCTGCAGGCGCATCTGCGGGAGCATCGGTGGAGGCATCTGCGGCCGGTGCATCAGGTATTCCGCCGCTTAGCAGAGCATTTATTTCATCTTGCGACAACATTCCGTCCATACTCTATTTCTCCTCCTCTCTTAATACTTCCGTAACTCTTACCGCGTAGCCGTCTCTCGACGTTCCGGGCAAGGCTTTGAATTTCTGTAGATTTCCTACATATACATCAAGCTGTGAATCGACTTTGCTTCCGAGCTTTATTATATCCCCAAGCTGAAGATTCACAAAATCGCTGACCGTTATCGTACTCTTTCCGAGAACAGCCCTTATCGGCATTGATATCTTTCTGATGACCGTCTCGATATGTTCGCCAAACTCCTCACCGCTGTTGTCCTTCATGTTCGCGAACCAGTACTTCGTATTCAGTTTATCCATGACCGACTCGAGTGTGAAATAAGGAAGACACACGTTCATCAGTCCTTCGACATCACCTATCTTGACATTGATCGTGATGATCGCGATCATTTCCGATGGTGCTATTATCTGTGCGAACTGCGGATTGGTCTCAACTCTCTCAAGATAAGGATTGATCTCCGTAACGTTCTTCCACGGCTCCCTTAAGAGCTGTACACACACCGTTATGATCTTGTCTATGATCGACCGTTCTATTTCCGAAAAGTCTCTGCTCTTATCAAGCGGATTTCCCTGCCCACCGAGCATTCTGTCGATTATCGCATATCCCAGATTGGCTGCTATCTCGAGAAGAACATTTCCGCCGAGCGGATCGAAGTTCACGACTGCCAGAAGTACCGGGTTGGCAAGAGCCGTTGAAAATTCGGAGAACGTACATGCTTCCGAGTTGACAACACTTACCTGGATATTCTTGCGAAGATATACCGGAAGGTTTGTCGAAAGCAGTCGTCCGTAATGTTCAAATATTATCTCAAGTGTTCGAAGATGCTCTTTTGAAAATTTGGCCGGGCGTCTGAAATCGTAGCTTTTCGCCGATCGCTCGTCAATGGAATTGATGTCTTCCGCGTCAAGTTCGCCTGAGCTCAGAGCCTGAAGCAGACTGTCAATCTCATTTTGCGAGAGAACTTCGCCCATCCCGAGCTCACCTCACTCCCCGCATCGTAAAATCATTTTGATGCTATGATTGAAAATCCCTTACTGGAATTTGATATCTCTAAAGTACGCTTCATACACGAACGTCGAATCAAACATCGCCTGAACCTTTGACAGGATCGCCTGTTCTATTTCATGTACGTCAGCCTGTGCCTGCTCTTTTGTATAACCGCCGACAACTTCGATGATCTCGCTCTTGATCTTACTCTCTTTTGCTGCGAGCATCGGCTGATACGTCTTGTAGTCCTCATGCTGTGTATTGATCGAGAACGATACCGAACACAGTGCGTAATGATCCTTGCCGTCTCCGGAATCCTTCAGCGCTACAGTCATCGGATCGGCTATATCGTACACCTCCGAATTCTCGGGAAGCACCATTTCCTCGGCAGCAACTTCCTCGGCGCTTGAATTGCTCTCAAGTTCAAGATTGAGGATCGCCGCGATATCATCCACAAGTGCGATGGTCTTGCGGTTTGCCGATACCGTCGAAAACATGATTATTCCGGTCAGCACGACGTTGACTGCAACAAGCGCCAGTATGATGACCGACATCAGATTCTTTTTCATTTATGCCTCTCCTCCTACGGGGCAGCCAGGGGATTGTATATCTTGATCTCAACGCGTCTGTTCTTGGCGCGCCCCTCGGCTGTCGAATTGTCTGCAACCGGTATATACTCACCTCTTCCCGAGTGCTTGATATTTGCGGGAATGAGGTTCGTGTGCTCAATGAGATAATCAAACACCGAAAGCGCTCTGGCGCTTGAAAGCTCGTTGTTGTTGGCAAATCTTGCAGTATGGATCGGAACGTTATCGGTATGTCCCTCAACTTCGATCGTTGACTCCGCATACTTCTGAAGTATCATTCCAACCTTCTCCATAAGAGGCATTGCCTCGCTCTTCAGCTCGGCTTTACCTGAATCAAAGAGAAGCGCACCGTTAAGTGTGAGCTCAACGTACTGCGATGTAAAGTCAACATCTATGTCACCGTCAAGGTTCTGCTCCTGCAAAGCCTCTTCTATCTTCTCGGCGAGCTGCTCATTCTGCTTGAGCATTTCCTGTTGGACTTCGTCAACCTTATCATCGAACTTCTTGTACATATCATCCGATTCTTCCTCGGCTGATGCTGCCTGACCCATAGTGTTCATATATACGTCAAGCTGTGAGAGCTGTGAAACACCGTTGTTGATCAGGAGTCCTTCAAGGAGCGATGATCCGCCCGAATCAAATATTGAAAATGTCTGTGAAAAACTAGCCGCAACCAGCGCAAACTTCTGTGCGTCGATCGTTGACATAGCGAAAAGCATAACGAAGAAGCACAGCAGAAGGTTCATCAGGTCCGCAAAGGTCGATTGCCACGCGGGCGCGCCTTTTGGTGGCTCTTCTTCTTTACGTTTTGCCACTACTCTTCGCCTCCCCCTTCTTCGCCGCTGCTTGATCCGCGATCACCCGGCGCCAGGAACGACTTCAGTTTTTCCTCGATAACTCTTGGGTTCTCGCCGGCCTGTATTGATAAAAGACCTTCGATCGTTATTTCCTTGACCTTCATTTCGGCACCGTTTACCTTCTTGAGCTTTGAAGCAAAAGGTGCACATATCCAGTTCGCAAGAACCGAACCGTAGAACGTGGTGATGAGGGCAACGGCCATATTCGGTCCGAGAGCCGCAACATCATCCATGTGATAAAGCATCATAACGAGTCCCAGGAGGGTACCGATCATACCCCATGCAGGACCCATGCCTCCAAGATCTTCCCAGAAGCTGATATTAGTCTTATGGCGCTCATCGATACTGATAAGCTCCGTTTCAAGTATTCCTCTTACAAGGTCGGGATCCGTCCCGTCGACGATGAGCATGACGCCCTTCTGAAGAAAGACATCATCAAGACCTGAGGCTGCTTCTTCGAGAGAGAGCAGTCCTTCCTTACGTGCAACGTTAGAAAGATCTATGATCTTCTGTATGATAGCGCCGGGATCCTCGCTTCCGTGCATGAAAGCGATCTTCGCACTCTTTAATCCGCCAACAAAATCCTTGATACTCGTACCGCCGAATATGGCAGCAAAAGCTCCACCAAATGTGATCATGGCAGAGGGCGCATCAAGGAAATATTTGATACCGCCGGCTCCGTCCTGTCCAAGAAGAATGGACACGAACATGAATGCCAGACCGGCAACTACGCCTATTAAGGTTGCTAAATCCAACTTACTACACCATCCAAATAATTATTTAGTACTGCTCCGCGGGTCGGCAATAAGGAATCTTCCCGCAAGCGGGCCCCTCCTTTTTGCATTTAAACGCACATAGTTATTTTACTATGATTTTATGTAAATGTCTATTATTAAATATACCAAGGGTTCAAAAGGGATGCGTGCTCCGCACGCATCCCAAGATCATAAAGGAACTACTGATTATCTCTTAAGGTTTGTCAGTTCCTCAAGCATGGAGTCGGAAACCGTGATTATACGGCTGTTTGCCTGGAATCCACGCTGTGTTGTGATCATATCAGTAAACTCTGCCGAAAGGTCAACGTTTGACATTTCGAGAACACCTGTTGAAAGTGATCCGCTCCCTGCCGTGATATCTTCACCGATACCATCAAATGCTCCCGAGTTGGGTGTTGACTGGTAGAGGTTATCTCCGATCTTCTCAAGACCTGACGGGTTCGCAAAGTTTGCAACTGCGATCTGTCCGAGAAGTTTTGAAGTTCCGTTATCGTATGTGGCAGTGATCTTACCATCCTGTCCTATTGCAACACCGCTCATCTCACCAACCTTACGTCCTGCGTAGTTTCCGTCATAGTCACCGGCATTACCCTTGACCGTTGATGTACCCTTGTTATCATACATTGTTGATGTGCCAACCCTTAATTCGATCGGGTTTGCAGCTGTACCGGAGAAACCCTCTATTAAACCGATTTCAATCTTAAACGGATTTTCAATCGTTCCAGTAAAGTTTGTATTCTTACCTGTCGTAGGATCATACGTAAGATTACCGGGCTCAGTATCTGTAGGTTCAGGTTTAAGCGTCATTGTCTTTGGCCATCCTGATGTTGCACCTTCTCCAGGGCCTCCCTCAGCATCATAACCGTTCTTCTCGTATCCCTTTTCATCCTTTGAATGCATAAGGCTGAATCCGTTTGAATCAACAAGATCCGTGGGTTCAAACCTGAATTTACCCTCGCCAATCTTAGTATCATTTCTCTTGTAATACGGCGTACTTGCCTGTTTGGTTCCAGTTGCGGGATGATATTTGCCGTCAGTATCTTTTGTGTAGTAACCATCAACCGGTCCCCCATCAGGAATATCTGACGTTTTATCCACATATGTAGATGTGTAATCCTTTATTGTAAACTTTGCGATATAGCTGTAACCGAGATTGTCATAGAGACTGATATTTACGATAAGTCCGCTGTCGGATGAAAGCTGTGTGCTATTCTTATCAATAACGCCTGAAAGATATGTCTGAGTCGTCTGCTCAGGCTCTGATACCCTGTTCTCGGGGCTCATTATCTTAAGCGCCGATACAGTGTTCTTGATGATGGTTCCGGGTCTGTTGGGGTCTTCCTGCCAACCCATAACGGTATAACCGTTTGATGTCATTGCAAGGTTTCCCGCTCCGTCAACATAGAAAGCACCCGCACGTGTGAAGTAGTTGTTTGAACCGTCGCTTACGATAAAGAAGCTGTCGCCCTTGATCTGTACGTCGAACGGGTTACCCGTTGTCTGTGAAGCACCTGATGTAGTGATGTTTGCATTGATCGCACCTGTCTGAACGCCAAGACCGATCTGCTTGGCGTTAATACCGCCTCGTCCTGTTTCTGCATTTGCAGCAGATGCCGACTGTGTTGTCTGGTACATGAGTTCCTGGAAAGTAACATTCTGTGACTTGTATGCTACGGTGTTAACGTTCGCGATATTGTTACCGATAACGTCCATCTTGGTCTGGTGAGTCTTAAGACCTGCAACACCTGAAAAAAGTGATCTCATCATAAGGCATTTACCTCCTTAGCCTGTTGCCCTTCTGTCATTCGGGGCTTGCGGAGGGATCTCCGTGAGGTCCGATCCCGTTTATATGTTCCTAAGCTATCACTGCTCCGTCAATGTTCGTGAAAACGTTTCCGTTTGAATCATCCTTATCAAGAGCCGTTATCACGGTCTGATTCTTCACATTTACTATGAATGCGAACTGGTCGACCATTACCAGTGATTCGTTAATTCCCTTCTGTCCTGCAGCCTGCATCCCTGCGCTCAGCCTGTCTATCATCTTGTCCGATAATTCTATGTTTCTCTCGGATAATCTGTTTGCCGCGTGTTTTGAAAACTTCAGTTCTGCGGTTTCGTTCTTTTTCTCTTCGAAAACGCTGGCAAATGATTTTCGCGCCTGCGGTGCGGCTTCGCTGCTGCGGCTGTTGTCTAAATACTCGCTTGCTGCCTGTTCGATGGAGGGGAATTGTCCGTTTAATATCTTCATATTTCGGCCTCCTTATCTGAACATTTGTATTTACTCGTCTGCTGATGCTGCCGCTTCTGCTTCCTCTACGTGAACGAGTTCAGCCATTCTCTCTTTGTACTTGTTGAAGTCTGCGATCGCCGTTGCCGATAAGAATCCTCTTTCGTAATTTGACATATCGCCGAGCACTGCTGAAAGGTTATCGATCACATCCCTGTAGCTCGTTGTGAGCTGTGCAAGTGTCGGAAGGCTGTTAAGACTGCTCATGAAACTTTCTGCAAGGTTGTAAGCGTTTAAGTACTTCTCGTCAACGACTGAATCAAGATCATCTATCGAGTACTTGGAATCGCCGATGTTGAGATATCCCTTACCGTTCTCAACCGTTACGTAATCAACCTTGCCACCGACTATTCTCTCTTCACCGGTCGTCTCGTTCTTCTCCTTGACCGTTACGTACTGTCCTACGAGCTGTGATGCTCTTGTAAGATCTGATGAAGCAACGAGGTTTGTCATCTGCTCGAGTTCCGAGAATGTAGCGAGCTGTGAAACGTACTCGGTGTTGTCCGTAGGCTCCAGAGGATCCTGGTACTTCATCTGTGTAACGAGGAGCTGAAGGAACGCTTCCTTGTCAAGATCGCCCGACTTTGCCGATGTGTTGTTCTTGGCTTCGGCAGCAGAAACACCGTTCTTCTGGATCTCTCCGTTTACTATGTTTGCTACTGTTGACATAGGCTGTCTCCTTTACTATGCTTTGTAATCCATCGTGTTACCTGATCTTGCCATCATGTCGGCTGCAAGCTTTTCCTCTTCATCAAGCTCTTCGATATCGCCTTCTTCAAGATCGTTAAGATTGATACGGCGTCTTGTTCCAACTCTTCCGGCCCTTGCCTGATTCTGTTCTTCAGAATTGCTGCCTGTTTCGGAACTGCCTCCTTTGTTAAGATCGTAGTTTGCAACTGCTACTTCAACCGCTTCGACTTTCGTCCCTGCCTCGTCGAATGTCTGCTGAAGGGCTATCAGCTGGCTCTCAAGTGCCGCCTTTACCGCCTCGTTCTCAACAAGGATCTGTGCTGTTACGACTCCGCCTGTCGATGCTATGTGCATGTTCACCGTTCCGAGTGATGCGGGGTGAAGCTGCATCTCCATCGAGGTCATGTCCGCCGTGTAGTTGACTCTGATCGATTCGGTTACCTGACTCATTATCGAGTTGGCCTGCTCATTTGCGTAGGTCGTTACCGTTTCGACCACCTGTCCGAGGTTGTTGACTTCGGTCTGTACAACCGTTGTCTGCTGGGGTGCTGCCGCTGCCTGTGCATCCGCAAATCTTGAAGCGTGTTCAAAACCTTCGTTGTTGCCTTTAAGGTTTGACTCTTCGCTCTTTGCGACCGGCTTGAACGTTTCCGTTCCGACTGCCTGTCTTGCCAGCGGGTCATTTGATGCTACAGCTTCTGTAACGGGCTTTGCATCATCTTCCCTGTTAACCTCAACCGTAACCGTCGGTGCTTTTGCATCCGTCTGCGCTACGTTTGTATCTGTATTTGATTTTTCTGCGACTGCCTCACCAGCTATCGCTCCTGTTTCGACATCCGTGTCTGATTTTGGCATCTGATCGTCGATCTCAGTGATCTGAAGACCGGCTGCTTCATTTGTTGTAAGCTCATCTGCCTGTGATCTGTTCTGAAGAATTGAAAGTACATCTTCGACCGCATCTTTAAAAGATTCGTCCTTGAATATGTTTTGTGCCTGATCTGCTGAAAGATCAAACTGTGCGGTTAGGTTTGCGACTGCATCTTCTGCTGTCTGTACGATCTCCTTGATACTGTCATAAAGTTCTGCGTTTGTCAGAAGTGAGATCGAATCGGGTGTTCCCGTGATCTCCATGCACAGGTCCTTGACAGTCATGGGATCGATGAGCGATGCAGCTGTTATCCCGAGAACTTCCATTGCTGCTTCGATGTCTTCATCTGTGACATCCAGAACTTCCCTGATCTTGTTTGTGATCTCGGAAACTTCTTCGGCAACATCTTCGGTAAGTGCTTTCATGTCGTCTTTGTTACCGACGGGATCGCGCTTTACCGTATCCTCGGCTTTGATCTCCTTGCTCTTCGGCGTTTCGACGACTGTTCTTGAAGCTTTTGTGCCGTCATCGTTCTTCACAGGTTCTGTCTTGGACACTCCGTCCTTTGCGCCCTTCATGACCTCTGAAAAACCCGAAGATTCGGAAACCCTCTGGTCACCGGCTTTTGCACCGGTGGTAACATTCGTAAGCAACAGCTCGCTTACTTTTGTTACGGTAGTGTTTGCCATCTTCCATCCTCCTCTCTTCAGTTTTCAAGGTGCGTTAACACTCACATACTATATCGACCCTGAGAGGGAAAATCTTAACCCTTTTTTTATTCCGGATCCATTATTTTGGTCAGGCGCGCTGCTATATCTTTGTCCATTACCTGAAGTATCTTAGAAGCAGCATTCTTATCCATGCGTTGCAGAATCTTGGCAACGAGATCCAGATTATCACCCATCTTATCAAAGATAGCTGCAGCCTGCTTAGGCTTCATCTCGCTGTACATCTTGATGTAATCATCCATGATCGCATCGGTCTCCATCTGCTGGACGACCTGCTTGTACAGGTATTCGGCGTTATCCGGATCTATCTGCTCGTAATAAGTCTTGTACTGCTCTATATCAGGCGCTTTGTCGGAGAATACGACCTCTTCGTAGAATTCGGTCTTGAGCTTCTGGAATTCGACCTGACTGTCCTCAAATGTACGAAGGCGCACGATCTCTTCCTTAAGAGCCTTGATCTCCTCGGATTCAGCGCCATCGCCGTTCGCAAGTTCGGATTTGAGGTCCTCTATCTGCTTGTTAAGGCGCTCTATTTCGGCGAGCGCATCGGGCAGATTATCGAATTCTCCCACATACTCCTCGGTCTGTGAAGGCGCCGGAAGGATCCTGTTGATAACCGGCACGTCCTTAAGGATCGGACGCAGCACGCTCGAGCCGAATCCGCCTATATCAAGCTTTACGAGAAGCGCAAGTATCGCGATCCAGATGATTATTATCAAAAGGACAATAAGAAATACGGAGGGCGAAAACCCTTCGTCCTCATCATCGATATCCGCGTAGACAGCGCCTCCGTCGGTCGCAAGCCCGTCAAACACCTTGCCTGCTGTCTTGGCCGCCTTCTTCTCTTCCTTCTCTTTTTTCTTTCTTTCCTTTTCGGAGAGCTCCTGACCCTCTTCTACGTCTGCCATAGAAATCTACCTCATTATTTTTTTACGGGAGTGCACTTACTGCCTTCCGTGCCGGTAACTTACCAGCTCATCTATCTCTTTACTTTCCTTCGCGGCCTCCTCGGCCTTGAACTGTTCAAACTGCTTCTCCTTGAGCTTCTCGTGGGTCTTGCGGTCCTGCATCGCGGCGGTAAGCTTTGCACGGGCAACCTCCAGTTCCTGCCTGGCCGCCGCAAGGTTCAGCTCCTGTACCCTCACGTGATACTTTATGATCTCAAGGGCGTCTTCAGCCTCTTTGATATCCGTAACCTTAAGCTTATCCTCGACAAGACCCTTAAGCTGCGCCTCATAGCCGTTGCGCCGCTCGTTCAGGGCATTAAGCTTCTCCTCTTCCTCGCGCTCCTTTGCGGCCGCGATGGCGAACTCGTTCTTCGCCTGAGTCTCGAGCTTCTCTTTTACATTGAGGATGTTCTGCATCCTGTATCTGAATCTTGGCATGATATGTTGTTAGGGGGACCACCGCAGGTGGTGGGACCCTGACTACACCGCGAGCCCCCATTCAGCGAAGCTGAATTCAAATGGGCGAGCGTCCTTAGCTTATTGCCGGGAGAGTTCCTGCGTCTCTCCCTCCTCCGCAAAGATCGCCTCGAGAAGGCCGATCTCCTCATCAAGCGTGTATCTGCTGTCAACGTCCTGACACAGGAATTCATTGACCTTGTCGATCTTCTCGATCGAATAATCTATGTTCGGATTGGCTCCTGCCTTGTATGCGCCGATGTTTATCAGATCCTCGGCCTCCGTATATGTTGCGAGCACGGTCTTGAGGCGGTTTGCCACGGCCTTGTGCTCTTTCGTTGCAATCTGGCTCATGCAACGGGAAATGCTCTGGAGGACATCGATCGCCGGATAATGATTTTTGTGCGCAAGCTTACGGTCAAGCATTATATGCCCGTCAAGTATCGATCTTGCGGTATCCGTGATAGGCTCGTTAAAATCATCGCCGTCGACAAGTACCGTATACAGTCCGGTTATCGAGCCCTTGTCATCACACCCTGCGCGCTCCAAGAGCTTTGGCATCTGCGCGTACACACTCGGCGGATAACCCCTTGTTACGGGCGGTTCGCCGCTGGCCAGCCCGATCTCGCGCTGGGCCATCGAAAATCGCGTCAGGGAATCCATCATCAGAAGGACATCCTTACCCTGATCGCGGAAATACTCTGCGATCGCGGTTGCGGTCTGGGCTGCTTTTCGGCGCACGAGCGCCGGCTTGTCGGATGTGGCAACGACTACGACCGATCGCGCCATACCTTCCTCGCCGAGGTCCCTTTCAATGAATTCGCGCACTTCCCTGCCTCGCTCTCCGATAAGCGCGATAACGTTAATGTCCGCCTTTGTGTTTCTGGCAAACATTCCGAGAAGTGTACTCTTTCCGACACCGGAACCGGCGAAAATGCCGATACGCTGGCCTTTTCCTATCGTCATGATCCCGTCGACAGCCTTGACGCCGAGCGGCAGGATCTCATTTATTATCACTCTCTTAAGGGGATCCGGGGCGGGTGCCTCGATCGGATAACTCTGTGCGCATGTGACCTCGGATCCGTCTATCGGATGACCGAGTCCGTCAAGCGCGAGTCCCAGAAGTTCAGGGCCGACCTGGACCGACAGCGGATAGCCCATGTTCTCGACTATGCAGCCCGATCCGATGCCTTCCGTGGATTCGAACGGCATCAGAAGTGTCTTGCCGTCCTTGAAACCAATGACCTCAGCGGATACATATCTGTTATTCTCCGCATCGATTATTATCCTGCACAGATCGTCGAGCTTCGCCTCGGGGCCGTTGCTTTCGATAGTAAGACCGACAACGTTGACAACCTTCCCCAGCTTCTTGAAGAAGGTCTTGTCGTACACCCGGTTGTATTTCTCGAAATCTATATCCAATGTTTATACCCTGATGCAATTATGATGATGTATATGACAGTATCTTAAGTTCTTTTTTGAGCAGTTCGAGTTCGGTACCGAGCGAGCAGTCATAAATGCCGCCGTCGGTCTCGATGAAACTGTTTCCGGCGCTAAGCGTGGCGTCCTCTATGATCTCGACAGTAGAAGAACTTCCCAGGCTTTCTGAAAGTTCATCTTTATGTCCTGCTACATACTCATGATCGTCCCTTGAAACATGAATGAGAAAATTCTTTGATCCATCGGAATTACTGATAGCATCCTGAAGAAGATGGAGTACTACATCCGATCGACCGGCAAGGTCAATTCCCAGTACATGCGAGTAAATGTCGCATAGTTTGTCAACAAACTTCGGCTCCAGTTCAGCAACCTTTTCCTCGAACTGTCTGTCGAGAGCCACTGCCTTCTCCTCGGCTTCGCGCTCTTTGACCGCTGCCCTCTCAAGCCCTTCGGCATAGCCTTTTTCGGATCCTTCGGCCTCACCCTTTGCACGGGCTTCTTCAAGTATCCCCGCAGTCTTGGAATTAGCCTCTTCGATTATCCTTTCAGCCTCTGCATTAGCCTCTTCCAGTATCTGCTGCGCCTGTTCGTTGGCCTCATCTATCAGTTTCTGAGCCGCTTCATTTCTGGCGTTCTCCTCTGCAAGTTCCTCCTGATCCGTCAGAAGTGCGTCCACCTGCTCGGCATCAAGGCCTTCGGTAAACTCGTCTGCAAAATCTTCCTCGGGAACCTGTTCAAGGATCTCCGACAGTTCCCTGATCCTCTCGGAAACCGCCTGGTTCGAATCAATGACCCTTTTGTTTGTCTTACGGTTTTCCGCGGTATAATTAACACTGTAGGATTTGATCAACGTACTAGACAACTATCTCATCTCCTCCGCCACGGGAAATAACGATCTCAGATGCGTCCTCAAGACGTCTTATTGTATTAACGATCTTCTGCTGAGCTTCCTCAACATCCTTCATACGTACAGGACCCATGAATTCCATATCTTCTCTGATCATAAGAGCAAGACGCTTTGACAGGTTGTTGAAGATAGCCGTCTGAACTTCCTCGTTCGCACCCTTGAGCGCGATAGCAAGGTCTGAATTATCAACATCACGCAGCACCCTCTGGATAGCACGGTCATCAAGCAGCAGGATGTCTTCGAATACGAACATCTTCTTCCTGATCTCGTCGGCAAGTTCGGGCTCGTCGATCTCGAGTGTTTCCATGATGTGCTTCTCTGTACTTCTGTCGACCGTATTGAGTATATCGACAACAGCATCGACACCACCGATGATGGTGTAGTCCTGATTGACAAGGGATGACAGCTTCGACTCGAGTATCTTCTCGACTTCCTTGATGACATCCGGACTCGTACGGTCCATAAGAGCGATACGCTTTGCAACGTCTGACTGCCTGTCGGGCGGGAGCGCGGAAATGATGAGCGCCGCCTGTCCGGGATTGAGGTATGACAGTATTAGGGCGATCGTCTGCGGATGCTCGTCCTGGATGAAGTTGAGAAGCTGTGAAGCCTCTGTCTTACGTATGAACTCGAAAGGCTTAACCTGAAGCGACGCAGTAAGCTTTCCGATAACATCGAGTGCTTTCTCGTTTCCGAGAGCCTTTTCCAGAAGTTCCTTCGCGTAGCTGATACCACCCTCGGCGATATACTGCTGCGCAAGGCAGACACCGTAGAACTCGTTGATGACTTCTTCCTTTGCCTGCGGAGTGACGCTTCGCGTATTTGCTATCTCCAGAGTGAGATCCTCGATCTCTTCTTCCTTAAGATGTTTGAAGATCAAGGCGCTTCGTTCCGGACCAAGCGCGATAAGAAGTATCGCCGCCTTCTGAAGACCGGTCAGGGTTGATTCTTTTTCCTTATTTCCTGCCATGTATTACCCCCATTCCTCGTTCAGCCAGTTACGGAGCAGCTGCGCCGAAGCATCCGGATTTTCGTCAACAAACTTCTCGACCATGAGCCTGATCTCCGACTTGGTCTCAAGATCGATATCTTCAACCATCTGATGTTCCTGAGTAGTTGTAAGAAGATCGTCAACCGAAAGCTCCGGCTCGGCTTCGACCTCTTCCTCTTTGTTCTTCTTGAACGTCGTGAGTACAACGATACCGAGAAGTGCCAGTATCAGGACTATCAGTATTATCTGGGCGATATTGGATGCAGAAAGCGCAAGACCTTCTTCGGGCTGGAAGATCGGTACATCGTAGGCTACGATCGAAATGGCCGATGTCGGTATACCCGTTGCGTTGGCAACGAGGGTAAGCATCTCTTCATCGACTTCCTTCTTGACCATGTCACTGTTCTGCTGTTTGAACTCGTCAAACGTGATACCATCAAGAAGTCCCTGTGCCTTGACATCGCTCTCTTTGTAGATCACGTAATGCGTAGCTGTGATACCGATGGACGAGTTCGCGTAGTCGATGGCGCCCGGCGGTGTGACTTTATCCGTGATCTTCTCGCTCGGGAGATAATCTCTCGATTCCTCGGTAACACTGTAGTTGGAGTTGCCTTCGTCCTGCATGACGTAGGTAGTCTCCTCCTGGTTGGTGTCCGTTCCCGGAACACCGCCTGCGCCGCCTTTACCTTCGGCTTCGTATGTATCTTCATGCGCGAGCACGTTAGTGCCGTTTTCGTCCGCCTGAGTGTATTTGTGCTCTGTTTCCTTAAGCGACGAAAAATCCATACGAAGGTTTGGCGATACCTTGATATCTTCGTACAGATTCGTTCCGAGCAGGACCTGTATTACCTCCTGCTTGACTTCATTTTCCGCCTGGCTCTTGAGAGCGATCTGGTTGGACGTGTTGACCGTCCCCGAATTGCTCTCCGCAGCCTCCATTCCCGAGAACAGCAGATTACCTGCTGAGTCTATGATCGAAATGTTGTCGGTCGTCTTGTTACCGAGAGCGGTCGCGATGTTTCTCGCAAAGTTCTCAGCGACCCCTTCGGGAAGTGTGTCATTGAGTTCGAGCATTACACTCGCATATGCTTCCTCTTCCTTGGCAAGAAGAGTTCCGTCATTGTCAGGTATGGAAAGAGTGACATACGCTTTCTTGACGTTGTCGGTAGCCTCCATGATGTCTTCAAGGTGAGACTCCTGATAAAGCTTGTATGTCTTCTGTTTGTCGGATTCGGTAGTTGACAGGCCGCCTGCGAGCGCAGCCTCGAGACTGTATGAATCAGCCGGATAGTTGTTGGCACCAAGAAGCAGCGTTGCTGTCGCGATATCCTGCTTCTGTACGGATATGATGAGTCCGTCGTCAGTCGTCTGGTACTGTATGCCGTCACCTTCGAGCAGTTCGATGATCTCGGACGCCTGCTTCGTGCTCTCACACGTGATCAGCGTTTCATATTTCGGTCTTGTCAGGACAGTACCCAAAATGGCAAGTGCCAAAATAACACCTGCCGTTACGCTGATAATTATGGTTTTTTGCTTTGCGGTAAACTTATCCCACCACTCCTGGATCCTTTGGAGTAATTCCTTAAGTCTGTCTACCATTTTCGTCCTCCGGACTCTATATTCATGCGCAAATCTTACAAGTTAACGTAGTTAAACTTGTATTTGCATAAGTTCTTTGTATGCTTCAAGGAACTTATCCCTGAGCGCGACTGTATAGCTAAGCGCCGTATTGGCCTTTGCCGCAGCGATCGCAAGATCGTGCGTGTTCTCGGAAATACCGAGCGCAAACTTGATCTCCTCTTCTTCCTGCTTCTTGAGAAGGGAGTTAGTCTCGCCGACATTTGAAAGCATGGAATTGAACAGGGATGTGAAGCTCTCGTCGGTCGCTTCCGTCCTTGTCGATGCCTGGGCTGCCGCCTGCTGGATCGGCTGTGAGCCGATGTTAAGAATATTTGTGATATCCATTTAGTCTCCCACCTATGCTTTTCCTATTTCGAGACCTTTCATTGCGATCGACTTGCTCGCGGTAAATGCCGTTGCATTTGCCTGGTACGCTCTTTCTGCATCGATCATGTTGGTCATCTCAGTAACTATATTTACATTCGGATACAGAACATATCCGTCCTCATTTGCGTCAGGATGCGAAGGATCGTAAACCATTACAAGATCGGACTGGTCCTCATGAACTCCGGTTGCCTTGACACCGTCACCGACATCCATGCCGCGGGCGCGCTTGAATATCGTGCCGAAGCTTGTCGGATCCTGAGTCCTTTCCTGGAATGTGACGACCTTCCTTCTGTACGGGGTGCCTTCTTCTGTTCTGGTGGTATTGGCATTGGCAACGTTCTGCGAGATGATATCCATTCGGAAACGTTCTGCCGTCATACCGGATGCGTTTACGCCGAAGCTTTTGAAAATACTCATTTACGCTGCCCCTCCTTACTTGATAACGGTCCTGAGGTTCCTGAACTCGTTGTCGATACTGTTCGTGATACCGTTGTACTTGATCTGGTTGCTCGCAAGCTCAACGTTCTCGGTGTCTATATCAACATTGTTCTTGTCCATTCTGTATGACCAGTTCGGGATATCCGTGTATACTCTCGGATCGAGCCTCTTCAGATGAAGGTTGGCCTCCTCGACCTTTGCGTCAAGGCTCTTGTACCGGCTTGCCTTCAGCGCATGCTGAAGCTCCGTTTCAAATGAAACGTCCTGACGTTTGTATCCCGGTGTGTCAACGTTCGCGATATTGTTGGCCAACGCCTCGTTCCTTGCCCAGGCACCGTCGGCTGCTTTTCCGAGAACGTTGATGTAGTTATATACTCCCGATGCTATCATGCCTTACCTCCGCAAAAACCCTTTATATTGTACTCTAACAGTTCCATATAATCAAGATATAGTTTTTTAGGAAAACAAAAAACGGATTCCACCCGGTGAAATCCGTTTCATTATTTAAGCAAAGTCCGTTTAAATATTTATCGGCATATCTGTAAATAATTTTAGCATTTTTTCAGAAAAAATCAAATGATTTTACTTCTTCTTCAGTTCCTCGATCTCTTCATATATAAGCTCATTGGTGACCTTGATATAGGTTCCCTTCATACCCGATGACTTCGATACGATGACCCCTGCGCTCTCAAGCTTTCTGAGCGCATTGACGATGACCGATCTTGTGATGCCTTCGCGGTCTGCGATACGGCTTGCAACAAGTATACCTTCAAGTCCCGACAGTTCTTCGAATATATGGACGACCGCATCAGTCTCGGATGCCGACAGTGTTGAAAGTGCTGCCTGCACGCCCTGCGCCCTTCTGTCTTCTTCCGCGCTCTCTTCGGATACCGAGCGGACCATCTCAAGTCCCACAACGGTAGCGCCGTACTCGGTAAGAATGATGTCCTCGATCGAATAGGTGTCATCAGCGGCGGGCTTGTAGATCATAAGCGTTCCGTAGCGCTGGCCCGCAATGTTGATAGGCGTGATTATGGCCTGGTACTTCCTGCTCTCATCCTGTGAAAATCCAAGCGTTTCAAGATTCACGCTCTCCTTGGTGGAAAGGATGTCCACAAGCCTTGCGTTCAGCCTCGTGTCGATGAACTGCGACACCTTCAGATCGGACAGGCTTGTAATGGCTTCGAATCCCGTGCTGTATCCCATGCCAAGGATCTTGCCCTTCTTCGACATTACAAGCACATTGGAGAACAGCACCGACTTCATCGCATCGCATATATCATTGAATGCGACCTTGCCGCTGTTCTTTCTGTGGAGTATTGAGTTGATCTTGCGTGTATCGTCAAGCAGTCTGACTGAGCTCATAAATATCCTTTCATTTTCCGGTATTACTTATTGTTTTCCCCTGACGGAATATCCTGCAGGTGTTTGCACTCCTCGTTCAGGCACATAAGCTTGTTGCCTTTCCTGACCATAAGGCTTCCGCATTTCTCGCACTTAACGTCAACTGGCTTCTGCCATGACATGAACGTGCACTGTGTTCCCGATTCACAGCCGTAGAACCTGCGTCCTTTCTTGGTCTTGCGAACGACGATGTCCTTACCGCAGACCGGACACTTGATGCCGATCTTCTCAAGATACGGCTTGGTATTGCGGCACTCTGGGAATCCGGGGCATGCCAGGAACTTGCCGTGAGGTCCGTATTTAATGACCATCATGCGTCCGCAATTGTCGCACTTGACGTCTGAAACCTCATCCCTGATCTCAACCTTTGCAAGCTCTTCTTCAGCCTTTTTGACCGCCTCGTCAAGATCCGGATAAAAGTTCCTGACGATGGTCTTCCAGTTTATCTCACCTTCCTCGACATTATCGAGAAGCATCTCAAGATTAGCGGTGAAGCGAACGTCCACAATACTCGGGAACGCTTCCTTCATTATCCTGTTTACGGCTTCTCCCATCTCGGTAACGAAAAGATTTTTTTCTTCCTTAACAACATATCTTCTTGCGATGATCGTCGTGATAGTCGGAGCATATGTACTCGGGCGTCCGATGCCCTGCTCCTCAAGAGCCTTTACAAGCGAGCTCTCCGTAAAGTGCGGAGGCGCCTGCGTGAAGTGCTGCTTATCTTCTATATCATTAAGCGTCAGCTTCATTCCCTTTTCAAGATCGCCGAGAACTACGTTGTCCGATGCTTCTTTGTCATCAGCCTCGGTATATACCTTCATGAATCCGTCAAAGAGCTTCTTTGAAGCGGCAACCGAAAACCTGTACTGTCCGGCACCGATCTTAACGTTCGTTGTTTCATATTTTGCGCCCGACATCCTGCATGCCGCATATCTGTTCCATATGAGTGTGTACAGCCTCAACTGGTCTCTTGAAAGAGATTCCTTGATCGATGAAGGCGTTCTTGTGATGTCCGTCGGACGTATAGCTTCATGCGCATCCTGGATCTTCTTGCCGGACTTGCCCTTCTGCTCCGGCTCATCCGTTCTCGCATAAGCCTCGCCGCAAGTCTGAGTTATATACTCCTTTGCAGCCGTAACGGCCTCTTCCGCGATCCTTGTGCTGTCGGTACGAAGATACGTGATGATACCGATCGTGCCTTCACCCTTTATATCAACGCCTTCGTACAGCTGCTGTGCTATACGCATCGTCTTCTGCGTGGAGAAATTGAGAGCTTTGCCTGCCTCCTGCTGGAGCGTGCTCGTAGTAAACGGAAGGGGTGATTTTCGCGTTCTCTCGCCCTTTTTGACTTCGAGTATCTCAAACGTTTCCTTCTTAATACTGTCTACGATCTGCTGCTTTTCCTTCTCGGATCCGATCGTTATCTTGCCGGATTCAATGCCGGTAAAGTGTGCGGTAAGCGGCTTCTTTTCGCCTTTGGCGGCAAGCAGTGCATCTATCGTCCAGTACTCTTCGGGGATGAACGCAGCAACCTCGTCCTCGCGGTCGCAAATAAGGCGCAGCGCAACCGACTGAACACGGCCGGCTGACAGGCCTCTCTTCACCTTCGCCCACAGCACGGGTGAAATTCCGTAACCAACCATTCTGTCGAGCACTCTTCTTGCCTGCTGTGCGTCCACAAGACCCATGTCGATCTCGCGCGGATGCTTGAGTGATTCCTTGACCGCGTTCTTTGTGATCTCGTTGAACGTGATCCTGTAAACCTTCTTGCCTTCAAGCTTAAGCGCATATGTCAGATGCCAGCTGATCGCCTCTCCTTCGCGGTCCGGGTCGGTCGCGAGATAGATCTTCTCGGCCTTCTTGGCCTCTTTCTTGAGCGATGCGATCAGATCGCCTTTTCCTCTTATAGTGATATATTTCGGTTCAAAATCATTTTCCGGGCTGACACCTATCTGGCTCTTGGGCAGATCCCTCACATGCCCCATCGATGCCATGACCTCGTAGTTCGGCCCCAGGAATTTCTTGATAGTCTTAACCTTTGCAGGTGACTCAACTATGACAAGATACTTTGCCATTTGTATACTCCTTCTCGTTTCTTCTATATTAAAACGTTGACTAATATACAATATTTATTTAGAGATAGCAAGGGGAATTTTCAGATAATTCAGAACAGACGCTGTTGATATGACTCTTACTTATGAACGCATGCGGACTTTCCTTCATAGTCGGTGCCCGTCTCCGACGAAAATCGCGACGTATACTTTGACGGCTCATCAATGACATCACACATCGTGTAGAACGCAGCCAGTACCATGTGCGGACCATTGTACTTGAGCGCGAACTTGCCCTCATCGAGAGCGGCCTTGAACCTGTCGATCTGCCACACCAGAATATCCGCGACCGTGATACCGCTCACTTTCAGTTCACACAGAAAATCATTGTGCTCACGATAGTAGTCAAACTCGCGCAGCACTTCCGGATAACCACTTATCCTGTTCCAAAATGCATCAAGCACGCCCTCTTCCTCGAAGGCGCGCTCGCACAGATCTTTTGCATATTCATATAATAATTCGTTCATATCCAGACCATCTCCCGATCGATATCCGAAAGCTTCGCAGCTCCGCACATCTTCATCGTATCAATAAGTTCGGCTCCGATCTTCTCGGTATAAAGCTTCACGCCTTCTTCAGCGCCGCCGAATACAGCGGTAACAAAAGGACGTGCGATAACAACACCGTGTGCACCCAATGCAAGCGCCTTGAACACATCGACACCACTCCTGATGCCTCCGTCAACAAGGACCATCATATGGTCGCGTACGGCATCCGCAATATCTGGAAGTACTTCAGCAGTCGAAGGACACTGGTCGAGAACCCTTCCGCCGTGATTGGATACGATGATACCTGCGGCACCGGCCTCCTTGGCCTTAAGCGCTCCGCGGACTGTCATAACGCCTTTAACGATGAACGGCCTGCCTGCCTTTTTGATAACAGCCGCAAGCTCCTCAACAGACTTTGCCCCCGCGGGCGGATTCATGTTCTGAAGGAACGGAAGTCCCGCAGCATCTACATCCATTGCAACAACTTTACACTGTGATGCCTCAACCAGCTTGAACTTTTCCTCGAGTGTCTTCTCATCCCAGGGCTTGACCGTGGGCACTCCGATACCGCCGCACTTGCTGATCGCATCACTTGCAGTCACCATAACCTCGGGAACGACTCCGTCACCGGTGAACGCGCATATCCCCGCATCAGCACATGCCTTTACAAGAATGTTGTTGTATTCCACGTCATTATACTTATCGCCGTAATGCATGTTCACGGCACCGACCGGACCTGCGAACACGGGATACTTCATCTTTATACCGAAGAAATCAAATGACGTGTCCGGCTCAAAGTTCTCATGGAGAGTATCCATGTTCACGCGTACTTCCTTCCACGCCTCATAATTCCTCGTCGCTCCGTCACCGGTTCCCTTCGATCCGGGCCCGGGGATCAGATTGCCGCATGCCCTGCCGTTACAATCGATACAGGCCTTGCACATTGTAAGATTCTTTCTGGCGTTATCAAGCAGCTCTTTGTAGGTCATGGCATTTTCTCCTTAGAAGCAATTCTTCTTATGTTCCTGCGGACACTTCCCGAACTTCTCGCACTTATAGCAAAGCTCATTATCACTGTGTCCTTCCTTCACGAACTGCCTGATGTTATTAAGCGTCGTGTCGGCTATGTTCGAAAGCGCTTCCTGTGTCAGGAACGCCTGATGTGATGTCACTATTACATTCGGCATTGAGATAAGGCGCGCAAGCGTATCATCCTCAATGATATGTCCTGAAAAATCATGGAAGAACACATCCGATTCTTCCTCATATACATCAAGACATGCCGCACCTACCTTGCGGTCTTTGATGCCCTCAAGCAGTGCCTCGGAATCGATGAGTGCACCTCTTGAAGTATTGACAAGCACTACGCCCTTCTTCATTTTCGCGATGGAATCGCGTCCCACCATATGCTTTGTCTCGTCGGTGAGCGGGCAGTGGAACGAGATGATGTCAGCCTTCTCCCAGATCTCATCAAGCGAAACGTAGTTAAGTCCCGAGTCCTTTGCGGGGAACTTGTCATATGCCAGAACATTCATTCCGAAGCCTTTGCATATGTCTATAAATATCCTTCCGATCTTACCCGTCCCGACAACGCCGACCGTCTTGCCGTGAAGATCAAATCCGGTCAGGCCGTTAAGCGAAAAGTTATGGTCGCGTGTCCTGATGAATGCCTTGTGTATCCTTCTGATGCTCGTCAGAAGAAGCGCCATCGCATGCTCGGCAACCGCATAAGGCGAATAAGCCGGAACTCTGACAACATGAATCTTCCCGTACGCATGCTCAATGTCAACGTTGTTATATCCCGCACATCGAAGCGCGATAAGCTTAACCCCGCCTTCTGCAAGCGCATCGATCACGGCAGCGTTCACGTCATCATTAACGAACACGCACACCGCATCATATCCGTTTGCAAGATTAACCGTGTCCTCGGACAGCTTTGTCTCGAAGAACTTGATATCAAACTCCTCGCCGGCGTTCGCATTTTGAAACGACGCAATGTCGTATTCCTTCGCATCAAAAAAAGCGATCTTCGTCTTCATATGGTCTCCTATCTGAGCTCGTTCATCTCCATCTCAAGATCCTGCTGAAAATCGTCCTCACCATAGTAATTGCCGTTATTGCAGCCGATGCTGAGCCCCTTCTTGGCAGGTGAGAGGAAGAACCCGATCACGAGTCCCATAAGCATGGAGAAAAGAGAAAATATGACTACGTCTTTAAGGCCGAAGATATGATTTTTCCAATTCTGCATTTTGTAACCCTCCATAACCGTAAATGTATCTAGATTATACCACTGACAGAAGATATGCCGCAACGTGCATGGACTGCTGAAAATCACCCGCGTGGATCATCTCATCCAGTTCGCTCTTCGTGTATCTCTTGACGTTCAGAAATTCGGTCTCATCAAGGCTCTGGCCGCCGACCTTCCTGCAGTTCTTGGCCTCAAACAGGTACGCGTAATTGTCCGCGATCGTAGCATTTGACGGAAGCTTTAAGAGCGGTCTCCACTCATCGGATTCGTATCCGGTCTCTTCGCGAAGTTCTCTCTTTGCAGCATCAAGCGCATCTTCCGCAGCAACATCGCCCGACTCTCCGTACTGCTTGCCGTCGGTCCGCTCAATTCCACCTGCAGCAAACTCCGTCGTGACCTTTCTGATACCCTGCCTAAACTGCCTGACACAAAGATATTTTCCTTCCTCGTCGGTCGCAACGATCACCACGTAATCCCTGCGGCTGTATGTGTAGAACGGCTCAAAAACATTCCCGTCCGGGAACCTGTAAGCCGATCTTCGAAACTCTATCCACTCGTCGGAAACGATCTTCTCGCTCCTTACCTCCTCCCACGCAAGCGGGTCCTTCAGATTGTTCTCAGCTGACATTTTATTTCCTCCGTTAGCATTGTCATGTATCGTATTATAACATCAATCTGCGCGCTCTTTCCAACTCCTGCACCTGTGTCATTCCCGCAAAATAGCCCGCACCTGAAAGGTAATCCGTGTAGTACCGAAGGCCGAGCATGAACCTGTTTTTGACAAGATTCTGTTTAAGAAGTTCTGTTTCATCCTTCTTAAAGGAAATGCCGGCTCCTCTCCCGTATCCCTTCAGGATATCCGCCAGCGGCTCTGTATCGATCGCTCCGTTTTTATCAACGCATATCCCCCTTGCCAGATCGCACAGATCATCATACACCGAGCCGTTCATGATCGTATCAAGATCAACGAACCCTGCAACCTTCCCCTTCCGGAAAATCATATTAGAGGTCTTTGCATCCCCGTGGATCACATCTCCGGCAGGGACATGTACGTTCAGCAGGTCTTTGATCATCTGCTCTATGATATGCTCGATATCGTTATCGCGAGGCGTTTTCAGCTCATGAAGATCGCAGAACTTTTCATAATAAAAAGAAAGATCATGAAGGTGTCTTGTTGTTTCGATATTTATTATTCCATCGCAGTGTTTCAGGATTGAATGAAGTTTCCCGAGGCCTTCTCCGATGGATAAAAGATTACCACTGTTGTCGTCCGATTCGATGTATTTGTACATCCTCCAGATTTCTCCGTCTTCATCCGTATGGAAGTATTGACCTGTCTTCGTTTTCAGCCATTTCGGAAATAACCATTCTTCGTTTATATTTCCATCCTGTTCACATGCATTGGCATACAATACGTAATTGTTCTCAAGCGCATCAATATGCCCGCCAAAAAGCGCACCGTTAACACGCTGAAGAACGTACCTCTCACCCGCCTCAACAAGAAAACTCCTGTTGATGTGTCCGCCCTTCAGCTCCCTAATATCCGTCACCGGATCGTCTATGAATGATCTTGTGATTTTCCTCTGATCCATGTTGTTAATTATACCCAAAATAGACCTGCTTGAATCAACAAAAAAACAATTTTATAATATGAGTTGTTGAATAAAATGAACTTTTTATTGAAATTAATAAGGAGCCTGCCATGTGTAATGCAGTAAACGAATTATTCGCGGACCAGATTGAAGAAATGAAATTAATCATTGCCGATAAGGATTCCATGCTTGCCGATAAGGATTCCATGCTTGCCGACAAGGATTCCCAAATTGCTCGCCAGAATGCACTTATTGCCCAGTTACAGGCGCAATTGGAGGAGTATGCTCATGCAGAAAAGCATTGATTATTATCTATCCCTTCCATATTGCTTGGAAAGGGGTTTGATTCAACCCGACTAACACTTTTTCGATATTTATTATTCCATCGCAGTGTTTCAGGATCGTATGCAGTTTCCCGATGCCTTCTCCGATGGATTATGGAAATACTTGCCTGTCTTCGTTTTCATCCACTCGGGGAATAACCGCTCCCCGCTCTTTACACCGTACCGTTCGCAGACATAGACATACTTAATGTAATTGTTTTCAAGTGCATCAAGATGCCCGCCAAAAAGCGCACCATTAATACGCTGCAGAACATACCTCTCACCGGCCTCAACAAGAAAACTCCTGTTGATGTGTCCGCCCTTCAGCTCGCTAATATCCGTCACCGGATCGTCTATGAATGATCTTGTGATTTTCTTCTGATCCATGTTGTTAACTATATACAAAACGGGCCGGTATGCACCAGCCCGTGTAAAACCTTGTGTAATGTTGTAAACTAACTGTTCGAAGACCAGATTAAAGAAATGCGTGCCCTCAAACTATTCTCCATAGTCAAATATTCTTCTTCCATTGAATAATTGGGGAGTACCTTGCCACCAAGTATTTGATTTTTTCCTTTTTCGAAAATTCTTCCATCAATCCCGCGATTCCAATCATACGATTATAATATGCCTCTGTCTTCCAACTTATCCTTTTAAAATCATATTCTCCATCCAAGTAATCACACAAACACCTTTTTAAACCATTATATGGATCAACAAATTTTACCTTACCTATCAAGCTTTCCAATTTTGAATTATCAAAAATCCTGTTAACCGAACGAGCATATTTCAGCTGATAGTACTTCCCTAAATCCCTACCAAGTTCCTGCCAATCATCAACATACACCACTTGGGGAGAACGGCGAAATCTACTTTTCAATACATCAAAATATATATCATTTACTTTGCCCCATGTTATAGGTTCAGCTCCAGCGATATTATATACTTCACCAAGAGCTTCCTTTTTTCCAACAAGTAACGAAATCGCACGAGATACATCTGCTCCATAACTCATTGTAGTTACAGTAGAAAGTAGGTTTCTGGGAAATATAATAGGCTCATTATGAAGATAGCGAAATAGCCATTCCTCTTTTTCTCCAATGGCATATTGCATTCTTTCAGTATTATATGTGAGACTTGGTCTAACTATAGTCCAACTCTTATTCTTACATTGAAGTAAACAGTTCTCCTGTCTTGCTTTTGATAAAGCGTACTCATCGCTTTTTAAGTATTCTTTATCATCACAAACATCAAGTATTCTATCGTGGTCTTCCCTTATTCGATCTTTGGATTCCGAATATACTCGCGCTGAACTAATGAATACATATTGTCCCGTTTTAGATGTCAATAATTCTACTCGTTCCTGAAATTCCCGAGTACTATAAGACATGAAATCTACTATAACATCATATTGAGATTTAAGAAGATGTTCCAGAAAACTCAAATCATGAGCATCGCCTTGATAAAAAGTTACGTCTTTATCATCGTGATATGCCCTACTGGTTACATGTACATCATGACTCAAACAAAGCAATTGATTAATCAGCGGAGCTCCCATTGCGCCTGTTCCGCCCAGAACCAGAACTTTCATCTCGAGCCTCCCAAAACTCTAGTGATCCGGTTAAAATCATCACATAAATCTATCGTTTCAAACCGGCTTCTTTTTGCATTTCCGAACCAACGAACAAACAAATTGTTTCGAAAGTCTATATTGTCCTGTCCTGTTATAGATTATGAAAAAGCAGACATTGGGCACAACAAGACATATTATGCATTTGATCATTAGTCCACCAAGATTATATAAATCGACAAAATTGCAGATAAAATATGTAATGCTTCCAACAATAATCGTCGAAGCAAAATAAACGCTTATATCAATAAAGTACTGTGCTGCAGATCTCTTGAAATAATTCTTAAACAGGATGATCGTCCCCCAGGGAATATTTATAAAGAGCGAACAGATTAGCGTAGAAATAATCACACCGTCCATTCCTATCAATTTTACGAGCAAAAGATTACCCACAATATTTGTAACTGTTGCTATAATCGGACGAAATCTGTCCTCCCACCATAAACCTGCAGCTTCTCGATAAGTATATGTCATCGTGGTAAGTCTCGGGATCAAGAAATACAATGTCATAAGAATCATAGTTCGAACGGGAAAAACCAGTTCTTCTCCCACCCATATCAGCATAAAGTGCTGGTATAAACACACAAGGCAAATCGAACACCAGCTCACAATCCAGCCATTCATAAAGACAAATTTTCTGAAATCTACGTAGTTGTCCTCCTTACAATTTGTGACCATTTTGTTACCAATGCCCGCAATCATCGATGTCATGATTATCGTTATAAATCCTGTAATAGATGATTGAATGTAGTAATAATTATTATAGATAGCAAGCGGAACTAATCCCAAAAAAAGTGATACAACAATCGTATCAACAGATGTAAAAACCACGTTGTAAATCTTAAACGACAGCAACCCAACCACTCTTTTTTTTATACTTAGTGCCATTTGCTGTGTGATATTACCTCTACATTTTAATGTTGGAAACATCGAACTTGCCATTCTGGCATTTAAGTAATTCGTTAGGACAGTTGCGAGTGGAATTATTGCAATATATACATAATAATTCTTATATAGAAGCAGCACTATGATTTTTACAGTATTAGAAGCAATGGACACAATCATACTTCGTATACTAATCAGATCATTTCTCTGATATGCTGAAAATATAGCTGTTTTGTATGCAAAAAGATAATAGCTTATAACAGTATTTAAAAGATATACAAAATACAAAGCGTAAAGATTAACATCCTCAGGAATGCTTCCGGTAATAAGCTTAGGAACAATAGGCGATAGAATCAGACCTATAAGAAGAATAATGGTTCCGATAACATAATAGATTTTTCTATACGTATTAAGCAACGCACAAAGAAGATCATTGTCATCTCGTGCAATTGGTTCATACATGCTAAAAACAATAGCTGAGCCTAATCCCAACTCCGTTAAACTTAAAACGGAAAGAATGGATGTGAACAAACTGCTAAGGCCTAAATACTCGGCTCCCAGTACCTTAATCATAACCGTTCTGGTAGCAAAGGGTAATAGTACTGATAAACCTCTCTCTATAAAGCCCCAAACGATTCCTCTGGCTGCATTTTTAGTTCTCTCAATAACCATTATTCTTTACTAACCACTTTATTTATTCCTTGTTTAATCTTCTGCATTATAGTCTTTGATGAATCAATCGAATACAATCCTTTTAATACATCAGCATCTATCTCTTTCTTTGTAAACACTTCCAAGAGGATAGGCTTTTCCGATTCAGGATTTACAAATTGTTCCATGATTGGAATGACATCCTCTTCTTTCCTTATCGAGAGGTACGCAAAACCTGCTGATTTAGCCCATCCCTCAGCATTATAAAAATGCTCGGCAGAAATATAATCTTTTATCGAAGGAACATTTTCTCTTCCTACCGTATAGAAAAAAATACCTGCCCCTTCATTATTGTTTAACAAGATTCTCATATTCTTATTAATATATCTGTTCCATAACGCATTCATATCGTAAAAGAAAGATAAATCTCCAATAATCAAATAATGGAGTCTCTCATCGCCATATGACTCTCCCACAAACGATGACATCGATCCATCTATTCCATTAGTCCCCCTATTGCACGTTACTATTACATCTTCATTAAGAGCGAACAACTGTGCTGTTCTAACAGTACTGCTATTAGCAAGATGAAGATGTTCCCCTCTGTTTATGAGTTTCATAAGTTGATTTACAACAAAAGTATCCGAATAAGGTATGGGTTTGAACTCTATACTATCTATTTCATCTTTCCATTTATAATAATACTCCCCATAATCACCTTCTGTTTCTGAATCAATATCAAAAGCATCAAAAAAGCTGTCCGTTGTTGTTTCTATGATAGTTGATAAAGATCTGAACGGATCCTGAACCTCGCCTGTTTCTGACACAAGCCAGTGCTCAGTTTTCTTGTTCAATTTGAAAATTCTACGAAAATCCGAGACAAAATTGCCATTTAATGATATCACTACATTCGGAACCAATTCTTCAAGTTTGTCATCAGACATACACTTAAGCGCCAGATATGGTCTAATGGTCCATTCATAATTAAGATTTGAAAGCAGATCAACTGCTATAACAGAGTTAAACCGCTTTGAAAAGGCCTTAATGTGCTTGATTTGTTCTCTACTGACCGGTGCGTTCTGGCCGTATACTATCATAATGCGTTTATCGAACAACTTCTTTTCAAGCGTACCAACATTTTCCTTTGAAATCCCATTAATCCTTTCTATTTTTTTAACGTCAGGCAAAGCTGCAGTATGAAAACCATTAAGGCATCCGTCAATCGGCACATTAATATGAACCGGGCCGGTCCCATGATGATCTAATTCAAGCAAAGCAACATTTATCTGATTAACGCAGAACCACGTATCTGTTTCATCCTTTATGATCGGAAGCTGTACACTTTTTTTGCAGGCCTTCGCAAGGACTGATACTTGATCGATCATCTGATCCTCAAATTGATTATAAAAATATGGATTTCTATCAGCTGTAATTACAAGAAGTGGTAATCTTTGATAAAATGCCTCGTTTACAGCCGAAGCATAATTACACACTGCAGTTCCGGATGTACAGCATATTCCGACCGGACGACAGTGTTTACGAATTAAACCAATCGCAAAAAAGGCGGCACTCCTTTCATCCGTGATCGAATAACACTCGAAAAAAGGATCATTCTCCACAGAATGAACGAACGGTACATCACGATTTCCAGGCGACAACACTAATTGCTTAATATTGTACTGTTTTAATATAGCGACAAGAATCTGAACGTTTTTAACATCTGAAACCATTAATTCTAACCCCCTAAAGTATTATGTTTTGCTCGGCCACTGATAATGGAGTATATGAACGCCACTGAAAAACAATAAATAAAAAAGGTCAATCCATACAATGTGTTTCCAACTAAGCCCTCAAGAAGAAAAAACGTTTGTACCATTATCGAAAACACAATCATTATTCTTTCTTGATCATCTTGTATAGTACTATCCAATCGATTTCTTAATATGCATATCGTCTTAAAAAAAGTAAATCCAAAAATAAAGATAAAAAATGTTGTTCCCAATACACCCGTTTCACATAATAATTGTAAATAAATGTTATGAACGTTATTATCCTGAACCATCGAAGAATACGAATGAAATGAATAGATGAATCCTCTCCATCCAATTCCTATAATTGGTGACTGAAGAAAGATTCTTATTGCCGGGAACCATAAATCCGTCAATCTTCCATTTGATAACTCATTAAAATTCCTCGACCCTATAAAACGCGCAAAAAAATTACTGACTGCAGGAACAGATCTGGATAAAACAATTAAAAGCACACACATGGCACAAATAAAAATAACAAATCTGACAAAACCGCTTATTGACCCTTTATATATACACAGAAAATACGCTACTGTTGCAGAAACAATTGCAAATACCAAAGGTCCTCGTTTTCCATTAAGAAAAAAAGCAAATATAGCTATCGCGATAGCAATATCGGTTTTCATTTTGCCTTTTTTATCTTTCTTTATAAATCGCATAGATAAAAGCATCATTGTCAATATCGAAAAATAAATACCCAGTGTACTATGATGCGTCGTGAATCCAACCATAAATCCGGATCTGACCATCAGCCTGATCCTGTTTAACCAGTAGCCTTCAAGTCCCATAAGCGGAACAACTTTTGACAGATAGAAATCCGGGACGAAATAGAAAACAAACCCCATGATCATATGAATAAAGCCAAAGAATAATGTAATTTTAATAAACGAATTATGCCACCCCCAACATCTGGAGAGTATCAGAACTAAAACAACACAAATAATGGTTTCCAAATATGCGTAATAATTCTTATGAGCCAAGTCTTGATTCCTAAAAGTTATCAAAAACATGGCCAGGATCCAAATAACATCACAAACGGATATTGAGGTCTTTCTAAAAGAGGGCAAAAAAAAGACCAGTCCTAACAGCAACGTACCAAACGCTATCTTGTCCGAATGATAAATCAACCCTCGCACTGAATAGGAGTATAAAAACAAAAGGAACGCAAGCACCCCCATAGTTGAATACTTTATTGTGTATTTTTCACGTAAAATATTCATAGACTTTTAATTTCATCCACAAAATGTCCGAAAGCACGGTTATCGTTTTCAATAATTGATTCCCTATCGCAATTAGACGAAATAACAGGTTTAACTATAAATTCAGAAAATAGCTTTGAGTTAATTGCCTTTTCCAGCGAAAAAGAATAGTACTCCGACATATTAAAGCGGGAAACCAAGTCATAAAGCTTACTGGTTTCATTTGAATTTGCCCGACTCTCAATTGCCCAAACCGGTGTTTGCGTGATTATTGAAATACATACCCCATGGTAATACATTGAAACTAATCCATCGAGAGCTGAAATAATATCAACCAGATCAAATGGTGTTAAATCCGGCCTATTCTTATATCCTCCCACCCAATCATAAAGCGGTATTATTCTGGTTCTGTTGTCAGTTATCTGATCAATCCACTTGGCGAGTATCGGTTTGGATGGCTTCTGCTCTGTATACATAACTCCAATGCATCTATTGTTGGTTCGAACACCAAATTTCTTTTCTAAAAGTTTTCGACCTCTTTCACGATCTGCACTAAAACCATAGGTCAGCGTTGGATCCAGATTCAGAAATACCTTTTTATCTCCAACAATGTCATTTATTGAATCATACGTTTTCTTATCTCTAACACCAATATACTTGAACTCTCTCAAATTTTCTCTCAAAAGTCTGATTTGATCACTATCCAGTTTCGAAAAATCATCTCGTCCTGACGCTGCATATGACATTTTTGCACATTTTATATCGCCAAAAAGGAAATATGGATTAGGAAATCCTCTCAAATCATCAATTTTCCATACCTCATCACTACCTGCTATTACAACATCGTATTTGCCCGAAACGAATTCAACAAATCCATCAATACTGTCGCTTACCATGGCCATATCCGAGAGTATCAGGGCTTTCTGCATTGTTTTAAACATTTCGTATCGTACAATATTAAAAAAGACTTTAATAAAGTTTCTCTGAATTCTTAACTCTTGGGTATAATAGTTCAATTCTCTTTTCATACGAAAATTGATTATTTCTGCATTAATTCCTTCCTCTCGATTTAATTTTTGAACCAGGGCGTACGCCTGCAAAAAAGCGCCATAATTAACTGATCCCCAAAAGGTCATAATTCCTACATTCATTCTATTTCCCTTTATTTCCTCCCAAGAATCGTTTTGTTGCTCTAATAACATATGACACAAAGAAAAGCCTGTGAGTACACAACCACCGATCCACGTATAAACATTTTGAATACTGGATTCTATGGCGCGACATTAACGACAGCCATTTACTTGTCTGCAATCGCTTATAATCCTTATATTTTTCTATGACGGATTGTTTGTTTTCTGTATTGAAAATCTGTTTATCTAAAATCTCATAATATATGAACAGAGATCTCTTTTCATAAGCCGTCCAAATCTCAGTATCAGAATAATGTGTTTTTAAGAAATTATTGAATAAGTTTAGCGTCCTTTCTCCGTTTATCAGGCAATCAGGTGAGTACCGATTAACCGCAGAGTTTTCCCAAATCCGATACCTGTATACAAGTTCCGGACAATATTCGATTCTATCTGTTTCAGCAAAACAATACATATTGAACAGAACATCCTGATTTCTTTTTACACCCGGTAAAAATTCAATGCCGCTATTCTCTAAGAAATCTCGTCTATATAGCTTAGCCCACGGAACACCAACACATGTGACATTGTCCTTTTCTTCATTTCCAACCAAACAGTTTATAATAAGAGATTTGTAATCTGTTTTTGGATTATTAACGTGCCCAAAAAAGCTGTTTTGATTCATCTCATTCGTCTTATCTTCACGTATTAAACAATAATCGCCTATACAGATATCGCAATCACTGGCTTCAGCAAACTTTAAAAGCTTTGATATTGCATTCTTCGGAATGCTATCATCGCCATCTACAAAAAACACCCATTTACCGGTTGCCTTTTTTAATCCAGTATTTCTAGCCACAGACACGCCTTGATTGTTTTGGTGTATTATCTTTATACGGCTGTATTTAGCTCGGTAAATGTCAATTATATCGCCAGAATTATCTGTACTTCCATCGTTTACAACTATTATTTCAACATCGGACACATTTTGCGAAATAATGCTGTCTAAGCATTCTTTGATATATTTTTCTACGTCATAAACCGGAACAATTACACTTACTAATACCACAGCAACACCTCAATCTGTCGGTCTGTTAACATATGAAGTAAAATCGCGTCCTTGTTTTTTTCTGATCACACAAACAATCCATTTACATAAAGAACCGGGTATAAAGAAAAACGGATATAATCCGATCCATGCCCTAGGGAACTGATAAGTCACTTTAAACAAATCCTTACATCTTGTCATACTTACAGCAATTGCCCTTTCTCGAATAATATACATTCTTCCCAAAAAAACAATTTTCCAGGCATAGTATTTCCGCATTTGCTTCTTGGGATAATCATTCTCCGAAGCAAATTCCACCATTTTTTGATAATACTCACCCTCTACTTTTGCCAAGTTATAATTCCCCAGCGATCCGTATTCTCCAACAGCTATACAGGGACCCGCGATCAATCCAAGTTTATCATTGGGGTTGTTCGAACACAGTATTGAAATATAGGCTTGCATAAAATATGTTCCTTTAAACCTCTCCGGATTGGTAATATTATGTATGCGTTCGGTCGACCAAATATGACATGATGTAAATCCAAACAGTCTTTGAGAGTATCGCAGGAACTCTTTCTTATCCGTTGTATCTTTGTCACGATCAATCTTTTGAGAGTATTCTTTATACCTGTGACAGTACTCCGGTCCTTTGTAATAGTCTTTAAATGCCACTGAATCAAGATAAGCCATGGATATATCCGGATGCATTGTTAAATAATCAACAATTCTCTTTACCGCGTTCTCCATGACAATATCATCATCAGATATCAGCATTACAAATTTCCCTTTTGCATTAAGCATACATTTCAGGAAATTTGAATCGGCCCCTTCGTTAACCTCACTTCTCGTATATTTTATAAACGGATACAGGTTGCGATAGTTTTGGATTATTTCATCAGTATTATCAGTGGAACCATTATCAGAGATTATTACTTCAACATCATCTGTAATCTGGGGCAGAAGAATGTCCAGCATTCTCGATATGGTTTTTGCACCATTATACGTAGGCACCGCAATTGTCAGAATAGGGTTACTCAATTATTATCTCCCATAAAACAGATATTACGATCATCTCCATAGTTTATATGTCATCTCTCTTTTTACGTAGCAAGGGGCGAATTTCATTTCTGACAAAACGGGCGAGTCCGAATGATAAACGTCTGGGAAGCAAATGCCATATACTCTTGATTACCTGATGCCGAAACGAATAAGACATTTCCAACGTTTCATCATTTTTCCAAGGCGACATATCTCTATATTTCAAATAGTTATCTCTTTGAGGATGATCACTGTTAGATTCAAATACTCTTTTTTTAACGTAAAACAGGTTCGTTGTATGTGTTATTACAGGATTATCCAGTGCATATTTAATCTCATCCTCTGTATAATATCTTTCCGGCTGTCGAAAATTCATTAATTCCCGGTATGTCATGACCTGTTCTAATGTCATGAGATTATATTGGGGCTCAAAGACATAGAATCTTCTGGATAAGGTGTGAGTTATCACCTCTTCCTCATATCCTCCCAAGGCGATACCCTTATCGAACAAATCCACAATGTACTGCTTGAATAATTCTGTCCAACCTTCTTCTCTCCACAAATCCAGATCGATCAAATACATTCCGGCGTTGCAATGAACCATATCTCCCGATAGATGCTGTGTTTTTTTCATTGCTGTCTTTCCCATACAGTCATCTACGCCGCCTATGGGCTTACCATCCATATCATTACACCATAATTCTCTGAGATTTCCGAGTATCATGGTGTCGCAATCTAATGAAAGAAGCTTGTGTACGTCTCTCGGAAGAACATCTCCCCATATCATTCGTCCGAATGTCCTACCAACAGAATCAAACGTAAACCTCGAATCATAATAGAATTCTTCAGGACTAGGCATAGGAATAAACACTATTTTTCTTGAATATGACTTTGCTAAAGAAAGAAAACGCTCTTTATTATCTTTAGATATTCTGTCCTCAAGAATATACACATAAATTGAGTCAAGATCCTTATTATTCTCAAATAGGGATACAATAGAAACCCCACATACTTCAGAAAAGAGATTACTACAGCAATATGCTACATTAATACGCATACACATAATTCAATCCACTCATTTTGCTCTTTATCAGAAAAAACTCCCGATGCAGTACAATCTCATACTTTACATCGGGAGTCTGTTTGATTATGTTTATGCGTTTGCAGCCTGAGCGGCGCGGAGTCTTTCGAGTTCTTCCCTAAGCGACCTTATTTCGTCTTCAAGACGTTTACGTTCTGCCTCGCCTTCCGCTCTTCCTTCATCTTTTCCCTGGTGGTATAGTCTTATCTCAGGGAGATCCAATACCTTTCCACCCATGAAATCACCCACTTTCTTCTGTACATTCTTGCGTTTCATAGTGAGCTTATATGCCACACTGAGTGTCAACTTAATGATAACACTATAGGACAATGTTGACAATGACCCTCTGTCCAGTTCCTGTTTTAATCTGTCGAAGATTTCTGTGTACATATCAAGAAATCCACTGATTTTTTTCTCATCACGATTGATCTCATCCAGATTTCGTTCATAATTAAATGCGTAAAACGGTATGAGCATATACAGTTTCTTCTCAAAGATATCATCTATGGAATACTCCGACATCATTATGATTGGTACTTCATAAAACATGTTTCGTCCGTTTGGAAGTTCTATCTCAATCCTGGCTTCTTTAGGCACTTTACTTGATGATCTCAACAGAAGCAGGCCCGTTTGGGGAAACCTGAGTCTGACAGTATCGATACTCTTTTGTGCCCTGTCCATTGATATTTGAGAATCATACTCAAATATCCGTATGAGAATGGATCCGTCATACCTTTTGCTCTCACATTCGAGATGGTATCTTTTCTCAACATCAGCACATATGATCTCAAATGTTGAGTCGGTGACCCTCTTTTTCTTCTTACCGCCCGGATCATCCGGATGATACTCGTCCCGCAATCGTTTGATGACAGCTGTTTCATCATAATGCTCGTTAAACATATGATTGATCAGCGGAATGACAAGATCGTCGCATTCGCCCTGCATCGTCTTGAACGCATCATCGTAAGCCGTTTCCGAATAGACGGGATCTGTCTTTTGTCGGTCTTTTTTCATATAGTTCCTCCTTGCGCATTTATGTCACATGCACAGATCAGAAAATATGAAAAGATCCTCAGAGCGAAATAGATAAAACAGAATCATAAGATATCATTACTAAACTTTTATCAGTTAATTCGTGGGGATTGTCGGCGAACTGCCGGGAATCTGTACACGCGATTTGTATCGTAACGATATCACATACAATTCCTGATGTAAAGTATGAAATTGTCAAGGTGCATACACTGTTACACGATATCTGCGAGTTCGCAGGATGCGACACTAATAAGGTCCGCGGGCTGTAGCTCTATCTGATATCCAACTCTTCCGGCGCTTACAAATACCCTGTCATATCCTTCTGCGGTCTCATGTATGAACGTTTTGAACTGCTTCTTCATTCCGATCGGTGAGCAGCCCCCATGTACATATCCCGTAAGCGGAAGAAGGTCTTTCTGTTTGATCATGGCGATTGATTTTTCGCCCGATGCTTTTGCAGCTTTCTTAAGATCCAGTTCAGCTTTTACCGGGATAACGAACACGTAGTAAGTGTTGGTCTTGCCCTGTGTTACAAGTGTCTTGAACACCTTATCGGGATCTTCTCCGAGAATACGTGCTATATCTTCTCCCGATAAAGTAGGATCCGCTTCATATGCATGGCTGTTGTATGCGATCTTCTTACTGTCGAGGACACGCATGACATTGGTCTTATCGTTTACTTTTGCCATCACATCGCCCCGCTGTCGCCGGCCAGGACCATCCAGGCGGTCTTGAATATCAGTTTGATGTCAAGCGAGAGGTTCCAGTCGTTTATGTACTTAGTGTCAAGTTTTACAATCTCTTCGAAATCGGTGATCTTCGATCTACCCGATGTCTGCCATATACCTGTAAGACCCGGTTTACATGCAAGTCTTGCGCGATGATGGAACTTGTACTTCTCCCATTCATCCACTGTCGGCGGACGTGTTCCGACAAGCGACATCTGACCGAGAAGCACATTGAAGAACTGCGGGAATTCATCAAGACTTCTTCTCCTGATAAAATCACCGATCCCCTTATGTACGGTCCCGTCCTCATCTATCCTGTTCCCGATTATCCTCGGATCGAAGTCAAGTTTAAACATGTAACCGTCTTTGTTGCGGTTTTGGTCCATGAGTTCCTGCTTGATCTCATCCGCATTCACGTGCATAGAGCGGATCTTGTACATCTTGAACTTCTTACCGTTTCTGCCGATCCTCTCCTGCGAGAACAGTATCGGTCCGGGCGACTGTTTTTTGATAACCGGTCCGACAATGAGGATTATGAGGCACGCAAATATGCTTCCGATAAGACCTCCGATAAGATCCAGCCCGCGCTTTAACGCATGTTCAAGAGGGCTTGCATATCTTACCGCAGATGTCAGGACAGTTATCCCGGCAACCTTGTTACCGAATGTTCCGGTGCTCATATGTATTGCAGACGGTGCAGCGAAGTGTATCGTTACGGTCATCTGACGGCACTCATCCATAAACCTGTCTATCTTTTTTGTTACCTTCTGGCATTCAACGTAAACACTGTCAATCCACTCCCTGCAGACAAATTCCGAAGCATGTTCTATATCAGACACTACGGGTACTCCGCATACCTCGGTCCTGTCATCGTTCTGTGTGAACACAAGTCCGACAACATTGAATATGTCTCCTTTGTTGTCTGTAAGTTTCTTCAGTGTTTCCTCGGCTATCCCGGGGTCGAGAACAGCCAGCATCGAGTATTTTTTTCCGTCATTTATGTGCGTGTTACGAAGGACTACCTTCCACAGTATCCTCGTCAGATACGATACCAGAACATGCAGTATGAGCGTCAGGAACAGCAGTATTCTCGAGTAATCCGAACTGACCTTGAACGCATACATGTAAATGACCGCGAACGCAAATACGGCAACGCACGCTTTTACCGTTTCAACAAACTCGGTAAAATACCCGCGCTTAAGAACATTATGCATTGTATTGAGGACCATCACGATCACAAAATCGATCATGGCAAGAACGACCGCAAGCTCCCTGTATATCTCGTTTGCGAACATGATCTCTCCGAAACGGATGAGCATTGCGACCATATATGCGATCTGGAGACTGATCTCCTCGATCACGATAAAATCAAGATGTTTGGTCCACTCCTGGCGATACCGCTTATACATTTACCTTACCCGTAATAGTTGCCGTAATACTTGCCGTAGTATTTTCCGTAATATTTTCCGTAGTACTTTCCGCCTATCTCAACCTTGTTAAGAACAACACCGAGAATGTTACACTCGGCCTTTCTGAGCTGGTCTATAACTCGGTCCGCAAAGTTTCGTCCGATCTTTCTTGTCTGCAGAACGAGCACGACACCATCGCACTGCTTTGCGACAATTGCGCTGTCGATAACGCTTCCGAGAGGCGGTGTATCTATGATAATGTAATCAAACTGGTCTCTCAGATTTTCAAGCGCATGTTTGAACCTGTTAACACCGAGAAGCTCCGCAGGGTTAGGCGGAACAGCTCCCGTCGGTATCAGGAACAGTCTCGGTATATTTGTCATGAAGATGCACTCCTCGAGCGGCTTCCTGCCTGCAAGAAAATGCGCAAGGCCTCCCGTTGCTTTGGACATCTGATATCTTCCGTTGAGGACTGATTTTCGCATGTCGGCGTCGATGAACAGTACTCTCTTTCCCGCTTCGATCATCGAGATCGCAAGATTGAATGACACGGATGATTTTCCTTCTCCGGGAGCGCAGCTTGTGAATGCTATGACCTTGACGTCATCCCCGCAGAAGTCGATATTCGTACGAAGTGTCTTGTACGCTTCGCTTAAGCGAAAATCAAGCGTGATCTTTTTATTTATAGTGATGAGATTACGGCTGTCGTTCTGTACGTTACTCACTTCTTCTCCTCTCTCCTGTCGTTGTGGAATCTGTCATGTTTGTATGCTTTAAGAAGGTTCTCGGCTTCGTCGCGGTCAACACTCTTTGGCTCCTCGGGCTCCTCAATATCCTTTGTTTCACTTGTTACCCTTGCTTCCCTCATGAGCTTTGAGGCATCTGAAAGTGTCTCCGTTGCAACGATGTGTGAATGGTCGGAAACCTTCTTTTTCTTCTTACCCTTTCCGGTGCTGTTCTTGACAAGGTCTTCATCAAGCACAGGGATCGATCCGAGTACGGAAAGGTTTAAGTATTTTTCGACGTCATCCGGATTCTTGATAGTATCATCCATGATGTAGATGATCACGATGATGACAACAGCAAGGAAAGCTCCGAGAACGGCGCCTATAACTGTATTTCTTATTATCTTCGGACTGGAGATCTCTGTAGGCAGATTTGCCTCTTCAACGACATTGACCGCCTCCGTGTTCATAACGTTGGCGATGTGTTCGGCCGCGGATGTCCTGACGCTGTCAGCGATCGCGCGTGCCATGTACGGATCCGTATCCTCGGCTGTGATCGATACGATTCGGGTATCCGTCGGAACGGAAACCGTTATCGACTTCTTGAAGCTGTCGTTATCCCTGTCAAGACCAAGTTCAGCCTTGACCTCCTCGAGAACGGGACGGCTCGTGACAAGTTCCTGGTAGTCCTTGGTCAGCTGCGTGCCCGACTGAAGATCCGAATAAGTAAGCGATTCGGAATTCTGTCTGTTGATGACATAGATCTTTGTAGTTGATTCATACTTGGGAATGATCAGGAATGTACAAACAAGATAAGTAGCCACACCCAGCACGATCGCGCTGATTATGACTATCCAGATCTTTGATAGAACTACTCCGAACAGCTCCAGAATGTCTATCTCAATGACGTCCCCATCGTCATTTACCGGTCGATGATTCTGTTCCATATTTTACCCCTTATTGTCAGATACGCTCGTTACTTATGATCTTTGCAGGATTGTCGGAAAACAGTTTCCTGCAATAATCCTCCCCGTAATGTTTTGATATGTATGCTTTGGCCTTGCTGAGGCGCGGAGCCCTTCCCTTTGTGTCGTGTGCATCCGTTGCTACAAAGTGCACCAGTCTCTCTTTCAGGAGCTTTCGTACGAAAGATCTTGCCCCGAATCCCGAGCCAACGGCTTCGGAATTGACCTGGATGAGTGCACCCTCCTCGACAAGTTCGCGTACGTTTTCCGGTTTGTTCTTCAGTCCGTCGTAGCGCTCAACATGAGCAACTATCGGAACGAAACCTGCTCTTACTACGTTTGATACCCCTTCACTGATCAAGCGTTTTTCCATCGTAAAACCGAACTCGAGAAGAACATAATCGGAGCCTGCCATGGTTGATACGCGGCCCTCTTCGATCCACTCGACACTGCTCGGATAATAGTACAGTTCGCATCCGAGATGAAGTCTTATACGTCCGGCCTTATCATCGCCGGCTGCTTCCGTCTTCAGATCCTCGAACCTGCTTCTTATCGTCGCGATATCTTTCTGCATATGCCCGCGATGGTAATGGGGCGTCAGGATCGCTTCCCTGATGCCCTCATCATACATTTCGCGCAACATCTCTATCGACTGCGACATATCACGTGCTCCGTCATCAACATGCGGAAGCACGTGACAGTGAATATCCGTCATCAATGAAGTTTTGCAGGTGCTGCTGCCGTCGGAGCAGTTGTTGCATTTGCTGCCGTTGCTGCTGCAGATGCCGGATTAAGTTCTACGATAGAAACCGATCCGAATGCCGGTGCAATAAATCCCACATATCCGTTTTTGACAGTACAGGGAACGATGACCTTCTTACCGTTCGGAAGGAGGATGTAAGCGAACACATTCTTCGCGCCGTCTTTAAGGCCTGCTGCCGCAAGAACCGTGGGAATATCCCCGCCCTTGTAATCTGCGGGAGCAACGATAGTAACGCTTGCCTTTACCGTAGGAACCATGCCCGTTGCTAAAGCATTTGCCGTGATGTAATCAGCAAGAGACTTGAGTTCTTTTTCCGTCGGCTGCTTGATCGTTGCCGCTGAAGCCTGTCCGCCCTTTCCGGGAACGGTAACGGTAACGACTCCCGCAACGGGGCTCGGTGCCGCAAAGGCTACCGTTGTGAACATCATTGCAATAACTGCTGTGATTGCTGCCAAAGCTTTGATCTTTCTCATGATTTTTCTCCTTTTGTTATCTGAACCTGTTACTGTTCTTCTGTCTCGACGTAATATCTGTCTATTATAAGCTGCTTAAGGGCTTCCTCGTCGACTATAAAGCCCATTTCGTATTCGTAACCTTCTATCTCGCCTTCTTCTATTCGCTTCATCTCTCCAGGCACCGATGCGATCTTTCTCTCATCAAGGTTAAGGTCGAGAAGCAGTTTCGCGAGATACGTCATCTCATCTATCGAAAGATTGGTATTTACCTTCTCTGCCTCCGAGTTGTACAGGCTGATCGGATATGTGATGTTCTCAGCCGTTGCCGCCTTGAACGCAGGGAACAGTTTCTTCATGTACTGAACCTGTCTCTTCATCCTGCCCATCGCACTGTCATCTATATCGGTGTCGCGCCTTGCGACGAATATGACCGAATCATTTCCCTTCAGAAGGTAATCGGTAAGTCCCTCCTTCATCGCGGGATTCCACTTTGTCAGATCCTCGGTGATGTCAACGGTTATGCCGCCGAGCGAATCATTTATGTCCGGGATGGCGGAGATGTCGATCGCAACGTATCTGTATATCGGGATGTTATATAAAAGCTCGCTCACCGTTTCCGTCACGGCTTCGTTCGTCTTCTCGCCCTGGGTTCCGAAACTGTGCTGTATCGCGATCGGCCCCTTTCTTGTCGTTGCGACCCTGTCGTTAAGATCGAGCACCTTGATGTTCGTGACCGTATCTCTCGGAACGGCCAGAAAGCTTACTGTCTTCTTGACCGCATCTATCGTGCCGACGATGATCGTATCGGCCTGATAAGGATTAGGGTCGTTCTCGACCAGTCCCTTAAAACCGTAATCATCAACTCCGATAACGAGGATGTTGATGAGGTTGTCATTATACTTGTAGCGCTTGCCGTTGTATGTTATCGGCGCGTTTTCCTGATAGCCCTTCTTCGGCTTTTTGTCCGTCGACTCATCGAGCTCATTGATCTTCTGCACCGGAATGACATTGTTCCCATTTGCCTTAAACATGTCCGCCGTCAGATAATCCGCCCGCTGCCACTTCCTGTAGGCAAGTCCGCACAGTATCAGCAGAACTCCGATTATCACACAAAGTGCGATCAGTATTGATTTTACCCACCAGGGCATTCCCTTTTTGCCCGGTTTCTCATTCGCGATCATTTGATCATGCCCCTCTTAATATCTCACTTCTTCAAGCACCGCGTGAACGAACAGCCTCTTGCTGTCATCACCGCAGTGAGTAACAAGCGCGATAGCGTGATCCCCCAGCAACGGCTTCGCGCTCTCCCTTACGTTCATCGACAGATCCCTGATCTCCCCTACAGAATCGAAGAATCTCATGAACTGTATCGGATCGTTAAAATCATTGTTTGCCAGTATATGGTCACTGGAACCTATAAAGCATGCGTAGATCTTATAAACAAGCTGCGCATCATCCATGTATATGTATATCCTGTCGTGATCCCTGAAGAAATCTGCATTCCTGAACTCATGAAGCTCGGAAAACATCGTTCCGTCCTCGGGATCGTGACCGTATATGAGCGTCTCCGGGTCCGAAAAATCCCTGCTGTTAAGCGAATCGGTTATTATCATTCCCTTATCGCTCGGATTGCCGTCTATGTCATGAGTGAAATAGAACGGATCGACTGCATCCTCGCAGTATGCGACCGGATAATCTATGTCGGTCCCGGGTATCTCTATCCACGCATATACATCCGGGCATCTGTCCTTAAAAGGCTTAAGATCGATAGTCCTGAGCACGTCTCCGCTTGACGCAAACGAGCCGTACCATTCCGGCGGCCTCACTTTTGCCTCTCCGGCAGCTTCTATAAGCTCTTCCGGGTCAAAATCATCTGCCGCGCCTTCCGTCTCCTGTGAAACGACGGCCGTCCCGGTATTGTCCGTATCTTCGCTCTCCTTTGGGGTGCTTTCCTTAAGGAGAAACAGTATGATGGCTGTAAGTGCCGCTATTACAAGCAGAAGAACAGCTATTACGATTGCCGTGATTACGCCCTTTGCGGACTTCTGTTTATCCATCACATCCCATTTTATCACACTTTTACAGCATTTGGAACAGAAAAATCGCCATTTTACAACATTTTACAGACACCTTAGTAGTCGGAGTCGGGATTTTTAACGACTTTGATGATACTCGGGGTGTGAACAGCCCCGCTGTCACCGTAATCATCGCGCTTTATCTCGCTCACCATATGCATGATCTTTGCATCCTCGGTAACCTTGCGTTTGGTGTCTTTACTGAGATCCGCCCATCCTCTGACTGTGTATCCCGTGCTGACCATATCAGATCCGCAGTCGGCACAGAAATACTTGTCCTGCGATCCGTCGTGTCCCGCAACACTGTTGCATTTGTAGCACACGTACACATACTCGGTCGCAAAGCCGTCATCGTAATCCGGTGCGGGATTGGTCTGTTCTACCCTCTCCTCGACCGGCTCAGGCGCCTTCTCTTCAGGAATTTCTTCTGCCGGCTCCTCCGAGAGCATGCTTTCCGTGACGGGCTCTTCTTCGACAGGCTCATCTTCAGGCTCTTTTGCCTCAGTCTCCTCAACAGCTTCTTCTACTGCCTCTTCCGGCTCATCCTCCGGCTCCTTCTCTTCGATTCCGAACAGCTCGTTAAAGCTCGGGAATCTGTCCTTGATGAGAGCGTCTTTTTCAAACGGATTGAGAGCGTTCCACTCCGACGAATCTATGCCGACCGAGCTTAGGTCGGTACGGCATCTCGGGCAGACTGCTCCCACATTTTCCATAAGGTCTATATATTTGCAGTTTTCACAATAGCCGACGTGCATTTTTCACCCCTTGTCCCCTTGGGTAACATAACTTACCCATATTGTAGTGTATCACTTTTTTTCAGAATGTAAAACCCAAATTTTCACACTTGACAGTAAAGTTTTCGTCGGATATATTCAACATATGCTTTTCCTGTGACTCATTCAGTCGTCACGGAAATATCTGATTACATCACAATTATGTTCAAAGCCTTATTTCAGGCACTTTTCACAATGATCATCTTCATTTCGAAAGACCATTTCTATCTGGAGGATTCTTTATGTTTTGTTCCGTTTTGTCGGGAGGCGTGCGCGGAGTCGACAGCTTCCCGGTTCATGTTGAAACAGATATCTCAAACGGTATGCCGTGCTTTGACATGGTCGGCTACATAGGAAGCGAGGTCAGAGAGGCCAAGGACAGGGTACGGACCGCTCTTAAGAACGCCGGATTCACTCTTCCCGTCGCACGCATCACAGTCAACCTCTCTCCCGGAGACATCAAAAAATCAGGTACCGGCTACGATCTTCCTGTAGCGCTCTCTATTCTCTCATGCATGGAAGTCCTGGATGCCGGCAGTCTGCACGATGTCTTCATCGCCGGCGAACTCTCCCTTTCGGGACAGGTATGTGCCACCAAAGGCATCCTTCCCATGCTCCTTCGTGCCAGGCGTGACGGTATTAAACGCTGCATCATACCCGCCGCAAACTCCGGCGAAGGCTCGGTAGTTGAAGGCATGGAGATATATACGGTGACCGACCTTTCCGAAACAGTCGCATTTCTTCTTGGGCAAAAATCATTGTGCCCGCTTGTAAGCCACCTTAAAGAGGACCTTATGGCTGACAGGGACTACGAGCATGATTTTTCCCGGATCAGGGGACAGAAAATGGCAAGAAGGGGTGCCGAGATCGCGGCTGCCGGTTTACATAACTTGATAATGATGGGACCGCCCGGTGCAGGCAAAACTCTGATCGCCAAATGCATCCCGTCGATAATGCCGCCTCTTTCCGAAGACGAATGTCTTGAAGTCTCTTCGATCTACAGTGTTCGCGGTGCTCTCTCATCAGACGAGCCGCTCATCACAAGACGTCCGTTTGTCGCGGCCCACAGTTCATCGACCGACATATCTCTCGTCGGCGGAGGGCTTGTTCCCCGTCCGGGGGCGGTAAGCCTTGCGCACAAAGGGGTCCTGTTTCTCGACGAGATACCCGAGTTCTCCCGAAAAGCTCTCGAGGCACTTCGCCAGCCTCTTGAAGACGGCGTTGTGCATATCACGAGAAACAGGGATATATGCTCCTTCCCCGCTGATTTCATGCTCGTTGCCGCCATGAACCCTTGCCCTTGCGGAAACTGGCCCGATATGAACAGATGCACATGCGATGAGGCGCGACGGAGCAGGTATCTGTCAAAGATCTCGGGACCGTTTCTTGACAGGATGGACATATGCATAGTTGCCGAGAAAGTCTCCCCGTTTGATATACAGTCGCGGGAACAGCCGGAATGCTCGGCATCGATCAGGCAGAGGATAGTCACGGCTCATACCATACAGAAGAAGCGCTTCACAGGTCTTTCGATCTCATTCAACTCCCAGATGGGGAACCACGAGATCGAACAGTTCTGCCGTCTGACGCCCCCTCGCGAAGAGCTTATGAAGCAGATGGCAGCCAAATATGAAATGAGTGCAAGAACATATTACAGAGTACTTAAAGTAGCAAGAACGATCGCTGACCTGTCGGGTCAAAACGATATAGGTGACGACGCAATACTTGAAGCCGTAAGGCTTAAGGTCAGTTTTGCATAGGGATACACTGTATCCCGGAAAACGGAGTGATAAATGGAAGACAGAATATATGATTACTGGGCGGCATCTTTGCAGGACGGATATATCGGAAATCTCATCGGGATCGTCGAAAGCGCCGGAGGTGCCCGTGCCCTGTATGAGACACGGGATTCTCATCTGGAAAGTATCCCCGGAGTATCGGAAAAGCTGGCAGCCTACATTATCGAGAACCGCCCCGATCTGAGGCTTCTTGAAAAAGAATACTTTATGATGAACTCGAAGGGGATATGTTATGTAAACTATACCGATCCCGACTATCCCGAGAGACTGAGATCGATCCCGTCGCCGCCATATGGGCTGTTCGTGAAGGGAAGCCTGCCGGATAAGTACCGCCCCGCAGCTGCCATAGTCGGAGCCAGACAGTGCAGCGAATACGGACGGCTGATGGCGGAATATCTCGGGACCGGCCTTGCCAAAGAAGGAATTAACATCATAAGCGGAATGGCGTGGGGAATAGACGGGATATCTCAGTTTGCAGCGCTATCCGCAGGTGGAAGATCATATGCAGTCCTCGGATGCGGTGTCGACATACCCTATCCGTCAAAGAACCGGGTATTATACAACAAACTCTGTGAGGGAGATAACGGCATAATCAGCGAATATGCCCCGGGAACATCGCCGATAGCAAGGCTGTTTCCGCCGAGAAACAGGATAATATCCGGTCTGTGCGATGTGCTGATCGTCGTCGAAGCCAGACAGAAAAGCGGAACTCTCATAACAGTTGACATGGCGATCGATCAGGGAAAATGCGTTATGGTCGTTCCGGGAAGGCTTACCGACAGCTTAAGCGCCGGTTGTCTTAACCTCATATCCCAGGGAGCATTCCCCGTTACAGGTATCGGATCGGTACTTGAGCAGTTGAACATGAAGATTCCCGAAAAGTGCGGAAAGACAAGGAATAAACCGATCGGGTCGATAACAGTGACGGAAAAGGATATCCCGGAAGAGCTTCAATGCGTCGCCAATATCCTTACCCTTGAACCGCAGAGTGCAGAGACGATCGCAAACAAAGCAAAATTGCCGCTTAACGCGGCAATGATAATGCTGACAAAACTTGATCTTGAAGGATGCGCCAGGGAAGTCTGGCCCGGATACTTCGTAAAATATGTGACTATCACTTAAAGAATGCGATCACTCGACCGGAATGAGCGGTGGCACTTCTGCGTCGGGATTCACACCGGATCCTTCCTGGCTGTCTGCCTTGAGCTTGTATCTGTTATCATATGTCTTCATGACGTCTACTATCTCTATGTCATTATAAAGAGCAGTCATGGACAGATCGATGATCGTATTCGTGGAAAAGCACAGGACAACGGGACGGAAAATATTATCCTCGTTAGCTGCCGTAACAAGCGCTTTTTCTCCTGTTGACAGTTCAACACATACACCGTCCGACAGGAGGTTTATGCTGTCAATAAGCGCCTTGACGGCTGCCGGCTCAAAATACTCCGGATTGTCCATCATGATCTTCATCTGGGCAACTTCGGACTGCGGCTCGCCTTCACTGTTTATGGCGGTCATACGGTCGTATTCCTCGGCAACGACAAGCGCCTTTGCACCTATGACCATCTTCGAGTTCCTGTCGATCTCCTCGCCCTTGTAATAAGCCTCAAGACGGTTGTATGTCTGCAGGCACACACGCTTGATGTTCGGTGTTGACGCAAATGCCGCCTCGATAAGAGACAGTCCCTCAAATTGCGCCGCCTTAAGCTCTCTCTCCTCATCTTCCGTGATGTCATCCTTGACAAGAAGCTGCGGATCTGCACGGAGCTTTCCTATATCATGAACGATCGCACATACAACAGCTTCCGTCATATCCTCTTTGCGAATGTTCATTTTGTGGCATATCATTGCGGTAAGGATCGCCACATTGAGCGAATGCTTGTAAACGAAATCCTCTTTACTGCGGAGATTCTGCAGGAAATTGATCTTATGGTCGAGACGTCCGTATTTCCTGATGATATTTTCCGCAAGGTTATATATCCTGTTGTTCTTGCCGCGCTCAAGTATCGATGTGAGCTCCTCCTGAACCGAAAAAACTGTCACCATCTGGAACTTCTCGAACTCCACATCGTCTTCTGACTGCGGCGGAAGCGGCTCAGCCGGCTCCAGAACGTATATACCGATGAGTTTGAAATTGCGTACCGACTCAATACCCTGCTGCGTAAGCTTTGAATTACGGTCATACAGCAGGACGCCCTTGTTGTTGTATATGGGCTTTGCAAGTCTCATTCCGATCTTCAGATCTTCGGTCTTTACGAACTTCATCTGTATTTCTCCATGAACGCTTCGAATTCCTCAGGCGGGATGGGCCTCGAGTAGTAGTAACCCTGCACGATGTCGCAATTGATCGAGGAGAGAAAATCAAGCTGCTCCTGTGTCTCGACACCCTCGGCAATTACCGCAAGTCCGAGCTGCTTGGCCATTCTGACCGAAGCCTCGACTATGATCTTTCCTCTGTCGGTCGACATTATCTCATCAAGGAAGAACCTGTCGATCTTAAGCGTGTCGACCGGTGCGTTCCTGAGCATGTTAAGTGATGAATATCCCGAACCGAAGTCATCCATCATGATGTTGAATCCGCACTTCTTGAGCGATGCCATCTCATTGAACAGCTCGTCAACATCTTCCATGAACAGATTTTCCGTTATCTCAAGTTCGAGATACTTCGGAGCGATATCATACTTTCTGACAAGATCGAGCAGTATATCGGAAAGGTTCGTGCTTCCGATGTGTACTCTTGATATGTTGACGGAAACAGGCAGATATATGCCCCTTTCCTGAAGGTCGTGGATGTATTTGCACGCAAGTTCCCATATATACATATCCATCTTGGTGATGAAACCGTTACTCTCAAAGAGCGACAGAAACTGCGCGGGAACAAGCACTCCCTTGATGGGATGCTGCCATCTGACAAGCGCTTCTGCACCGCATATCTTCTTCGTAGCAAGGTTGATCTGTGGCTGCAAGTACATGACAAACTCTTTGTTTGCAAGCGCTGTGTTCATCTCTTCTTCGATCTCGGCCTGCTCGCGCATCTTCAGCCTTATAACGTCATCATATACGGCATAGTTCGTGAGCGCGTTGCCCTTGACCTGTTTCTTGACGGCCCTTGCGCGGTCACACATCAGTCTTATCGGAAGATCTTTGTCATCAACCTTGTATATACCGTATGTGAGCGCGATCATGATCGGAACGACCCTTGCTCCCCTTACTACTTCCGACAGCTTTGACATGTACTGTACAAGATCCTGGTCGGTATTGTATTTGAGAAGCACTGAGAACACGTCTCCCTGATAGCGCTTTGCGATCGAATCCTTGGGAGATACTTCCCTTATCATCTTTCCGACGGTCTCAAGTGTCCTGTTTCCTGCATCGATACCGTATCTGTCATTGATCAGACGGAACCTGTCAACATCGATCGAGATGATAACGAACTTGTCATCCGGATGATTATGGATGATCATGGATGCCTTCTTGTAGAACGTTTCGGAATTGTACAGACCCGTCATGGAATCGTAGTCCGCACGATATTCCATCTCAGCCTTGATCTTCATCTCAGCGTTGACGTTCTGAAGGGTTCCGAGATACCTTACAGGCACATTGTTAAGACCGCGCAGCGTCTGCAGCACGATCGTGTACCATACGGGTACTCCGAATCTGTTGTATATCCTGACGGTGATCCTCTGGATCATCGCACTTGTCTTGGCTGTCTCGATGAACTTGTCAAATGCCTCGCGGTCATCAACATGAACCTTGAGAGACGATATGAGTGACCACTCACTGTCAAGCGCTCCCTTGTCAAGTTCGAACACATCCTCAAAGTTGGAACACAGATAATAGCTGTGATCCGCAACCGTATATTCGTATACGAGGATGCCGATCATGTCGTTTACATTCTCGTATCTCTCGTAGTTGAGCGCCATATCCTTTAGGATATTGCTCTTCTCATGCATTATCTCGTATTTGATCTTGGTCTCGACAGCCTCAATGCTGCGTTTCTTGTAATCATTGAGATTAAGGGCCACGATCATGATCCGCTCATCGGGACGGTTTCCGTTCTCATCTTCGGCTTCGGGATCATAAAGCACAAACGTATACATACCGTACCAGACTTCCTCGCCTTCAAGACTTGTAAGGCGAAGCTCGGTACATATCATCTTTTTGCCTGCAAGAGCATTCTGTTTGATCATCGACGGATCGGTCGCTTCAAGGAACTTTCCTCTGTCCTCCTGGCATACAACATTTTCCGCGAAGGAATCGATCATGTTCCTGTAGTTCTCGATCCTGACGTCGATAAAGCTCTTTATGTTCTGCTCTTTCAGGCGGATGCATGTGTTCTTCGTAAGATTGATATCCCAGATGACATCCATCATCCGGACAAGAGAGTCTTTCGTGCGATTTTCGCTCTCGGTCATTGCCTGGATCTGGTTCTCGATATCCTCCTTGACCGAAGCGATGAGATATACGCTCTTGCCGTTTCTCATCGTGATACGGTTTGCGCGCATCGGTATCGTAGAACGCAGTGACGGTGAATATACGTTACAGTCAAACGATGTCTGAATACTGTCCATCTTCGGTATCGGGCAGTCGTTACACGGCTCACCGTAGCCCTTGATCTGGGCGTAGCACATTCCCTCGCACTTGTTTGAAAGGCGCGTTTCAAGAACCTCATTCCTGTACAGGAGCTGGAAGTTGTCGTCAACCGCATATGCCCAGGAACTCATCGGATCAAGGATGTTCCTGATCATCTCCATTTCCTTCGTGGACAGTATCGGATTGACCGACGTATCGAGCCTTTCCATGTCGCTCGTATACAGAACGTAGTTGTCCTTGCCGCCGCTCTTTGCATCGTTGAGTGCGGAAAGAGCCCTTGCCTTCAGTCTCTCAAGGGTTGCTTCCTTGCCGTGCATTGCGGCGATACCTATGCTTACGGTAATGAAACCGTTATTCTGAAAATCACTCCATACATCCTTGACCGTCTGCCTGATGTATGCGGCACGTTCAAGCAGAATGTTCGGGGCACGCACGCCCTTCATAAGGATCGCGAAACGGTCAACGTCTATACGTCCGATAACGTCGGAGCCTCTGAACGCGCGCTTTAATATGCGTCCGATCTCAATAAGTGCGCCGTCCGAGCTTATCTCACTGTAAAGCTTTGACCAGGATGCAAAATCATCCAGATCGACTATCATCAGGTTCGGGATGACGTCCTGTGGCAGTTCATCAAGATAACCTGCGACTTCCCGGTTGAACGAATCGTCATTTAAAAGCTTTGTGAGAGGATCGCGGGTGAGCGTTTTTTCCTCCTCCTGATGCTTCGTCTCGTCATCAACGTATGCAAGCGTTCCGTACACGCTCGTGATGATATCGTTCTCGCCGGTCTCGATACGGCCCTTTAACTGATACCAGCAGTATTCGCCCGCAAAATCAAGGAATCTGATGTATTCCATGCGGACCTTGTCTGTGTTTTCCGTTGAGGTAAAAAATGAAATGGCTTTTTCTATGTCAGTGTCGTAGATCTTCCCGAGATAGCCCATCTTCTGCACGAACGCAGGGATACGGATGGGAATGGGAATGTATTTCTTGATGTTTTCCGAAAAAGAAATAACATCATCCACGGCATTATACTCGAAGACGATGGTGTCATTCAGATCTATTGCGTTTTGAAACAGGTTCTCGCTGAACTGGTGCATGTTCTCTCCGGTGGTCACAAAATCACGTATGGTTAATTATACTAAATTTTGCAAGTTTTTTCCACTGTTTTTGTATTTATGTTACATACACCTGCCGCAAACCAGAAAATGGGTGTGCATATCTGAAAAGCGAGCATGTTTGAGCCTATTGACTGGAGTATCGCAACGACGATGATCGCGATCTCAACGTATCTGTTCCTTATATCCTTAATGCCGTTTTTCAGCGAGAGCACGATCAGATACGCCCACAGCGAAAATCCCAGGACGCCGTTCTCACAATACAGCTTGACTATTCCTCCGTCCGCGATCACGTGGGCATCCTCAAGTCCGAGTGCACGGTGACCGTTGGCACCGAGGCCGTTCCCGATCCATGAACTGTACATATTATTGACCGCTGCGACCCACTGTTCGCTCCGCTGTGAGATCGCAGTAGGAAGTGAGATGATCCTCCACCAGAACTTCAGGATAAAATCAAACCTGATGATACAGACAGCACCGAAAATGGCGGCTATCGCGATGATCTCATAAAGGAAGTATTTTCTCGGGATAAGATCGAGCTTGAAGAACAGAAGATAATTGACGTATATGAGCACGAGAGCTGCCGCTACAAGGCCGCTTCGCTGATTTGCCATTATCGCAAAGAGAAGGCAGAGAGCTACCGTTACGATCGCAAATATAATGTTTTTGCGCTTTCCGCGCTTTGATATCTCACCAAGGAAATATGATCCGGCGAGCATTCCGGCAACCATGATAAAGCTCAGGCAGGTGCTTCCGACAACGGAGTGCATACGTACACGCATCGTTGCGGCATCGGCCTTTGAGATGTAGCTCCATCTGTATGCCCAGTCGCAATAGAACTGCGGTGCTGCGATATACATGACAACACCTGTGACACCAAGTATCATCATCGCAAACAGATAATTTCTGTACCACGTTTTACGGCCGTCACCGATGCTCTTTCCGACGAAATAAAACACCATCGGAAGCGTCGATGATACGAACTCATTAATGAACACACCGATCGGATAACCGCCCGCAAGAAGCCAGATCAAGGACAGCACCTGATACGCAAAGAAAGCGACCGCGATCCAGTCCGCCATATGATCGCAACTGATCTGCCTGCGCACGATCATCTGCGCGAGCACGAGCACCATAAGAGCCGCCGCAAACACACCGGGGCGCATCCCCGAAAATGCGAGCGTTGCCACGTATCCGAGTGCCACGAGCACATAGTACCAGTCTGCGATTGTGATCTTCCTGATGTTATTCATATATATTTCCTTTACGGATCCGGAGGGGGATATATTATTCTTCAAAAACGCGCTCCCGCTCCTGTTCAGGCGCAGCGGTACATAAGTCGTCAAAAAACACCGAAGAGGTATTTACACTTTGTGAGAAAAGCTTTGGAGGACGTTGTTACTTGACGAGGTATTTTCGAGTCTAGTAACGTGACGTCCGGAAAGGAGCGAAAGCGCCTTTTCGAGCAAATGTGTAAATGCCTCGAGGTGCTTATATACTAACTTAGAAACTGCGCAAACACGTGATTTCCGTAGTCAATGCCCAGGTCCGTGAGCGACAGGCTGCTGCCCCCTTCGTACACGAGCCCCTGCGCTGCGAGATCATCGATCACGTCCGCATACAGGCTTCTGACCGTGACCCCGAACTGCCTCTCGAATGCATCGGTATCAACACCGTCCATCATCCTAAGTCCGAGATACATCGTCTCCTCGATCATCTCCTGACGCGTCAGAACATTGCTCTCTTCCTTTGTGAGCGGATTGCCGAGATAAGCCTCAAGACTTGTTGTATTGCGGCTTCTTTCGTCGCCCTCGGGTGCAGGAAGACACGAACTTGCACCGAGTCCGAGTCCGAGATAATGAACACGATTCCAGTATCCCGTATTATGCCTGCTCTCGAATCCCGGCTTTGCGAAGTTCGAGATCTCGTAATGTTTGTATCCTTTTGCTTTGAGCTTGTCGACAGTCAGCCAGTAAAGCTTCCTCTCGTTCTCTTCTCCGACGACCGGTCCTTCGATATCTCCGAACTGCTCATAGAACGGCGTCCCTCTTTCTATCGTGAGGCTGTAAGCACTGATATGCTCAGGCGAATACGACAGCACTTTATCAAGTGTTGCGGAAAGCATCTGTTCGGTCTGCCCGGGGATCGCGGTCATGACATCAACGCTGATGTTCGTAAATCCTGCATCCCTCGCATCGATAAAGCACTCATCAAACTCCTCAAACGAATGTATCCTTCCGAGAAGTTCAAGCTCGCTTCGGTGTACCGACTGCATCCCTATCGACAGCCTGTTGAACCCAAGCCCGTTCAGGAACTGAAGCTTGTCCCTGGCACTTTTCGGATTGACCTCGATAGTGATCTCGGCATCCTTCGAAATATTAAAATGCTCCCTGAGCGCGGCCATGATGACACCGATCTGCACGTTCTCAAGAACGCTCGGTGTACCGCCTCCGAAGTATACTGTCGTGATCTTCTCACCTTTTCCTATGTCCTTTGACCGCTGTGCGATCTCGGCACAGAGCGCATTGACATACATCTGTCTGACCATCGGGTCTGCAGGACCCGAGAGAAAATCACAGTAGTTGCATTTCTTCTCACAAAAGGGAATGTGTACGTATATTTCCATCTTATTCTTCCGTATTAATCATCACTGAGCTTGAGAACGCTCATGAAAGCCTTCTGGGGTATCTCAACGTTTCCTATCTGACGCATACGTTTCTTACCCTCTTTCTGTTTCTCGAGAAGCTTTTTCTTACGCGTTATATCACCGCCGTAGCACTTTGCGAGAACGTCCTTGCGCATTGCCTTAACGGTCTCGCGGGCGATGACTTTTCCTCCGACGGCTGCCTGTATCGGTATCTCAAACAGGTGTCTCGGTATCTCATCCTTAAGTTTCTCACACATCTTGCGACCGCGCTCGTATGCACTGTCCGCATGAACGATGAACGAGAGCGCATCGACTTCTTCCTTATTTACGAGGATATCAAGCTTAACAAGCTTTGACTGCTCGTATCCCTTCAGTTCGTAATCGAAGGAAGCATAACCTTTGGACCTCGATTTTAACGCGTCGAAAAAATCATATATGATCTCATTGAGCGGCAGTTCATACTTCAGAAGAGCACGCGTCTCCTCGATGTATTCCATCGAAAGATAACGTCCGCGTCTTGTCTGGCACAGATCCATGATCGGGCCGACAAAATCCTTCGTTACCATGATCTCGGCGGACACGATCGGCTCTTCCATATGCTCGATCTCGGAAGGATCAGGAAGGTTCGTCGGGTTCGTAAGATCGATCACTTCACCGTTTGTCTTATAAACTTTGTAAACAACACTGGGTGCTGTCGTAACAAGATCGAGATTGTACTCTCTCTCAAGTCTTTCCTGTATGATCTCAAGATGAAGGAGTCCCAGGAAACCGCAGCGGAAACCGAATCCGAGTGCGATCGAAGTCTCCGGTTCATAATTAAGTGACGCATCATTAAGCTGAAGCTTTTCAAGTGCATCGCGAAGATCCGGATACTTTGCACCGTCGGCGGGATACATTCCGCAGAACACCATCGACTGCACTTTCTTGTATCCGGGAAGTGCCTCGTCACACGGTCTCTCATCATCGGTTATAGTATCACCGACCATCGTATCCCTGACGTTCTTGATCGATGCCGTAAGGTATCCGACCATTCCGGCGGAAAGCTCTTCACAGGGAATGAACTGGCCCGCACCGAACGTTCCGACCTCGACAACTTCAGCAGTCGCACCCGTTGCCATCATACGGACCTTTGTGCCGCGCGATACCTTTCCGTCCATCATTCTGAAGAACACGATAACGCCCTTATATGAATCGTATATCGAATCAAAGATAAGTGCTTTAAGTGGTTTGTTTGCATCGCCCGAAGGCGCCGGTATCTTGCTGACTACAGCCTCGAGAACATCGTCGATGCCGATGCCCATCTTGGCCGAGATCTTGGGCGCATCCATCGCCTCGATGCCGATAACGTCTTCTATCTCGTTTATGACTCTGTCAGGCTCAGCCGAAGGAAGGTCTATTTTGTTGATCACAGGGAAAACATCCAGATCGTGATCAAGTGCCAGGTACACGTTTGCAAGCGTCTGCGCCTCTATGCCCTGGGCTGCGTCAACAACGAGTATCGCCCCGTCACACGCCGCGAGCGATCTTGATACCTCGTAGTTAAAATCAACATGCCCCGGTGTATCGATGAGGTTGAACGTATACTCCTCACCGTTCTTTGCTTTGTAGATCGTCCTGACTGCCTGGGATTTTATCGTGATGCCGCGCTCACGTTCCAGATCCATGTTATCAAGCACCTGCTCCTGCATCTCACGCGAAGTAAGCAGTCCCGTCTTCTCGATGATACGGTCCGCAAGTGTTGATTTTCCATGATCGATATGCGCGATTATACAGAAATTTCTAATGTGACTCTGATCCATATATTATTCCTTTTTACGACCGCTTACCGCAATCGTGCAGAAGGTCGGAACTGTGATTGTTCCGACCGCCCCTGATAATATGAAAAAAGATACTCACATGACGGTATGAGTATCTCTTATTACTTCATAATATGAATGACAATATTAAGCCATCTTGTTCACAGCAGCAGACAGACGTGAGATCTTTCTTGATACTGTGTTCTTGTGATAGATACCCTTTGAGCAAGCTTTGTTAAGTTCTCCGGTAGCAGCACGAAGTGCTTCGCCTGCAGCTGCCTTATCACCTGCTTCAATAGTCTGGTATACTTTCTTAACATATGTCTTAACCTTGGACTTAATGGCTTTATTGCGTTCAGTCTTGGTGTTGATAACAAGAATTCTTTTCTTTGCAGATTTGATATTTGCCACGATTCCCACCTCCTATCAAACATTTTTACTATGCCTTACGGATGAGACACGAGATATCCGTCTTCGGCATACTCGTACATTTTATGCGCAACAGCGGCTTCTGTCAATACATTTTTACAGGGAAATTCCGACCCTGACAAATAAAGTGTTTCCCTGAACTGCTTGTGCCCTTCGTTAGCGGATGATAAAATATCCGGCAGGAGGAAAAAACGATGGGAAAATTCGATTTTAAGTTCGGAAAGAACTATAAAGACCTTGATAAAGAACCGTCGGAAAATCCGAAGGTCGGAAGAGTCATTAAGATCGCTGCCATTGTCGTGATAATTGCGGCAACGGTATGGAGCGGCTTCTATAATGTATCGGAACAGGAAAACGCGGTAGTGACGATGTTCGGTAAGGTCGTAAGGACTGACACCGCGGGACTCTATTTCAAGATACCTTTTATTCAGAAGGTAAGTTTTGTCGATATCACGACTCACGGAACCGGCGTCGGTTACACGCTTGATAACAGCGGTCAGAACATAACCGATGAAGGTAACGGCATAATGATAACTTCTGATTTTAACCTTCTGGACATTGACTTCTATCTGGAGTACAGGGTTTCGGATCCGGTATCATATCTGTTCTCGTCAGACAACCCGGAAGATATACTCAAGAATATCGCGCTTTCAAGCATCAGAGCTGTTGTGGCGGACTATACGGTTGACGAGGCTATGACTACCGCAAAAGGGCAGATCCAGGCAAAGGTCAAAGAAGACATGACAAGAGAGCTCAACGAACATGATATAGGTCTTGCGGTCGTGAACATCACCGTCCAGGACAGTGAGCCTCCGACAACGGAGATCAAGCAGGCGTTCAAGGCTGTTGAAACAGCAAAGCAGGGCGCGGACACTGCCAGGAACAATGCTCTTGCGTACCAGAACGAACAGCTTCCAAAGGCCGAAGCTAATGCCGACAAGATAATACAGTCTGCAGAAGCCGACAAGGCGTCAAGGATCGCTGAGGCGGAAGGACAGGTTGTCCGTTTCAACCAGATGTACGAACAGTACAAGCTCTATCCGCTCATAACCAAAAAGAGAATGTTCTATGAAACAATGGAAGAACTCCTTCCTTCACTTAAGGTGATAATATCTGACGGCGGAACGCAGACGCTGATGCCCCTTGACAGTTTCAACCAGGAAGCATCGTCCGCACCGGTTGTCGAGAGCACCGAAAACACTGCATCGGAACAGGAGGAGGAGTGATCATGAAGAAAGCACTTATTGTAATAATAGCGATACTTGCCGTCATAACGCTCGGCTCCACATTCTATACGGTCAACTACAAGGACGTTGTCCTGATCAGGCAGTTCGGACGCGTAGTCGGCATTCAGAACGAACCCGGTCTTCATACGAAGGTTCCGTTCGTTCAGAGCACATTTGCGATCTATGACGGAAACAGGATATACGACATACCGCAGAGTGATGTCATCACACGCGACAAAAAATCAATGATCGCGGACGATTACGTTATCTGGACTGTAAGCGACATGATGAAGTATTACCAGACGCTCGGCGCAGTAAGCGCACGTGCAGAGGAAAGGATCGATGCGGCAGTATACAATGCCACCAAGAACACGATATCATCAATGACGCAGGACGAGGTCATCGCAGCGCGCGGTATAGAGCTTACAAACCTTATCACAGCCGAATCCAATTCGGATATAGCAGGCTACGGCATCAAGATACTGACAGCCGAGATCAAGGCACTCGACCTTCCTGATGACAACAAGGAAGCCGTTTACGAGCGTATGATCTCCGAGCGCGGAAACATCGCTGCAGGGTATAAAGCAAAGGGTGAAGCCGAAGCACAGAAGATCAGAAACGAAACAGACAAGAACGTGAGGATCACGATAGCGAACGCCAATAAACAGGCGGAGACGCTCATCGCCGAAGGTGAATCGGAGTACATGAAGATACTCTCGGATGCATATAACAATGAGGAAAAAACAGAATTCTACAACTATCTCAGAAGTCTTGATGCGTTGAAAGGTTCACTTAAAAGCAATAAGGATAACACACTGATCCTTGATAAGGATTCGGAACTTGCAAGGATACTTTACGGAGTATCGGACAGATGATCTTCTTCTGATTCTTTTTCTTCCGTCTCCTCAGAAACCTTGATCTCTTCGGAAGTTTGGGTTTCTTCAGAAGCTTCCGTATCATCGGGATCATCTTCAAAGTCGTCGGGATCCGTGGGGGAATCGAGTTCTTTCTTGACTTCTTCCCTTGCGGCCTCCTCGGCGGCTTTTTTCTCTTCGGCACGCTTAACGGCCTCTTCGGTCTTTTTGCGCTCCTCTTCTGCCTTCTTCTGTTCTTCGAGAAGACGCTTTGCCTCTGCGGCTTTTCTGGCCGTTACGACAGGATCCTCTTCGGGATCCTCTTCCACTCTTTCAACTTCATACGGGAACCTGATGCCCCACGCGGCCCTGATGTTGTCCATGAGCTGCATCATGAAGAGTGTTTCAAAATGGGGCATCTGCGGGCACTCGATCGCACCCTCCTTTATCGCTTTCATCGCCGCCATTACTTCGTATTCATAGCCGGTAACCTGCATGGGTGCGGCATATTCGGCAACAACCCTTCTCTCGAGATTGTAAACTTTCATCGATTCGAAGTTGTTGATGTTCTCTATCTCAATATATCCGTTCGTCCCGTGAATGAAACCGCGGCGGTCCGTCTGTGCGAGCATGGTTGCATAGAGTGTTGCCATCCTGCCGTCACGGTATGTAAGCATGATAGTCTCCTGTGCGTCAACTCCGGAGTGAGGATATCTGACACAGTTTGCCGCCATGCTCTCGATATCATTTCCGAACACCATCGAAGCAAAGTTAAGGACATACACTCCCAGATCCAGAAGTGCACCTCCGCACAATGACAGTTTTACCATTCTTTCACTGTGTTCAAGTGGATATCCGAGATTGGCCGCAAGAGACGTCGGGCGGCCTATGATGCCCGAGTTTACGACCTCAACTATCTTCTCTGCCATCGGCATGTAACGTATCCACATAGCCTCGGTAAGAAGAAGTCCTTTTGATTCGGCAAGCCTCAGTACTTCCTCCGCCTGCCTTGCATTTGCCGTGAATGCTTTTTCACACAGAACATGCTTCCCGTGGTTTAAGCACATTTTGATGTGCTCATAGTGGTGTGAATGGGGCGTTGCGATATACACAAGCTCCACTTCCGGATCCTCGAGCATGTCCTTATATGAACCGTATGCTTTCTGAAATCCGTACTTGTCCGCAAATACCTGCGCACGCGAAGCATCGCGTGCCGCAACCGCATAGCACGTAACGTCCTTTAAGGGCTGTAATGTAGTTGCCATGACGCCGGCGATGTTTCCGGCTCCGAGTATCGCAATGTTCATTTGATCTTCACTGTATTGTTCCTGACCGCAAGTCCTTCCATATCCTTGATGAACTGTGAGAACCTGCTGTACTGGTAGTCGCTTGTCTTAAATGTCGGATACTTCTTCTCTATCTTCTGCTTCAGTTCCGGAAGGCTCATCGTCTTGCCAGAATTCTTCTTCAGGATATCATTTACGAGCTTGACGATCTGGTCTTTTGAAACCTCGCTCTCTTTTCTCGTTACGGTGATCGAATTGCCGTGCTGTGTAAGCGTCAGACCCTTGATGCTCTCAAGGAACTTGGACAGCTTTGAATATCCGTAGTTTCGAACGTCAAAGTCCGCATGTCTGTTTGACAGTTTGTTTCCGAGTTCACCGACCGTTGTCTCACGGTCGTTTGCCTCGTTGTCGATCAGAATCTTCATGATCGAATCTTCAACATCCTCGCGCGATATATCGGACTGCGATTCGTCTTCGGCCGCAAGCACTTCAAGATACTTGAACATCGTGCAGCTCGTCCTGAATGCCTCGACTGTCTTCTTCTCACCCATTCCGATGACGAGCATTCCCGCTTCGCGAAGACGTGACGCAAGACGCGTAAAATCACTGTCCGAGCTTACTATCGCAAACCCGTCAACCTTGCCCGAATACAATATATCCATGGCATCGATTATCATTGCCGAATCTGTCGAGTTCTTGCCCTGCGTATAACTGTACGACTGCATCGGAGTGATGGAATTCTTCAGAACCTCTTCCTTCCATCCCTTGAGCACCGGATTGGTCCAGTCCCCGTACGCGCGCTTATACGTCGCGATCCCGTAATTGCTTATCTCGTCAAGGATGACCTTGACATACTTTATCGAAATATTCTCCGCATCAATAAGTACGGCTAATCTTCTTTCCTGTCCTTCCACGTAAACCTCCACTATATATCCGGGGGACGATTCTATGATAAACATTCATGTCAGGGTATGGAATGCCCTGACAAAAACAGATCAATGCTTCGGAATGAGCCTCTCCGTGCCACCCATATACGGTCTGAGCACTTCCGGTATCTTCACGCTGCCATCCGCACACAGGTTGTTCTCAAGGAACGCGATCAGCATTCTCGGCGGAGCAACGACCGTGTTGTTGAGCGTATGCGCAAAATACTTGCCGTCCTTTGCATTTACACGGATACGAAGACGTCTTGCCTGCGCATCGCCGAGATTCGAACAGCTTCCGACCTCGAAGTACTTCTTCTGTCTCGGTGACCATGCTTCCACATCAAATGATTTTACCTTCAGGTCTGCAAGATCGCCCGAGCAGCACTCAAGCGTGCGCACCGGGATGTCCATCGAACGGAACAGATCGACCGTGTTCTGCCAGAGTTTGTCAAACCACATCGGGCTCTCCTCAGGCTTGCAGACAACGATCATCTCCTGCTTTTCGAACTGATGGATCCTGTATACTCCACGCTCTTCTATACCGTGAGCGCCCTTCTCTTTTCTGAAGCACGGGCTGTAACTTGTAAGTGTCTGAGGAAGCTTGTCCTCCTCGATCAGCTGGTCGATGAACTTACCGATCATCGAATGCTCACTCGTTCCGATAAGGAACAGATCCTCACCTTCGATCTTGTACATCATCGCATCCATCTCGGCAAAGCTCATAACGCCCGTAACAACGTTGCTGCGGATCATGAAAGGTGGCACGCAGTATGTGAATCCTCTGTCGATCATAAAATCCCTTGCGTAGGAAATGACCGCCGAGTGAAGTCTTGCAATGTCGCCCATGAGATAATAGAATCCGTTTCCGGCAACCCTGCCTGCAGCATCAAGATCGATACCGTCAAATCTTTCCATGATCTCAGTATGATAAGGGATCTCAAAATCGGGAACCACGGGCTCACCGTATTTTGTTACCTCAACGTTCTCGCTGTCGTCCTTTCCGATAGGAACGCTCGGATCGATAATGTTGGGGATGACATACATGATCTTCTGGATCTCATCCGCGACAGGACCTTCCTGTGCCTCAAGTTCGGCAAGTCTTGCAGCATCTGCAGCAACCTCTGCCTTGACCTTTTCGGCTTCTTCCTTTTTACCTTCCTTCATAAGACCGCCGATCTGCTTGGAGAGGATGTTCTTCCTGTTGCGAAGATCATCTGCCTCCTGCTGTATCGTACGGCGCTTCTCATCAAGTGCGATGACCTCATCGACCATCGGAAGCTTCTCGTCCTGGAACTTGTTCTTTATGTTCTGTTTTACGATGTCCGGATTCTCCCGGAGAAATTTCATATCAAGCATTTCAGATCTCCTCTATCTCGGCGTGGTATGTCTGCAGTGATTTTACTTCACCCGCGCCTTTCTTTCTTGCCTTTATTCCCGCTATGCTGGCCTTTGCGGCAGCCATTGTCGTAACGTAAGGAATGCCTGCCTTGATGACTCCCTTTCTGATGTATGAATCGTCCATCGCACCCTTCTTGTCATCGGGTGTGTTGATGACGATCGATACCTCTTTGTTCGTGATGGCATCAAGAACATTCGGACGGCCCTGCTGAAGTTTAAATATCTTCGTTGCCTCGATGCCGGCTCCCACGATCATGTCATAAGTTCCGCCGGTCGCGATGATCTTAAATCCGCAGTCCGCAAATCCCTTTGCAACTTCAACAAGCTCGGATTTATCCCTGTCGTTGACCGAGATAAGGACCGTTCCGTCAAGCGGAAGGCTTGTCTGCGTAGCTTCCTCAGCCTTGAAAAATGCTTCGCCAAAATCACTTGCCATTCCCAGTACTTCACCTGTCGAACGCATCTCGGGACCGAGAAGCGGATCGACTTCCTGGAACATGTTGAACGGGAACACCGCTTCCTTGACACCGCAGTGATTGAACTTCTTTTCGCGAAGAGCGGGAACGGGTGACGGCTTTCCTGTTATCGGCATCGTGATGATCTCTGTTGCAAGAGGCACCATTCCGATGTTACATACCTTTGATACGAGAGGCACCGTACGTGATGCTCTCGGGTTTGCCTCAAGAACATATACGGTATCGTTTTCGATCGCGTACTGCATGTTCATGAGTCCCTTTACGTTCATCTCGCGTGCGATCTTTCTCGTGTAATCCTTGATGATCTCAACATTCTTTGCCGAGATGTTCTTGGACGGAAGAACGCATGCACTGTCTCCCGAATGGATGCCGGCAAGTTCGATATGCTCCATAACAGCGGGAACGAATACGTTCTCTCCGTCGGATATCGCATCGGCTTCGCACTCGAGCGCATTGTTTAAGAATCTGTCTATAAGGATGGGCCTGTCGGGTGTGACACCTACGGCAGCAGCCATGTACACTTTCATATGCTCATCGTCGTGAACGACTTCCATTCCGCGTCCGCCGAGAACGTATGAAGGGCGCACCATAAGAGGATATCCGATCCTCTTTGCGATCGAAAGTGCATCATCTACAGTGACCGCCATTCCCGACTCAGGCATCGGGATGCCGAGCTTATCCATCATCGCACGGAAGAGATCCCTGTCTTCTGCCATGTCGATCGTCTCGGGTGTTGTACCGAGAATATTGACACCGTTCTTCTTAAGATCAGCCGCAAGGTTGAGCGGTGTCTGTCCACCGAACTGTGCGATGACTCCGACCGGTTTTTCCTTCTCGTGAATCGACAGAACATCTTCAAGCGTCAGCGGTTCAAAATAGAGCTTGTCGGATGTATCGTAATCGGTCGATACCGTCTCGGGATTACAGTTTACTATTATCGTTTCAAATCCGAGCTTTTTCAGTGCCATTGCAGCATGAACGCAGCAGTAGTCGAACTCGATACCCTGGCCGATCCTGTTCGGGCCTCCGCCGAGAATCATGATCTTCTTCCTGTCGCTCGTCTTTGACTCATCCTTCATGTTGTACGAGCTGTAGTAATATGCGCTGTCCTTTGTTCCGCTAACGTGAATACCTTCCCACGCTTCAACGATACCCGCATCAAGTCTTGCTTTTCTGATATCGTCTTCCGAAACATCAAGAAGATTTGCGATATATCTGTCAGCAAATCCGTCCTTCTTGGCCTTCTCAAGAACATCCGTGGGAGGAACTTTTCCTTTGAACTTAAGGAGTGCTTCCTCTTCATCAACAAGTTCCTTCATCTGCTCAAGGAAGTAAGGTTTGATCTTCGTTATGTTATACAGTTCATTAAGATCGGCACCTTTTCTGATCGCCTCATACATGATGAACTGTCTTTCACTTGAAGGCACATGAAGCATGTTCATGAGTTCCTTGAGCGAAAGATCGGCAAAGTTCTTAGCACCGCCGAGTCCGTAACGTCCGATCTCAAGTGAGCGGATGGCTTTCTGGAAAGCTTCTTTGTATGTCTTACCGATGGACATAACCTCACCGACTGCACGCATCTGTGTTCCGAGCTTGTCCTGTGCGCCTTTGAACTTTTCGAATGCCCATCTTGCATATTTGATAACGACATAGTCCCCGTCGGGAACGTACTTATCGAGTGTTCCGTATTTACCGCATTCGATATCACAAAGATCGAGACCTGCCGCAAGCATTGCCGATACAAGTGCGATCGGGAATCCGGTTGCTTTTGATGCAAGAGCCGACGAACGTGATGTTCTCGGGTTGATCTCTATAACAATGATCCTGCCGTCGTCGGTATTTCTCGCAAACTGGACGTTCGTTCCGCCGATGACCTCGATCGCATCAACGATCTTGTATGCCTGACGCTGGAGCTCTGCCTGAACGTCCTCCGGGATGGTGAGCATCGGTGCACTGCAGAAGCTGTCGCCCGTATGTACTCCGAGAGGATCGATGTTCTCGATGAAACATACTGTGATCATCTTTCCGGTCGAATCTCTTACGACCTCAAGTTCAAGCTCTTCCCATCCGAGAACCGATTCCTCAACAAGAACCTGTCCTACAAGTGAAGCCGCAAGTCCGCGTTCACATACCGTCTTTAATTCCTCGACGTTATAAACAAGTCCGCCTCCGGCGCCGCCCATCGTATACGCGGGACGCAGAACGACCGGGTATCCGAGCTTTTCAGCAATGGCAAGCGCATCATCGACCGAGTAAGCAACTTCGGACCTTGCCATCTCAATGCCAAGGCTGTTCATCAGTTCCTTGAACTCTATCCTGTCCTCACCGCGTTCGATCGCATCGACCTGAACGCCAATGACCTTCACACCGTACTTATCAAGAATGCCCTTCTTGTACAGTTCGGATGCAAGGTTAAGACCGGTCTGTCCTCCGAGGTTCGGAAGCAGTCCGTCGGGACGCTCCTTTTCGATGATCTGTGTGAGACGCTCAACATTAAGCGGTTCGATATAGGTAACATCAGCCGTGGTCGGATCTGTCATGATCGTAGCAGGATTGGAGTTAACGAGTACAATCTCGTAACCGAGCTTTTTTAGCGCCTTACACGCCTGCGTTCCGGAGTAATCGAACTCGCACGCCTGACCGATGATTATCGGTCCGCTGCCGATGATAAGGATCTTGTTAACGTCGTCTCTCTTTTTCATATCCCATAACCTTTCTTGAGAATTCCCCGTCCTTGCGGGCGGGGAATTCGAAAATCATTTCTTTTCTTTATTGTTAAGCTTCGGTACCATCACGCAGCTGATTATCAGCGCTACGACATACAACGCACCGGTCACGTACAGCACCGTCTGATAACCGACAGGATTGACTGTTGCCGTTGTGCCGTCGGCAAGCACGATATCCTCAAATTCTCCGACGTTCTTAACGATCGCCGTTGCCATCTGGTTACCGGTAAGACCTGCGATAGCCCATGCGGAAAGGCACATTCCGTGTACCGAACTGATCTTGCCCATTCCGAAGTGGTCGGACAGCAGTGTCGGAACATTTGAGTATCCTCCGCCGTATCCTGCATTTACCATTATAAGAAGTGCTATGCACAGTACCGCAAATACGGTAACTCCCGTTGCTCCGACAGTCTTGACCTGATCGGCACCTTTTACGATACCCTGTGTGATGATAGCAAGACCCGTGAATGCGATCGAGAGAATGAATATCAGTTTATATATCGTGTTTCTGTCCTTCAGAAGATCAGCCCATGCGGAAAAGCCAAGACGTCCTGCGGCATTCGCTATAGCCGTGACCGTTGCAAGAACAGCTATGGTTGCAAGCGAGAGACCGAAGCACTTGAAGATCATCTTCTCCTGCGAGATAAGTGCAAGACCGCATGCGATATTGATATAGAACATAAGCCATATACCGATGAACGTCTTGTTTCCGAACGATGTCTTGAAGTTACTTGCAAGAGTTGAGAAGAACTCTTTGATACCGCCTTCGGAGTGAGCTTCCACCCATGTTGAAGGCTTCTTCAGAAGAAGATGTCCGATGAACATGAGTACGCAGTAAACACCACCCATGATGAAGAACATAGGCGCGGGATTATTATTGAAAGCCTTCAGTATCGACTGCATGATCGGGCTTGCGATAGCCTTTGCAAGACCGAATCCGGCAACCGCAAGTCCTGTTGCAAGACCTTTCTTATCTTCAAACCAGAGCATCAGCGTCTTAACAGGTGACAGATATCCGGTTCCGAGTCCGATACCCATTATGCATCCATAGAACAGAAGTATAACGGGAAGTGATTTTATCATTATTCCGAATCCCGTTCCGATCATTCCGACCGTGAAGCAGACCGTTGCGATAAGCGAAGACCTGTGAATGTTCTTCTCCACAACGTCACCGAGAAAAGCGGCACTCATTCCGAGGAAGAAGATCGCAAGTGAGAATGCCCACTCGAACGGTCCCTTGTCTGCATTGACCGTGCCTCTTACATAATCGGCGATCTCCTGTGAAAATGTCGACCAGCAGTAAACAGTACCTATGCTGCAGTGAAGCAGCAGTGCGGGAATCGCGCCGCGAACCCATTTGTTTTCCATGATGTTACCTCTCTTTTATCCGTGAATTTACAAACACATACATTATAAATTACAGCCGCAAAAAATCAAGACTCGGGCTCATAATATGACATCTTTCCGTCCTTGATATCCACCATAACGGGATTCATCGAAGTTTCGTTTCCGAACATGTCGGTGATCGTGAAAATATACCCGATCGAGCAGTCATTAAGCTGTACATCTTCCATGATGGTACTGTCGCTCCATGTGATCGTCTCACTGTCAACCCATTCAGGTTCGGTATTTTCACCGGACCCCTGTGCCATGAACATAAACGTTACCTTATCTCCTGCCTTAAGAGTCTGAACATCTCTTCCGCCCTGACCGGTCTCGCTGTCAAATCCCTCGTATGCTCCGAGTATCTTGTATTTTCCCGTATTGGAATCATACCTGGACTTTAAGAACATTTCCTTCCCATTGAGTTTGACAGGGATAGTGTAAAGATTGTAGCCTTCACCTTCTTCAGTCAGATATGCACATACATACTCGTCTCCGATCGTCATCCAGCTTCCGCTGTACATATCCTTGAACTCCCCGGTGTTGTAGTCACACTCGAGTGTATTATCCGAACCAAGGTACAGGAACGAGTCCCCATCATCACCCAGCAGTACGATCTCAAAGCAGACCGATGTGACCGCCTCAAGGCCAGAGGTTATCTTCAGTTTCAGTTCTCCGGTATCTTCAAGCACCTGTTTCGCTTCTATCTTGTAATTGCCTTTTTGTACGGGCTTAAGATCTCCAACCGTTTCAGTGAGAGCATCCGGATCGAACGGTGTATAATCAAGTGAAACCTGCTGGCCACCGTTAAAGTAACTGTCGTATTTTCCGGCAGCGATCGTCTGAGACGCCGTTTCCTTCCATGCTTCTTCCCAGGCTTTCTCATCCCATTCTCCGCAAAGAGCGGTCATGTATCCGGCAAAAGGAACATCGTTCGTACTGTTTTTGTATTTCTCTACGGTATCCTCATCCATCTGCAGCGGATAGAACACCGACATGCCGTTTGAATGCATTCGTCCGTCACCGTGTCGTTCGTAAAGGACAGCCTGTTCGAGAGCATCTGTTACGGCCTCTGCCTTATCGGCATCTACCGCAGATTTTGTATTTTCAACAAGACCTTTGAGATCAACGAGATTGGTGTATCCTTCTGCATCATTGTTTCCGCCGTAGTTTTCTGCCTTACCGGCTCCCTGCTGTATCCTGTTCAGCTTATCAGCATCCTGAGTGGAGATAAGGAACTGTCCGGAGAGGTTTCTGTATGCCGAGGAAACTGCGGGAAGCTTGGTCAGATCGGTAACGGACATCGTGACCATATCTTCTTTTCCGGTACCGACATATCTTTCATTATATGCATCAACGACGACCTTTCCGAGTTCATAACCGTCAGATCCGGGATTTTCGTTCAGATACTGTATGAACTCCGTATATGCTATACCTGCTCCGGGAACGATCTCTTCGGAAGCGGTCATGTAATGCGCGTACCCCTGCAACGTCTCGGCAGTCTCAAGTGTTGCCATCAGACATGCGTCAAACGTGATATTTTCAAAAGGAACATCAGCATCATCAAGTGCCTTCCGGATCTCGGGAAGGGTCAGTCTGTCATCCTCATACAGTTCGTCATAGCAAACACCGCCTGTTGTTCCGCCGCCGTGATCCCATAAGATCAGCATGTATTTGTCTGCGGGATATTTTTCTGCGCCCCACTTTATGAAACTGCTGAGTGTATCCGGCTCACCCATCGAAGCAAGAGGTTCCGATTTCTCAAGGATGACCTTTCCGTCTGTCAGTCTGTAGTATCCGAGACTGTCGTTGGCGATATCGTCACAGTTTTCAAGGTTTTCTATATAGCCTTCCTCGTTCCATTTCTTGGAGCCACCCGTCTGAACAACCACATTGACCTTATCGGAAGGCTCGCCCCATAGAATCTCTGCCATGTTATATGTTCCGGAACAGCCGTCACTCTCAAGATCGGATCCGCACATGTGGATCATGATCGTCCAGGTTCCGTCCGCACCCGTTTGCGCTATTGCTTCTTCATCAGACAGTTCATACGACTGTTCTTCATCTTCATAGTCAATGTCATCTGCAAACGTCTCCTCTGTCTGCTCGGTTGCCGCATCAGCCGCCTCGTCATTACTTGAAAGAGCTACTCCGATAACGAATATCAGGATGATGGCAATAAGAGCTCCCACGATCGAAAGCGTGATTATAAGCCATGTTTTTCCTCTGTTGTCCTTTTGTAATTTCATTTGGTAAAAAAAACATCCTTTCAGGTTTAATCCTCGTCCCAGTCCTCATCTCCGTACGAGAGTTCATCAAGTTCCGCATGCATGAACTCAGCCCAGCTGTACTGGTTCATGTAATCGCCGAGATATTTGTATTTTGAATCATCCTTCTTCTCAAGCCAGTCGTAAAGGTCACATTCGATCCTGTCCTTTGCGATGGCCATGCTGCCCCTCTTCTTCATGATGATCCCGTCAAGCTTCAGCTTCGCGAACGTATTGACAAGATCCTGACGGAGGTTGCTAAGGTAGGATATCTTCTTTTCCGGATCGGCATCATCCTCCCAAAGGGAGGCGATTATCTCACCGTTTGTCGTCTGCGCACCCTTGTTGTTTATAAGGATCGCGATGATCTCTTTTGTTCTCGTATACTTGAACTCAATGGGCTTTCCGTCAACGAAGAATTCAAAGTTTCCGAATGTCTGCGCAAACACCCTCTTTATCTTCTTGCGGATCTCGGGATAACGCAACGTATCCATCTCATCATCGATCGCGCTTTTATCCCCGGTTTTTTTCACAAATCCGCTTGCATGGATCTGAAGAGCCTCAAAAGCCTTCTGAGTATCATCAGAAACATATATCAGGTTGATGTACGGGTTCAGTTCCTTCAAGTATTTCCCGAGATCGATCCCGTTAAGTTCCGGCATGTTCACCTCGAGAAACGCAACATCCATCTCCTCTTCTCGCGCTTTTGCAAGGGCCGCGAGCGGGTCCTGAAAATAGCTGACCGAATGTGCGGCAGATGATTTTTCAAGCATGTCCTTCAGACTGTCAAGAGCTGCCTTGTTGGAATCTACTGCAAGTATGTTCACTGCGCACCTCCCTTCGGCAGGGAAACTGCCTTGAGTGACTGCGTCCTGCGCTGCTCCGGTGTCATGTGGAGAGGATCGGGTTCACCGACGAGAAGAGTCTCACCGTCATTTACAGCCGCATCGTGAAGCGGTCCCGAGTTCATGTCCGCAAGAACAAGTGCCGCAAACCTGTCATAGTTGTCATCGTCTATAACGGGAAAATGGTATTTCATGCGATACCAGTGTTCGGGATCATATCCCGCCCCGCCGATATAGAGTCTGTCCGCGGTGTCTGCAACCTCATCGACTCCGGCCTTTTCTCCGGATTCAAGATTCGCATCCTCGCAGAAGAGCATCGCGTAGGCTTTGAGGATCCTGTCCCTTACGGTCTCGTCGCTCCCGCTCTTGTTCTTTCTGCCGGTCGGAGTGTCCATGATCGTATAGTAAAACTCCTTTGCCTCATCACTTTCTTCGAATGCAACTACCGATTCATAGAACTTTCTTACATCAATATCATTTACAGACAGAGCCATGTTACGTATCTCCTTTTCCGGTAAACGTTACTTCTTTTCAAAATAGAGTTTAGTCTCTGCAGCCACAACACCTCCGAGTGCGAACAGTGCTATAAGGTTCGGTACAGCCATGAGTCCGTTGAATATATCGGCGAACGTCCATACAAACGAAACTGTAAGGAACGGACCGATAAATACTGCAAGGATATAAAGCCATCTGTAGATCTTGACCGGAGTCATGTTTCCTCCTGCCAGATACTCAAGACATTTCTCCGAATAGTAATCCCATCCGAGGATCGTCGTGAAAGCAAAGAATATAAGGCAGATCATAAGTATAAAAGAACCGACTGCCGAAGGAACCGGAAGTCCGTTTGAAAATGCATAGTTCGTAACCTGTGCTCCTTCAAGGCCGAGACTCTCGGCTGCATTGTGAGCACCTGTCGTTACGATACAGAGACCTGTCATCGTACAGATGATCAGTGTATCAATGACAGTACCTGTCATTGAGATGAGCCCCTGCTTCGCGGGTGAATCTACCTTTGCGGCACATGCTGCTATAGGTGCTGAACCAAGTCCTGCCTCATTTGAGAAGATACCTCTTGCGATACCTTTCTGCATTGCCGTTACCATTGCACCGAGCGCACCGCCCGCTACCGCTCTCATACCGAATGCGCTCTCGAATATCTCAACGAATGCCGCTGGGATAGTCGATGCGTTGCAAACAAGAATAACGATGGCCGATATGATGTAAAGCACTGCCATGAAAGGAACGATGACGGTTGAAACACTTGTGATCCTCTTGATACCACCGATGACAACGAGTGCAACGAAAAGTGTTACCGCGATACCGCTTATCACTACGGCAAGCGTATAATTGCCTCCAAATATCGCTACTGTATGAATCTTGTCGGGATCAAAGAAACTTTCTACAGCACTTGTGATACCGTTGATCTGCGTGATCGTTCCGATACCAAGAATACCGGCACCGACGCCGAGAGCGGCAAACAGCTTTGCAAGCCATTTCCATTTCTCACCCATTCCTTTTTCGATATAGTAGAACGGTCCGCCGAGGATATGTCCGTCTTCGGCTACAACCCTGAACTTTGTCGCGAGAAGACACTCCGCATATTTTGTCGCGGTTCCGAGAAGTGCAGCGATCCACATCCAGAAAAGTGCTCCCGCACCGCCTGCACATATCGCGGTTGCAACACCGACTATGTTACCGGTTCCGATCGTTGCGGAAAGAGCCGTACAGAGCGCGCCGAATGATGATACATCACCTTCACCCGATGAATCGCTCTTGAATGCGAACTTGAATGCAAGGCCGAGCTTTTTGAACTGAATACCGCCCGAGCGGATCGTCAGCCACAGGCCTACCGCAAGGATCAGGACGATCAGCCACACGCCCCACACAAAGTCGTCAACGCTTCCTAAAAATGCTGTAAACTGTTCCATAATAATTCTCCCATCGTTTTGGTCATTATATTAAATAAGTGCCCTGGATCAGGGCACTTATTTACGTCAAAGATCATATGCCGCGATCACGGTCTGGGCTTACCGCAGTTACTGCAGAACTTGCCTGAATTGACCGTTCCGCATTCACACGTCCAGTCAGCCGAAGGTGCCGGCTTGCCGCAGTTGCCACAGAACTTGCCTGTGTTCACCGAACCGCACTCGCATGTCCATGAACCTGCCGCGGGAGCTGCTGCCGGAGCCGGAGCTGCCTGAGCGGGTGCTGCCGCCTGCTGCGCGCCTGCCATCTGATAGAGCTGGCTTGCGTTCATTCCGCCCGCGCCTGCTGCCATGTTCATTCCTGCAAATGCCATCATCGGGCCTGCCGATGTATTGCTTGCTGCTGCCTTCATCGCATCCGCCTGAGCGCCTACGAGAGTTGCCGCACCCATGCTCGGATCGCGCATAACAGCTGCCTTCTGAAGATCTCTGATCATCTGCTCCTGATCTTCGGGAGCCGTTACGGAGCTGACACCGAATGATACGATCTTAATACCGCGAAGCTCTCTCCACTTCTTGGTCAGTACTTCATTGAGTGCATCCGACATTTCCTCGGTATGTCCGGGAAGTGCGCTGTATCTGATGCCCATATCGCTTATCTTTGCAAATGCGGGCTGAAGAGCTGTAAGAAGCTCACTCTTGAGCTGTCCTTCTATCTCGTCTCTTCTGTATGTTTCCGTTACGTTACCTGCAACGTTCGTATAGAACAGGATGGGATCCTCAACCTTGTATGAATACTCACCGTGGCAGCGGATCGTGATATCAACATCAAGTCCTATGTTCTTGTCGACAACGCGGAAGGGAACCGGATTAGCCGTTCCGTACTTGTTGCCGGGGATCTCCTTGGTGTTAACGTAGTAAACTCTCTGGTCCTTACCCGTATCTCCGCCGAAAGTGAAACGCTTACCGATCTGCTTGAACGTCTCAACTATTGAATCAGACAGCTTACCGTAGAAGATGCTCGGCTCTGTTGATGTATCGTATACATATTCACCGGGCTCAGCGCACAGGTCAACGACCTTACCCTGCTCAACGATCAGCATGCACTGTCCGTCCGCAACCGCGATAACCGAACCGTTACTGATGATGTTGTCATGACCCTTTGTGTTTGAAGAACGCTTTCCGTCGATCTTCTTCTCACCCCTCTGAACGATAACGTCAGCGGGAATGGCTTCACAGTAAAAGAACTCTTTCCACTGGTCGGCAAGTGCTCCGCCCGCCGCACCGGCAATAGCTTGAATTAAACCCATTCTGAAATCCTCCTTAAGTATAAAGTGTCGGAAAACCGACTTAAACATTCTACCATACAATCAGAGTGGTATCAATTATCTGATCGTCTGAATCTTGCGAAAAATCCGTCCTTTTTTCCTTTGCCTTCGGTCAGGATGTTCCTCAGTTCAAATCTCGTATCATCGATACAGTCTTTTTCATAGACTCTGTACGCTCTCATAAGCTTCCTGTCCTCAAGTAGGCTGTTGTATTCCCGGTCATATTGAGCATAATAAGTATCCATCCTGCCGCGCACGAGCTTCCTGAACCTGTCGTCGCTCTCAAAATCCTCCGCGACGATCCTCGCGTGCTGGAACAGTATCATGTAATCCTCAAGCCTGTAGACGATCCCAAATCTGTTCGGGTTACATTTCCGAAGTGTCCTGAACGCTTTTGCAGGTTCATCAAAGAAGCAGTACAGTTTTCCAAGCTGAAGATTGATCCATGTGTAGTAATCAGACTCCTCGTCAGCCTGTGAAGCGAGCCTGTAATACATGTCAAAAGCCTTCTGGTACTCGCCCGTAAGGTAAAGGTCAAGTGCCGCGGACAGCCTCTCACTCAGCGTATCTTTGTCGGATCCCGGAGAAGACTTCGGCTCTTTTAATCCGAACCCTTCATACTGCTTGTGGATCACGGCTGCGCGCTCTTCAGGCTTATCGTACTCTTCCACAAGCTCGTCGATATCATCGGCACCGGCGGGAAGCTGGTTTCTAAACTGCGCATATTTCTTGCATCCCATATCAAGACATGTCTTCTCGTATTCCTCAAACACATCGGAAACACTCGCTTTGGCAGCGGCAACAGCCTGCCTGTGTGTATCTGCAAATTCGCTGTCGATCCTTGAATGGAAATATGTCCTAAGATGCCTGTCATACTTCTTCATCTTCTCATCGACGAGCGCATGTCCCAGATGCAGGTAAAAATCATCCTCGTCCTCTATGAACTGCAGATTGACTCTGTAGTAGAGCATCACTGCCCTGTCGTAATTGCCCATGAAATAGTATGTCTCGGCAAGCGTGAATACCGTATGTGTGTATATGGGAAGCGTATGATCGATGTATCTTACGACCTTCTCAAGACGTACGGCCGCCTCTTCGTATCTGTCGATCTTGCGAAGGTACAATGCTTCGTTGATGAGCTTTGATATACCTTCATCATCCATCCTGTTCTCATCAACTTCCATTATGAGCTCGATCGCCTGCTCAAAAGTGAACTCATCACCGTTTTTGATGTCGTCCTTAAATACGGACATTCCCGTGTTGTCCGAAAAGATACGCATTGAATAGCCCGCAAGCATCTGATTGACCTGCTCGAGCTCCATTGCAAAATACTCGTCGGAAATATTGATATCCAGTTGGAACCATTTGCGATATGCATCGTTGATGAGACGGATGAGCATGGCCTCTGCCGAATCCTCGGCAAACCACATGACTGCCTCGCTCTCCATATCCCAGTTTCTGATGGGCGAATCCTTCTTGACTTCTTTGGTCAAAATGTCGAGTCTGACCGAATGATCCATTCCGAGAAGGATAAGGGAATCCCCTTCAAATACGTACTTTGCGCATGATCCGTATCCCGGGTCAATAGCTGATATCGTCTGGAAAACGCGGATATCCAGTTGTCTGTACAATTCGAAGAAGATCATGCTATAATAATAAGTCGAAAAGAGCCCAAAATCAATAGATTATGAAAAAGACAAAACAGATTCTCGCAATAACTGCAATAGTGATAATGGTCGGTATGTACATCGCGACATTCATTCTCGCGATCACCGATAACAGTGCGACGATGACCATGTTCAAAGGATGTGTGGCATTAACGATATTCATTCCGGTCGTCGCGTACATCTATATCTGCATGCACAAATATGCCATGACGCGTTCCGGACGCAAGGATTACTACTCCGACAAGTCAGTATCCGAAACAGAGAATAAGAACGACGAAAAATGATTTTCTCTAACAGTCTACTCCGAGCCTGTGAAGCTCCTCATCTGCCGCTTCTTTTCCGGTAAAGATTATCCCGTTTATCCCGAACTTTCGTGCCGCTTCGATATTATCGGCATTGTCATCGATAAATACCGTCTCTTCGGGAACAACATCATACTCCTTCAGCAGATACTCGTATATCTTCGGATCGGGCTTTATCAGCTTGACCTTGTATGATATGACCGCGCCGTCGGCCTTTTTGATATAGTCAAGTTCATCCGCACACTCCCTGAGCGCCTTCTCGGAAAAGTTCGACAGGATCAGTATCCTGTAGCCCTTCTGTTTGAGGCTGTCGATCCATTCATCGGTATAATCAAACTTCCTGATAAGTCCCGTAAAGTTCTCATAGAACATGCTCCGGATCTCCTTCTCAAGCTCCGGCGCGTTTTTGATAAATGCATCGAGCATCATCTCATCGGTCCATATACCTCTGTCGAATTCATTCCACACGGGGTGCCTGACCGTCGCATCGGCAATGCGCTCGAACCTGTCCCCGAACAGGCCCATCTCATGATAGAGCTCCTTCCACCTGAAATCGACGAGCACCATTCCCATGTCAAATATTATCGTATTGATCATGAATATAACCTTTCTTTGAAAAAATCATTAAAGTATGATAAATTATACAACAGTAAGCTTTTATCAGGGAGCATGTCATGGAAGAAAGAAGAGGCGACAAGCGGGTTCCTATCGGGATCAAGCTTTCGATTTCCAATCTGTACAAAGAAGACACGAACACGATAATGGATCTTGACCTTAACGTGGAAGTGATCGATATCTCATCAAAAGGTATCGGTTTTATCTCGCAGTGCATTCTTCCCGTCGGCTACTATTTTATCGCCAACATAGAACTGTCCCCTGATCTTCCGCAGATAATCACCGATGTGCGCGTCATCAGGAGCGCTGCCATCGACAAGGAAAACTACCGCTACGGATGCGAGTTCGTTTCCATATCTCCGAGTGTCGGAAAGATGCTCGATGAGTTTTCCGAGTCTCTCTGATATCCCTATCTGATCCGGTACAGGCTGATATTTGCTGCCGGTTCGAGTTCTTCTGCAACATACTCTTTTCCGTCCCCGTGCTGCGTACAATACAATGCCTTGCTTTCCGGGTAACAGTTGTCTATGAGTATGACCTTCTCATCTCTTGCCATTAATGCATCAAACGGATTGCTGTATCCGAACCGCAACGTTATCGGACGCTCTATCGGAGAGTTCGTCGTCCATGCACCGACACACGCCAGATTGTCAAACTGACCCGGCTCGGCCGCCGAAAATACATCATACCTGCCATAGTCGATAAGTGTGAACGTATCGGCAACAAAAAGCTTGTCTTTATTGTCCTTCATGTATGAGATAAGCTCTTCATACTCCGGAGCACTTCTCTCGTATTCCCTTTTATCAAATTCATTACCCATCTTCTGCGTCAGTGCGGCGCATATGAGAATGAGCGAAACACATATCGTGAGCGCAGGATCAAACTCCTTATCCGATACATTTGCAAGAAGATATACGAGCACGAATATCACGCACATAAGAAGTGCGTACACTACCCTGTGGCTCCATCTGCAGCTGTACTGATACCAGAAAAGGATCACGGCAGAAAGAAGAGCCTGGGAGATGATAACAAGTTTGGGAAAATGATCTTTTTGTCGAATTGTGGGCAGCGGGATGCACAGTCCGGTCAGGAGTATTAGTGCGAGCACCACTGTGTTAAACTGCAGAATGTCATCGTAAATGCTCTTTGCAAAAGCCTTAAGAAGATCGGCATTTACGGCCGGCCTGTCGATAGCGCTGATCTTATCCATAAGCTTTGGCGTGACAAATCCGTCGTCCCCGAACTGCCATGTTATGAGCATGAGCGCATCGTTTTCGGATAGTCCGAGCGCCTCGAGTTCATATCCGTGATCGGTGAACAGGAGCGCATTATGATGAAAATCAGTCATCTGAACTCTTGCGTTATCATACTGCCTGAATGCACCCCATTCGCCCGTCGAATATGCTGATTGATTTACAAAATGAGCTGCGGCAAGAAGTATGAATACAGGCGCAAAGAATGATATGTACGATCTTATCTTTGCCGCAAACTCTTTACCGGTAATGTCGGATATTACAAGGCAGATCCCGAACACGCCCGCTGCAAGCGTTCCTAGAAGGAACGATTCTTCCCTTAGTATCATTGAGAAGAACAGACAGATAAAAGAGAGGATTGCAAGAGATCGCACAGTCTTTTTGGATATGGTCTTATCCTTTGTAAGTTCAAAAAGCACAAGAAAGCATGCGACGGCTATGACCGCTGAAGTTTTGGAATACTGAAGCGATACGTATACTTCAAAAAACACCGCAAGAAGGATAACGCATGAAAGAAACCTTCCTCTTTTGTTCTTTGCGATGACGTATACAAATGCGGTCAGTGCCGCAAACAGAAACAGATACTGAAGCACTGCATTCCATCTGACAGAGCCTGCGAGTGACTGCAGAAGGCAAAGTATCTTTCCGTAGATCACATTCGGATAAACAAGATGACTGTCGCGTATCCCATATGCGCCTTCCGGAATGAGCGAGATGAAAACATCATCCGATTCCTCCCAGAAAGGTGTGAATATGGCAAGTGATGCGACGAGCGTTATGATGTTTGATATGAGGGCAAAACCAAACCGGCTGCCGGTTATCTTCCTGATCCGTTCCATCAGCCTCACCTGTCAATAAACGACTCCACGATATACCTCGGACGTCCTTTTGTTTCAAGATAGATCTTACCGACATATTCACCGACGATACCGAGGCACAGAAGTATCAGTCCTCCTATCGCCCAGATCGATACCATAAGTGTCGTCCAGCCTCTAATCGTCTCGCCGAGATAATGTCTTACAAAACTGTAGATCAGTATGATTATGCTGAACAGGAATACGAAGAACCCGAGTGCGGTTATGTATCTGATCGGCATAACGGAAAGGGACGTAATACCGTCAACGGCAAAACCGAGCATCTTTGAGACCGGATACTTGCTCTCGCCGGCAAATCTCTCTCCTCTTTCGTAATAGACCACATCACTTTTGTATCCGATCATCGGTATGAGTCCGCGAAGGAACAGATTGGCCTCTGTAAAGCCTGCGAGACCCTGAAGTGCTCTCTTTGACATAAGCCTGTAATCGGCATGATTGAACACCGTCTTTGCGCCAAGCCTGTTCATCAGTTTATAAAAACATTCGGCAGTAGCCCTTTTGAAGAACGAATCCTTCTTTCTCTTCGAGCGGACTCCGTATACGATGTCACAGCCGTTTTTGTATTTTTCCACCATCTCGTCCATCGCATTTATATCATCCTGAAGATCGGCATCAAGCGATATGATCATGTCGGCATTATCGAGAACTGTCATCATACCCGCAAGCAGTGCGTTCTGATGTCCGCGGTTACGGCTCAGGTTGATGCCCGAGAACACGGGATCCTCTTCGTGATATTTTTGTATAAGTTCCCATGTCGAATCCGTCGATCCGTCGTTTACGAAACAGATCCTTGAATCCGATGCTATGCTGCCTGAAGATACGAGTGCACTTACCTTCTCCTTCAGTCTCTTTGAAGTTTCCGGAAGCACCTCTTCCTCGTTATAGCACGGAACGACGATGTACAGTCTGTTGTTCATTTAATGATCCCTTTCAAATGTGTATCACGGCATATGCTGCCGGTATCAGGTATATCACGATAAAGGCTGCCGCAAACGCGAAGCCGTACAATACTCCGAGAACACGGTCTGCAGCAGTGATCCCCGGCTGCCTCTTTCTGTCGCAGATAAGTATCACGATAAGAACAAGCGCTGAAACGAGCGATAATACGATGCCCGTCTTCATATACGGCGGGAAATACGACATATGAACGGTATTGTCCTTCCCGCTTAAGGGCACATACATGAACAGTCCGTTCACTCCGGTTATGTTCGTCTCAACTCCGTTTACTTCAGCGCTCCAGCCGCTGCTTTCGGGCACAGGTATCAGAAGTCCTTCACATCCTTCAGGAAGATCCCCTGCTTTAATATCAAGGCTTCTCTTACCCTGCGTTACGACAATATCATCCGGCATCATATCGCACAGCTCTTTAAGTGCATCCGTATCGATCTCATATATGCGCCAGTCAAATTTCTGCGACAAAATACTCTCATCCATCTCTATCACAACATTAACATCCTCATCGTTAAACGTTCCGAGAGGAACCGTGTGGTTGTTGAAATGTGCCGGGAAGTAAACATTGTCTTCTTCGGTAATGCTCGGTACAGGTATCACCCTGCCGTTAACGGTTATCTTTGTATTTTTATACTCGCAGTCAACACATCCTGCCGTAAAATACAGTGCCCTGTTTCCCTTAACCTGTATCGCTGAAGCATCACCTTCAACATACGATGCTATCGTCTTATCCGAGCCGAACGCCTTCGCATATGAATTGATCAGATCAACGATATCAGACATACCTTCCGGAAGCGCCGACGCATCCTTAACAGGTATCGCAAACGGCATCCTGAAACGGTTTTTGTAGAGTGTATATCCTTCCGTTTCAGAGACCTTTTCGTACAGCTTTTCGTCCTGCTCCTTCAGGCTCACGACATCAGTGATATGAAGTATCGTATCGGAGAATATGTTTCCGCCCGAATCCAGAAGCCTTGTGAACTGGCTGCTGTAGCCAAGATCCGTTGCACCGCTTATCTGTCCCTGTGTTGCAAGACTCGTCCATCCGGATAAAGTCTCGCGCCGCATTATCATTCCGTAGTTTGTGTTAAGGCTCGTATCGGGATTTTTGATCCTCTCTGTTGCAGCCGCAGGCCCCGTTTTCAGATCATCTCCGAATCCCTCGACAAGCGAATCAGTGATCCTTATGTATTCCCCGCTCTGTTCAGGTTCATTTCCATAGTCGGAAATGTAGAGCGGTTTTCCTATCATTATCGTTGCAAAGAACAGAAGCTCCGCCATCCATAGTCCGGCACAAAGATCTCTGAACCTTCCGTTTGCAGCCCGGATCAGCACCACATGAACTGCAGCACAGACCGCCATGAATCCCATTGTGATCATAAGGACATCATGATCGGTGATGCCTTCCCATGATACATAAACATATCTGAGAGCCGCCGTGATCACTGCGCCCGCTGCAACCGATGCGATGAGCACCGCATATGATTTTCGCGAAGGGTTATCTTCGCGGCCTGCTCCGTTATACGATGCGGCAGCGATACCTGCGATAACGCAGTATATCATGTACCCGTTTCTGACCGGATAGTTGACGTACGATCCGAAATGCAGGATCAGATGTATGCTCTCAAGAAAGAGCTGCGCGCACACGATGAACACGAGCGTCAGATAAAACAGAACGGTGCGGTACTCTTTCTTTTTGATCTTCCCGAACGATCCCGTGACAACGACCGCAGCCGGGAGCGCCAGAGACAGCAGTGCAAACCACCTTGAGAGGTACGCCGGCTGTATCGACTGAAGAAGCACAGTATATGCTCCGCCCGTTGCATCGGCTGTGCCGTTTGAAAATCTTGCGCTTGTAAGCGAATATACTATGTCGGGCACTGCCGAAAACGCCGACAGTGCAAGTCCGAGCATTATGCCGCACGCAAAACGCGCGATATACAGTTCACCTATCCTGTTCTTCCCATCGGTCGAAAATCTGACATACACGTAATATGCGCCGCCGATCAGGAATATAAACATCAGCATCTGGATCGCAAAGTACGTATCGATGACGGTGATCGCAAACACCGACAACGACAGTCCCAATATCTTTCCCGTCCTGAGCGCCTTCTGCGAAAACAAGAGAACGAGCGGAACGATAGATGCCATGTCGAGCCATTGCGGGATCGTGTAGTTTACGAGAATGAATCCGCACAGTCCGTAGCCGGCGGAGATCATCAGTCGGAAGATGTACGGAAGATCCTCACGTACATACTTTATGAACAGTCCCATAAAAAAAGCCGATGCCATGATCCTGATCATCATCATGACCGACATTGCTTCAAGTATCGATCCGCGCGGGATCACATACAGGAGCAGGTCATATAGCGAAGGCTCCGACAGCCCGGGGATACCGCGTCCGAGGTTTGTGTACCAGTCAAACACAAATGATTTTATGCCGTGCAGCTGGTCAAAATTGTGATAGTAATATGCCTCGGCCTGCTGCGCCATATCGTAGTAATCAACGGTGCGGCTTCCAAACGGCCACAGTCCGTTGACGCAAAGGGCAACGGCAAAGAGCAGGCCCGCCACGAGCGCGGGCAAAATATATTCTGTTATCCTGCCAAGTTTACGAGAGTGCATCAGGCATGAACCTTATGATATCCGAAACGCTGTCGGATGCTATCGTGTAATATCCGAACCTCGTTGAGCTGTCGGTGACTTTTTCTTTCCCGATCTGTTTTACGTCCTCTTCGACAAGGATACCGGGACATTCCTTTTTTATCGTATCAAGCACCTTTATATCTTCATCTGAGAACACAAACCTGATCCCGGCACATGATGCTTTTGTCTTCTTCTGCCTGGGCTTTATGCCAAGCGATACATCTATCACGGCATCGAGAAAATCATATCCGGTGGAAAGCTTCACCAGCGAAGAACCTATATTATCGCCGCCCATACGTGCACCTATCTCTATCAGTTTAATGTCACCGTCCGGTGTGATCTTCACCTCCGAATGGGATGCACCGTACTCAACTTTCAGGCTGTCAAGCGCATGCGACACGACCTTTTTGATGCGTTCAAGAGTATCCGCATCAACCTGCGCGGGTTCAAGATGCCCGGTCTCTATGAACGCCGGAGCTCCTGTCGTATATTTCTGTGTGAGCGCCAGGAATTCATGCTCACCCTTCCACGATATGAATTCAACACTGAATTCACTTCCTTCAACAAACTCCTCGATAAGAACGCTCTTCTCAAATCCTGCCGAAAGCGCGGCTTCGATCGCGCCCTCAAGCTGTGCCCTGTCCGTAACTTTCGTGATTCCACGGCTTCCGGATCTGTCGAGCGGCTTTACGATCACGGGATATTCAAATGATGTATCTTTGATCTCATCATGGGATGATATTTTCATGCTCTTCGGTGACGGATCACCGTTTTCTTCAAAGCACCTGCGCATCAGATGTTTGTTAGTTGATGAGAGTGTACATTCCGGACTGTTTCCGATAAGACCCATCGCATTGGCTACGAAATTTACCGTGACGGATGCAAGATCCGATGAGATCGAGCATACGGCATCAACTCCGATCCTTTCGCATTCTTTTAATATCTCATTCTTTTCGGTAATGCTTATCGGATAAAAATGATCGGCGCTCTTTTCGCCGACATCTCCCGCTGCCCACGCAAACACATGCGTTTCAAGGCCACGGCTCTTTGCTTTTTGAATGAGCGGCTCCTGAAGATAGGAGGCTCCTATTATAGCGATCTTTTTCATCTTATGATCATTCTTTATCGTTTAATGTATCCTTAACAACATAGAGCGGTCTGTTCTTTGCTTCGTCAAATATCTTTCCGATGTAGAGTCCGATCACTCCGAGGAACATCATCACTATCCCGCCGATCAGATACAGTGACACGAGCAGGCTCGTCCAACCTTCAACGACATTTCCGAGAACAAAATAATTGATCAGATAGTAAATGATAATGATCACTGACAGTATCACGAACGCAAACCCGAAACCGATCGACAGATACAACGGTCTGTTTGACTGTGAGGTGATGATATCAAGCGCGAGCTTGATCTTCCTGAAGAGCTTGTATGAACTCTTTCCCGATATTCTCTCGTCACTCTCAAGATCAAGATATGCGACATTAAATCCGAGCCACTGCTGGAACACGGAAAAATCGCGGCTCTTTTCGCGCATCTTACACTGCTCTTTAATGACTTTACTTCTGGCGATGCTGTAATTGCTCAGGTTTGAATCGATGTCCTTATCAGTGAAGAGGTTGCAGAACTTATAAAAAAGTTTTGAAAGGAATTTAACACTTTTCTTATCTTTTCTGTCTACCCTTCTTGCCCAGACAACATCGTATCCTTCATTCAGTTTTTCATACATCTCCTCGATGTGCTCGGGGCGGTCCTGAAGATCGCAGTCCATTACAACGACCGCATCTCCGGTGCATCTGTCAAGACCCGCGAGTATCGCGCGGTGCTGTCCGAAGTTTCTCGAAAAGTTGATGCCTTTTACCTTCCCGTCATTTTTGCATATGTCCTCGATCACTTCCCATGACCCCTGGGGACATGCATCATTAACGAGAATTATCTCGTAATCTGCCGTGATCTTCTTCAGCGTATTTGACAGTCTCGTATACAGTTCATACAATCCGTCCCTGCATCCGTATACGGGAATTACGACCGAAATATCCATTGTCTCTCCTTCCAGACCTTTTATGAATAAAACCTGATGACGGTATCACATATCTTCTCAACGTTCTCATCCGACAGACCGTAGAACATCGGCAGGCGCACAAGTCTCTCGCTCTCGACGGTCGTGTATCTGTCCGTTCCGTAAAATCTTCCGAACTTTCTGCCGGCAGGCGCGGAATGAAGCGGTATGTAATGGAACACCGCATCAACACCGTTCTCCTTGAGATGCTTAAGAAGTCTTGTCCTTTCGTCAAGATCCTTTGCCTTGATATAGAACATATGGGCATTGTGCGTGCATTCTTTGGGAACATAGGGGAGTTCGATCGCACCCTTTTTGCTGAGGGGAGTCAGCATCTCATAATATCTGTTCCAGCATTTCATACGCCATTCGGTTATCATGTCAGCCTTCTCAAGCTGGCCGTACAGATATGCCGCATTCAGCTCACTCGGAAGATACGAAGAACCCGCATCTACCCATGTGTATTTGTCGATCTGTCCCCGGTAGAATTTGCTCCTGTTCGTTCCTTTTTCGCGGATGATCTCGGCAGGCTCGATAAGGTCTTCATTCCTGATAAGGATAGCTCCGCCTTCACCCATCGAGAAGTTCTTCGTCTCGTGAAAACTGTAAGCTCCGAAATCACCGATCGCGCCAAGCGCTTTTCCTTTGTATGTGCTCATAACACCCTGTGCCGCATCCTCTATCACGAGCAGGTTGTGTCTTCTTGCTATGTCGCATATCGTGTCCATCTCGCACGATACTCCCGCATAATGAACCGGCACGATCGCTTTTGTCTTCTTTGTTATCGCACCTTCTATCAGCTTCTCATCAATGTTCATGGTATCCGGACGTATGTCGACAAACACTGCCGTGGCGCCTCTTAACACAAATGCATCCGCTGTTGATACGAACGTATATGACGGCATGATGACTTCATCGCCCGGTTTGATATTCGACAGCAGCGCTGCCATCTCGGTCGCGTGAGTGCACGACGTAGTCAGGAGCACCTTGGGTGATCCTGTTTTTTTCTCAAGCCACTCGGAACACTTCTTCGTGAACTCACCGTCACCGCTGATCTTATGATTGTCGATAGCCTGTGCCACATATTCTTTTTCTGTGCCGATATACGGCGGTACGTTAAAATCGATCATCATTCATACTCTCCTACGATCGCGATTATCTCATTTGCATATCTGGGGTATTCCCTGACAAGCGCTTCCAGCTCTTTCTTGGCCGTTTCAAGATTGTATATCTCAAAATCGATACCCTTCTTCAGTCTCTGCCTCTGGACGATCAGCTGCTTTCTGATGTCCTTTGCCTCTTCTTCGTAAACGAGCACACCCGGCTGGTATACCCATACCGAAGGATCGTTGATGTGGTAATGCTTGAGCAGCTGGTACAGCTCGCTCCTTGCCTCCTCCATCCGCTCCCTTATGTCGGTATCATGTTCTCTTGCTTCCTTTTCCTCGACATACTTTTCCCAGATGTAAGCAAGCTCATAAGAGTTCATGACTTTGTATTTTGCATAGTTATAATCAAGCACGTTCGTGATATTGACGTATTTGATCTTGACCGTATTCTGCACGTTGATGGCTTTGTTGAGCCTTCTGTTGGCACTTGCTATCGCGGTCTGTGCATTCTGGTACATGACAAATGATGCGGTAAGTGCGACCGCAAACGCGCCTGCGAGAATTATCCATCCGAGCTCGACCTTTACATGCATGGCCTGGTTTAACACAAACATCAGGGCTGCTGCCATTACAGCACCGAATATCGCTATGAAAGCTATGTTCTTTGCCGTACGTGCACGTGAGCGTTCTTCTTTTCGCTGGTAAGCGACGGCACCCTTTTCTCCCTCAAGAAGATTAAGGTCGCGGCGCACCTTCATCTGATACTCCTCGTCCTCCTTCATCTTGGCAAGGATAGAGGGTATCTCTTTTGCCAGGCGCTCCATATCACGGTACTGGGCCTCTGTAATCTTCTTGGCCGGTCTCGTGTAATTGTTGTTCTCCTGTTCGATACGTATGATCTTGTTGGCGCGGATCCTGACCTGACTCTTGTCGGTCGTCGGAAGCTTATCTATCTCTTCAAGATCGGCAAGCCTTTCGGTGACCTGCTGATACTCTGTCTTCTGCGCTTCCACATCCTTGGATGCGACGGCCATCATATCACAGTATTCCCTGACGTACTGCTCACGCTGCGCCTTATCGTTCATGTTAAGAGTACGGCGCTTTTTTGATACGTTCGCGAGCGACTGCATCAGGGATTCCGTGGACTCCGATGAATAATTGAACTCTATGTCATCAAAATCATCATCGCCGAATCCGAATACATCTTTTAACCAGCTGACAAGTCCCATGTTGCTCCCTTTTTACTCCTGACTGCGTCTGTAGTCAAGCTTCCATTCATCAAGTGTATTGTCAAGGACTCTGTAGAATTCCGATACTCTTCCGGAATCATGAAGTCCGAGTATATCCTTCATCGCATCACCGTAAGGTGTGTCAATCTGTGCATCCCTTGCGGCTGTTACAACGCGCACCGCTTCAAGCGCGATACGCTCGTCGTATCCGTTCTTGACTACGATCCTGTCATAGTCTTCCTTCTTGGCGGACATACGAAGACAGATCAGATACATCACAAGGCTCTCCCTCGACCCGTCCGTCTCATACGCCTGTTTGAAATAATCTCCCGCCTTGTCGAGAAGGAACATCATCGAATATGCGCATCCGACATTGTGAAGTATCGAACTGTACAGCTCTGGCTCCTCTTCTTTGTTGAGTACGGACAGCACATACTGGTATTCCTCTATCGCTCTCGGATACTTGTTGGCACACAGTAGATTATCACCGCGCACCTTTCTCTTTGCAGCAAACGAAAGCGATGCATTATCGACAAGTATCTGCTTTATCTTTGTGATCTCTTCCTCATTGCAGTATCTCGTATCGATCAGAATGGTCGTGACCATCTCACCGAGTGTCCTGCCTTCCTTGATCATCTTGCGAAGCTTGTTTGAAAGTTCCGGCATCTCAAGGTTGTCACGCATGTAATCACACAGTCTGGCATCGATAAGATCGTTGTCGAGTATGTACGCATTGACGCACAGGTAATAACAGAGTTCATCCATCGAATAGATGTTAACTCCGAGTCCCGACAGAAAATATGGAGTTGTGGACAGTGCCCCGAGGCACATGTACATTTCGGTTGCCATGATGCGTTTCCTGTTATTCTATCCCGATCACGAATTGCTGCGTGCTGTCGCACTTACGCGAACTCAATTATCTTTTCCCACTTGCGGCCCGTGGTCGGGAAGAACTCTCCGAATCCCAGGTCCTCTACTTCTATCTTCATCCGTCTCTCGGATTCAAACGATACGGTAAGGCGGAGTCTTGATGCCTTAGGCGGACGGTCGGGAAGTCCCGTCAGCTCGACCTCTATGTTCTCGGCTCCCTTGCCGTCAAGCGGTGTCATCAAAAGCGGAATGCTCTTTGCGTTTCCGAGGACAAAATCATATGTCACACCTGAGTCATACCAGTTCTCACCTGCGTCTGCCACGGCTATGTATTCTTCCTCGCCTGCAACATACATCTTAAGACCGAGATTGAACTTCAGCTTGTCGGGTCCGAGGAACACGTAATCCCTGTTAAGATCACACGGCTGCGCTTTGTCCTTTCCGCAGTAGCACGCACCTTTCGAGTACATGTTGCGGCCCTGGAAAACACGCTTCCCGAGACACATGAACTTAAGTGTCTTGTTGCACCAGCTGCCCTCAAAGCCTTCACCGAGAAGGAATACCGTTCCGACATTCCTGTTAGCGAAATAATCGTGTGCCAGCTGAAGGACGATCTCGTCAAGCCTGTCGGCTTTCTCCATCGACTCTTCTTCCTTCATCATGAACTTGGGCATCTTGATATCCTTGAAATCGGTTCTGTCAACGAATGCGACAACAGGCTCCGTTGCCCTGTTCATCCATAGTTCGTATGCTTTAAGATGCGGTCCCGAATAATCAAACACACTGACATCCCTCTCCCACAGATCAGCGGGCTGATGCAGCAGATAGTAATAGATACTCTCTTCGTATGTCTGGATTATTATCTTCTCGCGGGGCACCGGCATTCCGTTTGCGATCTTCTCGACTATATCGACGAGCTTTCCTTCAAGCGATGCGACCGTGAAGATCATGTATTCGACATCCGAAGGCGACAGTATCATCGACAGCAGATTGAGTGAACGGCGGACGAACAGGATCAGAAGATCCGTTGCATCATATGCTTCCCCTTCGATCTCGATCTTTGCTCCGGCTGCGGCAAAGCTCATCAGCTGGCTGACAAGTGTGGCTGTACCCTGTTCGGATGCCCTTATGGCGGCATTTCCGAATTCCCACTGCGCAACGCCCTTACGTTTTGACAGAACAGTCGGTATTCCGAGACGTTCTTCTTCGGCATCGCTTGCGACCGTTTCGGGAACGGAAGTATTCAGTTCAAAGTAGCTGATCTGCGACATCGAGTCGTTCAGATCGTAGCCCAGAATGTATTTACTCATATCCTCTTATCAGCGGAGCTTGAATACTCTGTGTGTAAATGCGTCCGCCTCAACATATTCCCTCATTATATCAAGCAGAGTGTTGTCATCCTTTACGGTTCTTGATACGACCATGTCGTTGAGCATCGTGTAGCGCGATTCAACACGCGAATCGCTCGTGTCACTTACCGACAGCGAATCGCTCGCGGTCAGGACTTCCTTGCCGTTCTGCTCCTCGGTTATGTAGTACTGCAGGTTCTCACCGAAGAACAGGATGAACTCTCTTGTGAACACACCGCCGAACATATTGCGCATCTCTTCGGTGTGATAACTCTCGTCACCGCCGCGACCGTCCTCAAGTATGTAATGGAGCATTACGCGGTAGTTCGGATTGGTCCTGTATTCTATGATCGTCTTGTCGAGATAATCGGATATCTCGGGAACAAGATCGGCATACTTTCCGAAAAACCTGAAGTAAGTGTTCCTGTGCATGAAGTCGACGATGAACTCTCTGAGCATCGCCTTGACCTTCTCGGTACGCTTGCTCTTATCATCCGAATAGTACTTGAGAAGCGCCAGCTTGCATGCATCATTGACCGGTTCGCCGAGCCTGTACATATCAGTGATATGCTCGAAAACCTTCTCATCGGTGAGTCTCTCTTTTGCAAAATACTCAAACGAGCAGTACGACAGGTAAGCAAGGCATACTCTCGTACCCTTTCCGTTTCTGCTGTACTCTTCGAATATCTCTTCCTTCTCTCCGACCGTCGTGTGCGTATACAGCATCTGTATCAGCAGTCTTTCCATCAGCGGGAACGTATCGATATCGAAGTTTCTGGCAGCCTTCCAGACGTTACGGAGCTGCTTTGTCAGTCCGTTAAAGTTTTCTACAAGATACCGGAGCAGCACTTCGTCGTATTTGCCGTTTGCAAAAGCAAAGTAACACAGCTTTAAAAGCAGCGGATCCGGAAGCTTATCCTTCTCCTGGATCATGTGACTGCAAACGCCGACGCAGTCCTTGGCGGCGATCTCCTCGGTACCGTATATGCACATGATCTGGTATGCTTTTTCGAACATACCGCGTCTTGTCATGAACTTGACTACGCTCGCCCTGTCCTTTGCGGACAGCACCTTTATGTCCATGTTGAGCAGGAACTCGTCAAGTGTTGTTACCTGATCGTTGTCATAGTAATACTGGATGAGCGCCATCCTGATATCGCGCTTATAGCTTTCCGCAACGATCTTCGATTCAGCCAGCTCCCTGCAGAACTCAACATTTGAATCATCGACCGTGACATAATGCTTCTTGCCTTCGCACATATACATGTCAAAGTAAACATTATCGAGAACATAGTATCTTATCGACTGCATGTATACGGCTTCGTTCATCAGCTTTCTGATGTTGTCGGAGTCGATGATCTTTCTTCTCTTGAACGAGTCCTCAGTAAAGAGTGTAAAATCAGCCGAGTAGATCGTCGGATACGCAAAGTCGTTCTCGATCTTGAATGTAAGCTCACCCTCAAACTGCGACTGTACGAGCACTACAGTCTTCGCTTCGGGATCGTCGATCTTAACCTCATGTGCGAATAATATCTTTGCAAGATGTCTTGCCATTTCCGGCTTGATCATCTCAAGAAACAGGACATCCTCGTATATCCTTGCAAGGTTTCCGTCTATATGCTCCTGTTCTATCTGCTCGACCGCAAACACCTGCATATGCTCGCGGTACGTGTCATACGTGTCGGCATATTCCCTTTTGTGTGCGATCAGGTTCGCATACAGAAATGCGATCCTGTGGTAGTTCATGTCATTCCTGAATCCGAAATACATGAGCACGGATCTCGGGATCAGCCCGTCATAATCGTTCGGAATCGAGTACATGTAATACTCGAACAGCTTGGTGATACGAAGCTGCATCTTGACCGCTTTATCAAACCACGCAAAGTACTGCGCGCCCGAACGGTTACCCTTTATGAGGAGTGTCGCAACGACCTCGACCGTCTCTTCATCCTCGGTAATGTCATAGCAGTTGCACAGCAGTTTATACAAAAGCGGATCAAAATCTCTCTGCTTACCCGCAAGATACAGGATCTGCTTTTCTATCTCCGTATCCATAACACCGAGCTTTGTCGCAAACAGCAGTACCTGAAGTTCAAACTTGGAAAGTTTGCTCAGCTTTTCGGTATTGGCCACAAAGAAGTTGTATGCCTCGATGTACATGATCGGCGAAGTGCATCCGTTCTCGAACATGTTCTCAAGAAGAGATATCTTGCGCGTCGCATTGTCCGCAAGCGACTCATCAAGATACAGAAGCGTCCACAGTATCTCAAAGCTCTTCGGGTCCGCCTCGAACAGCTCATTGACCTTTGATGCGGTCTCATTGATGTAGTCCTCGTCGCGGTTCACAAGAGTCTGCAGATACATGAAATATGCACGCTGTCTTGCATCGCGCCCGGCTATGTTCATCTCGTTCTCAACGTGACTGAGTACCCATTCGGCCTCATTGTCGCGGCGCTGCACAACAAGAAGCTGTGCCTGGTAAAGTCTCGAAACGGGATTTTTGTCGTCAAGCGAGTTCATACGCTCAACGATCTTCATCGATTCCCTGACCCAGTTTCCGACGTTCGTCTTCTTCATCCTGAACGAGATGTACTGACGCATCAGGCGCATCGTAAGGTTCTTCTTTTCGCGCCTGGCGGCGCGTCTTGCATTTATGTTGGCGCGGTGTCTTGCGATGATGTTGACATTGACCTCGCTGTTCGCGCTCTTTATCGTGATCGTTCCGAAGTTGCGTCCCTCATGGAGATTGTCGCCGATGATCGTAAACTTTATGAGATGATCGTTGCCGATAAAATCAGACGCACCGAGTCTGTCCTTTTCCAGCCTGATGAAATCGACATCGCACGTGATCCCTGCATCAATGTTTCCCCATGTTGATTTGTGAAGGATGAACTCGGATTCGAGATTGTCTGAGACATCGTTATACTCATATTTTGTGCGGTCCACAGAATATGTGACCGGTCTCTTTTTGTTGATCGCAACAAGAAAATCATCCACCGCCTGGGGATCCTTCGGATTGTTTGACAGTCCCCTGTACTTGTCGTAATGGATCCTGTCGTTTCCGCCGAATACCTGGACAAAGTTGGACGAATAAAACAGTTCAACCGCTTCGTTCCAGTTGACCTGGGCCTGATTGGTGAAGTGGAACAGATTCCTGACATTACCGAGAGAACTTTGGACGATGCCGTACGATACGGAGAACACGAACGGAAGATAATACTCACCGGCATTGGATACGACCTGTATATCTCCTTTTACTACATCACCGGGCTCCAGTCCCGTCGGATCAAAGACATAATGGATCGTGGCCGACGGCTCTTCGTCAACATGATCGTTCCTGCATACGAGACGCATGCATGATGTATATATCTTTGCGGTAAAGTCCCTTCCGTCCTCGGAAGAAAGTACGAAGTTTCCTTCAAGCAGCTGTCCCTGCGGCATGTCTGCTTCGATACGCGCCGTGGAAAAAAGGAGTTTTCCGCTGTCGTAATCAAAGAAACCGTCAGCACATCTGTCGATCACTCTTCGCACCTTATTCACCGCCTTTCTTTTTAGATTTCGGATAAGAAAAATCTTGTCGCAAATCCGCCCAAGTGGTATAATTCGGGCACATTAGCATACCAAATCAGTATACCAAAATATCGCTGGAGGTGCAATAAACAATGCTCAAGCACAAGGACCATTTTCACGGCAGTGACCTTGAAAAAATAGAACAGATTTACGGGATCAGAAAAGAGGATATCGTGAGCTTTTCGGCGAACGTAAATCCGCTTGGTCTGTCGGGAAGGCTTTCAAAGGAACTGGCTTCTCATCTTGACGTTATCAGCTCATATCCCGACAGGGAATACACGAAGCTTCGAAATGTTATATCATCTTATACCGATGCGTCCGCAGACAGCATCATGGTCGGCAACGGATCGACCGAACTGATCTCACTGTTCATCAAGATGGTATCACCGAAAAAGGCAATGATAATCGGACCGACCTATTCGGAATACGAACGGGAGCTCTCGCTCGGCGGTGGATCGAGCCTCTACTTTCCCCTTCGTGAAGAGGACGGGTTTGTCCTTAATACGGACGAACTGATCGGTAGTCTGAATGAGTCAATAGACATGCTCATCATGTGCAACCCCAACAATCCGACGTCATCGGCCGTTACACGCCATGAGATGAGGCGTATACTCGACGCGTGCAAGACGCATGATATCTTCGTGCTCATCGATGAGACATATGTTGAATTTGCGGAGGACTATGACGCGATAAACTGTGTGCCTCTTACATCAAGTTACAACAATCTCTGCATCCTTCGCGGGATCTCAAAGTTCTTTGCTTCCCCGGGACTCCGTCTCGGATATGCGATATGCGGCAATGCCGACCTTATGTCCGAGATAAATGCCGTAAAGGATCCATGGACGATCAACTCCCTGGCTGAGATCGCAGGACAGCTTATGTTCTCTGACAGCGAGTACATCAAAGCGACAAAGGAGCTCATCTCATCCGAGAGAAGGAAAGTGACCTCTGCACTTCGTGCCATGGACGGTCTTAAGGTGTACGAGCCGACCGCGAACTTCGTTCTCTGCCGCATAACAAAAGAGAACGTCGATGCCGACATTCTCTTTGACAACGCCATCCGCAGGAATATGATGATCCGCAACTGCTCATCGTTCCCGTTCCTGAACAACTCGTATTTCAGGATCTGCTTTATGAATCCCTCAGACAACGCAAAGCTTCTTGATGTTATCAGCGACACACTTCGCTCTGCGAAAGGATCTTGAATCCGCTCGTAGAGATCACCGACTCTGCAGCCTCATAGTCCTTGATCTTCATGACCATAGAGGCTCTGTCGGCGCTTGAGAGTACGTACATGTACTCTATGTTAAAGTCAACAAGCGCAGTCAGTAGTTCGTGAAGAGAACCCGGTTTGTTTGAGATCTCTACAGCTATGACATCAGACAGTCTTACAGACAGTCCTTCCGCTTTGAGCGCATCCTTTGCCTTCTCAGGCTCGGACACTATAAGTCTGAGCAGTCCGAAATCAACCGACTCTGCCAGTGAGAGCGAGCTGATGTTGATGCTGTTATTCTTAAGGATCTCCGTTACTTTCTCGATCCTGCCTTCTTTATTCCCGATAAATACCGTTACCTGTTTAACTGCCATACTGTAACCTCCATTATTCTGCTGCGATGAATCACTCAAGTTTACGGTTATCGATAACGTGCACCGACTTACCCTCATAGCGGGGCAGAGTCTTGGGCTCAACGAGCTTGACCTTAACGGCAAGTCCGAGCGCCTGCTTAAGAGCACCTTTGACTTTATTTGAAAGATTATCAAGACCTCTCATATCATCATCGAAGTAACTCTCATCAACCTCAACCTGAACCTCGAGTGTATCCTGATGATCGACACGGTCAACTATCATCATGTAGTTCGGGGTTGTCTCACCCATCTCAAGAAGAGCGGCTTCAACCTGTGACGGGAATACGTTCACGCCGCGGATTATGAGCATGTCGTCGCTTCTTCCGGTAAACTTCTGTATCCTCGGCTGCGTACGTCCGCAGTCACACTTTCCGTATTCGATGCTCGTCAGATCCTTTGTCCTGTATCTGATGAGTGGAAGTCCCTCTTTTGTAAGCGTTGTTATAACAAGCTCACCCGTTACACCTTCTCCAACCGGTTCAAATGTCTTAGGATCGATGATCTCGGGATAGAAATGATCGTCATGTATATGCAGTCCCTTGTGGAATTCACAGTCACATGCAACACCGGGACCCATGATCTCAGACAGGCCGTATATGTCAAATGCCTTGATATGAAGCTCTTCCTCGATCATGCGTCGCATGTTCTCGGTCCACGGCTCAGCACCGCAGATCGCAACCTTGAGCTTGAGTTCGTCAAGGATACCTTCTTCCTTTACCACTTCAGCAATATGCAGAAGATATGAAGGTGTGCAGGCGATCGCAGTCACACCGAAATCCTGCATCATCGTAAGGAGCTTTTTTGTGTTTCCGGTAGACTGGGGAACAACGGTCGCACCCATGTATTCGGCGCCGTAGTGAGCTCCGAGACCTCCCGTGAACAGGCCGTATCCGTATGCCACCTGGATGATATCCTTTGATGTGACACCTGCGCCGGCCAGACACCTTGCAACGCACTCAGCCCAAATATCTATATCACGTCTTGTGTATCCTACAACCGTAGCTTTTCCCGTAGTTCCGCTCGATGCATGTACACGCACGATCTGCTCACGCGGTACAGCAAACAGGCCGAACGGATAATAATCGCGAAGATCATTTTTCGTCGTGTACGGGAGCTTTTTCAGATCCTCGATACCTTTGATATCACCGGGCTCGAGTCCCACCGACTGCATACGCTTTCTGTAGTATTCAACGTTGTGGTAAACCCTGTCGACCTGCTTGACGAGCCTTGCGCTCTGAAGCGTAAGCTTCTCATCAGCACTCATGCATTCTTTCGTTTCATTCCAAATCATAATCTGTATCCTACCTCAAACGCTTCCTTGTTTATCTCCACAAACTTCGGCTTCACGATCCTCTCGATCACCGCATTCCACTGCTCAATGGTAAAGTCCATATGCTTGGCGGCAACACCGAGTATCACTACATTGAAGACCTTTGTATTGCCGAGCTTCTTTGCTTCGGCCATCGCATCGACCGATATGACTTTATATTCCTTTGAAAGATCCTCGATGATGTTCTCGGGATATTTTGCGGCTCCCATTACGACCGGCATCGGATCCATGCGCTGGTCGTTAACGATGATAACGCCGTCCTTCTTCAGGAAATGCGCATAGCGGAGAGCTTCCAGTCTCTCAAATGCTATAAGGACATCCGCACATCCTTCCTCGACGATCGGCTCGGACACTTCTTCTCCATAGCGTACGAAAGTAACAACGGATCCACCGCGCTGCGCCATTCCGTGAACCTCGCTCATCTTGACTTCAAATCCTCCGTCAAGCATAACGCCGCCGAGTATCCTGCTCGTAAGAAGTGTTCCCTGACCGCCCACGCCGACGATCATTATATTCTTAGTTTCCATAGTTTCTCCCATCGATTCTGTTCATCAACCAACATCTGCTTCACAGATCCGTGCATTTAATAGCTCCGAATTTGCACATGCTCTTACAGAGATCGCATCCGTTGCACAGTGTATCATCTATTGCCACCGTTCCGTCTTCGCGTCTTGTGATCGCAGGACATCCGGGTTTTAAGCACATTCCGCACTTTTTGCACTTCTCGGGATCCGACTCACATTTGTGTGTCACAGGCTTCTGTCCGAGCATGACGCACGGTGATTTTGTTATGATCACGCACAGTTCATCGGACGCAACGGATTCCTTGACGACCTTCTCAAGAGTATCGATATCAAATGCGTCAACTTCAGTTACGTTTTTGATCCCGATCGCTTTGCAGAGATCATATATGTTTATCGCAGGAACGATATCTCCCTGAAGTGTTTTCCCGGTAGCGGCATGATCCTGATGTCCGGTCATTCCGGTCGTGGAATTATCAAGTATCATCACCGTCCCGGTTCCCTGATTGTAGAACATGTTCATGAGTGAATTGACACCCGTGTGCATGAATGTTGAATCACCGATAACGGCTACCCAGTTTTTGATGTAGTCCTTACCCTTTGCCTTCTCCATACCGTGAAGAGTTGATATGGAAGAACCCATGCAGACCGTAGTATCAATAACGGAAAGCGGTGCGACCGCGCCCAGGGTGTAACATCCGATATCACCTGCCGCATGAAGCTTCAGCTTATTAAGAACCGTATATACGCTTCTGTGAGGACATCCGGGACACAGTATCGGAGGACGGTTCGGAACGTCAGCGGGTGATTTTACGTCCACGTTCTCGTTAAGGATCGCCTTGCGGAGCATGTTCGCACTGTACTCGCCCTGTACCGTGAATATCTCTTTTCCGATGCAGCTGATACCCCACGCTCTTACCTGGAGTTCGATGAGCGGTTCGAGTTCTTCGATCACGTAGAGCTTATCAACCTTCTTTGAAAAATCCTCTATGAGCTTTCTCGGAAGCGGATTGACCATTCCGAGCTTTAACACACTTGCATCGGGGAGCGCCTCACGGACGTACTGGTAAGGTATTCCGCTCGTGATCACACCGATCTTAGAGTCTCTCATCTCGACCCTGTTCACGGACATCTCGCATGAATCCGATTCAAGTCTCTTTTCGCGGTCCTCAACAACGAGATGTCTTCCCTTTGCCATCGCAGGCATCATGACGCGTTTTGCGATATCGCGTTCATATGTTTTATCAGGTATATCCTGTCTGTCCTCAAGTGATACAAGACTCTGCGAATGTGCGAGTCTCGTAGTCGTGCGTACTATCACAGGCGTGTCATATTTTTCGCTTATATCAAATGCGGCTTTGACAAAATCCTTTGCCTCCTGCGAATCCGAAGGCTCAAGAACCGGCACGTGCGCTGCTCTTGCAACCATACGTGTATCCTGCTCGTTCTGCGACGAATACATTCCCGGATCGTCAGCCGCGATCATCACAAGTCCGCCCGACACTCCTATGTATGACACCGTATACAGAGGGTCAGCTGCAACGTTGACTCCGACATGCTTCATCGAGCACATCGCACGAACGCCTGCCATCGAAGCGCCGATCGCAACTTCCGTCGCAACCTTCTCATTCGGTGACCACTCACAGTACAGATCGTCCTTGTACTGAACAAGATTTTCACTTATCTCCGTGCTGGGTGTTCCCGGATATGCGGCGCTTACCTTCACCCCGGCTTCATATGCACCGCGGGCAATGGCTTCATTTCCCAGCATCATGATCTTCTTCTTATCACTCATAACTGCTTCCTTCTTTCAATAGTAAATACGCTCAGTATTATATCATCACACCGGGCAAAACAAAAGAAAAAACAGACAGCCTGTGATCATTCTTCCAGCGAGTTCTTCTTCGATACAACAACCGTCTGGTTATAGCATGAGAAGATCGCATCCTTCGATGCATCTGACAGCTGCGGCGTGATACGGCTCACGATCGGAACGATGATGAGAGATACGATCATCGCAACTGCACCTGCTACTATAGGCGAAGAGAAGAAGTTGAAGAACATGTTGAGCACGGTGATGCCCACACCGGCCACAAAGCTCGCCCATACGGAAAGCTTTGTCGTTTTCTTATCGTAGAGCGCATATACAAAGGGTCCTAAGAACGCGCCCGCAAGTGCACCCCAGGATATACCCATGAGCTGTGCGATAAATGTCGGCGGATCAAGCGCTATAAGAACCGAGATCAGGATGAACACACCGATGAATATTCTCATCGTTACAACCTGTTTCTTTTCGCTCATGTTCTTTGCAAAAAGGTCTTTGATAAAATCAAGTGTCAGGGTTGAACTGGATGTCAGCACGAGAGATGACAGTGTTGACATCGAAGCCGACAGGACAAGCACAACGGTAACACCTATGAGTATATCGGGAAGGGTTGAAAGCATGTGAGGCATGATGGCATCAAACATCATCGAGCCGTCCTCTTTGTAAAGAGAAGGATCGTCAAACAGTCTTGTAAAACCGCCGAGGAAATATGTTCCGCCTGCAACAACGATAGCAAAGATCGTCGAGATGATCGTACCTGTCTTAACGCTTCTCTCATCCTTGATCGCATAAAACTTATGGACCATCTGAGGCAGTCCCCATGTACCGAGTGACGTAAGGATCACGACACCGACCAGGCCTGCGGGATCTGTTCCGAAGAATGATGCGAACGCACCGGGCTGTCCGAGTGTCTGGGGTACATCACTTTCGATCTGAGACAGCTGCATTATCGCGCTCATGAATCCGCCCTTTCCGTTAAGAACAGCCCATATGACAAGCGCGATACCAATCAGCATGATGATACCCTGTACAAAATCATTCCATGCGGTCGCAACGTATCCGCCGACGATAACGTAGAGCGCCGTCAGAAGTGCCATGACCGTTATGCACCATGCATAAGGGATATCAAATGCCATCGAGAACAGCCTTGAAAGACCGTTGTAGATCGATGCCGTATAAGGGATAAGAAATACAAATATGATAACGGAAGATGCGATCTTCAGCGAATGACTTTCAAATCTCTTTGAAAAGAATTCCGGCATTGTTGCGGAATCGAGATGATTGGTCATGACTCTCGTTCTTCTGCCGAGGATGACCCAGGCCATGAGCGATCCGATGAACGCGTTTCCGAGTCCAATCCAGGTTGATGCCATACCGTATTTCCATCCGAACTGTCCGGCATAACCTACGAACACAACCGATGAGAAGTACGATGTTCCGTATGCGAACGCGGTAAGCCACGGACCTACGTTACGTCCTCCGAGAACAAAGCCGTTAACATCTTTTGCACTCTTTTTTGATGCAAAACCGATGAAGATCATAACGGCAAAGAATAATACGAGCAGTGAGATTTTTACTAACATGTTATCTTCCCTTTCTGTTTATTACTTTGACGCGTTAAAGTGTAACGCACTAAAGGGATGATATATCATTTTCCGGGGGATGTCAAGACAAAACAGGGGACGGTTCTGTGATACGATACCGTATCGCAGAACCGTCCCCTGTTTTACTCAGTAAATCCAGATCATTTAAGTTCCGAAGTGCAGTGCGGGCATCTCGTTGCCTCGATGTCTATCTCTGACTTGCAGTAAGGACAGATCTTCGTGGTAGGATCCGCCTCCTCGTTCTTCCTGATCTTGTCCTTCATCTTGTTGATCGACTTGATAAGGCAGAAGATCACCAACGCGATCAGAAGGAAGTTGATCACAGCCGAGATAAAAAGACCGTAGTTCAGAGCTGCCGCATTTTCACCGCTTCCGATAGTAACCGAAAGCTTCGTAAAATCATATCCGCCGGTAAGTACCGACAGCAGAGGCATTACAACATCGTTAACGAGCGAATTGACAATGGCCGTGAAGCCGCCGCCTATGATGATACCGACTGCCATGTCCATAACGCTGCCTTTGGATATGAATGTTTTGAATTCAGACCAGAATTTTTTCATTTATAACTAATCCTTCCTATCAGCACACCTCAACAACCCATCCTTCAGGGCCTTTGATCCTGCCCATCTGGATGCCGGTAAGTGTATCGTAAAGTTTCTTTGTTACAGGTCCCATATCTGTCATTCCTGCAGGCAGGCAGATCTCCTTGCCGTGATCGACGATCTTGCCGACAGGTGAGATTACAGCTGCCGTTCCGCACAGTCCGCACTCGGCGAAATCCGCAAGCTCATCAACGTGGATCTCACGCTCTTCTGCTTCCATGTCAAGATACTCTCTTGCGACCTGAACTATAGAACGTCTTGTGATCGAAGGAAGGATCGAATCCGACTTCGGTGTAACAAGCTTACCGTCCTTTGTGATGAATATGATGTTGGCTCCGCCTGTCTCCTCGATCTTTGTACGTGTTGCCGCATCAAGATAGAAGTTCTCGTCAAATCCCTTCTCATGAGCATCAACGATCGCAAACAGGCTCATCGCATAGTTAAGGCCGGCCTTGATGTTTCCTGTTCCGTGCGGTGCAGCACGGTCATAATCACAAATGCGGACCGTAAGGGGCTTAACGCCGCCCTTGAAGTAAGGTCCGACAGGTGTCGTGAGAATACGGAACTGATACTCTGTTGCAGGCTTAACGCCGATGACAGGATCCGAACCGAACATATAAGGGCGCAGGTAAAGTGAAGCGCCGCTTCCGTAAGGAGGAACAAAAGCCTCGTTTGCCTTAACAACTTTCTGAACGGCTTCAAGGAACTTCTCCTTCGGATATACAGGCATCTTCAGCCTTGCCGCTGACTGCTCGAGCCTTTCTCCGTTTAGATCAGGACGGAATACGACTGTTCTTCCGTCTTCCGTTGTATAAGCCTTCAGTCCTTCAAAAACTGTCTGGGCATACTGGAGCACGCATGAACATTCGTTAAGAACGATATTGGCATCCGTTGATAGCTCGCCGTCATCCCACTTTCCATCCTTGAAATTGGACACAAAACGGTAGTCGGTCTGGATGTAGCCAAACCCCAGGTTTCCCCAGTCAATGTTTTTCTTTTCCATTTGTCACTCCTTCTTTCTTATTTATTTTTATCAACCCATTATCCGCTTGCTTTCTTCAATTGTCAAGAGCCGTGGGGCTATGTATAATCAATAATATAAGGGGGAATGAGCCATGTCTGATATCAATCCGTATATGCTTATGGCAATAGAAGAAGCCAGAGAAGGGATTTTCGCCGGTCACGGCGGACCGTTCGGAAGTGTGATAGTCAAGGACGGACGCGTTGTCTCGCGCGGTCACAACAGGGTTCTTGAGAAATGCGACTCAACGGCACACGGCGAGGTAACCGCGATAAGGGCTGCCGAGCAGGAGCTCTCAACATATGATCTTACGGGATGCACTCTCTATACTACAGGGGAGCCGTGCCCGATGTGTCTTGCGGCGTGCATGTGGGCGAACATAGATAAGATATACTACGGCTGTACGATCGAGGACAATGCGCGGATAGGATTTCGTGACAAGGCTTTTGACGATAAGTTCGGAGGGCGCGATGCATTCGAAGATTACCTGACTCAGATCGACCGCGATGCGTGTCTTGAACTGTTTGACGAATACGCATCACTTGATGCCCGGAAGTATTGATCATGAATTAAGCTTATATATCTCCTCCGTTGCCAGTCTAGCCTTGGCAACGATATCTTTACTGTCGGGGAAGCAGTAGTACAGCGCTTTGTTGTCGCCGATGCATATAACATCACCGATCTCGTACCAGTAGTAATCGCTGTAGCAGCTGTAGCATTTCTTCGGTCCCTGCGAATAGGACAGTTTCCCGTCGCATCCCGTCAGCGTAAAGCCCGACGCATCATGATGAAGATGCCCGCGACCGACCATGTAGAGCGCTTTGTAGTCTACGATCATCCCAATGTTCACATCCGTATCGAGACTGTACGTTCCGTTTTCGATCTCTTCCCTTACGCATTTACGTTCCCACGCATACCAGTCGGGTATGTGCGAAAACTTTGTGTTCTGCGCGCGTGAAGACAGCCTTCCGAGCTCATCCATATCATAAAGCGCCCCGCAGTCATGACACACAAATGTCGTCCCGAGTCCTTCTGAATTTCCCTCACCCATGCAGTGCGGGCATTTGTACAGTATCCTGTTAAGACCGTCGGCCCTGAAGTTTTCCGTGATGCGTACTCCTTCATCGGCCTGCCACTTGAAATAATCAAACGAGAATGCCTCATCAAGTATAGCGTCGATCTCTTCTATCGTTCGCTCCTTAACTTCATCTGCAGTCAGGAGACACCTCATCACTGCGGACACCTTGACCTTTCTCTTCTGAAGGCAGTTGTACAGAGGATCCCTTGCAAACGAACCGTATGTTGTGATCATACATACCGGCACACGGAGCGCTTTGAAAAGTACTCCCATCTTGCGCGGCAGCCTTGTGGCAGTTCCGTCAAACGAATAGCTCGCCTCGGGATACATAAGAACGCTCGTTTTATTTTCCCTGAGCGCATACTTCAGATCCGATATCAGTCGGACATCCGTGACAAACTTCCTGGTCGGGATGCAGCCGAGATTTCTCATCAGCTGCTCTTTTCCGACAAGTCCGTCCGACGTGCACACGATGTTGTAAGGCTCCTTTATCATGCGGGAAGCTATCTCAAGATCGAGAAAACTCGAGTGGTTCATGAGAATGAGTCTCGGCCCTGCGGATGCTTCACCGTCCGTTTCATCCGCATACGTAAAATCAACCGCCTTAAGATCCGGCGCCGATAAAACCTTCATAAGCACGCGAAGTGCACCCATCGGCCTCTTCGGCCTGATGTGCTCAGGTGGCGTGATCGAGATAACCTCATCATATGATTTTCTGACAGTTTTGATCTTCATATCTGTGATATGCCTATTTCATCAGACGGTTATCTTTCCGGAAAGGACCATCCTGTAGTCATCCAGATTTTTTTCAAGAAGTGTCGGCGTGTCGAGTCCGTACGGACACTTTCCTTTGCACGCATTACAGTGCAGGCAGTCATCGATCTTCGCCATCTTCTGCTGCCACTCATCGCTTAACCATGCGGCCGACGGCGCGCGCCTGAGAAGAAGTGCCATACGCGCGCAGTTGTTGATCTCTATCCCTGCAGGACAGGGCATACAGTAGCCGCATCCGCGGCAAAAATCACCCGCCACGGCTTTACGGTCATCATCGATTATCTTTTTCAGCTCATCGTTCATAACGGGCGCATTATCCATGTAGGAAAGCCACTCGTTAAGCTCCGTCTCTCTCTGGACGCCCCATATCGGAAGCACGTTGTCATACTGTGCTATGAATGCATATGCTGCGCCAGAATCCGTGATAAGTCCGCCGGAAAGAGCTTTCATAGCCACAAAGCCCATATCCGCTTTTTTGCACATATCAACTATCTCAATATCCTTGTCATCACACAGATATGAGAAAGGGAACTGCAGCAGCTCATACAGGCCGCTTTCTATCGCTTCCTTTGCCACGGAAAGCCTGTGATTCGTGATCGCGATGTGCCTGATCTTTCCCTGCTCCTTTGCCTTCAGGATGGCATCGTAAAGACCGCTCTCATCCCCGGGTCTCGGGCAGAACGCAGGATTGTGAAACTGGTAAACATCGATGTAGTCCGTACGAAGTGTGCGAAGCGATGTCTCAAGATCATTCCAGAACCCTTCCGCTGTAACGGCTCCAGTCTTTGTCGCGATGAATACCTTATCGCGCATACCTTCAAATGCGAGACCGACCTTGTGCTCACTGTCGCTGTACGCTCTCGCGGTATCAAAGTATGTCATCCCGCCTTCATAGGCCATGCGCAGAAGCTTTACAGCCTCATCGTCACTGATCCTCTGTATAGGAAGTGCACCGAACGCATTCTGTGTTGTCTCAATCCCCGTTTTTCCCAGTCTCATCCGATTTCTCCGTATCTTTCGGCTTGTTATCTCCTTCCGAAGGTTTTGTATCTTTACCCTCATCCGGTTTTGTCTCAGTGTTATCTGAAGGTTTCGTATCACTGCCATCGGCAGGCTTTGTTTCTGCACCCTCAGCAGGCTTGGTCTCACTGCCTTCGGCAGGTTTTGTATCCGCAGGATCTGCAGGCTTGGTCTCGGTATTTTCGGAAGGTTTGTTCTCTGCAGGATCTGAAGGCTTAACCTCACTCTGAGGTGCCGGCGTCTCAGACTCTTTCTTCTCTGAACCGGGCGCTTTCTCTGTGGCAGGTGCAGTCTCTTCCTTCTTTTTGCCGGATTCGTCTTTTTCCGCAGGCTTCTCTTTATCGTCAGCGGCTTTTTCAGCCTTGGAATCTTTGACAGCATCAGCGGGATCATTGAGCTTTCCGCTTCCGGTGATGTTGTTTCCGTCTATCTCGCCTTCGTTATTTACGACACTGCCTTCGTTATTGACGATCTTTCCGCTGTTTTCTATAACGGCTCCTTCAAAGTTGTTAATGCGTCCGTCGTTTGCAACTCCGTCACCATTCACAAGTGTTCCGGTATTAACTATCTTACCGTAGTTATTCAGCGTATGGTCACTGTAGTTATTATAAGTTCCGTTATTCGTGAACGTAGCACCGCTTTCAATGGTAAGCGTTCCATAGTTGTTAAGAAGCGCTCCGCTTTCGATCGTAAGAGTCTTTCCGCCCGGGACCGTCACAGTCTTTCCGGAATTGATATTTAGTGTCATTCCCGAAGGTATAACAAGATCTCCGGTAAGAGTCACGTCAGAAGATACTTCCACTATACTCTTTCCGCTGTTTGAACCGCTAAACCATCCTGAAGGATCATCTCCGGTGGCAGCACCGACACTTCCGTTGCCGACAAACTCGGCCGAAACATTAACTGCCTTTGAAGGCATTGTGAACGTGTATCCCGTCGACTCATAATGTACGGAAACAGGCGTACCGTCCACATCGGTTACGGAAAGCTTCTTCAGCGTATTGCCGCTGTCCGGTGTAACGGTAAGTGTTACCGTACTTCCCGCCTCAGCTGATGTTTCACTTGGTGCCACAGTACCTCCGGTTATTGTATCCGATACTGTTACCGCAAATGTCTCTTTAACAAAATGCAGTTTGATATACGGCCTGTAATTCGAACTGCAGTATGAGAGCTGATAGGTGAACGAATATGTTCCATCAGTATTCTTTGCAGGCGATCGTTCGTACTCGGAGCCCCACGGTGAAGGTTTACCACTGAAACCATCTCCCCTCACCTGATACGTTACTTTCTGAAGAACGTATCCGACATCAGGAGTGATCGTGTAATTGATATATTCATCCTGTGCAACTTCAATCTTATCCTGAGTATATGTTCCCGAACCAACTATATCGACCCTGACACGGTACATGAAATCAAAGTATGCGATAACAGTTACATCCGCTTCCGGCATCACAAAACTGTATGTTCCGTTATTCGGTGTAATCTCCTGTGTCACAGTTGAACCATTTTCAACATAACTGATCTTTAACTGTTTTAATCTGTCATATTTAGTGTTGGTAAGCCACATCTCTTCATAAACACTGGGCGTAACCGTGGAACCGGCCAGCGCACTGCTGACACCGTATACTTTCGACTCAGACTGGCTGTTTTTATGAAGATCGTATGTGATCGAATAAAGCACCTCAAACAGAGCTGTTATCTCAGCGTTACCATCCGGCATATAGAACATATAGTTTTCACCGGAAGGACCCGTGATCGCACTTACGATCAGTTCAGTACCGGCTTCATCTTTTACAGTCAGTTCCTTAAGTGCATATCCCGGCTCAGGTGTAACGGTAAGGAGAACTTTTTTACCCGGCACTGATTCAGATACAGAGCTTGTCACCGTTCCGTTTGTTATATTAGTTGTATCAATATTAACCGGATATGCTGTCGTTGATGTCGATTCAAACTCGGCTGTAACGGTTACATCCGATTCGGGCATCGTAAAGCTGCCTGCTCCACCTGATACCGATATGTCTTTCTCAACAGTCCGGTAATCATATTCGGGCTGACCTGTCTTACCGTTTATTCCTATGAACGTCCGCTCTTCATATGAATACTTAAGAGACTTAAGAATGTATCCTGAATTGGGTGTTGCGGTAACGGATACGTTTTCTCCTTTTGCCGCATAATCATCGACAACAACAGTTCCGCCACCCGGATTATAGTCCGTGGTGATCTGATAACATGACTCAAATGTAGCCGTAACTCCAACATCGGCAGCCGGCATCGTAAAGGATACTGTACCGGATTTCAGAACCCCGTCAAAAACAGTTGCAATAATGTTATGATTTTCGTCAAAGAGTTCGATCGTCTCGCAGTAATATCCGGGTACCGGGGTAACAGTCAGTGTTACCGTTTCACCTGCCCTTGCCGACGTCTTGTCCGTTGATACGGACTGCGAAATACTTGACAAAATGGCTACGGAATATGTCCGCGCCGGCGACTCTTTGACATAAACCTTAACGGTCTGATGTGCACCCAACGTAGTGTTTATATTCAGCGACTGGGACGCGGACGTGATCTTTCCGCTTCTCGTACCAATCCATGTCGAAGGATCGCTGCCCGACGTGAACTCATATGAATCACAGTAGTATCCCGATACAGCTGATGTTGTTAATGTCACCGGTACCGAAGGATCGATACCGCTTGTCATGTTCAGGCTCGCAGTTCCGTATGTTCCCGTAGTATCCTTTGTTTCATTTCCGCCTGCATCAACAAAATATACTTCCGCTGTCAGGCTGAATGTTTCCCTGAACACTGCCTTGATCGTGACATCAGAAGAAGGCATCGTAAATGACCATACATTTGCGGACACATTTGTAAGTTGTACTAACGCTCCGTTACTGTCTTCAACAGTTACTGATTCACAATATCTTCCGTTTGCAGGAGCAACCGTAAGAGTTACGCTATCCCCTTTTCTGCCGATCGAAGCGGCACTTCCGCCTATCGAAACTGCTACCGTACCATACGTTGTTGCCGTTCCGAATGAGGTTCCGTCAGATGAGTACAGACTGCTGATACCGAATGATTTTCCAACGAATGATGCCGAGATCGTCACGTTGCTTTCAGGCATTGTAAAACTGTAAATATAATAATGATATGACTGAGGTGTTGCGGGTGGCATAACCGGCATACCCGACATGTCTCCCTCTTCCACAAATGTTACAGCTATACTGCTTCCCGAATCATCCTTAACGAGAAAATCATCCAGCTCATAACCATCTTCAACCATTATCCGGAATTCGTTATGGGCACCCGGGATCGCCTTATCATCCCATATATCAAGGTTTCCACCTATGCCGGCAACACACGAAACATCATAAAGTCTTGCAAACACACCTGTTACAGTTACGTTTTCAGCAGGCATCGCGAATGAGAGCTGATCGGATACAGCGACAGGAGTTCCTCCTGCAGTCGTTACCGTAACATGGTCAAGTGCATATCCGCTGTCAGGTGTAGCGGTAAGAGTCACTATCTCACCGGCCTTGGCATCTTCCTTATCCGCCGTGATCGTACCGTTTGCTGTCTGCGTCGGATCTATTCCGACTCCGTACTCGATACTGCTGTTTGAAATAAACACTGCAGTGATCGATACGTCATAATACAGCATCGTAAAGCTACATGTATACTGATCGCCCAACTGGGTTATCTGTGAAAGTGTTACATCAATGATCGATCCATCCCAGTAAGTATACTTAACCGTGAGTGAATCGGGATCATTTGCCATAAAGCTGTATCCCGCGGCAGGCTGCAGCACAAGTGTTACGGTATCTCCGTCAGTCGCACTTGTTACAGTTGAACCGTTGACACTTGCCGTCACGCTTCCTCCGGCCGCCAGATAGTTCATGTTAAGTGCATAAAGTTCTTTGCATACCGCGCAGATGACAATATCCTCATCTGGCATTGTAAACGTATACTTTCCGCTGGCGTCCACTGTCGTGATATCCGTCAGGGTGGGATTGATAGGATTATTATCATATGTTGTCTTATCAACATATCCGAGTTCGGTCAGTTCCACACCGGTCTGTAACTTAACGGTAACAGCAACTGTCTCATCCTTATCGTATTTGCCCTTTTCAAGTTCTATGTTACAGCCGTACGGTACCATTCCAACAGTCACGGAATGGGCTGATGCTGCTGTATAGAATGTCGCTGTGACGGTCACATCCGATTCTGGTGCGCGGAATGTATATTCGCTTTCCGACTTCTTTGTCAGAGAAACAGTCCTTCCGTCGGAAGCTTTTACCTCAAGTTTATCAAGCGCCTGGCCCGTGGACGGAGTTACCGTCAGCGTGACCGTCTCACCCTTCACTGCACTTGTCTTGTCGGCAACTACAGTTCCGCCGGTTATCGTACCTATCGTAACCGAATGAGGAACTGCTGCCGGGTCCGTGACCGTGACGTTCAGTGTTGCAGTCTTGTTACCATCCACAGTCTTGACCGTTATGTCTGCTGTTCCGACTCCCGTACCCGTAACAGTTGCCGTAAGGCCGCTCCATGTTACCGTTGCGATATTTATATTTGAGCTTTCAAATGTAACTGCTGTATTTGCGGCATCAGTCGGGGATACGACCGCAGTTACCGAAATGCTACTGCCCTTCTCAACCGTGTTCGGAGTGGATGCAGCCCATGTAACTCCGGTTACTATCTTCTCAGTCGTCCAGTGCGCATAGAATTCCTTTGCTCCGGTTTCCGAAGACCCGATCGCAGTCACCTGTGAGCCGCCCGTAGGATCGGTAAACCATCCGGCAAACGTATATCTGTATGTGGCATCATCAGACCTTACCGCACTTGTCGGAAGGGTAAGTCCCGTTCCGAACGTATACTCTGTATTTGTGTAAACAGTAGTCGCATCGGTATAAAGCGTTACGGGATAGGTCGAGTTCTTAAATGTCGCACTGATCTTTACTTCATTTTCCGGTGCAGTGAACTGATATTCCGTTCCGGGTGTCACGGTCGTAAGCGTTACCGCAGAACCTGTTGTGCCGTCCGTATTAACGTTGTTAACGGCAATAGTATCTATCTCCTTACCCGTATCGGGTGTGACATTGATCGTTACGGTCTGGCCTTCCGTATATGTTGTAGGCGAAACCGTGATACTGCCGCCCGGTATGTTTGAAGGAACGGATGGAGTAAATGTCGGAAGCGTTACCGTAACAACACAGTCGGCCGTAAACGTTCCGTCAGCCGTCGTCACTCTGACAGTTGTAGTGCCGTCCTTAAGGCCCTTAACGCTTGCCTGCAGTTTGTTTGATGTATTCGGAGTGAGTGTTACTATATCGGTCGCACCGATGACCGACCATGATGCATCCTTGTTCGCCGCATCCGCAGGAGTGATCGAGGCGTCAAGTGTGATCGTCTGTCCCTTTACAACGGACGCGGTACCCGCAAGCGTTACACCCTTTACCTTCTTCGTTGTCGTAAAGCGTGCGTAATATGTCTTATCATCTATCTCATTTGTGCCGATCGCCGTGATCCTGTTCCCGCCGGTCGGGGCATCGTAGAACCCGTCAAATGTATATCTGTAATCGGTATCTTCAGCTTTTGTTACATCGGTCGGAAGCGTCACAGCCGTTCCGAAAGTATACTGAGTTACGTTTCCGGAATTAACGACAGCGCCGTCAAGATCCAGATTTATGTTATATGTGTTGGGCGTAAATGATGCTTCAACGACCACCTTGGTGTCGGGCATATCGAACGTATACTTCTTGCCCGGATCAACTTCTGTCGTCGGAACAGTGCCGATAACATTGCCCGAATCATCAACTTTGTTTATCGTGATATGGTCGAGTGAATGACCCCTGTTCGGAGTAATGTTAAGCGTTACGGTATCGCCCTGAACGGGTGCATTATTACTCTGATCCGGCTTAACGACTCCACCCGTGATATTTGGGTCAACAGTCATGCCACCGTACTGATTGTTGTTGGGATTTCCGCCGTTTGAGGGCGTGCCTGATGACGGCGAACCCGATGATCCTGATGATCCGCTGTCAGAAGGAGTGTCGGAAGAGCCTTCCGACGGAGTGCTTGCGACAACTGCGGATGGTTGATTTTCGGGTACCGGTGTTGCTATAGCTGCAGCTCCTGCCGTAACAACGGGGGCGTCAGATGCACTCTGGGCGCTCTTGGGAGTCTCCTCTGACTTCGCGGTCTTCTTCTCTGTTTCATCAGCAGCGGGTTTGTTCGGCTTCCGGGCTGTAAGCTTTGTAAGAAGCTCTATCGATGTCTCTTCGCCGGATGCTGCAACCTCCATCTCGGACTTGACCGTATCGTCAATATACTTTGACTGATCACCGATAGACGCGATGATAACATCACCTATGTCAAGATCGCCTGATGCGACCGCTTCCATGATCTCGGGATCACCTGCCGTCTCTTTGATAGCGTCCGTATAAACCTGTCCAATCGTTTCAACAACCTGAACGATCTCGTCGGATGAAAGCTGTGACACAGCCATATCCTCGACCGCATTTGAAAGAGTATCCGAAACGGCTTCTACAACCTCGGGAAGGCGCTCTTCGGGAACTCCGCCATCACGTGCTTCTACAACGGCCTCGGAAATGACCCCGGCAGAGCTTTCTATCACGGATCCGACATCATCGTCGCTGTATCCGTTATCCTGCTCACCGTCGGAAACATCCCTGGCGCCGGTGATTATCGCTATCTCAAGCGGAAGATCTTCTCCCGCAACATCAACCGCATCGTTTGCTGCCTTGACCATACCCTTTGCAGGGCTTCCCATGAACGGGATCGCGTCGTTTATACCGTCCCTTTTAAGTTCGTTAACAGCTTCGCCGTACATCGATTTTCCGGGTACGGTACATACTTTGGCAAGTGCTTTAAGCTTCTTTAAAAAAATCCCGTGGACCTGCATATCCTCTTCTGAAGCTCAGGTGATTTTGCGATCGCATCAAGCGCGAGCGCGGGAAGGTCCTCTTCACGGAACGGCTGCTTGACTATCGAGATCGTGGCATTTCCGAGCGCCTCTTCATCAAGGTAGATCGTGATCATCTCGCCCGCCGCAACATCGACCTCGGTCTGTTCCTTTGTTCTAGGGTTTGTTGCGACAACGTGAACAAGACCGTCAGTCACCATAAGTGTCTCGTGATTGCCGGCATCCTCGCCTTCGTATCCGCTCGTTCCGCGGATACCGCAGACCATCGTGGTCGTGCTGATATTGAATTCTTCATCTTCGGGGATCTTCTCTGTGACGTTAAAGAACAGGCTTCCCTCTTCGAGCTCAAACTTGAGCTTTTTGCGTGCCGGAACTATCTTGGCGCGGCTGGACTGCTCCATCGTAAAGAGCTTCGTCTCGTCAAGGGTTATCATGATAAGCGACTCATCCGCCGTCTTGAGGCTGTGTCCCGCTTTGAGACGCATCTTCTCCCGCATTGATTTTTCCTGACCGTCCTCGTAGAGATTGACGGTACCGACCATACGGGTGATCCTCATGCTTACGGCAATGATGCTGTTATATTCATAAATAAAAAAAACGGCTATCGCAATAAGAGCCGCAAGCACAGCGGCTATGATCGCTATCCGTTTTTTCTTCTTTTTCTTTATATCTTCTTCAAATTCCATAACAGTCCGAAAATCATACGCACAATATCACACCTATATTAAGACGTTACGAAACGCGAAAAAGGTTCATCTTAAAGCATATATGGCGGATACAGACGTACGTAATACGTTTCTTCCATTACGTAGGGGGAAACATACGGGTCGATAACGTAGTATTTGCCGTTGATATTGACGCGGCACCACTGCTGCTTCCACTTGTTCTCATTCACATGCTGGTAAGGGATGCACAGTATGTTAAGGCACAGTCCGACAGCACGCGTAGCGCCCGCACAGTCGGCACCGTACGGGATCCTCGGGCTGTTGTTGTTATTGGGATCGATCTTATCGACGTTACCGAACACGCCGCACGGATCGTTGTAATGCTCACCCTTTGTCTTGTACTTGACTCCGGGATAAGTGTTCACGCGGTCGTATAGCTTCCTTGCAACGACACCCATCTGGGCATACATGTTAAGCGGAGCTGCGGTCTTTGCGGGAACGCAGACATTATGATATGCCTCATCGTACGCGTTGAAGAACTCAGCCTTTGAACAGTTCTTACGAAGGCTCTTTCTCTGGTATAAAAGTTCACGCGGAACATAGTCTCCGATCGCCAGCGCATCCATGTTGTTAAGGTAATACATGGACGGGATACGTCTCTCGAATATTCCGTAGTTAATGTAATGGTCGAGAAGCTTGTGCGCATTGTATCCGTACTTTGCCTTCAGGTCCGGATAATAATTCGCATAGAAATCCGTATCAAGCCGTCTTCCCGTCTGCAGATAGAATATCTCCGCATGAACGTCGGCCGGAATGACGGTCGCTATCGTTGCCGCAGCCAGAAGTGCTGCAAGCATTCTTGTTAACAGTTTCTTTTTTCCCTTCATCTTTATCCCCCGTTAACTGAATGTTTCAGAACGTGCTGACGTTTTTGTTCTTATACTCCCTGAATGTGTATTCAACCGAGAAATACGTAAATTCCTCTGACTCCGCAGTCATCGTCCAGTCATCATCTTTATCGAGATCGGGGAAATACGCATCCGATTCATATGTCTGGTCGATCTTCGTGATTATCGCGGTATCGCAGTACTTAACGTATCTCTTATAGACGCTTTCACCGCCTATTATATATATATCGTCAGAATCGTACGTTTTGAGAAGAGCAAAAAGCTCATCATCGTCATGAACTATGATGGCATCCCCCCCCTTATAGTTTTTGTCATGCGTCAGGATGACGTTCGTGCGGTTCTTGAGAGGCAGTCCGTTTGGGAATGTCTCGAGGGTCTTGCGCCCGAGTACGATGACCTTGCCCGTTGTCTCGTTTCTGAACATCTTCTGATCGTTCGGGATCGAGACAAGGAGCTTTCCCTTGTTGCCAATGGCCCAGTTGTTATCTACTGCTGCGATACATTTCATATTAGTTTCCTTTTTCCGGTAAGTGGCGATGTAATTTCCTCGAAAACACGCTTTCGCTCCTGTTCGGTGCGTAGCCGACGCTAGGCTCGTTAAAAACCTCGCCAAGCGCGGACGCATTCACAAGGTTTTCTCGGAAACAACATCGTCCCTTACCTGGATTTTTCAAATACCTAGGTCGAATTTAAGTTGCGGATTCTTCTCTTTGATAACGTCCCGCGGATACCCCTCAACCTTGAAATCGTCAACTTCAAGATCCCAGAATGATTTTCGCTCCGGGAGCGTGATAACCGGCGCGCAATCAACACTTTCGCGCGAGAGCATCTCCTTCGCCTGATCCATGTGGCGGTCGTAAACCTGTACGTTTGCAACAAACCACGTAAATCTTCCCGGCGTGTATCCGAGATGATTTGCGATCGCGATCAGAAACGCCGTGTACTGGAGCTGGTTGATGCAGCCTGCGGTAAGATAGTCCGAACTTCTCTGGAACAGACACATGTCAAGAAACGTCTTATCATCCTTATATCTGACGTTCCACACGGTCTGGTACGCACACGGCTTAAGCCCGTGCTTTTCCTTAAAATCATCCTCCTGCCACATATTGATGATATGGCGTCTTCCGTCGGGATCGTTCCTGATATCGTTTATGAGGTTCTCGGTGAGATTATGTCTCTTTACGGTCGCACCGTAGCACTGTCCTATCGTGCGGTCGCCGATATCCCACTCGTCCCACCATGTAATGTTGTATTTGTCCCTGAGAAGATCAAGGTCATTCGACATGTCGCGGTATATCCACAGAAGCTCTCCTATCGCGGACTTTATCGCTATCGGCCGAAGTGTTATGAACGGGGACTCGCCCGCTGCAAGATCATATGTGCATGTCACGTGATCGATCGAGAGCGTATGAGCAGGTGTCCCGTCCGAATAATGAGGGCGCGGATTCCTGTCAAGCGATCCTTCGCTCATGATCCTCTCGGTTATTTCCCTGAAATATATATCACCTTTAGTCATCTTATCCTCTTTACCGGATCACCTAGAACAAAAATCTTGCAATCGCTATCAGGGCACATGCTCCCGCAACGGAAATAACGATTCGTCCGATCCAGCTCTTTTTAGGGTTATCAAGTCCGATAAGTCCTCCGAGCCAGCCGCCGAATGCTCCGCCCAAAAGACCGAGGATGATATTGATGATCACTCCGTGTGCACTTCCCATGATCTTTCCTGCGAGCCAGCCTGAAATACCACCGATGATGATTGCTGCAAAAAATGACATATTTACACCTCTTTCTTTTTTATCTGTCCCACTTATCACATAAGCTGTTGATCTGGTCCGCGAACTTGGCCAGATCCTTGTTCGCTCCGCCTTCGTTGTGACTGATGACCGCAAGCAGCCTCTGGCCTGCAGCAAGGAGTCTCTCGAATACGGTCGATGTCGTGCGTGTCTTCTTCTTCGCACCTTCTATCCTGATGCCGACAGTCTCTTCAACAAAGTCATCGGCAATAAGATCATAACATGTTCCCGAGAACGGCGCATATGTATTGAAGCCGTGCTCATCATGCAGATATGCGGCAAATGAATCCGTAACCTCATCGTCGCCGTGAACGATGAACACCATCTTCGGATCGTTCCTGAATCCGAGCATCCAGCGCGTCAGTCCGGCCTTATCGGCATGTCCCGAAACACCCTCGAGCTTCATGATCTTAGCCCTGACCTCGATCTTTTCACCGAACAGATGGACTTCCTTTGCACCCTCCACTATCGAGCGTCCGAGCGTTCCGACCGCCTGATATCCGACGAACAGTATCGTACATTCCTCACGCCACAGGTTATGCTTCAGATGGTGCCTGATACGGCCCGCTTCACACATACCGGACGCCGATATGATGACCTTCGGCTCATTATCAAAGTTGATCGCCTTTGATTCATCACTCGTGATCGAAAGGTTCAGTCCCGTGAACACGAGCGGGTTGATGCCGCGTTTTACAAGCTCGAGCGCTTCATCGGAAAAGCACTCCGAAACGTTCTTGTTGAACACCCCGGTAGCCTCAACGGCAAGCGGTGAATCCACCCATACGGGAAAATCACCCAGATCGTCAAGAAGCTTTCTCTCCTTGATCTGTCTGATGAAGTACAGCATCTCCTGTGTACGTCCTACCGCAAACGAAGGAATGACTACGTTTCCGCCCTTTGCGAACGTATCCCTGATGATCTGTGCCAGTTCCTCAACGTAATCGACACGGTCCTTAACATGCATCCTGTCGCCGTAAGTAGATTCGCAGAGCACGTAATCGGCTTCGTCTACAGTCTCGAAGTCGCGTATGAGCGGCAGATTGTCATTTCCTATATCACCGGAGAACACGATCTTTTTCGTGACACCGTCCTCGGTCAGCCATACCTCTATAGCGGATGATCCGAGAAGATGTCCGACATCGGTAAACCTGATAGACAGTTCAGGACAAACCATCTTCTTCTTGCGGTAAGGTACCGGAACAAGGCATCTGATCGCACCGTCCGCATCTTCCATGTTGTAAAGCGGAACGAACTCTTCAACTTCTGACGATCTCTTCGCCTTACGGTTTCTCCATTCAGCTTCCTGCATCTGGATGTGTGCACTGTCTCTGAGCATTATGCTGCAAAGATCGACCGTTGCATCTGTCGCGTAAATGCTTCCCCTGAAGCCTCTTGCGTACAGAAGCGGCAAAAGACCCGAATGGTCAATGTGTGCATGGGTCAGCAGCACATAATCGATCATCGCCGCATCCACCGGGATAGGCATGTTCTCGTAAATGTTGATGCCCTGCTCCATACCGTAGTCGACAAGAATGTGCTTGTCTCCTACTTCCAGGTAATGGCAGCTTCCCGTAACTTCATGCGCAGCGCCTAAAAATGTGATCTTCATGATTTTCCCCCTTTACTCCTTATCATTGATCAAACCGTAAGTATTTCCGTCAGCCGGTCGGGTCTGTCGATCGCAGCCGCATAGTCATCTGTATCCCCGAACCCGTATCTTGCAAATATGAACGGACAGCCCGCCTCCTTGCAGGCGTCTTTATCCATCACGGTATCACCTACATAAACAGGATGCGCCAGCTTATGCTTTTCAACGATCTTCCTGATGTTGTCGGCTTTAAAAAGACCCGTATCGCCAAAGCACAGATGATCCGTGATATAGTCCTCGCATCCGGTCTTTCTCATGAACAGCTCAATGTAACCGCTCTGGCAGTTGCTGACAATGAACACCGGAAATGTCTCTGAAAGTTTTTTTATCGTCTCTACGATCCCCGGGTATAGCTTTCCGCCGTATTTATCAAGGTAACTGTCCTCGTTGCCGTATATTACCGGTGTCAGTTTTTTGATCTCTTCCTCGGTCCCTTCCGGGAATACGTCCAGGATGATATCGTCCATCGGCAGTCCGAACAGCCCCTTCAGCCTGTCGGCAGTGATCTTCGGATCAGGATATCCGCTGTCGATAAATGCGCGGTTCCACGCATCTTTGACTATATCGGTCGAATCCCAGAGGGTCCCGTCAACATCAAAAATTATTCCATCTGTCTTTATCATAATCATCCGCCCAGTCAAAAACATCCCGGTTGCCCTGTCTGTTTCTGCGCTTTTTCTTTTTCCTCTTCTGTGATGCTATGCTTATCGATATCACGATCGCAACGGCTATGGTCATCGCAGCAACAAGTCCCGCGATGATAAGACCCGTATACGAACTCTTTACAGTTGATTCGGTATTCTTGTCGATCGCATTTGCTATCGCGGTCGTGTCCACCTTCGGAAGGTCGCCGCCGATTATCCAGTCCTCTCCGGCCTCTTTCTGAAAATCATCCGTGAACATCTTATCATCTTCGCCCTGACTTTCGCCGTCATCAACAACGGCATTATCCTCCTCGTCGTCCTCTTCCTCTTCGTTAGGAACAAGATCGACGCTGTTGCTCATCGTGTGAAGCTGATAAACGTTATATACCATCGCGGTGAGCTTTCCTTCATATCCGGGCTGCAGATGGTATGTACCGGTAAGCTTGCCGCCTTTGCCGTCCCACAGCTCGAGCTCATCAAATACGGTGTCATCGTCAACGTCTCCCGTTTTGAAGCCGTAATACAGAAGTCTGCTCTCGTCGTCATATGCATAAAGGGTAAAATCAACATTTCCCTTATTGCTGCTGTAATTGTCTACCTCAAGCCTTACGCCTGTCGGTTCGGACTCGTCGGGCCTTACCGCTTCCGAAGGTTCCTCGGGCTCTTTGTCGGGTCCGATCGATTCCTTAACGACATACTTCTCAAGTCCGTAATACTTCGCGACCCCAGTGGCATCAAGCACTCCGAATCGCTTCCATGCCTCTTCGTTGTTGATCCTCTGGTAGTCCCTGTCGTTATCAAGGTATCCGTGCTCAAGTATTATCGTCGGAAGGTTGTTCTCGGTCCCATGTCTGATAAGGCCGTAGTAATCGCCCTTCTTACCTATGCGGGTCTTGATATCCTTACGTATGTTACCGTCCAAGACCCACTCATCCATTATCTTCTCTGCGAGCGCATGTCCGGTTCCATAGCACTTACCGTATGCGGAAGTAAATATCTCCGATCCGAAGAAATTATGATCCGCAGACGCGTTGTAATGGATCGATATCAGAACATCGGCGCCTACCGATTTTGCATAGTCGACACGCTGCTCGAGCGTGAGTGCCGTATCGACATCCCTTGTGATATATACATTAACATTACCATACTCGCTCAGCTCGTCGTACATGGCCTGCGCCGTGACCAGGTTTACGTTTTTCTCGTCAAGGCCGTTATAACGGGCTCCCGAATTGGTCTCACTGTTAGGTTCGTTCTCGCCGCCATGTCCCGGATCTATTACGATGGTGACCGAAGGTGCGGCATACGTATTCACACATCCGACCGCAACAAACAACACGGTCATGAACATAAGACCGAAAATCATACGTCGGGCTTTTTGCTGTTTATTTAGTCCGGATCTGTGCATAATCATACAAGATATAGTATATCAGAACTCTTTAGATACGACAATCCCCCGGCCCTATAAATCCTGAGGCCGGGGGATCGCTGAATGATCTTATTAAACCGTGTACTGTGACAGATCGGAATTGATCTCGTCTGAGTACTTGTTCAGGTTCTCTGAAATGTTCGTAATGTTCTCCGTCTCGGTACGAAGCCTTGTGCTCTCCGAAACGATCATATTGCTCAGGCTCAGTACTTCGGAAATATTGGAAGCCTGTTCCTGTGTCGTTGCTGCATTATTTGAGGCAACATCATTGATCCTCTCGATACCCGTCGCGATCTCGTTGATACCTTCCGTTGCCTTTGCAACATGTCCGTATATCTTCTCAAACGATTCGTTTGCACCCGTTACAGCATTCATGCAGGCCTGCATATCATTCACGCAGATCTCCGCCTTATGGTTGATATCGGAGATATTCTTCGTGATACCCTCAACAAGTCTTCTGATAGTTTCCGTTGCTTCAGATGACTGGTTGGCAAGCGTTCCGACCTCTGTTGCAACTACTGCAAAGCCCTTCCCCATCTCGCCTGCTCTTGCAGCCTCGATCGAAGCGTTGAGCGACAGGAGGTTCGTCTGGCTTGAAATCGCATTTATAGTATCGGTAATACCTGTTATCTCCTCGACTGTCTTTGCTGTTTCGCTTATGAGCGAACTGAGATCGTTTATTGTGGAGTTCAGCGTTCCGACATTTCTGTTCATGCTGTCCATCTCATCCTTACCTCTTGAGGATGCATCAAGTGTCTCATCGCAAAGCACTTTGACGTCTTCCGCATTCTGTGCGAGCTGGTTTGATGTTGCTGCAAGTTCCGTTGCGGCATGTGCGATATCCTCGATGGATGCGTTCATGTCATTGAGCGTTGCATTGAGCTTCTCGATCGACTCACCCTGGTTGCTGTTTGCACTTGAAAGGATGTTCGAAATATCAAAACATTCACCGGCGCGGCTGTTCATGGCTCCGGAAATATCAGTCAGACTGTTGAATGTTGCGCGCATCTTCTCGATATATTCGTTAAGGCTCTCTGCAAGCGTCGTGATCTCATTGTTTCCCTCCGGAGTGATCTTAACTGTGAAATCACCCTTACTGATATCCGTGATACGTTCGGTAACCGTCGTAACAGGATTGATGGCCTTTCCAAGCATGACATACATGACAGCGGAAATGATCGCAAGAAGGATGATCGCACCTGCAAACGTTAAGAGCATGACCTTCCAGATCGTATTGCTCAGGAGCGATGAAGGAACAGCACTTACAACCGCCCACGATGTCTCGGGTATGTCCGTTGCGGTATACATCTGTGATCCCGATGCAGACTTCGCTGTAACGACCTTTTCACCTCCGGCTGTTGCACTCTTGTTCAGTGAATCAAACACAGGAGCGAGTCCTGCAGCTATCGGATCGGTCGTTGATGACAGGTTCTGTCCTACGCTTGACTGGACATTACTGATCAGAATGTCCTTTGTTTCCTTGTTGATTATGTAGTATTTGGCATCAGGCGAAAGTGATGAGAACCCGGAAACCTTTTCGGCAACCTTGTCAAAGTTGATATCACTCGACAACACTACATTGTCCTTCACCATTACCGCGCAGGCAAGACATGTCTTGCCGGTCGATGCGTCAACATAAGGTTCAGAAGAATAGATCTTGCCGCCCGCTGCTATGGCACCCTGATACCACGGTCTGTCGGTAAATACAAAAGTATCATCGGGAACCCATCCGGATCCGTCAAGGAACTTGCCTGTCTCTCCATACGCAAGATATATGTCCTGCGAATCGGGATCGAGCTCGGTAAGCTTGAGCAGCATTGAAAGAGCATCATCATATGACAGGTCGGGAATATTCTTCATGACATCGGCGGTCTGTCCTACCCTTTCCTCGATGCTGGTCCACCAGCTGTGGATCTCACTCGCATACGTTGCTGACTCTCTTGCAAGGACATTGTTCATAAGTGACTGGATGTTATCCGATGCAAGCTTGATGCTGATCTGAGTGATCACGACTATGATGATAGCAACATAGATGATGATCTTCGACAGCAACGTCTTCTTAAGCGATTTTCTCTTCTTTTCCTTCATGTTACTCTAGTCCTCCAATTTTTTATTTCCCTTTTGCATTCTGTGTTGCAAAATAATTGGCTATATTTTCGCGAAGCTGATTACGCTCTATCGACTTAAGCTGATATCCGACAGGCTTTAATGCAAGCACTTTCATTATACTCTCTTTGTCACCTTTACCCGTAAGAAACATAACAGGGATATCTGCCGTTGCCGCGTCGGACCTTATCATTTCAAGAACCTGCGGTCCTGGTGTTATCGGCATTTCATAATCGAGAAGAATGAGATCGGCATGATTTTTGGCAAGCCACGTGATCGCCTGCATTCCGGAGTTGGCAAGGGAAACACGGTACTTATCCTTGAGCCAGTCCATTATGATGCTCATGTATGCAACGTCATCATCAACTATGAGAATACTCTTTCTTCTTGTATGCTGAGCATCCTCATCAAGATATTTCCCGAGTTCGAATATGAGCATATCCATATCAAGCGGTCTCTCGAACATTTTGAAGATGTTTGTTTCGGGAATGAACCCCTTAACGATATCAAACTCCTCTTTAGTCCCGATGATGATGATCTGCACATCATTGTCGGAACAGCGGTCCTTGATGTACACGAGTACATCCGCATAGTTTCTTACGCCATCATCCGTAAAGATGATGACAAGGTCCGTAGTCTCACATTTATTGTCGAGATCCTTCATCTTAAACGTTGAGAATACCGGCTCAACACCAAGGCCTCTGACCTTTGTCTCCAGACCTTTTATTATGAAACCCTCTGCGGCTGCAACTATCAGTATTTTGTGATACATGCTTCAAACCTCCGGTTCACCTGACTTCTTCGATTATCTCCTTGATGCCGTCCCAATCCATCTGCGACAGCTTAGTGTTGATCCGTTGGAACCGCTCCTCGTCATCCGGCGGAAGATTATATTCTTTGACGGAATCCATCACCATCTTTGAAAGCTCATAGTCCATGTTCTCAGCAAACTCCGACAGTCCCGCATAGGCATCGGCGAGCATGTCGGCATCGATCAAAGGCAGATCTTCCTGTTTCCCGAATTCAGGTGAAAGAGCATCGATGATCTCTTTAAACTCATTCATCATTTTATCATGATTATTTGATATAAAGTCAATATACTTCTTTTTCCCTGCATCCTCAAGCGCTTCAGCATCATCTCCGAGCTTCAGCGCACCGACAAGGCGTGAGCTGCTCTTTAAGGCATGGACTTTTATGGTGTAGTTTTCCCAGTCTTCGGAATCATAGAACTTCTGGATCTCGCCGGATCTGGCCTCATACGAATCATAATATATCCGAAGCACCGACAGGAACGCTTCCTCGGATCCGCTGTTACGAAGGGCTGCCGCCGCATCGATACCCGGGATATGAGCATACCATCTGTCTTCGGCGGTCTCATCTGCCAAAACCTCTTCCAAAACAGTGTCATCTGCCGCGATCTCTTCATCTCCGGTCTCCTCAGGCTCTATGTATTCCTCATACTCCTCGTTTGCTTTTGCAAATACCGGTCCGAGATTGTAATTGTGCTCACCCTTGAGAAGATAAATGAGTCCGAAAGTTCCTCCTCCACAGTTACTCGATATACCTGCAGATGCCTTCTGGAATATGATATTTTCAAACTTCATATTCTCGCGAAGCTCATCTTCCACCCAGACAAGCTCCTCTTCAGCCATACCCGCATATGTGATAAAGACAAACGAATGGTCCGTTGATGACCTTGCCGAAAGCGCATGTCTGATATATTTTGCGTAGCATTTTTTCTCGTCACCGAACAGCATCCTGCCGACTCCGAGCTTATCGTTCTTCATCCTCAGCATCGGGCGGAGCCACAACGTGTTCAGGACATTGTTCATGAACGGGCTGATCCTGTTACGGCGCGCCATGACATCGGTATTTCTGACGACAAAACTGCACATGATCAGCTTCTTTGCTGTCTCAAGTTCCGACACGATCCTCTCAACAGTCATGCCCTGCTGCGCAAGACGTGCCGCGATCGCTACCAGTATTCCGGTACCGCTCGACAGGCATTCCGAATTGACTATAGTAACGTTCTCAAACGTCTTCGCAACGTTTATCGCACGGCCGTATTCGCGGCTCGATCCCGTTGTCAGTGTAATATAGATAAGGTGATGCGCTCTCTTAAGCTCATCCGCAAAGAATTCGGTAAGAACATCTTCCGTCGGAGGCTCCGAATCAACCATCTTGGTCTTGTCGGACATATACCGGACAAGCTCTTCGGAATCGATATCTATATTGTCATAGAACACACCTTCATTCGTTATGACGGTATAGGGAACGATACTGATCTGAAGTTCTTTGATGACGCTTTCGGGAAGGTCGCTCATCGTGCTCGTTGCGATGATGACCGGTTTCTTCCTTGCATAACTGCTCGCCGTGCTTATCTGTGATTCTTTCATATCGGCATTAACATTCCGGATCACCTTTTCCGCCGGAAGGTTTCTGATCAGCATATCCTCAAGCTGTCTTCCGGATACGGGTTTGACAAGATATCCGTCGAATCCGGTATTGTTATACAGTTCGATGTTTTCTCCGCCGGCATTTGCCGTGAGCACTATGATCGGCACGTTCTGGTTGAGTCCGCCCTTCTGGTTTCTGATATTTCCATAGCACTCTATACCGTCCATTTCAGGCATCAGATGATCCATGAAGATGACATCATATCTGTTCCTGAGCGTAAGGTTGAGCGCATCCTTACCGGAAAGCGCAAGATCAACGGTTATGCCTGTTCCGGCAATGAGCTTCTCCTCAACCTGAAGGTTCATCTCGTTGTCATCGATAATGAGTATCCTTGCATCGGGTGCCGTAAAACTGTGTTCAAACTTTTCATTCTTTGAAAGACCGGCGTTCGTGATGCTGATATCGCCTATACGATCATCAGAAGATATCTTCTGCTTAATTGCTACCGCAAATGTTGAACCTTCCGAATAAACACTGTTTACGGTAATCTCACCGCCCATAAGTTCGACCAGCTGTTTGACTATGGAAAGACCAAGTCCCGTTCCTTCGATATACCGGTTCTTTTCCTCGTCAACACGCTGGAATGTATCAAACAGATGCGGCAGAGCCTCAGGCTTTATACCCATTCCGGTATCGGAAACATTTATCTTCAGAAGGACTTCCCCTTCTTCCGGATAATCGCACTCGATATGAAGTCCCACCGAACCTTCTCTCGTATATTTGACTGCATTGTTCAGAAGATTGATGAGTATCTGTTTGATCCTGACCTCATCACCAAAAAGTGACTGCGGAACATTGGGGTCTATCGAAACATTGAACTTCAGCCCCTTCTCCTCGGCCTTCAGCCAGATCATATTGACGATCTCGGAAATAAGTGCAGCAACATCATAGTTTACCGGCACGATATCCATCTTGCCAGCTTCTATCTTAGACACATCGAGTATGTCATTTATAAGGGCCAGAAGCATCTTGCCGGCGCCCTGAATGTTTCTCGCATCTTTTATGATCTCTTCGGAAGCATCTTCCTGGCGGAGGATTATCTCATTAAGTCCGAGAACGGTATTGATCGGGGTACGTATCTCATGGCTCATACTTGAGAAGAAGCGGTTCTGCGAACGGTTCAGTTCCTCGAGCTCCTTTGATTTTTCCTCTGCGGTCTTTGCTTCCTTCTGCAGGATCTTTGTCCAGAATGTGATCAGTATCGTCAGCACGACAAAAGCAATGACGTACTGGCTGTAGGAATAGATGTAATCGTTCCTGCGGGAATATTCCGGCAGAAGATCCGGTCGGTAATAGGAGATCATCCCGCACGCGATAACTATGACAGTATCGATAATACACATCACAATACGGAACCTGCCGTCAAGGACGAGTACCAGATAGTATCCCCCAAGCAGGAACATTATCATCGTTCCGTTCGAAATTCCTCCCTTGGCAAAGAATGAAACCGGTCTGAGGAACAGTACAAGTATCAGCGTCATTACGACCTTTGCTGTCCCCATTTTATTATGTTTCCCGAAATAATAGAGGAACAGTATCCCGATTATCACACCGAGCAAAGGAAACAGAAGCGATATTATGCTGTCACCGAGGGCCACGCTGACCAGCGAATATGTAAAAAGAGCTGTCAGTTCTGTTATCGTAAACAGTACAAATGTCCTGTCCTTTACGTATATCGATGAATCGAACAGATAGTTTTGGAATCTATCATATCTCTTTCTGAAGCTCACTGCGCATCCCTCCCCTCGTATTTTACCGCTTCCTCGGGAAGGACATTCTTCATGACACGTTCGAATTCAGCGATATTGATCGGCTTGGCGACGAACCCGTCAAATCCCTCTTTTGCAAACATTTCCCTGGCGCCGCTGAGTGCATTGGCTGTAAGCGCGATGATGACAGGCCTCCTGTAGCTTGCATCAGCTACCTGTCTGATCCTCTTCATCGCTTCCACGCCGTCCATCTCGGGCATCATATGATCCATGAATATCACATCGTAGTCACCACTCTCATATTTCTCAATGGCCTCCTGTCCGCTTTCGGCCGTATCGGCAAATATCTTGTAATCCCGCAGAAGGCCCGTTGCCACGACAAGGTTCATCGGCTCGTCATCAACAACAAGAGCGCTTATTCCGGTAAAGCACAATTTTCCCCTTTCCTCAACACCACCGGCGCAATCATATTCACCGTTAAGGACCCTGACAACAGGAAATGCATAGAGGGGATCCGGCACCGCGATCACTCCGTCAGATACCTTATCGGAAGATCCCTCGTGAACACCTACGGTCACTTCAAAACCATTTAAAACAAGATTGTCAAAGAAAGCTCTGTCGGCTTCGTATTCTTCCTGTCCGGTAAAGATATGAGTGATCACACCTTCCGTCGTCAGATGTTCGATCTCACGTTTTTCACCCGTATAGTACATTTTCGTTTTCAGTCCTGTCGAAAGATTGACAGCCATCTCCCTGTAAAAATCCCTCATTACGGGTACTTTGAACTTCTCCGGTCTTATATAGAATGCAATGTTCTTTTGCGAAGGATCGTTTACGCTCAGGCAGGGCTGGGGATCCACAACTTCCTGGGGTATCGAAACACGTACCGTAGTACCCACTCCCTTTGTGCTTCTGATATTGACGAAGCCGCCCATTTCATGCACAAATCCGTATACGATCGGAAGGCCGATACCGATACCGCCAGTACTTCGGTCACGTTCTTTGTTTGCCTGATACATTCCCTTGGATACACGTGACATATCGGCTCTTGTCATTCCGATACCTGTATCCGTTATCTCGATCATAAGGTTCACGCCGTATTCATGCGGAACAGAAAATACCCTTATTACCACTCCGCCTTTTTTCGTAAACTTGACCGCATTCTCAAGAAGATGCCTGAAAAGTTTATGAAGCTTTTCTATATCTCCCTTCAGCATTGTCGGCACCAGCGGAGAAACATCCACGATCAGTTCAAGATCCTTCGTATGCTTGGCCTTGAAATTCGCCACAACATTGTTAACGAGAGAAACGCACATATAGTTTTCTTCCTCGATATGAAGCTGTCCGCGCTTGATCTCCGTATAATCCTGGATATCTTCGATCTGATGAGCCAGCCTGATGCCTGCGTCCTGTATGGACCCAAGTTCTTTGCTGTCGTTGTTCTTCTGCATGATCGTTGTCATCCCGCTTATGACATTTACGGGCGTTCTCAGTTCATGAGAGATGTTCGACAGAAAATCCTCCATGTCATGGTTATTCTCATTAACGGTCTTAACCCATTCATCTTCAAGTTCTTTTTCAGCGCTCCTTCTGTTAACGGTTATTCGGCTGAAAATGTACATAGTCAGAACGGTAGCTACATGGTAAACGATTCTCATGACATCAAACGCACTCATGCCGGTCCGATTGCTGATAACAAGAAATCTGAACTGGATCACCATGACCAGTACGTATTCCGCCAGTATGATATTCAGAAGGATTATCCTGTCGGCCGATGTGAACGTGACCATGAACAGCGCTACCGATACCGATATGTCAAACAGACTTGTGTCATGAATGCCATGATAGAACAGAAGAAATGCCGCAAAAGCAAAATACAGGTTGATCCTCGAAGACGGATCAAACCTGTGCACAAGATGAATGATCCAAAGGAGTATCATTCCCGCAAATACTACCGCAGGGACCCAGAATTCCCAATCTCCGAACCAGTTCTGGAGTATGCACGATATTCCCGCAAGTGTCGTGATGACTATGATCAGTCGTTCTTTTCGTATGTCGTTCAATGTACCCTCCCGGAGATCTTATTATCAAATTTCTTTTATATTTTATCATATTTTTCAGATTTTGGGCCCGTAATGTGTGGTATAATTGGCACATGAGTATAAGAGGGCGCGAATCAACCCACAGCATATTCGATATAATCATAAGGATCTTCATGTGTACTTTCCTTCTGTTCACACTGATCCTCTATATCTACGGACAGATCTTCGTCAAAAATCCTTCCCTTTATGCAAACGAAAGTGAGCCGTACGATGCCGTATGGTCTTATACGGCTGCAAACGGAACGGTACGGCAGTACAGAATGAACGAGATTTTTGACGTCGAACCCGGAAGTGATGTTGTGCTCACAACAACTCTTACCGATACGATCGCCGATGGAAACTGTATGTTCATCCTGTCCGGAAACGATATCGACGCATACATTGACGGAGAGATGAGAAACAGCTACAGGCTGAGCTATTCGCCGTTTGGAAAAAATGTTAAGCGTATCTGGGTACCGATAACGCTGAGGAAGACCGATAAGGGTAAAGAACTGAAAGTGGTGTATCCGGATTATCCATACTCCGACTTCCACTCCGAAGAAATATTTATCGGAAACCGTCTCGGGTTTGCCATGACTCTCATACATGACAACATACTCATTGTCTTCCTGGGGTTCGCGATCATTACTTCAGGAACGATAATCACCATAATCGCACTGATGCACAGGATACGTGAGAAACAGCCTTTCCCGATATGGTATTTAAGTCTGGCCGTTCTCGGCGGAGCTATATGGCTCATATTTGATAACTTCACATATCCTCTTCTGTTCCAGAACTATTTCATCGACGGGATCGCTGCTTATCTTGTCATCATGATGGTTCCTTTCCCGATTCTCGCTTATATATACAGTACAGCCGGATACAGGTATCCGAAAATATACTATCCGCTGTGCACTCTGATAATCGCGAATTTTGTGATACTGACACTGCTTCATTTTCTCGGCATTGCCGACTTCAGCAAGACCATGACGATCAGCAATATCATTGCCGGCATCGTTGCACTGTTCTGTTTCGGTATCATAGCTTATGACACGTTCAAACTGGGGCATAAAGAGAACACCGAGATCGCGGTAGGATTCGGCATATTTGCCGTACTCAGCACGGCCGAACTCATTCACGTAAATCTCCCCGTTCACACAAATGACGGGGCATTTGTTGCCCTGGGACTGCTTGCGCTTCTGATACTTGCGGTCGCTCAAGAGGTCCGCAGGGTCAGCATGCTCAGGGCAGAAACTCTCGAAGCGCAGAGTGCCAACCGGGCAAAGACAACATTCCTTGCCAACATGAGTCACGAGATCAGGACTCCCATCAATGCAATACTCGGAATGGACGAATTGATCCTTCGCGAGGACACCGGCGAAAAGGTGCATGAATATGCCGAGAACATCAAGGGAGCCGGAACAGCTCTTCTTGAGATAATAAGCGACGTTCTTGATTTTTCGAAGATCGAGCAGGGACGTATGGAGATAGAGGAAGCCGAATACGATACAAAGCTTCTGATCAACAACATCATCACGATGATAAGCGTCAGGGCGGACGAGAAGGGGCTTGAATTTGTCAAAAACATCTCACCCGATCTTCCGTCAAAGCTCATCGGTGACGAGAAGCGTATACGTGAGATCATGATCAATCTTCTTGGGAACGCGGTCAAATATACCCCTAAAGGCAGCATCACGCTGAACATCAACTGCAAGAAAACCGACGAGGATCACATAAACGTTCTTGTGTCCGTCAAAGACACCGGCATAGGGATAAAGGACAGCGACCGGCATAAACTGTTCAAACGTTTTGAAAGACTCGACAGCACTAAAACGGCGTCCATCGAAGGAACCGGACTCGGCCTTGCCATAGCATCCAGCCTTGTCAGGCTCATGAACGGTACGATAGAATGCGACAGCACATACGGTGCGGGAACCGAATTTACAGTATGTTTCCCGCAGACGATCACCGATCCTTCTCCGATAGGCGACATCAGTACGTCAAAAGCTGCCGCCAAAGACGACACAACGGATGAAAACCTTGCCGATCTGTCCGGTGTAAAGGTTCTGGTCGTAGATGACAGCAAGATGAACCTCAAGGTTGCCGGAGGCCTTCTGAAGATCCTGAAGGCTGATGTTGTGACCGCAACAAGCGGCACACAGATGCTCGAAATGATCACGCAGGAAAGATACGATGTCATACTTCTTGATCATATGATGCCCGGCATGGACGGAATAGAAACACTTCATAAAGCATCTGATCTTCCGGGCAATATGAACGCAGATACTCCATATATCGCCCTCACAGCAAACGCTATAGCCGGCGCAAGGGAGATGTATCTTGAAAACGGATTTGCCGACTATATGAGCAAACCGATGAAGATCGAAGAACTCTCAGACGTCATAAGCACAAATCTGGATCACTGACCCGAAATAAAAAACCATACAAATAGTAGAAGCGGATGCCGATATTATAATCTGCATCCGCCTCTACTTCGAAACTGTATCCAATGGACTATACCTCCGATCGTAAATCCCTCGTTCAACGATACTTTTCTTACCTGACCCTTTTTATCAGGATTTATTCTTGATCTCATTCGCTATTCAGTTGTCTCTCTACCGGAACTTCATTTTCATGATGCGTCATCTGGTGATCTTCGTCACCGCATCCTCGCTTTTCTTCGCGCTTTCCTTGTCGTAGACTATCTTCTATAATGAATTCGTATCGTCTTAAGAACTAAGGATCTCAAATTATCATACACTAATGTGTTTCATTTGAAGTTGGAAATTTAGTTCTTAGGTGGTCCGTACCTCCTTTGCATGGATTCGGGTCCTGTGTACGGTGGGCCCGTGTCTCTTGAACTCAATCACGTTCTTTGTTTATGTCTGTATTATATTACCGTATTTGTCTATTGTCAATACAATTATTAATTATTTTTTAATTTTTTTAAATATTTTTTATTAATATTATGAATATTCGCTCAATTATAGGCTGTAAAAAAGACACCGGCCGTAAAACCGGTGTCTGCGCTATAGTTCGTCTTACATGTACTGATCTATGATCTTCTTTGCCTCATCGGGAGTATCCGATACGGACAACACTGCGTATTTGCCGCTTACCTTGATCACCGCCGCATTGAGCTTTGTAAGCTCTTCGGGAACGTAATCCGTGAAGCTCTCGATCTGCTCGCTCACACGGTCTTTGAGAACCTGCTCAGCCTTCTTTGCATCATCTTCAGATGCGCACTCAAGAACTACTATCTCTTCTGCTGTTCCGCCGGATCCTTCATATACAGCAGCCTTCGTAACGTTCACTTCCGAAAGGTTTAAGAACATTCCTGCAGTATCAAGATCCATGGCTGCGAGCGTATCCTGGTACATGATCTTCGTATCAAGATCGTTTCCGAGCGTTGTCACATCAAAGTCGCCCTTCTTGCCTCCACAGCCCGCGAGCGCGAAAATCATAGCGCCTGCTGCGATAATTCCTGTCAGTCTCTTCATTTTTCTCATCTTTTTGTCTCCTCTCAGGTTCTAGGTAATATATCAAACCAACATCTGCTTCGCAGATGTCGCCGCGACCGCATTCCTTCGGAATACGGTCAATTTACCGCGTTCTCACAAAGAAACTCTCTCCAGATCTTCATGTACTCAGGCTTAAGGTGTATACCGTCGCTTGTCATCTCAGGCTTTAAGTTGCCTTCCTCGTCGGAAAGAACCGGTCCGGCATCAATAAAATACGCCTTCTGGCTCTTGGCAAATTCCTTAAGCGCCTCGTTTCTCTTAACTATGTTCGGATTGTTATGTGCCTTGTCGGTCTCACTCTTCTTGGCCGTAACAGGCAGTATGGCGTGCACATATATGATCGCGCGCGGCTCATATTCACGAAGCTTTGCGATAAGCTGTGCATAAGTCTGCTCGAAGTTTTCCTCGGTACCGTATCCGAGCTCGTTAAGTCCGACCTTTATGTATATCTTCGTGAACGCATCGTACGGCATCGCATCAAATATCGGTACTTTGCCGTTCTCGGTCTGGACAACTTTGGTAGTTTCATATTTGTAGATATGGAAGCCCGTCGCACAGTAATACGTTGCGGGAAGTCCGGACCAGAAGCCGAATCCCTGAAGTCTCGAATCTCCTATGAACAGAGCATCTTTAAAATAGCTCTCATCAACCTTTGTAAAAGGTCTCGGATAATCTTCAAGAGGATCCTTGAGTGCCTGCGGTCCCTCAGATTCGTCGGGACTTACTATCTCATCATCTTCGTCAGCCTTAGAAAGACCGGCCTCATCAGACTCGATCGTCTCTCCGTAGTCGGCCCCATCTGTCGCATCGCCTGAAGACTCTTCCTGTGTGTCGGAAACAACGGCAGCGTTGTCATCATTTATTGTGGTCAGTGCCTCTGCATCGGGATTACCGTCACCAGGCACCTGATCGTAAGTTGCCGCCTGAACAGGGGCACCCGTGATCGCCGCCGACAGATCCGCTATCGTCCTGTTGCTGTCCCACAGCGCCAGTCCCACGCCTACCATCATTGCAAGCATAAGCGAGAAGAACATCGCCACTGCGACCGCAACTATACGAAGTGTTTTGGTGGCACCGGAAATCTTGTCTCTGTGATTTTCTCCCTCTTCGCCCTTGGTCTTGCGCTTCTCGACAACGGCGGTAACGCTTGTTTCCTCGCTTCCGTCCTCGGTGATATACACCTGCTTGATCTCGCGTTTGGAAGGATCGCCCTTTGATCCGCTCTTTTTAGCCATTATTTCCCCATCTTATAAAAATGATTGTCATCGTTGACAAACGTCCAGTTATACATAAGAAGAACATCCGCACTGCTCTCTTTTGCGAGCACATCGGAAACATTACCCGCAAAATATCTCAGATCCAGCACGGTGATATTATCATAATTCATAACGAGATAAGGAATCAAGCAGTTTGCGTAAGAATCTTTCAAAATGATCAGATCGCGACCAAGATGCTTATCTGCACGGACAGTGTACTTTCCGTCGTTTCCGTACATGAAAGCCGCATATTTGTCGTACCCCTTCAGCTTTTCCTCATCAATAAGATTATCAACCGTTTGCTTCTCAAGTTCAAGTGCTTTTATCGGAACATCATAGTACTCGATCGAATCCGGCACTACGAATATGCCCTTGTACTTTGCATAATGCGTTCCGAGAAAATCATCCGCCACGTGTTTCTCATACTGTGTGATATCCTGCTTCTCAAGGTTCATCTTTTCGCATATCGCCTCATACGCATATCCCGCCCCGAGCGTTGTCCAGTGGTGATCGGTGCGGTAGTAAAGCTGCTCGTCCTTATGCGCATCCAGCGTCTCGTACAGATATATCATGTGCGCATTGGGGATGTCCTTAAGAGCATCGGTCAGCTCATTGCTCGCCCCGGCTTCATCAAGTACCGGCATTCCCGCAGGGAGCCTTCCCGCATTGATCCAGGTGGATGTCGGCGCGATCGCAACATAGATATCACGGTCCGTATTCTTTGCAAAGCTTCTGATAGCCGAGATGTTCTTGTGAAGCTTGTCATTCGTCGCACATACTTTGTCAAACAGATACGAATCATCGCCGCGTGCGATACCGTCATTCTCGGTTGCACCCGTATAAGTTGCGAACACTGCCTTCATCTTCACGAACATATCCCTCAGCGGGATCTGTTCATTCGTGTACGTCTCAAAGCTCTCCATAAAGCTTCCGTCAAGAAGTGAGTCTGCCGTAACGCTCGGGCGTTTCTGCAGGAACCTGTTCTCCATCTCCGAGAAATCCTTCTGCGGCAGCACGATATACCCCGCGAGCATGCACACGCACAGCGCCGCGAAGATAAATACGAGGGGATATTCTGATAATAATTTGAAGTTTTTTTTCATAGCATTAATTTAGTCTCAGTTCCGTATGTGGCTTACCTTTTGTGAGAAATGCATAAGCAACTCATCGGAACGTAAATTAAAACCGGAAATACAAAAACGGATTGTACGTTGCGTCCGCGAGATAGCACACGCTTATAAACAGGAGCATGAGCGCAACGAGCACTCCGCCGGCACGGTTTCTGATCGCGTCAAATCTCTTTGACAGAAGCGGCGTGGACAGCACGCATCCGATCGCGATGACAACTCCGTAGTTTCTTAAGTAGTAAAGCGCATCCGAGCAGTTTGAAAGGCTTGAAAACGACACGAGCCTGGATGCGTAAACTCCAAGCTTTGCAAAATCCGTTATCGCAAATATCATCCATGACAGACCGATAAGGATGAGCGAGTACACTCTCGCAAAGTGCGGATGATCATCGAGGAATGCCCCGAGGAATGATTTTTCAAGTGACAGGAATATGAAGAAAAACAAGCCCCAGCATATGAAGTTCCAGCCTGCACCATGCCAGAATCCGGTCAGGAACCAGACGATGAGCAGGTTTACATAAGTTCTGATACGGCCCTTCCGGTTTCCACCAAGAGGTATGTACACATAATCGCGGAACCACCCCGAGAGCGTCATGTGCCAGCGCCTCCAGAACTCAGTCAGCGACTTTGAAACATACGGATTGTTAAAGTTCTGAGGTATGTTAAAGCCGAGCATCTTCCCGAGGCCGATCGCCATAAGGGAATACCCGTTAAAATCAAAGTATATCTGAAGCGTGAACGCGACAACACCAAGCCATGCGAGGGGCATCGATATCCTGTCGTATCCTATCTGCTCAAGATCGTTCCAGAGCTGTCCGACTGTGTTTGCCACAAGCACTTTGGACGACAGTCCGAGTATGAATGTCATGATACCGTCGGATACCTTTTCAAGTGTTATCTTCCTGTCATGAAGTTCTTCCGAAACCTGCGAATAAACAACGATCGGGCCCGCAATGAGCTGCGGGAACATGACAAGATACGTTCCGAGTGTGAGCGGGTTCTTCTCGGCCTTTATCTTTCCGCGGTACAGATCGATAACGTATGATGCGATCTGGAACGTGTAAAAGCTTATCCCGAGAGGAAGTGTCAGATGCGGATCCGGGATGGAACATCCAAACGCCGAATTGATGTTTTCGACAAAAAATCCCGTGTACTTGAACACGACGAGCATTCCGAAATCGAATATCATCGCAGCCGCAAATATGATTTTCTCCGAAGGAGTGTGAGGACGGTCCGGTAAAGAAGCGCGAAGGCCAAGGCCTACGAACCAGTTTACGAGTATCGAGATGAATATGAGGATGAGGTATGCCGGTTCTCCCCAGGCATAAAAAACAATACTGCCGATAAAAAGCGCAGTATTGCGAAACTTCGCGGGTACGACGAGGTACACCGCGAAGAATATCGGAATAAACCAAAACAGAAATAAAAGACTGGAAAATACCATTATTTGCCGTCCGTCATTTCAAATTACATTACAAGAGGATACTTGGCAGTAAGTTCGTCAACGATCGCACGAGCTTTTGAAACACCGGCCTCGCCTTCCTTGACAACAAGCGAGATAGCCTCGGCGATACGGTCCATGTCAGCCGTGTTCATGCCGCGCGATGTGACCGCAGGTGTTCCGAGTCTGATACCGCTTGTAACGAAAGGCTTCTGCGGATCGTTCGGAACCGTGTTCTTGTTGGCCGTGATGTGCGCCTCGTCGAGCAGCTTTTCGATCTCCTTACCCGTAAGGTTCTGGGGACGAAGGTCGAGAAGCATAAGATGGTTATCCGTGCCGCCTGATACTACCGACAGACCTCTTGAGAGAAGTCCTTCGCAAAGAGCCTTTGCGTTTGCGACTATGTTCTTACCGTACTCTTTGAACTCTGGTGAAAGTGCTTCCTTGAAGCATACAGCCTTTGCTGCGATAACGTGCATGAGCGGGCCGCCCTGTGTTCCGGGGAACACTGCCTTGTTGAAGTTGAACTTATCGGCTGCTTCCTGATTACACATGATCATTCCGCCGCGGGGACCGCGAAGTGTCTTGTGTGTTGTTGTCGTAACAACATCTGCATAAGGGAACGGGCTCTCATGCATACCTGTTGCAACAAGACCCGCGATATGGGCGATATCGACCATCATATAGGCGCCGACCTTGTCACAGATCTGTCTGATGCGCTTAAAATCAATGGCTCTGGCATATGCGCTCGCCCCCGAAAGGATCATCTTAGGCTTGCACTCAAGCGCGATCCTCTCCATTTCATCATAATCTATAAATCCGTCGTCATTAACGCCGTAATGAACACAGTTGAAGTACTTACCCGAGATGTTGACCGGTGATCCGTGAGACAGATGTCCGCCGTGATCGAGGTTCATTCCCATGTATGTATCGCCGGGCTCAAGCATTGCAAAGAATGCTGCCATGTTTGCCTGTGCACCCGAATGGGGCTGAACATTTACATAGTCACAACCGAAGAGCTTTTTGGCACGCTCTCTTGCGAGCTCCTCAACAACGTCTACGCACTGGCATCCGCCGTAGTATCTCTTGCCCGGATATCCTTCCGCGTATTTATTTGTAAGAGGTGAGCCCATTGCAGCCATTACAGCCTTGCTTACCCAGTTTTCCGAAGCGATGAGTTCGATATGGCTGTTCTGTCTTGCCATCTCGGCTTCTATCGCCTGTGCCACCTCGGTATCAACGGCTTTAACTTCATCGAGTGAGTACATATCAGTTCCGTCCTTTCAATTAAGCAGTTATCGAGCAAAAATCACTCGTTAGATTATATAGGAATTTCGCTAGCCGCGCAACCTGTTACTTTCATATTTTTCTTTTGCTTTGAGCGCCCTGAGTATCTCGGAATATTTCTCATCAGGATCACCTGATACCTCTATCTCGAGAGAGGACGCAACATATCCGAGCATCTCGTCATCCGCGACCTTTCTCATGTCATAGAATATCTCAACCTTCTCGGATATCGTGCGCGCATCAAGGAATGCCTCAAGCATCGGGTCAAGTCCCGATCCTTCGGCATCATCGCCGACAATGCCGAGTTCTGTAAGCACATCCTCATCACAGAGCGTGAACCTGTACTTTTCCCTGACATCCGGATATTTCTTCCTGTCCACTTCGCTCATGAACATGTCAAGAGGTCTTGCATATGCCTTCTCTTCCGTGTCATCCCTTTTGTAGATAACGAGCATCTCTCCCGTCTCCGAATGGGACGCCAGTGTTATGATCCGGTAGATATTACCCTTAAAGTGCCTGTAGACCTGACCGGGTCTTGGTAATTCTCTCATGTATCCCTCCTTTATCCGAACCCTTTAAAAAAGGCAGCGGATAAACCGCTGCCTTTTGATCCAACGTATCTATCAGAATCTGAACTCTCCGACGGTATTGACAAGGTTGTCGGCGATCTCGTTCATGCCTTCGGTATTCTCGCTGATTATCCTGATGTTTGATGCGATGCTCTCCATTGAAGCCGTAACCTCTTCGGTGCTTGCAGCATTCTCTTCGGATATAGCCGACAGATCACTGACGTTCTCAACGATGGTTGCCTTGATTTTCTCAAGACTCTCTGTCTGCGAGGAGATACCCCTGATATCTTCAACAGAGTTCGTGATCTCTTCATTAAGGACATCGAATCTCTTCTTCGTCTCAACGAGGATCGTCTGCTCTTCGTTGATAGCTTGTTCAACAGACTCGGAAGCAAGTACGCTCTGTTCCGACTGCTTGGTCAGCTCATCGATGATAGCACGGATCTCTGCAGTGGACTCAGCCGACTGGTTAGCCAGGTTACCGATACTCTCGGCAACGACTGCAAATCCTTTACCCATCTCACCGGCTCTTGCTGCCTCGATCGAAGCATTGAGAGCAAGGAGATTCGTCTGGCTCGCGATATCTGTGATCATACCGACTGCACTCGTGATCCTCATGATGGCTTCATTTGTATTGACAACCTGTGACTTGATCGATGCGACCGCATCCTTTGTTGTTGCGGAAGATTTCTCAAGATTTGTGATATATCCGTAAGCTTCGTTGTTAGCCTGCTGCATCGTATTCGAAGAATTCGAGAGCAGATCTACGGATTCAACAACGTTGTTGATAAGTCCGCCCATCTCCATGACCTGCTCGTTGATGTTCTGAACATTGTCGGCCATCGATCCGGCACCCTGTGCAAGTTCACCGACAGCTGAGTTGATCTGACTGGCAGATGAATCACTCTGTTCAGCTAGCGTTGAAACTTCTCCTACCCTTCCTGCAAGATCTCCGGAATACCCGTTGATCTTGATAAGGATGCTACGGATGTTCTCCTGCAGACCTCTGTATGACTGGATAAGACTGTATGTCTCGGCAAGCATTGACTCGGTATCCGTCTCTTCCGTAAAGTCACCCTTTGCGATAACTTCGAGGCTGTCTGCCGTTTCCCTAAGAGGTGCTGAAACCTTTCTGGCAATGAATAGTACAAGTACAATGAAAAAGGCTATAAGGATGAGTGCCGCGATTATCGAAACGAGGATGATGTGATTCCTTGCTTTAACAACGTCTGCTCTCGGGGTTCCGGCAAATGACATACCGATAACAGCTCCCGATGCGTCCTGGAGAGGAAGATATACAACATAGTAATCCTGGCCCGCAACCTTTGTGTTGCTGTTTACGAAATTATTACCCGCCTTGACCGTCGGCCAAATTCCTTCGGCAGCCTGTGTACCTTCATTTCTCTGGCCTTTGTCATTAAGTACGGAAGTACAGAAACGGGTATCACCCAAAAATACGGTAAGATCGACGTCGTACTTCTTCAGACAATCGATATAAGCAGCATCATAAGTGATCTCCTCGGCACCTTCCTTCAGTTCGAACTCAGTGTAGTCCTTGAGTCCCTGTGCAGCCACAAGAAGCTGGTCCTCGATCTTGCCTTCAAGGTTACTGTTCAGAAGGACTATCGCTATGATAGTCATTACTGTAACACCGATAACAAGCGGGATCATGCTGAACAGGAGCAGCATTTTGTTCATGTCAAAGCTTTTCTTCTTTTCCATCTGATAACTCCTTTGTCGTTATTTTCAGGTTATGGCCAATGTGCCATACATATTGTATATATTAACATAACTTTCAGATATATACCACAGTTTTATGCAAAATTTTCACTATTTTTATGTTATAATCGTGGTTATGAAACTGCTCGAAGCTGACATCAAAAAAGGCATATACAGGAACATATATGTCCTCTGGGGAGTGCAGAACTATCAGCGAAACCGCTATGTCAAGGCACTCACCGGCATATTTGCCGCAGCCGGGGACACCATGAACGTGACTCATTTTTCCGGCCGCAAGATCGATATCAAAGAGGTCCTTGCACTTGCGGACACGATGCCGTTCCTTGCCGAAAAACGCGTGATCGTGCTTGAGGATACCGACCTTTTCTCGAAGGCTTGCGAAGAACTGGCGGACTATATACCGAACATTCCCGAAAGCACTGTCATGATCTTTTCCGAGGAGAAGATCGACATGCGACTGAAGCAGTCAAAAGCCGTAAAATCAACGGGCTGTATTGCCGAGTTCGGCAATCTTTCCGAAGAAAGCCTGCGTGACTGGATAATCAAGCGGCTGGGCAAAGAACACCGTCCGATCACGGGCGACGCACTCGACCTGTTTATGGAGCGGTGCGGTAATGACATGTGGGAGATCTCAAATGATCTGGAGAAGATCATTTCCTACACTTTCGGAAAAGACGGGATACGTACTTCCGATATTGAAGCTACGATACCGGCTCCTCCCGAGGATGCGATATTTGCGATGATCGATGCCATTCTTGCCGGACAGACCCAGAAGGCACTCGTATATTATACGGATCTTCTCGCCTTAAGAAGCGATCCGATGGGCATACTTTCTCTTCTTCGCGAGCAGCTCCGGCTCCTTCTTCATGTCAAGGAACTTGACGGTGAGCATATGAGTACGGCTGAAATGGCAAAGCTTCTTACAATGCGCGAGCCCCGAGTCAGGATGGCATTGCCAGCCGCAAAAAAGAGTAGTAAAATCAGTTTGACCCAAAAAGTGACCATGTGTGCCGATACTGACGAGCGCATAAAGAGCGGCCTCATCGATCCTCAGATCGGAGTGGAGACTCTGATACTGGAGATGGCAGGCAGGAAATAAGGAGGTACTGAAATGTCCGATGTAACAGAAAAGGTAGCGGATACAATAAACGTTGTTGTTGATAAGGCCAGGGAATACGGTGAGATAGCAAGACTGCACGCTCTGATCAAGGCTGAAGAAGCAAAAAAGCAGGAATACTATTACAGGCTCGGCAGAAAGTATTATGAACTGTACAGGGATGCACCGGCATCCGATCTTATGGAATACATGAACAAGCTGATCGCTGCAGACGAGAAGATCTCAGATTACAGAGAAGATCTGAAAGTGGCATCGGCCAAAGAAGAGGCAAGCAATGGTTCGGAAGCGGAAGACGCAACTGAAGAATAGGAATGCATCATTTCAACTTCATCAGGACTCTTTAAGAGCTGCTCGCGGCGTTTTTCGTCTTCTGCCTCGGCGGCTCTTTTTTCGGCCGCAAGTCTTGCCTCCCGCTTTTCATTCTGAAGCTTTTCCATCTGCTTCATGCTCGCCCTGTAATTTGCCTCGGCAAGCTGACGGTCCTTCTCATTCTGCTCTCTGAGTGCAGCGCTTCTGGCAATAAGAAAATTGGTGATATACGTCCTTATCGTATTTGCCCAGATCGCATATGCCTTGTTTGTCAGATGAACACTTCCGTCGGATGTAAGCGCTTTTGAAAGGTATCCGGTCTCATCCTTGAGCGGAGTTGCGATATCGACATAGAACATATTCGGGAACATATCGCAGTAACTCTGCATATATGCATTGAACTTTGTGACCTTTTCATTGTTGACATTGCTTCCAGGTCGGGTCGGTGTGCAGCTCTCTATAAACAGAAGAACGCCCGGATTCTCGGCCATGATGAGCGCAAGATACTCCTGGTATTTTGCAAATGCAGTCTCAGGCGCACTCTTTCCCACCAGATCGTTCGTTCCCATGCATATGAACACATATGAAGCTCCCGAAAGCTTTATCGCATCCTTTGCTCTCATGGGCTGGCCGTTCAGAACCGGCAGAAACTTGGTCATCCTGTTTGCATCCGCATAGAACGAATAACTGACTCTTGTGAGCATCGTCGCGCTCCCAAGCGGAACCTTCTTCATCGCGTTGTTGTACATCGTAAGGCCTTCACCTACCGAATTGCCGATAAACGCCGACTGTGAAAGGAACAGATCGACCGGATCGACAGCCTGCATAACCGGAAGCTGTGTAGCCGGATCCGTTATCACTTCGGCAGCCTTCACCGGCGATGAGAGGATCGTTGCAAGAACTACAGCACCTGCGATCGATTTTATCAGTATTGATCTTTTCATTTTATACATTTCAGACATTCCCCAAGAATACATTATTAAGGCTTTTCTTTGCGATATCCCTGAACCGGTACAGAACTTCAAGGTCCGTGGGTGCCGTATCTCTCATATTTCCCGCAGGAAAGAACCTGGTGATGTGAAGCGGTATATCAGGATCCAGTTCTTTAATGAAAGCGACAGTGTCGCAAAAATCATCCCTGCTGTCATTAAACCGCGGAACTACCAGTGTTGTCAACTCCACATGACAACCTTTTTTTGCGGCACTTGTTATATTTTCGCGGATCAGCGACAGATCTCCTCCGATCGATGCGTATTTTTCGGCAGATCCCGTCTTCAGATCGATGTTACAGGCATCAATGAATCGTGCGAGTTCATCAAACCTTTTTCGGGACAGCATCCCGTTCGTGACCGATACGTTGACGAGATGATTTTCGCGGGCAAGGGCCGCGGTATCAAGAACAAATTCGAAGCCGACAGACGGCTCGTTGTATGTGAATGCGATCCCGATGTTGCCGCGCCTCTTCGTTTCGATCGCGATATCAACAAGCTCCCGAGGTGTAAGGTGATCTGCCGCAACCTTTCCCCGCGAGATCGAATCATTCTGGCACCACGGACATGTGAGATTGCAGCCATATGATCCGGCAGAGAGTATATAACTTCCGGGATGAAACATCGCAAGCGGCTTCTTCTCAATGGGATCGAGTGCAAGGCTGGTTATGGCGCCGTAATTCTCGCAGACGATCGCACCGTCCTTTGCACTTCTTGCATGACACCTTCCTGTCATGCCCTCTTTCAGATCGCACCCGTGCGGGCAGTTATCGCATATCATTCGTGACGCTCCACCATGAACCGTTCTATGGAATATGACTCGCGCGGTGAGATACCGCCCTTCTGAAGTGATATTTGGATCTGTTCCTCTACGGAGTCAACGCCTTCAAGGTTCGGAAGAAGAAGGCCCCGACGGCCTCCCGAGCTTACGATGACGCCGTACTTCTTCTCATCGAGCATGTCGACGGTGGCGCTTTCGGGAACTCCCATAACATCAACCGTGTATTTCAGATCTTCAAGTTCATCTTCTCTCACGGGTTCAAATCTCGGATCGTGCGTTCCGGAGCTTATCGCAAGCGCGCACGTCTCTTCAAAGACATCATCATACGCGGGAAGTATGCTCCCGATGCAGCCTCTTAACATGCCGTTCTTTTTGATGCAGACAAACACTCCGGCCCTGTCATCCCTGAACGATCCGGGGTAGTCGGATGCGTCTTTTTCGGTGAGGGTGCGTTTGGACCTTATATACGTCTCGAGCGACTGTTTTGCAAGCCGCACAAACCAGTTCTCGCACTCGAAGATGCATATTCCGTAACCTACGCCGAACGTTCCTTCATACGAAAGGAAATCAGGCGTGATCCTGTAATCGCGAAGCGCTCCTGAAAGCATCACGAACCCCTGGTATCCGCAGTTTGCAGAAAGATCGTTTATCTTCTTATCTATCTTTGTAAAGGCGGAAAGATCTCCGCTCTTCATGACATCGGTGACCGCCCTGTCGAACTCAGGCCCTTCCTTGATAAAGCCGTAAGGTCCGTCCTCCCTGAGCTTATGGGACAGATCGCCGCTCGCGATTATCACGGCACGTCTTCCGATATGAGCGATCGCACGTTCTATGATATGTCCCATTTCCGAAAGATCATCGTCAGGCAGCATTGAAGGCGATATCCTGACTATCATGAATGGTATGTTTTTATCGCCGTATTCCCGAGTCACAAAATAAAGCGGGACAAACGTTCCGTGATCAAGCACGGCGGCGTCCTCATCATCATAAACCACCGGTATATCCTTCTCGTTGCAAAGCGCTGTTATCTCGTCGGATAGTTCTCCGTCATAAAGATATGAATAGGACGGGAACGGCGCACCGAAAGCTGCCAGATCTCCCGTGCATCTTATGCCCTTTGCTATATGAAAAGCATCCCTGTACATGCTGTAATGGGGTGATATTATCACTATAGTCTCGGGATCGTACTGTCTGATATCCTTAGAAGCCTTTGCAAAAGCTTCTTCGGTATCGCTTATCATATCGATCCTGTCCTGCCCGACCTCGGGGACGGCTATCGGGGGATGCGGCATTATATATGCTCTCATTGATGATCACCTCTTATACTGAACAACACTTCATGAAATAAAAAAAGGCGCTATGCGCGCCTTCTTTTTCCGTATGAATCACATTCCCTGATCAGCCTGTCGTACGTTTTGTTGAGCGACTTGACCATTTCCGTGTCGCCTCCCAGGCAATCCGGATGGAACATCTTCATCAGATCCTTGTATCTCTTCTTCAGCAGAAGGATGTTATCCGCACCTCTGAACAACACATCGTTGACCTCACTGCTGTCCGGTGTATATGCAATTCTCTCTTCAAGCTGCGCTTCCCTTGCCCGCATCGAAGCTTCTCTGGCGTTAAGCGCCTGCCTGTCACGGTCAAGTTCCTCAAAACCCCTCTTTATCACATCGTGCTTCTGCTCGATGAGATCTTCTTCACGCTTTAACTGTCTCTGCTTAAGTGCCAGATGCTCTTCATATCTGCGAAGCTCTTCCCTCGCGTTCTCACGCTCGGTCAGAAAATCCTGCCTGTCCATCTCAAGCTCATGCTGCTCGTCACGAAGACGGATGCTCTCTTTGAACAGCCACAGCTTAACTTCCTTGAGCTGCTCGTCATCGCAGGCCTCAAGCCTTTCAAACATTTCCTCCACACTCATTTTACTTCCCTCATTACTTATACTTCCCTACAATAGGTACACCCACATTAGACAGAATACCATATATTGTGTTATTGTGCCATACCTAAATTGGAAAAATCGGGATTTTTTTGAGCAAGATGATGCTATGCGTACGAGATCTCGGGGAACATGAACCTTTCGTTTGCCGCATTTTCAAAGAACGAACCCTTTGTCATCAGAACGGATCCCTCATCTTCCTTCTTCCTGCGGTCAAACCCGGTATTGTTTTCCGGCATGAATGCCATGCTGACGTTTCTGATACTGCTTCCGAATGATGTGATTATATCTCCCAGGCTGATCTTCTCTTCGGCAAACGCCGCATAAAGCGTCAGTGTATCGCCTTCGGCCGCTGCCACCACATACGCTTCCGATGACGGTACATAATATACGTTCTGCGAAAATGGCCCCGCCAGATAGAACATGAACAGACCCGTATTGTTGACCATGATCCTCTCACCGTACTGCTTGCGTCTTTGAATTATGTCAACCATTCTGCCCCAGTCTTCTTTAGTATTCATCGGGATATTTTCGGCGGTTGCTTTGTTAGTTATGTCAACCTTTTTGCTGCATATGTACTCGTCTGTACGTTTGAAACCGAACCTTTCATAGAACGGAACCGTCTTCTCTTCGCAGTAGAGATACACTCCTTCAAACGACTGGACACACTCCGAAAGAGCCCTGTTCATAAGCAGCGTAGAATAACCCTTCATCCTATACTCGGGCGCGGTCACGACCGTCCCGATCTGCGCAAGGTGACGTATCTGCGATCTGATCTTGAAATTACATATATTGACGGACACGTTTGCTATGACATTTCCGTCCTCAACGGCGCAGTACGGAATGTAATCATTCTGCCAGAACCCGTTCTCATACCAGCTCTCAAGATCTATGCCAAACTCCTTGTTCGCAAGAAGTGACAGGCTTTTTCTGAGCGCTTCATCATTTTTGCAGTTGGTCCTGATCTCCATCCGATACCTCCGTAATTCAACGTCAGGAATCATTATAATATGACATGGTTGTTATTACAATCTTCCCGTCATCGACAAAGGTAATGATCTCCCCGGTCTCATTCGTACAGTATATGCTGCTGTGCGTTTTTTTGAGTCTTTCGATCGTCTCCTTGTGCGGATGCCCGTATGAATTGTCCACCCCCGCCGATATCACGCTGATCTTCGGATCCACCTTTTTCAGAAAATCATCCGCCGAGGAATTGCGGCTTCCGTGATGGGCGACTTTAAGATATGTACACTCTCCGGCTTCACTTATAAAGCTCCTTTCAACTCCGGCACCGATATCCCCGGTAAACAGCGCCCTGAAATCCTCCCCTCCGGCTATGTCATATTCAAGCCTGATGACAAGAGAATTATCGTTCTCATCGGTAGTCGTCTCTCCTCCCGAATATGCTCCATTTTGCGGCGGACTTATGCAGACAAGCCTAACATCTTTCAGATCCAGAACATCACCTGCGGATATGGCGACTATGTCCGTGCCGGACTTTTGGGCTGCAGCAAGAAGCCTTAGGAGATTGTCGGATCGTTCCGGCCGGTTAAGGACATAAGACGATACCGCGACACGCCTGATCCTTATACCGCATCCTCTGTCCTCAAGCATCTCGATAACTCCGTTGACATGGTCATCATCCATATGTGTCAGGAAGCACCAGTCAACCGTCTGTATCCTGTTCGCTTTCAGAACAGGTCCGATCCTGTTCTTTCCGACCTTTTTTATGTCACTGCTCCCGCCGTCGATTATAACATTCGGGATACGGCTCCCGCATATGAAAGTGCAGTCACCCTGTCCGACATCCACCGTCCTGATCTCAATATCGCATCTGAAACGAAGCATGAATATGGTCGATGCCGCCAAAAACATAACTAGTGTTATTGTTGTGATTAATTTCTTTTTGTTTAAAAATATCCTCCTGTCTTTTCTTGTTTGGATTAAATATGTTATTTTATTTCGTGAATTTTTTTCATAACTTTTGATATTATTGAATAAACGCCGACCGGTTGGGTCAATACCTTTCTCCTTTCGCGTTATTTTATTGTTTTGAGCAACGGCGATATGCCACGTTATTACCGCGCTTCCCGTAACGATTGCATATGTTATTATCTGCCATTTTGCCGGTTTGCCGATCACGAGTATATTTCCGGGAATTTTTTCAAAAATATTCCCGGAGGTCTCAAAAAACAGTAAAATATAATGTGTTATTTTAAATATAAAGCCCGGATCAACGCCTGAAAAACCGGCGATGATACCCGCAAATCCCGTAAACAGCACCACCCCCATAAGAGGTATCACGGCAAGATTCAGGACGACCGAGAAGACAGATATCTGCATGAAGGAATTACCCATTACCGGAAAGGTGGCAACCGTCACAGACAGACTCACGCACATGGCCTGATACACTTTTTTGACCGCAGACACGAAAGGTGCGTCCGATGATTTTCGTGTGCGCAGAAAAAGCGTGGGGATCGAATCGAACACCGGGAAGATGATTGCGATACCGAGAACAGCTCCGAACGAGAGCAGGAAGCCGGTGTCGTACAGGTACAGCGGATCAATGATAAGAATGATAAGCGCAGAGACGGATGCTCCCGAAAGAAGATCATAGGTACGGCCACAGAAGTCAGCAAGAACGAACAGGCCGAACATGATCATTGCCCTTACGGTAGAGACCGACATACCTGTCATGACTGCATATGCTGCTATGATGAAAAATGAGATGAAGGAAGCTGCCTTTGACGGCATACCCGTCCTTTTAAACAGTGCCAGTAGCGCCAGGCCAACAGATGCGATGTGAAGTCCTGACAGAGCAAGAACGTGACTGATACCCGCGCGCTGATACAGTTCCTTTATCTCGGCATCAAGCCCGCTTTTGTCACCAAGCGTCATTGCCGCAAGAAGCGCGGCATCATCCTCACCCATGTTGTCCTTCATGATGTCATACGCCTTGTCTCTTACACGTCTTAAAGCTTCATTAATGCGGTCATATCCGGCGGAGACTCCGGTGATCCTTGCGCGCTTAAGCTGGCCGTCATAGCCCTTTATCAGATAATATGTGCGCGAGTCAAACATCCCCTCACACCTTGGCTTTTCAAAGGGCACAAATACCCCTCTTGCCTCGACCTTCGAGCCGATCCTGACATAACCGGCGCTCTGTGCGCTCTCGGCAAGCTTTACCACTATTCCTTTTGAAGTTTCGGGAAAATATGTCCTGTCTGATATGATCGATACGTTTGTAAGATAAACCTGAAATGATCCGTTCTTTTCCTGTCTGTCAACGACCTTGCCGCGTACAGTGACCGTTATATCCGCTGCTTTGTCGACATCCCATGAAGGTGACGGCGGACCCTGGGTAAATATATAGATCATAAACAGGAATATCAGGCAGATAAGACATACCGGCCGCTTTACCGGCATATATTGCCCTCCGTAATATGAATGAACATGATATCCGATGTGATCACAGATACGATATGAGTATATCAGATGATACCTGCGCAATCAATGGTAATCCGTGTTATAATGTAGCAGCAAAACGATAAAGGAGGAATCAACCATGGATACAAAGAAGATACATACAGACAAGGCACCTGCGGCAGTCGGCCCTTACTCACAGGCTGTAATTGCAGGAGAACTTGTTTATACATCAGGGCAGATCGCTCTTGATCCGGTATCGGGAAATCTCATCGGAACAACTATCGAAGAACAGGCAGAACAGGTCATGAAGAATCTGGTGGCTGTACTTGAAGCGGCCGGAACAAACACGGACAATGCCGTCAAAACTCTCTGCTTCCTTACGGATATCAATGATTTTGCTGCGTTTAACGAAGTATATGCGAGATACTTTACCGAAAAGCCCGCAAGATCATGTGTCGGAGTGTCATCACTGCCCAAGGGGGCTCTGTGCGAAGTAGAGGTCATCGCCACTCAAATCTGATGATATTGTCCATTCCGGCAGAGCGGAAAATGTCCATAAGTTCAAAAGAAGCGTTCTTTATCAGGAGCTGGCCATTCATCTTCTTATAGATCGTGACCAGTTGCCTGATACCTGCTGAAGAAATATACTGTAGGTTTTCCATCTCAATAACCAGGTTTCAGTTTTGCGGGCTATTAACAGAATGTTCATAATTTGCCAGTTCGGGGATTTCTA
>CAMUYQ010000005.1 GCA_947165025.1 uncultured Lachnospiraceae bacterium | reverse complement strand
ATCTCGGGCTCCTTCCAAATCATTCACATACATAGCAATATGCTCTATCTTCATCCGTTCCTCCACCTCTTTTACTAAACACAGCCATTTCCTTCTCCAGCAGCCTGTACACATTTGCCACTAGAAATCCAGCCCGTATTCCCTTGTTTTCTTTGCGCACTCCACATCATTCATTCAGCTATACATGCCCCAAGTCCCATGCGCTTTCTTTTATCATCCAGAAGATCGGGCAAATCCAACTCACTTTAGCCGTTGTATTGTCCAAACCCTCTGCCTCCTATCCAAACAGCATATCTGCTGCCTTCTCCAGTTCCCTGCGTTCCTGCGAATCATCGTATCCGCTTTCTTTGTCATCAATGCCCTTTACCGGTTCTATCGAAAACAGACCATCACGGTTACAGTAAAAGAAAATCCTTTTGACACCCCGGATTTTAAATCTTGCTTCGGCGGCTCCCTCAGGATATAGCTTCACCATCTGCATATCATCGGATGAGACCGCCGCCACAAAGGAAATATAATGCTCCTTCGTCATGCTGTGGTCGATCCGCACATAATATTCATCCTCAACACGCTCGATGAAAACCAAGTGATGCTCATCTGTCGGCTCAGCCTCTAAAGGTGAAAGCAGTATGCCGTGGCAATGGATAGCCGCTTCGCCAATGCTGTGTATTACATTCCCACAGACCGGGCAGACGTAAAACTTTGACCGCAGCATATTTGCCGATACGTTCGCATTATGAATGGTATTGCCTGATATCAGCTCCATCACCGATATGCTGAATGCCTCCGCAATAGGCTCCAGCAGGGTAATATCTGGAAGCCCTCTCGAAGTTTCCCATTTCGAAACACTTTTATCGCTTACTCCCAGCTTTTCCGCAAGCTGAAGCTGTGTCATCCTGTTCTTTTCCCGCAGTTCCTTAATCACTGCGCCTGTAACATATTGGTTCATATTTGTTTTCACCTCTTTCCATAAGTATCGCCCCCTCACATTCGTTCGGCGGCAAGTCGGTCGGTGCATTAAACCATGCTTCGCATGATGGCACCTCACTCATGCACAGATTGTAAATCAGCACAATAAAATATGGTACCTACGGAGAGTAGAGTCGCACGGAATACCTTTCGGTTTTCTCTCCTCCAGTTTTAGTAAAATCAAATTTATAACACAAATTCCAGCTGTACATCAAATGGCTCCTCATCTGCGATCCAGGGTATTATCTCCTCAGCATGCACACATCCCAGTGCCTTATATGCTGCCTGAGATTCTTTTGATGAATGAGCGGAAATGTAAAGCTTTTTTGCACCATATTCCCTTGCAACCCCGGCTGCTTTCTCAAAAAGCTTTCTGCCAACTCCCATACCCCTGAATGGTTCTGATACCTGAAATGTAACAAGCTGGACATACTGTCCTTTTGTTCCTAACCTTTTTGTACCGACCGTAATATATCCTATCAAATCTGTCCCTTCAAATGCTCCATAATCTATCATATTCCCAGATAGATTATTTGCTATTGCTGACGCTTCCTCTCTGCACTTATCAAGACTCCATTCTTCTACAAACGAAATAGGCAGAAGAAGCCAATTTCCATCCACATTTCTTAGGCACTCCGTGACAACCTGATGCCTGATAAAGTTATCCAGTGAATGGGAATTAAAGTTATCTTCAGTTAGTCTCTCAACTCTTATTTCCATACCTCAATGTCCTTTATGTTTTTCTCTTTTCTTCATCTGTTCTATACTACAATTAAATTCGTTTGATCAATCCTCTTTCATGTATACCTTACAGAAATGCCGTAAATGCTTTTCGATGTATTCCATGCATTCTTCCTCATATCGCGGCTGCCTGTCTGACCTTGCAATCTGCAGAACAGCAGGCGCGATAAGTTCTACCGCAAGAAGCTCTGGATCATCATTTTTGACGATACCCTCATCCATCATGCCTTTGATGATCTTTGCAAACATCCTCTGTATCCCGTCCAACTGATGCCTGGTCGTAACCTCGGAAATCCTTTCATTTCTGAACTGTTCCTGTACAAGAAGCATCCTTATCTTGCGGATTATGGGATCCCGCATTGTAAATGAAATCCTTTCCATCGTCACCTTTATGAACTCTTCCCAGCTTTGGGGCACTTTCCCAATATTATTTTCAGATCCAAACATTTCCTCATAACGCGCTTCTGCGGAGTCAATCAACGCATTCAGGATGTCCTCTTTACCCTTATAGTGCTTATATAGCGATGGAGCTTTGATCCCGACAATATTTGCAATCTGCTCCACACTTGTTCCATCGTATCCATTCTCTGCAAATAACGTTAATGCCGCATCCAGTATTTTCTCTTTGGTAGACATGACTCCCTCCAATCCGCTAACAACCATTAGCCACAGTATAGCTAATGGTTGTTAGCCTGTCAATATAAAAATAAGGTCAGCAGAATTTCGTTCTCCACTGACCTATATACTTCCAGTCATTACCTATATTTATCCGCAGCTATTGTATAAATGCTGTCTTATCACATATGTTATATCTATTCTATCTTACTGAACCATCCTCGATGCTCAGGTAGGCGGGTGATTCCATTAACCACTTTCTCCTCCTCTGTAGTGCTGACGGATTGGCTGCCCGCTCTCTTAACCCTTCATCCAGCTTTTCCAATTCCTCTGCTCCTGCGGCGATCAGATAATAGACATCGCTGTAATCTATCGCCTGTTTCAATTTGTCTGTATTCATAGCAACTTTTTCCTCCTTTCTTGCCATTCACAAGTAATGTGGGATATCAAACTTGCTAATCCGTCACAGAGCACATAATATTTTTTAAAAAGACGATTAATCGGGCCCGATTATAATCTGGCTCCAAAAACAGCGATTATTCGACCCCGAACATGGCTCAAACCCGCATATTTACTGGATTGTTCGACCCCGCGATAATCATAAAATACGGCAATTTTCAATTGTAAATTTGGTTTTTGGAAATTATCGGGGCCGAACATGGCTGAAACCCTTTAAAACACTACATTGTTCGCCCCCGAACAAAAAATTGAAAAAACAGAAAAAAAGAATAACAGGATACGCCTAAAGTTGCAGGCACGCTTTAGGCAAACCGTCTGCCCACGGCATCCGGATTAGGGCGTGCCCTATGACCCCGGCGTTTCACTTTGTCCACTTTCTGAAAGTGAAATAACAAAAAAGAGAGCCGACGTCATTTTGACGTCAACTCCCAACTCTACCTGACGTCAAAATGACGTCATCTCATATAAACTTATCATCAGCATTTCTGCATATACCTAACAGGAACTTCTTTAGTCAGCCACACCCCGTTTACGGATCGGAAAAACTTGAATCCTTCTTTATACATAATTCCACTTTCAACTACATAAACCACCGGTTTCCCATGACGCTGTCCGACTTTTACAGCAGTATCCTTATCTCCAGAAAGATGCACATAAAGGCGGGACTTAGGTATTAACCCCTGTGCATCAATAGAGTCCACATACTTTTCGCCGGTTCCATGATAAAGTATGTCCGGAGGAGCGACCTCTTCAAGCTCCACATCTACAGGGATGGAATGCCCCTGATTCGCCCGAATGAGCGTATGATCTTCATTAAATGAATATCTCTGCTTATTATCAGAGGCAACTATTTCCTCAAGCATATTCATATTGAAATCATACGTCTTTGCTATGCCATCAATTAATTCTGAAACACTTGCCCAGCCGTGTTCATCCAACGTTATCCCTATTGTTTCCGGCTTATGCCTTAATATCAATGCAATATACTTGCTTATATCATTCAATCCCATTATTTGCTCCAATCTCGTGTATGTGTTCCAAGTTTTGGAATGCCTACTTTTTCAAGGAAATCATTACATTCATCAATGCCAAGGCCTTGCATGGAGGACAGGATAAAGGAGTATGCATCATCCGTTTTATCCCCTTCCTTAAGGCTTAGTCCAGCCTGCCGGATGACATCTTGAAATTCCGAAAGAGTCAGAGATAATCCAACAGCCATGGCAACATATGCAGGCATCTTAAATATATGATCTGCTTTCTGTACTCTTGTGTAATCCATAGGTGCAAGCAATGTTTTGTCCTGAAAAATAGCCGTGTTCCATTTTTCACGCTGCATATAGCCAAACATCATCTCATTGGCCGATATGCTATTCTCTGCTTTTCTCTCATGAATCGCATTAAAGCTTTTTACATATTTTCCGGTCCTATCAAGAACTTCCGCATTCTGCGGTGTATTTGTAAATGTTCTTTTCTTTGTATAAACCTGATTCTGGTGGAACATCACACCACAGGAATTCAGATTATTCTTGGTCGGTTCGAGTTTTTCGCCAAAGGTCAGATAATCCGGCATATTTGCGGCTCTAACCTGCAATATTGAGAAAAAGCCAATTCCCCTATATCTGAAAGCCCCTGTATTTATATAATCTCTGAATAGTCTGTTGTTACAATAAAGCTCAAACGCTTCTTCCAAGGATATTCTGGGACTTTGTGTTTTTTGTTGGCTTTTATGCAAACGGCGAGCATCCGGACGTGTTCTTTTCTCACCTAAAGAAATCTCCGTCACGGCATATCCCAGATCATATAGCCTGCGAGCCACTGTGTACTCAGTAACACAGAAGAAAGAAGCCAGCGCGGAGATGACGTGCTTCTCTTCCTGAGCATCAAGTGCCTCTCCATTTTTCTCCCATCCGGATAGCTCCCTTACCTTGTTCATAAGAGCGTTTCGAGGCAAAAGCAGCATCGCTGCTATTTTTCTTGCCTGCCATTCCATTGTTTCTTCATCTGTCCAACCTGAATCAGATACATCTTTGGAATAATGTTTGTCACAGCGGAAAGCAAAAGCATCCCCCAGGCAGTGAGACTTTTGATATACAAAATACTGCCTGTGTTTGTACCAGTGAAAAGCCTCGTGAGCCAGCAGTTTATTGATATATCCCTCGCTCATAATATCTGCGTCAATAAAGACCGTGGGGGCTTCCACCTCATACCCTACATATTCTTCTTCACCCCAATCATATACCTGAACAATTCCCTTTGAAAAAGTAATAATACCTTGCACAGAATAATCCGGAGACAGGCTTTCCGTATCAACGACCTCAAGCGACATGCATCTTGTAACGATGTCGCGGATGTCAATCGGACGCGGATCTGTCAGAGCGTCTTTGTACCCATATTTAATTAAAAACTTCTCCGCTTCCGCTTCAAAATCCTTAATAAAAGGCTTAAACGGATTTTGCTTATTCGCCATCCTCTTCGTCCATTCTTACAACATAATCTATTTCCGTACGATCACCCCTTGCCGCTCGCAAAAGTGTGTACACCTCTCGCAGGAAGACATTTGCAAATTTTGCCCGAACTTCCTCATTATTCAAGAGCAGCGTGTAAAAATCTACATTCTGATCATATCCTTCGATCAATACCTCCTGAACACAATCATCATATGTAAATTTGAATTCTTTCAGCTCATTGTTTTGGGCGCTCTTTTCCAGACGTTCTCTGACTTCAGCATTCTTAAGCAAAAGATCTCTTATCTGCATTGCAGCCTTGGTTGTGAAAGCAGGCTCATAGTTCTTATCATATAAAGCATTCACTTCAACAATGATTTCAGATAGTTTTTTCTTTTGCTGTTCTTCAAGTGTTGCAGGCTTGGGCTTCTTGATCTTTACTTCAGGTTTTGCTTCAACCTCTCCGCCTTTATGCTCCTCCAACTGTTTTTGCCGGAAATCGCTTACGGTTATCTTATCCGCAATATCAAAATTATTTCCGCCGCCACCGGGATTCAATTCTTTAACAAGGTAGGAGAGATAGTTATATTTCTTATGGAGTTCCAGATTCTCATAGCAGGTTGCCTGAATAAGGAAGCAATATCCCTTCAAAAATCTACGGATAGTCCTTTTTATCTGAAGCTGTTCATCCTCACTCCGTTTGTTAAATTCTCTGACCGCCGTATCAAGGAGTGACCACATTTTCTCCTTATCTCGATTGGTACGTTTTTCCTGATAAAGGAATACATTAAACGCCTCAATATCATCCCAATTCAAGATATTGTACTCATCTATTTCTCTGTCTAAATCCCTTATATCCGAAGGCGATATGGTCTCAAAAAGAATGGTACCTTTGTAATATGGCTTGAATGCTTCGACAATATCATCATAGGAATTTTTAAAATCAAGGACGAAGGTTGTCTTTTCGTAAGGCGGGCAGATGCGATTTAGCCGCGATAATGTCTGCACAGCCGCCGTTCCCTTAAGCTTTTTGTCAACATACATTGCGCAAAGCTTTGGCTGATCGAACCCGATCTGATACTTGTCAGCGACCAGAAGGACCTGATAGCAACTGCGGTCAAACTCATACCTGAGTTCCTCTTCCTTAAAGCCATTCATGGAACTTTCGGTGTATTCTCTCTCACTCCCGTCGTCATCTTTTACCTTAACTTTCCCGGAAAAAGCTACGAGTGCCTTAATACCGGTGTACCCCTGTTCGTTGATATACTTTTCAAACTCCTGACGGTACCTTACTGCCGCGGGGCGTGACGAAGTAACCACCATCGCTTTGGCCTTACCATCAAGACAACCTGCGACGTTGGCTCTGAAATGTTCAATGATGATTTCAACTTTTTGTCTGATATTCGTTTCATGAAGATCGATGAAACGGGCCATCTTGCGCTTAGCAGCTATAGTCTTTAATTCCGGATCGTCCTGTATCGCCTTATTTATGTGGCAATATGTCCTCCAGGTTACATAGTTATCAAGGACATTTAAGATATAATGCTCCTCAATTGCCTGCTTCATCGAATACAAGTCAAAGGATTCTTTTTGCCCCTGGGCATTCAGGGTTCCAAACAACTGTATCGTGTCCGGCTTTGGTGTTGCGGTAAATGCGATTATGGAAACATTATCCTGTTTCCCGGATCTTTGTATCTCTTCAAGCATCTTGTCTTCTTCTGTCATTTCTTCATCAGAAGACTCATTGCCAAGCACACTTGTAACCGATTGCATATAGACACCTTCTGTTGAAGAATGTGCTTCATCAATAAGCACTGCAAATGTCTTATTTTTTAAATCTCTAAGAAGACTATTATCCAAGATGTAATAGAACTTATGGATGGTAGTAACGATGATCTTGGTATTTCCATGAAGTGCCTCCGCAAGGTCTGCGGAATCGCACTTATCATCCATCACTTTCACCTGTCCGCTCTTGTGCTCAATTCCAAGAATTGCTTCCTGGAGCTGGCGATCAACTATAATACGGTCTGTAATAACAAGTACCGTATCAAAAATATTATTGTTCTCATCATCATGTACAGTTGACAGTATATGGGCCAGCCATGATATGGTTTCCGTTTTACCGGAGCCTGCCGAATGCTCTATCAGATAATTGCAGTCAGAATGATTCACCATTACATCCTGCATCACACGTTCCACCGCGCGCAACTGATGAAATCTCGGGAATATCAGTTCCTTTGACTTATGAATCTTACCGGTGTCAGCATCTCTGCGCTCTTTCTTTTTGATATAGATAAAGCGCTCTATTAGGAGAAGTATCTTGTCCTTTGTCCAGATATCCTCCCACATATAAGACACATTTATTCCGGTCTCATCATTGTGGGGATTGCCTTTTCCATAATTATCACCGATGTTAAATGGATTGAAGAAGGTATCCTTTCCTTTAAGCTCTGTTGTAAAGTAAACCTCCTCAAGATCCATGGCAAAGGAAGCAAGTACTCCAACCTTTGGCTTAAACAATCTGGTGCTTGGATCACGTCTTTCTCTATACTGGTCTATTGCATCTCCATAGTACTGTCCGGAGGTGTTGCACTTAAGCTCTACCGCAAAAATAGCTATTCCATTTAAGAAGAGTACAAGATCTATTCTTTCATCCGCCTTGTGATTAACTTCTTCCATCGCAGAAAAAATATTATTCTTATAATTCTCAACCTCTCTGGTATTGATAGTACTGTCAGGCTTACGATACATAAGTTTTAAAGCCGACCCATTGTCAAACTCCACGCCATGCTTTATTACATCAATAAGGCCGCGGCTTTCTTTGTTGATCTCCGCATTGATGTAATTAATTATGGTCTCTTCAGTCCGATCCTTATAGATTTTACGTAGCTTCTCTAAGGTATCTCCCTGAGTCTTTTCAAAGAATTCCATCAAGACATCCGTATCCATAGCAAGCCCGGCTCGATATGCGGTATTCGGTCTAATCCGAAAACCATTGTCCTCATGGAGACGTTCCATGATCAGTTTTTGATAATCTTCTTTTTCTCTGAGTTGGTCTGCTTTGATAGGCATGGTAAAGGCCTCCTTAAAACTTATTCTTCATATCCTGCGACGCGCTTCTTACCGGTAACGTATTCGTATATCAAAGATTTTTTCATCTGCTGTACATGTTCCAGCTGACATCCTTTTTCTGATAATACCCGCATAATTACAGCACATTTTTCATCTAAATACTCTGTTATCAGAACTTGTTCTTCAAGCGGAGGTACCGTCACATGTAGGTTCTTCATGCCTTCAACACCTAATTCAGGTCTTGTACTTTGCATAGCAGATAAATCTTCTATCTGTTTTTGAACAACATCAGATGTTAATACATAGAAAAAGTACTTTGAATGATATCTCTTGGGTAACGTGATTTTTCCTACATGTGACGTAGTATTACTAATCGGCACATTTTCAGGCACTATAGCGGTTTTTCCAATAGTTGCACCCGTTTTCGCAATCAACAAATCATTTGGTTTAAGTTGACTGTTTCTAATCTGATTGTTCATATCGTCTGAGATATAAACAATGTTTTCAAATTTTAATCCTTCGCCCCAACTTAAATTAAGCACTCTTATATACGGAATTCCTTCTTGCAAATAATCATCCGCACTTATTAACCCATGGTCACCGTCACCTATTGGATATACTTGGTCAGCATCGACCAAATATTTAATCTTACGAACCTCCCAATTTATAGGTATTCTCTTAACACATTCAACATCCGTTTGTTTAGTTAAAGTTGTTTGGCTTAATCCTTTTGTAACAGCCTCAGTAATTAGGGACTTCTTGTATTTTTTCAGAAGCTCTATCTGCTTCTCCAAGTCAGCAATGATACCGTCAATCTTGGCACATTTCCCATCCAGAAAATCTGCAATAGCAAGCTGTTCCTTCTCATCGGGAAATGCATAGATAAACTCTGCGAAATCCCCTTGATAAAGATGTTGAATGGTACTGTTTCCTGCATTCTTATAATTGAACCAGTTCCAGAACACATCCGACTGTAACACCCAATACAAGAACCTGCGATTATAGCCCTCATAAGTCATGATACGAAGCACTCCGCTATTAAGAGATGTCTCTCCGGGTATGCCGGAAACAATTGCAACCTTTCCGATTGTTCCGTCCTTTGTGATTAAAAGATCTCCGTTTTCAATCTGGATTTCCTTTGCCTCTTCCCATCGGCTCATCGGAACATGCTCGCAGTTTTCCCAGTCTATCCCACCATTACAAAAATCGACGCCCGTAATCAGGTAAGCTCCTTCATCCTGGTATTCATCAGTAGTAAGACCCTGCCATCCGATACGTCCCTTCAAAGTTGCGAGATACTTTATTCTCTTTGTATTCCATGTGGTGGGAATATCCCCGATCCAGATACAACCACTGTCTTTCATTTTATTTGCCATAACGGTATCTGATTTCCTTTAACAAATTATTTATCCTGCAATGTTTTGATTTTCTCTGCCAGAGACTCTTCCAGCTCCATGAACTGCTCCAGCAAATCATCTGCTTTCTCGGGTTCATGATACTCATAGAAATATCTGGTGAACGGAAACTCCGCCCCAAGCTTTTCTTTATTGGTATTGCTCTCGGGCTTCGTTTCATCAAACTCATACTTCCATACCGCATCAGGCACGTGGGGTACTACTTCTGCCTGCATATAATCCTCCACATCCTGGTTTAGCCTGATGATCTCGGTATCCTTTGTTGTAGTGTCAAGAATGACCTGCTTCTTTTTGTCTTTTTGCACCTTGGCAGTTTTGTCTATAACAGACATTTCCATTGCTATTCCGGATAGTCTTGACGGAGTCATCCCATCAATATCTTTCAATATCTTCTTAAGCACATCCTGAAAAGCTGCGAAATCCATAAATACTTCTTCAGACGCATTCTTTCGTAAGGCATTTATAACTGCCTCCGTGAACTCTTTTCCCTTAAGCTGCTTTTGATATGCCTTTTCATCCGAAGCACTTCTGGGATCCGTCTCAGCAAGTTCTTCGCACTTCGCTTCATTATAGATATTTGTATTAGCAGTAAAATACGCACTTGTACGAAGCGTCTCTATCGTATCGGCATTTATCATGCCGCGTCTTTGCAGTGGCTGATATACAGACCACTCTTTATAGAGGAATTCTTCTCTGTCAAAAATCTTTGATTTGATAACACAATCGCATCTTCTTTTATCGGAATACTGCTTTCGCTCACAAGGAGCGAAGTCCGCATATACTTCATTAATAAAGCGGATCTGATCATTGGAAACCTCTCGTCTCTTTTTACCCAATGATCTCTTTAGCGGAACCCACATATCTGTAGCATCAATGAGTTGGACCTTGTTTATACGCTCTTTTCTCTTTCCCTTTGACAAGATGAATGCATAGATAGCAATATCCGTGTTATAAAAGAGCTGTGATGGTAGCGCAATGATAGCCTCCACAAGATCTTCTTCAAGCATCATGCGTCTGATCTGGCTTTCTCCGCTTGTTGTATTACCCGAGAACAGAGGCGATCCATTGCTTATAATGGCTGCGCGTCCGTTCCCGTCCTGCATCTTGTAAATGGCGTGCTGCATAAAAAGAAGCTGCATATCGCCTGTTGCAGGTAATCCTGCTCCAAATCTTCCTCCGGGAGCTTTCTTATATTCATCCCGCACTGCTTTTTCAACACCATCACCTGCATCTTTGCCGCCCCATGATTCGCCAAAAGGTGGATTGGCTATAACAAATCTCATGGACGTTTTTTCAAAACAGTCTTCCTTCATGGTGTCTGCAAATCTTATATTCTCAGCTGCCTGATTCTTGATAAGCATATCGGCAAGACAGATAGCATGTGATTCCGGATTATTCTCCTGTCCGAAGAGTCTGACATTGGCATCGGGATTCATACGAACGATAAAATCATGGCAGGTTGAAAGCATACCGCCGGTTCCGCAAGCCATATCGAGCACGGTAATCTCACGGCCTTCATTAAAAACGTCATTACAGCCTTCTGCAAGCAGGATGCTGCTAAGGAGTCTTATAACCTCACGCGGAGTATAGTGGTCACCGGCCTCAGCGTTCTCGGAAAATCTTCTGATTATTTCTTCGAACATATAGCCCATCTTATGTCCGTCAACAGTATCGGGATCCAGGTCGAGTTCGGAAAACTTCTTTACAACGCCAAGAAGTCGGTTGTTCTTGTCAAGATTCTTGATTTCTTCCTTAAATTTCAATTCTTCAAAAATTGACTGCACATTTGAAGAGAAAGAATCTATGTAGAATGTCAGGTTCTCAACAATAGAAGGTGCCTCTGTCAACAGACTCTTTAAATCAAATTCGCAGGTATTATAAAACTGATACCCGGATTTCTTGCAGAGAATCTGTTCAGGTGTATCCGGCTTTTTCTTATAAGCATCTACAACTGCCTTTTTTGTTTTAGCAAGAGCACATTCCAATCTTCTAAGAATGATCATCGGAATGATAACGTCTTTATATCTCTCAGGCTTATACGGTCCTCTCAAAGTGTTGGCGATTGAAAACACCATCGCAACCTCTTTTGATGCGTCTATGGATGTGTCATCCATCATAACCTGCGTAATCTTACTGTATGACATTAATAATGTCCTCCCTGTTTAAAATTCATTTATATCTATACCCGCAGCAAGCAGTCTTTCATATCTTTCATTAGACATGATCACCGCCTTGGGTTTGCCATTCTTCAGTACAAAGCCGGTTTTGTCTTCGTCCGCAATAGATGTGATTATCCTGGATGCCTGCCCGCGTAAAAAATCCGACATATTGAAATGCTCCATTGGTACTTTTTTTTTCTTAGGATCGCTCATATCTTTTCCTTTCCAAATCTACAAACCTACACATCGATTATATCATATTGTAGTGATATTTAATATGCAAATTGTAATTACTTTTGTAGCCGAGGTGATTTCTGCAAAAGATTAATATCTTGCCAAGTTATAAATCCGTTATTTTGCGTCCAATTATTAGCACTTTTCATAGCCACAACAGGCTCTAATGCCGTGAATATGCATATCTTGTGAAGATACGACACCCTACCTGTTTGTCTCTAAACTAAAGGCAAATAAAACAAAGGAGGTACTTCGCATGAGTACAAAAAAGAACATTGTTGATGATGGTTTCAGAGCAGATTTGGTAAGAACCGCAGAATTTATGGGCGTGTTTGAAATACCGGCCATTAAAGCTCCCTCGGAATTCATCATCCCCAAAGACACCATTCCGTTCAGTCTTCGCGGTCAGACAAAGGATTACAGCGAATTCATTGTTTTCTACGAGCATGATATCAAGTTCGCTGACATTCTTACTGCCACAGATGATTATCTGGATGAACTGATAAACTTTCCCGGGGTTGTAAGTCCGGACTGCAGCCTCTATCGTGACATGCCCTTGGTATTGCAGATTGCTAATACTTATATGAACCGCGCCGTAGGACATTATCTTCAATCAAAGGGGATTTACGTTATCCCGAATGTACGCTGGAGCGATGAACGCACTTATACAACTTGTGTCCTTCCCGAAAAGATAGCATTTGTAGGATTACCGAAACATAGCATTGTATCCATTGGCACATATGGATGCATTAAGAGTCGGGAAAACAAACACTACTTCAAAGAAGGGCTCCGCGCCATGATTGAGGAATTACAGCCCGAAATCGTTCTTGTATACGGCGGGATGCCGGATGAAATCTTCGATGAGTTCAAGAATAAGACTAAGTTTATTCAATACACTGATTGGATTAGCAAAAAGAAAGGGGTAAAATAAATGGGAAGCGGATCAAGCGGCAACTACCATGGAACCAAGGGAGGCTCTCAGGCCTTTGCTGACAGTTACCATGTTGTTGCTTCAGAAATGAATAAAGACAAAAAGGATCCTGATATTTACGATCCCAAGACAGGATACTTTAAAAATCCCACTGCCACCAGACTTGAAGATTCCATACAGAATGATCGTGTTTATATTGATGGCAAGAAGCAGATGGGGACCATCACTTATGTCATGGATGATAAAGGAGATATCATTATAGGCGTTCGTCAGAATCCCAATGATCCCTCCAAAAGATGCCCTCATCCCACACTTGTCGGAGGTAAGGACCCCACAGTTCAGTGCGCCGGAATGATCACTTTCAGCAAGGGCAGAATATCATCCGTCAATACCAATAGCGGACACTACAGACCAAACTCCGAATCGTTACCCAAAGTCACAAGCGCCTTGCAAAAGCTTTGTGATAAACATCCGGAATGGTTTAGTCCGAATTCAGAATGGAGGAAAAAATAATGAGCGAAGCTTTAGATTTGCAAAAGACTTCAGAATACATATTGTCACAAGATGCAACACGGGATTATACCGACGAAGAAATCCTAGAACTCGAAGCAATGGTTGAAAAACTTGTCTCTCAGTTTACCTGGCCTAAGGTCTATGAGACATGGGTTGAATATCTTCACACCAAGTGCAAAACTGACGCGGAGGTTGTAAATTTCGCACAGAATTATTTTGATTACGCCCGCGACCGTCATATTCCGGATCCCGTACATTTTATTGCGTATCTTCACTATCGTGTAAATACACTGGAAAACGAAGACGCAATGCAGATATTCGACTCTCTGGCTATATCTGTTTTAGAAAATGCAGGGCTTTTGGATATGATGCAGACACCTCTTTACACTGCAGAAAGAGATCCGCGAATTCAGGCCGAGATTGCGGTCATTAAGTCTAAGGAAGAATGACCGCAGCCTCGTTATACGCATCCATACATGGCTTCCTATGACAACATAAGCGGTCATTTTAAGCCAAATCCTAAGTCGATGCCGGTTGCAGATGAGGCATTTGGCAAGCTCTCTTCAAACTATTTAAAAGGAAAGGTCACTAAAGATGGAACAAACAATTTCCTCAATAACAAAATTCTTGTTTGATTGCGACTTTTTTGCTGATGATTTTGACCCCGAATGACAGGAAGTGCATCTCGAAACAGCCGAAAAACTTCTCAAAGATTACCCCTGGAATGACATTTATAAAGAGTGGAGCCGTCATTTGTATGAAGAATGCAAAACACCGGAAGCCGTAATAAACTTTGCAAATCTCTATATGTATTATGACGGGGCAGACAATTTCATTCCGGATCCGGTATCATTTGTCGGATACCTGTATTACATGGTCGATATGAATATATACTGGGATAAAGCAGGTGAAACCTTCGATAGTCTTGCCTGCGAGATCATGACAATGGCTAGTCTCGCCGATCTGGTTAAAGACCCATATTACAAGCCGGAAAAGGACCCCAGAATTATTGATGAAGTAGAAAAACTCAAGAAGTGCGAGTCCCTAGGAGGTTCCAAGCATGATTAGTCCTGAAATAAAAAGCGATGGCACATATATTTATCGTGATTCAAATGGCTCTGTCATCCTGGCAGTAAAAGATTTCCCGGTTTATGACAAAGATACACAGGAAATCATTGGTTATGAAACTGTCGGTACAGACTATAACGCAAAAAAGCAAACATGAAGAACAATTCTTAACGGACTGAATGCTCCGCAACTGGAGCAGATAGCCCGTTTCTAGTTTTTTCGGCTTATCCGCACCCATACATATCATGTTGAACTCTTTGCGTCCAATAGGTATTGATTGTTAACGGTGCGTTGTACAGTGCCGTCAACAAATATCCTCTGATATCCGTTATATGAGATGTGGTATTGTTCAGACTCTCTATCACGTACTCCAGATGGCTGCTGTCAAGCTTTAAAAACCGTGATTTTACAAGCTCATATGGATAATCTGTCTTGCCGATATGAACTGTCTTACGCTTCACGCAAACAATGTCGCAGATAAGTTCGTACAATTCATGATAGAGCTCCCTATTCCTAACACCATCATATCTCATATGATGACTATACTCGATATTCTCCCTGATGAGCTGTTTGTAAGAATCAATCTCATCCATCCGATCAGAAAGGGGAGTATTTGTACTCTCGCCCGATGGATTGAAAGATTCAGTATTACTAAACTCAATATGTTTAATATCTGTATTATTTGCTTTCAAATCCTGAAAGTCCGAAGTTGCATCACTAATAACTCCTGACTTATCTACAGAAAAAGTCTTGACTTGCAAATTTTGTAAGTCTTCAGTTTCCGCACTTTTCGAAGGTTCGTTTTCATTTTCACCGATTAACTTCAGAAAATTCTTCACATAAATGATGTCCGGTTTTCCGAGCCCCTGCTTTTTCCTCTCGATGAGTCCAATGCCTTTCTTATCATCAAGCTCTTGCATGATTTTCACACACTTGCCCGATGAATACCCGAGATCTTCTATGATATTTTCCAAGGTATAATGGATAAACACCCTGTTATCATCATCCAGCCATCCGTTTTTCATAGAAAGAGAAAGTCTGTCAAGAAGTAATCCATATAAAACCTTTGCTTCCAGGCTCAGCCCTTTAAATCTTTCCTCTGTAAACAATACCTTTGGAATTCTTAAGAATGTGAATTGTTCCGCCTCAATCCCATAATAATAATCAAATACCATCTTCTGCCTCCTCACTTTTCAAGACAGAATCCTTGGTTTTTTGAATGTCATTCTTTGTGTCAACCGTCTCCACTTCGAAAGCTACAACCACTGAAATCTTATGTATCAGATTTTTTTCTTTGTGATTATCGCCAATCTTATCGAATGAATAAAATCGACAAAAGTGCGTAAATTCAAGGATTTCTAGGTATCGCTTCTTTGTAGCAACACCGCAGTCTCCACATGCACGGTCTGCGGGAACATATCAATGCATCTGATGCGGACCGGTTCATAGCCGCATCCTGTCAGGTATTTGAGATCGCGGGCCAGCGTTGCACTGTCGCAGCTGACATATACGATTCGGGATGGTGCGGTATCGGCGATAACCGAAAGCGCTGCCTCATCCATTCCCTTCCTCGGAGGATCCATAACGATCACATCCGCTTTGATCTCATCCCTGTGCGAAGGAAGATAATCCTCGGCGGCGGCACATATAAAATCAACATTCCCTGTCTTATTTGCTTCCGCGTTCTTTACAGCATCCTCTATCGCCTCGGGAACTATCTCAAGACCATGAACACACTTTGCCTGATCCGACATACATATCGATATCGTTCCAATCCCACAGCATATATCCCAGACCTCCTCCGTCCCGGATAATGTTGCGTATTCGATGACAGTACTGTATAACCTTTCAACCTGAACAGGATTGACCTGATAGAATGAAAGCGGAGAGACCTCAAACCGTTTCCCGAGAATGGTGTCTTCTATGGATCCGCTTCCCCAGAGAGTATGTATCTCCTCTCCCATTATCACGTTTGTTTTCTCATTGTTGATCGAAACACATATCGACCTCATTCCGGAAAGAGCAGAAAGTCTCTCAATAAGTTCACTTTGGCCTTTTATGAACTCATGAACGTCATTTTTCTTTGCGCCATGATGCCTGATCACAAGACAGACCATGATCTGTCCCGTTGAAAATCCCTTTCTGATCAGAACGTGTCTTAAAGTCCCGCTTCCCGATGTTTCATCATACGGACCGATATCAAACCGTTTCATATGATCGATGATCATATCGAGAATCACATGATTTTCTGAAGGGGAAAGAGCGCAGTCTGTACAGGGGATGATGCTGTGCGTCCTTCCGGCAAAAAAACCTGCGATCGTATTTCCGTCTTTGTCCTTTCCTACCGGGTACTGTGATTTGTTTCGATACCTAAGCGGCTTCTCCATTCCGATGATCGGCTCAAATATACCATTCACTGTATCTTCACTGATCCCTCCGATCCTGACAAGATCATTTTTAACCTTGTTTTCCTTGAACCGAAGCTGTGCATCGTATGACATCGCCTGAATCTGGCAGCCTCCGCACCTTGAGTGCTCACTGCACACGGGATCGATCCTGTCGGGGGAAGGTGTGATTATCTCTTCACATCTTGCATACGCATAGTTCTTCTTGACCTTCGTAAGCTTTGCCCGGACCGTATCACCGCAGATCGCATCTTTAACAAAAAGGATATAGCCGTCAGATCTGCCTATACCCTCTCCGTTATTGCTCATATCTTCAATTGTGACCGTAAGTTCCTGATTCTTAAAATGATCCATGTCTTTTTGATATCACTTTGAAGTCTTGCGGATGTTCGAATCGATCAGCCTGTTAAATCCGAGCCACCCCTCATCCGTTGTTGATGTAAATATCTCTTTTATCGTTTCCATCTTCGCGTCGGTATTGTCAGCGAAGTGAAGGGCCACAGCCTCCATGAGTGCAGGCTTCTTGGGAGACCCGAATTCATATTCACCATGATGAGCCAGGATGCAGTGCACTACTTCCGAATACAGCTTGGGCGGAAAATCATCCATGGCATCCATCTTTTCCATTGCCATATGTGCACCCATTACGATATGTCCCATGAGCTGGCCTTCATCCGTATAATCATTCTGCGGAAAATCCGACAGTTCACGCGTCTTTCCTATGTCGTGAAGGATCGCAACACTGATCAGAAGATCCCTGTTCAGTAAAGGATATGCCTTTGCAAAATAGTTGCACATGTTCGTGACCGAAAGTGTATGCTCGAGAAGACCTCCGACAAAACCATGATGAACCGCTTTTGCCGCCGAACTTTTTTTGAACTTCTTCGCAAATGCTTCATCCGTAAAGAACGTCTCAAGCAGCTTTTTCAGATGCGGATTTTTTATGCCGTCAATATATGCCGTAAGCTCGCCCCACATCTCGTCGATATTTCTCTCCGATACCGGAAGATAATCAGCGGGATCGTACTCACCCTCCGAACACTTTCTTGCACGTTTGACGTTTAACTGGTTAGCTCCCTGAAAGCTGTTCACGACCGCATTCACATTAACGTAATCGAGTGCGTCAAAATCATCTATTCCGGCTGAATTGGGATCCCATACCATTGCATCTATGCTTCCGGTCCTGTCGGCAAGAACAAGCTTATCGTACGGTTTGCCGGTCTTCGTGACATCGGATTTCTTCGATCTTACAAGATAGGTTTCGTTTATCGTCTCCCCTTCATTCAGCGTATTGATATATCTCATTTGAGTTCCTCCAGCATTATCTCATATGTCATTTCAGTATAGCCGTCACGTCCCGGACGCTCGAGCGTGACCATGACCATATCCTGGGGCTGATACTTCAGTATTGCCTGTTTATAATCGGTAAACGATCCTATTTCGATCGTGCCCATCTTCACGATAACATCACCGATCCGGATGCCGGCATCCATTGCGGGCGAATCGGCAACAACTTCTTTGACGAATGCTCCGAACGGAACGTCTCTGTCAGTATTGGCTTCAGGTGTCACATCGGTACCGATGATACCGAGAGTGGCAAGTGCCTGTCCGTTTGATATCTTCTCGATGCTGTCGGAAATGTCCGATACAGCATATGCTCTCAGAAGATTCGGCATATTTCCGGACATATCCTCATGACATATTATCCCGACAATGCGTCCGTTGTAATTTACCAGAACTCCGCTGGCAGACGTTGACGCATAAATATCCGTCGATATTATCCTGACATTCGAATCTTCCTTGTCGAGTACGACCGAATTGGATGTGATCTGCCCTATTCCAACCGATCCCGATGCTCCGTAAGGCGCCCCAACGGCTACGACCGGAACACCGACAGCGGAAGTTGCAACGCTTCCGAACTGGGCCATCTCTATCTGTTCTCTTGTCTTTTCCTCCAGGCGTTCCAGATCGATCGAAACAATGCAAAGATTCGTATTGGCATCCGCATTCTTGACTCTCGCCGCATACGTCTGTCCGTCACAGAAAGTGACTCTTACGTTTCTTGCGTTATTGAGTATATCCGAAGGTGAAATAATGAGCAGTTCCTTACCGTTATCGGCAATGATAAGACCCGTTGTCGAATTGTTATTCTCAAACGAATTATTGAACCAGTCAGTATTTGAACTGATTCCTGATACCGTAACAAGGCTCTTCTGTGTCGCCTCGGCAATAGCCGATATCTTGCGAAGGAGCGACCTGTAATCATCAAGTTCCAGTTCCTTTTCAATGGTCTCAACGATATTGTTGACTACGACTTCTTTTCCGTCGCCGCCTTCCGCATTTTTATTTTTGTCAGCTTCATCGTCCTGAGAAGGTTCCTTCTTCTCCTCAGAACCATCCTGCGCAGGATCCGTCTGGTCGGCAGGGGTGTCATGTTCAGGTGCAACAAATGGCTCTATCGGCTCCTCCTCCGCCGAAGTATCCTCAACCGGAAGAGATACAGGTCTCGTTCCGTCAGCAGGATATATCAGCGACTGAAGTCTCGGAAAACATATCAGGACCGTCAGACATGTGCACAATCCAAACAGAATCGCAAGGATTATCGTCGTGATGATCTTCCTGGCAAGTTTACGTTTATTTATCGGCGGCTTCTTGATCGTTTCGGTAATGAATTCGTACTTATCCGAACTCTGTTCCGAAGCCTTATTTTCATCGGCAATACTCTGTTCTTTATCTTCCATTTTTTCTCCCATCGGATCATATTGACCGTCTAAAGAATGATTATACAAAATATCACTTAAAACCTCAACTTTAACCCTTTGCTTTCGTTGCCTGATACCCCTTTTTCTGCTATCATTATTGAGTTATGAACAGGAAATGTTTTCGAACTCTTGAATATGACCGGATCATAGAGATACTGGCATCTCATACGACCACTGAACTCGGCCGCAAAAAGGCACTGGATCTCGTTCCTTCGGACAGTCTCTTTGACATCGACTTACTACAGAGTAATACAGAGGATGCGCTTAAGCGGATCCTTCGGAACGGCTCGATATCATTTGAAGCAAAGGGGGTTATGAAGGACGCCGTATCAAGGCTTGAAAAGGGAAGCAGTCTGTCTGCGCAGGACCTTCTGCTTATCGCAAAGCTTCTGGACAACACCCTTCGGGTAAAATCATACGGGCAGACCGATGATGACTCCGAAGATTCCCTTTCGGATCTGTTTTCTGTACTTATGCCCCTGTCACCTCTTTGCAAAGAGATAAGAAGATGTATCATCTCGGAAAATGAGATAGCCGATGATGCATCATCAGAACTTCGGAGCATTCGCAGGAAGCAGAAAAACGTTAACGACAGGATACACACGCAGCTTTCCAAAATGGTCTCCGACACATACAGAACGTACCTTCAGGACAGCGTTATCACGATGAGGGACGGCCGTTACTGCATTCCGGTAAGATCTGAATACAAAGGGAATGTTCCGGGCATGATCCATGACCAGTCCGCCTCTTCATCAACTTTCTTCATAGAGCCGGCTGCTATAGTCAGCCTGAACAACGAACTTCGGGAACTTGAACTGGAGGAATCGCAGGAGATCGAAAGGATACTTGAAGATCTTTCCGACAGCTGCCGTGAACACTCTGCGGAAATACTGTCGGACATCGAAACCATATCCGAACTCGACCTGATATTTGCCAAGGGGGAATTCGCTCTTGAACTGAACGCAAAACGCCCCCTGTTTAACGAGAACGGTATCATCCGTCTGAATAAAGCAAAGCATCCTCTGCTCGACCAGAAGACTGCCGTTGCGATAAACATCACTCTCGGAGATGAGTACGATCTTCTTGTGATCACCGGACCGAATACCGGAGGTAAGACCGTTTCGCTTAAGACCGCAGGGCTTCTGACTCTTATGGGTCAGGCAGGTCTGCATATCCCGGCCGGTGACAGAAGCGAGCTGTCCGTGTTCAAAGAAGTGTTTGCCGATATCGGAGACGAGCAGAGTATAGAACAGAGCCTGTCCACGTTCTCGTCCCACATGAAGAACATTGTTGAGATACTGAAAAAAGCGGATACCAAAAGCCTCTGTCTGTTTGATGAACTCGGGGCCGGAACGGACCCGACGGAAGGTGCCGCTCTTGCGATATCTATACTCGAAACGCTTCATGAAAAAAAAATAAGAACGATGGCAACAACCCATTACAGCGAGCTAAAGATATACGCTCTCAATACCGAAGGCGTGGAAAATGCCAGCTGTGAATTTGATGTTGAATCACTGCGTCCCACATACAGGCTCCTTACGGGAATTCCCGGAAAGAGCAATGCATTTGCTATCTCGCAGAAGCTCGGTCTGTCACCCGACATTATAGACAAGGCCAGACAGCAGATATCCGCAAATGATTCCTCATTTGAAGATGTGATCTCAAGACTTGAAAAAGACCGCATCACTATGGAGGAGAACCGCCGCGAGATAGAATCATACAAGCATGATATAGAAGTTCTCAAAAACACATACGAAAAACGTCAGGAAAAGATCACCGGCGAAAAGGACCGCATTATTGAACAGGCGCGTGAGGAGGCACGAAGCATCCTCAAGGAAGCCAAGGATCTGGCTGACAGTGTCATCCGCGATATCAACAAGGGCGGCGGCGACGTACGCTCTCTTGAAGAAAAGAGAAGTTCTCTTCGAAAAGCGATGAATGACAACACGCCGAAACAGCTTGTTAAGAAAAGCCCGGCAGCACCGAAGCACAAGGCTTCCGATTTTACCGTAGGATGTGATGTCAGGATAATCTCCATGAATCTGACAGGCCACGTTCACACAAAACCCGATCAGAAGGGGAACCTTTTTGTACAATGTGGTATTATGAATATCAGTACGAATATTTCCGATCTTGAACTGATAGATTCCAAAGACGAAAAGAGCGGAAAAGAATTCGCAAAGAAGTTTGCTTCTTCAAAGGGGTCGCTTTCAAAATCGTCCTCAATTTCTTCCGAACTGAACCTTATCGGACTGAAAGTCGACGAGGCGATCGCAAGACTGGACAAGTATCTTGATGATGCTTATCTGTCGCACCTTCCGACCGTCAGGATAGTTCACGGAAAAGGTACGGGAGCTCTCAGGTCCGCTGTCTGTTCGCATCTGAAAAAGGTGTCATATGTTGCCGGATTCAGAGCAGGCGAATTTGGTGAAGGCGATTCGGGAGTCACGATAGTGGAATTCAAATAAACAACAAAGGAGTATTGTCATGGCAGGAAAACAGAAGATCCTGATAGTGGATGACGATGAGAACATCGCAGAGCTTATCGCTCTTTATCTTGCAAAGGAATGTTTTGATACAAAGATCGTAAACGACGGTGAATCCGCGCTTTCGGTCTATGAGACGTATGAGCCTAACCTGATACTTCTCGATCTGATGCTTCCCGGAATAGACGGATACCAGGTCTGCAGGGAGATAAGATCCAAAAATCCCACGCCGATAATAATGCTTTCCGCAAAAGGTGAAGTGTTTGACAAAGTTCTCGGGCTTGAGCTTGGGGCGGATGATTACATGGAAAAACCTTTTGATTCCAAAGAACTTGTCGCAAGGGTCAAAGCTGTTCTAAGAAGATGCTCGCACACTAATACACCTGCTCCGACATCAGATACAAAAGTTGTTGAGTATCCGGATCTTATCATAAGTCTCAACGACTATTCCGTCCTGTATAACGGGCAGTACCTTGACATGCCTCCGAAGGAGATTGAGCTTCTGTTCTTCCTCGCTTCACAGCCCAATCAGGTGTTTACGAGAGAGCAGCTTCTCGATCACATCTGGGGATATGAGTATGCCGGAGATACAAGAACGGTCGATGTCCATATCAAACGTCTGCGTGAAAAGATAAATGATCATCAGTCCTGGAGACTCCATACGGTATGGGGTGTGGGATATAAATTCGAGGCCCGTTAAGTATGAAAAAAAACCGCAAGTTGTATTATAAATTCATACTTGCGTACGTCTGCTTTGCAGCACTGTGTGTTACCGTTGTTCTGACGATAACATCTCCTATCACATACAACTTTCTCGTCAAACAGAAGGCAACCGATATGTACAGATCCGCCAACGAGATCTCAAACACATATGCCGCATACTTCTATGACGACTCGCTTTCAACGGAAGATGTAAAAAAACAGCTCAAGGCCGCCGGTGATTTTTCGTCCCTTACGATATGGATAATGAACACCGATGGTGAAGTCATATATAATTCCGGAGCCTCAGGTCACGGAAGTTCATCGTTTTCGGTCAACGGATTTCTTGAGGATGTCACAAGCAAAAACTTCTACCGCGAAGGAGATTTTTACGGCCACTTCTCAGAAGAGATGCTCTCGGTACTCTCCCCGATCACATACAACTACAATGTAAAAGGCTATGTCGTCGTCCATGCTCCTCTTCAGAGGATACGTGAACAGAGGAACGATCTGAACCTCATAATCCTTGCAACAATAGCCGTTGTCTTCGTGCTGTCAACGTTCATCCTGATCGTGTTCACCGACATTGTCTACTTCCCGCTCAGAAAGATTACAAAGGCAACCGAGGCGTATGCCGAGGGTGATTTCACATATCCCATCGACGTTGATTCAAACGATGAGATGGGTTATCTTGCGGACAGCCTGACATATATGGCGGACAAACTTTCCCACTTCGAGGACGACCAGAAGAAGTTCATAGCAAACGTGTCACATGATTTTCGCTCGCCGCTCACATCGATGAAGGGCTATCTTGAAGCAATGGCGGACGGCACGATCCCTCCGGAGCAGCACGAGAAATATCTGAAGATCGTAAAGAACGAGACCGAGAGGCTGACGAAGCTTACAAACAATCTGCTGACACTGAACAACCTGAACATAACCGGGATGAATCTCGACATAACCGATTTTGACATAAACAGAACGATAAAGAACACCGCTGCAACATTTGAAGGCACGTGCAAGAACAAACATATATCGTTCAATCTCGTATTGAACGGCGAGACTCTGTTCGTATCGGCGGACAAGGGCAAGATCGAGCAGGTTCTTTACAACCTCATAGACAATGCCATCAAGTTCAGCAAACCCGATTCCGTGATTAAGCTTGAGACGAGCGAAAAGAACGAGACGATATTCGTATCTGTAAAAGACTCGGGGATCGGTATTCCGAAGGATAACTTAAAGCAGATATTCGACAGGTTTTACAAGACCGATCTGTCGAGAGGAAAGGACAAGAAGGGAACCGGTCTTGGACTGTCGATAGTTAAAGAAATTATAAACGCACATCACGAAAACATAAACGTTATTTCAACCGTGGACGTCGGGACCGAGTTCATATTCACACTTCCCAGATCCAAAAATATAGCGGATGACGATTGACGCCATCCGCTTTTTATTTCCGGTCATTACCGATTTTATTTTCCATTTCTGAGTTCCCCGATGAAGAGTGCGATCCTCTCCATTGCCGTTCTCAGTTTTTCTATCGAGTATGCATAAGATATCCTCAGGAAGCCCTCTCCGCTGTCTCCGAAGGCGGTACCCGGAACGACCGCGATATTCTGTGCATCAAGAAGAGCAAATGCAAACTCCTCACTTGTCATCCTGAATTCCCTTATGTCAGGAAATACATAAAATGCTCCGAACGGCTCAAAGCACGGAAGACCCATCTCATGAAATGCGTTCATCAGAAACTTCCTTCTCTGGTCATATGATTTTTTCATCATCCTGACATCGTCATCACCGTTTCTGAGCGCCTCGACAGCCGCATACTGGCTCGTTGTCGGTGCACACATGATAGCAAACTGATGTATCTTCGTCATCTGAGTGATGATCTCCTCGGGACCCATCGCATAACCGAGTCTCCATCCGGTCATCGCATATGCCTTGGAGAATCCGTTTATTACTATAGTCCTCTCCTTCATACCGGGAATGGATGCTATCGATACGTGATCGTTCTTGAACGTCAGCTCAGCATATATCTCATCAGACAGAACGAATATGTCCTTCTCTATACAGATCTTTGCGATCTTCTCAAGATCCTCTTTCTCCATGATCGCACCTGTCGGATTGTTAGGGAACGGAAGGATCAGTATCTTTGTCTTATCCGTAACGGCATCGAGAAGTTCCTGCGCCGTCAGTCGAAAATCATCCTCGTTCTTTAATTCGATGATGACAGGTTTAGCTCCGGCAAGTATCGCACAGGGCTCATACGAAACGTAACTCGGCTGGGGAATGATGACTTCATCTCCGGGATCGATCATTGCACGGAGCGCGATATCTATCGCTTCGGAACCTCCGACCGTGATGATCACTTCCTTTCTGGGATCATACGATATATTGAAGCGTCTCCGGTAATATTTTGATATCTCTTCGCGAAGCTCGATAAGACCCGAATTGGACGTGTAGAATGTCTTACCTTTCTCAAGAGAATAGATACCCTCATCCCTGATGTGCCACGGCGTGTCAAAATCAGGCTCACCGACACCGAGAGAGATCGTATCCTTTCTCTCACTTGCAATATCAAAAAACTTTCTGATACCCGAAGGCTTAATGCTTACGATTGTCTGTGACAGAGGATTTCTCATAACGTCATGATCATCCTTTCATCTTCGCTCTTTTTATTGAAAATCACTCCGTTGTCTTTGTACTTGCGAAGTACGAAATGTGTTGTCGTACTGATGACCGAATCAAGCGTTGAAAGCTTCTGTGACACGAATGATGAAATCTCGCGCAGAGTCTTGCCTTCCATGAAAACGAGCAGATCGTATCCGCCGCTTATAAGATATGTCGAATTGACTTCCGGATACTTGTATATCCTTTCCGCGATCTCATCAAATCCTTTTCCGCGCTGAGGTGTGACTCTTACCTCTATGAGAGCATGTATTCGCTCCTCGGTAACCTTGTCCCAGTCGATGAGAGTATGATATCCGCAAATGATACCTTCACTCTCCATTGCCGCAAGTTCGTTGGCAACATCTATCTCGGTCATTCCGAGGCAGACAGCCACTTCCTTAAGATCGACCCTGCTGTTCTTCTCGATGAAATTAAGAATCTCTTCACGCATCCTGTTCCCCTCCGTAAATCCTGTACAGTTCGTCCGATCCGGGCGGCTCAAGGAATCTCTTTTCATCTCCGTTGATGACCACCCTGTCATTTCCCGATACTACTTTTCCTATAACTGCGGCATTGATGCCGGCTTTTTCAAGTTCCCTTACGATATCAAGACCGTTCGGTGCCGTTATCAGCATCGATCCGCTTGATATGAGACAGTACGGATTGATACCGAATTCTTCGCATATCTCAACAGTTTCCTGTTTGACCGGTATATCCAGAAGCCTGATCTCAAGACCGCATCTGCTCGCTTCTGCTATCTCCCAAAGTGCTCCGAATATGCCGCCCTCCGTAACGTCATGCATTGCCGAAACACCGACCGATGTGGCGATCGCGGCGTCCTTTACGACCGACAGATACTTCGAAAATCCCTTTGCTTCTTCTATGAAAGAAGGCGAGAGCCTGCCTGAGAGCAGTTCTTCCTTTTCCTTTGCGATTATGCTCGTTCCTTCAAGTCCGATCCATTTTGTTACGACAACGTCATCACCCGGACGCGCACCTGAGGTTTTAACAAGACGGTCCTTTCTGACCTTTCCTATGCCTGTGGCGGTTATCACTGTCTGGTTGACGACAGAAGTCACTTCGGTATGTCCGCCGACCGTCTGGATATTCAGATCGGCACATACCTCCTCTGCCTGCTGCATGATAGTTTTGAGCTCCTGCTCATCAGTTCCTTCGGGCAGCAGGACCGAAAGCATGATCCCGATAACTTCGGCACCTGAAGAAGCTATGTCGTTTGCCGTCACATGAACTGCCAGAGCCCCTATATCATGACTCGTTCCGGTTATCGGATCTGTCGAGGTAACGAAGATCTCATCGTCGGCAAGTTTGATCGCCGCACAGTCTTCACCGACCCCGGCTCCGACAACGATCTCATCACGCTTTGTCTTTATCTGCTTGATTATGGATCTTTTAAGTACCGATTCAGGTACTTTTCCTATCTGTAACATATGGTCTTTAGTGCTTCTACATTCCCAATGCCGCTGCGGCCGCTGCAGCCGCATTAAGCTCACCTACGGTCGCCTTGACAGTATCTATGCTTCCCGTTGCGATAGCAGACTGGATCATTGCCAGTGCCGCAGGATTGTCCGTAGCGGTTCCCACGGTGGCTGTTCTCTGTGTCGGCAGATACGTACTCTTATTGATCTCGGTACGCTCCGTTTCCTTGCCATCAACAGTCACTATCTTCCACAGCTTGCCTGTGTATCCTGTATGAGCCGACTGTGTGGATATGGATCCTATCGGCGCACCCGGATCGGCTATGATCTTGTCTCCTTCCGGTACCGTCTCGGAAAGCTTCTCACTCTCAAACGTCACGGTCCTGTTTGACGGGCGTTCCTCAACACCGTATATATTGAATACGACCTGCTTTTCGCTTGTCGTGATACCCTCGATATAGATGGGGAAATCCTTGTTATTCGTAAACTTGAAATCCTTGCTCGTTCCCGATATTGCCGCATCACTTGACAGATCGACATATGATACTATCATCGAATGATTATGCCTCTCATCGACCTGAAGTTCCGCACGAAGTACCGCATTATACAGTGTTGAGCTTACCTGGCATATTCCGCCTCCGAGACTCTCAACGACCATTCCGTTAAGGTATGAACCTGCAAGGAAATATCCGTTTTCTTCAGTAAACGGACTGACCGTCTTGTACATGGAGAACTGTTCACCGGGCATGAGAAGCGTTCCGTCAACAAGATGTGTTCCGTTTCTGACATTCCCTGATCTGTCGGCACTTGATGTCTTGAAGCTTGTCTTGTAGCTTCCGATTATGTCATGGATCCTTTCAAGATCCTCCGCATCTGCTTTGGGGATATCCTCAATAACACACAGATCGATCGTCATGTCTTCGCCTTTAAAACTGTCAAGACTTGACATGATACGCGATACCGATGCGTTGACATCTATCTTCTCGCCCTTTGTTCCGGGGGTGATATGGAAATCCCCGTCGGCTTTTGAAAGTGTTGCATCCTTTGCCACAATGTCATACTGCTTTCCCTGATCGGTAACTATCTCAGTAACTGTATCTTTGTCAAACTCCAGTTTAAGCGGATAAACTATCTTCTCATGTTCAAGGTCCTTGCGCTGTTTGTACCTGGCGACCATGTTGCCGCCTCTTCCGACATAAAGCGCATCGGCCACCATATTCGTATCTCTCCAGTCAAGCCCGAGCTGCTGTGCCGTAACCTCAACTTTATTGTCTCCGATCGAATTGAGCGTTATCTTTGCTCCGGACATGGATCTTACTTTGTCCTTGATCGCCTTTACTGCCTCATCATATGTCCTGCCCGACAGATTGATGTCTCCGACATATATACCTTCAAGGATATTTCCCGAAAGATCCCTTTCTATCGTCGGCTCGATCTCCATGTTGAAAGAATCATCCGCATTGCTCTGTCCGGATACGCCCCTGACAGTTTCAAATGCATCTCTGACAAGCGATGAGGCTCCCGCATAGAAATCCTCACCGTTATATGACGCACTGACAGAAGCAGCATCCGAAGCCGCAAAAACAGTGACTGCAAGAACAAGTCCCAGTATTCTGTTTGCCGTCTTACCGGTTCTCATTGAGATTGACACTCCCTGACGATTTGTTTATGATACAAGGGCAAAAATCGTTGGAACGATCATCGCGATAACAAGTATCAGAATGATCACCGCAGATACTATCTGTTTTGTTTTTTTGTTACGAAAATTCATCATCTCAGTTTCCTCGATATTTGATACTGATTAATTAGGTAATTATATATGATATCACCGTTATTTACAACCATTGTACTGCTTGCGGGCTTCATATTCGTCTTCATGAAATTCACTTCTTCAAAACCCGAAGACGGGCTCAAAAGATTCCGTGAAAAAGAACGTCGTGCCAACAGCACCCTGAAAAAACCTCTCGACGATCTTGATTTTATCAAAGTCCCTCTCAACGACATCCCGATGCCGGAACCGGCTGTTAACGAAAGATGCGCATCGCTCATAGGAGAGATAAAGCGCCTTGCCAAAAACAAGACCGTCAATCTTACCGGGATCAGCAACACAGATCTTAAGCTCACATACGGTGCTCCTAACCTTCCGATACTGACCGAATATGATCAGAATTTTACCGCCATATGCAAAAACCTTTATGATCTGGGCATGGAGTATAAAAATGCCGGTTTTACCGATGAGGCGGTTGCAACGCTTAATGCCGCTGTAAAGATCGGTACCGATATTTCCGGAAACTATACGGAACTGGCACAGATCTATGCCGAAAGGGGTCTCTATGTGGAGATCCAGCGTCTGATAAACAGCGCCGATTCCATCCGTTCCCTCACAAAACAGTCGACCATTTCCAAGCTTCAGAATATCCTCGATTCACATACATCCTCGGTGATCAATCTTTCCGGCGATGACGGTGAGCCTTCTGCTCCCGACAGTATCCTGCCAGCGGACATTCTTGACATTTTGGAGACTGTGCCTTACACAACTGACGACCAAAAGTGATGAACCATATGTTGATCAGTATCCAGTGATCTTTCGGTATCACCTTCATCAGATCGTATTCTATCTTTACCGGATCTTCTTCTTCGGTAAGCTTTAATCTCCTCGAGATCCTCTTGACGTGAGTATCCACAACGATACTCTCTATCCCGTAGATATTTCCCCTTATGACATTTGCGGTCTTGCGGCCGACACCCGGAAGCTTTGTGAGCTCATCGATATCGCTCGGAACCTCGCCGTGATACTCGGTAACGAGCATCTTTGCACACGCGATGATATTCTTTGCCTTGTTGTGATAAAATCCCGTCTGACGGATATCCTGTTCCATCTCCGAAAGATCGGCCTTGGCAAAATCCTCAAGAGTCTTATACTTTGCAAACAGATCCTTCGTAACTATATTTACCCTTGCATCGGTACACTGGGCGCTTAATATCGTTGCGATAAGAAGCTGCCATGCATTCGAATGATCAAGATAACATCTTACCTCATCCGAATACATCTTCCTGAATATCTCAAGTATCTCAAGTGTACGTTTAGTTGCCATTACTTCATTTCCTGCGTCTGCTGATCAGCTCTGCAAGCCTCGCACCGGGGTAATGCTTCAGTATCACGTTTCTGATATAACGCTCTGTTACCTCGGGTCCGTTTGAAGCGAGCATTTTCAGAAGACTTTCAAGTTCCTTCCTTGTATGCTCTTCCATAAGCTTCGTATAATCCCCGCGCTCAAAATACTGAAGCGGCATATCGTTCGTATAATGTCCTTTGTTGTAGATCATGCTCGCGGAAACCCTGTCCACATACATTTCAACAAGGTATCTCTTTGGCATCCTTGTCGGCACAATGACATGCTCTTCGCCTTCACGGCTACCGGGCCTGTAATCTGTCCAGTATTCGTAATGATGTTTATTTCTTCCCTTGTGGTGCATCCACGCTTCCGAGTAGCCCTTCTTTTCTCTTTCTGCATTGTTGGGGCTTCTGTATCCCTGATAATATTTCGCTCCGACAAAGAATTCCGACGGGCTGTATTTACTCAGGTCATGAGTCAGTCCCTGAAAGTACAGACCGACTCTGAAGCATCCCTTTCTGACCACTTTCCTGTGTTCGCTTATCGTTTTAAAGTGTTTGAACACCTTAAGCATTTTCTGCCTCCATACCGCTGTCTATAGCGGATAATCTCTCATAGAACTCGCCGTGTACCTCTTCATACTCTTTGTTGTATGCCTCATTCTTACCCTGATGTATCGAAGCGGTATACGAGTGTCTCCTGTTATCAACTTCCGAACTGACGCGCGCTATCGTTGCTATACCGATATTTGAACACGTCTTACCGATCCTCTCGACATTTGCAAGTATATCCGAGAATATAACTCCCGCCCTTACAGTACACTGTCCTTCACGAAGCCTGACAAGATGGTTGTCGTGAAGAGTGGACACAAGATCCTGCAGAACGCTCACACACGGTTCAATATGATATGCCGCGCTGACATCCCTTTTCTCAAACGCTTTGCCGGAATACTCAAGTAACCTGCCTACAAGCTCCCTGGTCAGTTCGATCTCTCCGAGGGCGTTCGCGGAAAAAACAATCCTCTCGTCAAACAATGTCGTTGCCGCATCCGCCATCTTGTCGGCATAATCTCCGAGATGTTCGAATTCCGAAACAAGCTTGTGGTACTGTTTCAATATGCGAAGATGAAGATCCTCACTCACGTACGGTGCAAGCTGGACAAGATATTTGTCAACTCTGTCCGTCAGATAGTCTATGTTTTCCTCTTCCTCATGTATCTCATCTATCAGATCTTCATCAAAAGAAGAGATGGCCGAATATGCTTTTCTTATGTTCTCTCTTGCGGCATCAAGCATTACCGTCAGAACATCGTAACAGCCACCGAATGCGATCGCGGGAGTCCTGAAGAACACCGGGTTCAGTGCGGTGACCTTGTCCGCGTATTTGCCCGATGCGACAGGATCTTCCCTGACTATCTTATTGGCCAGGTTCCTGATAAGGCGGCTCGTCGGAAGAAGCACAATCGCACAGGCCAGATTAAAAATACTGTTTGCGTTTGCGATATCACCGGATCTCATCATCTTGTTCCACAGTCCGTCTATGACACCGGTGTGATAAAGTATCGTGACCGTCAGAAGGACAAGGATCGTTTTGGCGATGTTATACAGTATATTGATCATACCGACTCTCTTTGAATCGGCCTTTGCTCCTATCGAACAGACAATTCCTGTCGTTACGCAGTCGCCGAGATATACTCCGACGATAACAACATATACGACCTTGAACGGTATGTTTCCCGCCTGCGAAAATGCCTGCAGCATACCGATGGTTGCCGATGAACTCTGAAGAACGAATGCGATCGCGGCACCGGTCAGATATCCGATCACCGGGTTGTTCCCCATGTTCTCAAACAGTCTGTCCACCATCCCACTCTCCGAGAAAGCAGTCACCGCACTCGTCATGTTCATAAGTCCGGTAAAGAGGATACCGAATCCCACTGCAATGCTGCCGATGTTGTCGGCTCTTTTGAACTTGAATCCCATGATCAGGACTATACCTATGATAAGCGCAAGCGGTGCAAGTGTGGACGGCTGGAAAAACTGAAGAAAGGATCCGCTTTCGGCGTTAAGATCGAGCAGTCGGATTATCTGTCCTGTAACGGTCGTACCGACATTTGCACCGATTATGATGCCGAATGACTGATCAAGTGACAAAACGCCTGCTGCCACAAGACCCGATGTGATCACTATCGTTGCTGTTGAAGACTGGATGATCGCAGTGATGATCATTCCAAGGAAAAATGCTTTTAACGGGTTATCCGTGATCTTGCCGATAACGATCTTCAGAGTGCCCGAAGAGCTCTCCTTCAGATTGTTTCCCATAAGCCGCATTCCGTACAGGAACATGGCAAGTCCGCCAAGCAATGAAATGGCACTGAAAATATACATGTCCTAACCCTCTTGTGTTTTCGTCGTCATAAGTATAGCAAAAAAAAGGACGTATAGTACGTCCTTTCTGCATTTTCGACCTTTTGAACAATTTTCACGCCACTCTGAGTGCTTACTTTGTCATTATGTCGGTTTCAGCCCTTTTCTTCTTCCGTTCCCGGACGATCATTGCCGCAAAAATCATAAAACCGGCTACAGAAACTCCGATACCGGCATATGTTCCTTCGGGTGTGTATCTCATGTCGATGACATGCTTCCCTTCCGGAACGGAAAAGCTCATAAGTTCGTCTATAGCAACCTCAGGGTTTATCTTCTCCCCGTCACACGTGATCGTCCAGGCCGTGTCATACGGTATCGACATCATTACCGTTGATGCCTTTTCGCAGGAAGTTTCAAACGTCAGATGCGAACTCTTTATCTTTGTGATCTCCGTGATCCGTTCATTGAGTCGTGCTGCCTTTTTCCCCCACTCATCAAGTGCGTCAGGATCCTCATAGTAAAAGCCTGCCTCGGTGATATCCAGTGCATCATCCTTGATCTGCATTCTGATCTCTACGTGGTCACCCGGTTTGTACGTTCCGGCACACAGAGTGTTCCAGTGATTCACTGTAAAATACACATCTCTCGACTCTCCGTTTACGAACACTTCCCCGTTCTGTCTGTGCGGTGCCGAGAAATAAAAATACAGCGGATGATCTTCGGTTACCGTGATATCGTATACAATGAACCCTTTCTCATCCGTGCGGACATAGTGTCCTTTTTCCGACTCCTTGGCACCGATAAGGGATTCACTTACATCCGCTCTGACAAATACCGGTCTTTCGCTCCAGTATGATGCGAGAAGGTTCTGTTTTTCAAATGTGTTTCCTTCGGAAATGTCGGCATCCTTAAGGCCGTCCGGGGCAATATATGCCATCGGAAGAGCATTAGGGTTTTTGTAAGCAAAATACGTTCCTTCATACGGCAGACTGTCGTATGGTTTCTCGATCGTATCAAATCTCGACACATAATATCGGATCCCGAACAGATCATCCACGAAGGATGTACTGCCCCCGTTATAGTAGGTAAAATATACGGTCTTGCAGAATCCGAAATTAACGAGCCAGTCAAGTATCTCATCCTTCTCGCATGACGAGTCGTGGGACAGTCCGATGTAATCAAACATCGACGGGTCGTTTATCGCTCTGTCAAAATCCTTTTCGATCCTGTAAAATCCCCCGTCCTGTGATTTTACATAGGAGATAACGTCATCTATCTGACTGTAGTCTTCCTTAAATTTCGATATCCCGGGAAGTGGCTCACCGAGCGCATTAAGACACATGTATGCCGTCTTCGAACTGTAGATCATTTCAAAACATGATATGACAGTAAGCAGCACGAAACACGGGATCGCGGTCTTCTTTTTTCTGATCATTATGAGTGACAGGCCGGCAACTGAGGCAACAATGATCGCATTCAATATGAGCCTTTGTGTATCGAGATAGGTATTCTGTCTGAAAACGAGCCATCCCATATACAGATAAAGGGTAATAGCGCTGATCAGAATGAGCCTGCTGCCGTTTGAATCCTCTTTGTTATCTTCATCGACGAAGATCGAAGTAAATCCTTTATATCCGAGAACGACTGCGGTTATGCTTATGTAATAGGCGTATCTCCAGTAAAAGCCTTCCGGATTGTTGAACCCGTGCCAGATGGCATCCAGCGCATTGATCCACATACTGACGACGATCATCAGTATGATGAAAAGGTTTCCGATCTTTTCCCTTACAGAAAACTTCGAGGATGCGAAATACACGAGCATAAAGAAGAATACCGCCACCGAGCAGTATATGAGCGGGCGAAGGTCATTGCGCGCACATCCGGCAAACATCCCCGCAAATACCTGGTCTATCGGAAATCTTCTGTACATTCCGTAATCCGCGCCGACAGTAGTCTTCTCACCAAGAAGCGACAGGCCGGTCCTGATCAGATGATATCCGTCGACAAGAAGGACCGTGATGCCCGACAGTGCAACGATCCGGAATCGTTTCAGATATGACCCGTCCTTGATCAGTCTCGAAATATACAGTATCACAAGGAAGATCACCAGCATGAATCCCATGTGATAGTTTATGTAGATATAAAGTGCCGCCGTTACTATAAACGGCACAAAACTTATTTTTTCATCAAGAAATTCCAGGAAGAAATACAGAACGAGCGGGAGTATCATAAGAGCGCCAAAATAGATAGTCAGCACAAGATATCCGAAGAAGAATGCCGAGAACGCATAGCCCGTCGAAAACAGCAGAGACATCCATGATCTTTTGTACCGCCTGTTAAGAAGTATCGATGCGGACAGTCCCGCTATGGATACCTGAAGAGTGAACACGAACTCGATCCCGAGTACGATCTTATCACCCGGAAACAGGAGAAGAAGATACAGAAGCGGATCGTTGAGAATAAAAGCCGACAGGCCCGGAAAATCACCTCCGAGAGTCTTTGTCAGCATGTATGACCAGTCGTTGTTTGTCTTGAGTGTATTAACGAAATATGCGTAGAAATTGACGAACTCGATGTCCATATCTCCGGTCAGTATCGAAGAAGCACCGAACGGATATATCCCGCAAAGAGCCCAGAATGCCATCATCATGACAAACGGGATGAGAAAAGCGCATATGTATATCGCCTTATCAGAATAACCTGTACTTTTCGTCATAGTCGTACTTGTCTATTCCCTCTTTTTTCTTGAGAGCACCGATCACGAAATATGTGACGGGGGTAAAGACCACTTCAAACAGAACTTTGAGCAGATACTGGAACAGCATCATTTTTAAAAGCGGAACCGTGTCGATCGTTCCGGAAAAAGCAATTACTATAAAAAGTGCGGAATCCAGAGCCTCACCCACAAGAGTCGATCCGATCGTGCGCGCCCACAGATGCTTCCCCTTTGTGAATATCTTCATCTTCGACAGTATGAGCGAGTTGGAAAACTCACCTACCAGATATCCGGCAAACGAAGCAACCAGCGCCCTCGGAGTGAATCCAAGCACAACGGCATAAGCCAACTGTTCAGTCCAGTTTGACGGACTGGGAAGATCGACCGTGATCACATATGCGAGCACCGCAAAAAAGTTACATGCAAAGCCTGCCCAGATGACCATTCTGGCGTATCCGAAACCGTACACTTCCGTAAACACATCTGCAAGGATGTACGTTAACGGAAACAGTATGACCGACGCGGGAACCGTGATGCTGTCTGTTACCGCCCACATCTTGCCCGCGATAAGGTTAGATACAACAAGACACGTCAAAAACAGCATGCACAGAAACAGGAATAACCCTGTATATTTTCTTCTGTTTTCTTCCATGTCAAGCCTCCTTTTTTGATATCACAACCACCCGGATGATCATTTTTTGATACGCGATTTATCAGTTTATGTTATCATCCGGAAACCATATTTACAAGCATAATCCGCATACTATACAATACTGATGTTATGAAAGACAATACGACTGACATGACGATCGGAAGCCCGGTCAGACATATTCTGATATTCGCACTGCCGGCACTTATCGGTAATATTTTCCAGCAGATATACAATATTGCCGACTCGATAATCGTTGGACGCTTTGTCGGCCCTGACGCTCTTGCCGCAGTCGGTGCGACCGCATCGATAACGTTTCTGTTTTTTGCTCTGTGCAACGGGATCAGCGGCGGTGGTGGGATCATCGTCTCTCAGTTTTTCGGTGCGCGTGATGATGACAATGTCAGAAACTGCATCGTCAACACCGGTTTCATCATGCTACTGGTGCCTGCTGCATTCGGTACGATCGGCTATATCGGATCGCCCCTGATACTTCGTATACTTGATACTCCGGCCGACATACTCCCCGATGCATCAATGTACATCCGCTACATGTGCATAGGGCTGCTGTTTGTATCCCTGTACAACTATCTTGCCGCCATGCTCAGGGCACTCGGAGATTCAAGAACCCCCCTGTATTTTCTGATCTTTTCAACGATCCTGAACGTCGGCCTTGATATATTGTTTGTCTACATTTTTGAGATGGGGATCCGGGGAGCCGCGATCGCTACCGTGATCTCCCAGTTTACGGCCATGTTCAGCTGCGGGATATACGCACACAGGATCAACCCTTACTTCCGTCTTAAGAAGAAAGATTTTGTGTTATCCGCTTCAATGTGCAAGCGTGTCATCAAGCTCGGTGTACCGATGTCCCTTCAGTTTGCGCTGATCTCGATCTCAGCCATGGCTGTGCAGCGTGTCGTCAACTCTTACGGAACTGTAGTCATAGCCGCATTTACGGCAACGAACAGGATAGAGCAGCTCATTCACCAGCCATATACCACTCTCGGAGCATCACTGGCTACTTTCTGCGGTCAGAACTACGGGGCCCGGAAAAATGAGCGTGTTTACGAGGGATACAAAAAAGGCCTCCTTATCATGGTGGTACTGACATCGTTCATGATCCTCGGTATGCAGCTCTTCGGAGGAGTCATAACCAGTCTGTTTGTAACAGATGCCGAAGTAATAAAGCTCGGAGCAATGGGACTTCGGATCACATCGCTGTTCTATTTTGCACTTGGGGTCATATACGTCGTAAGAGGTGTCCTGACCGGAGTCGGAGATGCGTTCTTTGCCCTGTTCAACGGGATAGTGGAAGTCATCGGAAGGTTCACTCTTCCGATACTGATGACAAAATACATGGGAATGGGCGAGACCGGAATATGGGTATCCGCCGGAGTTGTATGGGTATTAAGCGGCGCTACCGCATGGTACAGATACTTCACATTCCTGCACAGACGGATCAAACCTCTTTAAGAGCTTTCTTACGGTCATACATATTTCTGTCCGCACGGGCAAATACCCTGTCAAAACTGTTATCCGTTGCAGGATCATACTCACCGAGTCCGCTTGCGATAACGATCTTGCCGTCCCTGGTGTTCTCATCTATCTGACGGTCAAATTCGTACAGAAGAAGCTTACGGTCATTGTAGTCCTCTCCTTCAAGGATCGTGACAAATTCATCACCGCCTATACGGAATACGGGACTGTGCTTGAACTGTCTGCATATAGCCTTGCAGGCTGCCTGAATGGACCTGTCTCCTTCCTCGTGTCCCAGATTGTCATTGATCGATTTAAGATCATTCATATCAAATACTATGATACCGAACCGCTCGACAGAGCCTTCCGATATACGGTTGTTCAGATTTTCCTTGGCCTCAACATAGGCATGCATGCTCTTAACGCCGGTAAGCGAATCGGTATATGCCATTTCCTTTGCGCCTCCGAGCTCACGGATATATTCATCCCTCTCATCACGGGTGATATATGTATGAACGATACATGTTGCGATCAGACAGCCTATCGCATAGAACGGAAGAAGCGGGTACTTCTCCTGAAAGATGATGAACAATGTCATTACAAAGCCGGAAACTGCAATGGTCACATAATGAAGCTTTATCTTTCCTTCAGTCCTGATCGCATTTATAAGTGAATACACTGCAGTCAGCACAAACAATGCAACCTGGATGTACAGGTTGATGTGTCTCGCATAGCCGGGAATGTATTCTCCGTCCTTCTCAAACCTGAAGAATACAGGAGTAAAGAAATTGACAATAAGACTCAATATAACAAACAGGAAGATCAGCCATCCCGCATATGTCAGGATTATATCAAACACATTCTTCCTGTTGAGATATGCAACAACATACCTTGTCCACAGCAGAACAGACACTACCATTGAGACAAAATACAGTATCGTATCCGCATAAGCCGGGATGAGAAGTGCATTCTCATACAGCAGGCCCCACAATATATCGGCAACATAATAGAACATGACTCCGATCAGGAACTGTCTGTATCGTAATATGGCAAGCGGAAGCGATGATTTTCTCACACGCTTCATCAGCAACTCAATATGAATTATTAGGTGGAGTACCAGTGACAGTATTCCAAAGCTCGCATAATACATATAAATTCCCTTCGACAGTTCAATATTTTATCATATCCGATGAATTTTGCGTCAAAAACTTGTATACTTGCCTTATCAGGGGAAAATCATATGACCGGTCTGAAAACTTATGAGAAAGTATATACAATGCTCGACAGCGTGAGCCCTCTTCGTGATGACTGCGGAAAGCTCTGCGGCAGCATATGTTGCAGTGACGAACCGTTCTTCGGAACTGACGGGGCTTATATCTATCTTCTTCCGGGAGAAAAGGAGTATCTTGAAGCAAACGGCTGTAACCTGATAATTGAAAAACAGCCTGCAAGCGAACACGATATTCCCTCATCATGGGGAGAATTCGTGTACACCGCACGCTGTCCCGGGGCAGGCAAATGCGACCGCAAAAATCGTCCGATACAGTGCAGGACTTTCCCGCTCGAACCTCATCTCAAAAAGAAAGGGCGGCTCGAGCTTATCTATTGCGATACCGAGCTGCCCTATAACTGTCCTTTGATCTGTGAAGATATACCCCTGTCGGATGATTTTATCCGAGTTACTTATGATGCCTGGAAGATCCTTCTTGAAGACGATCTCATCAGAGATCTTGTAAAAATGGATTCCAAAGGCCGCCGTAACGTCCGGGTCGTATTATGAATTCCTGTTTTCCTTGTTTTCCTTATGCTTTTCGTATGTCTCAACAGCTGCTGCGATAACAACGAATGCGAGTAACCACCAGAGGTTCATGCCGGGCATCTCTTCCGTTGTTGCGGGTGCTGCTGCAAGAGGTACTTCGTTGTTCTCTATCTTAACAAGCTCTGTGTTTCCTTCGTTTGCTTCTTCTTCCTTAACGATCTCTTCTTTAACCTCCACTGCCTTAGAAACCGTATTGTTCTCTGCTGCGTATGTAACGTTCTTTGCTGCTCTTACGCCTGCTACGCCCGATGCTGTCTCTTCTGCAACTGCTGCGCTAACTTCTGCTGCCGGTGCTGCTGCAACTGCTGTCTCAACTGTGCCTGCTTCTGCCGGTGCTGCTGCGGCTGCTTCGTAAGAAGCTTCTTTACTCTCTGAAGATTCCTTTTCTTCGAATCTGGAAAGATCTATAGCTGCAACTGCTGCCTTTGCTGCTTCAACCTTCTTCTCAAGAGCTTCCTTTTTATCCTTTGCTTCGCCAAGAGTTGCTACAGCCTTGTTGAGCTTTTCCTCAAGAGCATTCAGTCTGTTAAGATCTACGCTTACGTTCCTGAGCTTCTCAACTTCTGCCTTAAGAGCTTCAACCTTCTGTGCTGCGGTGTTTACTGCCGAAACCGCTGCATTGTACTTTTCTATCGTATTGACTGCTCCAAGAACCTTGACAAGATCCTGATAGTTGTCAAAATTGTTCATATCTTCAACCTTTTCGGAATACCAGTTATTATTCTCATCCTTCTGTATAAGTGCAAGATAAACCGGTCCGTTTGCAAGATCGTCAATATTGTCGCCATACTTTGAATTCTTAAAGATGTAGTTGTAATACTCAGTTACCGTATTTCCCTCGGAATCCGTATATTTAACCGTTACGTGATTGTTTCTTCCGTCATTACCGCTTACGTTGTCCCACTTCTGGTCAACCTGGTTAACAGCCTTTGCCTGATCCTGACCCTTGTTGTTTATGAAAACTTCGCCTTCACCGGCCTTCTTTGTTGAGCTGCCTTCCTTTGCAAATTCGATCTGGTCAGCCTTGATACCCCTGCTGTTCTCGAGCATGTACTTAACAAGCTTTTCCATAAGGTTTCTGCCCATTAAGAACACCGGATCGTTGTTGCCTCTGCCTACTGACTTGGAATCAACCTTGCCGCTCTCAAGAGCTGCCTTTGCACTCTTTTCAACGTCAAGCTTATTGCCGTCATATACGGCCGTTCCCATATCTCTGTAGTAGTAAACCATCATTGCGTAGTACTGATCACGGATGGCTTCAAGATCTTCCTTGTTTTCCTCAAGCTCGTTTGCTTTCTTTCCGAGAGCCTCTGCCTTTGTCTTTGCAGCCTCAAGTGCCTTAACTGCTTCTGCTGCATCTGTATCTGCATCATCAAGAGCCTTCTGTGCGTTTTCTACTTCTTTAACAGCCTTGTCGTACTCTGCCTTTGCATCGTTATATTCGTTCCGGGCATCCTTAGCTGCTGCATCTGCTGCATCATATGCTGCATTAGCCTTTACAAGGCCTTCGCTTGCCTTTGCAAGCTCATCTTCTGCATTTTTCTTTTCGATGGTTGCAACTGTCTTTGAAGAAGTGCTGTTTGCGATCTGTGCGCTTTCTTCTGCCGTATCAGCTGCTGTTGTTGCTTCTGCTTCTGCAGTATCAAATGCTGCGATCTGTGTTTCTGCTGTCTGAACATCTGTCTCTGCAGCTGCTGCGATAGCATTTGCGTTTACTTCGATCACAAGTGCGTTATCCATGAAAGCTGATGCTTCTTCAAGATCGCTCTGTGTATCATCAACAAATGCGATACCTGTGTTAAGGTCTTCTATGATTGCTTCCGCGGTGCTCTGATCGCAGATGACCGACTCTGAATCTGCTGAAGCTGCTTCGCTGACTGATTCTGCTGCTTCGCTGACTGATTCGGAAACTTCGTCGCAGCTTTCTGCCACTTCATCAACTGTATCGTCCGCATATACCTGAACCGGTGCGGATGTGATGAAGATCATTGTTGCGATTGCTGCTGCTGTTGCGCGGATGATTGTGTTGTTTGTAATATTCTTTCTCATTTGCGGGCCTCCTTGCCGTAAAAAAAGCCTGATCGAGGGGTCCCCTTTTCGGGGGATCTGACGGTCTAGGCTCGATGTAGCGGGCATTCCTAATACCATGTATTTTTGTTTTCACATAGTATATCGGCCCATTTTGAAAAAATATTACATTTAATTTAGTTTGTTACAAAATCACATTTTTGGTGATATGTGTCACTTTGTGTCATTTCCATTCAAGACACATCATCGTTATATCATCAAACTGCGGTGCATCACCTACAAAGTCGTCAACATCCTTCTTGACGATCTCAAGTATCTTTTTTGGTTCTGCATCAGGTTCCCTGTTCAGTGCGGCAATCATCCTGTCTGTTCCGTACAGCTCATCCGAACCGTTTGTGGCTTCAGCCACACCGTCGGTATAAACATAAATCCTGTCTCCCGAATGAATCTCGAATTCGTGTTCCTTGAACTTCATCCCTTCCATTGTCGCCACAGCAGGAGAGTGTCTGTAAACCACCAGCTCCCATAGTCCGTCTGCACGTTTCAGCACAGGGTGTTCGTGTCCGGCATTTGCTGCTATACCTTTTCCTGTCGATATTTCGATAACGGCCATCCATACAGTCACGAAAAGCTCGGCTTCATTGTGTTCACAGAGCATTTCATTTGCATATGATAGAACTTCAGCCGGCGTTCCGCCCAGCTGGGCATGATTTTTGATAAGAGTCTTGGCTACGACCATGAACAGTGCCGCCGGGACACCCTTTCCAGATACGTCCGCCATGACAAGCGCCAGATGGTCATCATCAACAAGGAAGAAATCATAGAAATCGCCTCCGACCTCTTTAGCCGGATCCATAGTCGCATAAAGATCGAACTCATTACGGTCAGGAAATGCCGGGAACTTGTTCGGCAGCATATCCTTCTGGATACGTGTTGCGACATCAAGCTCCGCGCCGATCCTTTCCTTCTCCATAGTCATGAACTGGAGATCTTCCATGTAACGGTCGAGTTCCGTTACCATCGAAGTGATACTCAGAGCCATCCTCTCGATCTCGTTACCGGTCTTGATCGTATCAAGTTCACGCGAAGCAACAAGGCTGTCTTTCTCCTTCTCGTAGTCTTCGAGGATCTGTTTCTCCTTATTGATAGGTTTGACTACGATCATCCTGATATGACGGATGACCAGTATGAGCATTATGACAAAGAATGATACCGTGATGAACAGTGTCGTTCTGAGCATCCAGAGTATTCTGCTGATCATCTCCGCCGATTTTAACGAAACACCGATGATCGCCTTCATCTCACCATCGGCATATACAGGTTCAAACGCATGAATGACGCTGCGGTCGGCACCCTCACCCCTCGACAGTTCCATCTCGGGAGCAGGTTTTCCGGTTTTGACGATCTTGTCCATTACAACGTAAGCACCTTCCTGGTAAGGATAGATCGTTCCGAGTTCAAACAGGTCTCCGCCTTCGCTTGTCCTCTTTTCTTCGCCTCTTGTTCCGGTCACGAAAATGAACATCTCATTCGACCGGATCTTGAAACTGTACAGATACAAAGGCTCATATGCCTGTTTCATCCTGTCAAATTCCGAGGAAAGAGCACTGTAACAAAGCTCGGCAAACAGCTTCTGGCTCTCTTTATCCATTTTTGAAACTGTCTCTTCCTTTACATTGACGAGATCTCCTATTTCAGGGTTCAGCCTTCTTAATTCCCTGTCCTTTGCCCCATACAGTTCTTCATTTCCGTATATGAGCTCCATTTCCGTATAATTTGCTTCCCAGTATTCAAACAGCCATCCCAGGCTCTTGTAGCTTTCAAACTCGGAAACCGCGTTATGCGCAAGTCTTGAAGCATCGTTGTACTGCTCGTTCAGATAGTATGATGTGGAAAACATACCAAGCACTATCGCATTGGCAATGATCAGAATGACCATGAACACTACGAACGGTTTTGTTATCTGTTTAAGAATTGTACCCTGTTTATTTTTCATTATCGACTCCACCGGAATTAATAAGCCGTGATGTTCCCGACACGACATGATCATGGATCTTAACGATCAGTATACCTGTCAGAACAACAAGTATATAACAGCAAAGGATGCACAGCCACGGTATGTTTCCGATATACGGCCTGAAAAGTCTGGAAAACAGATACGGCAGGGGCATATGGATAAGATAAACATTCAGCTGGCTCTCTCTCATGAAACTGTACACCCTGAGGCATGACACCTTTTTCCAGAACTTTGTATCGGATACTACCATGAACAGGAAGAACGTAAAGAACGCGCCCGCCGGTCTTGCAATATAAAACCACGCAAAATGCTGCGGAACTATCACCGCATAGGCGATAATACCGGCAAACAGTATCCCTGCGATCGTAAGTTTAACCGCAACAGACAGTGCTTCCAGCTTTTCCCTTACTTTGTAACAGCAGATTCCTGCAAAGTAGCACAGAAGATACGGCGCGATCTGACTGAACTTGAAATACGGAAAATCATACAGATACAGATCGATGATGAGCGCCGAAGCCATCGTGATCAAAAATAACGGGATCATCAGGTTCCTTTTTATAAGAGGCGTAAGAAGGATAAAGAACAATGCGACCCAGAACAGCATCCACAAAAACCACAGGTGGTCCGAGAACTGTCCAAGGAGCATGCACTTGTATCCTTCAATGTATCCCGCATTATCGGGACGCCCGAATGCCTTGATGTCAAAAAACGTATACAGCGGAACGAGCCATACCGTTCCGATCAGGTAGTATGAAAACAGAAGTCTCCTAACGCGTTCCCATATACTCTGGGGCATCGTCCTGTTGTGTCTCTCAAGCGAACGGGTATACAGAAAACCCGCACAGAATACGAACGACGCTATGAGCGTAACGTTGAAAATATTTCCTATGAACGTTGCAGCCGGGGATATTATCCCCGTACTCTCCGCAAAATATACATTATCCTCGTAGAACAGGGTGCAGTGCCAGAAGAACACAAGCAGTATGCAGACTGTTTTGATATCTGCTATATATACTATCTTTTTACTCTTTGTTTCCATTTAAAGTATTCTCTGCCTACTTTTTCATAAGTTTCGGACCGTATACGCACAGGATTATCAGTCCCACTATGACCACAACGACAACAACAAATACTATGATCCTCCACAGATCATTATCCATCGGATTACCCTCCGGCTCTGCCATGCTCTGGGATCCGGTATCCGGAGCCTTCTCGGTTATCTCAGGTGTGTCGGTCCTGTTCTCAGTCTCCTGAGCAGATGTTACTTTGATCTCCTCGCTATCTTCGGACTTACTGTTATCAGCAGTTGCCTCTTTTTCCTGATACATAAGGACAAACGTTGAGAATCCGTCAGTATCAACCGATACCGTATCAGGATCATCATCTCTGTCTTCAAGAAGCGTTGCCTCCGATCCGTGAATATGAAGAACGAAGAACTTTAACGCAAGCTTCTTCAGCTTTTCCGGAACGGGGAATACTATTCCTATCGGTTCCTTCGTCTCACTTACCGGTTTCCAGTCGGCATCCTCTTTGATCTCAAGAGTCAGATCCATGTATTCTCCGGCCGCAAGTCCCGGTATCGAAGACTTATATTCCTCGATCTTATCCTCAACGAGCTTCTTTTCGCTGTCCGAAACCTTGCTCTTATCAAGAGGCTTGATATCCAGACGGACTGCGGGTGTCTTCTTCTCATCGATAAGCTTCTTAAGCTTTTCCTCACCGAGAACGGCTTTAAGAGCAGCCTCGTTGTCGGCAAGCTTTGTGCTCTTTACGTTATCGGGAACCTTTTCGGTGCTTTCCTTTTTGTTCTCGGTCTTGTTATCGGTTTTGTTTTCTGTCTTATTGTCGGTCTTGCTTCCACTGCCGCTGTTTCCGGTGGATCCGGTTGAGGCACCGGCCGTCGTTTTCGAGGTGTTCTTGCTGTTCGTTGTATTTGAACCGCCTGACGTTGTCGTTTTCTTTGAATTGTTTGACGTTGTTGCATTCTTCGAATTGTTTGACGTTGACGAACTCTTTGAACTGTTTGATGTCGTCGAACTCTTCGAACTGTTTGACGTTGTCGAACTCTTCGAACTGCTTGAGGAACTGCTCGACGAACTCGATGAGACCTTTGTGATCGTAAACGTCTTTGTTGTATTGGATGAAGGCAGTTTGTAATTGCCCGCTCCGCTTCCTTCAATACCCGTTATGGTAGCGGTATATGTGCCGGGCTCGGTATGCTCTCCCGACATCGTGAACCTTATACCGTCTCCGCCCTTTACTCCTGTTGGAACAGCTCTTGCAACATGGGCGCTTCCGTCATACGTAAAGCTTGTTGTTCCCCAGTTCGCTCCGAGCTCGTATTTTTCGATGGTCACGGTAAACGATCCTGTTGCCGATTTGTATCCCGACTTCTCGGCCTTGAAATATACCTTGTACTCTCCGGCATCAGTAAAGCTTGGAAGCTCCGAAGTATATGTGGAATCGGATGATTTTGCAAAAGTGAACGTGACATTATCCTGATCCGATCTCATTTTTAACGTAGGAGTCTGTGACGATCCGTTATAGGTCAGAGTGTTTTCCTGGGTCACGCTTGCTCCGGTTATCTCAAGATCCTTTATCGTATAAGTCTTGGACGCGGACCCTTTATAGTTCGTCTTTCCCGTGATCGTAAGGGTATGATCACCCGCATCCCTTGCCTTGTCGCCTGTAACCTCATAATCGGTGTCCCTCGTCAGTACCCTGTTGTCCAGTGTGACTTTGAACTCCTGAGTCTGCTCTGATCCTGTATACACCAGATCCTTTGTAAGCGTTATCGTTGAATCGGACAGGTCTCTCGGTCTGATAGTAAGCTTACCCTCATCATATACGATCTTAAAATGATCGGTGACAGGATTTCCGTCATCATCAACAATAGTCGCTGTACCCAAAATGCGGTTGGTGTGCGTTCCGACATTTGTACCGCTTCCTTCAGCCCTCAGGCCCGAAACGACATATTGCACACCATCTATCGTTTGCTTCTGCCATCCGTCCTCAAGACCGCTTACTGTCTGTTCGTCTCCGTTATAATCAACGGTTTTACTTATCGATCTTATAGTAATGATATGAGCATCTTTCTCGCTCGGATCCCACCAGTTTACGTGTATCGTTCCGGGTATCGTTGTAATGATATAATCCCCGGCCGAAGTATTGCTCTTAAATGTATATGTAAACGAGTTCTCGCTGTCTCCCGGTGCTGTCCTGGAACCTGTTACCGTAACGTCCACACCTTCCGTTCCGACAAACCCGTCATCGGAGAAGGAATAGGAGTCTTTCGTGACAGGACTTCCGGTATACGGCGACGTAATATCATCGGTCCTGATCGTCACATTTCTTTCGGTTATCGTATAACTCTTTGTAAGATCACTCGTCGGAAGTGAATAGTTTTTCCTGTTTTCTGTATCAATATTTGTGATCCTTGCAGTATAGGTTCCGGCATGTTTCTGCTTCTCGTTCTCTATCACGAACGTTACCGTATCACCCGTCGCAACTCCTTCGGCCGTGGGCGTTTCCCCATGCTCGTTCCCATCGTACTTCCAGGGGCCGGCTGAACTCCAGCTTACAGAAAGAGGCTTCTTACCGATCGTAACAGTAAAATCACCGCTGTCTTCTTTATCATCCTTTTGGGCCTTGAAATATACACGATAGCTTCCCGCATCCTTAAAGGCGGGAACAGTCGATGAGTATGTTCCGGCAACAGAAGCAGCATATGTAATGGTAACATCCGATACGGGAACAGTCTCTGTCCCTACCTTGGCAGTTATATCAAGATCCGCCCTCTGGTTGGCTCCGTTATAAGTAAGAGGATCCTTCTGAGCGATCGTTACATCAAGTTTATCTGTCGCGGGAGTATCCGCATTGTCCGTGAAAGCTTTGATCCTGAGATTCCTGTTTTCATCTTTTCCGATATCAATCCACTTAACGCCATTATAGCAATAACTCTGTCCCTCTGTTGCGGCTGTAGTACAGTTGAAAAACATCGTTGACTGCGTCTCTTCTCTTTCCTGTTCAACGCGGATCTCCTCACCCGGCTTTGAAAAAGAGATCACTACCGCAAATCTCTCATCCTCACCGAGTGGCACCGCTTTGCTTAACGGGATGGTAAAATAACCCGCATATGTTGTTGTACCTGAAGTTGTAGCCGCATCATACGGCTCTTTATCCGACAGATCCAATCCTGTTTCAGGAAGATTCTTAAATATCCTGATCGTATAGTTCAGGTTGGTTGTAGGCGTTTCAAAAGAGACCGCCTTTAATTCTTCGCTTCCTTTAGACATAAACACGTTTGCAACCAGCGCTCCACCGGTAAATATCCTGTACCTGGTCGCCAGGGCACCGTCATACTGATAGTTATGGTCATAATCACCGGTCAGATCAAAATCATAAGCAAAAGCCCTTTCAGAAAGACTTTTGTTTTCGTATGACATCCAGAAATATCCTCTGTAGCTCTGACTGTCCGTATCAGTATATTTGCCCCCGCTCTTCCAGCTGTTCCTGATAAGCCAGGCTCCATCATTTTGAGGTTTTTGAGCGAACTTATCCTTTGAAAAGTTATCATCCCATCCGACTATAGTTACAACGTGGTTCGTCTGGTTGTTATGAGGATCGGGATCATAAAACGCGTTTGTTACCGGATCATATACCTCCGATGTTGTCTCAGCGGAAATCCCCGATGGAGCATAATACGTAACACTGAGCGCTCCATAGTCCATGACAAGTCTTTTTGCTGCAGCGATATCTTCAGCTTCTCCTTTGATCAGTGCAAAATATGCATTCTGAAGATGTGCGGCATCAGTATATGCCAGACTGTCATCAACACCCGGTGCAGGCGTAGTTGTCGGATAAGGAACCGTTGATTCAGCTGCCGCACCTTCCCAGCCTGAAAGAGTGGTCGTTGCAAAATCAAGATTTCCCCCGACATCCAGATAGTCCTTTGAGGTGTTATTTTTGTTTTTATCGCCATGGGTTCCACCAAGAGGATCTTCCTGATTGTTATATGTGAAATACGCAAGATGATGTTCAGACAGGTCAGGAGATGTCTCACCTTTTTTCATAAGGTTGATCTCTGCCAGCGCCATGGCCGAATGTGCCCAGCATGATCCGTACGGATTCTGATTACGAAGAGGAGGCATGGTACTGTCAAGAGTTGACAGATCACTCGGATATTTTGGGGGAACCGAGCTGCTCCTGAGACTCTGATATCCTGATTTCTTCCCGCTTCCGACTACGGTGATACTGTCCGGATCTTCAGCATACGGGTCCGGCATGTAACCCGTTGCCATTTCCTCCTCAATATTATTATCATCCGGCTTTGAAGGCTCACCGAACACAGCCGCAGGAGTCAGCACGATGGCCGCAACTGCCGCTATTACTGCCGTTGTTATCAGTTGAAACTTTCTTTTCTTCATACCCCTAACCTCTGTCTTTGCAAAAATAGACATACTTATACAAATAGTATTATCGGCTATTTTTCCCGTCCATTCAAGTTTTTTCGGCAAAATTCAAAAAAGAGAGTGAATTCTCACTCTCTTTTTTGGCGCGTTCCAATACTGGATCGTCAGATTATCTCATCTGTGGTGCCGTCCTTTTTAACTATCTCGATCCTGCATCCGAATCCGATAGTCGCAAGTGTTGCAGCTATAAATGCCCACGGTGCGGCCGCAACTCCGATGATGCCTCCGATGATACCAACATTTACCGGGATCTTCAGAACAGTCTCACCGTCCTTTGAGATAAGGATCTTGTCAACATTTCCTTCTTTGACCTTTTCCTTAAGCTTTTCTATCGTCTCCTTGATCTTGTCATCATTCTTCTCTTCGGGAGATATGAGCTTTACAGCTTCATCAACATCCCCGTCGGCCTTTACAAGTGCTTCCTTTGCAGCCTCATATCCGACTCCCGTAAGTTCCATAACCTTTTCTACCGATTCAAGTGTGATCTGCATGATTTTTCCTCCTTATATAACGAATGCACGATTACCGTTTACGCCGCCGCGGCGATACCGCATGCTCCTCCAATCAGGATCACCGGGAGAGCAACAAACACAAGTCCTCCGAATATCAGCCCAACCACGATGACCGGGAAGCATATAAGGAAAACCGCAATCTTCAGTATTCCCCAGCCAACCTTGAACGCCAGGCCGAGAAGCTTGAAAAAAACCATAAGAAACAGTATTAAACAGATGATCGTAAACATTGTCTTCCTCCTTTTCTGAAGACAATATTACACGGGTATTCTTAAATCATCTTTGAGGAATCATTAAAAAAAGATTAAAAATCATTTGCGGAATACCATCCAGTTATGGGACCACGGAACCGGCAGCCCGAACAGCGTTACGACCTTTCCGGCGGTATTTCTGTACCACGAATAGTTCCAGCCCGCACCCATATCCATGTAGATCGCATTTGTTACACCCAGTCTCTCCAGCTCCTTCATGAAATCGTCAAAATGCATCATGTTTACCGAATCGATGATACATATCGCACCGTTAAGCTCGGCAAGAGTCCTGTAACATCTGGCTCTGGGCCTGTCAAAGTTCATGACCGTCTCCCCGTCCCTGATAAGGCCGAACTGCATGAATCCGCTTCCGCCGGCATCTGCAGCTTTCCTGATCGCCTCCGATCGGTTATCGGATTCAAATGAAAACTCACCGTTGGCGCACGTAAATGCAACATAAGCATTTTTCTCATAAGGACTTTCGTAAAATGATCCCTTTGATGCGTGATCGCCTTCTATGTTCTCCTGGGTAAATGAAAGGCTTACCGTGTGCTGGAAAGCTGCGCCCGAGCACCAGGTTATCGTATCATCCGATTTGGAAGGACGGTGTTCGCACTCAAGATCGATCGAAGTATATTCGGGAAAGAAAACATAGACCGTTCCCGTGTTGTAGATCACGGTCCCGTCACCGGGTACTATATCGGTAACAGGCATGTTTGTCGCGTCGATGCTCTCGGGAATCTTCACATGGTACTGCGAGATGAGCCCCATGAATATGAACACAAATGTCGGTATCACAAGAAACGATGTTGCGTAACACAGCCTGTACAGCAGAATCAGCGGTCTGAAGCGGAGCTTTTCGGTTCCCCACAGATATACGATCAGCGTAACAACCTGGATGATCGCAAGGGACAGATATACCGCAAACAGCAGGTTAAGCCACATCTGCGCAACAAAGAAAGCGGTAAATGCACCGAGGGACAGAAGTGCCATTGCCATGAGCCATATTCCGGACAGACGTTTTTTCATGTTCATCGGCCGGCTCTCCTTCTTTCACGCTTGGCGGCAAGAAGCTCCTGTCGAAGCACCTTGAACGAATCAAACTGCGATTCGATGTTTACGACAAGAAGCAGTATTGCCATATCGTTCAGATACTGAAGAGCATTCTTCCACAGGATCACCGGATCAAACCCCAAAAATGCGTTTGCAGACAGAAGGACAACATACACCGCAAACTTGAATATGATAGCCATACGGTTAAATATCACGTTCTCCGGGTTTCCGTGTTTTGCATAGTTTATAAAGAAATGATTGACCGTTATGATGATGGTCATCAGAAATGACATACCTGCTGCAGCCAGATAAAGGCTTCCTGATACTCCTACCACGAGATACGTGTCAAAATCCTCTTCCGCCCAGAGCCTTGCAAGGACAAGGTACGCCTCCCTGTACATCAGACAGAACAGGACACCTCCCATCAGGCCCTTTGCAACATCCCAGTTGTAATGCCTGAATGCCAGATACATTCCCACGGCTGTCACAAGCTTTACAAGAGCCTCAAACAGTTCAAAGGCATCACCGTCCATACGTATGACAAAGAGAGAGATGATGCTCGTTACGGCAACAAATATGCATGCCGCTGTCATCAGATGTTCACTTAAGAATATCGATTCGCGGCTGTTTTTTGTTGTGATCTTATCGTCAGTCATGTGCGTTTCTTTCTACTTTTTCAAAAACAATCCCACTCCGCCTGCAAGCAGGGAAAGAACAATAAGTATCCATCCTCCTATGACAGCACCGTTCGTGCTCTGAGTTTCGGGATGAGGGATAAACTTTCCGTCCTTTATCGCATAATTTATGACATCGGTATCGCCCACATGTGGTGTGTGGGATCCGTCTTCCCTGTATCTTGCGGTATCCGAATAAGTATACTCTCTTCCGTTGTCTTCAACGGAATATGTAACGTAGTACTCCCATCGGATCTCATCCTCGGTGAATCCGTTTTTACGTTCATGTTCAATATCGTCCTGAGAAAGGTTCCTCTCTCTTTTTTCTACGGACGTGACAGTCGCCGTTTTCCCGGTAACAATATCATCCGGACTTACCATATCATCCGTATGATAAAACATCTTACCGTAAAGGATGCACAATATTCCGGCAATCAGAAAACCGGCTGCAAAGCTGAAGCAGGTCTTTACCTCCGATGATACCTGTCTCTTCTTTTTCCTGCTCATAAATTAATCCTCCTTCATAAATTATTCATCTTTATATTCGGTGAACACCTCGCACTGATCCGGCCAGGCTCTGCATATCAGATTGAGATTGTATTCTTCAGCCAGTTTAACTGATTCCGCAGTTGGGACCGACTTTGATACAAGAACCGGGATCCCGGCGGCAATGATTTTCTCCACCATGTCCGCCGGAACACGTCCTGAAGTAAAAATCATGCATTCCGAAAGCGGGATATCGTTAAGAACGGCATATCCCACCGCCTTGTCAACGGCATTATGTCTGCCGATATCTTCACTTATAAAGAGAGTCTCTCCGTGTCTTGCCAAAATACAGATATGACTGGCCCCGGTATTATCATGGATAGGTGCTCCGTTACCAAATTCCTCTGCAAGCTTAAATACCCATTCCCTTTTCCAGTCATGGTCCGGAAGCTTTTTAAGTATATTTTGCTGCGTTTCTTCCCATGAAATATCCGAATTCAGAAATACACCGGCTTCATTCTCATACTTGCAGAAGAAAATGTTATAGATGTCATCTTTCATCTTGATAACACCGTCCGTAACCAGCCTTCCGACCACAAGTTCCCTGAGATGATCCTTCGTGCATACTATCCTGTATACGGGTTGCTCATTTATGACCACATTAAGAGTGTGTTCACTTATGACCGTAATTTCTTTTGTCTTTGTCTGTCCGTCAGGAGACAGAACTGATGTAGTAATATTCTTTGTAATATCCATATCCCCCGGTCCATTATAATACAGTCGTATATTTTTCGCTGTCCGTATATCTTAAAAGTTCATACCCAATGCCTGCAAGTCCGTAAAAGAGAGTGACATTATTATTGGACCGGCACTGGGCAAATCCGAGCCGGAATTCCCCGTTTTGATCCGCATCTTCTGTGATCTGCTCCAGGATAGCCCCGGCACGGTCCGTATCACCTGTCTCCAGATAATAATCAACGGTCGACATATTTCCGCAGCAAAGATGGTCAAGTCTGTGAAGCTCTGAACCCGGGATCGCAATCCCTGCATTCTTACGGATATGTTCCGTCAGGCGGTTCGCAATGCCCTCATTCTTCAAATGGGTGCATATAATACCCATTCCCTGCGGACCGTAGCAGTTACCTGTTGCCGGCTTTCTTGTACCGGGGGTGCGCCTGTCCGTCCAGCATCCCAATTCTGCATCAAAACATGAGTCCTCAAACTCAAGCGCATCTTCTGCATCTTTTGTAAATTCCGTATTGCCAAGCCGCATATCCGCCATCATAAGACTTTCCGCGATACCCGTCATTCCGTGGACCGCTCCTGAGATCGGATGGGGTTTAATGGTCTTCCACAGGAGCATATCCTTATATTTCAGAGTCTTTAGTGCGCGAAGCCTTTCCGATAGCTTCTGTATCATTGTTTGTATGTTTTCATCAGAATACAGTTCCGTGTACCGGCATAACGTGACGATAAGTCCGGAAATGCCGCCGGATTTATCCGTATCTTCAAAGGCAGCGGGATCCAGACTGCAGGTAAGTTCTTTTGTCTTCTTCAGAAGGTCTTCATATGCGCCGTCCGTATATCTGTTAACAAGGACAATTGCTTTCAGTATCCCTCCCAGTCCGTTGCCTTCCCCAAGGGATATTATCTGCCTGTCTTCCTTGGTTCCGGTCAGTTGTATACCATCTGCGAACCTTTTAATCATTCGCATTGCAGAATCAAGGGATTTTTCCGCTTTTCTTTTTATGGCATCCGTAACAGACGCCTTTGTCATTGCCGCAAAGAAGACCGCCATGCCTGCAACTCCCGAATACAGACCGACGTTCATCAGACTGCAGTTTTCCGTTCCTGGATCAAAGCAGAACCAGGTCCTCTCTCCGGACTTCAGCTCCAGAGAGTCGTCATAAATCCGTTCAAGGATCTCCTCTGCAACAGAGAGGGCTTTTTCTTTTGTGATCGACTGCGTTTTGCGAAGAGAGCGTGTGGGAGATTCCTTTTCCCTTTTGACCCTTGTGTATGAAAGAGACAGACGCATCAGCCGGATCTCAAACTGTTTTTCCTCTTCTCCCATGGAGTCCAGAATACCGGACACTCTCTCGATCGCCGACAAAGTATAATATTCGGCGGCAACCATTGAACCGTTAGCATAAATGTCCCTGCTGTCGGCATATGTATAAAAATACGGGATCTCTCCTTCACTCAGATGCCTGATCTCCGATAAAGTGACATTGTCGTTCTTTACGGCCTTTCCCGATCCGAGAACTTCCGGAAGCTTGTCAAGCTGTGACTGATAATACTCTTCGGACCTGTAGGAATAACTGCTGTTCAGCCTTTTTAATACTTCACCGTAAGACCTTGTGGCCCAGACGACCGCACGAAGAATATGTTTCGAAAAGTATTCCGGTATATCGCGCTTTAATTCTTCTTTTCTCTCCAGACACCGGTCGTATATCGCAGAGAATCCTCTGATAAATTCTTCCGGAAAATCAAGGACCGTCCGTTTTTGTCCGTCCGTTTCCGGAGCGCTTCCGTCTTCATCGGTACTTAAAAGAATGCTGAATTCCTTTTCAAAATTCTTATCCACATAGTACATGTTCAGAAATGCTGATCTGAGCATGGAATTTGATAAGGCCTTCTCATCTTCCGGATCATAATATCCGACGTTTTTCCCACGTCCCAAACCCTCCTGATACGGATATAAAAGCGTTTCGATATCAACAAGAGCAAGCTTCGTTCCGTGCGCGAAGAGATTTTCCATATGCATGTCGATGCTTCCGAGCATCTTAATGACCGCAGCTGTTCCACCGAGGGAATAATAATACTCCCTCGCTCCTTTTTCACCATTTGCGATCCTTTTTTCAAGGAATTCGCATATTCCGAATTCCTCATCCACCGCATATACCTTCGGCATTACGATAACATCGCCAAAATATTTTCCGATGAATTCATACGCCTTTTCATCTATCCTGCAGCTATGGGGTTTAAAGACAAATCTGCCGGCGTCGGTCTTTATGATCGTAGTGCATTTTCCGTGGTTATGTATGTCTCCCGAAAAAGTAATATCCGTGATCTTTGTGTAAGGTTTTCCTTCAAACAGAAGTGCGCAGACCGCCTCCCGGTGATCGCTCATAAGCTTCAGCATATAGATGAAATAATTCTCAAAGTTGGAAAAGACCACATCCACTGTCTTTTGCAGCCGTTCGGGAAGGACAAGCTCTCCTGTCTCAAGCCCCTTCAGGATCACAGAAGCGGCTTTTTCTCTGTCTTCGGATGTCAGCAGGGAAAGATCAAACTGCGCAAGAGGATTTTCGTCCTTTATGATCCGGGCGCTCAGATCATTAAAATAATCCGCAGTGCATCTTCTGACTCTCATTTCCCCGGCTTGTATCACTTTTTCCTTTGCGCTTTCGGAAAGCAGATATCCTCCCGTTTTCTTTGCAAGAGAATCTGCCAGTTCCTTTAACCGCGGCTCATAATACTGTATATAATCTTTGGGTCTTTCCATCTTTAATCCACGTTGTTCATACACCGGTATCCCGGTAAAGCGTCCTTTATTCTTTCATAATATCTGTTCTCGAAAAACAGGCACTTTGTGGGATCATGCGATAATACATCACCGTTCATGCCCAGCGCGAACAACCTGCATCCTCCGAGACATTGCCTGAAATAACGGCAGGATGCACATTTCTTATCGTTATCGGATATTGCATGGACGCCTTTACAAACAAATGCCAGGTAGTCGCTGTCCTGCAGTATTTTTTTCAGACCTGTCCTGAACACGTTTCCGAATTCCATGCCGCATGATTTGTATAGACCCGGACTCGGTGTGCAGGGAAATACATCTCCGTCCGGTGTGATCGTGATATTCTCGCGCGCATTCCCGCACATGACCAGGTCCGGCCGAAAATCATCTGCCGCACACATCACCGGTGCCAGATAATAACTTTTATTTTCCGGAATCACCTTTGCGAAATGCCAGACATCCAGAGCGATCTTTGGCCGGCCGGCCGCATACTGACGGAAAAGTTCCAGCATGGAATCGTAATACTCTTCCATTGTCAGACATGCATCGCCTGCATTCAAACGCCAGCGCGGAACCTCCGAAGTCCTGATTATACGAAACTCCCGGACGCCAAGTTCTTCCATCCGGTGCATGGTTTCAGAAGCAGCTCCGGCATTGACACGGTTGAGTGTCATGGCTGCTCTTACAGAAAAGCCGCTGTCAACGAGCATTTTTATCTTTTCAATGAGATCCTTCTCGGCACCTTTCTTTCCGCGCATCCAGTCATGGTATCCGGCCCCGTCATACGAAACATTGAATAAGATATGATCGTCTAAAGACCGTAGATCCTCACACAGATCAGACGTCACAAAAAAAGCGTTGGTGTTGATACGGTCAATGGTCATACCGTACTCATATACGCTCTTTGCGATATCCATAAAGTCCTTGTGGATCAGAGGCTCTCCGCCGGTAATCTTTATATTCTGGATTCCACAGTCTGCTGCTTCTTTTAAAAGCTCTCTGCAGGATGAAAGAGACATTTCGGAACGTGGTATCTGATTATCAACAGCCTCATAACAATGAAGGCAGTTGAAGTTGCACCGCTCCGTGATGTTTATACCCATGTTGGGGACACACCTGTTGTCGTAAGAGCGGTGGTCCAGATACGGATCATTTCTCTCGCCGTCTTCTGCCACACGGATCAGTCTCCGTTCAAGAAGATTCTTTGAAAGCTCTGATTCCGGGATCATTGTTTGTCCATCGCATTTCAATAACAGGTCAAACTCTTCCTTAGAGACTGATGCGACACTTCGCTGCTCCCCGCTGATATTTTTGACGACAGCTCTCTGAAGCATCCACCAGGACCTAAGAGCAGTATCATTCAGTACATAAACAGCCATGATAAGCACCTATATACAGGGCCGCCGCACCAAACTGATGCGGCAGCCCCTATAATATCACTACTGTACAGTTAAAAATCATATTACCAGCAATACTCGATTCGCTTAGTGCATATCTCCGTGCAATGCGGAGTCACATCACATCCTCCGGCAACCTTCTCAAGATCATCGTCAGATATGGATTCATCTTTAACACCTGTCAAAAATGCCATTACATCCGAGGCAGCTGCATCACATTCATGATTTTTCAGAAATGTTTCGATCTGTCCCTCTTTGAATGCTGAGACAAACTCTTTTTTCAGGTCTTCGTTCGCCTGTATCTCTCTGTATAACTCTTCCATAGATTTCATAACAGGACCTCCTTCTCCTAAACAGGTTCGTGCTACATTGTAATAGTACCATATTCCCCCTCCGGTCTTCAATGCTCTTATACATCTTCGAGCACGGACCGGAGCGCGAGACGGAAGACTTTCCATTAGTTCACTTATATTAAAAATCCAATTCCTTTTTGTTAAATACCTTGAAAACGATTGCAAGAGATGCTCCCACATAAATTATGAAAGCTGATATAAGTATCAATACTCCCCGGGGTTTCATCCCGAGTATTATGTCAGAAATGCCGTTTGAGCAAAGTCCGCTGTAGTCATACCTTTCGATATGTATGTTCTTAACAACCGGCAAATTGGACGCCAATGGAAGTACATTCGGTATGATAAGGTAAAACATTACAAGCATGAATACGGAAAAAGCGTTATTTCCGGTCGCATATATCACTATAGATGCCATAGTCACGTATCCGATCGTAAGGTATATTCCCCTGAACACTCCAAGACACAATGCCAGTCTTTCATCAGGTAACAGTTCAATACCCATTACATTTGTCATGGCACAGACCTCCAAGGCAAACAGTGCATACAGTATAATCGTTATGATGACGCTGTTTATGAACTTGGCGATGATGATTTTCAGTCTTGAAGTGCCTCTTCCGATGATACTGATTATAATCATGGACCTGAAATCATCGGAATAAACCGCAATGAACACCGCTATGCCGATAATCATCCCTCCTAAATCCGCCACCCCTTCAATATTTCCCTGCATATAGTTGATAGAACTGTAATTCATGGTGAAAAGGTAGAACACGACAAGTAAAATATTTGTAATAAGCGCAGCAACAAAAGCCACCCACAGCGACTTCTTGGATATAATGCGTCTGATATCTCCTCTGATAAGATTATTCATAGATCGAGCTCCTTCCTGTCAAAGATCTTAATCGTAATAATCACGGCACCCACGATGTATATCGCCACCATCGCAATCAGCTTCCACGGAAAATCACCGATCAGCAGATCATTATATGCGGAACTGACAAGTCCATCTATCCAATAATCATGTATGGGAATATGCATGTTTGTCTGAACGAGACCAAATGCAACATTTGCAAACACGAGCATCACGCATGCTGTAAGGCCTATGGCGACATTCCATGAGGAAAACAGGAACAGACCTGTTACGGCAAAGTATCCTGTGGCTCTTATGCAGGTTAACAGTACATATACTGATGCCATAAAATTCTGCTTCGGTGTAAGAGTCAAACCTGCAATTGCATTCTTGACGAAGAAGAGAAGCAGGAAGACCATGAACATCATGGTAAACAGTATCGCACAGTCGATCAGTTTACTGATGATGACTTTACGTCTTGACATTCCCCGTCCAATGACGGTCTGCATGGAACCTGTGCGAATCTCATCTCCATATACCGTAATATATACAGGAACGAGACACATAAGCATTCCTATAAGTGCGACCATGCTCTCAAAACTGTCTATCTGATCCTCCACCTCTGTCTTGCTCTTTACGGAAAAGAGTATGACATACAGAATAAAAGCAAAGATGTATATCTCTTTCTTTCTGAGTATCCTTGCGATATCTCCCTTTATAAGCTGTCTCATTCTTTGCTACCTCCCACAAGTCTGAAGTAGTAATCTTCAAGTGTCGACTTCTCCTCAACCTCGCGCACAATACGTATGTTATTGGCAGTCAACACCTCTTTGGCTTTGGGAAGATCATCAACTGCTATCTCGACCGAGGCCTGCTTCTCCTTCAGGTCGTCCTGAGTTATCTCGCGAACAACAACACCGCCGTTAACGATACCGAACCTGTCCGCTGTGTGCTCAAGTTCTCCGAGAATATGCGAGCTGACTATGACCGTCATACCGAATTCATCTCTGAAACGCTGGACCATATGTCTTACATCCGCTATACCCTGTGGATCGAGTCCGTTTGTCGGCTCGTCAAGTATAAGGATATCCGGGTTACCGAGTATCGCATTCCCTATACCGAGTCTCTGAGTCATACCTAAAGAGAAGTTTTTAAACGGCTTCTTTTCATCCTTAAGTCCGACAACCTCAAGAACTCTGTCTATCTCTTCCTTACTGTTCTTAATTCCCTTAACAGTCGCATAATACTTCAGGTTCTCTCTGGCCGATAGATAATTGTAGAACTTTGTTCCGACAAGGAACCCTATCTTACTCCTGTTCTGCATAAGTTCTTTTTCGTTCGTGCTACCCTCAATCGATACTGTACCGTCATTCTTTTCAGAAAGGCCAAGTATCATCTTGAATATCGTAGTCTTACCGGCACCGTTCTTGCCGATAAGTCCATATATATCCCCTTTGTTGATCTGCATGTTGACACCCTTCAGGATCTCAATCTTCCCATAGGACTTTTTTATATTCTCAAGTTTTATCATTGCCTGTGTATCGCTCATTTCTATATCCTCCCGAAAATGTTTACCAGACTGCTATCCTCTTTTTTTCTTCCAAATACATCCCGTCCCCGGGCTGTACGTTATATGTCTCATAAAACTTATCAAACTGCTGTACGCCAACATTTATACGATAAACGTTCAGCGGATGTTCATCATTCTTGAAGTAATACTGTTCCTGTTCCGGGGATATCTGTGATGCCCACAGGAGTGCATAATGACGGAAGAACTTATCATAGTCAAAGTCCGGATCTTTAGAAGCCAGTGTAAGCACCGCCTTCAGGCCGCCCATATCGGCAACGGCCTCCCCTACAACGTTTGAACCTACATAAAATCCCGAGCCTTTATACGGCTGAAGCAGTGTATAGAATGTCGAGACTTTTCCTGCTTTTTCGGAAAACGCCTTCTGGTCTTCCTCAGACATCCATTTGTTCTTGATCCCGTCCTTATCGAACTTAACACCGTTATTATCGAACCCGTGCGTTATTTCATGCCCGATTACAACACCGATTCCAGACATCAGTTCCTCTTTACTTATCCCTTTGTGATAAGCGGGATCTGACAAGATGCCGGCATAAATGTTTATGCTGTTAGCCATCGGTACATATACCGAATTGGTGATGGTGGTACTAAGCTGCGTTTCGTAAGGAAACCATTCTGACGCGTCATATTTCTTTCCTGCCCTCTGACCTTTCATCCTGCTTAAGTACCGCATGCTTTCAAGATAAGCATCAAGATAAGTACCGCCCTCTTCTTTAGGAACTATATTGAGGCTGCTGTAGTCGATCTGTGAAAGATCGGGATAGATAACATTCAGAGTTATAGCATCAAGTTTCTCGATACAAAGAGCCCTTCCCTCTTCCGACATCCAGTCCTCATTGGGAAAAATATCGTTCCTGTATACCTCTATGATATCCTTTGTCAGGTTGGTAAGCTCCTCGGCCGATTCCGGATCAACAAACTTCTCAAGATAGAGCTTATCCATAGCCGCCACAAGACCGCTCGTCGCTATGTTTTCGCACAGAAGATCCCTTTCTTTGTCGGCATCGCTCTTATTATCGGGCACTTCCTTTTTGGTTCCGGTTTTGGATAATTTATCAAACGTATCATATGTATCCCGGTCAAGGTAAGATCCCAGTTTCAATATCAATTCTACCGTCAGCATGGATTTAAGCCCGGCAAGATTCTTATCCGTGCATATCCCGGACACCTTCTTCAGATAATTTTTGTATCCTACCATATGCTCAATATTCGTAAATCCGCGCGTTTTCATATAAGCATCAAGGGGATATGTGCCCGCTGCTGCAATGATGTCGTCATAACTGTCCGTATACTTAAGTTCGGCATCCTCATCATTATCATCGGGTTCTATGATAGCCGCAAACTCCTTCTCGACAGCATAGTTTTCTTTCAATATCCTGTCGATATCTTTTTCAGCATAGCCGAGTCTGCCCAGGATATAGGAAACCTTTCGGTCCGTCATCTCCTTTATTTCAAGCGAAGGTCCGAGAAGGCTGTAATATGCGCTCTGACTACCGAGAGAGAGATCCGCCGGTGTATATTGAACCATCATTTCATCTGGAAACGCTCTCAATCTGGTTGGAGCCGTTACAACCCCAACGGGAGCGATCCCGAGAGGATTCTTCTCTATATCCGTTATCCAGCCGTAATACTCATCAATGCTCGAAATTTCTTCTATGGAATCAATATACGGACGCAACGGTTCCACCCCTGTAGATGCTCTGTAATCCCAGTCCTTTTCCAGATCCGCAAATTTCTTCAGTTCCTCCGCTTCCTTTCCGGTCAGCGAATCATCTTCAAGAAGTACAAGCTTATTATCATTTATGACATCAGCAATATGATCAAAATTCCTGCCCTGAAGGACTGCCCCTTCGGTCAAAATCCAATCCTTGTTTGCCGCTGCCGCAAAATCATCCTGTAGCCTTATCTCATCACTTTCCGACACGCTACCCAGCAAATCGGAATCGATCCATGGATCCCCTTTTGCAAAGTTGGGGTCATTTGTTGCAAAGCTTCCGCAGCCCGAAAAAGCTCCGGCGATAAGAATGCCTGCAATCATAAGCACCAATATACGACTTATGATCGGTTTTTTCAGTCTTGGCTGTTTATCCTCCATATACGTTACAATTCCTCCTCTTATTTTCTGAAAACAATTGTAATAGTGGGAAAATTATGGCAAATATAAATATCCATGTCAATATATTTGTCTCTAATAACTCGTATGGGTCGACAGTATTAATAACGGAAGGAGTTCGGTTATACACACCGATAACGCCGAATATCGTGTAAGGATAACAACGATTGTATCAAGAGATTCATGGTTACTCTCTCGAACGGCAAAGAGATACCTATTCCGGAAAAGAAATACACCGCCTTCAAGAAGACGGTGCATGATTATTTGCAGTAATTTTATTCCTTCATTTCTCCTACTTAACTATTTCCTTTGTTGACGCACTTTGGACGCGGATTAATCTCGTTAGCTTATAGCGTTTGTGTACTGCTCCCAGTATCTCAAAATATATCTGTCGTCGACTTCTTTATTCATCCATCTCTTAAGCTCATTTTCTTCATCAACAAGTTCCTGTTCTCTTTGAACATTTTTGGGATCTTCATATGTCATGATGATAAGATCATGTATTTTGTTCAAATATGATTGGGAACGATCTTCAGATGATTTTCCGTCCGTATAGTTATTTCTCGCTCTGACCATACGAACTACTTCTCCATGGATATTTGACATCTGTTCCTTTATCCCTAAGGAATACCACAACTCTTTAGACATAAAACCCCTACCTTATCCACTCTTTCAGGATCTCAAACAATTCATCCGCCGTTTTTTCATCTGTGATTTCACGGCCTCTTCCTATACCAAGAGTTCGGTTACGTTCAATATTCGGATGGGCTTCCCAAATGACCTCGACAGGATCTTTCATAATGTTGCCGCCATATATATCTTCAAGATCAGATCCATTATCATATAATTCATATTCAAGATCGATGTGCATATCCGCATCTAACGCTACTATTCTCTTCTTTCGGTCTATGCAGAACTTAACCATATCATCATAATAATGATTGTGATTGGCCCATATATCTTTCAATTCAGTGATTTCTGTTAAGATCATTTTTCTATCCTCTACTTGATTATATCATGTCTCTTCGGTCTTTAACTCCCTTTTTACATAAACTCCATTAATGATGTAATCATTTTATATCACCTACTTCTTTCAAAAACTGAATCACCATTTTAATCTGATACCTGTATAGTTCATTACCCGGATGAGGTCCATCAAATTGAATTATACGTTTAGTAGTTTCATGCAAATATCCAATACCCGATCCTCTGCCCCCCCTTCGATCTTTTTACACCCATAGTTTTTCATAAGTGTGTCAAGTTCACGTGTGGTAAAATTTGTTGGTTTCGGCTTTTGTATTAACTTTTTTAGCAAATTTTCCTTTTTTGACATACAAAGCTCTTTGCAACTAATTTATAGTTACGCTATAATATCAATCCGTTTTTTTGTCAATACCGGGCAATTGATTGATAGCGTAAATCAAATCCGCTGATATACTTGACTTGCGCTGGAGAATACAGGTGAGGGGAATTACATAGTTGTGGGAACTGATGATAATGTTTACGAGTATTCGTCCGAAGAAGACCAACTAAGCAAATTAAAAGAGAAGCTTTTTGATTATATTCTCAAAAGATTTAAAGAGGCTGACAAACATAAAAGATGATCAAACTCGACAATGTGAAGAATACTTCTGAGACAAAAACAGAAGTATCCAGACCATACTTAGACATTAAACCACAAGAGTATTTATCTTATTTAGAACTTACTGATCTTATCAGTTAAAGAATTTGAAGATGCACATAATGTGGCTGAATTCAATGATTATGGAAGTTTGCTATCTGAGGTATTCAATTGTTCCGAGGATGAGATAAGTGCTTTTGGCATCATTATATCACGCCCGTGGTATAATGGTCTCATCTATCCGTTTACGGATCGAAGATCATCATTTTATCAAAGGAGTTGTTCTGATATTGGATAATATGACTGCTTTTGAAGCTGTTTTTCTTACCGTCGCATTCCTGTTCATGGTCGGCAGTATGTTCGGTTGGGGACTTGAGCTGTTTTTCAGAAGATTCATCTCCACAAAAAATCCGCAGAGAAAATGGATCAACCCCGGCTTTCTTACCGGGCCGTGCCTTCCTCTCTACGGGTTTGTGCTTCTGGCGTTATACGTTATGTCGCTGATCCCCTATATAGGCGATGATGTGATACGCGAACTGGATCTTCTGCAGGTGATCGTCCAGATACTTTCTATGGGAGCCATGATGACACTCATCGAGTTTATCGCGGGTCTGATCTTTATCAAAGGAATGAAGATCAAGCTTTGGGACTATTCCGACGAACGGTTTAATATCGGCGGGATCATATGCCTGAGATTCTCGGTGATCTGGACATTGCTTGCGGCTGTCTATTATTTTTTCGTACAGAAATATGTGATAAAGCTTGTCATATGGTTTGACGATAATATCGCCTTCACCTTCGTTGTCGGTATGTTCTACGGGATCCTTATCGTAGATCTGAACTATTCACTGAACATAATGGGAAAAGTACGCAGATTCGCCAAGGAAAACGATATCATAATCAAGTACGAAGCTCTCAAGCAGGAGATCCGCGTTGAAACAGATGCGCTGAAGAAGAAAGGACGCTTCATCCTCGCTTTTAATTCCGATAGTTCCCTGGCGGAAAAAATGGAAGAGAGCCTCGACAGGATCGGGTCATTTCAGAAGCACGATCATTGAAGCTGTCTCTTTTTGTCGCACCAGACACGATAGGCCAGTGTCAGTTAGACGAACAGAAACGGTCGCATGAAGAGAGCCGCATAATTCAAGGGTATATCAACAGCCTGGAAATCGTCGATGATGGAAGATGCCGGAGCAGCCACATTCTCTATGGCCACGATAAATTCCAGGATCGTTGCCGTCAGAAGGTTCCTCCCACTTCGTGGGCCCCTCCTATCTACATATCCTGACAGGTCGTCCCGTCTCGATCCTGATGCTCTTTGCAAAAAAAGAAGGATACCTCTTCGGGTATCCTTCTTTCTTTGCAAGAGCGCGAGACGGGACTCGAAGTACCGAACTCGTCATTACAAAAATCAGTTTTACTTAGAAAATAAAGGAGGAAATGAATCAGTGCCTTAATTCAGTTTTCTCCGTAAACGCATTATAAACGCAATAACATTTTGATGTTACTTAATGGATTTATATGATAAAATCATCTGTATGAAAAAAGGTATTCTTAAAACAAATGGTGTCCACTTGCAGGATCACGAATATGCAACCGTAAAATTATTGCTACAAAACGGCTTTGATGTGGAGCTAATACCACCTTCTCAGATCAAGCATCTTCGTATGCCAGATATCATGATGAATGGTATTCCGTGGGAGATAAAGTCTCCAGAAGGCAAGTCAAAATACACAGCTCAGAACGTTATGCAAGGTGCTGCCGGCCAATCTCGTAATGTAATAATCGATCTTCGTCGATGCAAACTAACCGAAGAGAACGCAATAAGCGACTTTACGCGAGAGTTCAATATATCCAAACACTTTAAACGGATGAAAATTGTTACAAAATCCGCTGATATACTTGACTTTTCTAAGTGAGAAGACTATTATTAGTATACAAGGTGTGGGTCTGCATTGGATATATGCGGTTCGCCACACCATTTTTTTGGACTCGATACACTGCTGAATAGCGGAGGGCAAGAGTCCTTTTCTTATGTCTATAAATACTCCCTCTCAATCAGTAAAACAATATAAGTTGGCTACTTTCGTTTTATACAGCCCACCAAATGTCTGCAATCCTTTATTTTATATATCTTTGAAAGGTGTCCTGTTTTAGGACACCTTTATCTCGAACAATTAATATGGATCTTTATCCTTCATAATGTCCGTCCGGATACCACTTTACAGCTGCATCCATTCCGCCGTCACCGTCTGACTCCCATGCATTTATCCACATGATAACTCCATTTTGTGCAAATGCCCCAGTTAGTGTAAAACTATTCACATTCTTAACCTGAGCTCCATAATTAATGCTTCCGTTAGCATTTAATGGTGCAATAGCGTTATAACATCCCGGATATACTCCGCTCCATTTAACTGTTGTTCCTTCAACCGGTTTGGATGAGTTTCCTGTAATCGACCAGGTGACTCCATCCATATCTGTGCATGAATAAAAGAAGGATCCGCTCAGAGATGCGACTTCTTTCGCCTCCGTCTTCTTATTTAGATATTTATCAGTCGTTGTTGTCTTTTCATCATTTTCAGTTTTTACGTTTTGGTCCTTCTGAACTTCCATCTGAACTTCATCAGCTGCAACCACATCCGTTGTATCTTCTGTAACCTTATCATCTGATGTATCATCAATGCCTGAAATAGCTACATATGACAATTTCGGGTCATATGAATTATCCGCAACAAGCTTATTCTTATATGACACATCGTTAAATGCTACCTTGAGCATCTCTACAAGCGTCTCATCAGCATGTTTAGCATAAAGCTTGTTAGGATCTCCGGAAGCTTTTCTTGCATGTAATACATAGTCACCCGTATTTATAAATGCTTCTTCTGTAAACCTTTTATTATCAAACCTCGCCGAACCAGAGGCTTCGTAGACTCTATAATAAGAAAATTCACCTATATCCGTAACAATATCATCCAACTTATTCGCAATGATGCTGTATGTCTCTGTTCCTTCTTCCATTACATCGTCATGCTGAATCGTTATCACGCGTTCCTCTGTCTTGGGTTTGTCGATATACTCCTGCAGTTCCTTCTCTCTATCGTTTTTATCAGTTCTCTTATAATAGGTAACAGAGCATATGATCGAAGACTCATCCGCAACATATTCCATTGTAATGCTTTTCTTTCCTTCGACCCTTACCTCCAAGTCCTCTTCAATCGGCAAATTGTATGCAAAAATGACATCACCGTTATCACCTGTGATCGTCTCTTCATACTCGCCCGCAAACGCTATCAACTGCGCCGGCTCTTCCGTAGGCTCCGGCGTTGGCGTTGGCGTTGGAGTAGTTGTCGCAATTTCTTCAGTATTTTTTGCTGGCTCAGTCTTCTGGGTAGTATCTGACACCCCAGCAGTGTTACATCCCGCCAACATCATCGACATAATCAATACAGAAACAAAAATAGTTTTGTTCTTCATAGCATAGCAATCCTCGTTTTCTCCCAAATAGTAAGTAATACGATTATATCACAAAGATCTACATGGCCAAAAAAAGGTCTTAAAATCCGTCAAGCTCAGAAGTAGAATATATATGTAAGGAGGGTTTTCATATGAATATCGCCATTGAATCAGTCATTTCTAACAATATTGACAGAGCTGTAAACACTACCAGATCTATTCTGTATACAACCGTTCCTCGCAATAAACTATATCCTTTGTTTGTTCCTTCGCTACAGAGAATGAAACATGAGGGTGTCTTTTGTGAAAAAGTGTATGATTATATTGTTGATGCGATTCTTGAAGCCTCGGCCGAATCCAATTCCCCCGAAATGATAAAAACTAAACTCTCTATTGTCTTGAACAGGCACTATAGCAGAGTAATAGACGAAATCATGGCCGATGTTTCATTGATCCGAAACAAGTCAGATCTGCTCCAAGAGCAACGTAAGATAGGTTACAAAGTCCGTTTTGGCGAACTTGAAGACAACGTCGCCAAAGTGATTCTGAATTGGTTGAGGACCCGATACGAAATAGTATCAATACTATAAAATCAGGGGCTGTTCATATAGAAGAACTTATCCTATAATATAATTAGATCACGATCGAGGATAAACGTGCAGTTTGTCCCCGGTCGTTTTTTTATCTCGTCAGGGCGAGAAGCATAGACCATCAGGCCCTGAGCGGAGCCTAAAAAAAACGGCTCGTTGGTAATTTTTTTACCGGCTTGTGACAATACCAACATCTTGGCAGTTACAGGCACAAAACTGCATATGTTACATCTCACATCAGAGATATATGCAGTCGCAACTTTATATCCGTTATGCGGGTTAAACAATGTTAAAACCCGCAAACAGCGGGTAGAAAGGACGCGAAAATGAACAGTACCTTGAAAATCGAAGATGCTCTTAAGGCAGCAAACATCAACTGTGAGGAAATCGAGACAGTGAAAAATGGCGTAAAGTGTACCGGATTCAGGATCTTAACATCCGATCCAGCCATCTCTCCCGTCATCTATCACTCCCAGGATGAAACCGTTGAAGCCTTTGTCGACCGGGCAAGAAGCCTGCTTGACACACCGGTTCCGGACATCAACATCCAAGATATCTTGTCTCGAGATTATATCCTCGAACACACCTATGTGTGTGCCCAGAAGCCATCCAATGAAGACATTCTTAAGGAGAGTTGCCTGAACTTTGAGATCTACTACAGGATCGAGGTTCAGTGTGGTGCTAATCTTGGCAGTATTAAAGTCAACAAAGGCATACTTGAGGCAGCAGGAGTCTCCGAACAGGAGCTTATTGCTGCAGCAAAAAAGAACAGCTTGAAGGAATCATGCTTCAGATCCATGGCGGAAATCCTGGGTATGCCGGACGAAATGGAGGATGTGGTGCCTATGTATGTTGGAACATATTCCAATTCTGCACACGGCGCCGGACTTCTCGCCCTTCCTGAGGCTTTCCACGACTACGTAGCTTCACATGGTATCAGTCGGTGCGTAATTCTTCCGTCATCTACAGAGGAACTCATCGTAGTAAGCGATGATAACCCAGACTATGCTCAATACGTAGAAATGGTAAGGGAGGTAAATGCCTCTGAGGTAGAGGATATCCTGCAGATGGAACCGGCTGTTTTTGTCTATGACGATGCAACAAGAACCATCGAGATGGTTGCATGACCATCTTTTGCCTACACACGAAGCGGACATCTCCGTTTCGTGTGAGGCATTGCACCGGAGCATCTTTTGAAAGGTGCTTGTTATCAAAGAGGCTTGATGACCCATCAGGTCAGAGAGTCTTGATGATAGCAACAGAGCCACTTCTTGCCGCCCTCATATCGGTTTACCGCGACATGATCGCGGGATCGGAACGAGCCGGCGATGGTGGCGGGGTAAACGGATATAAGGGTAATATTAACCTGAATTTGTATTACCCCAGAAATGGAGTCAGAATAACGTATTTCTGAGGAGTTGATCCACTCCACAAGGATCCGAGGGACCTTCACCCCCGTAGACAAAAAGAAAAGGCCGCACACATAAGCGAGACAAAAGTGTAATGTCGGTCGTACATAAGACCCGCCTGAAAGGGAATGAAAAAGAGTGTTGGCTGATTGCGTTCACAAAGTGACACATTAAGCCGCTTTAGCTTTAACGTATTATTTGCAGTTCTTCTGATACGAGGTGACCACATGGGTAGACGAAATAAGGAATACAAACGGGACTTAAAACAGCAGATATATACACGCCTCACTGGGATGCTTCACAAAGGCGTCGGGACAAGCAAACATGCAGCAAAAATCCTCAAGGCAGATAGAGATGCAATATACTCGTATAATACCTTCAGAGGGTATTGGAAGAACTGCAAACATTTTGCAAGATATATTGCCGAACATCACCCGAACTGCACTACACTTAAGTCGGCAAGGAAGTATGTCAAAGAGTATCTTCAATATATTGTTGATAACGGCGGAAACAGAGGTCAGCCATTAAGTCCGTATACCATAACAACCAAGCGACAAGCACTTAACAAACTATTTGGTATCTCGCCCGATGACAAAGATTATTTCTTCGCACCAAAGCGTCGTCGCGTTGACATCAAACGTAGCCGAGTACCCGTTGATGCTGATAAACACTTCAGCGAGCGAAATAATAGGGAGTTTGTCAACTTCTGCCGCGCAACTGGCTGTCGCCGAAACATTTTAAAAAAGCTTCGTGGAGCAGATCTTGCTGACAGGAAATCGATGATCGCCGAATTAATGTCGCTTAAGTCAAAGAACAACCTTGCTCCGTCGGAAATCAAACATATGAAAGAACTCAAAAAGGCTTTAGAGACATTCCCCAGTCAGGACTATTTTCTGCACCATCGTACCGACAAGGGCGGAAAAAGTAGATATGCCCCGATCATCGGAGATCACAAAGAGGATGTCATCAGGCGTATGAAATCTAAACCCGCAACCGAAAAGGTTTGGTTGAATGTTCCTGCTCACGCCGACATACACAGCTACCGTGCTGACTATGCCAACGAATTGTATCATAAGATAGCAAGGCCCATAGAATCTATACCTTATGATCGCTTTAACTCCGGCACCAAACAAAAGTATCAGAGCGATGTGTATTGCTGCAGAAAAGATAAAGCTGGCAAACGTTACGACCGTGCCGCGATGAGAAAGACAAGTATCGCCCTCGGCCACGGGCGAGTATCAGTTATCGCCGGTCACTACCTAATTTAAAAAGGAGGAATCCTTATGGATCAACAAAAACATATCTTTTTACGAAAACAATCCGATGGCAAAACTGTTAAGACAACACCCGAAAAAGCTCAGCAGGTTAAGCTCCCTATAGCTGACTACAATGAGTTAATTGAATTACATGATACATCCATATCCGATGATTCAGTTACCATCTCTAAGTCAGAATACAATGGCCTTCAGAAGGCTCTTCGCATTTCCCGCGAACGTGCATTACAACAGGTCGACAAGGCAGTCGCAGACGAGCATGGATACACGATTCGCAATATGAAGAAAAAACGTTACTCTCCTGAGGTTAACAAAGATGCCTGGTATATCACTGTAGTAACTCCGCACTCCACAAAAATCGCGCGCGATGACGTAATTGATCTGATCAAAATGGATCTTAAGGAGTTTTATGGCTATCTTGAACTTCCTCTTATAGAGGATGAACATGGACGGGGTCATAGGATGACTGTTAAACAGCTTTTCAAATGCCTTGATCAGATAAAAGATCCTACGTGGAATGAGCGCGAGTTTCTTTTGTCGAACAGCCAGTTCGGAATTAACGTCAAAAAGTTCTTCGAAGGTATAAATCATGACAGAATCGCTTTTGAACTTACGGATATTACCGCCAACTTTGGTCAGGGGAAGTATGAGATCTCTTACTGGGCGGTAGATCCCTAATCAGCGCCTGTTGTAGTCATAATGATGGAGAGTACAGTGACTTATTGTACTCTCTTCTTTTTATGATCTTTTACCATCCTTCGGTCTCTTTTATGATAATATTGGTGGTATGAAAACAATCGAAATAAACAAGAAGATGGTTATCGATGTAGTAGAACTTCTTATACCGATCCTTGTAGCATGGATATTGTTCTCGCAGATAATCATGATAGCGGTAGTACAGTCCGGATCTATGGAGCCGACGTTAATGACCGGCAACACAGTGTTCTATAACCGTCTCGCTTACAAAAACAATGCGCCTCAGCGTGGCGATGTTGTGATCATGTGGTCAGACGAGACAAACTGCCTGCTCGGTAAGAGAATAATCGGAGTCGGCGGAGATAAGGTAGAGTTCATCGACGGACAGGTAGTTATCAACGGACACTTTACAGATGAGAGCCAGTACCTCGCAAACGACATAGAGACTAACTGTAACAAGGTATTCAATGTACCGGAAGGCTGTTACCTCATGCTCGGCGACAACAGAGAAAACTCTCTTGATGCAAGATTTTGGCAGAACCCTTACATACCTTTTGAGAATATCAAAGGCAGGTACATGGGACAGATAGATTTCTCAATCCAGTATGATATACTGCACAACTACTGATACCCGGATATACTATGAAATATAAGCTTTCACAATCTCAAATCAAAATATTCGTTGTAATACTGATGTCTTTGGGGCACGTAGGTCACTTCATCGCTCCCAAAACCATATGGGGAGAGGCATTTGATATCGCCAGTCAGCTCACCGGTGTAGTTATGGCTTACTTCATATTTGAAGGTTACTATCATACCCGATCACTCAAACGATATGTATTGAGGCTTACTTTGTGTGGGATTGCCGCGCAGATAGGACTTTATTTGCTTGGTGAGGAAAGACTTAATGTATGCTTCTCCTTTGTGATATGTCTTGGCATTCTCTATGTCCTCAATAACGAAAGTCTCGGTACAGCCGTAAAGATATTGTTACTTCTCGCCCTGTTCTTAGCTTCCATCATGTGTGAAGGTGAGTTTCTATATCCAATATTTGTAAGTCTTCTGTTTTTTTATAAAAGAAATCAGATCAACCTATTAACTGCCTTCATCGGGGCAGCGTGTGTTTCATTCATATGGAACTTCAGTGCTGTTGTCTATTATTCGCTTATCCGCAACATAGTATATCGGGGCTATGGACTTGAATGTTTTCTTGTTTTTTTAATTCATGCTTTTGGTGGGTTTCTTCTCGTTAGTTATGCTTATGATGGCGATCGAGTCCATAATAAAAGCACGTCCCTGTTTTCGAAGTATTTTTTCTATTTGTTTTATCCGATACAGTTTGTCGTTATCTATTTTTTGTCAGTTCTTCCAATCAGATAATCTACTGAAACTCCATAATAATCCGCCAGCTTAGAAAGAGCCTCTACTGGTATAGCCCTTTCTCCGGTTTCATATCTTGAATATGCTCTTTGCGAAATAGAGAGATACTCGGCAAGTGTTCTTTGTTTCAAATCGTTATCTTCCCGTAAATCTCGGATCCGTTTGTATATCATAAGAAATATATACAGTAGACCGAGATGGACTATTGCTTTATAGACCAAATTGGTCTATCATTTCTATATGTACGATATTTTAATCCAAAAATCTGATAAATACTGAGATGTTATATTACTAACAGAGTAATATACAACATATGTATCACAAAGCATCAGAACAATATCAGAAAAGGAGCAAGATAATAATGAAGAACATAAAGTTTACAAATGGAAGAGGAATGAGTAAGATTGTAAAATTACTGTCACTGGCAACGCTGATCGGCTTTATTGGATTGATCGGGATTAGTGGCGTGAAGGAATACTGTTTGCCTTGGGACCTCTGGAACGCAATGGGAGGCGACCCAAGCGGATTTTCAGTTCTTCCTTCTCAAGCGGACGCAGAAGCTCGTATGGAGAATGCTCTTATTAATCATCCAGAATTATTCGATCTTAATGATCCTGAAGCCCAAGCAATACTCAAAAAACACGGAAAAACCGGCGGCGGATCAACACCGGCAGCTCCTGCATCACCTTCTGCTCCGGCACAGCCCGGCGGAAAGGCCGACGGTAAACAGACCGCTGCAGTTAAGGTTACAGTCTATTTTACAGACTCCCATGGTCGCGTGATAGGCTCATCCCAGGTAACAGCCGGTACTACCATCGCCGACAGTCAGTTCCCGAAAACCGTTGAAGATGTTGACGGTAAGACTTTTGACAAGTGGGACTACGACGGCAAGGTCATGACCAACGACTACATCGTCAGAGCAATCTTTATGAAATAATCATAAAATGAGGCCTGCAAATGCAGGCCTCGATTTTTTTATCTCAATATCGCCCTATACATCTTTTTCATTCCTATCGCAATGATCTTCAATACCCACCATGCACATCCAAGTACAATCCCAATCTGAAGTAATACCAGCATCGCGTTGAATGCCAGTGCAAAGAAAGCAATTATGAAGATAAATGCAAAGATCAGTTCCATTCACATCACCGCTTTGGGAAGGTACCCGTAATACTGTGCCACATGGATCATCGCAAGCAGTACAAAGTGTGCCGGATATGCAACATAAAACGCATACTTAACTGCTTTTGAACCGCTTCTAATCGAAGGATCATAGTGACATTTTAGCAGAAGATATCCTATCATTATCCCCGGAACGCATCCCATAAAGTACAGGAACGTATCAAGGCTCGCTCCTATGATCAGTGAATTTACCACATAATACAATATAAAAGCCGCCCCTGAATACAGGAATGCGGCCTCCAACGATGTCTTATTGTACTTCTTGTAAGCGAAGCAGATAATTGCAATCGCAAGATAGAGATAATCACCTTCGCAGAACTTGATGAGGACAAGTAGCGGAAGAGAGGCTGCGATCTTTGCCGCCACATTCCATTCTCGTTCATATATACAGAACAGAAACACACATACCGCAAACGTGATCACGATATTCAGTCTATCCCTGTTTGTCACGACACTAACGTAGTAAAGAGGCTGTGTCAGGATCCCGAACATAAGGAGTCTGATACCATATCTTATTTTGTTGGAAGTATAAGTATATCCCTCCGCCATGAAGTATATAAACAGTACCGGCACAAACTCGCCGATGGTATATACCGCTCTAAATAATATATGATTGCTGTAATAAAATCCGAACAGTATATGTGCAAACACCATATATACCGTACAGATCAGTTTTAATCCGTTTCGTGACAGCTTTACTGTATCCATCAGCCTGTCTTTTAACCTGTCCAATCACCTCATAGAAACCGCGCAACTATGCCGCATTAGGCGCGATTTGACAAAATCAAGTTTAATATGTTATTATATCACTGTCGATCGATGATGTCAACAATAAATTTAAAATTGAATATAGATTTATAAAATCCTACTTTAAGCATAGTTAGACAGAAAGGAACAGCAGATGATAGAAGTCAGAAACCATGATAACACACTTATAGGATATCTAAACAATAGTCGTACGGTTTTTATACAAAAATATAAAAATTGCAAGACAATAATAACCATTTCTTCTGATGGAAGACTACAACTTACATATAGGAAGATTAAGAAAACCGCATAAAGAGCTTTTCGCCAGACCGCAAGACGGCAGTGCGCTTTCCAAAGATCTCTTACGATCATCGGAATCCACTGTCGTCTTTCTTTTTTCCTGAATCTATTTAGATCAAAACCACTAAAAAAAGAGCTCTGAGCTTTCCGTACATGGAACTAACGAAAGGAGACGTATATGGAGATTAACGTTTTCAACCATAATATCAAAATCTTGAGTGTGACCATCAATTCGAGAGAAGATTCAAAGCTGACATTGAGTATAAGCACCAACGATTCTTGCAGCGATCCTACATCCGAACATATTCGATATGATCACAATTTCTTTAATTCCTTAGCCATGAGAGAATATTCTTGTAAAGATCTTGATTCATTAGCAGACTATCCACTGGGATATTGCCCAAATCAGGAATAAGTAGGAACAAAAGTCAATTCTGCCCTAACCTGAGGTTCTTTCAGGCAAAAAGGCAGCAAAAAACTACATAAAGAGCTTTTCGCCAGACCGCAAGACGGCAGTGCGCTTTCCAAAGATCTCTTACGATCATCGGAATCCACTGTCGTCTTTGTTTATCAAAACAACAAAGGAGGGCAACTATGCCAAAAAGTTTCAAAACACCTAAATCAAACTTCACTATAGTTCCTAACGAGATTCTCTACGACCGTTCTCTTAGTCTCAGAGAGCGAGGTCTATGGGTTACATTGGCAAGTTTTTCGGATAGATGGAAGTTTTCAGTAAATGGGATAGTCACACTTGTTCCCGATGGGAAGGATGCAGTTAATACAGCTGTCAAGTCCCTCGAGGAAAAGGGTTATATTACCAGACCTGAACAAAGAAGAGTATCGGGCAAGTATGCTCCATCAAAATGGATATTAAACTGCCCTCCCCGTAATAGTCATACTGTCACAAATGACAATAACACTTTTCCCACTGTATTTTCGTCAACGGGGAATCCGGTAGCGGGGAATCCGGTAGCGGCGAGCCCGATCTCTGATAAACCGATGGAGGAAAACACCGCTGAATCAATTACTTCAAGAGAAATAACTGAAGATAAAGAAATACAAACAACAACAAATGATAATTATAGTGATGTTGTTGATCTTCTTAAACCGTTCAATCTGAATGAAAAAACCATTGATGTGATCTATCGCCAAGCCAGTGGCGATATTGAACCGATACGTAATGCCGTATCTATGATCTTGTCAGCGAGAAAGAACCCCATTAACAACGTCGCCGGCTTCATAATTGACTGTATAAAAAAGGGATATGTTCAAACTCCCTATACACCAAAGCAAGTAAATGAATTCAATAACTTCGAACAGAGAAACTATACCTCCCAGGAGATCGATGAGATCGTAGGGTCCAACTAATCATATAGAATAAGGAGATTTCTCTTGTCTTTAGAACTAATCATATCGACAACTTTGTCAAAAGAGTGTAGACTTACCGATAAGGCACTGATTCAAACATATGTTATGGATCGAAGAGATGCTATACTATCGGAACACATAAACAATGTGGACACCATTCACGAGCCCGGTTATGCTGGATTAGGATATTATACAACTAAACTAACTCCAAAAAACCGTAATCACAATGGTTTGATCTATGCTAAAACCAAAGCGGACCTTGAAAACAAGATAATTGCGTATTATCTACATATCCAAGAAGACGAGACTATCACAGTCCGGAAAGCCTTGATAAAAGCTCTTGGTGGCGACGAGTCGAGCTTTGCCAAAACTCCCAAGCGTACTATTCAGCGTTTTGATAAGAATCTGGCACAACTCAGCCATGTAAAATTGTCACAGCTCACGGAATCAGACATAAGAGCTGCTTTGGATAAGCTTGTGGCAACAAAACCCACCGAGAAAGAGTTTAACCAAACCATTACCTGTCTCAACAAGATTGCGGACTACTGTCAATATGAGCATATTGAGGTTATTAACATCCGCGAGGTTATTTCCTTATACCGCAAAGTTCGTCTTACAGGCAAACATTTGTGGAAAGTAGTATCGAAACAGACCAAAAATCTTGCTTTTACACGTGCCGAGGCGTCAAGAATTGTGCGTCATGCTCTTAAAAATCCAAATTATAAGAGTTTATCAATTGCACTACTTATAACAACCGGATTGAGAGCCGGCGAACTACTTGGGCTGGAACTCGATGATATCTATGTTGATGACGGATATATTTGGATCCACCGTACGGAGGATACCAAAACATACCAGATGCTCGACTACGTCAAGGAGAACAAGGCCCGTGAGGTGTATCTCTCTGATGAAGCAGTAACGGTTGTAAAAGCGTGTTTATCGTTCCGTACGGCTGATGAGAACAATAGCCCTTACTTATTGCTTAATCCTTGCTCAACCGACGGAAAAATGCACTTAAGAGCTATCGATGACTATATGCGAGAGGTTATCCATACGGAAGTCCTTGGATATGGAGGCGAACGGGAAGCAAGAAGCCCTCATGACTGTAGACGTACTTATGCATCACTTGAATATCTCAGCGGAACACCCATCAATGTTATAAAAGAACAAATGGGGCACAGCAATGTAGGACAGACTTGGGATTATATCAGGAATGTTGTAGACGCGTCTGAGCGTCGGAATCAACTTAAAGGCGCACAGCTTTTATTTGAAGAAGCAAAGTCCCAGAAACCGCAGTTACTCGCAGTAAACGCAGTATAAACGCAATTTCAAGAAAAGAAAAAACTCAGAAATGCTGTATTATCAACATCTCTGAGTTTCCCTACCGAGCGCGAGACGGGACTCGAACCCGCGGCCTCGACCTTGGCAAGGTCGCGCTCCACCAACTGAGCCACTCGCGCATGTATTCCTTTGTCTTGCGACTTGTATATGTTATCAGAGGAAAGATGAAAAGTCAACGATTTTTTCAACTTTTTCACCCGACTTGGGATGTACGAATTCAAGCCTGTCGGCGATCAGCGCGATACCCGATCCGAAGTCGGATACTGCACCGTATTTCCTGTCACCCACTATCGGATGACCCATATGAGACAGCTGGACCCGAATCTGATGAAACCGCCCCGTAACAAGATGAACTGACAGGAGTGTTCTGTTATTTTCGCGGTCTATCTTCTCGGTGCGGTACAGAAGTCTTGCCTCCTGAAGTTTTTCCTTTCCGGCAGCTTTATCACTTATCACGGCCTTGCGTTCTTTGCCATCCTTATAAAGGTGATCGACAAGTTCAGTATACTCCTGAGAATCCACGATGCCTTCAACAAGGGCCATGTAATGTTTGTTCATCACATCACTCTGCACCTGCTTTGACAGTACGGCCGCCGACCTTTCGTCCTTTGCAAACACAAGAATACCGGCCACGGGCTGATCGAGCCTGTGGATGATACCTACATATGGATCTGGTTTTCTGTCGGGATCATTTTCCCTGATATGTCTGGCGATAAGACTGACACAGTCCGGGCGGGTGACGTTTGCTGACTGCGTTGCCAGTCCCGCCGGCTTGAAGATTATGATTATTGATTTGTCTTCATACAGTATTTCCAACGATTTTCAGTCCAGACTGTTCTCTTCTATAAGCTTCATGACGACAGAGACCGCATTCGTCTGTTCGCTCTTCAACATGACTTTGCGGAATTCCTCGCGTCTCTCATAAAGATCACAGATACTCTCATAAAGAGAATCCTCCGTCAGGTCCTTGTCTTCGTCAAGTACAAGCGAAAATCCCTGCTTTCTGAACGACTCAGCATTTAAAAGCTGGTCGCCTCTTGATGCCGAAGCGGGAAGCGGAATGAGCAGGTTGGGTTTATGAAGAGCAAGTATCTCACAGATCGCATTTGCCCCTGCGCGCGAGACAACGATCTCAGAAAACGCGAACAGATCCTTCATCTCATCCTTGGCATATTCCATCTGGAAATACCCCTTTGTTCCGACAAGGGATTCATCAAGTTTTCCCCTTCCGCAAAGATGAAGAACGTTGAACTTTTCAGTTAGCCTCGGCAGGATCTTTCTGATCATATCATTGACCGAAGCCGCTCCGAGACTTCCACCCACAACCATGACAACCGGTTTGTCGTTGTCCTCAAAGTTACATATCTTCTCGGCTTTATCCGCATCTCCGAGCATCAGCTCAGCTCTTATCGGGGATCCTGTAAGTACAGCCTTGTCAGGCGGAAGTATCTTTTCTGTTTCGGGAAAATTGCAGCATATCTTTTTTGCCGCTGAAAAGCTCAGTTTGTTTGCGAGCCCCGGAGTCATGTCTGACTCGTGTATGATTACCGGCACATGATTTTTCTTAGCTGCCCAGACAACGGGAACAGATACAAAACCGCCCTTGGAGAACACGATCGAGGGTTTCAGTTCCTTAATTATCTTTTTTGCCTCCCGGAATCCCTTGATCACCCTGAAAGGATCCGTGAAGTTCTTCAGCGAGAAATACCTTCTGAGCTTGCCCGTGGCTATACCATGATAAGGGATGGAGTAATCCCCTATAAGAGTCTTCTCCATCCCTTCATATGATCCGATATAGTGAATATCATAACCGGCTGTCCTAAGCGCCGGGATCAGTGCGATATTCGGTGTTACGTGTCCGGCAGTACCTCCGCCGGTAAGTATGATCCTCTTCATTAAAGTCTTGCCAGAAGTGCCTCTCTCTGCTCCTCAAAACCGGGCTTTCCGAGAAGTGCGAACATGTTCTTCTTATAGCTCTCAACACCGGGCTGATTGAACGGATTGACACCAAGTGTGTATCCGCTGACACCGCATGCGAACTCGAAGAAATAGAACAGCTGTCCGAGACAATACTCATTCACCTCGGGAACGTTAACAACGGTGTTAGGAACGTTTCCATCCGTATGTGCAAGTATCGTTCCGTTCATGGCGCTCTTGTTCACAAAATCAACAGTCTTGCCTGCAAGATAGTTAAGTCCGTCAAGGTCTACAGGCTCCTCATTGATCGTGATCGTCTCTCTGGAATTCTCGATGTTGATGACCGTTTCAAAAAGGTTTCTCGAACCGTCCTGAATGAACTGTCCCATCGAATGAAGATCCGTTGTCAGATCAACGCTGGCCGGGAATATTCCCTTCTGATCCTTGCCTTCACTCTCTCCGTAGAGCTGCTTCCACCACTCGGAAATGAAATGAACCGAAGGCTCATAGTTTGCCATGATCTCGATCTGTTTTCCTTTGCGAAGCAGGATGTTCCTGACTGCAGCATACTTAAGGGCATCATTTTCCTCAAACGGTGCGGTAAGAGCTGTTTCCCTTGCAGCCTGTGCACCTTCCATAAGCTTTGTTATATCCGCACCGGATACTGCGATCGGAAGAAGACCTACAGCCGTAAGTACCGAGAAACGTCCGCCGACATCATCGGGAACTACGAAGCTCTCATAACCTTCCTCATTTGCAAGATTCTTAAGAGACCCTCTTGCCTTGTCGGTTGTCGCATATATCCTCTTTGCAGCTTCAGCCTTGCCGTACTTCTTCTCGAGCATCTCCTTGAACACCCTGAATGCGATCGCAGGCTCTGTTGTCGTTCCGGACTTGCTTATCATGTTGATCGAAAAATCACGGTCCCCGATAACATCCATCAGATGCTTGATATATGTGCTGCTTATGCTGTTTCCGACAAAATAGATCTCCGGAGTGTTTCTCTTTTCCTTCGGGATTATGTTGTAGAAGCTGTGACGGAGAAACTCTATCGCAGCCCTGGCTCCGAGATATGAACCGCCGATACCGATAACAAGAAGTACGTCCGAATCATTCTTGATCTTGTCCGCAGCCTTGAGGATACGGTCGAACTCTTCCTTATCGTAATCTACGGGAAGATCGATCCATCCGAGAAAATCATTTCCCGCGCCGCTCTTTGACACAAGAACTTCCTTGGCGTTTTCAACGATGTCACACATCGATGCGATCTCCTGCTCGCTGATAAACTGCATTGCTTTGCTGTAATCATAAGTAACTTTTGAACTCATTGCCGATCTGGTCTCCTTTTTTATTTGCGTTTTCAAAACGTTAACATTATATCATCTAATCAGGTCTATGACACTATTTCCTTAAGCACGCCCTTTATGTCATCATCCGACAGACCGCAGGGCTTCATTACAAGATCCTGCCCGTCCCCTTTGTATCTCGGGATAAGGTGCGTGTGAAAGTGAAAAACTGTCTGGCCTGCGACTTCACCGTTATTCTGGACAATGTTGAACCCGTCCCAGTTAAGCTTCTCCTTGAGCAGCTTCATCATCTTCTTTGCAAGCGGCATTACACCCGAAGCGATATTTTCATCAAGACTCTCAAGATTATCAAAATGCTCCTTCGGAACTATCAGGCAGTGTCCCTTCGTTGCGGGAGCCGCGTCCAGGAACACGCGAAAATCATTGTCCTCATATATCGTATTTGTTGGGATCTCCCCGTTTGCCAGCTTACAGAATATACAGTCGTCTTTTTTCATAGGTCATCTCCTTGGTATTGTTCGGTAGTGTTTATTCCTCGGCGCTTAAAAATGTGAACACCTGGTCCAGAAGAAGCAGTATCCTGAAGTCTCCCTTGACCTGCATGTCTCCGGTCATGAATGCCCTCTGGAAGCTCATCTGCCCCGCAATGATATGCTCGAGAACATCGGGTTTGATCTTACAGAGTATATCCGGTGAATCATGATTACCGTAATAGCATTTCAGTCTTGAATCGACGATCTCAACGATCAGAGCCTTTTTACGGTCCTCGATCATGAACTTGTATGATGCGTTCACCGTTCCCTCGGGAGCGAAGTTATCCTCAAAATCCCTGATGAACTGCTTATTCACATCTATATCTTTCTTCTCAAGCATTCCCTTGAAGTGAGCGGACAGTTCCTGGATATCCTCTTTCTGTTTCTGGACATACTGCTCATCCGAAGCATACTTTGAAAGCTGCTCCGTCTCCTGGGGAGTGAGCGGGATGTTCTTGGTCCCACCGACTATCTGTTTGACCGCCTGATTGCTCGAAGGCAGAGACGGCATCTTCTGCGATATCGTGCGGTAGAGATTTTCGGTCTTCTTCTCTATGATCTTGATATATTCGGTATTAAGCTCGAAGTTTGTCATGTCATCGACATAACCGCAAAGCCCGCTGCACGGAAGACCTCCAAGCATCTCCCATGCGACCTGGAGATTAGTCTTGGCTTCACGCTCGCCGCTTGAAAGTGACATCACAACAGGGCACATATATGTCCTGCTTATCTTCTCCTTGTTGCCATACAGCCAGCACGCATCAAGGAACTGCATCATATATCCTCCGACACCGTACCACTCGACCGTTGTCGCAAGTACGATCCCGTCCGCTTCATTTATAGAAGCCGGAAGAGATGTGATCTGATTGCGCAGTTCATACAGCGGAAACCTTTCCACGTTCACATTTAGCTCGGTCAGAACCTCCGTCATCTTTCCGATCACGAACAATGTGGGGTCATCCAGTATCCCTCTTCCGCCGTAATAAATGTTGATCTTCATTAAACAATACTCCTATCGTTTTTTCTGTACAGCACGATCGCCGCCAGAAATCCCCCGACCAGCCCGAACAGATGGGCCGCCATATCGACGTTTTCCGACGTAATGCCGTTATAGAGCGCATATGCGATAAGCACGCACATACGAAGTGTCGTCATGTCCTCAAGTTTTCCCTTGTTGCGGATGACAAGCCAGAGAAGGGCTCCTATGATCGCAAATATCGCACCGGATGCTCCGGCAGACACGATACCGGGATTATAAAGCAGGGCATAAACGAAAGATCCTATACTTCCGAACAGTCCTCCGAGCAGATATATCAGAATGAATTTGACCTTGCCAACTGCCCGCTCCACATTGTCTCCGAGAAACATGAGCACGACCATGTTTCCCATCAGATGCATGAACCCGAAATGAAGGAACATGCATGTAAAAAACCTGTAAAACTGTCCGTTCTCAAGAACATACGGTACAAACATGGCTCCGTGTTCGAGCATGAACTCCACATTCTCCGTTGAACCGATAAAGGACATGCCGAAAAAGACCATGACGTTTATGATGACGAGTGCTGTATTTACCGGCGTGAACTCCCGGGCAAATGATTTTTCCTGCCGTGGATTACTGTCATAATATCCCGCATACCCTCCGGCGCCTTCCTGAGCGTAATTTACCGGAACATCTCCCGTCGCAGGAATCGCCTGTGATTCTATAAGCTGCCTCAGACCGTAAAAATCATCCGGCTCATTATCATAAAGTATCAGCGCCATCGTGTTCGAGTTGACGATCCAGCAGTGATCATCGTTAAGAACGAACTTCCGGGCCTCTGTGATCCACGGCGTAACGATAAGGGTGAGAAAATCAATTGCCTCATATCCTCTATCCCTTATATGCTCTTTGGATTTTTCGCAAAAAACGGTATATTGATCCGTCGTGATCGGAATCTCGTCGACGCAGTCAAGGACCTGTATAACCTTTGCACAGGACAGTTCATACTGAACATACAATTTGACAAACGGAACATTGGACTCGATCTTCAGATAACCCTGTTTTTCCAAAAGGTCCTGTATCTTTTCGATCATAGGGGAATTATATCAAATTGCACTGATTCTGTTAATAGTTTGGGCAAAAGTGTTTGTTTGCGCCTGCAGTACGGACGAGAGGTTTTGAAAACAGCGGAGGATCCGCAATGACGGTTGCCGTAATGCTCCGTGCGTCCGATGAAACGTTTATTTCACAGTCCCAGTCACACAAAAGCTTTGAGTCAAGGATCTGCCTTATTTGTTCCTCTGCCGCATTTTCTTCATTTCCATATTCATATACGGCACTGCTGCATGCAGTCTGGCACGCATATTCCATTGTGCAGCTGTCCATGCAGATCATCCCGATACGGACAAACAGCACTATAACGCCCAGTATCACGGGCATTATAAGTGCTGCTTCTATTGTAAAACTTCCCTTATATCTCATTAATAATAACCAGAATGAACCCTGTCATGACAAACGGTGCAAAAGGTACGGATCTTTTCTTTTTCGCAACAAGCTTTATGAGTGCATACAGCGCGGCCATGATCGATCCTGCGGCAACGGCATGCAGGCTGCTCGTGAATCCCGTCACAAGCGTCAGTGCAGCTATAAGATAACCGTCTCCTTCGCCCGCGGGGAAAAACCCTGAATGCGATAAGATGATCATCAGGACGCCTGTTGCCAGCGGCAATAACAGATACATGATCAGTCTCTGATACGCTCCGGGATCTGTCATCGCGAAGAACACGACAAGCTCCATGATAGCGGCTCCCGCCGATGCGATCGCAAGCGGAACAAGATAGATGTTCCTCTCCTTTATGTCCGTATAAGTGCATATCGCCAGCATCACCAGTGCGATCGCTTCTCTCATCTGCCACATCTGCTGCATTGCCTTCTGTCCCCCGTTTCACTTTTTCTGATGGCAAATACCGTTCTCTTCAGACCGCTGCACGTAATACTGTTATGATACCTGTCGCCGTCCGGAGTAATGTACAGTATATTATCCGAAAGCCGGCTGTGACATATGTTACAGGATTTATACCTGCTGCCCGAATCGTTTCGAAGAAACCTGACCTCATCCGAAGAAGTTTCAGTCACCGTAAGCTTCAGATGACTGCACAACCTGTCCTTGTGATAGACCTCGCTCTGCCTTGTCACATACACAAATTCCTCATCCGCGAAATAGTCGTTCTCATATCCGCACCAGGCGTGTGCAAGACAGTTCCTTCTGCACTTTACGGATATCATCCCGAAGAAATCCGTAAGTGGAACGAACTCTCTTTCCTCCGATATACTGATATACTCACGGCCCTCAGTACTAAGCATTGCCTCTTCTGCTGCCGAAAGGAACACCTCTTGAGTAAGATCCATTGCCTGTCTCTGCATCGGTATGATCGAAACTATTGCCAGAAGCGCGATGGCAAACAGCGGAAGCGAAGCCGCCGCTTCTATCGTAAGACTTGCTCTTCTACATGCTCTCATGATCATATGCGTATTCTCTCGTGACGGTGTATTCTTCAGACAAAGGATCCTTAAGTGTTACGGAAAATGAAAGAGCATGAAAACAGTTGCCGGGATCAAATCCGGGACTGTCGTTCTCTCTCATATATCCGACAAGATCATCAAGTTCCTCCCCGCCGATCCCACAGTGATCAAAAATATACTCTTCCGCCACACGTACATCTTCCGTACTCTCATAAACCTTAGCCTCCACAAGTTCATTGACCGTCAGGCTGCTTGCAAGATACATCGAAAAATGATCCTCGATGTTCTCTATCCCTCCGTCGCTCATCTTGAATGAGCTGTCTATCAGAAGCACCCCGTACGTTTCATACAGTTCTTTGTTGTATTCGGCAAAGCACGATCTTACCGCGCAGTCCACGGCATATGCTGCCTCACTTCGGGCTGCAAGCTTTTGAGCCGCACCTGAAAGTGTGATGAAGAAAGCAGACATCACCGCCATCATAAGGGAAAGAAATACCGTGATCTCACCTCTTTTTCTCATAGAGAGTTCGCATCCTCGGCAATCCTTCCGAAAATGTTGTTGACGATCCCCGTAAGCTGGTCCCTGAAGATGACAACAAGACCTATCAGAACGACCAGTATCAGAATAACCTCCACTACTCCTATTCCTCTGTCATCGCTATTTGCACTGCAAAATGACCTGACCTTTTCCGCTATTAAATTAAATACTCTTAAGATCATAGATTAACCCTCCATTAAAACCACATAAGTTGCTGTCTGTTTGCGCATAACAGTTTTGGAAAAATGCCGACACGGCACGATCCGATCGTTTAAAAAACACAGAACGTGTTCTTTGATAAGACAGATTATATTGTATGATTTTATCCCCTGTAAATACCCTTTTTCAGAAACGTGATTGTTCACAAATCTGCTGATTGCGGGTTGATATCAGAATTGTCGGATGTGCATAAAAAAAGAACAGGGACCGCTCAAAAGCGTCCCTGTTTTTCTACACCCTGAAGTGTTGACGTTTACAGAAAGTACATTACCGCCGGGATAGTTATGATCGTTGCGACTGTGGTCAGTATTATTCCCGCCGAGATCATGTCCTCTTTTACCCTGAACTGCTTTGCCATCATAAGCGGAAGGTTTGCCGCAGGCATTGCCGACATCACGGCAACCGTATGAAGGATCAGTTCGTTTTTGATGAACGGTTTCAGAATAAATATCAGAAGTATCGGAACTAGAATCTGCCGCAGTATCACAAACACATACAGTCTCCACCTTGTGAACACTTCCTTCGGGACCATCTGTGCGACCGACACCCCGAGAACGATCATGGACATGAACGTTGTACAGTTTCCGATGTATGTAAGCGTCGAATTGACCGCATCCGGAACACGGATATCCGACAGATAAACAACTATCGTTACGACAGCCATTACCGTTCCGGAATTGATGATATTCTTAAGAGAAAAATCGCTGTTTCCTTCTTCACCGGGATGCTGTTCAAGTGCCGTCTTCTTCAGGGATGCGACACCGTAAGTGTACATGATCAGATTAAATGAAAGTCCGCATATCGACACGAATATGAGCGACTTCGGACCAAGTACCGCGTTGGCAAAAGGGATCCCGATGAATCCGACGTTTCCGAATATCGCCAGCATTCTGTATGCATATCTTCTGCTTTTATCCACATTCAGCAGCATCGGGATCAGATAAGCAAGCGGGATGAGAATCGCATACATAATTGCGAATGCACCAAACGCGATCCCGACTTCCGCGGCACCGACCTTTTCTTCCTCATGAAGCGCCGCACACAGGAGCGTGATAGGATTCGTGATATTGACTATGATCCATGACAACTGCCTTGATGACTCGTTTGAAAGGTGTCTGCTCTTATACAGATACACTCCGACAAGTATCATGGCAAAGATGATCATCATCTGTTTTTGTACGACCCAGATACTCATTTCTTCCAGAAACACTCCCCGCACTTATAACAGTTTTCTTTACTTCGCCCTGCCGGATATCTGCCGGTAAGACCCATTTTTTCTCTTACTTTTATAAGCTTCTCGATCTGTTCTTTTGAAAACTCCTGCGCAGTCCCAAGTATTTCTGTCCTGTACATAAGCTCTGCATAGTATTCGAGCGACTCCATTTTCATGTAAGCACCGGTAAGATCATCACCCCATGTAAGTGCTCCGTGGTTTTCCAGAAGGAGTGCATCAAAATCATCAAGGTACGGCTCTATCGAATCCGGAACCTCCTTTGTTGAAGGGGTGGCAAAAGGCGCAAGCGGTACGCAGCCGAGCGCCACAACCGCTTCGGATGTTATAGGCCTGTTAAGCGGTCTTCCGCTTACGGCAAAACATGTCGCAAACTTCGGATGGGTATGAACAACAGCTTTAACGTCATCTCTCTTTTCATATACGCGAAGATGCATCTTTATCTCACTTGACGGACGATATCCGCCAAAAGCTTCGATTACATTCCCATCCCTGTCGATCTTCACGATACATTCGGGTGTCATGAAGCCCTTTGATACTCCGGTAGGCGTGCACAAAAACTCGTTATCGCCGATCCTGACGGAAATGTTTCCGTCATTTGATGCGACCATGTTTCTGTCATATATCCTTCTTCCGATCTCGCAGATCTGTTCTCTTATATCGCTCATAATGATTGATTGTATTTCAAACGCTAACGTTTGTAAAGTTCAGGTATTAAGAGAACAGAATGCCGGTATCATAAGGATCGCTATCACGACAATGAGCATCATGAACATAGGCAGCAGAAGCTTCGTCTGAGCCCTGGATGCCTCCTCTTTTACCCTGTTTATCCTTTCCCTCTGGGACCTTTCCATCTCTTTCATCAGAAGATCATCAAGCCCGGCACTTCCTTTTACTGCAGTCTGCTTTATCAGACTGATGAACGACCGGTATCCCATACTCTGCATCCTTCGGGAAAAATCATCATAGGCGGCTGTCTCTTCCACCCCCTCATCCATCATTTTCTTTGTGACGATCATCTCCTCGTATGCATACCTCTTTTCGCCTTTTAAGCGTTCTGTGCTTCTCTCATATCCGGCACATATTGCTCCCCAGATGGCTCTCGGGTTCATACCCGCCGTATAATAAAGGGCATACTGGTTCAGTATCCTGTATATATCCGCCTCAGTCTGTCTTCTTCTGTTGTCGGCCTCATCTCTGATACGTCCGCTTTTTCTCTCGGCTGCAAAAACTGCCAGTGCCAGACCGATGATCAGGACAAACCATCCCCTGTTCACATCATCTCTGTAAAAAGTGACTCTGTCACCTCCGGCCTCATCAGGAAGTATCTGCTCATGATCCGTGTTGCTCTCCTCATCCTTTGTTCTTATCTGACCCTCAATATCCGGCAGACCGGATCCGCCGGTTTCTGCCACTGTTTTGTACAGAACTGTATACATGTATTTATCTTCCGAATAATCATCGTACTTGAGAGTTGCGCACAGTCTGACATTGATCCCTTTTCCTTCTTCATCCTCCTGCGACAGTCGCTCTTTATTTATCTCTCCCTTCGCATTCAGGATGAGAGGCCTGTCGCTTTTCCATGTGATCTCAAACGGGAACCCTTCAACTTTTGCGGGAAGCATCAGGTCTTCAGTAATACAGTCCGTCGACCGGTTGCCGCCCAGTATCATCTCATCCAGCATCTCATCGAGATCTTTCGAAAACTTCAAAAGTTCCTCATCCGTATACCGTCTCGGTCTGACCGTTACCGTCACTTTCCTGCTTCTTCCGCTGTCTGTATGCACGATAAGTCCGACCTGTCTTTCCCCGTCTCCGTATTCGTTTCTTTCAAGTATCCTTACCGGAACTGATGCCAGCGAATGATCGGATACGAACACCGGAATTGCCGCGATCAGTGATATCCCGAAGATAACACCAAACAGTTTTGATTTTTCCTTTGCAAGGATACGTATCTTTTTGTCCGCTTCCTTTTTACGGTACAGCTCGCGTAAATATCCTTCCGTCTTTTTTGACACAAACATCCCGGCAGGTCTCATACTTTTATATCTCCCATCTTCTCCGATAACACGATCGCAAGCACAAATACGATAAGAGCAGCTGTCATGACACATATCCCGAGCATGTTATGATAAAGAACTCCGATAAAATTTTCCGACGACAGCTTAAGATAGGCTATTATCCCCGGCGGGATCAGACACATTATTCTCTGTTCGTACCGCCTTCCGCTTATCATGACCTTAACCTCCGACTCGGTCCTTCTTCTCTCTTCCATGATCGCAGCGCACGACGATATCACTTCCGAAAGATTCGAACCGTTCTCCTCAGCTACTCTGAACACGACTGCAAAATCCGATATCTCCCTCACATCCCATCGTGCGGCAAAATCGGATAATGCTTTGGAAAGCCTCTGTCCCATGGCAACATTTGAATTGATGACCGACAGTTCCTTTACCATTACCGATCCCTTTCCATACAGTTTTTCCATATCCGCTGCGGCCGCTACAAATGCATTCTCTGAAGACACCCCCGCGGCAAGCGATGTCGATACGGATCCGAGAGAGTGTATGAATTCTTCTGTCATCCCGTCATTCATACGGTCCCTTATGAACAGCTTTACCACCCTGATGAACGGAAAGAACAACGGAAGAAAGAAAATGACCGGTATCATGGAATCATAAAACAGCCACGAAAGGACAGCTGTCGCCAAAAGAAAACCGCCTGCACTTAAGCACCACTGCCAAGCATTAAGCCTGCCCTTATCAGTTTTTCCGTGTTTGTAAGCGCGCATCTTCTTTCAAGATCTCCTTCTATCTTTCCGTTGACTACTCCTTTTTCCGAGAACTCATAAAGCGGATCCGTCCTGATCCGGCCTCCTTCAAGTCCCGTAACCTCCCTGATCTCAAGCACATGTCTGCTCCTGTCGCGAAGTCTTCCGAGATGGATAATGATATCAACACCCGAAACTATCTGACGTCTCAGAGCCTCCATGGGGATCCTCGTCGACAGCATCACCATTGTCTCAAGTCGGGACAGAGCATCTGCCGCGCTGTTTGCATGTATTGTCGAAAGAGACCCGTCCATACCGATGTTGAACGCCTGAAGCATGTCGATCGCCTCTTCTCCCCTGACTTCCCCGACAACGACCCTGTCCGGTCTCATCCTGAGAGACGCCCTTATCAGGTCTCTTATCGATATCTCCGAGCATCCGCCCATTGTGGCGTTTCTCGTCTCAAGCCTCACCAGGTTCCTGATCCCCATTATCCTGATCTCGGCACTGTCTTCTATGGTGACCAGCCTCTCATCCTTCGGGATGAACCCGGAAAGCACGTTTAACAGTGTGGTCTTTCCTGATCCGGTAGATCCGCTGATCAGCATGTTGTACCCTGCGATCACAAGCTTTTGCAAAAAAGCAAGAACCTCCTCAGACACACTGTGCATCGCAACAAGCGCCTGTGCATCCACAGGTCTTTGAGGAAATTTCCTGATCGTAAGGCTCGGTCCGTTTATCGCAACCGGATCCAGTATTGCATTCACACGCGATCCGTCAGACAGTCTTGCATCCAGTATCGGATTCGTCAGATTGATCGTCCTGTTAACATCCGATGCGATCTTTCCGATGATATCCTTAAGTCTCTCCTTTGATTCAAAACATAGGCCCGTTCCGTGAAGGCTCCCTTCCCGTTCTATGAATATCTCATCGGTCCCGTTCACCATTATCTCGGTGATCCCGTCATCTTCCAGCAGGTCCTGAAGAACATCGAGTCTTCTGATCCTGTTAAAAAGCTCATGACAGAGCCTGCTCCTTAGCGTTCTGTCAATGTCCCTGCTGTTCCTGTCAGCGATTATGCAATCCCTGATCACAGACAATACCTGCTCGTCATCAGCATCTCTCATCCTGACAAGCCGGTCACATACAGCCGAAAAGACATCTGCTTTTATCTCATTGTATGTTGCCACTTACATGCCTCCTAAAATTTACGGATGATTATACGGTACACAAAACCGAGCGTAAACATATCAAAATGACGGTTTTCCCTTTTCGTTGTTTTCAATAAAAAAAGGCCTCCGGAATATTTCCGAAGACCCGTATTTTTGTTAAAAATCACTATGCCTTAAATCCTCTGTTACCCGATGTGACAGTACTCTCGTTCAAAGTTCCCTTTCCGTATGTGAGTCCCGCATACACCGCATCGGTATTCTTCATAACAGGACCTGACTCATCCTTATCCGCTAGTTCTTCAAACGATCCTTTCAATGAAGTCATCAGCCTGATACAGTCCTTAAGGGATTTTCCGTCGTTTCTGATCACGGACATTGATACCTCTTTTGAGACAAACTCATATATCCTGAACAGCTGGAACGATATCCCATATGAAAAATCAAGAGATGCGATGAGATCGCCGAGGACTCTTCCTGCATTTGTGCACTGCACCTTTGCTCCGTCATGATCCGATGCGTCAAAGCATTTTACGGCTTCCTGCATGTATTCGATCGCAAGATCATACAAAATGACTATGATACCTGTTGCGGATGCATTTGTGATCTTAAGTGTGTATTCGCGAATGCGCTCTTTTGTCATATCTGCCTCGCTTTACTGAAGTAACTGCAGTGCCTGCTGCGGCTGTTCGTTTGCCTGGCTCAGCATGCTCGTGCCTGCCTGTACGAGAACCTGAAGCTTCGTGTATTCAACCATTTCTTCTGCCATATCCACATCCTTTAATGTGGAGTATGAACCTTCAAGGTTTTCCGTTGTTTCCGCAAGTGATGCGACCGTTGACTCAAGTCTGTTCTGATATGCACCGAGTCCCGAGCGGGCTGCCGAAACATATTCTATCGCATCCTTTATATAATCAAGAGATTCTCTTGCCCCGTCCTGTGTTCTCATGTCGATATGATCGATCAGCTCACCGGCAGCATTATATTCCTTTCCGATACCGAGAGCTTTAGGATCCATCTTCGGCACAACGACCTGTATCTCCTGCCCAGTTGCGGTTCCGACCTGTATCTTCATACCACCGATACCTGTCAGATCGATCTCTGTACTGGCAAACGCATCCTTGTCACTGTACGATAACGAAAATGCCGATCCGTCAGCAAGCGTTATTGTCATCTTGTCATCCCCGGTATAATCGAACTTGGCATTTACAGGCTTTGTACCATTTTCCGTCATCAGTTTTGATTTTTCCGGATCTGCATTATACACGACAGTATACACACCCTTGGGGAATCCAGCATCGTATTCAACGACCTTGACACGTTCATCGTTTGTGTATCCCTTCATCCTCTGCTCACCGCCGAGAAGGTTCTGGGTATTGTATTCAGTATCCTTTGCAACACGTTCGATCTCGTCACGAAGCGCATTAACTTCCTTCTGGATCGCTTCCCTGTCGGATGTCGTAAGTGTTCCCGATGATGCCTTGACTCCGAGTTCGTTCATTCTCTGGAGCATGTTATGCACTTCGGTAAGTGCTCCGTCTGCAGTCTGCACTACATTTATCGCATTGCTCGCATTATCTTTTGCCTTGTAAAGGCTCTTGATCTGGGAATGCATGCGGTTGCCGATAGCCATTCCGGCCGGTGAATCCTTGGCATGATTGATCTTGAATCCCGAAGAAAGTCTTTCCGTGGAAGCGGCATTCTTCTCCTCGTTTGTACGAAGAACGTTCTGAGCTATAAGCGCCTGCATGTTTGAGTTGATCTTCATAATATGCTCCTTCCGTCTTATGCAAGGTCAGCCTTTGCTATCGCGCCCACAAATGCCCTGGCGATATTGTAAAGGCTCCTGTTTGTAGCTTCAGTGGAATCCGTTCCTGGAATATAAACATCCGTGTTTATATTATTTGAAAATACATATGACAGATTTGCCGTAGCAAGGTTTTCTTTTGAGAACCCTTCTTTTATTTTATCGTCAAGAGACCGGAATTTCTCAACCCCTGCTCTTGAATCCGATACGATAAATCCGTCGACACCGTTCTGTTTCATTGAAAAAGTCGCTTCAACCCTGCCGTAAACGTCACTTTCAAAAGAAGCCCTGACTTTTCCGGATTCATCCTTGGAGTGAACGAGCGTCAGATGTATCGATGTCCATCCGTCCTCGAGAAGGAGCGGAACCTCGTAGCTCTCATGCCCCGCAAGCGATGCCGCAAACCCGATCTGTTTGTACATCATCGAAAACGTCCTGACGTCTTCATATGATTCGGATGCCAGCGCTCTTTCCGATGCAACCCTTGCTGCCCTGTCAAGGAATTGCGTATATACAGCCGAAGCGCTTTCCCTGTCCGCAAACTCCTCGATGAGCTTTCCGGCTTCCTCTTCGGAAATATCATTTCTTTCGCTTCTCTTATCGTCTTCCTGTCCGCGTCCCGAGAACATCTTTTTATAGCCTTTACCCATATCCGCCGTCATGGATCCGACAGCCAGGATATTTTCGGCACTTACCGGCTCAGCGATGAGCGAAAGTATCTCATCTGCTCCTTTTATCTTTGACGCTGTCCTTATCTCGCGCTGCTTCTCTTCAATATAATCCCTGTCAGGCGCAGGATCGATCATCTGGGTAAAGACTCTCTCTATCTGGGATGTGATCGAATCTCCTTTTTTGACGATATCTTCAAGAAGTCCGAAATCATCGTCTATAACAAACTCGCTGTTCATATGGCGGTTGTTCCTTGAAGCCTCGAGCATGTTTTTGAGCGTAAGCTCTTTTCCCGATGAGAGCACGTTTCCGATCACGCGCCCGTCCTGCTTTTCGATCGTATTGAACAGCCTGTACATCCCGATGAAGGCCTGCTTTTCGTCTTCGGTGATGTTTCCCGACTTTTCAAGCCTAAGCAGGAATCTTGAATATTTATCGCCCGTTTCTTCAAACGTCTCTTCAGACAGTTTCTTTTCCAGACTGAATATATCCTCGCTTATCGGGTTAAATCCTTCCCTGATCATTGAAAGAGTCTTTGCCGGGGTCATGAGTGATATGACCCTTTCCACGGAATACGTGGCCGTGCGGATCTTATCTATCGAGTCACGGTTTATTTCCATGTTCGCATAACCGAGAGTCCTTACCGCCTTACGGTTCATGTCGTTGATCTCAACATCAAGATCTTCGAGTATATCATCAACATTTTGGAATGCTTTTCTCATCGAATCGCCCATATCGGCACGCGGTGCCGTCATAAGAGCTTCATATGATTCTCCGGCCTTCTCAAATGCCGCCCTGAGAGTTTCTCCTTCCCTGGCGATACCGTTAAGGTTAAAATCATCCGATCCGGCTGTTTCTGCGATAGCCCTGATGGGAACAGAGGGCATAAGTTCAAGGATATTACGTGTCTCTTTATACAGATCTATCCTGTCATCAAGCACCTTTGTCTCATCCTGTTCGTTTGCAAGAAGCGGTCTGTAGAATTCGCGCTCAGCTTCCTTAAGCTCATCCACAAGCTTTTCGAGAGGCTCCGTCTCTATGCTGATACCTTTGCGAAGAAGCGTGAGATTTGCCTCTTTTGTCATTACAAGACGCACTTCCTCAAGCTGTCTGTGACGTGTCAGATCCGACGGATCATCCATGTTCCTGAACGTTTCCACAAGCTGTGAGGCTTTATCGTATATACTCCGGGTCTTAAGAAGATCTGCTTCCTTAGGAGACTGTCCGTTCTCGACCGCTACTGTTATAGCAGCGATGAGATCCTTCGGCTCGCACGGAACCACAAGATCCTTCAGATCTTCATATGCCTTAAGTGTTTCCTTTGTAAGCGGAAGTGAATGCATCGCGATCCACTTTGCATCATCAAGAGCGGTCTCTGTATCTTCCATTCCGGCTTCATTTATCACTTCAAGTGCCTGGTCCTTCAGGTCAGACCATGATGCTTCCGTATATTCGCTTCCCGCATAAGTGGCAGCTCCGTCAAAATGAACCCCAGCTGATGATCCGGTTACCGCTGCCGCGGAATATTCGGCCATATACAGGTTTTCAACCGTGGGAGCCATATTCTGCGATATCATGAACGATCTTGCTTCATCGGTGAGCGGCTTTAAGTTCTGTGCCATCCTGACAGTCTCTTTTACCGCGGATATGTTATCCGAAGAAGCGGGCAGATCGGAGGATGCAAGAGTGTCGGATATGATTTTTCCCGCATTAAATGAGTTCCCGAGAACAGCCTTAACGTCCTCCTCGGAAATATCATCGTTGTAGCCCGCGATAGTTGTGCCGGCTTCGGCCATCTTGATCTTGATCCTGTCAAGATTCGTAACAGCCTCCCCCGCCGGGATCTTTGCGGGATTGACACCGTCCTTCATTAATTCGGCGAAATCTTCGTCTGACATGGAATTAGACATCACGGCCATGTAATCCCTCTGGAGGGAAACGTTCGTCATACCGGCGATCTGCGCGATATCATCCGCAGATTTCAGCTCTTCCTTACCGTATGCAGCGTTCTCCCTAACTTTGCCCGTAATGTCTAAGGAAAATCCCGACTTCTCCGTACTCATCCTTGATCCGATCGATGCCGGGTTACCATATGTGATGTGATCCACGTCATTAACGATGTTCGCTTTCTGAATACCTGTCATTTCAATATTCATATGCGTCCTCTCGTTTGATATGAAATCAATTATTTACTGTATATATCGGAATCATCAGCGGATTCATTAACAAAAAATGACCTCTTTGGGGCTTTTATCCCTAAAAGAGGTCATCATCATATCATATTAAAACTCAAAAACAGCTGCACCGTATGCGGCAAGCGGATATGCTATCGAGTAATCCTGCCCGTCCCAGCTGATCTTCTCGGCCGTAAACGTTTTCTTTGATGAAGGCTCCGATTTTCCGCCGAACTGTTTATCATCAGCTTCAAGAAGAAGTTTGTACTTTGCGTTCTTCGGAACACCGACGCGGTAATCACTGCGTTCCATAGGCGTGAAGTTCAGTACGAACAGAAGACTCTTCTTCTTCGTTCTGTCATAACGCACGAACGAATATATGCTCTTGTAAGTATCATCGGCGTTTATCCACGAAAACCCTTCGTACTCATGATCGAGTTCATACAGGCACGGATATTCGTTGTACAGCTTCAGAAGCTCTCTGACATAGCTCTGCATTCCCGAGTGAAGGTCATCTGAAAGAAGCGACCAGTCAAGCTCTCTGTCCTCGCTCCATTCGGTATCCTGGGCAAATTCCTGTCCCATGAAGAGGAGCTTTTTGCCGGAGTGGCCGAGCATGTACGTGTATCCGACACGAAGGTTTGCAAACTTATCCACATAGAATCCGGGCATCTTGTTGAGCATCGAGCACTTCAGATGAACGACCTCATCATGCGACAGCACGAGGATGTACTTCTCTGCCTGGTTATAGCTCATGGCAAAAGTCATCTTATAATGGTTATCCCTTCTGAAAACGGGATCGAGCTTCATATAGTCACAGAAATCATGCATCCATCCCATATTCCACTTGAACGTAAATCCGAGTCCGTCGTTTTCGGGAATATCCGTAACCTTCGGCCATGCCGTGGATTCTTCCGCTATCATCATGACTCCGGGGAATACGCCCTTTACATAGGAATTCAGATGCTTGAAAAACTCTATCGCTTCAAGGTTATGATTTCCGCCGTATTTGTTCGGGATCCATGCACCGTCCTTCTTGCCGTAATCAAGATAGAGCATTGATGCTACCGCATCAACCCTGAGTCCGTCTATGTGGAATTCCTTCAGCCAGAATATCGCGTTGGCTATGAGGAAGTTCTTGACCTCGAGCTTTCCGTAATCAAATATCTTGGTACCCCAGTCGGGATGCTCTCCCTTTCTCGGATCCGCATACTCGAACAGTGCCTGTCCGTCAAAATCAGCCAGTCCGTGGGCATCTCTCGGGAAATGGGCCGGAACCCAGTCGAGGATTATACCGATGTTGTTCTTATGGAACTTGTTGATCATATAGGCAAAGTCCTGAAGCGACCCGTATCTTGTCGTCGGAGCATAATACCCTGTGACCTGATATCCCCATGATCCGTCAAACGGATGCTCTGCTATCCCGATGAGCTCGATATGCGTATAGTGCATATCAAGAAGATATTCCGTCATCCTGTCAGCAAATTCACGATACGTATAGAAACCTTCATCTTCGCGTCCGGGATGTCTCATCCATGAACCGATATGGCATTCGTAAATTGCGATCGGAGATTCAAACAGATTCGTCTTTGCCCTTTTCTTCATCCAGGCAGAGTCTGTCCAGCGGACATCGGTATAATCCGCAGTCACACTTGCCGTACCGGGTCTGAGCTCGGCTTTGTTTGCAAAAGGATCGGCTTTGTACAGTTTATCGCCGCGATTTGTAAATATCAGGAATTTATAAAGATGATCAAGTCCCATGCCCGGTACAAATATCTCATGGATACCTGCAGGCTCAAGCCTTGTCATATGATACTCGTCTTCGTTCCATCCGTTGTAATCGGTGATCAGACGGACCTCTTTGGCATTCGGTGCCCAAACCGCAAAGTAGACACCCTTCTTTCCGTCCTTCTCACAAAGATGCGCACCGAGCTTTTTGTAGATATCATAATGCGTGCCCGTTCCGAACAGATACATATCCATATCCGAAATAAACGGGCTGAGCTTTTTGGATACTGCCATATTTACCCCCTTTTCAGTTCAGGAAATCCTTCTCTCTGAGGACGATAAAATCATCGTCGTCGTATCTCTTTGCCAGAAGGACATCCATGAAATGTGACATGTTCTTACGGTCAACGTGCTTGATCGCTCCGTCTACGATCTCTATGACCTCGTCCACACTGACAACATGATCTATCGTCTGCATATCACCGATCTTGTTGTAAAGTGCCAGAGTACCCATATCATCAATGCTGTACTCAAGCTCTCTTGCGTAACCCTTTGCATATGCAACAAGATCCGAATTGGAAAAATCATCTATCACGATCCTTGCATCGAATACGGTCTTTGTCTCGACGCAGCCGTTAAGAAGTGGCTCAAGGGAATCCTTCTCCCCTTCAAATACAACAAGGATCGAATCAACATCATTCTGAAGAGTTTCGGTTATCGCATTAAGCGTGACCGGTGTCAGTCCACCCGCGTTTTCCACTATGAGAGCTCCGTTACGAAGCTTCTGGAGCGTCATGGGGATGTTCTTCTTGTTCAGGGCTTCACCCGATATCTTGGCAACCTTGCCCGAGAATGAAGAATCCATCGACTGGATAGCCTTTACTATGTCGATCGCAAGGCTCTTACGTCCGAAATTCTCACTTCCCATGACGATGACATTACCGCGTGAAGCCTCCATTCTCATGTCATCCATCACATCGACTATCTGGGCCTTTAACGATTCAATACCTTCAAACCTTCCGAATATGGCCATCTCGGATTCATCGAAATCCCTGCGGCTCGTGACACTCTCATCAAGTGTCATCCATGAAGGATGATTTGCCTTCTTCGCGGGGGCATCTTCTTCGTTATAGTCTTCTTCTATACCTGCCTCATAACGCATCCTTGCCTCTATCTCTTCCTGAGGGATGGGGCGCGTTTTGAGCATGTCGTCCACTTCATCCGGCTGGTCGATCGTCTCGAGTTCCTCAACCTCTCCGAGATCATCGACATTGTACGGATATTGTATCGGTGCGGTCAGTCCGTGACGTACTGCCGTCTTTTCATCCGGAAGTCCGGCTTCCGGCTCTTTATTTTCTTCTTTAGGTTCAGCGGAATTCTTTTTAAACAGAACAGGAGTCTCTTCCTCCGGCTCTGCTTCTTCAGGCTCTTCGGATACCGGCTCTTCCTGCACAGACTCTTCAGGTGCATTCTCTTCGGGTACAGCCTCTTCGGGAGTATCTTCTTCTGCTTCCTCATCCTCCGGAAGCTCTCCCGTCTCTTCGATCTCTTCGATCTCCTCTGTCTCGCCGTAATCCTCGATCTCATCTTCCTGAACTTCCGGCTCTTTATCCTCTTCCTCAGTCTCGGGGATCTCTCCGGTCATTCTCTTTACGAGCTCAACATCTTCTTTTCGGATCTGTGCGATGTTTCCGCCGTATTCTTCATCAAGAGTAAGCTTTCTTCCGGAAGGAAGTACATCACCCTTCATCGGAACATCGGGAAGAACACTCTCTTTTGCACTCGGAAGTATATCCGGTATCGTTCCCGTTATGGAAGCCTTGACGGGTCCGTTGATCTTTGCACCCGATTCCGTTCTCTTTACATTTTCCCTGTCAAAAACAGGTGAAGGGATGGTGGTTCTTGTGACCACACCCTTTTTGTCATCCTTGAGAATCTCCTCTTTGACGGCGCTTTCTTCTTCAGGTTTCTGTGTAACCTCTTCCTTTACGGGTATACTTTCCGGTTCTTTTGTTTCAACGGCATCAAGTCCAGGGATCACTCCCGCAAGCTGTGCCATGATATCCTGGGTCTGTTCCTTTGTGCGGTTCAAAAGCTGCTGCTTACGCTGCTCTTCGCCGCTCTTTTTCTTCGATTCCCAGTCCTTCATAAAATCACTGAGATCTATCTGACCGGGTACCTGCTCATCAACAGTTGTCTCCTGAGGCTGCTCTGTACTCACCGGCGCGATTACAGGTGCAGGTACGCCTGAAGGCTCCGGTACAGGTGCAGGTTCGGGTTCAGGGTATGTTTTGGGAACGGATCCCGGCTCCGAATAAACAGGTGCCTGATCCATCGGATTATCGTATCTTACCGGCTCCGGCTCAGGCTCGGGCTCGACCTGCTGCTGAGGCTGCTGGACATAAGCGTTCTGCTGCTCATACACAGGCTGCTGTTCGTACACGGGCTGCTGGTAATACATCTGATCCTGTGGCTGCTGTGCATATGCAGGCTGCTGCTCGTACACAGGCTGCTGGTAATACATCTGTTCCTGCGGCTGCTGTGCATATGCAGGCTGCTGCTCATACACGGGCTGCTGGTAATACATCTGTTCCTGCGGCTGCTGTGCGTATACCGGCTGCTGTTCGTATGCAGGCTGCTGTTCGTATGCAGGCTGCTGTTGGTATGTCGGCTGTGCAGGGCCAGCATTGTTAAGCTGCTGCATGAATGCTTCCTGCGACTGGTCGTACAGCTGTGAAGTCACCCCGTAATAAGGCGACGGCATGACATTTTTCTCCTTCGCATAGAACTCCTCCATGTTTCTGGCGAGCTCTTCCTGAAGGTTCATTGTCGAATATTTATCATTATTGTAAGGTGTGATCTGGATATCGGATGTCTGCTGGATCAAAGAACCCTGAGCCGGCATTACCTGAGCGGGCATCGGATTTTCGGGTGCAAATGATTTTTGCGGATGCAGAAGTGATCCTGTATCGCTGTCGATGGGTGCCGTTTCGTAAGGGCTGCTGCCCTTTGCATAAAGAGGCATTGACTGGGTCTCGTAAATGTGGACCGTCTCTTCCGTCTGTCCGGTGGGGATCTTCGGTGCATCATATACACCGTCATACTTCTGCTGCTGCTCCTTTGTAAGAGGAGAATGCTGCATCTTAAGTTCAAGCGCCTTACGCACATAAGGGCCGTCACCGAACCAGAGCGCAAGCTCATCACATGTCTCCACGCACTTGGTCTCCTGTCCGTCCTTATGATACAGAAGCGCAAGTTCATAAGCCCACTTCTCCGTATATTCGGCTCTCTTGAACTCCTCGAGAAGTGAGATCTTTTCCTCTATGGGCACATCCTGTGCGTCATAGATCTTGTACAGAAGTACGTATCTGTTTGTATCGTGGGGTTTTAAATGAACATATTCCCGATAGTACTCGATCGCCTCGCTTATCTCGTCAAGCTTGATCGCAAGCTCGCAGAGCGCATAAACGACATTCGCCCTGTCGGGATATCTCTCATAAGCCAGCAGAAGAATGTCTCTGGCCTCGGAATAATGCTTTGTTACTTTATATATCTCACTGACGGTGCACAACATGGAGAAGCTTTTTACCCTTCTCCAGTCGATCGTGTCTGCTATGTCCATCGCTTCCTGGAAACGATGTTCTTTGATCAGTGATTTTATCTGGTCCGCACAGACCTGATATTCGTACTTATCCAAAACAAAAACTCCCTTAAGCACAACATGTGCCCATTATCTTGGCTATTTTACCATACGCGTTGTGCTATGTCAAAATATTGGCGAGTGCGGAAAACTGCCGTAAATCCAGCGTTTCTCCCCTTATGTTCTCATTAAGTCCGAGCTCACGGAGAGCGCTTTGAACCTCATCCCTGGAGCAGCTCAGAGCCGCATGATTGACAAGAGCATTGACGAGAGTCTTTCTCCTCTGGTTAAATGCCGCCCTGATCAGTTCGAACATGAACTTCTCGTTTTCAACATCAACCGCCGGGTGCTTTCTTACCGACAGTCTTATCACGCTCGATCCGACCTTCGGGCGGGGCATGAAACAGTTCGGGGGAACATTCGCAGCGATGTACGTGTCTGCATAATACTGTACCGCGAGCGACAGGGCACCGTAATCCTTCGTTCCCGGACCTGCCTGCATACGCTGTGCTACTTCCTTCTGAACCATGACCGTGATCTGCGATATCGGAAGGTGCTGCTCGAGAAGCGCCATAACGATCGGTGTGGTTATATAATACGGAAGATTGGCAACGACCTTTACGTCCGAAGTGCCAAACTCCGCTTCAAACAGTTTATTAAGATCCGTTTTCATTATGTCGGCGTTTATGATCTTCACGTTCTCATATAAAGACATCGTTTCCGACAGTATTGGGATGAGCTTTGAGTCTATCTCCACGGCTACAACCTTTTTTGCTCTCTCACACAGACGCTGCGTCATGGTACCTATACCGGGGCCTATCTCAAGGACACAGTCATCACCGCATATCCCGGCAGCATCCACTATCTTATTCAGAACATGCTCGTCTATCAGAAAATTCTGTCCGAATCTTTTCTGAAAAGAAAAATCATGACGCTTTATGACTTCCGATGTATTTTTTGCACTGACAAGGTTTTCCATTTTTATTTCCCAAACAGCCTTACCGCATTGTCATAGGTTACTTTCTCAACTTCTTCTACGGATACCCCTTTGATATCCGCGATCTGTTTTACTATATAAGGAAGGTAGGCAGAAGTGTTTCTCTTTCCTCTCATCGGAACAGGAGCCATGTACGGGCTGTCCGTTTCGGTAACGATCCTGTCAAGCGGCAGATACCCGACAACTTCCTTGAGCTTCTTCGCATTCTTAAACGTAACGACTCCGCCGACGCCGATATAAAATCCCATGTCGAGAAATTGCTTTGCCATCTCGCATCCGTATGAAAAGCAGTGGAGTATCCCTCCGGTTTCATCTGCTTTTTCGGCTTTTAATATATCATACGTATCCTGTGCGGCTTCTCTTGAATGTATGATGACAGGAAGCTTCACCTTTCGCGCAAGAGCGATCTGGGCGGCAAACCACTTCTTCTGGATATCACGCTCCGGCTTGTCCCAGTAATAATCAAGTCCTATCTCTCCTATGGCGACAACGTTCTCTCTTTCGGCATATTCTTCCAAAAGTCCGATATCCGCTTCCGATAAAGATGCACACTCCTCCGGATGGACTCCGACCGCGGCAAGAAACTCCGGATACTTATCGGCAAGCTCCATACTCCTTATGCTTCCTTCAAGCGACGCACCTACATTGACAAACCTTGTCACGCCTGCTGCCATCGCCTCTCTGATCGCCTCATCGCGATCGATATCAAATGCTTTATCGTCAAAATGCGTGTGTGTTTCGTATATCATCACAAAAAACCCCAAAAAAGCCTTGCAATTCAAAAAACATTATAATATAATAGCACTTGCGTTACAAATAGGGAGCGCGATTAGCTCAGTTGGTAGAGCACCTGACTCTTAATCAGGGTGTCCAGGGTTCGAGCCCCTGATCGCGCACTAAGGCCTCAGTTTTGCGATAAGTGCGGAATTGGGGTTTTATTTTCAGAGAGAGACTTCGGCGTGTGGCTCAGTTTGGTAGAGCGCTACGTTCGGGACGTAGAGGCCGCAGGTTCAAATCCTGTCACGCCGATTATATGACAAATGACCAATCTGTTTTGATCCCCGCTGTTCTGGTGGGGCTTCGGACGAACGAGTCCGAGGATGATTTTCAACATGCCATGGATGAACTCGCAAGTCTTTCCGAGGCCTGCGATCTTCAGGTAAAGGGCGTTCTGACACAGACTCTGCCCCATCCCGACAATGCGACGTGGATCGGCTCGGGAAAGGCGGAAGAGCTGGAGCGCGCCATTTCAGGCATCAATGCAGAACTTGCCGTATGTCTCGGCAACCTGTCCCCCGCACAAATGAAAAACCTGCAGAAGATCATCGGTGTTACCGTCTGGGACCGCACCGGTCTTATTCTCGAGATCTTTTCAAGAAGAGCCGGAACACGTGAAGCCAAGCTTCAGGTGGAATCTGCTTATCTTCAGTACATGCTCCCCCGGCTTACCGGCATGTGGCAACATCTGGGCCGTCAGGGCGGAGGCGGAGGAAGCCGTGCAAATAAAGGTGTCGGCGAGAAGCAGATCGAACTTGACCGACGTCAGATATCCCATCGGCTGAGTGAACTGAAAAAGGAACTGGCTGACATCGAGCGTACACGTGATATCCAGAGAAGCGGGCGTATTCGTGGAGGGCTTCTTGCAGTTGCGCTTGTCGGCTATACAAATGCCGGAAAATCATCCCTGATGAACCGCCTCCTGTCGATGAGTGAAACCGTCGGCGACAGAAACACCGAAAAAGAGGTGTTTGAAAAGGACATGCTCTTTGCGACTCTTGATACGTCAATAAGAAAGATCGATATTCCCGGAAGAAAGCCCTTTCTTCTTTCTGACACAGTAGGATTCATTGAGGACATCCCCCACAGCCTGATAAAAGCATTCCGTTCAACTCTGGCGGAAGTAAGATTTGCGGATATCCTTCTGATAGTAATGGACTCATCGGATCCTCATCATGAAGAGCACAGAAGGATAACCGAAGAGACACTGCGTGATCTTGACTGCGAAGGGATACCGAGAATTTATGTGTATAACAAATCGGATCTGAGGGATAACATTCCCGAGATCAGAGATTCCTCTGACATGAAGTGTGTTTACATTTCCGCAAGGGAAGGGGCCGGGATCGACCGGCTTCTTGATATGATATACGAATCCACAGGTGCGGGAAGGCAGGAGATTGATATTCTGATACCTTATACGGACGGGGATCTTATCAACCGAATCCACAACGAAGCGGATGTCATATCCGAAAACTTTGAGGAAAACGGTACCCGTATACGCGCCGTATGTACGAAACAGCTTGCGGACCTTATTTATTCCAGGATCAGCTCCATCTGAGTTTCCTTCGGTTTCATCCCCATTGCATTGTAGAATGACTGCGCAGCATCGTTTCCCTCCCATACGTTGAGGGTTACTTCGTAACATCCGTATCTTACCGCTTCCGATTTAACATGTTCAAACAGTCTGCTTCCGACATGGCCTCCCCTGGTATTCTCATCAACACACAGATCGTCAATGAACATGATCTTCCTTGGGATCATCGTACTTGTAAAGGGAGGCTCCTGAAGCTGGCAGAATGCATATCCTGTTATCCTGTCATCATCCTCTGCAACATAAACCGGCCGGCTGTCGTCGGAAAACATTTCTTCAAGTTCATCATGTGAATACTTTGTCGTTCCGGGAATGAAAAGGTCCGGACGGATCTTTGCGTGTATCTCAAGAACCTGCGATAAAAGGTTTAATACACCCTGTATGTCTTTTTTCTCAGCTCTTCTGATATTCATGGATATTTCCGGTCAGTCATGCCTTTCCGTTATGCTGTCAAAAGTCTCACAGAATCTCGCCTGGAAGGATACCTCTTCCCCTCCCTGTGTAAGATGTGAAACATCACCGAAAGTGAGCATCCTGAATGAAGCATATCCTTCGCGTCGCTCTTCGGTCACTATCTCGCTGACCCCCGTCGGTGCACAGCAAAGTCCGTGCCACAGCGGCATGGGCGGGATATTGAACAGCCTGCTCATCAGTACACATTCCAGTCCGAAATGACAGAAGAACAGTATCGTATCCCTGTTAGGTCTCTTTGCAAGATACAGATTGTTTTTCCTTACGTAACCGTGCACGGCCAGAAGTTCGTCAAACTTTGTTACGATCTCATCGTATTTTTCCCTGACTTTTCCGGCAACAAAACGGTCATTTTTACCCCATTCATCAAGACTGTAAAACCTGCCGTCAACAGTCCAGTCCTGTGGAAGCCAGTCCCAGGCAACATGTTCCTTTTCTTCATCATCGGGACGCCATACACGGCAGTGGAATTCTTCGAGCCAGTCGAGGACCACTGCATTCTGTCCGCTCTTTTCAAGATACGGTTTTGCCGTGTCCATAGCTCTTCCGAGATGTGATACATATATCTTGTCCGCTTTGATCTTAAGTAACCTTTCAGACAGAAGTTCTGCTTCTTTCCTTCCTTTTTCGGTCACCGTATCATTTACGTAATCGGGGTCGCCGTGGCGGATCATGATCAGTCTCATCTGAGTCTGTCCTTTGCTTCTTCAAGCTCTTCTATCACGCGGTCGCAAAAATCATCAAATTCGGGATCTTCTATCTGACATTCGGGATGTTCCAGGCAGTAATCGATAGCCCTTCTGACACCCTGGTCGAACCTTACGGTGCACTCAAATCCGGGAACGATACGCTTGATCTTGCTGTTGTCGAACACAACCGAGTTGGACTTGTCTCCGAGAAGAGATCCGAAATAATCGTAATCACTCACGGACGCAAGAAACTCCGACGCAACATAATAAGGAATAAAATCAACATTCAGCGCATCCGCGATGGCTTCGTATATCTGATTCCACGTAAGCGTCTCATCGCTTGTGATCTGGAAGCTCTCACCGATAGCGTGGCAGTTGCCCATAAGTCCGATGAATCCCTTGGCAAAATCCTCATTGAAAGTCATCGTCCAAAGACTTGTTCCGTCCCCCTGGACTATAACAGGCTTTCCTTCAAGCATACGCCTGATCACCTGCCAGCTTCCCCTGTCGCCATGCACTCCGAGCGGAATACTCCTCTCGTCGTAAGTATGACTCGGACGCACTATCGTAACCGGAAAACCTTCTTTTTCGTATTTATCCATCAGAAAGCTTTCGCAGTATATCTTGTTTCTTGAATATTCCCAGAACGGATTGGCAAGAGCCGTTCCCTCTGTAATGATATGGCTCCTGCAGGGCTTGTTGTAAGCCGATGCCGAGCTGATGTATATGAACTGGGAGCATCTGCCGCGAAAGAGCCTGTAGTCTCTCTCGACCTGATCCGGGGTAAACCCGATAAAATCACAGACACAGTCAAAATGCCTTCCGTCAAGGATCTCGTCTATCATCTCCTCGTCGTTTATATCCGCACTGATAAGATGAACATTTTCGGGTATCTCATCCTCTCTGTTTCCCCTGTTGATAAGATACAGATCCCAGTCTTCGCTTTTTGCAAGTGCGCGTGTGATCGCCATCGAAATCGTTCCGGTCCCGCCGATAAACAAAGCTCTCTGCATTTTCTTCTCCTATCTTGCTGATGTGTCGTTGAGTATTTCCATCATTTCGCGGATCATCTCCTCATCCCTCAATCTGAAAAGGATCTCCACTCTTCTTGAAGCATCCGCATCAACCTCTCCGTCAGGTGTAAGGATAGGTTCGCTGAATGATTTTCCGACAGTTGACAGTACCTTTTCAAGTTCCTCTTTCTCCCTGTCCGTCAGAAAATCGCTGTTCTTTCGTGTACAGTAATCCGCCACGGAATAAGCGCGCTGCTGTGACAGATTAAGGTTTGACAGATAATCTCCGTCCGTATCCGTGTGTCCTTCGATCACTATCTCGGATATATAACTCCTATACTTGGGGCTGAGCAGGATCTTTAAATACCTGGGCATGAACTCTCCGAGAAAATCCTTACCGCCTGATTTGAGCATCGATTTGTTGTACTCAAAAAGTATGTTTGAATCCATCGTGATGGCACCGGTCTTCTCGTCAACCGCTATGCTCAGAGAAGAATTCTTGAACTCGTCTTTTAATGCTTCGATAAGCTCACTCCTGATACCGATAATATTGTCGAGCTTGGCCTGCTGCTCACCCATGAGTTTCTCAAGGTCCTTGAGGAGCTGTGACTGTTCTTCGAGTTTTTTCTGCTGTGCCAGAAGTCTTCCTTCCTGCTCGGAAAGCTTCAGCTCCTGTGCGTTGAGCTTTGCACCCTGCTCTTCTATCGTAAGTCTCTCGTTCTCAAGTTCCTCCGACTGTATGATCAGTTCCTGCTCCTTACCGAGCAGTTCGTTCTGTTTCTGATCGTATTGGACCTTGGATCTTAAAACGGTAAGCGAGATTATCAGGACAAAGCAAAGAAGCAGTCCCGCCATCATGTCCGAGTACGACAGCCAGTATGAAGTTTCCTCATCCCTCTTTCGGCTGTATGCTCTTCTCATCAGATCTTGCCGCCTGCCTGATTCCTTTTATCCGTAAGCTTCTTCATGTAGTCGATTCCGTTTGTTATCTCTTCAAGTGCTTCATTTACATGTTCATTTGTCTCGGCGGAATGCTTTCCGATATCCGCGATCGTCTTGCGGAATTCCGAGATCATGTTGCCCTGCTCTATGAGCATGTTCTTCTCCTGAACAATAAGATCACGTGCCGATTTATCTTCGGATGAAAGACCGGCTAGCGTTCTCTGAAGTTCGTTCTGGATCGTCTGTATGCTTGCTGTATAACTGTTAAGTGTTGTGACAAGCTTCTCTGTTTCGTGGTTGATGGTATGAAGCGTTGCCGTACTGCTTCCTGTTGTCTTGAGCAGATCCGTCATCAGATCGGCTGTTTCCTTCTGTGACCTGTACTGCTCATTTACAGATTCACTGAGCTGGTAGAAGCTGTTTCCGAGAGAAGTATTCATCTCGTTGATGAACGTTTCCACGATCTGCCTTATCGCCTCGGTCTCGTTCCTGACCATGATTGTTTCGTATTCCGCAACGATCTTTCCGAGTCTGTCAAACTGAGGCTCTATTATCCTGCCAAGCTCATCGGCCATGCGGACATACATTTTGTCCATAGCCTCAAGCTGCTCAGACTGGAGCGAGATGAGCTGGTTCATTCCGTTGTTTTCCGTATCCGGAAGAACATATCTTTTGAAGGCACGTGAGAATTCCTGTACGGCACTTTCTCCTTCGTACAGTTTTCTCTTGTATATCGCATTAAATGTAAGTGAGAACACCATTCCGAAAATGGACGTGTGAAATGCCACCTTGATACCGTTCATGAGAGGTTCGATACTGTCCGTCATCTGGGCCGTCGTTCCTGTATTAAAGTGCTCCAGTCCGATCGACAGTCCGATAAACGTTCCGAGTATTCCGAGTCCGGTCAGAAGTCCCGGAACCTGGTTGAGCTCATTGCGGTGCATGACAGTATCAACAAGATCCTCGTTGATAAAATCATCGATGCTCGGACGATAGTATGCATTCTCCGCATCATCCTCGCGGTTGAGTTCGAATATAAAATCCGTGAAAAGCTGATTGAGCTTATCATACTTGAACAGCTTGACATCACTTGACTGATAAGGCTCCCACAGATATGAATGGGCGTTCATGGCATCCGAACGGATCTTTTCCGTGGCGTTTTTCAGATCTTTGATGATCGCATTCATTGGTGCAAAGCTTCCGAAATCCGCCATCAGAAAAACTATCGCAACTATTACGAACATCACGGCGTTTACCGTGATGGTCGTAATGCTTTCTTTATGATCGGGTGACAGATTAAGATACACGCACAGTGCGACCATGAGGAAAAAAACTATGGTCAGTATCCATTCATACCACTTTCTTCTAAACATATCTTATCTCCTTACGGGATCAGGCTTTGGCGCTCCTCTTCTTCATGAATACAAGGAATGCTATTACAAGTGCGATACCGATCGGCAGGGACAGCCATGTTATGCCGGCACCGTCAAACAGTCCCGCAAATATATAGGTGACAAATGAAATGGCTGCAACCGAAACTGCATACGGAAGCTGGGTCTCCACATGGTTGATGTGATTACAGTGCGCTCCTGCCGATGACATGATCGTTGTATCAGAGATCGGTGAACAGTGGTCACCGCAGACAGCTCCTGCAAGACAGGCAGATATTCCGACAAAGAACAGTGAACTTGTCTCGGGGAAGATCGCCGAAACGATCGGGATCAGTATACCGAAAGTTCCCCAGCTCGTACCTGTCGCAAACGATACAAGACATGCAACAACAAATACGATCGCCGGAAGAGCCCACTGAAGTCCCTGTGCGTTTGCCATCGCTGCACCGACAAATTCCTTTGCTCCGAGAGTATTTGTCATGTTCTTGAGTGCAGTTGCAAGAGTAAGGATCGTGATAGCGGGAACCATTGCCATGAATCCCTTGGGGATACATTCCATCGCCTCATGGAAAGTCATGACTCTGCGTATGAGCATGTATATCACTATCACTACAAGTGCCAGTATACTTCCCCAGGGAAGTCCGACATAAGCATCAGTTGATGAGAATGCTTCGATGATCCCGCCTTCTTCAATGGCAGAAAAACCGTTGAACAGAAGTCCCCATACACAGCACGCTATCAGAACAACAACAGGGATGATAAGATCGATAAGCTTTCCCTTTGATACAGATTCCGAAGGTCCGCCTTTTTTAAGTTCGAATTCTTCATCATCGGACAGTCCCAAGATACCGAGATCTCCGGTAAGTTCTGCCTTATCTTCAAATTTCTTCATCTTTCCGTAATCAAATCCCAGGATCGTGATCGTGATGATGAACACAAATGTAAGTATCGAATAGAAATTGTAAGGGATCGCTCTTACAAACAGCTCGATACCCGAATACTTCTCACTTGTTACGCATCCGCTTACTGCAGCCGCCCATGATGAGATCGGTGCTATCATGCAGACCGGTGCCGCTGTCGCATCGATCAGGTAAGCAAGCTTTGCTCTTGAGATCTTTTTTGAATCAGTGATCGGAGACATTACGGATCCGACCGTGAGGCAGTTAAAGTAATCGTCTATGAATATCAGAACGCCGAGAGCAAATGTCGCAAGTGAAGCACCGACTTTTGTCTTGATGTTCTTTGATGCCCAGTCACCGAATGCTCTCGATCCGCCGGATTTGTTAATAAGTGCAACTATCGTTCCGAGGATCACAAGGAAGATCAGTATTCCGGCATTTCCCGCAACAGCATCCGAAAGTCCCTCAACGGTCACCATGTTGAGAGTTCCGGTAAAAGATACCTGTGAAGCCATAAGAGCTCCAAGTACCACTCCGACAAAGAGCGACGAATAAGCCTCCTTTGTCACAAGCGCAAGGATGATCGCCACAAGCGGCGGAACAAGCGCCCAGAATGATCCGGCAAATTCATAAGAACCTCCTCCTGCCGAATTGACAACACTGATGACAACAACCATCAATACGAAGATGATACCGGCAACTATCGCCGAATTCTTCTTTTCCATAACACATTCCTCCCTTTATTTCATAGCGAGTCTGAGACTCATATTATGCAGTGAAAGCGCAAGACTCTCTATGAAAGTCCTGTGTTTTAACCTTGCGAAGTAGTCCCGTCTGTAGGGCATGACTGCATATCCGTATGTCTGTACGCTGCTTCGAAGGGACGCGAACAGGAACACTCTGTGATCCTTTCTCCATTCGGCAGGGTACATCTCTTCTTTTCTGTTTATCTTCTTTTTATCTTCTCCGTGATACAGATACATCTCATCATCAAATCCGCATTTCTCCGAATCCGGGTCTTTGTCAAAGAATGATGAATTAAGGCTGAACGCAACATCTTCTATATCCAGATATTCCTTGCTTTTTTTCAATGCCTCGGCATAATCCTCCACCGAATTGCATTTAAACAGTAACTGTCTCGTATAGCTGTGACGAAGTCCGATCTCCAGCTCTCTTTTTGTTATCTCTATCACTTCGTTGTAATCGATCCGAAGGTCTCTCGTCAGTTCACAGCCGCAGCTTTCGTTGTAATTGATGTAGCCCTCAACAAAACGAGTGTCGAATTCCGTATTGCCTTCCATGGCTTCAAAAAGCGCATCCATTGATTCGTAACCGAGTGCTTTTCTGTTTCTGTTCACACTTGTTATGGAAGGGAAATATCTCTGTGCCTCTTCGATATTGTCAAAACCGACAACCTTTATATAATCGGGGATCGATATCCCGTCGTTCTTTGCTTCTTCTACATATCCAAGAGCCATGTAATCGTTTGCACAGATCACGGCATCTGCCATTCCGACGCCGAGATCCTTCCATTCCCTGTAGGCTTCCATTCCGTCGGATTTCCAGAAATGTTTATGCAAAACCCTTTTCTTTTCGACTCTCATCCCGTGCTCCTTCAGGCAGTCGCAAAACGCCCTGAACCTGTCGGCGGCTTCGGCATTGTCCTCGGGTCCTCCGAGATAGTTGAATATCCTGCAGTCGTGAATGGTGACCATATGCTCCACAAGCTGATACATGGAGCGATAATTATCAAGGCCGCAGAATATGACATTCTCGGCATGTGTATCAATACTTACGACCGGTTTGTTATGGCTGTGAAATTCGGAATTGAGCTCGTCAACGAACTTGACGGACTGAAGTGTCGAAAGAGCAATGAGCATCCCGTCGTAATTCTCAGGGTTAGGGAGCCTGTATATCTCACGGCCCTTGAGAAAATAGTCTGCTTCCATTGCAGTATCATAGGCATTAAAAATGTGCAGCTCAATATCCTCATCGCCGATCCTCTCAAGGACCCCGTCGATGATCGTCCTGCTGTAATCGCCATCCCATGTGCTTGTTAACATCAAGATCTTTTTTGCCATATCGATCCTTTGTTTTACTCAAAAAAATCCGAATCGGGATCTTCGATAAAATCAAGATCGGCTTTTTTGATCCTTTTTTCTCTTCTCTTTTCGGAAGATCTTTCAGATGACTTTTCGGAAGTCTTTTCGGGAGATCTCTTGATGATATCTCCGAGAAACTCCATCATGTTCCTCTTTTCTGGAAGTGCTACTTCATGAATGAGATTCATGACATAGTCTCCGTCCCAGAGGATGACGTTAAGCTTTGAGGCAAACTCCTGTGCCGTTTTTGTGAAAGCCTGATTTGTCATGACAACAGCGACCATGCTGTCGTAATAATCTTTTCCTGCATATGCCTCCTGAATGGCACGTATGCCAACGTTATCGGAATAGCATTTGCACTGTATCGCATAACTTATGCCGTCTTTGTCCGCAATGATGTCGACACCGAAATCGTGACTTGCGGGAGTGTTCTCCACATTCTCGAACCCCTTTGCTTCCAGAAGTTCTGCGCAGTACCTTTCGAATTCGGCACCTTCCATATCGTCAAATATCGCATCGTCACCGCTGTTCTGTTTCATGTACCAGATCCATACTGCCAGAAGGACAAGGACGACGATTCCGACTATGACTGTAATTATTGTTGCAGTAGTTCCCAATTTCTATTGGTTACCTTTCAATGTTTTCAGTATCAACGGGAGGCTCGCCCGTTTCAAATCGCCTGACGGCGATGGGGCTCGCCGTGCAATAAGGCATCCTCCCACTACGTGGGCCCCTCCTTATTACAATGCGCGATCCGGCTTCGAATGACACGTGTGGTACGCTGTCGTCCGGACATGCTCAACCCAGGCACCCTTGCGGCACACAAAGACATCCGCTTAGTGCTGCTTCATTCCTGACCTGACACGGTTTACGGCGCTTTGTTGCGCAAGACCCGGATATCAACACATACCCTGACGGGCTGCTGCCACACGATATCACCCTCTGCCGGATATCACCCCTGCTATAGCGGATTTCAGGTTCAAGGAACCGCTGCTTCCCCGGCTGCGCAATTTGTAGTATACAAAATGCCGTAAATGTTGTCAATTCAATGCTTGTCGCGTCTCCCACCTTCATATTCGCCGAAAATGAAGCGTTTGACGGACATGATCACCAGCGCAGACCCCGCAACTATGAACAATATGACCCCTGCCCACAAAAAAGGCGTGAGTTCGTCGTCAGATGTGATTATCTGGTAAGCCAGATATATGACATAAGCTCCGACTATCGTTCTGATCGTCAGTGAGAGCTGCGTCGGATATACCGGACCTTTCTGTTCATTTGTCACATCTTCTTCTGTTTCCGTGATCTGAGTTTCCTCTGTAACGGTTTCCGTTACTTCGGTTTCACTTACCTGTGTTATCTCGTTTTTTTCTGTTTCCATGTTCTGTCCTTTTTGGCCGGAGACTGTTCTTTTGTATATAATCTTAACATGTTATAATATCAACGTAAAACACAACTTTCACGCAAATTCACTTTTTTGGGAGATTGATCATGGCAACGGAAGCAGAGATTGAAGAAGTAATCCGCATGCTCGACGGAAAGACCGAAGAAGGCGTCAGCAGAATAGGTATCCACAGGGTCGAGACCGAACGCGAAGACTTTGTCCGGGAAGTGCATCATCACGGGCGGTGCGATATCGGCAGCCCGTTTGCCGACGGAAGTGTCGGAAATTTCTGCGACTCATGACGTTTCGGTTAACTCTTCATGCTTAACATTCAGGGATTTCAAAAAACAACACTGCTCGATTATCCGGGAAATGTTGCGGCCACCGTTTTTCTGGGCGGCTGTAACATGCGCTGTCCTTTTTGCCACAATATGAACATAGTTACCTCAACGGACAGGGGCGCATATACGGATGAGGACATATTGAGCTTTCTGTCCAAGCGGCGCTCTGTCCTTGACGGAGTGTGCATAACGGGCGGTGAGCCAACACTGTATAAAGAACTGCCTTCGTTCATACGTCTTATCAAAGGCCTTGGATACAAGGTAAAGCTTGATACGAACGGAACGAACCCGGATATGCTTAAGGAGCTTGCCGGCAAAAAGCTTCTTGATTACGTGGCTATGGACATAAAATCATCCCTGCCGGAATACGGCAGAGCCTGCGGTATCGATAACATCAGGCTTACGCCGATAAAGGAGAGCATTGATTTTCTCATCGGAAGCTCTTTAGACCACGAGTTCAGGACAACGGCCGTTAACGAACTGTTAAACGAAGATATCATCAAAGATATATCTCATCTTCTTGAGGGTGCGGACCGATATTTCCTCCAGGGTTATGTGGAATCCGAGTTTGTTCCCGACAAGACCCTTCATGCAGTTCCAAAAGAAAAACTCCTTCAGTATGTGAAGGAGCTTTCCAAAACTATCAGGCATGTCGAACTTCGCGGTATCGACTGATCATATCATTCGTTCTCTTTAACGTACTTCAGATAATTCACGACCATCAGTGCTATCTTGAGAGTGAGTGCATCATCAAACACCCTCACGTCAAGTCCCGTTGCTTTCTGCAGCTTTTCTATCCTGTATATGAGAGTATTCCGATGAATGAACAGCTGCCTTGATGTCTCGGACACGTTAAGGCTGTTGTCAAAGAACCTGTTAACGGTCGTCAGCACTTCTTCATCTATCTCCTCCGGTATGTCATCTCCGAAGATCTCCCTTACGAAAAGTTTGCACAGATTGACCGGAAGCTGGTATATGAGCCTTCCCACTCCGAGATTGTCATACTCCATCGTACTTCTCATCGGATAGAATATCTTGCCCACATCCAAAGCCATCCTGGCTTCCCTGTAGGATCTCGAGACTCCTTTAATGTCATCGGTTATCGTTCCGTATGCGACCCTAACGTCGCTTAGCGCTTCGGAACGCGCCATATCAACGAGCATATCCGCCGTTTCCGACAGATCGTCCGCTCCCTCTTCATCAGTCATCGACCTTATGACCACAACATGTTTCTCATCAACTGCTGTAACATGATCATTTCCCTCTGTCGAGAACAGTTCCCTGATCATATCGATAAGGCCGCTCTCCTTTTTCCCTTCCGGCTCAACTACAAAAACGCATCTCCTCTGCTTCACCTCGATATTCAGTTTTGCTGCCCTGTTATAAATATCAACCGGCAGCATGTTATCGAGCAGCAGATTCTGAAAGAATGAATCCGTATCGATCCTGTCCCTGTATGCTATGATCAGGTTTTTAAGCTGTGATGCTGCCAGGTAAGCACATACAGCTCCTTCCCCTGCGTCTTCCGAGATGAGCACATATGCCGTCCTGTCATCATCACGAACCTTTATGAACAGCTGTCCGTTACATTCTTCCGAGTCCTTATCCCCGTTAATAAACGCGTTTAGCGAATCGTTTCCGGGTCCTCTTACCTGTCCGGCATTTGCGATCGTCGTACCGTTTACATCAACGACCATCAGCCTTGCTTTCGAGATGGCGTTCACTTCATCTATGCAGTTTGAGATAACACTTTCAGTTATCATTACGTATGCTCTCTCCTACGGTTTTTCTCGTAAGGACATCCTGCGGTATTGTGAACCTGAATGTGGATCCTTTTCCTATCTCACTGTCCACGGAAATCCTTCCGTCCATCATGTTGACAAGACGCTTACAAATTAGAAGCCCGAGTCCTGTTCCCTTGATACTGATATTCTTGGACTGGCCGACCTTTCCTATGGACAGGAACAGTTTCTCCGCATCCTCACGTCTTATGCCGACACCGGTATCCGTGATCGTGAACGTCACGTCTATCTTGTCAGGTGTGATAGTCCTGTATCCTATATCAAGACTGACACTTCCCTCGTACGTATACTTGACTGCGTTTTCCAGAAGGTTATCCAGGATCTGCCTGATCTTGGCGTAATCTCCCTTGAGGAAATCCGGCATGCTCTCATCGTACTTAACGCGAAAATCAAGTTTCTTACGTTCTATACCCGGACTCACCTTTTCGCAGCATCCGCTTACAAGCTTGGTAAGCTCGTATTCATCTTTATTTACCTCTATATCTCCGGCCTGGAGTCTTGAGTAGTCGTATATGGAGTTGAACGATATGAGCATTGAGTTTCCGGCCTCTCTGATCCCCAGAACCTTTTCCCTTATCTCGGGTGAAGACTCCTGCTCAAGTATCTTGTCGGAAAGAACCGCTATCGAATCAACGGGATCTCTCAGCTCGCGGCTGACAAGTGTCATGAATTCCATCTGATCCTGTGCCGCGATCTTCCTGATATTATCCGCCTGTTCATTTCTAAAATGTTTAAATATGAACCCGACCATATATATCGAACACAGAAGTGATACGATTATTCCTATGACAAATACGATCAGACCCACCCACATGATGCGGATCGTCGCACTTCTCATATCCTTAAGAACATCTTCTCTCAGACGTCCGGCAAAGAACACTGTTGCGAGCTTTCCGTCACTGTTCCTGTAAGGAATGTAGTATCCGTAATATGATTTTCCGCCCAGGATAACCTGTTCGCAGAACAGCTCTTCTCCCGACTCCCTGAGCTGACTGTACAGATTCTCATCAAGCTTCGTTCCGGCGAGGTTTGTTCCCGACCGATCCTCAACAGTTGTATCTATTCTCGTGTTCTCATAAAAGAAAGTACATACAAGTCCGCTCTTAAGCAGTTCCTCTCCGATACGGCCGAGACGTCCGGACACCTTCTCGTCTCCCTTATAAACGATCCCTTCATCACTTATCGAATAGTCGCCCATATCCGTAAGGCCGTAATTCTCCGACAGTCCGTATGCGGCAGTACGCAGTTCTTCTTTGATGACTTCTTCGACTATATTCTGAAAACTGATGTTAGTGATCAGAAATATGGCAACACCCATGACAAAAAGAGGTATGATCGACACGGCGATTATCTTGAGAAATACTTTTCTCATGCTTTTTACTTCCCTGCCGACTTCGATCGTTTCTTCAGGAGTTAATCTCTCGTTCTCACTCATCTTGATCTTCCTTCTCGTCCCCCGCTTTTTCTATACGGTTTCTGATCCTGAGTTCTTCAAAAAACTTTGTCAGGATACCGCTGCACTCATCTTTGAGCACATCTGTTGTTATATCTGCTTTATGATTGAACTCATCCATCCTGAGCAGATTGATGACCGATCCGGCACAGCCTGACTTCGGGCTCATACAGCCTATGACAACCCTGTCGATCCTGGCCTGGACACATGCTCCGGCACACATCTGGCACGGCTCGAGCGTGACATACATCGTGCATCCCTCAAGTCGCCAGTCATTCATGAACCTGCTTGCTTTTCTGATCGCGGTTATCTCCGCATGACAGAGCGTATTTTTATCCGTGTTCCTGCGATTGTACCCGCGGCCGATTATCTTTCCCTCGTATACTATCACACAGCCTATCGGTACCTCTCCGAGCTTATATGCTTTTCGCGCCTCGGCGAGCGCCTTTTTCATGTATTTTTCATCTTCCGAACACGCCATAGATATAATTTATCATTATTTGGGGGCAAAAACAAGACAGCGGGCCCTTTCGGACCCGCTGTTTACAACATCTTCGATAATGATGTCCTAGTTTGTGATGATCATCTCAGTATCCTTGTCGAATACATGGATCTTCTCAACGTCAAATGCGAACTTAACCGTATCGCCCGGTCTTGCTGTAGTTCTGGGATCAACCCTTGCAGTGATCGGGAACTCTTCAAGATCAAAGTACAGGTAAACTTCTGCTCCGAGAAGCTCGTAAACCTTTACTGTTGACTCGAATACGCTCTGAGGAGAAGTCTCGATGTACATTTCAGAATCATATACATCCTCGGGACGGATACCGAATGTAACAACCTTTCCTGCATAACCGCCGTCGATGAGCTTCTTGCTCTTTGCGGGAGGAAGCGGAACGCTCTTTCCTGCGAACTTGAGGCTTGCAACATCGCCTTCAACATCAACGGTAGCGTTGATGAAGTTCATCTGAGGGCTTCCCATGAATCCGGCAACAAAGAGATTGCAGGGCTTATCATAAAGATTCTGAGGTGTATCAACCTGCTGGATAACACCGTCCTTCATAACTACGATCCTGGTACCGAGAGTCATAGCCTCTGTCTGGTCATGTGTAACGTAGATGATGGTGGTTCCGAGTCTCTGGTGAAGCTTTGCGATCTCTATTCTCATCTGAACACGAAGCTTTGCATCAAGGTTTGAAAGAGGCTCGTCCATAAGGAATACTTTAGGGTTACGGACAATGGCACGACCCATGGCAACACGCTGTCTCTGTCCACCCGAAAGAGCCTTGGGCTTACGATCGAGAAGAGCTGTAAGGTCGAGGATCTTTGCTGCTTCCTTAACCATCTTGTCTATCTCATCCTTGGGCACTTTTCTGAGCTTAAGACCGAATGCCATATTGTCATATACAGACATATGAGGATAAAGAGCGTAGTTCTGGAATACCATCGCGATATCCCTGTCCTTGGGCTCTACGTCGTTGACCACGCGGTCACCGATCTTGAGCTCACCGGAAGAGATCTCTTCCAGTCCTGCGATCATACGAAGAGTCGTTGACTTTCCGCATCCCGAAGGGCCGACGAAGATGATGAACTCCTGATCGGCGATCTCAAGGTTGAAATCCTTAACAGCCTGGAATCCGTTAGGATAAACTTTGCAAATGTTCTTGAGTGATAAACCTGCCATTATTCTGTAACCTCCGATTATTATAATAAAAAAATGTAATGGTGCGGATCCTTCGACCCGACCATTACAAATTATATCAATACTGTACGATATTTAAAATGCCAAGGTTGCCCAAAGATTTTTTCGTTCGGTGTACAATCTGTCCAAACGGTATATCATCTCTCCCCGTCAGAGTCGATGGGCTTGGGCTTGCTTGCTTCCTCGGCCTCAAGCTTGTCCTCTTCCGTTGTCTCGGAGAAAAATGCCAGCTGGTTCTTACCTCTTCTCTTTGCTTTATAGAGTGCCGTATCAGCTGCCTTGTACATGCTCTCGTAATCGCTTCCGTCACGAGGGAATATCGCCGCACCGATACTTGCGGTCGGTGAATACTTTGTGTATGTTCCGACCGTGAAGTCCTTGAAGAATCCGGCTACCCTGCCGGCTTCACGCTCGATAACATTATCATCCTTAAGATCCTTGAGGAATATGATGAACTCGTCTCCTCCGGTACGTCCTATGATATCGGTAACTCTAAATTCCGCTCTTATCCTCTTACCGAGAGTTGCAAGAACTTCGTCTCCGAACGCATGTCCCATCGTATCGTTGATCTTCTTGAAGTTATCAATATCAAGGACACACATCATGCTCGTCTTGTCCCGGCCTTCCCCTTCAAGGTATTCCTTGATCTTGTTCTCCGTGGAGACCTTATTGAGAAGTTCGGTGAGCAGATCCGTTTCAGCTTTGTTCTGAAGCTCGATGCTCTCCTTTGTAAAGCTTACCCTGTTGATGATATAGATGATTATGATCAGGGCCACGAATATTCCGATCGAAACAAGGACCTTTATGATCATGCTTCGCGTATCCTGATTTTCTTCGAGGATGCTTCTGTTGATCTGGCTGTCCTGTATCGTCACTATAATGCTGGCGCCGATCTTGCCTATCGGCTGATGGCAGATATAACAGCTGACGCCTTTGTTGTTACTTACATGAACGGTTCCGGATCTTCCGGACTGTATACTCTGGAAGAATGTCGTTGCGCTGCCTTCGTCAAATGTAAGAGTATCGGCAACCTCCTTGAGATTGTCCCCGAGTTGGAACACTCCCGAATCGGCTCCGTATACCTCACCGATAAGACCGTTAACGTAAACAAGCGCATAGCTGTACGCCGTTGTATCCATCTGTTTTGCGATGCGGTCTCCTTTATAGACCATGATGAAGTTTCCGCGCCACTCACTTTCCGATCTGATCGGTGCCGAGATCAAAAGGATCGGTCTGTTTTTTTCATCAAGGTAAGAGACCGTATTGTCCTTTGTTCCGAGAAGAGATCTGAATTCGGCGGAATTGTTCACCTCGACATAAGTGTTTCCGTAAGAATCGACAGCACTTCCGTCGCTCTTTACAATGTATGCGTCAACAAGGCCCGAATGATTGTCGATCTGCTTGATCATTTCAACACAGTCTTCCGAGAAGAGATCATCCTGACCCATGAGCCAGTCCGCTATACCGTCTGCCACACCGACCATTCCTTCATAAAGACCTTTGTAGTAGCCCGCAACGGATACGGCCTGTCTGCTCACGCGTTCCAGTGCCTTGTCCTTGGAATTCTGCTGCATTATGCGGTTGTAATTGATAAGAGTGAATACAAGAAAGATCATCAGGACGATCGTCGGTATCGCCCACTGAACCGTCATGGAATTACTCTTGTTCTTCTCCGCCTTCCCCATCAATACCCTCTTCTTTTGGCATATAAAGAATAAATATCTTATTCAGAAACTTCGAATTGATATAAGCCGTTGCCGAAAACATGATCAGCACCAGTAATAACATCGCCGGTGAAAACCAGATCAGCACCACGGGGATCGCTGTTATTACGATCATCAAAACAGTATAAGGCAAATGTCTGATACTTATAAGAAAAGCATTTTTGACCGTATTGAAAACCGTGTTGTCAAACCTGGCCAACAGCGGAAATACATACGTCAGGGTCATCATGATCAGTATGACCATGACTCCGACCGCCGTGATCACCACGTTGCTGACAGTGGAACTGTTGAACACTTCAGCCATACTGCCGCCGTTTGCGATCCGAAAGTCCAGAAACATCACGATAAGGACCGCGAGAAATGCTGCCCAGATTATTGTTGCCTGGATAAAATTATCCTTAAAAGATTTGAAGTAGGACCTGGTAATATACCCTTCCTCATCCTTTGCCATCTTAAGCGTTACGTAATACAGAGCCGTGGTTGCCGCACCTGCGGTAATTACCGGGATACAGCACAGTATATATAACAGATTCAGCCAGAACAGATCGGCCAGACGCGATAAAAACGTAAAAACCGGTCCTTCAAAGTTGAAAATTTTATTCATTGAACAGTCCTTACGGTGTATATCACACCGATGTTAATTATAATTTAACGACACCAAAAAAGCAAATCAAAACAGTTCTATCCTCATAGGTGTATATCTGATACCGTCGTTTGTTTTTTCATGGTCAAGATCGGTAAATCCTATCCTGTGATAAAAGCCGGTGGCATAGGGAGAGGAGAATACGGTCATCTCCGTCACCCCCTGAAGTGATGCCTCGGCAAATGCCTGTTTTAACAGGTTTGTGGCGATCCTCTGATGATGCAGTTTCGGTTCTACAAACAGAAGCGAGATATGCCAGTGCTTGCGAATACCGAGTATGCCCACGATCACATCGTCTTCATCATATGCTCCCCAGGCATAGTATTCCCCCAGCATGAACATATTCCGAAGCTCATCGCCCTTTACGAATTCATGAAAGTGCTTAACTCCTTCAGGATCATATTCGGGAGCCTCATACACGAGGAAGGTGTCCCATGCCAGCTGCATTGCAAGCTCCCAGTCTTTCTTTTCAAGATGCCTGATGGTATATCTCATTACTTGAACAGTCCGGTGAAGAAATCGGCGATCCCTTTTCCTATGCTCTTGGCCGTATTTTTGATCGCGTTTCCGACGATCTCGGTAAGTCCGAGATCCTTTATATCAACCTTGTTGATGTCAAAAGTACCCGCTTTGATATCATCCTTGTACTTTGCATATATGTCATCGGCCTGCTCGGCAAGTACCGAATAATCGATACCCATTGCTTTTACCTTGAGCATAAGGTCAACGATCTGGCTGATCTCCTGCTCGGAGAGAGTTACGTTAAGATCCTTCATTCCCTTTCGGATGGCAGCTTCGATCTCTTCTTTTGTATTAAGGTCATTTGTAGCGATGACCGTCTTGATATAAGCTATAAGCTCTTCTGCTTCCTTATCATCTCCGACTGCCTCTTTAAGCTGTCCTGTTGTAACGAGCTCATTAAGCGAAGTATCAAGAGCCTTGCTGCTGACCTCTTCCCCGCTCATCTTCTCATATGCCTTCAGCGCTCCGATAAGAGCAGCCGTTCCGGATATCGGTGTGGGAGCTGCGACCATGATATCGGCATCGGTAACCCCTGCTGTGATAAGCGCATTTCTGTACATGTTCGTCGTACAGTAGTTGATGTTGTTCGTCGTTACAACGACCCCGTGTCCGGCTTCAGCCGGTTTAACAAGGACTGAGGAAAGCGATTTTGTTCCGATAAGCGAAGGCTCGATATACTTGTCAAGCGCATCATGCTCTTCCTTGTTCGTTGTTGTTACGATCTCGTAATCGCCGAGCTGGTCTGCCGATATCCCCATTGTGGCAAGAACCGTTGCCTTCTGTTCCGGCGTAAGGTCTGCCCCAAGTGCCAGGAATCCTTTTTTGTTCGAAGCGTTCTCCGTTTTTTTCTCCGAATCATCGCTTCCGAATATCGAATCAAGGATCGATGAAAATCCTCCCTCGTCCTTCGGTTTTTCCGTTGGTGTAGGTGTTGCCGTCGGTGTGGGAGTCGGTGTTGCCGTAACAACAGTTCCGTTTCCCGAATCATCAAATGTAATGACCTGCGTTGCCCACGCATTTACAGTCATTGAAAACATCAGTGTCAATGCCGTGATAATACTTACTGTCTTTTTCATTTATATTTCCCTCCTTACTGCAGTTAACAGATCTCCGAACCGGATTCCATGTCTTTCTCGGGTGTCATCAGTGCCAGATTGCCTTCCGGATCTTCCGCACACAGGAGCATTCCTTCCGATTCCACTCCCGCAAGCTTTGCTGTCTTTAAGTTGAGCAGCACCATGACCTTCTTTCCGACCATTTCCTCCGGTGTATAGTATGCCTTGATCCCCGATACTATCTGCTTTACCGTGTCTCCGACCTTTACTTTGGAGCACAGAAGCTTTTTGGATTTGGGCACTTCCTCACATGCGATTATCTCTCCGACGACAAACTGCATCTTTGCAAAATCATCGTATTCGATCTCTTCCTTCGGCTCAACATGGATCCCTTCCGTTTCGCCCTTATCCTCAGCCGGCCCGTTCTCCTTTTCGTATTCTTCAACCTGCTGCTGTCTGATCTTCTCAACCTCAGCAAGAATGTCGTCAAGATTGAGCCTTGCAAACAGGACTTCCGGCTTGTCGGTCACCTTTGTGCCGCTCCTGTAAATTCCGAATTCAGACAGGAATTCAAAATCCCTTTCGGTTCCGTACAGCATCATGAGGATGCGGTCTGCCGTATCCGGCATGAACGGCTTTAACAGGTTCGCACCGATACAGATACCTTCGACAAGATTGTACATAACCTCCGAAAGTCTGTCGCGGTCCGCTTCATTTTTGGCAAGCACCCACGGCTCAGTTTCATCAATGTATTTGTTGCATCGTCTGAACACATTGAACACTTCCGTCAATGCATCGGACATATGCATGCTGTCCATTTTTTCCTTAACCTTTGAAGCCGCTGATGTGCATACACTCTTAAGATCATCATCGACAGCTTCCGTCTTTCCGGTGCTTGAAACGAATCCGTCAAAGTATTTGTTGCTCATAGCGATCGTTCTGTTGACGAGGTTTCCGAGAACGTTTGCAAGATCGGAATTGAACCTCTCCGTCATCAGCTCCCATGTTATCGTTCCGTCATTATCATACGGCATCTCATGAAGCACATAATATCTGACCGCATCAACACCGAACAGTCTGATAAGGTCGTCGGCATATATAACGTTTCCGCGGGATTTACTCATCTTCTCGCCGCCCTGCAGAAGCCAAGGGTGTCCGAATACCTGCTTGGGGATCGGAATATCCAGGCTCATCAGGAATATGGGCCAGTATATGGTATGGAACCTGATTATGTCCTTACCTATAAGATGAAGATCGGCCGGCCAGAGTTTATTGAACTGATCCGATGATTTTCCGTCCGCATCGTATCCTATTCCCGTGATATAGTTTGTCAGCGCGTCAAGCCATACATACACGACATGCTTGTCATCAAAATCAACCGGGATACCCCACTTGAATGACGTACGTGACACACACAGATCCTGAAGTCCCGGGAGAAGGAAGTTGTTCATCATCTCATTCTTACGGGATACCGGCTGGATGAATTCCGGATGTGTATTGATATACTCTATCAGTCTGTCAGCGTACTTGCTCATCTTGAAAAAGTATGCCTCTTCCTTTGCAGGTGCAACTTCACGTCCGCAGTCCGGGCATTTTCCGTCCACGAGCTGGCTCTCCGTCCAGAACGATTCACACGGTGTACAGTACATTCCCTCATAGGAACCTTTGTAGATATCCCCTTTGTCGTACATCTTGCGGAATATCTTCTGAACGCATGCCTCGTGATCTTTGTCGGTCGTCCTGATGAAACGGTCATATTTGATGTTAAGGCCTTTGCATATATCCTTTATCTGGCCCGCAACACCGTCAACAAATTCCTTCGGCGACATATCCTTTGCCTGTGCTTTTGCCTCGATCTTCTGTCCGTGTTCATCGGTTCCCGTCTGAAACCACACATCATAACCTTCCAGCTTTTTGAACCTTGCGATGGCATCGGCCATGACTATCTCATAACTGTTGCCGATATGCGGCTTACCCGATGTGTACGCTATCGCGGTGGTTATGTAGTATTTTCCTTTGTCCATTTTGTATTGCTCCTTTTTATTGTTGCGCTGCATCATCAAGCAGCTGTCTGTATATGTCTCTCTTCGATACCCCCCTGTCGGATGCGACCATTTTCATTGCTTCCTTACGGTCCATCCCGCGGGATTCGTATATTGCCATGTGTTCGTTGATGTCAGTGTTTTTCCAGTCGTTTGCCTTCTCTTCATCTATGAGACTTTGCGGCTTTCCTTCGATGACAACAACATATTCACCTTTCGGCTCACGCTCGCTGTAATACTCTTCTGCCTCCGAAAGGCACATTCGGATCGTCTCTTCAAACTTCTTGGTAAGCTCACGGCACAGAGCGATCTTTCTGTCTCCGATATGATCGTACAGCTCTGAGAGCGTGCTCTTTAAATGATGCGGTGCCTCGTAGATGATCACTGTACGCGTTTCATCTTTCAGCTCTTCAAGAAGGCGGCGTCTCTCTCTTTTGTCGGAAGGAAGAAATCCTTCAAAGATAAACCTTCTTGTGCTCAGTCCCGACATTGTAAGCGCTGTTATAAGCGCACACGGTCCCGGAAGCGATGTCACTCTTATGCCGGCCTCATGACACATATCAACAAGCACCTCTCCCGGATCCGAGATCGCGGGTGTACCTGCATCGGTAATGAGCGCAACGCTTTTACCGTTCTGCATCTTTTCGATAAGCTCGTTCGCTTTATCGTACTTATTATATTCGTGATAACTGGTTAAGGGTACCTTTATTTCAAAATGGTTCAGAAGCTTTATGCTGTTTCTTGTATCCTCCGCCGCGATGATATCAACACTTCCGAGTGTTTCAATGACTCTTTCGGTTATATCCGAAAGGTTTCCTATCGGCGTCGCACACAGGTAAAGCGTACCCGGTCCGGTCGTATTATTCATGTTCAGTAACCGTAAATATCGTATATCTCTTTTGTGTAACAGTTCGGTGATTCATAAACTATGAGCGGCCTCTCCACCGTAAGACGGCGTCTCCCTCCGAGCCCCGCTTCGATAAGGACCATGTTCGGTTCCCTGTCGATATACGGATGGACCATCTTCATCCTTTTCGGCTCAAGTTTGTATTTTGTTAGTGTTTCAAATATCTCCGTCAGCCTGAACGGCCTGTGTATCAGAAACATCCTTCCGCCCGGCTTTAACATCTTTGCTGTTATCCTCGCGACATCGTCGAATTTGCACAGTATCTCGTGCCTTGCAATCGCTTTCGGGGAATCCGGATTCTTTATCCCATGATTTTCGATCATATAAGGAGGATTGCATGTCACGACATCAAACTTCCCGGGCTGGAGCACATCCTCCGCTTCCCTGATATCGCCGCATATTATCTGGACCCGGTCGCCGATATCGTTTGCCGCAACACTCCGTTTGGCAAGATCTGCAATATCCTTCTGTATCTCTATTCCGACTATTCGCTCAGCCTGTGTCTTGGCAGCCAGAAGTATCGGTATGATCCCGTTTCCGCTGCAAAGATCGAGTATCTTATCCCCTCTCTTTGCATATGCATATCCGGACAGGAGCACGGCATCCATTCCGAAGCAGAACTTTTCCGTGTTCTGGATGATCTTAAATCCGCACCGCTCCAGATCATCCACACGCTCTCCTTCATTCAGTTCAATCGTCGTCCAGTTTGGATTTACCATCTTTCTTTTCCAGTCGCTCAAGCTCTTCGAGCTCAAGTTCCTCTTCTATCTCTTCATGAGACTTCTGGTTACTGTTGCCGTCTTTATCCTTATCTTTGTTCTTTCCTTTTTTGCCCTGTTTTCCCTTGCCTTCGTCATTCTGTTCTTTCTTGTGACGTGGCTTGAACTTGATGTCTCCGACGGCGTACTCGCGAAGTTCTTTTTCGTCATCGATCTCAACGACAACTTTAACGAGCTGTTTGAGCACGTTCGTTTCCCTGACCTCGCCCTTCAGTCCGTCGGGTGTCGTTACCGTATCGCCGACTCTCGGAAGCTTTCTGTTGAGCTCCTCATATACCTCGGCTTCGTTCTGAAGACAGCACATCAGTCGGCCGCATATTCCCGAGATCTTGGTCGGATTGAGGGACAGGCTCTGTTCCTTTGCCATCTTGATCGAAACAGGAGCAAAGTCCGCAAGATATGTGTGACAGCAAAGCGGGCGGCCGCATATCCCCATTCCGCCGAGTATCTTCGTCTCATCACGCACTCCGACCTGTCGTAATTCGATACGTGTCCTGAACACTCCGGCCAGGTCCTTAACGAGTTCTCGAAAATCAACCCTCCCGTCGGCTGTGAAATAGAACAGTACCTTGTTATTGTCAAAAGTATATTCCGCGTTGATGAGCTTCATCTCAAGGCCGTGCTTTAATATCTTCTCCTGACAGACCTTGTATGCATCCTTCTCTTTTTCGCGGTTCCTCTTCTCTCGTTCGTCATCATCGGCCGTTGCTTTGCGGATAACGTTCTTAAGAGGCTGGGTGATCTTTTTGTCGTCAACTTCCATGTTTGGAAGTACTACAGTCCCGTATTCAACACCTCTTGCCGTTTCCACGATCACGTGATCGGCGCGTTTGAACTCGATATCTTTCGGTCCGAAATAATAAATCTTTCCGGCCGTTCTGAATCTGACACCTATTACTTTTGTCATTTTTTAGTTCTCCTTTATGGTAAGCAGCATTAATTCCATTGCCAGCTCAAAATTCACATTTGCTTTGATCCGCTGTTTTGTCTTTTCGATGATCTTAAGTATCTTTTCGATCCCTTCGTAGGAATCGCTTCCGGCTTCCTTTATGATGCTCTCTTTCTCTTCCCTGAACACGATCGCCTCTTCATCCATCGTCGCCTTGTAGAGCAGCACGTCCCTGTACCATATCATCATTATGTCGAGAAGATCGTTGAACGTGACTTTATAATCCGTAAGTTTCTTCAACGTATTTATCAGGTCCGACGTATCCATGCTCCTTATATGCTTAACGACCCTGATCGCATCTTCCTTGATGCTTTCAAAATCCTCACTTACAGCAAGGCTTCTCGCCTTACCGATATTGCCTCTTGCAAAAGCGGTACAGATATCGGCCCTGTAATCGGGTACCTTGACCTCTGTCATCAGATACTTTTTGACCACTCTGTCTTCGACCGGTCTCATGTCAAGCTGCACACATCTTGATATGACCGTTGAGAGCATCGCGGACTTAGAAGTCGACAGGAGAAGTATCACGACATATTCCGGCGGCTCTTCAAGAGTTTTCAGAAGAGCGTTCTGCGCCTGGGGTGTCATCTTCTCCGCCTCGTTCATGATGTAGATCTTCCACCTGCTCTGATAAGGTTTGATCTGTGCATCGGAAACGATCTGCGTTCTGACATCATCTACCGAGACCGTGTTTGGCTTGTCGTGAGTGACCGTGATGATGTCGGGATGATTGCGCGATGCGGCCTGAATGCATGCCTTGCATTTACCGCACGGATCAACACCGCCGACGGGATCTTCGCACACGAGTGCGTTCGCAAATATCCTTGCGATGAACTCCTTGCCCTGCATGCTCTCTCCCGTGATGAGATAAGCCTGGCTGATCTTGCCCGACGTCAGGGAGACCCTGAGGTGTTCCTTAATATGCTCTTGTCCGATGATGTCATCGAATGTGTATGTCATGTCATACTCTCTATGGCTATATATTTATGTGTTCGCGCTGTATATACATTCCTCAAAAACGCGCTCTCGCTCCTGTTCGGCCGCAGCTGACGCTAGGCTCGAAAAAACCTCGCCAAGCGCAGGCGACCTCACAAGGTTTTTTCGGAACATATATACAGCGCGAACATATCCTGTCAAAGACGACTGTATGAGCTGTTCCTTCCAAAACCTCTGGAGCACGTTGTTACTTGACGAGGTATTTCACGAGTCTAGTAACGTGACGTGCGGAAAAGAGTGCAAACGCGTTTTGGAAGGAATTGCTCATGGCAGTCGTCGGTGTCACGTGAGTATATCAAGCAACAGCCCGCGGATCTCGCCGACCTTGGCAAGTATCGCAAGATGATCCTTCTCATCTTTCATGAGCTCCTGCGCAAGTTCATCCAAAGTCTCATCCACGCGACGTATGATCCCGTACACCCTGTGCCTTCCTTTACGGTCCAGGAAATTCTCACGCGAAAACTTATGCGAGCGGTTAACGATCTCATTCATGAATTCCTTGATGAGCGCACGGTATCTCTTCATGTCTTTGACATCCATGTGCTTGGTGATTTTGTTCCCCTGCATCGTGATGTCTTCGTACATCAGGCTGAGCCGCTCCTGCAGCCCCTCCTCCTCAATGGCGCTCATGAGGGTAAAGCGGAATGCGTCATCGGTCGGTGCATTCACCTGATTAGTATCCGTCAGTTGTGTCGCAGGCGTTACCTGATTGACTTTAATATCCATTCCCTGATCCTCTTGGCGCAGTCCTCGAGATTGTCATTTTCAAACCGTTCTTCATCCCGGATGCCCAGTTCCTTTATCCGCTCTTCGCGAAAATCATTTGCGTCGGCAAGAAACCTGCGGCACATCTCGGCATATTTTCCGTTCTCGGGAAGCCGCTCACGATTAAGAGCCCGCTGCAGTCTCTCCCCATCGTCAAGTTCGATGTAAAGAGGCAGCACCCTGTCTTTTCCGTAATAATCTCTCGTTCCGGAAAACGACTCCAGCACACCTATCGCAAGATAATTATTATTCTCGATATCTATCGCTCCGTCATCGGCGGTAAAGTATATCCAGTCACCGTGAACAGTATGATATACCTGCTCCTCGATGATCTTTCCCGAATCCCTGTATGATCCGTATCCGTCAACATCAACGAAATGATAACTGACCCCGTCGGTCTCTCCGTCCCTTATCGGTCTCGTCGTATAACGTATAACCGGGATGAGCCCGAGCTCTTTGTCATTCTTTATTATGTTGTACAGGCTGTCCTTACCCGCACAGCTTTTTCCTATCAGATAGAAGATCTTTCCCATATAACCGCAATCTTTCCTTCACAAAGACCCGATACTTTCAGGTCGTATTTTAAGGCATTCAACAGGCTGTCCACTGAGGATCCGTCGATCACTCTTCCGGGAACCGTCACAGGTATTCCCGGCGGATAAATGAGTACCGTGTTTGCCGCGATCCTTCCTTCGGACAGCTCAACCGGGATATACTCGATATCATCCGTAAAAAGTGTTTCCAAAATATTATTTTCAAAACAACTTATTCCGGATCCTTCATCCGCTTCTTCCATCGGAATTCTGCTCAAAGATCTTGCGATCCGTCTTCCTACTGCAGCGTCCCACAGTTTTCGGATCACTCCCCGGGTTTTCGGAAATATTTGCTCCGATGCGATCGCTTTGTCGATCGCAAGAAGCGAATTCTTCAGACGCTCAAACCCTTCGTTCGTATCCGCGATCCCCGTCATCAGAAGAACGTATGATCCCGATGCCATTTCAGGACACAGGCCGTACTCATTCAGAAGCATGTCCGCCAGCTGTTTTCCCGTAAATGTGGATGTCATGTCGCTGACAACGATCTTTCCCATGTCATGATCTGCCGATCCTTCTGCCGTAAGTTTGTCTTTATTAAGTACGCTCAGGCATGAAAACCCTTCGGCCGTTTTGTAAAGATCATCAAGTCTTTTTTCGTATTCTTCGAAAAGCTTTCTTCCCCTTGTTTCAAGAAGTTCACTCAGACTGTCGATCGATGACATCAGAACATACGACGGACTTGACGTCATAAAAACTGAAAGCATTTTTCTGATCCGCTGCTTTGACGGACAACTTTCGCTGATATGTATGAGGGCCGTCTGCGTCATTGCCGGTAGTGTCTTGTGTACACTTGTGATAACAACATCCGCCGATCCTACAGCGCTTTTCGGGAATCTGTCCGAGAAGCCCAAATGAGCTCCATGTGCGGCATCAACAATAAGTACCGCTCCTCTTTCACGACAGATGCCGGCTATCTTTTCAACATCACTCGTAATGCCCTCATACGTCGGGCTCGTTATGACTACAGCGGTTCGCTTACCTGTTGCCTTATCAAGCGCCCGGGACACCGCTGCCGCACTTACTCCTCCGAATATGTCAAACAGACTCTCCCGGTCCGGATCGACCGTGATCACATCCGCACCGCTGAGCATTACCGCATTAGTGACCGACCGGTGACAGTTTGATGCGTAAATTACCGTGTCACCTTTTGTGGCCGATCCGCATATCGCAGCAAGTATACCTCCTGTCGATCCGTTAACGAGAAAATATGTCTCATCGGCACCGTAGCATTTTGCCGCCCTTTGCTCGGCTTCCTTTATGATACCGTCCGGATCATGAAGATCATCAAAGCAGGGGATCTCCGTAATGTCGATACCATATATCTTTTCGAGAAGCTCATCATCCGCAAGCCTTCTCTTATGACCCGGCATATGAAAGGGATAATTATCACTGTCCCTGTTTTCCTTAAGACTGTTTATCAGAAGCATCTTTTTCGTCTTCGGAATAATTGCCGTCAAACGTCGGGGTCTCAACTTCAAACAGAACCTGGTCCTTTGTCTGATCGTTTTCCTCTGTTACGGTCTCTTCTTTTTCTGTTTCGGTTTCTTCATCCGGCTGTGTCTGAACCTGCTCAGACTGTTCAATCGAAACTGCAGTCTCTGCTGTTTCTTCCGTCGGCTCTTCCAACGACTCTTCCGTCGTTCTGAATGCCTTCAGTTTTTTGTTGAACACGATATGAGTAAATACATCCGACAGACCCGCAACAATAAGAGACAAACCGACAACGATGAACAACACTCTTGTATCGGAAGGTGTCAGAAATACCACAATCCCTCCGGCTGCGATCCCCACAAGAGCAAAGATCATTACAACAAGCCATACTTCCGTGACCTTCTTCATCTTTCTGTCGATCCTCTTCATATCGATCGAATGCTGAAGCTTGATCATACCGTTTCCAAACAGGATAACTCCTGCGATTATCTGAAAATACGTACCAACCGCATCCTGTTTCGTGTAGAAGATAAGTGCAGCAAACAGAGACATTACACCATATACAAGATCAAGCCTGTAATACCCTGCAGTCACATCCCTGACACAGTATAAAATTATCGAGACGATACCCGCTGCCGCAAATACGCATGCAAATATCGTGCAGACAACGGAAATATTGATCTCCTTGATCGCGATAAAGGCTGCCCCCACAAGAACAAACAGCACCGCTATCAGATAATGATGCCACTTCAGCAGATTCTGTTTCTGTACGCTTCCGTTTGTTTCAGGACTGTTCATATTGCCTCCTCCTTTTCAAATATCCGATCGTTACGATCACTCGTCAACCCCGGCTATCGAATCATCCGTCATCCCGTCAACAACAGTAACCCTCCCGTTTTCGTCAAGAGATGACTTGTACTCCTCGATCAGATGATCATACTTTCCGAGATTGATATTAATGACTTTCATTATCCTGTCTTTGTCGAACAGATCTCCCCTCGTTATCTCATCTATGATCTCATAGTATTCTTTTGCCGCCTCGTTCTTGATCGCACCGGTTCCCCATTCATATCTGACAAGGTTTGCGTAACCGGTCGGCGCCATCCTCCACATATGACCTATCCTCCATCCGTTTTCCTTTACGGCCGGAAGATGAGCAAGAAAAGGATCACCCAGCGCATACAGATCGTTAAGGTACAGATCGTTGTTGTAATACTTCGTGATGCCCGGAACACTTTCGAGTATGCCACCCTTCATCCCGTTGTCGCGAAGCTCCTTAACACCGTCCTCGTTCCAGGTGTTCTGGATACACAGATCTCCTGTCGTGATAAGCGAATACACATTGTTGAAAAGACTCGACGTTGTAAAGTATCCGGCTCTCTCATCCGATATCGGAGATCCGAACGTTCTGCCAAACAGGAACTGGTCCGTTATGACATGGCTTGTTGCGGTAAATACAACAGCGGCAACAACAAATCCGACAAATGTCCTGTTAAACGATGCTCCACGGCCAAGTTCCGAAAACTCTCGATTTTTAATATCCATGTAGCATATGAGCGATATGAAGAACATAAGGGTAAAATGTCTTCCCATCATGAAATCACCGCCGATATACAGAAGGTACAGACCATACAGAACAGGTCCTGCCATACATACTATGTACTGAGCCTTTTTGACTGACAGTGCAGCCAGAAGGACAAACAGCGGAACGATCAGTATTACCGGATCGCATACAAGAGCGTTCAGATAATATCTGACTCCTCTTATCAGATATTCGCGAAGTGCGATATCCGTACCAAGCTTTACGTACGCCGTGTTCGGAAAAGGAAATCCGTAATAAAATGTTGCGAAGATCTCCCACAGCACAAACGGCAGAAGTCCCAGAATACCTGTACCGACTGCCTTTGCAAACGGAACCGCATCTCTTTTTGTCAGATATACAAATACCGCCATCGGTGCAAATATCAGTACAGCATCCATCCTCGTCATGGCGATGAGTGAGATGAGAAATGCCATCTGCAGCATCGTCTTTGCGCTGTATCTTTCATACTTTAAATACAGTTTCATAAAGCATGCGCCAAGCACGAACAGCATGCTGTTTTCCAGTCCCGACGTCGTGTAACTGACAAAGCTGACGGAACCGATGAGAACGATCAGGCTGAATAAGATCTGTCTTTTTGTTCTGCAAAAATCACGGATCAGAATGTTAAATGCAAGTGCGGAAAATACGATATTGATAAGAAGTGACACAAAAAACATATCACGGATCACGAAATATCCGGCCGCAACAACAAGCGTGAACAGAGGACAGGTCGACGCCGTCGATCTTTGTCCGATGTTATACACAAATCCGTTTCCGTCTACGAGATTCTTTGCCATGATATAGGCATGATAACTGTCATCACTCTGCCATGCGAGCAGTGTGATTACTCCGATAAAAATCAGAATTGCAAAGAATTTATATCTGTTTGATTCTTCACTGAAATGATCACTTATTCGATTCATCTATCCACCACAATCTGCAAAAAGGAGGGGCCCGCTTGCGGGAAGATTCCTTATTGCTATATTATTTCAGCGAGCTCCATCGCGCGCTGAATAACCACATCCGAATTGAAATGCTGCCACTCACCCCACCGGCCGAGTCCGATGATCCCTTTTGATGCGGTATGATCAAGAAATCTCTTCATCAGCTCCTGCTTTCCGATCGTATTAAGAGGGTAAGCATAGTCGATGACAAAATACGTTTCACCCGCTCTGTCGGCAGCTGTCCTGTCATATCTTGTCAGATTGGTTTCGGTCCAGTAACCCTTTGATCCCGGGCAGAAATTATGCCTGACAAGTATCCTGTGATAAGCTTTTGCCGGATCCGGATAATAGATCCAATGTGCCGGCGTATCCATATTCTCTGCAACATACTGCGTTACGACCGAGCTGTATTTAAGCTTATCTATATCCGCTTTAAGTTCTTCCGGAAGTCCCTTATGCTCTTTGATACTCTTCCACGGAACGGTCACGATTATTTTGTCCGCTTTGTATGTATCGTTTACGATCCTGTTTTCATAATCGATACTCACGGCCGGCTCATTGTACCTGATCCTGTCACCGAGTGCATCGGCCATCCGAAGAAATGCCTCACCATATCCGTACTTCTTCGGATAATAGAACTTTGCATGTCCCGGCTGTGTACCGTATGGCTTATGATTTTGACAGGAAAGCTTTGTCTCCTCATACGAAACATTCGGAAGTTTTTCCAGCCAGTATGTCCCGAGACTGTCAAGATCATCTCCGAACATCTTCTTATTGTACGGAAGCATGTAATCCTCGCAAATAGCGGTTCCGAGCTTCCATACGATCCAGTCCGTGAACTTCTCGGGCTTTGCAACACCTTTGTTGCATCCGGCCACTTCGATCGCATCAAGATATCTCTTCTGCTTCTCTTCGGGAAGCTGCCATATGTTTGCCTCTATCGGACTGCCTATGATGTCCCCGTACAGGTCTATCCTCGAGTCCCTTTCGTACATATCCCATTCATCTTCGGGAAGAAAGCGGAACACAAAATCAGTTACCGCCGGGTTCTTCACATCAAGGAAGTGACCTCCACCGATATCAAACGCAGATCCGTCAACATCGGCGCTTTGGCACAATCCGCCTGCCTTGCTGTCAGCCTCCAGAACGAGAAAATCTTTTTCACCGCGTTCAAGCAGTTTGTTTGCAAACGTCAGACCGGACGGTCCGGCCCCAAGGATCAGATATTTCATAGTCTTTCCATTATATCATATATTATGTTCAGAATCACGCGGGTCGCCTTATCCATTCGCTCGACCGTTATGCACTCGAATGGTCCGTGGAAGTTGAAGCCTCCGGTCCCAAGGTTCGGACACGGTAGTCCCATGTATGACAGTCTTGCCCCGTCGGTTCCCCCTCTTATCGGAACTTCTTTGTATTCAAGACCTTCGGCGATTATCGCTGCTTTTGCCGACTCGATCAGATGCATGTGCGGTCTGATCTTTTCGATCATGTTATAGTAGCTGTCCTTCAGGATCAGTTTTGCCGTATCCTTCCCGTATTTTTCGTTGATCGCTTCAGTGCAGTTTTCAAGATGCTTTTTCATCTCTTCAAACTTTTTTCTGTCGTGATCCCTTACTATATAACGTAGCCTTGCACTGTTGCAGTCCCCTGATGCATCGGTCAGATGATAGAATCCCTCATACCCTTCTGTATTCTCGGGACGGGACCTTTTAGGAAGCATCGAGTGAAAATCATGTGCTACATTTAACGCATTGACCATTACACCTTTGGCCGTTCCGGGATGAGAGGACACACCCTGTATCTCAATCGTGGCATCGGCTGCATTAAAGTTCTCGTATTCAAAATCTCCGACATCACCGCCGTCGACCGTGTAGGCAAAATCCGCTGAAAACTTTTTTACATCAAAGTTATCGGCGCCCTCACCGATCTCTTCATCGGGCGTAAAAGCAACAGCTATCGGACCGTGAGGTCTCGGATCGCCGGTCAGTATCTCAAGCGCGGTCATTATCTCGGATACACCCGCTTTGTCATCAGCCCCGAGAAGAGTGGTCCCGTCGCTTGTGATGAGAGTCTCTCCCTTAAGCCTTGCAAGATGCGGAAAATCAGACACCTTCATTACCTTGCCGCACGGATAGTAAACATCGCCTCCGTCATAATTATCATGAATGACGGGTTTGATATCCGATCCGCTGTATGCGGGCGCAGTGTCCATATGTGCGATCAGGCCGAGAACCGGCTTGTCCTCATATCCCTTCGTCGCATCAAGATGCGCCATGACATAGCATTTGTCGTCAAGCTCTGCGGTAAGTCCCAGCTCTTCGAGTTCTGCTTTGAGTTTTTTTGCGAGAACAAACTCGCCTTTAAAACTTGGATGGGTGCCGGTGTGCTCGTCGGACTGGGTGTTGATCGAGATGTAGTTGAGAAATCGTTCGTATGGTTTCATTAAATTTTTCCCTTTTCGTGAGTGATGTGTATATATTTCTCGAAAACACGCTTTCGCTCCTGTTCAAGCGCAACTGACGCTAGGCTCGAAAAAACCTCGCCAAGCGCAGGCCCTTTCACAAGGTTTTCTCGAAACATATAAACATCACTCACTTAGTCTTTGTAACAAGGGGACGGTTCTGTGTTACATTACATATCCCAGCGGTTCGGGTGGTCGAGCGGGAGCAGTTCGATCCCGTAACCGTCCATGCCCGGGAAGTCACGTTTCATCTGTTCCTCATCGTACGGCTCGTCATCATAATCTTCATCGTAGTCCGCATCATAATCCTCTTCGATGATCTGACCCGAAGCACTGGCGCTTCTCTTCTGAAGTTCCTTGTAGATGGGCTGGGTATACATATCACGCGGAGTAAGCTGCTCACCGGGATGTTTTCTCTTTTTGTTCTCGCTTCGTTTCCTGTAGTTGTATCTTTTGTTCTCGCTACGCTTCTTGTAACGTTTGCGCTTTTTCATTCCGGCTCTTCTGGCACTCTTGATAAACCGCATGACCAGTGCGATCATAAGAATTATGAAGAACAGCACACCGACTATGATAAAGAGCTTTTTGACAACATCCGAAACCGTGACAAATACAGTCTTGTGATTGGGCTTATATTGCTGCGGCTGTTCGTCGGATCCGTTTGTGATGATGTTAGCAAACTCAAACAGCTGTCTGTCATTCGTTGCATAATCAAGAGTCGTCCCACCGACCCTGTTATCTCCGACATAATACTCAAGCCTTGCAACCGCACCGTCGCCTGCAGTATCATAATCAACCTTAACGGTCGCATCCTCAAAGCTCATTCCTTTCGGTAGTACTATGCAGCCGTTCTTGTTAAGCGCAAGTATGTCCCTTGAACTTCCCATGATATCGATCTTTGTATGAAAGAAAGTTGACGAACGGATATTGTATCTTGTCTCGTTATCGGCAACATTGTACTTCTGAAAACCGGCAAAGCCGTAGTCGAGAAGATCCTTTGTATCTGTAAACTGATAAGGGCTTTCATCCTTCATGACAACGCATATCAGTTTCATTCCATCACGCTGGGCGCATGTAACAAGCGTCTGCCTGGCATCCGTGGTAAATCCGGTCTTGCCTCCGATGATCCCGTCATATGCATACTTTTTTCCCTGGATCATCTTATGATGGTTTTCCTGGGGACGCTCTTCATCGGTCTTGTTGGTTGAAGGTATGACATACTTGGCAGTTCCGGATATCATACAGAGTGTCTCGTTCGAAAAGAATGCCCTTGCGATAGTGGCAAGGTCGAGTGCACTCACATAATGGTCACTGTCCGGAAGACCGCTGGCATTGACAAAATGAGTGTTCGTGCATCCGAGCTCGGCCGCCTTATCATTCATCATTTTGACAAACTCATCGAGTGATCCCGCAACATGTTCCGCAAGACCGTAAGCAACTTCATTTGCGGACCCGAGCAGAAGGCCGTACAGGCAGTCACCTACCGTCAGCTGTTCACCCTTCATGATACCTATACGTGATGATCCCCATTCGGTATTGTCTATTGCCGCATCTGAAAAGGTCACCACCTCATCCATCTGACAGTTCTCAACAACAAGAAGAGCTGTCATAAGTTTTGTAGTACTCGCGGGATAAAGTGGTTCGTTGATGTTCTTGGCATACAGGATCGTTCCCGTATCAGCCTCCATAAGGATCGCCGATTCACATCCGTTTGTCGGACCCTTGGGCCACGTCGGGATCGCATTTGAATCCACGGGCAGTGATTTTCTCCCCTCCCAAAGTGACTGGTATTCCTCGGTTGGAAGGGTGTCAACTGCATGAACATCTGATGCCGGAAGCATGGTCACAAATATGGAAACGGCCAGAAAAGCCGCTGTTTTTTTGATCAGCCTGAATCTGCGCATACAGAGTTATTTTAACATATCCGAAAGGCTAAAAAAAGAAGTCCGAAACGGACTTCTTCTACATGTTCCCTGCGAGAATCGAACTCACCCGAGGCGGCAGTTCCACCTTCGCAATAATTACAGTTTGGGGAAATCAGCATTGAACACGGGTCTTTTGTTATCCTTTGAGAAGTTTGTGATCGTCCCGATGAGGATATGGCGGTCACCCTGATGCGCTATCTCACATAACGTCAGGCACAGCTTGCTCGATCCGACGGAATAGTAAAACGTTTCCTCCTTGCCTGATCTTTCCGCGATATCGGCAAATTCCCGGTATTTTTTCATCATTTTGGATTCGATACCGTAGAGTCCCTCGTCGATCTCATGATCAGCCAGCATCCCCGCTCCGATCTGATCCCGGTATGCCCTGTTCATGAACAGCGTCTTAAAAGTCTTCCCGTCGTCCTCCACGATCTCAAGAGGGATATCGGTCGCCCGGGCATTTAAACTTGCTTTCTGATAATAATTGCTCCAGTTGATATCCTCGTCCTTGATCCCGTTTTCCTTCAGATGCTCAAAAACATCATTTATAGGTTCGGGCTTGCCGTAATAGTATCCCTGAATGAGCCCGCACCCGATCTCTTTGAGAAAATCAAGCTGCTCCTTTGTCTCGACGCCCTCCGCAAGAGTTTTGATACCTATGTCTTTGGCCATTGTGACAACGGATTTGATGATACTGCGGCTCTTTTCCGTAAGGGGAGTCAGAAACTTCATGTCAAGCTTGAGAGTGTTAAAATCGTAATCCTTCAGCATGGTCAGGGATGAATAACCGCTTCCGAAATCATCCATCCAGATCTCGTATCCGGCATCCCTGAACGCTCTTATGGTCTTTCGCATCAGTTCCTCGTCGGAAGCGATCATGCTCTCAGTGATCTCTATATGGATGAATTCCTTCGGGATCCCGTGTTTGCTGACGGCTTCCTCCACAACGGCGAGCATGTCGCACATGACAAAATCAAGTCTCGAAAGGTTCACCGAGACGGGAACCGTAGGAAGATCTGCGGCAAGGCGCTGGCCGATCAGTTCACACACTTTGTCGATGACGAAGCAGTCAAGCTTGTGTATACAGCGCTCTTCTTCAAGTACTCCGATGAACCTGTCGGGAGGCAGGAACCCTATCTGCGGATCTATCCAGCGGACAAGGGATTCCATGCTGCAGACCCCTTCGGTAAGCGATCTGACCACAGGCTGAAAATACACCTGTATCCAGCCTTTTTCAATGGCTTCGTCTATCCTTCCGACAACATACTCGACGGTCTTGACTGTCTCTTCAAGATTCTCCGAATACTCGGCAATATCATGCTTGTCATCCCGTCTGACGGAGTCACATGCCACCTTTGCACGCGACAACGCCGTCTCGATGTAGAAATCCACATTGGGGATAAACCTGTATATGCCGAACTTGCAGGTGATATCGTATTTGTTGCCGAAAGACTCCCCGAACGATCTGATGAACTCTTCGGTCTTTGCTGTAACGTCCTCATATTCGGTGAACACCGCAAAATGATCATCATGAAGTCTCGAAACGAAACCGTTGTTATATGTCTTACCAAGGATCTTGGCGACTATCTTAAGGCATTCATTTCCCTCATTCACGCCGCGCTTCAGATTCAGCAGTTTGAAGTTGACAAGATTGACATAGACTATCGCATAGGCCGTCGTATCGTTTTCGGAAAGGCACTGTTTACTCAAGCCCGTCGCATACTTTTCAAACTTTCTCTTGCCGAGAAGTCCGGTCACAACATCGTAATCGTTTGCAGCATTATCAAGCCTGTGTATGTATATCGTCGCATAAAAAACATCCCCCGTCTCTTCATCATGGACAAGCGTCCAGTGATTGACAACCCGGAGGACATTCTTTTTCTTCGTCATTATATTGTAGAACACATACCCTGATCCGTTTATAGAATGCTTCAGCTGTTCTTCGATCTCCTTACGTACAAGACCCGCATCGGGATCATGGATCATTCCGCTAAACGTTCCATGCGTATACTCCATGAGATCATCTGCATCATCGCATTCAAACAGACTGACAAGATTGTCATTCACGCTTAACAGACGTTGTTCTTCGTCAGCACGAAAAACAAAGGCACCGCCTTCCATTCTGTTCATAAACGATCCTTTTTGATCAAGACCGTAATCCGGAAAATTATCCATACAGATCACCGTTTGCATACATGGGGGTAACTTTTATCATAACACATATAACAGAGCATGTCACCGTGATTTTGGGTCATGGGGTCATTTTATCCCGCCATTTCTTTATCGAGCTTCGAAAGAAGCCCTTTATAGTCTCGTTGACAACCGAACACTCGAAGATATTAAGAGTAAATTGACAAAAAGAGAAGCCCTATAAATAGGGCTTCTCAGCGTCCACGAGAGGATTCGAACCTCCGGCCTTTCGCTTAGGAGGCGAACGCTCTATCCTGCTGAGCTACGTGGACTTAGTGTTATCAACGAGTTGACGACCAAAGAAAAATGGTGTCACTCATTGTCACTCACTTATAAAATTGTCAAAACCCAATAACCAAGCGGATTATGAGCATTTAACGTACCGCTTAGGAGGCTCCTGTTATATCCATTTAACTAAGGGAACGCACGTGGGATATTATATCATAAATCGTCTTTTGGTCAAACTCTTATCTCGCCCTGAAGCCAGATGTTACCTCTGAATCTTCTTCCGATCTCGGGCTCGCCGAGAAGGTCTTTTTCATTGATGCAAAGAGTGATCGCGATCCCGTTGCAACTTAAGTTGAATGCATATACTCTTTCCGAAGACAGTGAATTGGTCTCCAGCCTGAAATCCATGATCTCGGCAAGGATCGAATAGTGATCGCACTCAACACCGTTTGGCATGAAGTACGAATCAACAAGCGAGAACACATCGTCCTTGAGGATCCTCTTGCTTACGGCGCTGTATGTATCTATATCCTCGAGTGTGAGCTGCTCGATCGCCTCCTCATCACCGTTCTTTGCGGCCATAATCCTTTTGTTCCGGTCAGCGGAAGCTTTCCTTAACAGTTCCTTCTGCTTCGGATCTTTCTGGATCGGGAGCATTATCGTCCCGCCACAGGAGAGTGCCGACAGATAAGTGGGGACCTTTGCCTTTTCAAGCTCTCCGTTCTTCATGTTCTTCATCACGGTCATGCCGTTCTGAACATAGTAGATAAGGGTGGCGCCCATACGGTAGTCTTCACACATGCCCGCAAATGATTCCTTGTCAGCATGTCTTTCCACACTGACTTCCTCGGTTGTCGATACTTCATCACCCTGCGCAAATGGGTAATAAAAATCAAGAGTAAGATTGTTCGTATCATCATACTCTCCGCGAAGCGTGATCCCACATGTCGGACAGTAGTTCTTGGAATACTCAACAAGTATACTGTCTCTTCCCGTCTCGATGAACTCTTTCCTGTTCGGATTGATTATCACATCATTCATCAGATCACGGACCTGTTTTTTTGTTTCAATATTGGAAAATCCAACAGCACGAAGATATCTGTGCATCAGCTCTCCTTAACATTTTCGATCGATATATCATCATTTTCAAGAAGATCGATCAATTTGTCTTCATCATATAATTTTCCGAAACGGTCCTTGATAAGTTTGATCTTAGGACGGTCGGTAAAGTGCTCGTTCTGTTCGATGACAACAGCCTCATCTCCTCTGTTTGTGACGACTGTTGTTCCGACAGGATAAGCAGCTATGAATTCAAGGAAATAATCTACGATCCTTCCCTCAAAAAGTTTATCTTTTCCGTTTCTGATATACTCAAGCGCCTGACGGACATTGCCGCGCTTCTTTCCGATCCCGCAAAGGATATCATCAAACGCATCCGCGATCGCAACGATCCGGACACCTATCGGCATTACGATCTGCTTGAACGGATATCCGCTCCTGTCCAGTCTTTCATGGTGGAACAGGATGATCTTCTTGGATTCATTACTCATCCAGGTTTCTTTTTCCACTGATGAAAATCCGTAAAGCGTGTGTTTTCTGTATTCAAACAGAGACTCCGGATCAAATTCATTATCGACATCCACATCCTGATAAGGTGTCGACAGATATCTGAGTCCCATGTCGTGAAGAAGGCTTCCGACACCGATATCATACACTTCCCACTGGGACAGATTCATCTTGAGTGCGGTAAGGATCGATAAAGATGCGACCATAACGCTGTGGTCATACAGATCGGCATTTCTCTCACGGATGTCGTATACCCTGTCGACAACTTCTTCTCTGGAGAACATGTCTTCAACTATCTCGTTTGCGGTTTCCGATATCTCCTTAATCCCATTATCGTATGTGACAAACTGTTCCATGACGCTCTGCATCTTTTTGGAGCAGTCGGCCTTCAGCTGTTCCCTGATGACCTTCTTCTCTCTCGGAGACAGGGTCGTCGGTTCAAAGATCACAACTTCTTTTATGTCCGCAGAAACCAAAGCCTCTATATGTTTCATATAAAGGCACGTTCCTTCGTAAAACAGTGTCTGATTGTCATCAAGCTTTACGGGCCTTGCAAGATACTCACCACCCGTAAGCTCACTAACGGATATTGTTTTCATGTTCAGTCAAATTCATAAGGTTCTGCGGAAAGTGCAAGTGTAAGCGCTTTCTTTTCTTCATCGCCGAGTGATATCGCACACTCACCGTTTACTATCTCTTTAGTATAGACATAGCATCCTTCACTTGAGTGAATGGAATTAATGATAAATCCGGTCTCATTATCATTCAGAAGAGCAATGGAAAACGAAAGCTTTCCTCCCATTTCTTTAAATGCATCGTACTTGACGATACCTACTCTCTGATATGTCTCGCGAAGATTCTCTATTATCTTCTTTATATCTTTTTTACTCTTTTCGGTCGTTGCCTTAAGAGTGGAGATATCATCAAACAGTGCTCCTATCTCTTCCTCGAGACTCTCTGCTTTTCTTCCTTTCATGAACATCTGATAACTGACATTCAGCTGGTTATATCTGATGAGTAGAAAGACCAGAAGTACGAGCAGGATAATGATCATAAAGAACATTATCAAAATGGGGACTCCGGGATCCGATATTCCTATGCTGTCCAGTATTCCGTAATTCATTTAGCTTCCCTTTCCGTAATGATTTTGATCATGCCAGAAGAAGATCCATTATCTTCTGAAGGTCGTCCTGATTATAAAAGTCGATTTCTATCTTGCCCATGCTGTCACCTTTTGAGGTGATTGTGACTTTTGTTCCTATACTTGCTTTGAGCTTTTCTTCTATATCTTTATACAGGGCTTCCTGTTTCTCATTCTTTTTCTTCTGGATCTTCGGCTTGTTCTTATCCTTGACTATCTTCTCGATATCCCTTACGGAAAGCTTTTCATCCAGAACACGCTGTGCAAGTTCATACTGTTCATCGGGATTATCGATGGCAAGAAGTGCTCTTGCATGTCCGGCCGAGATAAGATCCTCCATGACCATATCCTGAACATTACCGGCAAGCTTGAGAAGTCTCATGATATTTGTTATAGCCGTTCTGCTCTTTGATACTCTTTCGGCAAGTTCATCCTGCTTATAATTATACTTGTCTATAAGATCCTTGTATGCTTTTGCTTCCTCGATCGGATTGAGGTCAGTTCTCTGGATGTTCTCGATTAGCGATATCTCTGCGATCTGCTTTTCTGTATAATCCCTAATTATAACAGGTACTTCTTTGAGCCCTGCCATTTTGGCGGCTCTCCATCTTCTTTCCCCGGCTACTATCTCATAATAATCTCCGCGGTTGACTACAAGTATAGGGAAGAGTACTCCGTGGATCTTGATGGAATCGGACAGTTCCTGAAGTTCATCCTCATCAAATTTCTTACGCGGCTGATTACGGTTGGGTTCAACCTTTGTTATCTTAACAACCTGATCCGGGCTTGCTGCTTTAACGTTATCAGATGCAGATGCTTTGTCGTTAACAACAACTCCCTTCGGTATCAGTGTGTCGAGTCCTTTTCCAAGTCCCTTTCTTGCTGCCATGTTCCTTCTCCTTTATATATCAATTCTTACTGTTCTTTTTGATCAGTTCTTTTGCAAGATCCATATAGCTCTTGGCACCGATAGATCTCGGATCGTAATCCGTGATTGGTTCTCCGAAACTGGGGGCTTCGGCCAGTCGGATATTTCTCGGGATCACCGTTTCGAATACATACTGGGTCAGATTCTCTTTAACATTGTTGACTACCTGCTGGGACAGATTTGTCCTTGAGTCATACATCGTAAATACAACACCTTCGATATTAAGAGTGGGGTTCAGTCTTTCCCTTACCAGATTGATCGTATAGATCAACTGACTGATTCCTTCGAGAGCATAATACTCGCACTGGATCGGAACAAGTACGGTTGATGATGCGACCATCGCATTGACCGTAAGTGTATTAAGTGAAGGGGGGCAATCGATCATTATATAATCATAGTCGTTTATCACCCAGTCAACTTCCTCTTTCAGAATGAACTCTTTCTTCTCAGTTCCGATCAGTTCAATATCCGCTCCGGCCAGATTGACATTGGACGGGATGACCGAGAGATTTTTCCTGACATCTTTTATGATACAGTCTTTCACCGAACAGTCTCCTAGCATCAGTTCATAGACCGTATTTTCAACGGTGTTCTTTTCTATACCAAATCCGCTTGTTGCATTTCCCTGCGGATCGCAATCGATAAGAAGAACTTTCTTTCCCTGCTTTGCCAATGCGGCTGAAAGATTGATGGCTGTCGTTGTTTTTCCGACTCCGCCCTTTTGATTTGCTATGGATATGATCTTGCCCATATGATACTCCTGATAATTTTACTTTCTGTGATTCGAATTGCTTCGATTATCTCACAGTCAATTTTCTTTTTCAATTAAGACATTATTTATTTTTGGGATTTATTTTTGTGAAATATTTATGTTTCACGTGAAACCGACTAGATATTGGTCAAAAATGTTTCACGTGAAACATTATATAGTGGTCAGGAAATAATGTGACAAATGTTTCACGTGAAACATAAAAACATTATTTATTATATGCTCTGATAAGATCCCGAAGATCGGTAGCGATATTTTTGATCTCAAGCTTTGCCCTGATCCCATCATTGCTGATTATCTTCTCACAGAACTCAACCTTATGACAGACTCTTTCGACTTCTTCAACAGGAACCCCCGATCCGGAAAAAGAAGGAGTCGCTTTTGATTTAACCGGAACATCATAATCAGGTTCAACATCGGATTGATCAAGAAGATCTTCTTTGATCTTGGCATTCGCTTCTTTGAAAAGAGAAGCAACCTTGTCAGCCGTTGCTTCTGTATCTTCTTCCTGATCCTGAACTTCTTCCTCTTCATCAAGAAACGCAAAAGGGTTTCTGCTCTTGATAACCGTCGGGCTGTCCTCCTCGGACTCTTCCATAAGATCTCCGCGAAGGAGGGATAAAACCTTTCCGATCATTTCGGTTTTCCCGGAATAATAATGAAGCTGTTTGTCCGCATCTTTCTTCTCGCGCTCGAGCTGTTTCTTTTCACTTTCAAGAGTTTTGATCTTATCGGATGTACCGGTGGAAACATTCCTCGGAGAGAAAACACGGAAATCAACATCTTCATTTCTTCGGAACACGGTGATCTGCTGATCGAGTTCATCGATCCTCATTGCATGTTCATTGGAAATACCGGACAGTCTTGCTTCCTCAACAGAAAATTCCTGTTCCAGTTTAACAAGAATATCGCAAGCTTCGATCAAATCTTTACTGGTCATATCATTTTCTCCATAACTCTATAAAGGATTCTTCAAAGGAGTTCCTGCTTTCCTCGGATACTTTTTCGGGGTATGATCACACTTATCTATAAAAACAAAAGATCTGTCATACCCGAAACCGGGGATCTCAAATTTCTCAATACGATCCAAACGCCCACCAAGAATTCCGATCGCTTTATCGGCAGATGAGAGTTCATCATCAACATTACCACTTTTATATGAAATAAATCTACCGTTGATTTTTACAAAAGGTAAACAGTATTCGGAAAGAGTCGACAGATTCGAAACAGCTCTGGAAAAAGCAACATCAAAACTTTCTCTAAGATCTACATCAAAAGCAAGATCCTCGGCCCTGCCATGAACAGCTGAAACATCAGACAATCCAAGTTCATTTATAACTTCATTCAGAAAACCGACTCTCTTGTTAAGCGAATCGGCAAGAACAATATGACAATCCGGGCACATGATACTGACGGGGATACCGGGAAAACCGGCTCCGGTCCCGACATCAATTATCGAACTTCCGTTAAGATCGATATACTTTAGAACAGCAATACTGTCTGCAAAATGTTTGATATAAACATCTTCCTTTTCGGTTATCGATGTAAGATTAAACTTTGCATTCCACACAAGCAGCATCTCATAATACTTTTCAAACATCTCAAGCTGTCTGTCGGTTATATCAATATTCCATTCCGATAAAACTTTTAGAAATTTTTTCATGATAATAGGATCATTTATCAGTAAGGTATACCAGAAGGACTGAAATGTCAGCAGGACTGACTCCGGATATTCTTGAAGCCTGACCGATCGATACAGGTTTAAAAGTATTTAGCTTGGATGAAGCTTCGAGTCTCAGTCCCTTGATCTTCGAATAATCAATATCTTCTGAAAGCTTCTTTTCTTCAAGCTTCTTAAAAGCAGCTACCTGCTTTTTCTGTCTTTCGATATATCCCTCATACTTTATATTGATATTGACCTGTTCACGAACATCATCCGGAAGTTCAGGTCTGTTATCATCTATCGGTGCGATCGATTCATAATCCAGTTCCGGTCTGCAGATGAGTTCCGCAAGAGGAATGCCCGACTTCAAAAGAGCTGAATCTTTTGAAGCCATAAAATCCTGTATCCTTGCATTACTTCCGACATAAGTTGTCTTCAGTCTTTCGATCTCATCTTTAATCTGTTTCTCTTTGAGAAGCAAAGCATTATACTGATCGGCATTTATAAGCCCGACTTTATATCCCTTTTTTCTCAGACGGAGATCGGCATTATCCTGTCTGAGCAGGAGTCTGTATTCCGAACGGGATGTCATCATCCTGTAAGGTTCATGGGTTTCCTTTGTAACAAGATCATCAATGAGGACACCTATGTATCCTTCCGATCTGTCGATAATAAGAGGATCTTTTTTAAGACAATACATGGCGGCATTTATTCCTGCCACAAGACCCTGGGCCCCGGCTTCCTCATATCCGGAACTTCCGTTAAACTGTCCACCGGCAAACAGTCCCTTTATCTTTTTAAATTCCAAAGAGTGTTTCAACTGAACCGGATTTATGCAGTCATACTCGATAGCATATGCGTTACGGACTATCTTACAGTTCTCAAGTCCGGGTACTGTTCTGTACATAGCGATCTGAACATCCTCAGGAAGAGAAGATGACATGCCGGAGATATACATTTCATTTGTATGAAGACCTTCGGGTTCGACAAAGAGCTGATGTCTTTTCTTATCGGCAAATCTTACAACCTTGTCTTCGATAGAAGGGCAGTACCTCGGTCCGGTCCCTTCGATCACTCCGGCGTAAATGGGAGAACGGTCAAGATTGGCACGGATGATCTTATGCGTCTCTTCATTTGTGTATGTAAGGTAGCAGCTGATCTGTTCCTTCTCAACAGATTTCGGGTCGGTTGAAAATGAAAACGGAACGACCTTTTCATCACCCTTTTGTTCTTCCATTTTAGAAAAATCGATCGATCTTCTGTCTATCCTCGCCGGAGTCCCTGTCTTGAATCTGAAAAGTTCAATACCGTTTTCGATAAGACTCTCGGTCAGATGATTGGCAGCCATCAGTCCATTCGGTCCTGTATAAGTTATGGCCTCACCACACAGACATCTGGCCCTGAGATATGTTCCGGTACAAAGTACAACAGCTTTTGCAAAATAAGTTCCGCCCGTAAATATCTTTACACCCTTTATGGCTCCGTCTTCTATGATAAGCTCACAGACCTCGGCCTGCTTTACAGTCAGGTTTTCCTGATTTTCAAGAACCTGCCTCATTGTCATTGAATAATCAGCCTTATCTGCCTGTGCACGAAGAGAATGAACAGCAGGACCTTTTGAAACATTAAGCATTTTTGACTGGATGAAAGTCTTGTCGATATTCTTTCCCATTTCTCCGCCAAGTGCATCTATCTCTCTGACAAGATGTCCCTTGGAACTGCCACCGATATTGGGATTACATGGCATGAGTGCGATCGAATTGACACTGACCGTGAAAACTATAGTCTTAAGACCAAGACGCGCAGAAGCAAGAGCAGCCTCACATCCGGCATGTCCCGCACCTACAACGACTACATCATATTCTTCTGTAAAGGTAGTTTGTATCATATTGACTCCATTGGTCAAATATTATTTGCCCATGCAGAATTTTCCGAATATCTCTTCGATAACATCATCATCCACCTGTTCTCCGATAATGAGACCAAGTGATTCATAGGCAGCAGTCAGATCTATGGAATAGAAATCTTCAGGCATTTTTTCCGTAATGCTCTTTGCAACACAAAGCAGTGATGCGATAGCACTGTTTAATGCTTCCTTCTGTCGGATATTCGTGATGAATATCTCATCATTATATTTAAGAAGTCCTTTTGAATATTCCCTGACAATAAATTCTTTTAATTCATCAATACCGGTTTCATCCTTAGCGGATATCATGATCACGGGATTATTCGTATAGCATGCTATCTCTTCCGGCCCGATAACACTTTCAAGATCACTTTTATTTAACAGTATCACACATTTCTTTTCATGAGTCCTGATAAATCCGAGGATCTCCTCATCTTCAGGTGTCAAAGGTGTGGAAGAATCAACGACCATAATGACAAGATCCGCATCCTCAGCCATTTCCATCGCTTTTCTGACACCGATCTGCTCAACGATATCATCCGATTCACGTATCCCCGCAGTATCGATCACATGAAGAAGAACACCACCGATGTTGATCTTTTCCTCGATCGTATCTCTCGTAGTTCCCGCGATCTCAGTAACTATCGCACGTTCACTTCCGGCCAGAATGTTAAGAAGGGATGATTTTCCGACATTCGGTTTGCCGAGTATAACTGTCCTCACACCTTCCGACAGGATCCTTCCGTCATCAAAACTGTCCGAAAGCTTTTCAAGATCATGAAGTATGGAAAGAAGCTTTACAGACAGCTTATCGGGATACCCCTCAAGATCAAAATGTTCCGGATCATCAAGAGCGGATTCGATAAAAGCAGTCTCATAAAGAATCTTCTCCCTTATATCCGTGATCTTTTCATACAACGAACCGCGAAGCTGCTTAACGGAATTCTTAAGTGCAAGATCATTCTTAGATGCGATCACATCCATGACGGCTTCAGATTCCGACAGATCCATCTTACCGTTAAGAAATGCCCGCTTTGTAAACTCTCCGGGCATCGCAGCTCTGGCACCGTTATTTAAACAGAGCTCAAGTATCTTCTGCATCATAAGGATACCGCCGTGGCACTGTATCTCGGCAGTATTTTCACCCGTAAATGAAGAAGGTGCAACAAATGTCAACAGGATAACTTCATCAAGAACCGTTCCGTTATCATGAACATAACCGAAATATGCTTTTCGGTTTTCATATGCTTCCGGTATCTTTCCGTTTTTTTTGAGAAAAACAGAGGATGCAACTTTAAATGCATCCTCTCCGCTAACTCTGATTATTCCGATACCGGATGGTGTCATCCCCGTAGCAATTGCTGCTATAGTATCTGTATTCATATTATTTTACCGGTGTGATGATAACCTTACGGTAAGGATCCTCTCCTTCAGAATGAGTGGTAACATACTTGTCATTCTGTAAAGCTGAATGAATGATCCTTCTCTCATAAGGATTCATCGGTTCAAGAGATACCGCGTTCTTGGTCCTCTTTGCCTTATATGCAAGATTCTTTGCAAGATTCTCCAGAGTTTCTTTTCTTCTTGAACGGTAGTTTTCAGTATCAACCTTGACTCTTATATATTCCTTACGGCCTTTGTTAACAACAATGCTCGTAAGATACTGAAGACTGTCAAGTGTCTGTCCGCGCTTTCCGATAAGAACTCCCATATCTTCACCGGAAAGATCGATGTTCATCTCGTTCTCAGCTGTCTCAACCGAAATATCGACTTTCATGTTCATCGCTTCAAACACTTTGCCGAGGAATTCCTTGGGATCTGCTGCAGGACCGGCTTCTTCTGCGGAATCATTTTTCTTTGACTCTGCCTTTGCTTCTGCCTTTACCTCAGTCTCTTCAGCCTTCTTGGGTGCTTCTTCCTTCGGAGCATTGGGATCGAACACTCTTGCCTTTATGATAGCGGGCTTTGCTGCAAATCCGAAAATTCCGGCTGTTCCCTTTTCAACAACTTCATATTCAAGACGGTCACTTGTGATCGTAAACTTCTGACATGCTTCAGTAATGGCATCATCTACTGTTTTACCTGTAAATTCAATGTATTCCATAATATCCTCCGATCATTTATTGTTCTTCTCGTTATACATCCTGACCATATTTGCCTTTGCTGCAAGGCTTCCCGGCTTAACTCCCTTGTTGTAATACTCATTTGACTTCTTGAGAGCTTCTTCCCTTTCTTCATCAGTCATTGCAGAAGTACGACTCTTTTCCGAAATGGTCTTTGTTGACATTCTTGCTGCGGAATTAAGTGCTGCACCGGTAACTCCGCTCTTTTTCTCGATCTGCTTTTCATACTTTTCCGTATTCTTTGCAATGATCGCATCAAAATCCATCTTATCAATATGCTTGTTGATGAATACCTGCTGAACACTTCTGACAACAGCACCGGCGATCCAGTAAACACCCATACCGATAGGAAGAGAGAATACAAATACGAGTGACATCAGAGGCATCATGATGTTCATTGACTTCATCGATGCAGCCATCGCATTCGCTTTGTCATCGTCCGAATTTGCTGCCTGAGGCATCAGCTTTGTATTAAGCCACTGTGTAAGTGCCGACAGAAGAGGAATCAGGATCGCTCCGATCGCCAGCAATATCGATCCGCCGTTACTCCACCATTCAGTTACATAGAATTTGGGAGAATTGGAAATACTCAGTCCAAAGAGATTATTGGCACTGTCGATATAGTTTCTTACAGTCTGATCAAGACCGTAATGATTTGAAATTATGTCCATATCGGCAGAAGATACTTTATTTAATACATCAATGATACCGTTTGTAAGATTTTTGGCAATATTATCACTGTACTGGGAAACCGCGGAAACAACACTGTTCAGTTCCGGTCCGTTTCCTTTTGCAAAATTGTCAGCCGCATCAATGATAAAGCTTCCCTTATCCGCTGACTTTGTGATCGTATCAGCAAGTATCCTGAACTGATCACCGATCGTTTTAACATAAGCCGGAACATTATAGATAACACGGTAAAGTGCAAAGAGGATAGGCATCTGGATCAAAAGCTGTACGCAGCTTCCTGAAGGAGAAACACCGTACTTCTTGTATACGGCCTGTGTCTCCTGGTTCATCGCAGCCATAGATGCCTGGTCTTTTTTTCCTTTGTATTTTGCCTGGATTGCCTGGATCTCCGGATTCATCTTGGCAGAAAGCTTTGAAAATTTCTGCTGTTTGATCGTCAGAGGCATGAGAAGAAGATAGATAACAATAGTAAACAGTATTATGGCAAGGGCAATATTCGGCACATGGATCATATCAAGAAGATTAAATATCACTTCAAGGATAGTTCCGAGAACCTTGACTATGTATTCAAAAAGATTAGTGAATAACCCGCTGCCTTCATACTGTGTTAAAAGCACACTGTACAAAACGTATTCCTCCTAATATAAACTACAGGGAATTAAGGGACAGGATCGTAACCGCCTTTTGAAAAGGGATTACAGCGAAGTATTCTCCACAAGGCAAGAAGACTCCCTTTGACGGGACCCCACTTTTCTATCGCCTCATAGCCATACTCCGAACAGGATGGGAAATAAGGACACTTTGTACTTTTTAAACCTGAAATGTATTTCTGGTAAAATCTTATACCTGCAAGTAAAAATCGTTTCATTATATGGAATTTACTTTGAGCAAACCTTATGTATTCTCATCAAGTGCATGATCGCACTTTCAATATCTCTGTATTTAATACCCTTTGCGCCCGTTCGCGCCAAGACTACAATGTCCAAACCACTATTGAACACCTTTTCGTGCAGTCTGTAACTTTCTTTGACACATCTTTTAAAATAATGTCTGTAAACGGAGTTTCCGACCTTTTTGCTGATCGACACTCCCAATCTGTTCTTATCTGTTCCGTTTTCCCTGACATACATGACAAGATAACGATTGGCCTTTGAACGACCTTCTTTATATACTTTTGAAAAATCCGAATTACTTTTTAAACCTTCGGTAAAAATCATTTGCCCGGCCTACAGAAAAAAGGCCACATCTTTGTGGCCCTTACTGTTTATGCTGATAAAACTTTTCTTCCCTTAGCGCGTCTGCTCTTAAGAACCTTACGTCCGCCGGGAGTACTCATTCTGCTTCTGAAGCCATGAACTTTGGATCTCTGTCTCTTTTTAGGCTGGAATGTCATTTTCATATCAGAAACACCTCCTTTTCATACAAATTAAACGTATGTCTCTGGAAAACGTCAATCCATATTCTATTAAAACGGACATTTATTGTCAAGCAAAAATACCGATAAATCAAGGCGTTTTGGTCAGGCGGTAAACATAATTTTTCCACATAATGTGAATAATTAGTGGATAATTTAAAAAATCAATGTGGATAACCACAAGATATATTACCGGAAATATTGAAATGACGCATATGATTTTGTTGAAAATCGTGAAACATTATTGTTGATAAAAAAAGCTCATATTTTGCCCAAATTTGTAAAAAAGTCCTGTAAAGGCTAAAAATGCGGCCTATACTAAATTTAGTGGATAAACAGGCTAAATATGTTTGAAATATAGCCTATTTTGTAGTAAACTATCATAGTGTGGCTTTATATGATCATGCACAATATCCGACAGGGAGAGATTGATGAACGAATTAAGTTCAAAATGGGATGAGATCAAGGAATCCATAAGAATTGAATATGAACTGAGTGATATCGCGTATAATACATGGATCGTACCTCTCAAGCTCGGAGAGATAAAGAATAACACAGTCTATATAGAGACTCCGAAGGAACTTGCTCAATCCATCTTTATTATAAATAAGAAGTATTACACTCCTCTTAAGATGTATATCAATGAGGCTCTGGGAAAAAGCTTTGAAGACCAGTATGAGATATCCATCATTTCTGAGAGTGACAGAAATACAAAAAAGACCGATACAGAAACTTCATATAATAAAGAAGAAAAATATGAAAAAGCAAATCTCAACCGCAACTATACATTTGATACTTTCGTTGTAGGAAGTAATAACAGGCTTGCCCAGGCAAGTGCCGTTGCTGTTTCTGAAAATCCCGGTGAAATGTATAATCCGCTGTTCATTTACGGAGGTGTAGGTCTCGGTAAGACTCACCTCATGCATGCGATCGGACATTACATCATCGACCAGAACCCTAATGCTAACGTTTTATACGTAACAAGTGAACAGTTCACAAACGAAGTCATCGAAGCAGTAAGGACCGGTAATACTCCCGACCGTATCAACCAGTTCAGGGATAAATACAGAAATATAGATGTTCTTCTTATAGATGACATACAGTTTATAATAGGAAAGCCTTCAACACAGGAAGAGTTTTTCCACACCTTCAATCATCTTTATGAACAGAAGAAACAGATAATCATCACATCTGATAAACCTCCGAAGGATATGGACGTTCTTGAGGAAAGATTCAGATCCAGGTTTGCATGGGGACTTATAGCAGATATTCAGTTTCCTGATTTTGAAACAAGAATGGCTATTCTTCAGAAAAAAGTTGAAGCTTTTAATTTCAACATTGATGATGATGTCCTTTCATATATTGCAAATAACGTAAAATCAAACATCCGTGAACTTGAAGGATCCGTTAAAAAGGTCGTTGCTCTTGCAAACCTTGAAAAGAAGACAATAAACATAGATCTGGCAAAGGAAGCATTAAAGGATATAGTTTCTCCTAACTCTCCTTCAAGGATCACTCCGGAAAACATCATAAACGTTGTATGTGATCATTACGGTATTTCAATAGAAGACATCAAATCAAGCAAACGTAACAAAGAACTTGTCCATCCGAGACAGATGATAATGTACCTGTGCCGCAGCATGACAAATGCAACATATAAAGAAATAGCATCAATACTTGGCGGAAGAGATCATACGACCATTATTTACGGTGAAAGATCCATAACGGATCTTCTTGAAAAAGATGAGAGTACAAAAAGAACAATAGAAACTATCATCAACAAACTTAAATCAGACTGATGTTGATAAATTATAAGATACAAACATGTTATTTATTATTATCAACACAAAAACAGGCTTTATTTAATGAGTAAAATCAACACATATTAGGGTTATCAACATATTCACAGCCTATAATATTAAATAATACTAATTAATATATATTTATTTATACAGCCTTTCAGGCAGAAGAAGGGAGAATAAAAATGAGGATCAGATGTTCCCAGTCACAATTGATTTCAGGAATCAACACTGTTTTAAAAGCAGTTCCTTCAAAATCATCGATGACCATTCTTGAATGTATTCTTTTTAATGCTGATGAGAATGGTATCAAGCTTACCGCAAATGATATGGAGCTTGGCATTGAAACTTATATAGAAGGTGAAGTTGAAGTTGCCGGATCGGTTGCAATAGAAGCAAAAATAATATCAAACCTTATCAGGAGCTATGGTGATGAACAATTTATGATAGATTCTGATGAAGATAACAATGTTCATATTGAATGCGGAAAATCAAAGCTTGATATAAGCGGAAGATCGGCTGAAGAATTTGTACTTCTTCCGGAGCTTGATAAGTCTAATCCAATAAACATCTCACAGTTTTCTCTTAAAGATATAATCAGGCAGACGATTTTCTCCATATCTGATAATGATACTAACAAGATAATGACAGGTGAACTGTTTGAGATAAAGGGAGATAAGTTTAAAGTAGTATCTCTTGACGGTCACAGAATATCATTAAGGATCATTACTTTAAAGGAAAGCTATGATGACAACTCTGTCATAGTTCCCGGAAAAACACTTTCCGAGCTTTACAAGATCATCCCCGGTGATGTTGATAAGGATGTATCTATCTACCTTTGCGAAAATCATGTGATATTCGAATATGATTCCGTCAAAGTTGTTTCGAGGATCATAGAAGGTAATTATTTCAAGATAGACCAGATGATATCAAATGATTATGAAACAAAGATCGATGTCAGCAAAAAGGAACTTCTTGAAGTTATCAGCCGTGCAACTCTTCTTGTTAAAGAAGGAGATAAAAAGCCTATCGTATTTAATGTTAATGATAATACGGCAACATTGTCGATCAAATCCACGATAGGAAGCATGAATGATGATATTGATATAGAAAAGTCAGGAAAAGACATAATGATAGGTTTTAATCCAAAGTTCCTGATAGATGCACTTCGTGTCATAGATGATGAAAACGTCACTCTTTATATGGTCAATCCAAAGGCTCCGTGTATTATCAAAAATGATGACGATTCATATCTGTATCTTATACTGCCTGTTAATTTCACGTGATGATAAATGGAAAAGATATATATCAGAGATGATTTTATAAAACTTGGACAGGCTCTAAAGCTTGCCGGTGCTGTCGGATCCGGAGTTGATGCAAAGATGGTGATCAATGACGGAGAGGTAAAAGTGAATAATGAAGTATGTACGCAGCGCGGCAAAAAGCTTATTGAGAATGACACGGTTTCTTTTGATGGTAAGGAATACATCATCTGCAAAATGTAGTTTTTATTATTGAGGATGGTCAAATGTATATAAAATCACTTGAATTAAGCAATTACAGAAACTACGAGAGAGTTCAGATCGATTTCGACAAAGGCGTTAATATCCTTTACGGGGATAATGCCGTCGGAAAAACAAACGTGCTTGAATCAATATATCTGTCAAGTACTACAAAATCACACCGCGGCAGCCGTGACAAAGAGATAGTCAGGTTTGGTGAATATGAAGGACATATAAGAAGTCTTTTTGATAAGAACGATGTTGATTATCAGGTTGATATACATCTTCGTACAGATAAATCAAAAGGAATAGCTATCAACGGTATCAAACTAAAAAAGGCCGCAGAGCTTATGGGTGTGATAAATGTTATCCTGTTTTCACCAGAAGATCTTTCGATCATCAAGAACGGACCTTCGGACAGAAGAAGGTTCATAGATTCCGAACTGTGCCAGCTTGATAAAGTATATCTTTACAACCTGACGAGTTATAACAAGATAGTTAATCAGAGAAACAATCTGTTAAAGGACATCACATACCATCCGGAACTTACGGATACACTTGATGTCTGGGATTCACAGCTTATATCTCTCGGAACGAAGATCATCGACAGAAGAACTCTGTTTGTTAATCAGTTAAACGAGATAATCTATGATATCCATAAAAATCTTACCGGTGAAAACGAAAAGCTTTTGATCAAATATGATCCAAATATAGAGATAATGGAATATTCACAGAAGCTTAAGAGAAACCGTGAAAAGGATATAAAGTACAAGCTGACTTCGGTAGGACCTCACAGGGATGATTTTATATTCTTTATAAATGATATGGATTCAAAGAAATACGCATCCCAGGGTCAGCAGAGAACAGCCGCTCTTTCGTTAAAGCTGTCTGAGATCAAGCTTGTTGAGAACATCACAGGCCAGAAACCGATCCTGCTGCTTGATGATGTTTTATCGGAACTTGATTCAAACAGACAAAATTATCTGCTGAACAGTATAGGAAATATCCAGACGATCGTCACATGTACCGGTCTTGATGAATTCATCAATTCAAGACTGACGGTCAACAAGATTTTCAAGGTCAGCGGCGGTAAAGTAGTAAGGGAGAATTGATAATGAGTGAAGATATTAATCAGGTGGAAGAAAATTTTGAAGTGGACGGCGAATACGGTGCCGATCAGATACAGATCCTTGAAGGTCTCGAAGCAGTAAGAAAACGTCCCGGTATGTATATCGGAAGTACGTCGGCAAGAGGACTTCACCATCTCGTATATGAGATAGTCGATAATTCGGTTGATGAAGCACTTGCCGGATATTGTTCGACTATCGATGTCACGATCAATCCGGATAATTCGGTAACTGTTATCGATAACGGACGAGGCATTCCCGTCGGTATCAATAAAAAAGCCGGTATCCCTGCTGTTGAAGTAGTATTTACAATCCTTCATGCAGGCGGAAAGTTCGGCGGTGGCGGATACAAAGTATCGGGCGGACTTCACGGAGTAGGCGCATCAGTCGTTAATGCTCTTTCAAATTGGCTGGAAGTTAAGATCCGTCAGGACGGAAAAGTTTATATGCAGCGCTATGAAAGAGGAAAGGTCATCAATAAGCTTGAAGTGATCGGTGAATGCCCGAAGGAAGAAACGGGTACCATGGTCACGTTCAAGCCTGATGATACGATCTTTGAGGAGACCGTATTTGATTATGACACATTAAAGACAAGACTCCGCGAGACCGCATTCCTGACAAAGAATCTCAAGATAATACTCAGGGATACAAGAGGTGAGGAGCCTGTTGAAAGAACGTTCCATTATGAGGGCGGTATCAAGGAATTCGTTACTTACCTTAACAGGAGCAAGACTCCGTTATACACTGATGTTCTGTATTTTGAAGGAAAGCAGAACAACGTTCTTGTTGAAGTAGCGATGCAGCACAATGATTCCTTCAATGAGAGTGTGTTCAGTTTTGTAAATAACATCACCACACCGGAAGGCGGAACGCATCTTACAGGTTTCAGAAACGCCATAACAAAAACGTTCAATGATTATGCACGTTCCAACAAGCTTCTTAAAGACAGCGAAGCAAATCTAACAGGTGATGATATCCGTGAAGGACTGACGGCTATCGTATCAGTCAAGATAGAAGAGCCTCAGTTTGAGGGACAGACAAAACAGAAGCTCGGAAATTCAGAAGCAAGGACTGCAGTCGATAATGTTGTTTCCGAACAGCTGACATATTATCTTGAACAGAATCCCGCTGTCGCAAAACAGATCTGTGAAAAATCAATACTTGCACAGCGTGCGAGAGAGGCTGCCAGAAAAGCACGTGATCTTACGCGCCGTAAAACGGCACTTGAGGGAATGGCTCTTCCGGGTAAGCTTGCCGACTGTTCAGATAAGGATCCTAAAAACTGTGAGATATTCATAGTCGAGGGAGATTCCGCGGGCGGAAGTGCAAAGACAGCAAGAAGCCGTGCGACTCAGGCTATCCTTCCTCTTCGAGGAAAAATACTTAACGTTGAGAAAGCAAGACTTGACAAGATATACGCAAATGCAGAGATCAAAGCAATGATCACCGCATTCGGTACAGGTATACATGATGATTTTGATATAGAAAAACTTCGTTATGACAAGATCATCATAATGACGGATGCCGACGTGGACGGTGCTCATATCAGTACACTGATGCTGACTTTCCTGTACAGGTTCATGCCGGACCTTATCAAGGAAGGACACGTATACCTTGCTAATCCTCCTCTTTACAAACTGGAGAAGAACAAAAAAGTCTGGTATGCATATTCGGATGATGAGCTCAACAGGATACTGACCGAAGTCGGCAGGGATCAGAACAACAAGATCCAGCGTTACAAAGGACTCGGTGAAATGGATGCGGAGCAGCTCTGGGAGACAACAATGGATCCCGAGACACGTGTGCTTTCACGAGTATCGATGAATGAAGAGATGTCGTCGGAGATCGATCTTACGTTTACGACACTTATGGGTGACAAGGTTGAGCCGAGACGTGAGTTTATTGAGGAAAATGCTAAATTTGTAAAGAATTTGGATATTTGATTTTACATAAACCCGGCAGAGCGGATTGCCTGAAATGTAATTTTCCGGGGCATTCCGCAGGCTCGTTACTTAGCGAGGTTTTTTCGAGCTTAGTAACGTGAGCACCGAGGACAATGAGCGGGAGCGTCCCTGGAAAACTACATTTCAAGGTAATCCGCTTAAAGAATAGAGGAGTAAATAATGGACGACAAGATATTTGACCGAATAAACGATGTTGACCTGATCAAGACAATGGAAACCTCGTACATCGATTATGCCATGAGCGTTATTGCGGCGCGTGCGCTTCCCGATGTAAGAGACGGTCTCAAACCTGTTCAGAGACGTGTTCTGTATTCGATGATCGAGCTGAACAACGGACCCGACAAGCCTCACAGAAAGTGTGCACGTATCGTCGGTGATACTATGGGTAAATACCATCCTCACGGCGACAGCTCCATATACGGCGCACTTGTTAATATGGCTCAGGACTGGTCATTTCGCGCACCGCTTGTTGACGGTCACGGAAACTTCGGTTCGGTCGACGGCGATTCCGCCGCTGCAATGAGGTATACGGAAGCAAGACTGTCCAAGATATCGATGGAGATGCTGTCGGATATCAAAAAGGATACGGTTGATTTTGTTCCAAACTTTGATGAAACTGAAAAGGAACCGGTCGTCCTTCCTTCCAGATTCCCGAACCTTCTTGTAAACGGTACGACAGGTATCGCGGTAGGTATGGCGACAAACATCCCGCCTCACAATCTTACCGAGGTCATCAATGCCGTAGTAAAGATCATAGATAATAAGGTCGAAGAGGACAGGGATACCGAGATCGATGAACTTCTCGAGTGTGTCAAAGGCCCCGATTTTCCGACAGGTGGCATTATACTCGGACGCCGTGGTATAGAGAGCGCATACAGGACCGGACGAGGTAAGATCAAGGTCCGTGGTGTCAGCGACATAGTTCTCATGGAGAACGGAAAGAGCCAGATCATAATCACGGAACTTCCGTTCCTTGTAAACAAAGCAAGACTTCTGGAAAAGATAGCCGAACTTGTCAGGGACAAGAAGATCGACGGTATTACGGATCTTCGAGATGAATCCGACAGAGACGGTATGAGAGTCGTCGTTGAGTTAAGACGTGATGTTAATGCGAGCATCGTTCTTAACCAGCTTTATAAGCATACACAGCTTCAGGATACTTTCGGTGTGATCAATCTCGCACTTGTTAATAACGAGCCGAAAGTAATGAACCTTCTTGAGATGCTCACTCATTACTTAAAGCACCAGGAAGATGTCGTAACAAGAAGAACTAAATACGATCTTGATGAAGCAGAGAAGCGAGCCCATATTTTACAGGGTCTGCTCATCGCTCTTGATAATATTGATGAAGTCATCGCGATCATCAGAGGAAGTGCGAATGTAGCCGAAGCCAAAGAAAAGCTGATCGAAAGATTCGGTCTTTCGGAAGCACAGGCGGCTGCCATCGTGGAGATGAGACTCCGTGCTCTGACAGGACTCGAGCGTGAAAAGCTTGAAGCCGAGTATGCAGAGCTTCAGAAGAAGATCGCCGAGTACAAGGCAATACTTGCGGATGAAAAGCTTCTTCTCGGTGTCATCAAATCGGAGATACTGGAGATCTCGGATAAGTTCGGAGATGACAGAAGGACCCAGATCGGTCTTGATGATTCCGATCTTACCAACGAAGATCTTATCCCGAAGGAAAATACCGTTATCGCGATGACGAGTCTCGGATATATAAAGCGTATGACGGTTGATAACTTCAAAGCCCAGAACCGCGGCGGTAAGGGTATCAAGGGAATGAAGACGATCGAAGAGGATTACATAGAAGATCTTCTCATGTGCAATACCCATCAGTCGATCATGTTCTTTACGAATCTCGGAAGGGTTTATCGCAAGAAAGCATATGAGATACCTGAGGCAAGTCGTAATTCAAGAGGTGTTGCTATAGTCAATCTTCTTCAGCTTCAGGGCGGAGAGAAGATATCGGCGATGATCCCGGTTACCGAAGTCAACGAGAACAAGAATCTTCTGATGGTAACCAAGAAGGGAACAGTCAAGAAGACAAATATTCTCGAATACAACAACATTCGAAAGAAAGGTCTGATCGCGATCACACTCCGCGATGACGATGAACTTATCGAAGTCAAGACAACGGATAAGGATTCTGAGATATTCCTTGTAACGAAGCAGGGTATGTGTATCCGCTTCAAGGAAACGGATGTCAGATCGACGGGAAGAAGTTCGATGGGTGTCATCGGAATGAATCTGTCGGACGGTGATGAGATAGTCGGAATGCAGATAGATACACAGGGTGATTCGCTCCTTATCGTATCCGAACTCGGCTTCGGAAAGAGAACGGTCCTCTCTGAGTTCCATCTTCAGAAGCGAGGCGGTAAGGGAGTTAAGTGCTACAAGATCATGGAAAAGACAGGTGATGTTGTAGGTGTTAAAGCGGTTACCGATGAACACGAGATCATGATGATCACCGATCAGGGTATCATCATCCAGCTCAGGATGGAAGATATCAAGGTCATCTCGAGGATCACATCAGGAGTTAAGATGATCAGTCTCGATAAAGGTGTCAAGGTTGCAAAGATCGCAAAAGTACGTGAGAAGATATCCGACGGAGACAAGGATATAGACATGGAAGAGATAGACAATGTCGTTATAAATGTTGCAAAGTCGGATGAGCCCGTAGTCATTGTTCATGATGAAGTTGATATAGATGATGACGATGAAGAAGATACAAGATTCGACGGAATGGGGGAGGATGAATAAACATGAAAAACGAAAACTATGATAACTACATGCTCTCTATAGTAGTTCCCGTTTACAACGAGGAAAACGGTATCAAGCCGTTCCTTGACAGGACGGAAGCTGTAGTTGAAAAGCTCGGCTGCAAATACGAGATCATCTTTTCTCTTGATCCTTCTACGGACAGAACATATGAAGTGATCAAAGAGAACATGAACAGAAACCGTAACATCAAGCTTATCACGATGAGCAGAAGATTCCGTCAGGCAGCTGCGACAATGGCCGGTGTACTGAACTGTAAAGGTGACATATGCGTTGTCATTGATGTGGATCTTCAGGATCCCCCGGAGGTAATCCTTGATCTTGTCGATAAGTGGAAAGAGGGTTACGACGTTGTATATGCACAGCGTATAGACCGTCAGGGTGAGACAAGGATCAGAAAAGTCATCGATCTTACCGCATACCGTGTGATCAACTTCCTTTCAAATGTTGAGATACCTGTTGATACGGCAGATTTCAGACTTATCAACCGTCGTGTGATAGAAGAGATCCGTAAGATGCCTGAAACTAACATGTTCTTCAGAGGCATGGTAAGTTATGTCGGATTCAAACAGGCTGCAGTCAGATACCACAGAGATGCAAGGGAAGCCGATGTATCAAAGTACAACAGATTATGGGGTGAATTCCGTATGGGATTCCACGGGATATTCTGTTTCTCGAGCAAACCGCTTGAATATGTTACGTTCCTTGGCGGATTTATAACAGCATTTGGTGTGCTCCTTGCGATGATACATGCGATAAAGAAAATGTATGATGAGCGTGAGAGATATTCCGACAACGGTCTGATCGCACTTATCTGGTTTATCGGCGGTCTTGTGATATTCGTATGCGGTCTTCTCGGAGAATATGTAACAAGGATCTACGATGACGTAAAGGGAAGACAGAGATTCATTATAGATGAGTTTGATGAGAACGAGTAAAAGGAAAGACGAATGCCGGAATCTTCAGAAACTGTAACCGTAATAGCATCGGGAGTGCAGGCGCTAGTATTAAACATCGGATGGATAATGACTTCCATCGGATGTTTTATGCTTTTTAAAAAGGACGGGATCAAACGGATATATGCCTTTATTCCTGGTGTACGGGAATACCATGTTGCGATCATGGCCGAAAAGGAAGAAGAGGGAAGGACTTATTTTATCCTGACAGTGTGTTATTATCTGGCCAGATATATGTCATTTCTGTTTGAGAACGGATCCCTTATGAAAACATTCTGGCTGGTAATAGCAGCGTCGATCGGTGTTGCCGAGTTCGTATACGGCATCAGGATATTCAAGTCTCTTTGTTATGTATTTGAAAAGAGCCGAAAATGGACAGTTCTGTGGGCTTTTTTTCCGTCACTGACATCTCTTATCTGGGGAGTTTCCAAAAACTTTGTCCCAAATCACAGGACGATCGTTGATGCGGATTTTGATAAAGCAGCAAAGATCAGTAAGACAAGTGTTGAGGCGATCCAGAGCGGGATAACAGTCAATCTGACTGAAAGAACGGTTACAAATTTCGGAAAGAAATATTATCTTTTGAAAGATATCCATCTCTCAATCCCGACCGGACATATGGTTCTGCTTCTGGGTGGTTCCGGTGCAGGAAAAACAACATTTCTCAATGCGGTAACAGGTTATGAAAAAGCCGATGCCGAGATAATTCTGAGGGGAAAAGATCTCTACAACAATTATGACAGCATGAAATACGATCTCGGATTTGTTCCCCAGCAGGATCTGATGCGTTTAAATGATACGGTATACTATACCCTTTCTGATGCCGCCAGGCTCAGACTCCCGAAGACAATATCAACGGAGAAAAGAACAAAGAGGATCAATGAAGTACTTGATAAGTTCGGTCTTGGTTCGGTCAGAAACAGCCAGGTCGGGAAGCTTTCCGGCGGACAGAGAAAAAGGCTTTCGATCGCACTTGAACTTATCTCCGATCCCACGCTGTTCATACTTGATGAACCTGATTCGGGTCTGGATGGAGTCGTTGCGAGAAACCTTTTTGAAAGCCTTCGAAAGATTGCCGACGAAGGAAAGATAGTTATCGTCATAACTCATACACCCGACAGGGTCATCGATCTGTTTGATGATGTCATGGTCCTTGCAAAGGATGCCGCACGTACAGGAAGACTGGCTTACTACGGTCCGATAAATGATTCATATGATTTCTTCGGGAAAAAATCAATGGAAGAAGTTCTTCTTTCGATCAACCAGAAAGATGAAGGCGGAGAAGGAAGAGCAGATGAATTTGTTGAAAAGTACAGCGAGATGATCAGTTAAACCGGATGATTTTCCGGGAGGATGGAATATATGGAAACCGAAAACAGTATCGATCTTAATTACCTTGGACGCATCGGGCAGTATTTCATATATCTCTGCAAGCAGTTCAGGATGTTTATTTTTCAGAATGACTGGAAAGTGCTTCCGATGTCGGCCGTAATTGCTGCAATGGTAGCGATCGCGGTCGGAAAAGGACTGTTTGTCAGCATGGAGGGAACATTCCAGGCAACGTTTGCACTCACATGCGTATGTATCTGGAACGGATTTTTCAATTCCATTCAGGCCATATGTAAAGAAAGAGCGATAATAAAAAGAGAGCACAGAGCCGGCCTTCATATCACTTCATATGTTCTTGCTCATATGACGTATCAGCTGTTCCTGTGTGTTCTGCAGTCGGTCATTACAATAGTTGTCCTTGGTTTGTTTAAAGTGAAATATCCCGTGACAGGGGTGTTTGCACCATTCGCTTTTGAATTTTTTATTACACTGTTTCTCATAACATACGCAGCAGACATGATGGCGCTGATGATATCCGCGATAGTGAAAACACCGATGGCTGCAATGACGGTGATGCCGTTCATGCTCATCATACAGCTTGTGTTTTCGGGGTTCATTCAACTTCCCGAAAAGCTTGCGGATCTTTCAAGGCTTATGCTGTCTAAATGGGGTGTTCAGGGACTGTGCGCCATATCAGGTTATAACCATCTTCCCGCGGTTATGATATGGAACAAAATGACAAATGCCGGAGATAAGATCAGCGTGGGTGGGGGCGTATCGGTAAAGGATATCATGAATCTCATCGAAGAAAACAATATGCGTGACCAGATTCTTGATAAGCTCGGAGAAGCAAATCAGAGAGCCGATTTTGCCTCCACGATTGATAATCTTTTTCAGAGCTGGGGATTTCTGATATGGTTCATAATCGTGTTTTCGATAATCACGGTAGTGTTTTTGGAATTTGTAGATAAGGATCAGAGATAGTATATGAGAGAAGTTCAGGTTGAAACAATAAGAGATGCGATCGAAGAGATGTGCATCAGCGTCTGTCACGAACTTTCGGATGACATGAAACAGTGTCTGTACAAAGCATATGACACTGAGACATCCGATATCGGAAAGAAGATACTCGGACAGTTGAAAGAAAATCTTGATATCGCCAAAGAGGAGATGATCCCCATATGCCAGGATACGGGTATGGCGGTGATCTTTCTGAAGGTTGGCCAGGATGTACATCTGATGGGCGGTGATATAAAAGACGCGGTCAATGAAGGAGTACGGCGCGGATACACAAAAGGATATCTTAGAAAATCAGTCGTTGCAGATCCTATCGAACGCGTAAATACGAAAGACAATACACCTGCCGTTATCCATTATGAGATAGTTCCCGGAGATAAAGTCACTGTAACGCTTGCTCCTAAAGGATTCGGATCGGAAAATATGAGCCGGGTGTTCATGCTCAAGCCGGCTGACGGTATAGAAGGAGTTAAAAATGCGATACTTACGGCAGTAAAGGATGCCGGACCCAATGCCTGTCCTCCTATGGTAGTCGGAGTAGGAGTCGGCGGAACATTTGAAAAGTGCGCACTTATGGCTAAGGAGGCGCTGACAAGACCAGCCGGAGTTCATTCGGATATTAAGTATGTCAAAGATCTTGAAGAAGAAATGCTTACAAAGATCAATGAGCTTGATATCGGTCCTGCCGGACTTGGCGGAGTGACAACGGCATTTGCCGTAAACATCAATACATATCCGACCCATATTGCCGGACTTCCGGTTGCGGTCAATATTTGCTGCCATGTAAACAGACACATCACAAAGGAAATATAAAATGGATAAACATATCACGGTACCATTTGACAGATCGGTTTCCGAATCGCTGAAGGCAGGAGATTATATATATCTGTCGGGAACGGTATATGTGGCAAGAGATGCCGCACACAAGAGAATGACGGAAGCGCTTGAGAAAGGCGAAGACCTTCCGTTTGATATTAAAGACCAGACCATTTATTACATGGGTCCGTCTCCCGCAAGGGAAGGCCGTGTTATTGGTTCAGCGGGACCTACGACGGCAAGCCGCATGGATAAATATGCACCACGTCTGATGGATCTCGGACAGACCGGGATGATCGGAAAAGGAAAGAGAACAGAAGCCGTAAAGGATGCCATGATCAGAAACGGTGTCACCTATTTTGCCGCAGTGGGCGGTGCCGGGGCTCTTCTTTCAAAGTGCATAACGGCATCGGAAGTGATAGCCTACGACGATCTCGGAACCGAGGCGGTAAGAAAACTAACCGTACATGATTTTCCGGTCATCGTTGTGATGGACTGTCACGGAAACAGTCTCTATTGACTGTGTGTTTGACAAAAGCCTGTCCATTTAATATAATGACTTGGCTGGAATACTTGGTATGCAACACTTTAGCAAACTGGAGAAATACTCAAGAGGCTGAAGAGGCGCCCCTGCTAAGGGTGTAGGTCGGGCAACCGGCGCGAGGGTTCAAATCCCTCTTTCTCCGCTCTATAGTATAATGAGGATGGCAGGAAATGCCATCTTTATTGTTATAAGGAGGTAGGTTATGCATTACACATATCAGCCGAACGGGGTTTGTTCCAAACAGATCGATTTTGATATCATCGGTGATATCATTACAAACATTTCTTTTTCCGGTGGTTGTAACGGAAATCTCAAGGCCATTTCAAAGCTTTGCAACGGAATGAGTGTGTCTGAGATCGAAAGCAAGCTTCTCGGAAATGACTGCAACGGCAAGGGAACTTCGTGTGCGGACCAGTTCGCAAAAGCAGTCAGGGAAGCATATACCGCAAGCAGATAACGGTCATAACTTTCAATGGAAGAATTCAGGAAATTCGAGAAAAAAACAGTGATATCACTGCTGGCCTTTACGGTTCCGGCAGTTATCATGATGCTCATTTTTGTCGTTGGCGGATTCGCGCCTTTCGGTAAAGTATCCGTACTCGTAGCGGACATGAGGTTCCAGTTCGTTGATTATATCGGATACATGAAGTCGGTGTTCTTCGGAAAAAACGATATGTTCTATACATTCTCGAAGACATTCGGCGGAGACATGATGGGCTTTACGTCATATTATCTGTTCAATCCGTTTTACCTGATCCTTCTTTTGTTCCCCAATGATATACTTCCTGTCGGAATAGCCGTCATGCTCATTGTCATGGCCGGGTTCATGGGATTTAACTTCTATCTTCTTCTCAGCGGGATCTACGGCAGCCGCTATTCATCACTCGTATTTTCCACGGCGTATGCCCTCATGGGATTCAACGTGGCATATATCAACTGTATCCATTATTATTTCAGCGTGATGATGCTTCCGCTAGTCATACTCGGACTTTACAGGATGATGAAAAATCGCAGGCCAAGTGCCATATACGTTTTTTCGGTTGCGGCATCTGTCATATCCAATTATTACATCGGATACATGATCCTCATCTTCACGGCGTTCTTCTTCCTGTGCTTTATGGCATCGGATATCATTGAATATAAAGACATGAGGGACAGGATCAGAAACTCGGTGACTGTTCTTGTAAGTACTCTCATTGGAATCGGTATTTCCGCATTTTCACTTCTGTCGGTTCTCTTTTCACTTCAGGGGCAGAAAAAAGCAATATTGAAAGGCCTTCTGTTTACACGCAACTTCAGCATCCTGGAATTTTTCTCGGGTCTTTATACGGGATCGTTCCGAGGAAATGTTTCCGACGGACTTCCGATAATCTACAGCGGAATTATTTCTGTCATTTTCGTTTTTTTCTATTTTGCCAACAGAACCATAAGGCTCAGGGAAAAGCTTTTTGGTGCAGCTATATTTGTATTTTTGATACTCGGATACTGGATCGATGCATTAAATGTAATGTGGCATGGGTTTGCTCATCCGATAGGTTTCCCGTACAGGAATTCTTTCCTGTTCTCGTTCATGATGCTCTTTACGGGATATAAGGGATTTGTGTGTATCAGGAACGGTTTCAAAAAGCGGAACGCAAACATAGCTGTAATTATATACGTTCTTTATTCCGTTTATCTCTATTTCATCGGAAGCAGTTATGTGGGGATAAAATCATTGCTCATCACAAGTATCGCGGTAGCCGTGACTCTTATCCTGATCGTTGCGATGAATGAAAAGAACAGGTATGTGATCCCGGCTCTTGCGGGACTGATCGTGCTGCAGTTCGCCGACAGTTTTTATAACGGAATGATTTCCGTGGAGAGTTATTTTACCGACAAGGATTCGGAAGACAACAGTCTTGCGGCATATACGGAATATATCGATTCAACACAGGCACTGGTTGATTACATCAACGGACAGGACTCTTCGTTTTTCAGAATGGACAAACTTTACAGGCGCAGCCACAACGATCCTATGATGTTCGCATACAACGGACTGTCCCATTTCAGCTCATGTGAAACGGATCAGGCCAAGGAGTTCCTTGGAAAAATGGGATACAGAAATAATAAGATATGGGCGTTTTACGGCGATGCCAGTACAGGATTTGCTGACTGTTTCATGGGCGTTAAGTATCTTCTGTCCCAGTATGATGAAACGAGCAAGCCTTATAAATGGCTGTACAGTGACGATGATAAAAGCGTGTATATCAACCCGTATGCTCTTCCTATCGGATTCGGAATGGATGAAGACGTAAAACGGATCAATATGAACGAAAAGGATCCGTTCAGGCTTCAGAATGAGATAGCGAGCAGCATCACACATACAAACTACGAGATATACAGGCCGGTTAAGATATCTGAAGTTAAGCTCAATAACGTTGTTGAAGAAGATAATGTATATAAGACGATCGATCCCAATGAGGAAGCGAGCGTTGAATATATCATGTCCATCACGAGCGAAAACTTCATATATATGTATTTCGACGCACCTGAAATGCAGAACGCGACACTTTATATCAACGGTGATGACAAGGGAAGTTATTTTGATGATTACAGCTGGTCTGTACGTGAGGGAGGATACTATACACCCGGAGAAGAGATAAGCATCAAATTCGTGCTTGACTCCGATACGCTTGAGATAGACAACGCATACTTCTACTATGAGAGCAAACAGGTTCTGAAAGCATGGTACAAGGATGCCGTTTCAACGTCATGCAATATAAGCAAGCTATCAAGTTCGCATCTTAACGCAAAGGTTAATGTTGCAGACACGGCCGAATATGTTGTGTTCACGATCCCGTACGAAGACGACTGGACAGTTAAGGTTGACGGAAAGAAGATCAAGCCTGTAAAGGTAATGAATGCGCTCATGGCAGTCAGGATCACACCGGGAGAACACGAGATAGATCTTCGCTATTTCCCGAGAGGAATAATCGTCGGCGGTCCAATTTCCATCATAAGCCTTGCTATATTTTGTGTTGTTTGGGCCAGATTTCGAAAAAAAACACAAGGCACAAAATAAACTTTAAAATCATTAAAAAAATCCGTTGACAAGGCATAAACTCAATGATATATTAATAAAGCCGCTTAAAAAGCGCGTCTATTTTTATGCCTATAATTATGGACGCTCGGCCATTAGAATCGCTTCGCGATGAGGCCTCGCGGTGCAGTAAGGAATCTTCCCACTACGTGGGCCCCTCCTTTCTGCCGCACCTTGAAAATGAAATAGTACAACCAACCAAACCCGAAAATAATTCCTTTAT
>CAMUYQ010000004.1 GCA_947165025.1 uncultured Lachnospiraceae bacterium | reverse complement strand
TATCATATGGATTTTAAGGACTCAAGTGTCACACTCAGGTGTCGGCAGCTTATACAAAGATCAGATAATCTCCGCAAAGCAAACGATATCAGGCATTATTACACTCAGTGCATGATTCTCTATAGTGATTTTCATTCTCCTGTGGAAGGTGCCAGTGATTTGGGCTTTGATCCCGATTATGAGTATAAGGACTGGAATTGGTGTCTGGCAAGAACAGACGGCGGGAAGTGGCACTTACTGGACTGGGGTTATTGAGCTAAAACACCCGCTGGAAGGGAAAATACTATAAGAACGGGGTTTTGAGATGATTCCGTTTGTATGTCCTGCCCTGTCCGTACTATAATGATTTTGTAATTTTTAATTTATGTTCCAACCCTTTACGAACAATCATTATCTAAACAAAAGGAGAATCGATATGCAGCAATCATTCAAAAAAGGTTTTGAGAAAGATTCCATGCTGATGGGGTCAGCTATAGCAGGCAGTATTTTGTGGATAATAAACGCAGTATTTAATTATATTGCAACCGATTACCGCGCTTTTTTGATCAACATACTGTATGTGATAAGCCTGATCACACTCTGCGGTGCCGAGTTCAAAAAGGAAAAGAATGTTATACAGGGCATGATCGGGGCTTTGCTTATGGTCAGTGTTATCGGTAATGTGAATGTTCTTACGGAAATGATCAACGCAGACATTCCGAGCAGGGACATGTGGCAGGTGATCACCGGTTTGGTATTGATATTTTTTCTCTTTATAAACCACTTTCTGCTTTCACATTCTAAATACCACATTGAAAGAAGGGTCTACATCAATCAGTTGATCGTGATGATACTTCTGCTTTTGCGCGCTTATCAGATCATTGCAAACTTTGTAAGTGGAGATTTTTCAACTCTCGTTATTGAAATTGAAGTAGGCCTTCTTGCTATTATCCCGACATTGAACGTAGTGGTATGTATCGAGTGCAGAAATGACGGGTACAGGATATAAGTGAAATCGGATTTGATGTACCGAATTACAAAAAGATACGAGTGATCGTTGACACGGATATCTTTTAGGTGGCGGGTAAAATATGAAGAGAATAAGTGATTTTGTCGGAAAATATATGGCGTGGATAGTTTTGATCATCGCGGCACTGGCATTATTTATGCCCGGTACCTGTTTGTGGATACAGACAAAATGGATCAATTATCTTCTGATGATCGTTATGTTCGGAATGGGACTGACGATGAAACCATCTGATTTTGCCGTTGTTTTTTCAAGACCAAGGGATGTTATTATCGGATGCCTTGCACAGTTTGTCGTCATGCCGCTTCTCGCTTTTGCGCTTGGTAAAGCCTTTGGGCTAAGTGATGAGCTGCTTGTAGGTGTGGTTCTTGTCGGGACCTGTCCGGGAGGAACATCAAGTAATGTCATAACATACCTGTCAAAAGGGGATACTGCTCTTTCTGTGGGAATGACGAGCATAAACACTCTGTTGGCCCCTTTATTGACGCCTCTGTTGACATATCTGTACTTGAGAACATCTGTTAATGTGGATGTAAAGTCGATGTTCATTTCGATAATCCAGGTTGTTCTGATACCTGTCGGATTGGGGCTGCTGATCAATAAACTCTTTGAGAAATATACTCAGAAGATTGTTTTCGCACTGCCCACGGTATCAGTAACGGCAATATGTCTGATCGTTGCAGCGGTTGTATCACATAATAGTGAAAAGATCCTGTCCACTGGATTGACGATCTTTATGATCGTGATCCTGCATAATCTGTTGGGATATCTGTGCGGATTTCTTATCGGAATCCTGTTTAGGATGGACATGCCCAGAAAAAAAGCAGTTTCTATAGAGATAGGAATGCAGAATTCAGGCCTTGCCACTTCGCTGGCATCAAGTACTTTTCCGCAAATGCCCATGGCGACAGTTCCGGGTGCGATCTTCTCGGTCTGGCATAACATCTCCGGCGCGGTTCTTGCCGGGATATACAGGAGGATTGATGATCAGAGTAAGGAAGAATAAAAACCCGGTTAAATGCAACAAGGGTGTTGGAGATGGACAACGCCGCATACGGGGGCGCGCAACACTGGCAGTGTTGAGGTCACGGGCTCGACTCCCCTATACGCTCCACTCGAAAAACAACGTAAAATCAACGGATTGCAGTTTTATTAACTAAATTGTAAATCTAACCTGGTTTTGGTTTGCGACCAAGTTCATCGTCATAACAACCGTTATCTCGGGAATAGTTCTTTACTTGATTAATAAACCGTTATGGCTCGCTCCGGTCGTCGCTATCATATTATTCGTAATCTACCGACTTGTCTGGAGACTCATCTGGCGGTTCATCGAGTGGGCTGGCTGGCAGTGAATTTTTTTAGATCGTTTTATGTAGATTTTACCATTTATGAGTTGTAAAATACGCATACAGAGCGTTTTATAAAAGAGTGGTGGCTGAAACAATAAAGGAGTATTATTATGGGTACAGTATTTCAGATTATAAGCGTAATATTGATCATCGGAGCGGTATTTCTGTTCTGGGCTAAAATCTCCAATGAAACGATGATCACAAAAGGCCAGAGGGCATTGGCTGTTTTCCAGATTGTCCTGTGCGGCGGCTTCTTTGCCCTGTGCCTTTCAGATGTATTGGATATCAAAGTCAATTTCTCATCCGTACGTCTGTTCCTGAATCTATTCTACGCTCTGGCATATCTTTCACTAACCGCCTTCGTGTTATCAAATCTGGATCAAAAAAAAGAAAAACACATCCGGATAATCATCTGCTGCTGTGCCGCATTGATCGCAGTGCAGTGTTTTATTTTCCCGTATGACGCGCAAAGCGAGTTCATGCGCATTTGTCAGGCAATTGAAGGGATCGCTGTATATACCCTGCTTATTATTCTGGTTGCAAGGATCGACGATGAAAAATATGGCCAAACATCCCTGTTTGTTATCGTTCTTCTGGAACTTACAATTGCTGTTCTTAACACCGCACTTCCCATGGCTTCCATCAGAGAGGATATCCAAAGTATTGACATACCAATGAATTATGCATCGCTGTATATGAGACCTGTCATATTTTCTTCCATTGCGTTGGTTTACCGTATATGGCTTGATTTAAAAAAACTGCCAGATAAAAAGTGAGAGGTGAGTAGACGATTAGTCATGGCGAGTTGATCTGAACGCTGCTTTGCCAAAGCGACAGGACCCCTCATAATAGTAGCGATTGCTGATATGTTCATACGGCCTGCAGTGAAGAAGATTTCACGTCGCTTGTGTGGATTTATTTGATATGGCGGGGATTACTTTAGTTGCAACTACATAACCGATCAAGCCGGCAATAATGCCGATTATCATCCCTCCTACCACATCGCTCGGATAATGAACACAACGGATGATTCTTGTGATCCCCACTATGACCGGGATAATCAGGAGAAGCCATGCCCACTTCTTTTTATCCTTGATAAAGAGAGCCGTAAGAGCCGTAAATGTCGCAAAATTTAATGATGTATGACCGGACGGGAACGACAGGTCATCCTCAAGATTTGCCCCGGCATTTACCCAGTGAGTCTGATATGTTTCCCAAAATGGTGTGTTCTGCAATGCTACATAGGGTCTCAACCTTCCTACGCCCGGTTTGATCAGGCCGCTCACCAGTATAAAAGCCACCAGGAAGGCAACCACCATAGCCACTCCGTACTTTCTGGTCTTTTTCGGAAAGCAAATAATCAGCGAAATCAAAAAATAAATGATGTAGGCTAACGTATCTCCAAGATGCTGGCATACATTAGCTATTGCGATAGTCACTGGGTTCTGAAACTGCCAGAAGAATGTATATACCGCAGTATCAAATCCGTAAAAAAGTTGATCCATTGTAGTACTTCCTTTCTACAGACCCCGATCGACATATAGTCTTATGAGGTCTTTTCTGTTATCTTTATAGTATATAATAAATCAAATGGTTCAATCACTAATTTTATGTGATGACTGATTCCTGACGTATGGTTTTCTGCTCATATACTATATTCCAGGATAATAGGCTTACAAATATATTAACAATCTGCATAATTTCTGCATAATGAGGCACAATTATGGGCTTACGCCTGAACAGCAAAAAAGCTAAAAAATATGGATTTTTACTATAGTCTCAAAGTTTTTGTGAACAGGAGGGAAAATGAGAAAGAAACTGGCTTTGGCAACGATTTTGATGACGACTGTTTTGGTATTTACAGCATGTGCTTCATCTGGGAGCGCTGTAAAGAGTATAAAAGAAGCTGATCGTGAGGTATTGTATCAGGTTTCATTACTACAGGGATTAACCTTCGGTGATTATCATGGCAGCATTACTGCCGGAGAACTTAAACAGAACGGAGATACAGGACTGGGCACTTTTGACGGACTTGATGGAGAGATGATTGTACTTGATGGAGTTGTTTATAAAGCAAAGAGTGATGGCTCTGTTGTAGTTGTAAACGATGACGAGACAATCCCTTTTTCAAATGTAACTTTCTTTGACGAGGATGAAAATGTAACGCTCGAAGGAATCACTGATATTGACGTATTAAAGGAGCTGCTGAATGAGAAACTTGAAGGGAAACTCCCGAATGGGTTCTGCGTTATACGAATCGATGGTAAATTTAAGGAGATAAATGTCCGCAGCGAGTATAAGCAAAACGAACCTTATAAGCCACTTGCAAAGGTTCTTGAGACAGACCAGACATTTTTTGATTATTCCGATATAGAAGGAACTGTGGTGGGATTATACTGTCCGCCATATATGGATAAGTTAAATGCGGCAGGATGGCATCTGCACTTTATTTCAAAAGACAGGGAAAAAGGAGGCCATGTACTTGGCCTGAATATTGATAAGGCTGATCTTGCATTGGATTATACCCAGGGATTTGAAATGAAACTGCCTGATAATGAGATGTTTGATGGCTTTGATCTGACTATAGACCAGTCAGAAGATATAAAAGAAGTCGAGACTGGTGAGTAATGGGCGCGATATAAAGAAGATGCATCCTTGAGAGCATACCGTAACTCTTTTTTTCGAATCCGTAATGTGGCGTAATGTGGTACAGTTTAAAGGGCCGCAACTTTGCGACGCTTTTTTCTATAAATATGAACAAACTGTTAATAGTTAACAAAATCAGTCATTTTCTTAACGATTGTGAAAAGCCTACAGTTCTCTTGCATAACAAACGGCTCCACTCAACGTGTCATACGGAGGGTAATTGTCTATCCGGCTATAGCCCATTTTTTCATACAGACCTACAGCATCAGTCATGATCTCTCTCGTTTGCAGGATTAAACGTCTATACCCTTCTTTATGAGCTTTATCTTCAAGATATTTCATCATATCCTGTGCAAAGTGTTGTCCGCGGTATTCCGGTTCAACCCAAACACGTTTAATCTCAGCATCAACTTCCGAATAACGCTTTATACCAGCACATGCTACAGCTTTTTCGCCATCATACGCAACGATAACTTGATCAATTGCTGAAGATGCGTTATATGGCACAAAAGCTTTTCTTTTATCAAGTCCTCCGACAATTTTGCTATAATACTCTTCAGTTTTCTGATAGAACATCTGAAAATCGTTATTATTTCCGTCCGTCCATTGATAATTCACCATGATATCTGTTTCTTTATTCCCTTACTGCCTGGATTTATAATAAGCATACCGTGACACAACTTCAAATCCAACTCTTTCCGCCGTAGCTCTCGAACCTACATTTGCAGTATCACAATCCCACACCGGTTCTTTCCCGATACTCAATACATACTCCGTCATCTTCTTCGCCACAACGACAGCCAGACCTTTTCGACGGTGGGCCTCATTTGTCTCGATTCCAATGTCTATCTGCTTGCTGCTAACAGCCGCCGAGAACGAAACAGCTGCCACTTCTCCATTCTTTATAAGGCAATATCCCTTGCCTTTCGTCAGAAATTCCGTTGAACTATTCCAAAAATTCAAGGGAACAATCCGTCCTTCTATTCGTGAAAGCAGAGCCTCATCAATCTCTCTCAGTTCATATCCCTCCGGAATCTTTTCAACAGGCTGCAGTTTTCTCAAACGAAAACCATATCTTGGATGCTCCTCTATATCTTCTTTTTCTCGAAAATACTCCGCAACCGGCTCGGCTTTCGACTCCAATACAAAACGTCTGGGATTTTTACCGCTTTCATTTTTCATAAGTGCATATATTTCGTCCAAGTCTTCCGGCATTGGATTTCCAGATAGATAAGCAAACCCACACACATGCCAAAACAACGCATACCGGCTTTTTTCCATACTGTCTGTATAGATGTCTCCACGCTGCACACCTTCTGCTATAGCCATTGGATATACCGTATTGCATGTATTTAACTTCGCAAATTCTATAAAATCAAAGTAGTTTTCTTTTTTTACTTTTTCCACAATACACTCTCTCTTGTCAAAACAACTTTCTCATTTATATTCTGAAATAATGCACTATTACATTTTAATTCTGTTCATACGAGATAACCAGATTGAAACCGGCACTCATGCTCGTAGATGCCAATTCAATAGATTGTCCGCAGTCGAGTTCAAGCTTTTCTATAGGCTCGGCATCCAGATTAATCGTACCATCATCATTCGGTTCAACCATATGCCCTTCTATTTCAAGAACAATTCTGCTTTCATTGACCGATTTAACTTTAATCTTTATGAAATGATCATCATATACCACATCTCCCTTTTGAAGAGGATTAAATATACTCGGATCATATGTTGAAGAACCTTGTTCGCTCCAACTCGTTTCCTGAATTGAAAGCGAAGCCTGTACCGGTTCAGTGTTTCCGCACCCACATAGAAATGACATTATAAATAAGATTATTGCGACGCCTAAAATATACTTTGTTTTCTTCATCGTGTTTATACTCCCTACTTGTCAGCTGGTAGAACTATATCCTGTAAATCAATCCTTCATCGGCTTACAAATCGGCAATCCCCGTATGCATACACCAATCTTGTATTTTCTTGCAGCATTATTCTTTTCCCAGAAAACAACAGTATAACTAAATTCCGGTCCGTCATTCATAAGTAACTCATGCAGGTAACCAAGCCCTTTGCTCCCTGTCTCTATGGTGATCTGACCAACCTTTTCCATTTCAAGCAGGTTCTCATATATAGAATTATACAGGCTATAATATCTGTGGCGACTGGTATAATTCGCGCGTGTATTTATTCTGTTTAGTTGCTCTATTTCTTTCTCAAGAGTGTTGAAATCCATAGCCCTAATAATCATATGTTGAAGATCTCTGTTCGCTCCATCGTTTTTCTTTGCCGATCGTTTATTATTCTGGAATTTAATATCCTAACGAATTATATCAAAATCCAAAACCGAAGGTATGGACGAATTGTAAACACATAGTCAAATCCATCATTTTTCAAAATTCTGCTCTGACAACGCGAAAACGCCGCAAAATCAATGCTTTGCGACGTTTTGTCTTCAATTACGAACAAACCGTTAATAGATAACAAAATCAGTCATTTTATTATCTATATCTATAATCATCGGAACATTGAATACAAGGCACTGTATTGGCGCTTTCGGCTACTTTGCTATCTTTGCATGTTTATCAGATCAGGAATGTCGCCCTCAAAGCATCCAGCCCAGATTCCTCGATTCCAAGCTCCTGCTTAAGATAACCTATGACTGATCCGTATCTTTCGATCAATGTGTCTACAGCTCGGTTCATATAAGTTTCTGCTACGCCTCCCGACATAAACAACAGCGTGTCCAGTTTTTTTTGCTCAAAGTTAAGGTGTGCGACTTGTTGGCGAATGGCATCCAGTTTTTGCGCATTGTAGATGTTTGTCAACAAGTAATCTTCCATGACCGTTTCCCGAGAAGCCCCAAGCGCAAACAACAAAAGCATCGCTGCACAGCCTGTGCGATCCTTACCATCGGCGCAATGCCAAAGGATGGCGCGACCCGGCTCCAGCTTAAAAAGGGCATCAAAGAATGTACGATAAGCACTTTTGCCCCGCTCGCCCAACAGAAAAAAAACATAAGTATTATCGTCCAGCATTCCGTAATCGTACATCATGTTGAACATGGCCATACGATCCACTTTGGGATCGTTGTACATAGCCAACATATCTCTGCTCTTTTCTATGACATCCGTCTCAGCGCCGCCGAATGTCTTCTTAATACCGGGATTGAGTTCCAGCGTGTCCTCCATTTCCATGACAGGGGCTCTGAGATTTTCTGCACCTTGTATGATGGGATCAGGCATCTGTAGTTGCTCCTCCGTCATGCGAAAATCGATGACGGTCTGAACGTGGTATTCCTGCTCCAATCGTTTAATTGCCTCCGGATCGGCATTATCAAGCCTCGCTGTCCGCAACAGCACACTGCTTTTGACAATCCTGTCTCCAATAATATAGTTACCCAGCTCACGTGCATTGCCGATTCCGGGCAGATCAATTCTATGTTTCATTGTACAAAATCCTCTGTCACACCGTCCAGACTGATTATCAGTTCATCATAGCGCGACAGTACCTGTTTTCGCACTTTATCTGCATATGCCGGGTGATACTCCTTCGGCAAACGAGGATGAGACATGGCTACAGTAAGATATTGCATTGTAGCAAAGGGCAGGAGCTTTTTATTCAACGTTTCGGCTTTTCCCGTATTGCCGCAGTAGGTTTCCAGAAATACCTTCCAGAACACCTTGAGTTCTCCATAGGTAAGGTCAATGAAACTCATTTCATCATCAGTATGCTCCATTGCGCCAGATCCCATCATCTGATATACAAAACAGCAGTGTATAAGATCGATCAATGGATTGCCTGATCCGGCGTCGCCCAAGTCAATCAGCATCAGATCACCATCGCCTGTCTCCATAACATTCTTGGCATGATAGTCGTTATGCACAAACCGATTCATGGGTGGGATGGAATCATACAGCGCATGCATTTTCTCCAATTCATCTGACGTAAAGTCTTCGGAAATCTTGTCTATGGTGCTGTGAAGCAACCGATTCGCAGGTGGCATCTGCCCTTCCGGTACCTCAGTCTGGTGAAGTTCTTTCAGCAGCTTTGCAGTAGCCGCCGCCAGTTCCGGCAATCGTTCAGGTTTTTCCCGGATGCGTTCCTGAACCGTGGCGGCATTCAGCATCTCGTAGATCGTGCCATAGCAATCGCCAACCTTCACAGTATCAAAAGCAATGGCACAGGGTATCCCAAGTAAAAACGTCTTTCGGGAAGCTTCCCGCTCTGCCTCGATTTCATTGAGCGTGATTCCGGGCCGGAACACCTTGATCATCTCGTCCGTTGTCAAACGATAGACTGTGCCATTTGCCCCGGAGCCCAGTTGCGTACAGCCCTCGATACTGACTTCCCGCAGTCTCTTCTTTACGTCCAGCAGATCAGTGAAACCTGTCACTTCAAATATCTCATAGACGTCTGGAGATACGTTAACCACCGGTACAGCCTTGTTCGCTATCTTTCGCAGTTTCATCAATACCCGCAGCCCGGCGGAGGAGATATACTCTAGTTCACTCGCGTCAAGTGTGATTTCATCAACGGAAGTGTTGGCAACTGCATCCATTATCTCTTTTTCAAACTGTGCCGCATTATTGGAATCGATACGTCCTATTAGCTTGATCAGGTTCATGTGTATCCTTTCATAATTCATTCATCATTCAACTGTTCAATTATAATATCACAGTGGAGCAATTTCATATCCCAAACAATTCCGCCGTCTGTTTCATCCTGTCTGCGACTTTTACTCCAAACGGGCATCTGCTCTCGCACCCCTTACATCCTATACACTCGGATGCAGTATGCTTAAGCGCTATGTAATGCTGTGCTACGCTCTCCGGGATACTTTCCTGCGCAGTTGCCAGGTCATAAAACTTATTTACCATTGCGATATCTATATCTATAGGACACGGTTTACAGTGACCGCAATAGGTACACTGTCCGCTGTATGAATGAAGCGGTGCGTTTGCGATTACCGATGCGTAGTTCTTCTCATCATCAGTTGCTTTCTCATAATATACTGCATCATCAATCTGCTCTTTTGTGTCATATCCACACAGGATTGATGATACTCCCGGCCGCGTAAGCGCGTAATGTATGAGTTGTACCGGAGTGAAAGCAACACCGAAGGGCGATCTGTCTTTATCAAGCAATGCTCCTCCGAAATATCCCTTCATTACCGTAAGACCCACATTATTCTCTTCACACATCTGATAAAAACGCGCCCTGTCAGGATCTATTCCCGATAACTGGTCCTTATCATATCCGTCGAACATGGAATCAAGATCCTCCGTTGCGGGTCTCATATCAAATGCAGGATTGATGGAAAACAGGATCATCTCAATGAACCCCGTCTCCACTGCCAGTTTGCCGATCACCGGATTATGCGTAGAAAGACCGATATGCCTTATCGTCCCCTTATCATAAAGCTCATGGACGTACTCTATGAACTCCCCGTTCATGGTGTTATTCCAGTCTTCCATTGAATCAATATAATGGATCATTCCAAGATCAACATAATCGCTGTTAAATCTCGCAAGAAGATCCTCAAATGCGGGACAAACATATTTCATATCCCTTGTTCTGACATACTGTCCTTTCTGATAAGTGGAGCCGATATGGCCTTGTACATACCACGAATCGCGGCATCCTTCCATGGCTTTACCTATGATGTCCCTTGATTTAGGATCTGGCATCCAGCAATCAACTATATTTATCCCTCTATCATGAGCATACTTAAGAAGTTCTATTGAATCTGCCTCATCATGTCTTTCAAGCCATTCACCGCCAAATCCTATCTCGCTTACTTTAAGTCCCGTTTTTCCCAATAATCTGTAGTTCATATGCCCTCCTTAAGATATAAACACGCTACAGAAGATACTTTTAAAGGCAAACAAGTTTTACCCCCGGAATGCCGTTGAAAACACAGTCTACAACTCCGACCTCATCATACCCAAGGCTTGTATACATATGTCTGGCTCGTATATTTATTACGTTCGTACCCATACGCAATTCGTAACAGTTATTCCTGCGTGCATAATCCTCATAATACGCAACAAATGCCTTGCCATACCCCTTGGCTTTCTGCTGTGTTTCTGGTAGGATAGACGCCTCTTACCCAGCCTATCATTACATTTCCAGCCTCTTCTTCATCAAGTATACGGTCGTATATTCTTTCTATTTGATCAATATCTGGTTCTCTTGATTTTCGTAGTGAGCAATTCTACTCTTCTGAAAAATCCGTATCCATTGTTAATTGTAAATCATAGTCGGGATATTCCTTCTGTACATCATCATGAATATCTTTATATACTGTCTTCCTATCTGTTGCATCAAAACTGATGACTATATCGAATCTCATGGTCTTTTTTTCTTTATCCATATAGAATCCATGCATCTGTAACACGTGAGGATGTGAAAACACTATCTCGGTTACTTTCGTTTTTGCTTCGATGATGTCCTCATCTTTTGTATTTACAGAATACACACCAATAGCAGTCAGAATGACCTGATACTCCGCGTAGACTTTCATCTGAATAGTTCGTATAAGCTGATCAAGCTGATCTGCGGAATAGGTATCCGGGACTTCTATATGAACCGAGCCGTTCCAAGCATCCGGTCCATAGTTGTTAAGCACAAGGTCATATGCGCCCTGCACATCAGGAAATGATGTTACGGTTTCCCTGATACTCCTTGCCAGATCAGGATCGTTTCTTTCACCGAGGATCTGCGAAATAGTCTCTTTCAACATCTCAAAACCGGATTTTATGATCACGATCGAAATAATCGCGCCAAGCCATGCTTCCAGAGATATATGAAAGATAAGAAATATAGCTGCTGCCAAAAGTGTTGAAGCAGATATTATTGAATCAAGTGTGGCGTCTTCACCTGAATTAATCAGCGATGAAGAATTGACATTTTTCCCGACTCTCTTTACATATCGTCCCAGAACAATCTTTACTACAACCGCAACAGCAACAATGATCAGAGATATGGCCGAATAGTCGGGAGTGTCGGGGTTTATTATCTTCTTTATCGATTCGATCAGGGAAGTTATTCCTGCATACAGTACAATGACCGATATGCTCATGGCACTTAGGTATTCAATTCGTCCGTATCCGAAAGGATGTTTCTTATCAGGCTCACGTCCCGCCAACTTTGTACCGATTATCGTAATAAGAGAGCTGCCCGCGTCTGAAATATTATTTACTGCATCCATAACGATAGCAATGGAATTACTTGCAAATCCAATGATTGCCTTAAAAACAGCGAGCAATACATTAGCAACAATACCGACGATACTTGTATTGACTATGGTTTTCTCTCGTATATCAACTGTTTCGTTCATTTTAGGTACCTCGTAATTGATTATCCTATTGTATATCTATGAACGAATTATATCAGATATCCCCAACGGAAATATGAACAATTCATTAACGGCCTCTCATGATTTCAAAAAAGCTCTCCATCCCATATATCATGCGAAAGCGCCGCAAAATCAACATTTGCGACGCTTTTCTCTTAATGACCTTTGTGCTTCTCCTTCTTTTTTTTCTGTTTCATATCGAACTGCTTTTGTTTTTCGGCTTCTCTCATTTCCTTACTGACCTGCTTTCTTTCCAACTTCTTTTCCTCTCGCTGCATCTGCAGGGCCTGCTGGGACTTGGTTCCAATGCCTATTCTTAACATCTGCTTCGAAGCATTTCGCTGCCTTCGCTTAGGATTATCGGCATTTTGTTTTAGTTCTATATCTGCAGTCGGGCTAAACTTCAACTCGTGGTAATGCCTGAGAACAAAATCACATACTTCAAAATCTCCGGGTTCTGTTCCAAATGTAAACTTGCAGACTGACAACTTGCCATCGGATATCCTTTCAAAAATCCCAACCCAGAAAGGATCCTCAAAAAACACCGCGAGCTTTTCACTCATCATGTCCATAGTTTAATCATAATCTGTAATCCCAAGTCTGTTTCCAAAAGGATCGTCAAACTCTACTGCATTCCCAGTGCGAATTCGGAAGGGCGGACTTAAGAACTCTACACCCTTTGCTTTCAGATCGTTATATGTTTCCATTACACTATCGACAACAAACCATATAGTCGGTTTTGCCTCAGGAAACTTGTTTTTATCCTTCAATATGATAGCTGGTTCCTCAGAGCCGACATTATATGAGGACATTCCCATATCCGAAAAATCAAATTTGAGATTTAATCCCAAGGTTTTTCCATAGAATTCCTTTGCGTCTTCCATATTATCGACTGGCAGAAAATAATTGTCATAGTTTTTCATCCGATTCCTCCATATAACTTTCATATAGATTATGTGCCCATTCAAGAAGGGTCACACACACCTTTTCCTGTTGTTCCATAATAGTTCTTCCCACCAATGGAATATCCGTATGGTCTTTAAGGGAAGAATGATAATACTGCTTAGATTGTTCTATCCCTGATATTATGTTTTTGATCAGAGCCAATGCTGTTGACTTCTCAACCTTATTCAGATTGCATACAACAGCATTAAAGTCCATCAAAACTTTTGGAGGGCATAGAGAAAGATCTGTCATAAGGGATTCCATATATTCTCTTCCCCGTTCTGTTATATGATAAACATTTTTTGTAGCAAACCGTTCTCCGACCACCTCATCACCGGCAATATACCCCTGTTCCTGAAGTCTCAATACTTTTTTGTAGATAGATGGGATGCTTATCCTTGTCCATTCCGACAAGTTATGCTCTTCGACATCTTTTTGGATATCATATGCACTTCGAGGCTGTTTTGCTACACAACCTAAGACTATAAGATCAATGTTCGACATATCATCATCCTTTATTACTATAAATTATATTACTGTATTTTATAGTATAAATCAAATTGATTTCTTTATCAACTCATAATCACAAAGAACCGGTGAACGATCACCGGTTCTTCATGTATTTATCGATATTTAACACATAAACTTCTTATGCGCCATCTTAACCTATCGTTTCTCCCATTGCCGAGAGAGTGACTTTGTCATATGACTTCACCTTATCATTCGGATGCGGTTCTAATCCTATGATGGTGATATCACCTCTTCCGGGGCCATATACCCAGAATACTCTTCCGGCCGCCGGAGTATTGTTTTCAAGATAAGACTCCCACACCTTCATACCGTATCGCTTGGATAATGAGGATATCTCGTGAGATTCAAGACCCGGGTGACGAGGGTTCTGAGAAAGCATGCGCATAGTCTTTCCCACTTTTTTATGAAGAGCTTTATCATTCTTATTTGCTTTACCGGATTTTACCCTTTTACGAAGATCCTCCCAGAATTGTTTCATTTCCGGGACGCCTAAACGGATAGCGTACATATTCTATTCCTCGAACTCAGAAAGATCTATCGGAGCAGATACTTTCCCTTTCTTCAGATTTTCTATGGATTCATCCATCATGGAAAGCGTATTTGACGATACCTGAAACGGCACAGTCAGTTCTCTGGGTTCTAATATGATAACTCCGTCTGACATCTCCTGAACATGATAATACTCAAACGACGTATTTCTCAGTGTTATCCGCTTCTTGGAATCTATTCTGGCATCATACTCTTTTATAGCTAAACGCATACTTATACCTCCAGTGGGCAATGTGTTATTGTGGGATATCCCACTACTACGATATCATATTTTCTGTATAAATCAAACATTTTTTTAATGTAAACAAATTGTAAAGACAGGGGTAAAACCGTCATTATTCAATACTATGTTTCCACAGCGCGAAAACGCCGCAAATTCAATGTATATCTCGTACGAAGTGCGAGATGCTCCCTGGCGAAGGGTTGCGACGCTTTTTCCTGTAATTATGAACAAACTGTTAATAGTTAACAAAATCAGTCATATTCTTAACAAGCCCGAATCCACCTATGTTATAAGCCCCAAAAAGCAACCCGATAAAGGATATACCTTTACCGGGTATGTAGGAGAGGGAATATGAATCACTCAGGTTTATCGGGAGGGTTTCCGCCACCGGGTCCACCCATTCCGTCAGGCTTTTCGGGCGGCTGTCCATCGGTCTTTGCTGGTGGATCGCCATCCGGTTTCGAGGGGCTCTCACCATCCTTTGGCGGTTCCATATCCCTACCACCCATCTGCGGCTCATCTCCGTCTGGTGGAGCCTGCATGCCTTCTATGCCACCGCCTTCTGATTTGATCTCTACTGCCTCACCGGAACATGCAGTTCCTTCAGTATATTTCTTACCATCCACCATAAGAGTATATCCGTTAAGATCAATGGAATTGGCCTCACATGTAAGCGAATTGATATTGGAATCTCCGGTCAGGGTCCACTTTGATCCGTCCGCTATTTCTACATACACATCTCCTGCGGAACCTTCAGGATTGATCGCACCGTTGAATGCACTTCCATCCTTAAGATACAGATTAAGTACCGATATATCGTCTACGATCATATCACCCTCTATCTTCTGTGACGTTGCAGTAAGGTTTACCTTTCCACCGTTAGAGCCTTCATTACCCCAGCCTGCAGCTGCTGCTCGAAGGAACGCTCCGCCACCGTTGTTCGTGATATTCACCTTTGAAAGAGTTATGTCAGTCGCCGTGTTGTTAACAAAGAACACATCTCCGTTGGCATTTGATATCTGACCACCGGTTGCCGAAAACTTTGCCAATCCTTCTGCGGCATCACCGGACATTGACTGGTAGATCATGATCGCTTCAAAAACATCCGATTTATCACTGTTATGCTGATTGTTATCTGCATTAAGAACCACATTATTAAGCGTAACAGAGTTCTTTCCTTCAACGACCACGCCCTGAGAAGTTGTAGATGTAAGGCTTGCATCATTTACCGTAATATCAGCTGTTGAATATATAGCCGGTGATCCAAGACCTTCTGTCGTGTAATTACCCCCATTTACGGTAACAGTACCACCACCCCTGTCAGATCTGATCGCGGCAGACGATCTTCCGGTTGTATGTATGGTAAGATTTGATGCGTTCATTGTACCTCCGCCGGTCGTCATGATACCACCGGAGCAGTTTCCGGATGTCTCTATGGTCGAGTTCGATATATCTACAACCGTCCCTTCACCATACGAGAACACAGCATTGGCATGTGTTCCATTTGTTGTGATGTTCATATCGGAAAGTGTTAGATGCGCACCATTCGTGGCAAAGATTGCGGAATTCTCTCCGTAGAAATCAGCCTCATCGCCTTCAGAATCACCGGTTTTGGTCACGGTTGCCTTGCTGTACTCGGCAGTATCTCCGTCAATCTCTATGGCATGACCACCATCCTCGTTGTTGTCGAATGTTTCTCCGGCTTCATTTACCGGAGCACCCACTGATACACTATCCTGATCACCGGGCAAAGATCCTTCCTCAGAAACAACAGGCGGGGCTGTCTTTACATTATCCACCGATCCTCCTGCGCATCCGGTAAGCATCAGAGTTGCTGTGACTATAGCTGCTGCTATTCTTCCTGTCATTGGTATTGTCTTCATTAGTAATCCTCCTACCTGCGACACCTCTATTATATGATACGTATGATATGGGGATTTTTTGAGAGTCTTGTGTCGAAAATATGAAAAAAATGTGTTTTAGTCGCCAAGCCAAAAGGAAACGCCGCAAAATCAACATTTGCGACGCTTTTTCTGTAAATCTTCGGTTCGAGGGATTCTATTCCATTTTTTTGAAAACTTTTCATTTTTTTGGAATAGTGATGCAATGATCTCAACGAACGGAGGCTGCATATAATGAAACTGATAGAACGCAAGCATTATCTCGACACCCTTATATCTCTTGTCGGAACACCAGACATAAATATGTTGGCAAACTCTATAAAAACGAAGTGGATTTCGTTGCAAGCAAACAGGGCGAACTGCTCTACATCCAAGTAAGTGATGATATTTCATCCGAAAAGACATTTGAACGGGAAACCAGATCCCTGCTCGCTATACCCGACGCATATCCGAAACTTATCATCGCCAGAACCCGACATGAGGACTATGACTACAAAGGGATCACAATAAAGGATCTTGTAAGATGGTTGGCTGACACGCCCATATGAGGGCAGTGTTCCCATATAGTCTCATCCTTTTTGATAGCAGTTATCTATCTTCCACCCACGAGTAGAACTTATCAAGACTCTTATTTTCCTCGCGGCTCATAACAAATATTCCGGCAGTATACCAGGAATGAGTGTTCAGTTCATCCGTCACCTCGTAGAGTTCACACTGCATGCCAAGCTCTTGTGCTTTATCACGGAGGTTTTCAGCAAACGAAAAATCCACAATTCCGTCATGTCTGCTCTGGATTAGCAGCATCGGAATATGATCATTGGTCAGAAGAGCAATCGGTTCTGCCTGTTTTCTGTCATACCCTTTAGGAAAAAGCTGGTTTTCAAGAAGTCTTAACACAAAAGAAGTTTTTTCATTAAAGCAGTAAGGGCCTCCCCAACCTACATATCCTATTACGCCAGAAATATCCACTCCATATCTCTCCTGATCCACTCTGCTAAATGTCAGGATTGATGAAAGATGCGCTCCAGCGCTGGGACCGCATATGATGATCTTTGACGTATCAATTCCTTTTCCCCTCAGATATGAGACTACATGATTATATCCGACACAAACATCTTCAATCTGTGCAGGATATTTCTTCTGTGTTGAAAGCCTGTATCCCATTGAAATGAATCTATAGCCCTCTTTACCAATGCATTGTCCCATATAATCAAAATCTTCAGGTGTACCGGAATTCCAGCCCCCTCCATGAATCCAGATTATGACCTTATCCGATGATAGTTTGCCCGGTTCATAATAATAGTAATACTGATTCTTATCTAAGCCATAAGCTACTCTTTCAGGATTGATCTTTCTTTCGATTTTTTTGATCTCTTTGAAAATCTTTGAATAGCTGAAGCTTTCCCTTAAAAAATCATTCATGATTGTTCCGCTTTCCCTATTAAATCGGAATAAACTCTCTGAACAAATTATATCAAATTTCCTAAAACGAAGATATGAACGAATTATAAACGCGCAGTCAAAACCGTCAGTTTTCAAAAGTATGCTTAAATAATGTAAAAACGCCGCAAAATCAGCCATTTTCTTAACTCCCTATTAGAAGTTATTTAATGTGGCGGACCATCAGGAGGAGTGTTTTGTCCGTCATACGGCTGATCTCCTCTCATGTTTTCCTGCTCCCTTCCGTCTTCATGCACATCCGGGAAAGTGCTGTTATTACTGCCATCCTGTGGCGGACTGCTCTGCCAATCTCCGGGATGCTCCTGTCGGTCAGGGATATTGTGATCATCATGTTGAAGACCTTGATCTGACTCATCCGGACGGAATTGTTCTATTGTTTCCGGTCTGCCTTCATGTTCTTTTCTGACTGTTTCATTATTATCATTATGCCCTGATTCATTCTCGGGTCTCTCCGATCTCTTCTCAGGAACACTTTCATTTGCATCTATCTGCGGGTTATCAACATGTTCATCCGTCGGTTTTTCAGCCGGATTATCATCAAAATATGAATGCTCTGATCCTTTATCAGGTGTCATGTTTTTTTCATCCATCGGTTTCTGTTCTTCCTCTGAAGGCTTGTTTCTAATCCTGTCACGTTCCTTAACGATCTCCCTGACACTCTTTTTGTTCCATTCCTCTCTGTCTATGTCCTCTCCATAAACTTCCTCGAGGGTATCTACCATCTTCTTTTTTCCTGCAGAAATTCCCTGCCTATGCGCTTCACCAAGCTCATCATCCGTTACTTTAAAGATCACCGGTTCGGTCTTTTCAAAACTCTTTACCCTATTGTCCAGTTTGACAAGGAGTTCATCTGTGTGATTTTCTTCTTTTGTGTTAGCTGAAACGACAATATAGTTTCCGTCTTCGTCAGTTATATATCCGTCCGCTTCTATCTGTTCTATCGTCGCATCTACCGCATCTTCTATATTCCTATTGATGAGTCTGTCTGTATTGATGGAGGCGAGAATATCGCTACCATCATCATTCATCCCATTCACCTCAAGAACCCGGTCAAACCGATTGATCGTATACTCTATGGAGGGATTTATATCGAGACTGACGGTTCCGTACGGATTAAAGTATAATCCGGCGCCGCCTGCTATTATGACAACAGCAGCTGCTGCAGCGGCTATGATCGGCGTAAACTTATAGATTTTTGTGGACAAAGCGGCCGAGGCTCTTTTAATGTTGATCTCTTGTCCGATGTCGTAGTTTTTGTTTCTGATCCCGATGATATCGCCGTCATGCGTCATCACCGTGGCTTCATTTTCTGATATTTCAAGTACTACCGCTTTAATCACCCGTCTCCCTCCTTTCTTACATATTTCAGATAGTCTGCCAACAGCGGATATTCTCCGTTCAGGATAACAACCGCCATGATAATGTATCTTCTGTATCGGTCAAGAAGCTTTGTCTTTACCTGCGTCACCGTTGTTATGTCCTTGATCGGCAACCTTCTGTATTCCATGACTGCCTCAAGAGCTTCCTCATTGTCAAGTACATAAGCTATTGCCCTGGCACATTCTTTTTTTGTCTTCCCGGCCTTCGGCGAACAATTCTTAAGATCATTGAATGAAAAACCATATTCTTTCAGTATTTCATTCACTTCAATTATTTCGTCTTTGAGGCTGAGCTGGCTCTCCCTCTTTTCACTTCCGGTAATGCTGTCTCTTGCAAGCGCGGTTGCGATTGAACGGTTATAGTCATCTTCTCCTTCTTCGCTCATGATCTCACGACTTGCAGGTATTTCCTGGTCAAATCGTTTCTGAGATCTGTAATGATCGATCATGGACCTTTTTATCAGAACCCCCGCATATGTAGTAAAATCACCTTTTTCTTTGGAATACGAATCTATTGCTTTGTTAAAGGCATACAGGGCAACAGACCATTCATCATCGCTCTTTGATATGTACTTTCCCGACACCTTGGAAGCGATCTTCAAAATGGTCTGCTCACTGTCCTGTATGAAGTTTTCCCTAAGTCTGTCGTCGTATCTGGCAGCTTCTGCCCTTTGGTTCATACTGTTCTCCGGATAATGATTTTCTTGATTATATCATATATCCGTGTTCTGCTAACTTATGAAAAAAGTGACTCGAGCCATTTTACAAACTTGTTAAATGTAGTGCCCGAAGAACTTTCCGAACCTGTTTTGTTCCGGTTTATCAGTTCCGATTTTTCGGAGTTTGAAGGAATCTGAACATTCTGTCTCATACCGTTTAAATCTTCTCTTATGATCTGTCCTCCTGTCTGTCCCAAATCATTGTCAAATTCCGGTCTTTCGCCATCCTCGCCCTCGGGAAGTTCAGGGCGCGTGTCAATGCCGGCCTCATCAAGTGCTTCTCTCAGCGCTTTCATAGCATCCATTTCAGCTTTTCTGTATGTATCTATGTCTTCCGATTCGCTCTCGATCGCGGAATCAAGTGCTGACTTTGCTTCAGTATACTCTGCTAAAAGAGTCTCAAGATCAGCTTTAACATCCTCATCGTCAAGGTCCTCTATTGCTGTCTGTATGCTGTCTGTATCGATTCCCTTCATTTCGCGTCCATCTTTCATTTCAGGACGTTTGGGCATTTCACCTTCAGGAGATTCGGGTCTGTCCTCGTCCTCCGTTTCCGTCATCTGTCCTTCCGACGGTTCCGGTCTATCACTTCCATCAAATTCAGGTGGTTCCGGTCTCTCTCCTTCTTCAAATGTCGGAAGTTCCGGCCTCTCTCCCTCCTCGAAAGAAGGCATCTCTCCTCGCTGTTCAAATCCTCCTTGCAATCCAGTTCTTCCTCCCGGACCCCCATTCCCGCTCTGGCCGGCATTTCCTCCGGGACCTCCCGGTGCTGCCATAACAGTTGAAGCCATGGCTATTGAAAGCACACTCGTCAGGATTATTGCTGCGTTTCTTTTTGATTGTCTTTTTTTGATCATATTGGTTTCCTCCGTATTCCTGTACTATTTACATCAGGTATCTTATGAGCTCATAAAAGGGGTATCTGTTTTTCCCTTCTGTCATATAATACGAACATGGGTAATAAAAAAATGGGGTGCTTTTCTGATTTGAATGAAGATACTCTAATTCACAAAATTCGATTCATTACGCAGAACACGAGAAAAGCGCCGCAAAATCAAACTTTGCGGCGCTTTTCTCTTAAATTATGAACAAACTGTTAATAGTTAACAAAATCAGTCATTTTACTAATAAACGCGAAACCTAAACCACATATTTTTTGTTTTTGATGTGCGTCCAGCAGGCACTGACAGCATACCATTTGCAATCTCCACATATTGCTTGCAGGCGTTCATCCTCAATTCCCGATGACAGATATTCATCAAGTTTTGATATAAGTTCCTGGTATGAATAAGCGCTCTCTTCAAGATCAAGCACTTTTATAACACCCTTATCAAATCCAAGAACCTTATTGTCACTTTTACATATTCCATCTGAAACTTTGAACGGGCAATCATCACATAAGCTGTCCGTAGTGAAAACAATTTCAACCCTCGCGTTTCGATCGCTTCTAAGTTTCTCGGTTATCCTGTTCATATTTAAAACAAAATCATCCGAATAACCTTTCCCACTGTATCCCTGAGTGCATAGCAGATGATGTGGTCTTAGCCTGATAATTTCATACATCGCAATCGTCAAGCCTTAATCACAGGCTCTATCCTCTTTGAAATAATTATAGCAAGTGCCATCTTTATCAGATCCGGAATGATAAATGGAAATACGCACCATCCAAGAACGGTGATCAACCCGGTATCTCCATTTTCTTGCATATAAACATGCATGAACCAAGCCGTTCCAAATGCATAGCAGACTGCAAGTCCAATAACAAGCGCCGCTACTTTGATAACAGCGTTTTCCTTGAATAATCTCATGAACAGAATATATATAAGGCCAGTAAACAGGAAGCCAAAAATGTATCCTCCTGTACTTCCGAAGAGTATTCCGACACCCCCGCTAAATCCGGCAAAAACAGGTACTCCAACCGCTCCAAGCAGAATATATATAAGGATTGCGATCGTTCCTCTTTCGCCTCCCAGAAGCAGCAATACGAAAAATACCGCAAATGTCTGAAGTGTAAACGGAACCGCTGTCGGTATACTTATCCAGGAGCATATGGATATCAATGCTGCTCCGATCGCAATATATATCAGATCTAATGCTTTTACCCCTGTTTCCGTCTTAACTGAACCTGCGCTGCTCATAGTGCCTTATCCTCCTTTAGATACCTGCGTTCATGAAACATCATTCCACACATGCTTGTTTGAAGGTAACATAGCTAAAAAATATTGTCAACCTATATTGTGTTTATGGTTGACGTTATGATATTTTCTCAACTATTCTCGCTATAAGCATATTCTTTGTTATTGTGGCTTTACCGGTATCAAACAGACTTGAGGCTCTTTCTTTAACATCATCAGGAAACCTGCTTATATCCGAATCAAAGTTTATACCTATTCCCGCCACTACCCATTGCAGGTTGCTGCTATCAAACTCGCTTCCAGACTCAAGCAGGATACCGCATATTTTTTTCCCGTTAACATACAGATCATTAATACCTTCAATATAAGGCTCTATACCTGTAAGCTCTTTTATTGCACCAACCACTGCGCTTCCCACAAATGAGGTGACTGCTTTGCTATCTTTACCGTACAGAAGTTCCGGAGGTAAGATCACACTCATATAGAGCCCGCCTTTAGGAGAAAAGAACGTGTGGTCCTTACGTCCTCTTCCGCCCGTCTGTGTAACCGCAACAATGACTGTCCCGCCGGGAGCTCCTTTCATCGCAAGCTCTTTGGCTTTGTCGCTTGTGGAATTCAAGCTGTCATACACAAAAATGTCGGCTTTCCTGAGATCTTCCGGTAACCCGGCTCTTATTCCCTCAGCAGATATGATATCAGTGTCATCTGCCAGTCTATAGCCTTTGTTGCTGATCGCCTCTATTTCATAGCCTTTATCCCGAAGGTCACTTATCGCTTTCCATACAGCGTTCCTTGAAACGCCGCACTGTCTCGCCATTTCTTCCCCCGAAGTATAGGTGTCTTTATTGGATTCAAGTATAAATAGCACTTTTTCGGATGTATTCATATTTTTATATTATATCAAATTTCCAAAATGATAATATGAACAGAATATTAACAGCTCGTCGGATTCAAAAAAATACAATCCACCATTCAGAACATGCAAAAACGCCGCAAAATTAACGTTTGCGACGCTTTTTTCTCAAATTATGAACTGTTAATAGTTAACAAAATCAGTCATTTTCTGAAGTATCGTTCTATATAATAATTGCCTTTTTTCGGTAATCTCGGGGAGAACAATCCATATATTGCCTGAATGTTTTACCGAAATAACTATCGGACGCAAACCCACATTCCTCTCCGATAAGGGATATGGGTTTGGCGCTCGTACGTAGCTCATCCGCAGCCATACGAACCCGATACTGATTAAGATAATCCATAGGCGTAAAGCCAATCTGCCTTTTAAAGACCCTTGCACATTCACGAGGACTGATGCCGGCGGCTGATGCAATCTCTTCAAGATACACCTTGTCCCTGAAATGGTCATGCACATAGTTCATCATCTGCTTCATCCGCTGTCCATCAATCGGATCCGTTTTTTTTGCTTTTTTCCTTAATTCTTCCGTTTCTTCAAGAAGTATCAACCATAATTCTGACAGTGCCGATCGAGAAAGCAGTTCATAACCGAAATCCTCGTTTTCGAAATTGGATACTGTTTCATTTATCAACGTCATCATCCTCAACCCCGCTTTGTTTTGCGGTCGTATCGGAAAGCAGTCAAGATCCCTGCACATTGTAATGGGATTTACATATTTTTCTTCAAATACACTTCCGTATTCCCCTGTAAGAATCGATCTGTCAAAGAAAAACGTATAGCACGACTTATCATCAGGGGTACCATCCCAGCTGACATCATGAAGCATACTGCTGTTAACAAACGCTGCCTCTCCCAGATTCAAACTGACGGTCCGGTTGGGCGTCTGAAGCATCATACCATCCTGGAGCGGGACGGTAATCTCAAAAAAATCATGCCAGTGCCATCTGGCGCTGCCTCCGGGCATCTGAGAGAACTCCGTGTACTTTATGACAAAGGGAAAATCCTTGCTTGAAGGGATGTCTTCCCGGTTATTTTCATCAGTCGAAAAGTTGTATTTTATGATCATATTATTATATTCCTCCACATATATAGGGCATATTGGGATAAATGTATGTCTATATATTTATAATATCTGTCTCTTTATGCTCTTATACTTTGCTGATTATAGGATTATCATATAGTCAGGAAGAAGGAAATGCAAGTATTAAGTCATGAATCCCATCGCGGAAGGAGGTGCCTATGATATTCTATAACATACGCCACGCAAAAGAATTCTTTTCCGAACTATCCAAATGCACAGGAAGGATCGATATAGTATCGAGCGACGGAAGCATCGAAGTGCTTAAGGCGGCATCAGAGCCTCTCGCAGATGACAAATGGAACGATTGTGACGAGGCTATCAATCAGATGGAACTGAAGTTTCATAGTCCCGAGGATCTTGTTGAAATGCTGATGTATATCACGAACAGACGCTCATACGGCAAATTCTCGTTAAAATTAAACGAATTGGAAATAGCAAGCTGACAGACGAAGGAGGTAGCGAAATGTTAAATTATTCAGTAAAGATTGATTCAGTAAAAGATTTGATGGAGCTCAAGAAGATCGCAAACAGATTTGATATCAACGGAAAGATCAACCAGCATGGCTTCCACGGAGACATGAGGTCTGTACTCAAGAATCTCTTATATCTTCCCCTTGATGAGGCAAACGTTGAAATCGACGGATATCGCGAATCACAGGTCGGATATATTACAGAAGCGATGAGCCGACTTTCAGCATAGTCCCCCTTAATAAACCGGAAGGGCAAAGTTATACGTCAGGAGCGTTACATGGGCTCCATGCAGAGAAGCTTCTACGTCGGCGAAGGTGTTACCGAGGAAGATATCAAAGCGAAGTTTGAAGATGGTGTATTGAAATTGGATATCCCGAAGAAAGAGGCCAAGCTTCCCGAAAAGAAGTTGATCGCCATCGAAGGATAATCTTACTGAGTGTTATCATAGGTCCGGCCCGCATTAGCGGGTCGGATCTTTTTATATAAGAATTCCGTAATCTTTTTAGCTGATTCTTTCAATCCAATCAAGAATTGCATCAACAGCCAAATTTGATATCAACTCCTCCGGATATCTTTTCCAGTTCTCCATCATTAAGTGCTTTTTTGTTGTCGTCAGCCATTATCTTAATCGTCTACTCACCTCTCACTTTTTATCTGGCATTTTTTATATCAAGCCATATACGGTAAACCAACGCAATGGAAGAAAATATGACAGGTCTCATATACAGCGATGCGGACAAACAAACCCTGTGAAACGATTTTATCACGATTTTTCGCATCGTCAAAGGTATATTTTGTTGTAAAATATTGACTTGTGATATTGTTATGATAGTGTAGTTATATCTTTTAGGTGGCAGGGTAAAATATGAAGAGAATAAGTGATTTTGTCGGAAAATATATGGCGTGGATAGTTTTGATCATCGCGGCACTGGCATTATTTATGCCCGGTACCTGTTTGTGGATACAGACAAAATGGATCAATTATCTTCTGATGATCGTTATGTTCGGAATGGGACTGACGATGAAACCATCTGATTTTGCCGTTGTTTTTTCAAGACCAAGGGATGTTATTATCGGATGCCTTGCACAGTTTGTCGTCATGCCGCTTCTCGCTTTTGCGCTTGGTAAAGCCTTTGGGCTAAGTGATGAGCTGCTTGTAGGTGTGGTTCTTGTCGGGACCTGTCCGGGAGGAACATCAAGTAATGTCATAACATACCTGTCAAAAGGGGATACTGCTCTTTCTGTGGGAATGACGAGCATAAACACTCTGTTGGCCCCTTTATTGACGCCTCTGTTGACATATCTGTACTTGAGAACATCTGTTAATGTGGATGTAAAGTCGATGTTCATTTCGATAATCCAGGTTGTTCTGATACCTGTCGGATTGGGGCTGCTGATCAATAAACTCTTTGAGAAATATACTCAGAAGATTGTTTTCGCACTGCCCACGGTATCAGTAACGGCAATATGTCTGATCGTTGCAGCGGTTGTATCACATAATAGTGAAAAGATCCTGTCCACTGGATTGACGATCTTTATGATCGTGATCCTGCATAATCTGTTGGGATATCTGTGCGGATTTCTTATCGGAATCCTGTTTAGGATGGACATGCCCAGAAAAAAAGCAGTTTCTATAGAGATAGGAATGCAGAATTCAGGCCTTGCCACTTCGCTGGCATCAAGTACTTTTCCGCAAATGCCCATGGCGACAGTTCCGGGTGCGATCTTCTCGGTCTGGCATAACATCTCCGGCGCGGTTCTTGCCGGAATATACAGGAGGATTGATGATCAGAGTAAGGAAGAATAAAAACCCGGTTAAATGCAACAAGGGTGTTGGAGATGGAACGGGATAATTTCTTTTTTGCTGATGGGGTTTCTGAAGAAAGCCCATATGGTCCATGATGTGACGTTTCTGTGATATAGGTACTGATACTATATACATGCAGGATGAAGTACTACAAAGGAGGATGATTTATGATTAATAAAGAAACACTGTCAAACGATTCTCTTGAACAGGTTGTGGGAGGCAGAATCTTAAATGCCGCAGGAATGCCGGGATCTGATATCAACAATCCATGGGAGATCGTAGATAATAAGACTGGAGCTACCCTCTATCGCTACAACTGCAAGGAAGCTGCCATAGTTGATGCAGTAAAGAAATGGGGCGGATCCGATTACAACGATGTAAGGGATATCTCGCAGGAAGAAGTCATCTCATTGCGACGGGCTGCGGGGATCATGTAAGCTTCCATTTATCAGCTTTTTCGATGCATGGAAGTATGCCTGATCATCTGGAAGCGATCGATGATCTTTATGCGATCTCTGTGATCTTAGGTTCGATGTGGAGTCTTAACCATGAGTTTGGAAATGTCGCTGGTCTTTCCGATGCGATAGGGTTCTTAAGCCGCGTTATCGATAACAGGACCGATATACTCAAGTACTACGCAGATCACGGTCACGATATGTCCGACGAGTTAGAAGGCTCTGACGATGAAGATCGCGGAAACACCGGAGATGACGACTTTGAGGAGTAAGAAAAACCCCGCAGTTCATCCGTAGAAGATCCAATAGGGAGACTGATTAGCGAAACAAAGATTAAAAGGAGAACGAAATGAAAAAAGAATTACTGGTTGTTGTAGATATGCAGAATGATTTTATCGACGGATCTCTTGGCACCAAAGAGGCCGAAAGACTCATATCGGACATGGCACATTATATCAGCAGCTGGGACGGGCCCATTGTTTTTACAAGGGATACCCATGGAAAGGATTACTTAAGTACGCTTGAGGGAAAGAAACTCCCTGTCGAACACTGCATAAAAGATACCGACGGCTGGCAGATACGAAAAGAGCTTTTAGATTCAGCTGCCGGTAAGGATGTGACCGTCATCGACAAACCGACATTCGGAAGTCTTGATCTGCAGGAGTACATCAGAAACGGCGGATTCGATACGATAAAGTTCTGCGGGGTCTGCACCGGGATATGCGTCATAAGCAACGTCCTGCTTGCAAAAGCTGCATCACACGAGTCCAATATACAGGTTATTGAAAGACTTTGTGCCTGCGTTACGCCTGACAGTCACAAGACAGCCATCGAAGCAATGAAGACATGCCAGATAGATATTATTTAGACGCATTTTGTCCCTCTTGCCCCTTTTTTTCTGGCATCACCATTATCCGTGTATAAATATATCACATCAGGGTTCTCCGAGATATCCGCAAAACGGAGTATGCCGTTACAGGCTATTAATGTTTTTTATAGTCATCTGATACATCTGCAAACGAACGTATACCCTTTATATAATCATCATAAGCATTCTCGGGATCTTTTCCATGAAATACCTTGCAAAGGCCACACATATCACAGTCGGCAATGCAGGGATATTTTTCTTTTATGAATATTCGACGCTCATTCTCTGAGGATGTATCAATCTTCGGTGCATCAATCATAGCAACACTTCACATAATATTCCTGCCCTGACGGTACTGTTCCATATACTCGGCATTAATCTCTTTAAGCTCACGCTTTCCATCAATATAATCCTGATATATATCCCAGGGAGAACCGCCACCAAGCCAGCAGGATGAGCAGTTCTCACATCCTCCTCCGCAGTCCATGGATTCTTTGACAATCCGCTCGCGCTCTTCTTTTGTTGTGTCTTTGATGAGAAGAGATTTGATCTCCATAAACTCCTGCCTCCTTTACTGTCAGCTGGCAGTTATTATCCTTATTTCCCGGCTTCACTCATCATCTTATTATAAGATTCTCTTGTAAACCTGTGATACTCCAATCCAAATACATTTTGTTCTATATAATAGACATAAGGATCTATGTTTTCATCGCTAAAATAAAATGTCCACGCATTCTCGTTTACCTTGATTATCGAAACTTCCGGAGAATATCGTTTAAAAAGATCTGTGATTCCGGCCAATGTGTTGTATGGCTTACGGATCTCCTGCACGAAATCTTTCATAAAATCTGAAGGCTGATAATTTGCGCGAACCCAATCAAAACCCTCTATCGGAACCCTCACTGCGTATCTTCCCTTTTCGTCGCCAAGTTCCTCGATCCTAACCTTCCCAAGACAATCCTTCTCGATTTCCAAAAACTCTGCGATCTTCACGGGCAATTCATCATTATTGCAATCCAACAATTCGTTAAGCGAACTTTCAGGATAATAAAACGTTACCGGGGTACTCGCGCACCCCAGTTTAACCTCACTTTCAAGAATGTTATCTATAAGATTACGCTCCAGCTTTTTCATCTCTGCACAAATCCTTTACTATTTCTCCTGCAATCAGCAATCCCGCGACAGCCGGTACAAAAGCAGTACTTCCGGGGATATCCCTTCTTTCCGTACACTTATGCTGTGCTCCGGGAGGACAGATGCAGTGTGTCCTGCAACTAATGGACATGTCCTCAAGAGGACGGATTGGCTGCTCATCAGAATAGACTACTTTCAGTTTTTTGACATTTCTTTTCTTTAATTCCCTGCGCATTACTCTGGCAAGCGGGCATATCTTTGTGTCGTAAATATCTGCAATCTTAAGTTTGCCGGCATCCATTTTATTTCCGGCGCCCATAGCACTGATAATTGGGACTCCTTCTTTCTGCGCCCTCATAACAAGCTCTATTTTGGCAGTTACCGTGTCAACCGCATCTACGATATAATCATATTCGGAAAAAGGGAAATCATCTGCATTCTCAGGCAAAAAGAAACACTTATGTATCTCTATCTTAGCGTCAGGATTAATCTCAAGCATCCTGTCGCGCATTACCTCCGCTTTATACTTCCCAACAGTTTTTCTGGTAGCTATGATCTGACGATTAAGATTCGTAAGACAGACCTTATCATCATCAATTAGGTCGAATGCGCCTATCCCACTTCTGACAAGGGCTTCGCAAACATATCCGCCCACTCCGCCTATGCCAAAAACAGCAACTTTCTTACTATACAGAGACTCCATAGTATCAGGTCCCAGCAAAAGCTGAGTTCTTGAAAACTGATTCAACATAAAAACAATATCCTATCTTTCTATCAGTTCATACGAATCCCTCGGCATCATACGAACTTCTTCTACTTTTATCTCTTTCATTTCTTTTCTTCTGTAACCGTAATGACTTTCGGGATGATGATCTCACCCGTTCCACCGCAGTACCCGGTCGTCTGTTCAACTATCTTCTTTGCAGTTTCATGAAGCAATTCATCAGAGGTTTGATCATTGCCCTGAACGATATAAAAGATGTTACGGGCTTCTTCAGTGACCTTGGTCTTTTCAACCTGTCTGATCTCAAGGCGGCATAAAACTTCATTTGCATCATCGCAGTACGAGTATTCATGTGCATTAGAGATTACAGGTTCTGCTTGTCCGATTGGCCAAAACTTTTCTGACCCGTTTGTAAACCTTAGCGTAACATTACCATCTGTTTTATCCATATCATGAGCGCCAAGAGCAAGCTTACTCTCAATAGATATGATGTTATAGATATCAACCGCCTGATTTATTAACGGCATCCCTTCATGCTTAACGAGGAGTTTGATCAGATTTTCGCTGGCAGGGACATTTTTTCTCCGCTTTACACCGCTTTTGTCATGCAGAATATTGAACCCCTCCAGAACAGGATCTGAATGCACATCAATGTTTCTGTACTCTTCCAATAATTCCTTAAGTTTTACTTCTCGATATGATCTCCATTCATCACTTACCGCGTGATTATCTATATCATAAACCGCGGCAAAGATTATCTTCACCCCGATATCGAGAACCTTATCCTCAACATAAAATTTCATCAGTCATCACCCTGCAAAGCCGCTCTAAGGCTTCATTCAAAACACTTCTCGGACAAGCCACATTGATCCTTTGGAATCCTCTGCCCGGCTTTCCGAATATCCATCCCGCATCAAGCCAAAGCTTTGCTTTATTAATAATGAGATTATCAAGTTGTTTCCAATCAAGACCGGTATCATTTAGGTCAAGCCATAACAGATATGTTGCCTCAGGTTTTCTTATCTTTGCACCGGGTATCTTCTCATTTATGAACGTGCATGCCACATCTATGTTAACTTCCACATATGCTTTCATGGCATCATACCATTCATCGCCGTGTTCATATACAGCAGTAGCTGCTTCTATTCCGAATATGTTAGGTTCCTCGTAGCCGGTCGCATCAAGTTCTTTTCGAAACCTTTGTTTCAGATCTTTGTTGGGAATAAATACATTTGATTGCTGCAGACCCGCGAGATTAAATGTCTTGCTCGGTGAAGTAGCAGTGACCGTAAACTCCCTAAATGACGGATCGACTTCCTGAAACACGGTATGTTGTCCGCTCCATACAAAATCCGAATGTATCTCGTCGGAGAAAACTGTAACGCCGTGATCTTTACAGATCGTTCCGATGGTCTTCAGTTCCTGAAAGCTCCAGGACCTCCCGACCGGATTTTGTGGATTACAAAGTATAAACAGTTTGATACCGTTCTTTACGATCTTGTCTTCAAAATCTACCGGATCCATTATCCATTTTCCGGTCTCATCTTTGACAAGATCTGAGCTTATGAATCTTCTCCCGTTCTGTTTGATGATGTTTTCAAACGGATAGTATACCGGTTGCTGTATCAGAATCGGATCGGACGGATCTGTAAGTGCTCTCACGGCTGTAGATATGGCAAAACAAACTCCCGGAGTCTTTATGTGCCAGTCGCCTTTTACTTCCCAGTCGTGATGTCTTGCCATCCATCCACTAACTGCCTCAAAGAAGCCGTCACCGGGCTGTGTATTGCAGTATCCGTAAATATTGTGTTTTACGATCTCTTCAAGAGCATCCTCTACATAAGAGGACGTTTTAAAATCCATATCTGCAACCCAAAGAGGGAGAATATCCTCAGGATATCCTCTCCTTTCGGCAAAATCATATTTCAGACACTTTGTGTTCCTTCTGTCGATGATCTTATCAAAATCCAGATTTCTCTCTTTCATGGCTTCCTGCCCTTATCATTTTTCAGCCAGCGCAAACAGACGGTCTATCTCGGTGATCAGATCGTCCACTCCTTCTATCCCTACCGACAGTCGAAGAAGCCTGTCAGTAATACCGATCTTCATCTTCTGTTCATCCGGGATCTCCGCATGTGTCTGTGTTATCGGATATGTTATAAGGGTTTCGGTACCTCCGAGACTTTCCGCAAAATAAAACAGCTGTGCATTATCAAGGATCGTCCTTACTGTTTCCGGCGAATCGACTTCGAACGTTATCATCGCCCCGAATCCTCTGGCCTGTTTTTTCATCAGCTCATATCCGGGATGATCACTGAAGCCGGGATAGATAACTTTTGATACAAGCGGACACTCTCTCAGGTGCCGGGCTATGGTCCCCGCGTTTTTCTCGGCGCGCTCCATTCTGATGGCAAGAGTTCTGATCCCTCTTATCATAAGCCATGAATCAAAGGGGGACATTGCATTTCCCAATGTCGTGCAAAGATAACGGAGTTTTTCCTCCAGTCCCTTATCATTTACAACAAGAAATCCACCGATCGTATCGTGATGTCCTCCAATGAACTTGGTACCGCTGTGTACGACTACATCCGCTCCCAGATCAAGAGGATTCTGAAAATACGGGGACATGAACGTATTATCAACAACAAGCAAAATGCCCCTTTCTTTTGTATCGGAGGCCAGTTTCTCTATGTCCGTAACATGCATCATAGGATTGGTCGGAGTCTCGAGATACACAGCTTTTGTTTTGTCCGAAATATATACGGTGCAGTCATCTGTTGAAAGATCAACTCTCGAAAACTGTAAACCACATTTCCTGCAAACACGATCAAATAGCCTTACGCTACCTCCATACAGATCAGCATCGATTATTACATGATCTCCGGGTTCGAAAAGTTCAAAAAGAGTAGCAATAGCCGACATGCCACTTGAGAATGCAAGAGCGGCATTTCCATTCTCAAGTCCGGCAACAATGCTTTCCAGCTGGCTTCTCGTCGGATTACTCTGTCTTGAATAATCATAACCGTTGCTCTCTCCCAACCCCGGGTGCGAAAACGTCGCTGTCTGATATATCGGGAAACTTATCGCATGGTACTTGTCCTCAACATCCAGATTCATTCCCTGACATTTGGTCTCAAAAGATACGTTCCAACTCTTATCTGACATTATTTTCTCCGTGTTGTTCAATTCATACCAATCAGTTCCGGAATTGTGGCCTCGAAATCAACTCCATACCACGGCTTTTCGGGATTCTTTATTGTAATATCTATCGTATGGGCAGTATAGTCCGCCGCAATCCGAAGTGCATCTCTCCAATCTTTTCCTTTTTGTATTTCCCCCACACAGGTGCTTGAGAAAAGATCCCCTGTACCATGGTACGACGCATCAATCCTTGTGTTCTGATATGTAAAGAACTCCCCGGTCTTTCGTTCATAAGCCATAACGCCGGTCTTTCCTTTTTCAAGGGATACCCCTGTAAGCACACTGATCTGAGGACCGAGATCATTCAATTTTAAAAGCATATCCTTTATATAATGGGCATCGTATTCCTCCCGATATTCCATTCCCGTCATAAATGCCGCTTCCGTTATGTTGGGGACAATGATATCTGCCTCAGCGCATAATGTGGCATTCCTTTGAGCATAGTTCATGTCAAAAGCCGGGTATAACTTCCCATTGTCAGCCATAACCGGATCAACGAAAATAAGTGTTTCTTTACTCCTGAACGTTCTGAATATCTCCTTAACCTGATCTATCTGCTCCACTGTTCCGAGATAACCGGTATATATAGCATCAAAATGAACATCTTCGCTTTTCCAGTGACTGGCGATCGGTTCAATCTGATCCGAAAGATCTTTGCAGGTGAAGTTTTTGAACATAGTGTGTGTTGAAAGCACAGCAGTCGGTAATATTACCGTTTCAACTCCGAGCGCAGAGATCACCGGAAGCGCAATTGTTAATGAACATTTCCCCAGACAGGAAATATCCTGTATAGTTAATACTCTCTTCATAACATCTTTCTCCTCATCTTTAATCTTCATCAAAATAAGAGGACTCCGGACAATGATGCTGACCGGAATCCCTGCGTTATTTATTCAGCAAATAATGCCGTTGAATAATATCTGTCTCCGCTGTCCGGAAGCAATGCAACTATCACCTTCCCTTTATTTTCGGGTTTCTTTGCATACTGTATGGCTCCAAAAAGTGCTGCACCTGATGATATACCGACTGAGATACCTTCCTTCTTCGCAAGGAGTTTGGCCGTTTCAAATATTATTACTTGTTAATTCGAGTTTTTGTGCAATAAAAAACCCGAGACAGTTAATAAACTCCCGGGCAAATGGCATTCGATCTTTTGATCTGTTAAGCTCGAATATTATTGAGGCGTATCAGATCGAAACCGACCGCCTCGGCCATAAAACATGCCCGGGAGTTTTGACATCGGCAAAACTTTGCGTTATCAGAATTGTAATACATTGTCCTGATCATCTTCTACGCCTCCTTTCAAAGAAGTTATGCGCATTATATCGTTAGTTACCTACTATGTCAATAGGTATATCGTGGATGCACTTAAATAAACAGACTGATATCAGACGTTTCGCCTGAACCTATAAAAGTCGCAACTCCGCCGAGTTCAACACCATCGATGAGTTCTTCCTGTTTTATTCCCATAACATCCATACTCATCTGGCATGCCACAAGTCTGACCCCATGATTCCTTGCGGATTCTATAAGTTCTTCAAGGGATGAAATCCCCTTGCTTTTCATGATACCCCTGATCATCTTACTTCCTGCCCCGAGCATGTTCATACGGGACAAACCGAGTTTCCTGCTTCCTCGCGGCATCATCATCCCGAACATCTTCTCTATGAAACTCTTACTTACACTGACCTTTTCGGGTCTGCGCAGGATATTCAGGCCCCAGAAAGTAAAGAACATGGTAACCTTTCTGCCAAGACTGGCCGCGCCGTTTGCCAAAATAAAAGCCGCAATAGTCTTATCAAGGTCTCCGCTGAATACGATAAACGTCTTGTCATCACCAAGCTGTATGTGCTTCCCGGCAAGAGTTCCTGTGGAAGCATCAATACTTGTGTTGTCCGATTTTTTTCCGCTGCTCTTTTTTATTCTGGCAGTTATGGTACCTTCTGACGCTTCGAGAGACAGAAGCTCATTTCCGGTACGTTCACACCACACCTTGATATCGGAATAAAAGGCATCTTCCGTTGCATCAACACGAACAATGCTGCCCTCATGAAGTTCCCGCAATGTATCAGCAACCTTTACGATAGGTCCGGGACACCTCAACTCTTTAGCATCTATGTTTATCTCTTCATCGGCGTTATCTGTCTTTGCAGCAGTTTCACTCTTATTTTTCTGTTCTACACCCTCAATCAGTTTTCTGTATTCTTTGTATCCGTCTTTGAGGTTATAAACCTCATATCCTCTGTCAGCAAGTATCTCGGCAACCTCTTCGCTGAAGCTTCCCTCACGGCAATATACGTATACCGGCTTATTCTTCGGTATGTCATCAATTCCCTTTGGAAAACTACTGAAAGGTATATTGATAGCGCCCTCTATTCCGCTTACTATCACCTCATCCGGTTCACGAAGATCCACGAGTGTAACACTGTTAAAATCAAGCTCTTTGAATTCTTTTGCAGTAATGTCCTTGTAAATTGCCGCTTCCATAATCCTCTCCTTTCGCCTATCGTTTTGGTAGGTGTATTGGGTATTATATATGCCTCTATTTCTTAAGTCAAGAAAAGAGGCATATACAGATCACGAAATGGATATATGAACAAACAGTTAATAGTCAACAATATCAGTCATTTTCTTTACTATTGTTACATATACTCCTTTATTATCGAGACCCATTGTTTCATAACGAATAATATCAAAAATGGGGCATATTAACACACACATCTGTATTTTAGAAAAATGGCGCATTGTTCGTAAATATAAAATGGCAGTTGTAAATCGGATGAATCTGTGACACATTTTAAGAAGTGGATCGGGTGCCAAAAATCTAAAATGGAGTGCAAAAGTGGTAATCAAAATTGCAAAAAACTTATAAAGTTAAACCGGAATATAGTATCCGAACGAATTACACAAAATCAGTCATATTCCTAATTGTCTAATAATTCACAGAATGTTCACAATATTTTAGCACTCTCCTATTGACAGTGCTAATGAATGGGTGTATAACGTAGTCAGAACAAAGGAACAGAGAAGATTCCGAAAACAGAATCCAAACACTCCTTCCCTTGCTCATGAAACTTAAGGTTATGTTTAGTTTTTTGAGAAGGAGGAATGACCTATGTTATTACCGAGTTTATTTGGAGAAAGTTTATTGGATGACTGGATGGATTTCCCGAAGCTTGATATCCCCGATATCGACAAAAAGTTGTACGGAAAACATGCTGCACACGTTATGAAGACGGATGTGCACGAAGATGAAAACGAGTACGAAGTTGATATCGATCTTCCGGGATTCAAGAAAGATGAGATCAAGCTTTCACTTGAGAACGGATATCTGTCGGTAGGCGCTGTAAAGGCAAGGGACAACGACAAGAAAAACAGAAAAGGCAAGGTCATACGTCAGGAGCGTTACATGGGCTCCATGCAGAGAAGCTTCTACGTTGGCGAAGGTGTTACCGAGGAAGATATCAAAGCGAAGTTTGAAGATGGTGTATTGAAATTGGATATCCCGAAGAAAGAGGCCAAGCTTCCCGAAAAGAAGTTGATAGCCATCGAAGGATAATCTTACTGAGTGCTATCATAGGTCCGGCCCGCATTAGCGGGTCGGATCTTTTTATATAAGAATTTCGCAAAGTTGGTGCGATTTTCTTAACAACCGTAAAGATGTTCAGTACTTCACTTCTTTCAGGTGTTTTCCTTTTAGTTTCTTCTGCTTTCTCCGAATAAAGAATACAATACATGCTCCAATTGCTACACCGCTTGTGTTTAAGATCAAGTCATCAACATCCGTATGTCTTCCGAGGCAAAAGAGCTGAGTCACTTCGATAAGCAGAGAAAAAACAGCACCTGCAAATATGGTTTTTCTAATCGTATAAAGTCTGCTAAAACAGATAGGCCATACGATCCCAACCGGTATGAACATTATGATATTCCCAATAATGTTCATCTTCCACCCATCATACCGGTCTGCAAGAAAATAAAATGGAATGAAACTGATCATATCACGGATATCATCTTCAAAGCCTATCTTTAATGTCGGTATCTTTCCATTCTCAAGATGGAATGCAAAAAATACGAATCTGCAAATAACAACGATACACACATAAACCAAAAGCTGCCGACATTCACACTTTACTGAAAATGTCTTAGATTTTATCGCAATGATACATCGGGTAATAATCCATATTATTGTTATAAATAGAAAAAGTTGAAAGTATGTGATCTCAATCATTATCTCCGTGATCCTCAGATTCCTGATAGACATTCGGCAGATCAGAATAATTGTTCTTCATATCGACTTTGTTCCTTGTACTATTTCACAGATTATTAACAGACTCTCAGAAGCAGTTATTGTATTTCCGGATTGAATCCCTTAAACAGGTATACTCCAAGAACAGCATTATATCCTACAGCTGCAAACGTACTGAATCTTTCAAATATACCAAAGTATTTCTGCGGAAACGCCGCCATACCGACAGGTCCCATGAACATCATGGCAAGCGCGATTGCGGCCCATATACCCACGGCTTTCAGGGGTTTGTCCTTACATCCTGCAATGATAAGGATAATCAGTGATACTATCGACAACAAAACAACACACACCGTGACAACCATATGCATCGCTTCCTGAACCCCGGCAATATCCTTACCTGCATCAGAAAGAGCAAACATATGATATCCGACCTTTGATATCCAGTTCATGATCGTAAAAAGATATATTCCCACCCTGAACAGTCCGGTGGACACTTTATTTTCCGATACATATATCGCTACGCACGTTACACATACAACGCTTCCTGCAGAATATAATGCCGACAACTGGTCCCACAGATGTCTTGACGGCGCAGACTCAGCTGACAGATCACTTACCGCCTGCTCCATCCAGTTATATCCCGGGAAAGCCAAAGGCGAAAAGATAACCGCCGCAGTATAAGACGCCAACGAGAGTATTCCCAACAGGCCAAGCCAATTTATCAGTTTTTTATTCATTATCGTTTCCTCCGATCATATTACTGAACAACTTTATAAAATCAATTATCCTCTCGGGTATCGGACTGTTTCCGTCTCCAGCGTTTGCGTAATATGGCCCAGAATAACAGTTCACGGATGGGCTTCGCGTTCTATCCTTTCTATGATTTTATCTACAAGTTCTTCCTTCGTCTTAACTCCGGCGCCGTTTTCATCATGCTCAATATAAGAGAAGGAGTTGATCATGATATGGCGGTAGCCGGTTACCTCATGCAGCCACATCATTGAATCCGCCATAGACTCTGCAAACCGCCTGACTTCGTCATCATCCGCCGTATCAAGATCTATCCCCTTGAAGGTGACATCGGTGTCAAATATGCCGGCTTTGCTGGCTTCGATGGCTTCATCTACAGACTGAAAGAAGACTTCCTTATGCAGTTCTCCGGGAAAAACAAACGAATCATCCTTAGCGTATTCATAAGTATCCACATAGGGAATCTGCGGGAAATACTCATCCCTTAGGATGTTTTGATATTCCACAATTTTATTCCCGTAGAAGAAATCATTCCATTCAACGCAGTAATAATGATCATCCATTTCACCTTCTATCCACTGCACCCGGAATCTGACCCCGTTCTCATCCGTGGCATAGATATTAAAATAGAACCCGTACTCCGACCAGTCATATTCCGTATCAAACGTAAAATCATGATCCGGATATTTCTTATCAAGGAGCGTTTCCGTCTTCCGTGTAAGCCAATAGCGTTCCCAGGGATTAAGATATCCGAAAAAACCAAGCACTGCATGGACGACAATGTATATTATGACAATCACAACCGCCAAGACACTGATTATGATCACAGCTGCCTTTTTCATACTGTTATGATTCCCTCCTTGGTTTGTCCTTTGCTATGTTATGTATATGTACAAAAAAAATTCTTTACTCATTGAGAAAAAGTGCCATAAGCCGAAACAGCCTCGTCTATAGTCATTTCCCCTGTTGCAAATCCGTAAACCGCCATCCTGAACTGTACTACTGCATCATCTGTCAGTCCGAATTCTTCGGGCGAAAGAATCCGAGATTCAGGAACGTTTCCGAACGCAGCATACATACTGTTGAAAGATAAATCTTTTGTCGGTGACATAAGGCCTTTGTTTCCTGCCATCTCGTTCAGTTCCCTCGTGGTGATCAGAAAACGCATAAATTCGTTGGCAACGTCCAGATTCGAACTCTCTTTGTTGACCGAAAACTGAAGATTAGGTATGTCAAGGAAGTATGCGCCTTCGTCTGACATGGGTACGGGGACAAAAGTATATTTAAATGGTTTTTTTGTAAATGCTTCAGAAACGCTTTCGCGTTTCCTGGTACCGGAAACTGCATCTCCGGTGCAGATCATCATGGGAACATCCCCTTCAAAGAAGCGGAGGATCACCGCATCATAGTTGTTTTCAATGGTATTGCAAGCATCGATATCCACACAGTCGTCGTTTAGGAACTGCCCCACTTTCTCAAGGGTGGGTCTCATATATTCACCGGCTGAAGGATCAAGATCGTTCAGTTTCTTTACGGCTTCTGCGTCACTTGCCACGGTTGAACAAAAGAGAGGATAGCTGACTATTGTGTAAAGGGATGTTAATTCCTGAGCGGTATAGCCCATCATGGGATTTTCATAGCCTTTTTTACGAAATTCGTGGCACACGGATACCAGCTCCTCATAGGTTGAAGGAACGGTAAGACCCTCCTTTTTGAACAGATCGTCATTTACAAGCATTCCATTGGTACTGGAGAAAACCGGAACCATAGGAAGTGAGCCATCATCCGTCTTCAGAAGGATATTGCTTCGTATGCAACCAAGGTCAATACCCAGTGCCGGGTCAGCGAGATTCTCGGCATGATCTATAGATTCCTTATACTGTTCGCGACCATACATCCAAGAATGGTTGACGTAGATGTCCGGGGCATCATTTCCGTTCAGTACTGTTCCAACCATGTTGTTATAGTCATCAATCTTGGTATATACAAGCTCCACATTCGGATAATACTCGTTAAAACGGTCGAATTCCGTTTCGAGCGCCTCAAAGTTGTCATAACCGCCCGCAACATTTATATGGCATTTACCGGATGTATCAAGCGCCGGCCGGAAGATATCCTCTGTCTTTGCCTCCTGCCCCGCATAGCCGCATGCTGTCACACTCTGAAGCATCATTACAGCAGTAAAAATACACATTATTCTTTTCATAAGAGCTCCCTTCCCATTTGTTTATTATTTACTTTCTTTGATCCTTCGGATTTCTTTGATGACAAGTTTTATATCAACAGGCTTTGCAATATGTCCGTTCATCCCCGCATCCAGGCATTCTGTGACGTTTTCGGAGAATGCGTCTGCCGTCATGGCGATTATCGGAATGGATGATGCCCATGAGTTTTCCAGCTTTCGGATCGCTCTTGTTGCATCGAGTCCGTTCATTACAGGCATCTGCACGTCCATGAATACAAGATCGTAACTGTCTTCCGGAGCTGAGCTCAGCTTGTCCACACAAACACGCCCGTTTTCTGCACGATCACATATGATGCCATGCATGTTAAGTATATTGGATATGATTTCCCAGTTTATATCTATATCCTCTGCAACGAGAATACGGATACCGTTAAGATCAGAATAATCGTCCTGCGGTTCTACGGATTTGGATTCTATGCCAATAAGCTCATTTATCTTATTATATAGAGTAGACCGGAAGATCGGTTTGCTTACAAAACCGTTTGCGCCGGCATCTTTTGCCTTATCCTCTATATCTGACCAGTCGTATGCAGAGATCAGCAGTATGGGAACATCTACTTTAATCTCCGAGCGAATCCTGCGGATCGTTTCAACTCCATCCATGTCAGGCATTTTCCAGTCAATGATAACAATGCTATAATCCTTTCCGCTCTCATGCCTGTCAGTTATCATTTTGATCGCTTCTGCTCCGTTATGTGCCTGCTCTGCTACAGATCCCAGAGCTTCAATCTCGTCTGATGTCGTTCGAAGCGTTATATCATCGTCATCAACGATCAGAGCATCGATCTGATCAAGCCGTATTTCTTCAAGTTGTCTTTCGGCTTCAGGAATATCAAGTGTAACGGTGAATGTGGTTCCCTTCCCTTGCTCACTTTCGCATTCAATAGTTCCGCCCATCAGATCAACCATTTTCTTTGTAATAGCAAGCCCCAGGCCGGTTCCTTGAATACTGTTGACACGGCTGTCTGTCTGACGCGAGAACGGCTGATACATCGTCTCTATGAATTCCGGACTCATTCCGATGCCTGTATCAGACACAACGTAGATCAGCTTTGTGCAACCGGGAACGGTACTTGCTTCCTCGCGCATATCTACATTGACTCTTCCACCCGGTTCCGTATATTTGATGGCATTGGAGAGTATATTGATATATATCTGATTCAGGCGAAGCTGATCCGTATACAGGTATTCCTTTTCCATATGGTCAACATGAAAACTGAACTCAATATTCTTTTCCTTAATCATCGGCTGGGATATATTTACAAGATTTTCGACGGTCTCAACAATGGAGAATGTCATGGGACTCAGTTTCAATTTCCCACTTTCTACCTTGGAAATATCCAGAATGTCATTAATCAGAGTCAGCAGATGATTGCTGGCAAGGCTGATCTTCCGAAGGCTTTCTCCGGTTGATTTCACATCCGAAAGGTTTTTCTCGGCAATGGCCGTAAGTCCTATGATAGCATTCATCGGGGTGCGAATATCATGTGACATGGTGGATAGAAAATCAGTCTTTGCCTTATTTGCCAAGTCTGCTTCCCGGGCCGCAATCTGAAGACGCTTGTTCAGGTAAAGCATATGAAACAGGTCAAGCAAGAATAAAACCAGTAATCCCACAGAGATAACTCCGACCAGAAGCCAGTTTTCCGTATCAACATTGAGATCCTTTGATGGTACGATACTCAGCAGTGTCCATCCGGCGGTAGAAGCAACGGGGGTAAAAGCAAGTATACACTCCCGTCCGTGTGAATCCAGCATTGAGATTGTGCCTGTCGATGATGTGAGCCTGTCAAACAACTCCTTCGTTGATGAGGTGTCAGTCGTATTATATGATTTGTAAAATTCAAAGAAACTGGAGTTCTTAAAACTGTATCCTTTGATGATATAATCACCGTCAGCATCAATCATGGAATACTCAGCATTAACAAACTCTCCTTGCGGAAAAACCCATTTCTGTTCAAGCTCCGAGACAGGCATTACACGCAATAGCACCGCCGCCACAGAGGTCTCGTTTTCAGGATCGCGAAGTGTGATCTTGTTGCAAAAAGACAATGATTGCTCGCCGTTCATCGGATTGGTGTAAGTGCGGGTGATGTTTATCGATTCCCCTATTTCATCAATCCAGTCCACATCCTCAAGAAGATCCACCCGTTCATAAGAAACTGCGTAATCATCTGATGTGCCTTGTTTCGGACGTGTAGAAAGGCCTGTGAGCGTATCGAGAAGGATCAGATGCGCCGAAGTACTTGTAAGAACATGGGATGCGCGGATATAATCCGTCGCCTCCTCTATAGTCATGTTTTTATTGTTGATATAATTCGCCCATACATCGCAAATACGTTGCTCACCTTCAAGATAGTTTTCCGTCACATGTTCCATAGTGACCGTTATGTTTTCAAAATGCTCTATCTGTCTCTTGTAAGCAGCTGCGCTTTCATACCTGGAGTAGAGTGCAACGAAGATCAAAATAGATGAAATAATGATCACGTTGACGAATATGATTAAGGTCTTTTTCACACCCGGACCTCCCAAAAGCCGGACCATGATGCCGGAATACGGTAGTCTTATAGTTGATACAGTGTTTATATGATACCATAATCATATATAGAATAACAGATAACCCCCTGCTTACAGTCTTACAGCAACTTTTTTGCCTTTGTACACCACTTAATGTACGCCTCATAGGTGTCAATTCCAAATGTCACTGTCAGGTAATAAAATATGTGGTCATCTTCATCAAGTCTTTTTTCAAGATTATCCCTGTACATATTAAGTACTGCCAGATTTCGTTTAACATCTTCTTCGAAGGCTTGGATGTTCCTGATCGTGACGCTCCTGTCCGTTGCTCCACCAAAAAAAAGCTTTAAGAGTGTTTCATACCTGAGTTCATTGGAAGCCTGTTCTTCCTGCAGCCATGATTTTAAAGTTTCGGTTCCCCGCCTTGTGATATGGTAAGGAATTCTCTCGCGGCCACCTGTTTTCGAGTCTTTCTTTTTGGAAACGAGTCCCTCTTTTTCCATTGCGGTAAGGGCCGGGTAAATATTTCCAAAGCTGCCTTTCCAGAAAAAGCCTATTGCTCCGTCCAATCTCTTTTTTATATCATATCCGGTAAGATCCTCGTGGGATAAAAGACCCAAAATCACTACATCTATCTTCCTGTCTTTTGCCATATCTCTTTCTCCTAAATGGGTTATTTCCAGGTAAACCTGTATCTCAGAACTGATTTCGGACATTCATCAATGCATGCACCGCACTGGATACACTCCGTGCATTCAGCGTTCCTTCCCTCGGTCACAAGTTCTTTTACGTCAAGTCCCATAGGGCAGGCTCTGTTGCACATTCCGCAGGATATGCACTTGTCCTTATCAGCTTCAACGTGAAGCTGCGGCAGATGAAGGAACCTTCCTATACTGCTTCCGATCACCATAAAGGGTGCCATCCAGCAAATATAATGGCAGGCTGCTCTTCTGCCATGAATAAGTGCCGGTATTAACAATAAAAATATGACACCATAGTAGATAACATAATTGTATATATCTGCAACAGATATTCCATGATCTGTCATATAAAAAGGATTTATGCTCACATCATTCCTGCTCATCACAAATGTAGCGATTACCACGCATATCCAAATGATCCATATCACATATTTGATTTTATCACGTTTACCCTGCTTTGCAGGACTTTCATTGATCCTGAGCGCACATTCCTGAAGGCCTCCTGCCGGACACAGGTACCCGCACCAGACTCTCCCGAAAAAAACGGAAAATACAAGCATCGCTACAAACACGATAAAACTGCCATTTATGATATGTTCCATCGCCGCATTGATAATTATGTAAGGTGAGAAATACCACATCGTGATCGGGAAAATAAGGAACGATATCAACAGGGTCACTTTTCTTATTCTTTGCCTCATAATTGTAAACTCCTTTGGATACAATTATATATCTATTAGATATATCTGTTAGATATATTATATCCGTTTCCGTTTCATGTCAATAAAAAGGCCCTTGCGATCACGAAAAGTCCACCGGGATTAACTGATGTACAGTTCAAAAATCCTTTACACCCGGTTTCCACGGTCTTGCTTTACCGATCCAGCCGTTCTCATTCCAATACTTAAAGTCGGTGTATTCAGGATCCTGTTTCCCGAGACCCGTCTGAAGCATTCTTACCATATAGAACTTTGCTCTCACGACAACATTAGTATGTCCCGGTTTATCATAATTGATGGCATGCATTTTTCGTGCTACACTGCTCAGTTTCTTTCGGAAAGAAGCTTTTCTTTTTTCATCCAGCTTGTTCCAGTCAATCTCTGACATCAGCTTGAAACTTATGACTTTGATAGTGGAAATACCCCACCATGAAAGGCTGTCTTTTATATCCTTTGCTGTGGATCTTCCGCCTGCTCCGAGGCACTGCGTGATGATTACCGCTCTCTTTCCGAACATTTCCTTTGCCGGGCGATGAGGCATCCATCGATACCCGAAGTGATCAAGCATCGCCTTCATAGCACCGGTTGTATGAAAAACATATGCCGGGGATGTAAAAACAAGCAGATCCGCTTCAAGCAGAGATTTCTCGATCTTCTGCACTTTTTCTGCATCCCTGCAGAGATTCGGATTATTCCTGAAGCACGCGGTACATCCCGTGCAAAAACCCGGACCGTCCCCCGGAAGATAGTATTCCGTGATCTCTGAATCATCTCTGAACTGCTCTAAAAAAAACTCCTTCATACTGTATGTGACACCGTGCTTCTCTGTTCCGTTTATCACCGTGATCTTCATTTCATATTCCTCCGCAATCGATACCGGGTTTATTTACTCTGTCCTTTACAATTCCCTCACAAAAGTTTCTGATCATTCTGTTTTCTCCTAAGATTCATTATCCTGATACGTTTCAATTTCCGGCTGTTAAGAGCAAAGCGAAGCGTCTCGTCAATAACGACAATGATGAATATCTCCAGTATTCCCATATGAAATACCATAACTGCGATCGAACTTGCGACGATGACAAAAAACGTTCCGAGAAGCTGTGTCTTCAACATCCACGAGGGCTCTCCGTATCCCTTTATTCCCGAGCCGTATATGATGTTCCCGCTCTTTGGGAACAGGTCGACACCGACGATGAACAGATACAGTCCCGCCGCAGCAAGAACTGTCTTATCTGTTGTAAACAGTCCCAGTATCTGTTGAGGGATCATCATGAAGATCAAAAGATTAAACGCACATATTCCCCAGCTGAGAAGCGCTGAAGTCAGAACGACATCCCAGACACCTCCTATGTTCTTCTTACCCGTCTCAAACCCCGAAAGAGTCAGTGTGGCCGTACCTATGGATCCGACAAGAACAACCGCTATCAGTTCAACACCGAATACTATGGAATGGATTCCGGCAGCTTCGACGGAAACCTTATTGAGCATTGCAAGAAGATAAAGATTACCGAGATTCCAGGCAAAATCCTCACAGGCTGCGGGAGCCCCAAACCTGATCGTTTCGATATATGGCTTAAGCTTTGCCTTAAGGATCTGTGAAAGCGAAGGTCTGAGTACAAGATCTTTTGCAACAAGTACGTAGATCAGAACTATCAGGTCTCCGAGAAACTCCGCTATCGTGGTGGCAAGAGCCGCGCCTTTGACTTCCATTCTCGGAAACCCGAATTTACCGAGGATCAAAACATAATCAAGTATCACGTTCGTTACCGACCTGGAAACACCGTACCATATCATGATCTGCGTTTTCTGACTCACTTCAAGCATACAGCTGATCGAGGCACCTATCCCCATAAGAATGAAGATGGGCGAAAAATAGCGGGCGTAGTCCATGCTCATACCGATGATACTCTCATCCACTCCCATAAGATGAAATGCCACATGCGGGCATAATAACCAGAACAGGAAAAGTATGAACCCGAGCACGTTGTTGTATTTAAAAAGTGCCGCCATAAGTTTTCCTGCTCTGTCAAGATCGTTCGCACCGTATGCCTGGGAGACCAGTATCGTCGCACCCGTTGTAAGAGCAAAGATAGTACTCATCGTAGTCCACATCGGAGTACTGGCATTTCCTACCGCGCTCATGCAATCAAGTGAAAGTCTCCCAATGAACACACGGTCTATGAGCATCTGCAACTGCGATATGAGATTCGACAGCATTATGGGTATTGCTATCGCAAGAATTTTTCCAAGATAAACCTTTTTCATATTAACCCAACACTCCGAAGGGGATTATTCGTAGAGTAGATACTGCTTACGCTGTTCCTTAAATGACTCGATATCATCCTGCCAGGAGGCTTTGATCTCTTCCGCGCTCTTTCCGGCGCAGATCTGTTTTCTGAGATCGTCGGATCCGCTTAACAGATCGATCCAGTATTTGTCACCGTTCTTCTGCATTGCAAAGAAATCAAGGTCGGGATTTTCTTCATGAAAATCATTGTATGCGCTTATCAGATATTCGAGGTTGATACCTTTCTCCCATATTTCTTCAAATGAGAGATCACGAAGATCCCGTCCGTAGCATGTTTCATTCTCAAAGGGCGGCCTGATCGCACCTTCCATGCTCTTGGGCGTGAAAGAAAAAGAATTCTTATCCTTACTCAGAAACGGGCTTCCGTACACTTCAAACGGCATATCCGTGCCTCTTCCGACCGAAACATAAGTATTTTCGAAAAAGCATGTTGAAGCATAAAGATAGATCGCTCTCATATCCTTGAGATTCGGGGACGGGTCGGTCACAAGTTCAGTCTTCGTATCATGCGTATAGTTAAGGCAGGGGATAACAGTGAGGTTGCACGCATCCTTTCCCGCCTCAAGCCATCCTTCACCGTTAATCATCCTTGCAAGTTCGCCGAGCGTCATCCCGTGAACCACGGGGATAGGAAGCTTGCCAACACCTGATTTATACTCATCCTTTAGTATCGGGCCATCCACATAGAATCCGTTCGGATTGGGGCGGTCAAGAATGATGACATCCTTTCCTGACGAAGCACATGCATCCATCAGATAATACATGGAAATATAGTATGTATAGTACCTCAGACCCACATCCTGTATATCCACAACGAGGGTGTCAAACTTATCCATATCCTCCTTTGAAGGGTAGTGGGAATTACTCTGATACAGCGACAGGATCGGGACACCGGTCTTTTCATCCACGGAGTTATTAACGTTCTCTCCCGCATCTGCTTTTCCACGAAATCCGTGCTCGGGACTGAAGATAGCGGTAACATCCACGCCATGCTCGATCAGCGCATCAAGAATATGCTTACCCGATGCGATATCATCTCCCACGATCCCGGTCTGGTTTGAAAACAGCGCAACACGCTTATTTTCCAGCATGGACGTATACTCATCAAACTGCTCATCGCCAAGGATCACGTTCGTGCCTTTTCTGTAAAGGATCTTATCCGTAAACTCATATTTATCATCAATTTCGGGAATGTCGACCGGAAGACACCCGTTTATGTCCACTTTGCCAAAACAGGCGATCAGTGCCGCAGCAAGGTTCGGAGCATAAGCACTGCCCTCACCCGAGGCAGGCGGCATCACTTTCATCGTAGATACATTGTAAGCAAGAAGGATCGCATCAGCATCAAATCTGGCCGCATCATACGGAAGCCTGCATGAAACAAGTATCACCTGTCTGCCATCCTTGTGCAGTTTTTCGATGACCTTGTCAAACACACCCGTGGAGAATCCGTCATCGCTGTCGGGATCAAGATTTGCAGCACTCGATGTGGCAGATACGATGATAGTATGATCGGCATCCTCGGCAGCCTTTATGCAGTCCTTTTCGTTGTCCTTTGTGACTGTCATCACTTCTATCCGTGATTCATCCGGTATCTTTTTCTCATCTTTCAGCTTCTGCCTGACAAGCTCCCCGTTTCCGGCACAGCTGGCACAACTGTCGGAAAACAGTATCAGTGTTTTGTCATCTCCGCTTACCGGAAATGCGTTATTATCGTTTTTCACGATCGTAAGCGCCTCATTTGCAAGATCCCACGCTGTTTGACGGTGCTCATCGCTTCCTACGCCTGCCTGCGCTGCACTTATCTCTTCATCAGTAACCGTAAAATCAGTCATATCCAGAATACCGTACTTCTTCTTAAGTTTCAGTATCCTTCTGACCGAATCATCTATCGACTCCTCGCTGATCTTTCCATCCTCCGCAAGCTTTACGGCAATCTCTACCATATTGTTCATCTCGTCAAAGACCTGCTGATTCTGTACGGCAGGAAGCATGATAAGGTCAGCCCCCGCATTCATCGTCTTACACATGACATCTTCCGGTGCGAAGTTGTCGGCGATCGCCTTCATGTCAAGTGCATCGGTCACTATAACACCTTCAAATCCCAGATCATCTCTCAGTATACCCGTAAGTATCTTATGGCTCATTGTCGCAGGAATATATACTTCCTCACCCGATGATATGGATGTGTATGTTTCGTCCTCGATCTTCGGATACTGGATATGTGCGCTCATTACCATGTCCGCTCCCGCATCGATAGCCTGCTTGAACGGTATCAGTTCAAATTCCTTCAGTTCATCATATGTTGAGTCAATGCGGGGAAATCCCGTGTGCGAGTCGGTATCGGTGTTCCCATGGCCCGGGAAATGCTTCAGACATGCGATGATCCCTTCCTCGTGAAGACCTTCCATATAAGAAAGCGCATATTCAGCGACCGTTTCGGGCGAATCGGAAAATGATCGCTGGCCGATGACAGGATTTTTCGGGTTGTTATTGACGTCAACAACAGGCGCATGGTCCGTATTGATCCCGAGAAGCCTGAGCTCCTCACCGTATATACGGGCCATTTTCTTAGCATTTTCCGGATCGGATGTTGCCGTAAGGGCCATATTGCCCACTCCGGAAGTTCCGAAGTTTATCCTTGCAACGTTACCTCCTTCCTGGTCGACCGTGATGAGCATCGGAAGGCCGCCTCCGTCCTGATTTGTCTTCTGAATGTCAGAGATAAGGCTGAGCGTCTGCTTCGGATCCGAGAAGTTATCTCCGAACAGCAGCATACCCCCGTAGTTATGCTCCTTAAGGTTATCTTTGATCCTGTCACTGAGCTGCGTGACCCTGACAGGCTTATTTTTATCGGGATCTTCCGAAGGCTTGGCAGACTCCTCAAGATTCCGGAATGCCACGAGCATCCTCTGCTCAACCTTTTCGCGAAGCGACATCCTACTTATGATCTGCTCAATGTCCGCATCGATACCGGCACCATCAGGCGCATCTGCCTCTTCGGAGACTGCGGTCTGCTGACTTTCATCCGTCTTTTGCGGGTTTGCCGTTTCGGTTACGGATGAACATCCTGTTACAAAGAGTGCAGCCGCAAGAGATGCCGCAATGATAGCTTTCTTCTTCATCTGACACATATTCCTTCCTTGATCTTATTGAACATTCCCTCTTTGATACCGTCCACGAGCATGATGTCCTCGATGGACGAAAATCCCCCGTTAGCCTCTCTGTAGGCAATTATCTTATCGGCTTTTGAACGGCCGATGCCCGGAAGCGTCATAAGCGTTTCGGCGCTTGCGGAATTTATGTCAACCTTTCCGCCTGCTGCTCCCGCGCCTTCATCCGCTGCACCGCGCCCTTCGACATTTCCCGCATTTACAGCTTCTTCTATCTCCCTGAACGTCGGGATATAGATCTTCTGGCCGTCTGTCAAAGGCGATGCCAAGTTTACATAATCCGACGCCGCGTCCAGCGAAAATCCTCCTGCCGCATTTACGGCATCAACGACACGCATATCCGCTTCAACCGTATAAACGTCAGGGGCGACAACAGCGCCGCACACATAGACTTTGACCGTCTCCGGATCTTTTTCGTGGGGAATCTCTGCCGGGGCGGTCTGATTTTCGCCGTAAGGCGCGCTTTGTTCTGTAGCTTCGAGTCTGACGATCTCGCCCTCTTCTTCGCTACAGCCACAAAAAGCCGTAGCGATCAGAATGACCGCCACGGCAATGTAATATTTTGTTTTATTTATCATTACAGGTTCACTCTTTCCGAGTTACCTGATACTGCACTTATGTCTTATCTTCCGAATCCGAAGAAGAATTCCTTGAGCTCGTCGGGAAGTGAGTTGTAATAATCCCTGCCGGGATCTTCCCCGTTACTGTTTTCGCGCTCTTCGCCATTACCTTCAGGCTCGCCTTCACGCTTTTCAGTATCCTTTTCTTCGGACCTTTCATCCTTGATGCCTACTTTATCCTTGGTAGTAAGAGTCACGCTGACGGTCTTTTCCTTGTATTCGCCGTCTTCCTGTCTGCAGAATTCGACGTCGACCTTTTCACCTGCCTCATAGTAGTCCATGTTTTCGCGAAGTTCGGCGATCGATGATACCGAAATGCCGTCAAACTTCTTGATGATATCACCCTTGAGGAGTCCGGCCTCTTCCGCAGGTCCGTCTTCAATGACCTCCTGAAGGTAGATACCTTCCGGAATACCGTACATCTTTGATGTTGATGCATCGACCGAAACGCCTGTTATACCGAGATATCCGGCCTTATCCTCATCAACTTTCTCTCTTGCCGTTCGGTTCATGAGAGTGTCGATCGTGGGCTCTGCAACGTTCATGGGTATAGCATATCCGATACCTTCAACATAAGTGCTGGCGATCTTTGCGGCGTTGATACCGATGACCTCACCTTTCATGTTAAGAAGCGCACCGCCCGAATTACCCGGATTAATGGCTGCATCTGTCTGTATATATGCCGTGTCAACATCATCATCGGGGATATCGCGGTTAAGTGCCGAAACGATACCTGTTGTTACGGACTGTCCGTATCCTATCGCGTTTCCTATCGCAACAACCTGCTCACCGACCTGAAGACTGTCGGAATCTCCGATAACGGCAACCTTTATCTGATCGAGTGTATCCTGCTTGATATCAGACATCTTGACTCCGATGACTGCAAGATCGATGTATTTGTCCGCGCCCTTTACGGTAGCGTCATATATCTCATCATCTATAAATCCGACCGTGATCGAAACCGAATCACTTACAACGTGGCTGTTTGTCGCTATCAGAAGCTCGTCGTCGGTCTGCCCGATGATGATCCCGCTTCCTCTCGAAACGTTCTGGTACTGTCCGCTGCGCCCCCATATATCACGGAGTGTCTGAACCGATGTGTTTGTGATCGATACAACGCTCGGAAGATTGTTCTTTGCAAGTTCCGTAACGCTCATTCCTGCTTCAGGATCGTTCACAACAGTGTCAACTGCCTTCGTAAGGGTTGCGTTTTCCACTTTCTTTGTCTGCGTACTCTCAGCCTTCTTTTCTTCCTTAGCCTCGTTCTTATCGTCGCCACCTTTTATCTCTTCAGCTTCAAACTCTGCGGAAAAATGTGTGTTCGGAAGTATCTTCTCCGCAACTGTTTTGATACCTAAAAATCCGGCTGCTGCAGTAACACCGAATGTCACACCTATTGCTGCGCCGATACCAAGCTTTTTCCAAAATCCCATTTTATTTACCTCTCTTTCATCAAAGATTCATTTGACCATAAACTTTGGTTCTCATTCTCGCTTACAAAGTTTATGAATCTGTGATGAAAATATGTTTATTTTGTGAACACGGATATTTTTAAGCTAGTTGAAGTTGATTAGTCCGGCTGCGCCCGCATTTACGGACTCCTGTGTAGGAAGGTTGGCCTTGATCTTCTCTATCTGGGCACCGATAGTATCGGAAAGCTCCTTTAACACCTCATCGGGATCGCCGCCGTTCCAGACCTTTGTGAACGCGATCTCAAGCTGTACCCAGTAGTTGCTGGCCTCGACCATTTTGGGAAGAGGCATCGATTTCTCATACTCGGCCATGATGTTGGCTATCTCGGCATCCTCATACTCAACATTTTTGCAGCATGACACCTTACCGGACTTCATATACAGATCCGACGCCTTGTAATTTACAAGATATGTTGCAAACTTGTTGGCATCCGCCTGCTTTTCGGAATATCCGTTCACAGCAACGGCATTTGTGACCGACAGCCCCCTTGCCTTTAAAAGAGTTGATATATCGGGAAGTGTGCTTACCCCGTACTCGAAGTTGAATTCACCGTTCTTCTGCGCATCGTGGATGCGGGCTATGGCATCGGTCGTTGCGACCGTAAATACCATCTTGCCGTCTATGAAATCCTGCAGAATGTTGTCATAGCTGTCCACCTTCGTGTCGATCGAGAAGAACTGGTTCATTGCCTGATATGCCGACAGGCACTCGACCGCCTGTTTGTTGTATATGTTAAAGACAGCGGCATTATCACCGTTCTGTCCACCGACATCCATGTAATTACCTACAAAGAAATAGTTATAGAATATATCCGATACATCCCACTTGAAAACGGACTCAACAGCCTCGGGAGCATCGTAGTTGTTGGCAAACGTCTTGATATCCTCGATCGTTTCCGGGATCATCGTCGCCAGTTTATCGAGAATTTCCTGGTCAGCCACCGCATCCTCTTCACCCATCGGATCCTCTTCTTCAAGCTCCTCTTCGACGGTATCGGAAGATTCCTCTTTAGGGCCGTTTTCCTCGAGTTCCTTCGTAGCCTCCTCGCCCTCGGCCATATCGGCCTCGGCCTCTATCCTGTTCTGGGCTATCGAAGCCATGTATGTTTTGTTATAAAGGAAGAAATTGGTCTCGTAGTAGAGCGGATATGCAACGTAATGATTGTAGCAGCTTACCGCATTCAACGCGGTCTGCGGATACATCTCCTCCGTCACGACGCCTGCGGGATCAGTTATGATCGATGCAAGCCCCGCAAGATATGCACGCAGGAGATTGTCATGACTTGTTATATAAAGGTCCGGAAGAGCCTCCGTCCTATCCTTTGAATCCTGAAGGGAATTCTCGTTGATCGCCTCAAGGAACTGCACGCCGTCCTTGAGAACAACGTTGACCTTGATCCCCTGATCCTGCTCAAATGAGAGCGCAACGCCCGTAAGATAATCGGTGAGTGCCTCATCCGTATACCAGAGAGTCAGGCTGCCGTCATCGACAAATCCCGTCTCCTCTCCTTCTTCGGCCGCATCCGGTGCCGGTGCGGCATCTTCCGCAGTCAGGGCAAACTGCGAATCATATGTTGTATTTGCAACGTACCACAGTGATCCTGCCAAAGCCAGGACCAGAACGGCACAGACCAGTCTTTTGAACATTTTTACTCCGAAAGTGCGGCAGACAGCTTTTCTGCCATTTCATCAACATCCGCCTTCGTGATGACAAGCGGCGGAAGGAACCTGATAACATCGGTCCCTGCCGTGATAAGCACAAGCCCTTTTGAAAGCGCCGCTTTTACAACATCCCCGGGCTTTTTCTTATCCGTATCAAACACTATGGCGCGCATCAGTCCGAGGCCCCTCTCCTCTTTGAGAAAATCATATGCCTCAACTGTTTCTTTAAGCTTCTGTTCAAGATAAGGCGCAACTTCCCTGACATTTTCAAGCACCTTATCCTCTTCAAATATGTCAAGGACCGTATCTATTGCAGCGCATGCGAGCGGATTGCCTCCGTACGTCGTTCCGTGATCTCCCGGAACGAGTGATGCGTCCGCGACCTTTTGGCTCATAAGGAAAGCTCCCACAGGAACTCCGCATCCCACTGCCTTTGCGGTCGTAAGGATATCGGGAACAACGCCGTACTGCATGAATGCGAACATGCTGCCGCTCCGTCCCATCCCGCACTGTATCTCATCAAGGATCAGCAGGATATCCTTCTCATCACAGAGCTTCCTTATCTTTGTGATAAATTCTCTGTCGGCAGGGTATATCCCTCCCTCACCCTGAACGGTCTCCATTATTATCGCACACGTTTTCTCATTTACAAGTGCTTCAACGCTGTCATAATCGTTGAACTTTGCAAACTTCACGTTTCCGATCATCGGCTCGAACGGCTCACGGTAATGGCTGTTTCCGGTAACCGAGAGCGCACCGAAAGTACGTCCGTGGAACGAATGCTCCATGGCGATTATCTCGTGATCACATGCGTTATCTTTAAGGTATGCGTATTTCCTTGCTGCCTTTATCGCACCTTCAACAGCCTCGGCTCCGCTGTTCGTAAAGAACACCCTGTCAAGGCCCGCTGCCTTTGTAAGCTTCTCAGCAGCATCGGCAAGAGGCTCCGAATAATAGTAGTTGGAAATATGCGTTATCTTTTCTATCTGTTTCTTGAGCGCATCCTCGTACTTTTTGTTTCCGTATCCGAGTGCATATACTGCTATCCCGGCGCAGAAATCAAGATACTCCCTGCCGTCGTGATCGTACAGCCTTACGCCCTCGCCCCGGTCAAATACGATCGGGTAGCGGTTGTATGTATGCAGCAGATTCTCATCCGCCTTTTTTATGATCTCCTGTGTGTTCATACCTTATCCTCATCTTTAAAGAACATCGTTCCGATACCTGTGTCGGTGAACACCTCCAGAAGAAGGCTGTGAGGCTTTCTGCCGTCAAGTATATGCACGCGGCTGACACCGCTCTTTATGGCATCGGTACAGTTTTTGAGCTTCGGAAGCATTCCGCCGCCGATAAATCCTTTGTCTATCAGTTCATCTGCTTCAGATACGGTAAGTCTTGAGATGAACGTTGTCGGATCGTCGGGATCCCTGTAAACGCCTTCAATGTCCGTAAGAAATGCGAGCTTGTTCGCTCCCATTGCCTTTGCTATCGCACATGCGGCATCATCGGCATTGATGTTGTACGTGTTGTACTCTTTATCAAGTCCGATCGGAGCAACTATGGGAAGAAAATCCTTCTCCAGAAGATCCTCAAGTATCTTCGTATCTACGTTTGTGACTTCACCTACAAATCCGATATCCTTGCCGTCCGAGTACTTCTTCTCGACCGTAAGAAGACCGCCGTCCTTTCCGGATATCCCGACGGCTTTCACGCCAAGCTCGGTTACCATGGACACGAGTGATTTATTCACCTTACCGAGTACCATCTCGGCTATCTCCATAGTCTCGGCATCGGTCACGCGCAGACCGTTCACGAACTCACTCTTCTTGCCGACCTTACCGATCCAGGATGATATCTCCTTGCCGCCGCCGTGAACGACGATGGGCTTGAATCCGACAAGTTTTAAGAGTGTAACGTCCTTTATGACATTCTTCTTAAGCTCTTCGTCAGCCATCGCACTTCCGCCGTACTTGACGACAATGACCTTTCTGTTGAACTGCTGTATGTACGGAAGCGCCTCAATGAGCACTTCAGCCTTATGCAGGTATTTCTCTTTGTAGATCTCTTCCATCTCTTTCCCCTTTAACTTCTGTAATCGGCATTAATCTTAACATAATCAAATGTAAGATCACACCCCCATGCTGTTGCTTCGGCTTCTCCCATGTTCATGTGAACGATGACCGTTATCTCGTCTTCTGAAAGTATGGCGGTTGCCTCATCTTCCGAGTACGCCGCCTTCAGCCCTTTATCAAACACGCGTATCGATCCCGCGCGGCTTTCATAATCAAGCGACACCTTATCCGGGTCAAAATCAGCCCCCGAATATCCGAGTGCGCACAGAAATCTTCCGAAATTGGAATCATGTCCGAATATAGCAGCCTTGCAAAGTGACGATCCGGCAACGCTTCTTGCAAGCTTCCTGGCGTTTTCCTTGGTATCGGCGCCCACAACCTTTACCTCAAACAGTGCATTCGCTCCTTCTCCGTCCTTGGCCATATGCTTTGCAAGATACTCGTTCACATAGTGAAGTGCGGCCATAAAGGCGTTAAAATCATCGCCCTCGCAGTCTATCACGGGATTTTCGGCAAGGCCGTTCGCAAGTACGAGGTACGTGTCGTTTGTCGAAGTGTCTCCGTCAACCGTGATCATGTTGAAGGTATCGGGTATGTCGGCATGAGCGGCCTTATCAAGCATTTCCTTTGATATGGCGCAGTCCGTACATATATATGCGAGCATCGTGCACATGTTGGGATGGATCATCCCGCTGCCCTTGCTCATTCCGCCGATCGTGACCGTTTTGCCGCCGATCGTGACCGTAACGGCAACTTCCTTCGGAACGGTATCAGTCGTCATTATGGCTGCCTCGGCATCTGCTGCAGCCTGCCTTGTATCTGACAGGTTCTTTGCCAGTTCCGAAACGCCTGCCGTGATCCTGTCGATCGGTATCTGCTCTCCGATAACTCCGGTAGATCCGATAAGTACGGCGTTTTCAGGGATCGAAAGTGCATCTGCCACGGCCTTTGCAGTCTTGCGGCATATCTCCATTCCGGGCTCGCCGGTTGCGGCATTTGCTATACCTGAATTGACAACGACCGCCTGAACAAACGGAGAGTTGGCGACTATATCCATGTCAAACTTAACCGGTGCTGCCTTTACAACGTTTGACGTGAACATACCGGCAACCTTTGCGGGCTTTTCGGAGTAGATCATCGCAAGATCTTTCCTGTTGTCATACTTTATGTGCGCCGCGACTCCCGCAGCCTTATATCCTTTTGCGGCCGTAACGCCGCCGTCTGTCTGTTTGATATCATATCCTGCCATATTTATCACCTCTTCGTAAGAGAACTATTTATTGAAGTTAACGATGTTTTCACTGTTAAGGACAAAATCATAGTAATTAAGATCTTCTCTCTTCGTCCAGCCTATCGTATTCCAGAAGGCGTTTCCGATATCGTTCGCGGTAAAGGCGATAAGACTGACCTTGCTGATCTTCTCGGCCTTCAGAGCATTCATGCAGAAGACTACCATGGCTTTGCCGTATCCTCTTCGTCTGTGATCGGGATGAACGCACACATGATAGAGGCATCCCCGCCTGCCGTCATGTCCGCACAGTATCGCGCCCACGATCTTTCCGTCTACCTCGGCTACAACACTTGTCGTCGGGTTTCTTCTTATAAAACGTTCAATGCCTTCCTTCGAGTCATCGACGGAACGGATCGCAAAACCCTTTATCGTCATCCAGAGCGCGTGTACCGCCTCATAATCTTCAATTGTCATTAACCTTACGTTCATACACATTCTTCCTGATTTTACAATAAGTATAAGAATAACTCAAACGGTGATTTATGCACCTTAAGTATGATTTTATGCATATTATGCATCGAGTGGTGCATAATATTCACTTTCTTATTGTATCGGATTCTGTGGCAATGTCAACTGTTTTCGTAAATTTTCTTAATTTTGTCTGTAAATGGGTATTGCATTTTATACATCTGTGTTGTATATTAGGTTGCAGGTTCAGAAAACAGTTTCACCGGAGGTTATGAAATATGAAAGAAAAAGTAATATTGGCCTACTCGGGAGGCCTTGATACAACAGCCATCATTCCCTGGCTCAAGGAAAACTACGATTATGACGTAATCTGCTGCTGCATCGACTGCGGCCAGGAAAGCGAACTCGACGGACTCGAAGAGCGCGCCAAGGCAAGCGGTGCTACAAAGCTCTATATAGAAGACGTTGTCGATGAATTCTGCGACGAATACATCGTTCCGTGCGTTCAGGGCTGCGCCGTATACGAGAACAAGTACCTTCTCGGAACAAGTATGGCCCGTCCCGTTATAGCAAAGAGACTCGTTGAGATCGCACGCAAAGAAGGCGCTGCCGCAATATGTCACGGTGCGACCGGTAAAGGAAATGACCAGATCAGGTTCGAGCTTGCCATCAAGGCTCTCGCACCCGACCTTAAGATAATCGCTGCATGGCGTGATGACAAATGGACTCTCGATTCAAGGGAATCCGAGATCAAATACTGCAACGACCACGGTATAAACCTTCCGTTCTCTGCAGACAACAGCTACAGCCGCGACCGTAACCTGTGGCACATCAGCCATGAAGGTCTTGAGCTTGAGGATCCCGCAAACGAGCCCAACTACGATCACCTTCTTGTTCTCGGTGTATCACCCGAAAAGGCACCCGATGAAGGCGAATACGTGACGATGACATTCGAGGGCGGTGTTCCCAAGAGCATCAACGGCAAGCAGATGAAGGTTTCCGACATCATCCGCGAGCTCAATAAGCTCGGCGGCAAGCATGGTATCGGCATCGTCGACATCGTTGAGAACAGGGTTGTCGGAATGAAATCACGCGGTGTCTATGAGACACCCGGCGGAACCATTCTGATGGAAGCGCACCAGCAGCTTGAGGAGCTCATCCTCGACCGCGATACATATGCCCTTAAAAAGGATATGGGAAATAAGCTTGCACAGATCGTTTATGAAGGCAAGTGGTTCACACCTCTTCGCGAGGCTGTCTGTGCATTCATCGAGAGCACGCAGAAATATGTAACGGGCGAAGTTAAGTTCAAGCTCTACAAAGGCAACATCATAAAGGCCGGTACTACTTCACCGTATTCGCTTTACAACGAGAGTATCGCAAGCTTCAAGACAGGTGATCTTTACGATCATCACGATGCTACAGGATTCATCAACCTGTTCGGACTGTCATGCAAGGTCCGCGCGATGAAGATGCAGGAAGTTAACAAGAACAAGTAAAAATGATAGTTCTGTCCTATATTGCCGTTTATCTGGCAGTTATCAATCTGGCGGGCTTTGTGTCGATGGCACTTGACAAGAAGAAGGCCCGCCGGAATAAATGGCGTATTCCCGAGGCCACCCTATTTCTTTTCGCCATATTCGGCGGAAGTGCAGGGTGCCTTTTGGGTATGCGCGTTTTTCATCATAAGACGCAGAAACCGAAGTTCTATATCGGCATTCCGATAATACTGGGTGTGCAGGTAACTCTACTGCTCTATTTTCTGTTCCTGGCACCCTTAAACTTCAGGATACTTTAACACTTACGGAGAAGATAATGACAGTCTACATCGCGATATGCGACACAAACATAGCTGACCGCAAGCAGCTCGAGCGGCTCCTTGAGCGCGAAAAGGACAAACGTCTTCACGAAAAGAATGACGTTCTCTACATCGACTCGTTTGGCAGCGAGGAAGCCCTCCTGACTACACCCGTAAAATACGACATGTTCTTTATCGACATTACGGAGGGCGCCGACAATGGTATGGAGACCGCCAAAAAGCTGCGCAGCCGAGGCATCACGGCTCCTATCATACTTTGCGAATCAACGATCAATTACTCTTCGTACGTTAATGCGCCTGAAGAGCTCATATTTATAGAAAAGCCCATCAATCCGGGCCAGGTCAGCCATCTGGCCGACGTTGCACTTGACTGGGCCGGCCGCAAGACCCCTCTTGTAGAGATACGATGCCGTAAAGAGACACGGTTCATCAGATACGATGAGCTTGTTAGAGCGTTCCCGACGGACCGCTTTGCCGCAAGGATCTGCCTGTCGAACGGTGATTTTCTCGATATGGCCGACTCCGTTGACAACCTTGAACGCCAGTGCAGAACATACGGCTGTTTTATCAGATGTAAAAAGGATCTTGTCAACATATACCACATTATGCATACGGAAGGTAACGGTTTCAGGCTGACTAACGGCGATATCGTATCTTACACGCTGAGACAGCGCCATACGATATTAAGGGTCATGGCTGACAATCTGAGATACCTGCAAGTGCATTAAAGCTGCCGCACTCTCTTCCGTGTTCATATATACGTTTGCAGCCTGATGCGCCGCATCCGACATGTCTTCCAGTTTCCTTTGTATCGCAAGGATCCCTTCATAAGCATTTAATAACGCCTGTTCTGCACAGAGTCTCGCCGTGATCGAATACGCGATGTTCTGCCTTATGTCGTTTACCCTTGCCGCGATATTGTCCATCGACGCGGCCTGCCATCTCAGACAGTCAGCCGCACTTTTTACCGAAGTTATATCAACATATACACTCTGGGCAAAGAGCGCCCTTTCATCCCATCCGGGCACATTATCAATTATCAGACTGTTGATGAGAGCGCAGGCTGTCATACCGGCAACAGGCCCCAGGCAGGCGTCGGCCAGCTCTTCCTTAGGTGTCGAAAGCGCAAGGGCTATCGACGTCCCCGCTATCGCTGCCATTGTTTCTTTTGTGCTCTCCTGTGCCGGACCGAGCATGTCGCACACTATGTCCGTAAAGTGCTTCAGAGCGTTTGCAACAGGCCCCTGATGTCTTGTGCTTGTAAAGTTTCCCGCCTCATCAAAGGTATTCTCCGTGATCAGCGTCACGCTTGAGTGAGCGCTTACGGCGGATTGGTCATTAGCGACAAATATGCTCGTTCCCGCTATGCACGTCAGAAGTATGTTCACGAAGTCGTTATAGGCCGATATCGACGTGATCTTGGGCGACGCCGCCCTGATCTCTTCCGGATTTTCACTCAGAAAATCATCCCCGAAACCCTGACCGTCGTACGAAACGCACTCAAGTATCTTCTTCTCGTGCTTTACAGTCACAAACTGCGCCAGATTCCCGCCCTTCGAATGCCCCGTAACGACTATATCTTCATATCCGCCGCACTCATATCCGAGAAAATCATCCGCGATCTTTTGTATCTTTGTGTCTTCTTCAAATGCTCCCTCGAAGTTATCCCGCCACGCTTCGGCGGTCCCCCCGGTGCCCCTGAATACGACTACGGGAGAGTTATCCTTCGGATCGGTGTAGCAGACAGCCCTGACATCGGCCTCTTCCAGACGACGGCTTGCCGACAGATCGCCGAATGTGGGATTTTCTTCTATCCTTTTATCGATCGCATCAAAAACGGTCGCTACATCCCTGCAGCTCATTCCTCCGCCTCTTGCTGCTTCCAGAACGCTTGCTTCGGTAAAAGAGCCGCTCTCATCCCTGAAAGGATCTATTATATCTCTTATCGTCGCATCCGACCGGCACGCGGGGATATATACGAAGTTTGACAGCAGCAGGAGTTCCTGCTGGGTATACTTTCCCCTCATCCTGTCTTCACGCAGTATGTATGTGCCCCGACCGTAAGCTCATCACCGTCGCACAGTATCGATTCCTCGATCTTCTTTCCGTTGACCTTTGTTCCGTTAGACGAAGACAGATCCCGGACATATACATTTCCTTCCTTTTCGTACAGTTCGCAGTGGCGCTTTGAAAGAGCATCGTCGCCTGTTATCACGACATCGCAGTCGCCCCTTCCTATCGACATCCTGCCACCGAGCACTATGTTGAACCTCCGCTTATCGTCGTCTTTGTCCGTAAGGCTCACAACAGGGGCATCATCCGCCAGCAGTCTTGTCGGTCTGTCGAACTCATCGGCCTCATCACTCAGAAGAACTGTCGCACTCCGGTCCGTTTCCGAAAAGTCCGTGGTCTCTATCCCCTTAAGCTCATAATCCTCAAAGAACTTATCATCGATATCCGGCACTACCGGAGCTTTGTCATACCCTTTCCGCCTCTTCTTCATGATCACGAAGCTTCCGAAAACAGCTGTTATTATTGCAACTGCGATAAGGATCGCTGACAGTATGAGGACGCTCTTACTCTCGAAAAATCCCGGAGTTTTGTCATATTCGTATATGACACTCTCCTGTGCGGGTGCTTCGGCAAGAGTGTTCTCGACATTTATCTCCGATACGTTCACGGTCTCCTCCGGGGTTTCTCCTGAAGAGCCTTCTTCACCGGCAGTCTCTCCCGCAAGCTCATCTTCTGCCTCCTCTTCATACTTCTTCCAGTGAACACGGCTGTATTCATCCATATGCGAAGAGATCATCTCGTATATCTTTTTGTCTATACCGGCATCGGATCCCGGAAACTCCGTTCCTATAAGCTCCCCGCCGCTCGTGACTGCTATTGCCGACAGGCCTTTCCTGGCCTCAGCGTTGTTATCCTGGTCGAGCATGACTACATAAACAGGATATTCGCTGTTTTCGGTCAGATAGTACAGTTCCTCTTTTTCATGTGACAGCGCGCTGCCCTCAAGCCCGTCCGTGAACACGATGATATCCCTGCAGGCAAAATCAGACTCCTTCCACCTCGTTATGACCTCGCAGAGAGTATCGCAGAGATTCGAATCTTTTGCTGCAAACTCAATATTGTCTGCAGCGCATACAAGATCGTTTATCTCGTCCGTGTACACTTCCTCCGAGCATATATCGTGCTCATATGTGTCAAGACAGAAGGTCCTGTCCTCGGGAGCATGGTAAAAGATGTACTTCAGTGTCGCTTTGACAAGTTTCCGGTTAACCTCCGAGACGGTCGCATCATTATCAACAAGGACGAGCGTCTGGGGACAGACATGCATACTCAACTTACCGCCTCCGTTACAAGACTGTTGGCAAGATTACCGCTGTCCTCTTCCGCACGGGCATATTCGCCGGCTATTTCGGTAAGGGCATCCGAATGATCCCTGATAAGTGTATACAGCATGTTCATGTCATCGGAAAGCGATGCGAACCTGTTGGCAAATCCGGTCGCCGCTTCACCCTGCCATATCGGTTTGAAAGAGTCTACTATTGATATCATCTCCTGGGTGATACCGCGTATGTTTGCCTCCGTGTTACGAAACTCGGCCGCGGTCTCCATAAGTTTTTCAGGTGTTACCTTTAATACGCTGTTCATGATCAAATCCTCCCTAAATTCTTCTGTTCTGCGATCTCGTATCTGTCGGCTATCCTCTCGATGACCGAGAGATACTGGCTGATGACCTGTATAAAGGTATCCATCCGCCCTGCGTTTTTCATAAATCCTGCATGGAAGTTCTCATTTGCCTCTCCTTCCCACATCTGACGAAGACCGAGCTCCATGGCACAGAGGTTTTCCTTTTCCTTTATGAACCTCTGGGACAGGGCCGTCAGCTCATCTTTTTTGCTTCGAAGCTGCACACTGTTGACTTGATAGAATGACATGTGTTATTTCTCCTTTCTTGTTAACATAACTAACGACCATATCGGTCAAAAACATAGGCTTATCGCTGCTTTTTCGGCATTATATACCAGATCCGCCGTTTTTCTTATACTGCCTGCGACCATCATAAGATCGTCTGCAGTCCTGTAAATATCAGCGGTTGTCTTCTTTCCTGCAAGTTCCATTGACTCACCCGCATCACCCCTCCAGCTGTTTTTCAGTACAAGGAGTGCTGACTCTACTCCGCTGTTCGCCATACGGCTCAAGTTGTCTGCCAGCGTCTCAAGTTCCTGAGCCTGACTGATCGCTCTCGAAAAATCCATTTCGATCTGCTTTCTGCTCTTTTGTATCATTGTTCACCTCCGTTATTTTATTGATCGATATATGAGTCAAGTATCATCCTTACCTGCTTCTCACTTGCCTGATAGTCGTCAAATGCCTTGCGTGCGCACCTTATCACATCCCTGATCCCGGTAAGGAGTACAGCGGTTCTTACCATGTCTTCCTCTATGGCAAGAACAAATGCCGCATTGGCATCGCCATCCCAGAAAATGTCCAGATCAGCGGATAATTCCGCTATCCTGTTGATCTCTTTAGCAAGCTCTGCGTACAGATCGGAAAGACGTTTTATCTTCACCCTGACCTTTATATAATCGATCCCTATCTCATTCATTTTTTATCACCACCTGACATCCGTTGGTTAGGCCGACCTTACCGACCGGCATGTCGCCGGTAACATTTTTTCTTCTGTTTGAAAATAAAATACGACCGTTTTTCAGACCCGAAATTCCCCTCATTTTTTGCTCAAAATCTTCGAAAAAAACCGTCTCGTCAACCTGTGCATAAAACCTCTCATCCCGTGAAGGGACTATGATCTCAATAGATATCATCTGTTACTAAACTCCTGTTTATAAGGCTTTGCGAGTTATCCACATTATTTTGCCGAAGGGAAGATTACCGGTCCGAAATAGTGATTTTCGTCGAATTTCAGAATTGTTGCATTGTGACATTTCTGTTCTCTCTGCATTATTGAAAACGGCAGATATGTAAAATCCAGGATCCGGTTTTCGTCAAGGTGACCTCCGAAATTTATCCCGTATGGTCTTGTCATGATCGAGTCCATTATCTTCCGTCCGGAAAATTTAGTTCTCGATCCGTTGTCCATTATCCCGATCAGTACAGGACTGTTATTTAATTTTTCAAAATGGCCTGCCGGATTTTCAAAAAAGGATGCCAGCTTCGTTTCGGTCTGCCGGTCATGATCTGACTCGTAGAATTGTTCCATGATCTTTGAAATGCTCTCGATTATGACTATTTTCCGGGAGATGGTGTCATCGGCTAAAGTAAGAAGATCTGCATATGAAGAAGCTTTTATACAGCCGACACCGTACATTTCGCATATTCGCGGGATCTGCGACAGGAACGTATGCTTTCCGGTGTATGGCCTGCCGCAGACAAGGATACAGTTTACCGAGCCTGTCGGGAGCAAATATATCCTTCCACTCTTCCGTTCAAATCCGACAGGGATATCCATCATCACGCCGGACGAACTCCGATCCGGAGGGTTCTCAATGACGGCCCTCTTTATCAGGTCATCAAATGAAGGCTCAGCGGGAACATAAGGATATCGCTGTATTTCCGGACCCGCCGGGTACTCTGCCCGGGAACTTTTTGCCATTCTGCATTTTCCGTTAACAGTCTGAAATTCAAGTACCCTGCCATCCAGCAGGCCAATACCTCTCCCGGGGTCGTCCCGGATCTTCGGTACATCCCTTGCCGCAACCTTCAAGGCAGCCGATACGTTAAACGGGTCGTTTTCCCCCAGAAACAGGATCGTGTCAAAATGCGCCGCAAGCCCTGTCCCCATCGTCCTTGACGACGCCAAAACAAAGACACCTTCTTTTGCACCAAATGCGAGAATGTTGGAAATCCACTCCGATGCCTCTGTATCACATGCCTTCCTGATCTCGTCAAGATCGTCAAGGACAAGGACCCACGGCGGAGAGTGCCCTGCTGAGCGCTTTCTGCGATGATTCAGCTCATCATTTACAAACATGAGCATCCTCTCGGTATTTTCGGCATCATCCGAAACGTAACCCCCACAAAACGGCTGTCCGGACAGTTCCCTAAGCCTTCCTCCTCCCGGATCCGCTATATATACGGCGCATTCCTGTGTAATCCTTTGGAGAACGGTCATCAGCAGTGTGCTCTTTCCCGAGCCGCTCCTTCCGATAACGAGCATATGGCCTGTTTTTTCGGGGTCGTACACGACCTTTTCGTATCTTTGCATGTACGGATCGTCAAACAGCGCAAATGCTTCATCATCTCTTATCTCCTCCGGCAGCGGCGGCAGCCATAGCGGCTCGCATCTTTGCACTTTCCGGGCGCTACATGCATCTCTTACCGCCTCCATCGTCAGATCGTACCATGTCTTCTCCGATCCGTCAGCGAATGTTTCAGGGGTGTTATTTAATCCTATCTCCTTCTCGAAGAGCACATCTTCAAATATCAGGATACTTCCCCGGGCACTGTTAACCTTCGCCATTGCATACGCACTCATGAACTCCTCGTATATCTCATTGTTACCGGCCTGAAGTATGGCACGCCCGCATTCTCTTATTTCCGCCGCATCCTTTGTACCTATCATGTCGGCCGAATCGGCTGCGTCGACAAGCCTGAGCGCTATCCTGAACCTGGAATTGCCGCGTATCCTGTCATCTATCACCCCGGCGGGCTTCTGAGTCGCCAGTATCAGATGCATCCCCAGACTCCTTCCGGTCTGTGATACGCTTATAAGACTGTCCATAAACTCCGGCTCTTCACGGCGAAGCTCCGCGAACTCATCAACTATGATGACAACATGCGGCAGGGCCCGGATAACCTTTCCTGCATCATACAGCCTTGTGTAATCATTGATATTGTTGACCCCGCACTCTGCAAAGATACGCTGTCTCTTAAGATTTTCGCTTCGAAGCGCGATCATCGCCCTTCGGGACTCAGCGGCGGACAGGTTGGAGACGGCACCGGCAAGGTGCGGAAGATCAGAGAACAGATTTGACATACCTCCTCCCTTATAGTCGATAAGGAAGAATGACAGCTTATCCGGCGGAAACCTTGCGGCATACGACAATATCACTGTTGTCAGAAGCTCGCTCTTGCCGCTTCCCGTTGTTCCCGCGATCAGCCCGTGCGGTCCCGAAGCCTTCTCATGGATATCAAGAACGGTAACCTTCCCCTGCGACGATCTGCCTATAGGCGCACCGATAGATACGGTTACATCGAACTTTTCGTAGTTTTTTGCTATGATCCGGGTAAGCTTTTCCCCGGTAAGTGAGGCTGTCCTGTCGCTGAGAAGTTCTCCCAGAGAGACGCTCTTCGGGATCGCCGCTGTATTTCCATCTGAGGAACTCATCGCCGACAGCTGCGCTGCAAATGATCTGCACAGTTTTTCCGGGATCCTGTCAATGATAATGCCCCTCTTTTTCCGGTTGATCACCTCCCCGACTCCGGCAGGTACATCTTCCCCGCTCTCTCTTATCAGAACTGCGATCGAACCGCCACCAATGCTTGAATACGCGTATGCTTTGCTGTCGGTGATCACAAGTGTTTTTTTATCCTCACTGCAATCATTTTCCTCCCCCCGGCAACAATGCGGAAGGTACTGCGCCCACGAAAGCGACCGCATGATGGCAGTATTTACATTTATCACTATCCTGAGAATATCCGGAGAATACCTTCCTGCAGCCTGAAGTATGAAGGCCGAGAGCATTTCGTAGTCTTTGGGTTCGCTTAAGATAAATGTGCTGACAGATCTGCCGGGAAGTGTCAAAAGATACGGAGAAGACGGGATCGTTTTATATTTTTCCTTCAGTTTCCCGGGAAGAAGCTTCAGCGAATCATCGATAACGGCAAATCTCTCTTTCGGGACCGCGATCTCAAGAGGGCTGTCACATGTTCCGCACCCGATCCTGAGCCTGATGCCTTTATCATCATCGGGCTCATCATTCCATATGATACCGGGATCCGCACCTTCCTTTAACATATCGGAAACCTGCGGATATATGCGGTTCATCGACCGTATGATATTTTTGAGTCGCTCTCTTATCGCCTCTTCGCATTCTTCCAGATAGGCTGTGTATGTCCTTTGCCGCCGGATCTCCTCCGTCTTCTGCTTCCTGACTCTTGACAGGACGTTGATCACCGCCCAGAGAGCCGCAAACACCGATGAAAGTATGGCTACGCTCCTTCCCACACCGAGCAGTATCGGGATCGCCATTGTCAGTGCCGGCCCTGCGGCTGTCATGACTGAAGGTTTTTCAGGCACTTTCCTCGGCGGCGGACCTTCTATCTCTACCGGTGATATATCCGCAAGCTTCGGCCTTGCAAGCCCTCTTATAAAATCGCACCCCCGGCTTTTCAGGCTTCCGATCCACACTATCCTCTGATCTCCGATAACAATGCTGTCTCCAAAGCCCACATAGCCTTTATATCCTTTATTTACCTGTTTTTTGTCTATAACGGCCCCGTTTGTCCCGAGAACTTCAACTGCCGCAACATCCGGCCTTATCCTGCGAAGTACCAGATGCTTTCGGGAAACAAACGAGCCGGCAAGAACAAGGTCACATGCCGGGTCACGCCCGATGACAAATAGCGGCATGTCGCCTTCAACGTAAAATACGCCCATGGCTTTCTCTCTTTTTTATGCTTTTAAGAAATTGGGATCATTTGCGATGCGTCCAAAGCAAAATGACGTGAAACAGAAAAATCCTGTATGACGGATATTATCACACAGGATTTTGAGAATCAATATCTGAAATTTGAACAAACAGGGATTGCAAATTTCTGTAATTATTCACAAGCGGAAAGTTCTCAGGCAACTACCGAAGTCCTGATCTCACGCGCTTTTTCGCTTCCGCACAGAAGCGTTATGAGCTCACACGCAAAGTCGACTGCCGTTCCGAGTCCTCTTGAAGTCGTGATGTTTCCGTCGGTTACAACACTGTCGGTAACCGGTGTCGCACCCTGAAGCAGATCTTCAAGTCCCGGATAACATGTAGCCTTTTTCCCCGAAACAAGGCCCTTTGCACCGAGTATCTTGGCCGGAGCCGCGCATATAGCGGCGATCCTGCCACCCTTTGCGTTGTGTTCGTCAACCATCTTCATAAGCTTATCGCACTCAAGAAGGTTGACGGTTCCGGGCATTCCCCCGGGAAGAACAATTATATCGCCATCCTTTACGGCGGCATCATCTATCGTGATATCGGCATTCACGCTGATAGTGCGTGCACCGGTTACACTCTTTCTGTCGGGATATATCGAAGATGTCATAACCTCGACCCCCGCTCTTCTTAACAGATCTACCGGCGTCAGCGCCTCGATCTCCTCAAATCCGTCAGCCAGAAAAACATATACCATATTTCAGCCCTCCTGTCTGATCATCATATCATATTCAGGCCGTTACCGCCATCTTCATCATTTTTGTTTCCTCGTTACGTTTAAAATGAATTTATGGTATATTGTAGGCATGGGAATGGAAATAGAAAGAAAATTTACGGTAAAAAAGCTGCCGAAAGATCTTGAGTCATATGATTTTCATATGATAGAGCAGGCGTATCTGACGAGCGAGCCGACGATCAGGGTCCGCCGCGAGGATGAACGCTATTACATGACATATAAGGGAGTCGGCGGCACAAACACCTCGCTTTCGCACGAGGAGTATAATCTTCCGCTGACCAGGGAGGCCTACGGGACGCTCGCCTCAAAGGCAACCGGCAACGTGATCAGGAAGAAACGATATCTGATCCCCTGCGGGCCACATACAATAGAGCTCGACGTTTTCGCCGAGCCCTTTAAACCGCTTATCATTGCTGAAGTTGAGTTTGCCACCGTTGAAGAAGCAAACGAATTTACTGCCCCGGACTGGTTTGACGAGGACGTCACCGACCGCCGGGAGTACCGCAACGCCTATCTGGCACTACACAACTAATCCTGTCGCAGGATCGATTCCCATCGAGATGTTAAGGCACTCCACCGCCGCGCCGCTTGCACCCTTTCCGAGGTTGTCGAATATCGCGGAAACGATGATCCTGTCTTCATTTCCCGTAACAAATATCTCTGCATAGTCCTTGCCCGCCATAAGGTTTGCGGCAAAGAACCCGTTAGTATCAGCCTCGGCGCCAAACTCACGCACTCTTATAAATGTCTGTCCTTTGTAATATTCTGCAAACATATCCCTTATCTCTTCGGGGGACATGATTTTCTTCATGAGTTCCTTATGTATGGGAACGTTCACGATCATCCCGCAGTAATAATCATCAACGACCGGCATGAACACAGGCTCTTTTGTAAGTCCGGTAATGACCTTCATCTCGGGAAGATGCTTGTGCATCTGTGAAAGTGCGTATTCACGCGGTGCATTGAAATCTTCCGGCTTTTCATCACCCTCGTATACTGCGATCGCCTTCTTGCCGGCACCCGAATATCCTGAGAGCGCGGGAACGGTGAACGGATAATCCGGACCGAGAATGCCCTCTTTTACAAGAGGATAAGCCATCATTATAAATCCCGATGCATAGCATCCGGGGACCGCGATACGCTTTGATGTGGCGATCTTATCAAAGTGCTCTTTGGAAAGCTCCGGCAGTCCGTATGCCCATGCGGGATCTACTCTGTGGGCCGTTGATGCATCAATAACAACCGTATTGGGATTTTCAACAAAGCTTACAGCCTCGCGTGAAGCCGCATCCGGCAGGCACAGGAACGTATAATCCGACAGATTGATAAGCTTTTTGCGCTCAGCCGGATCCTTTCGAAGTTCGGGATCTATATGAAGGATCTCCAGATCATCCCTCTTCTCAAATCTCTCATTTATACGAAGTCCCGTGGTTCCTTCGCTTCCGTCTATAAATACTTTGACTGCTGACATCATTTTCTCCTTACAGCTCCAATGTTATGTTAACCTAATCTGGCGTACAGTTTCGTGACCGCCTTGATATCTTTTGCAAGCTTCTTCGTAAATGCACCGCTCTTCATTCTCCACTGCCAGTTCCCGCCTACGGTCGAGGGCAGGTTGATCCTGGCGCTTCCGTCAAGGGCGAGCCAGTCCTGCATCGGGATGATGCACAGATCGGAAACCGTGCTCATTGCAAGCTTTACGAATGATAACGCCAGTTCTTTATCTGACGCAAACTCCTTTTTGTTTATATAAGAAAGCGCCTTCCTCCGGTCGGCAGTCTTCATCTTTTTAAACCATCCGACCGTAGTGTCGTTATCATGCGTTCCGGTATAAACAACGGTGTTCGAAGTGTAGTTGTGAGGCAGATAGTCGGAATCGGCCCTTGAATCAAATGCAAACTGCAAAACCTTCATTCCGGGGTATCCGCTCCTTTTTACGAGCCTGATCACTGAATCCGTCAGAAATCCGAGGTCTTCCGCTATCATTTCCCTGTCACCGATCTTTTCCTTTACAGCCTTGAACAGATCATATCCGGGACCCTTCATCCACTTTCCGAACTTCGCGGTCGGATCACCGTACGAGATCGCATAGTATGAATCAAATCCCCTGAAATGATCGATCCTTACTATATCATAGAGTTCATAGCAATGACTGATACGCCTTATCCACCATTTGAACCCGGTCTTCTTATGATAATCCCAGTCATACAGCGGGTTTCCCCACAGCTGGCCCGTTGCCGAAAATCCATCCGGAGGGCATCCCGCAACCGCTGTCGGGTATCCCTTCTCATCAAACTGAAAGAGCTCGGGGGCTGCCCACGTGTCGGCACTGTCAAACGCGACATAGATAGGGATATCACCTATTATCTTAATACCGTTATTGTTTGCATATTTCTTGAGCGCCCGCCACTGAGCCATAAACTCGTACTGAAGAAATTTATAGAAGCCGATTTCTTTATTAAATTTCACCCGATATTTTTCTAGTGTTATTTTATCGCATTTTCTTATTTTCTCGTCCCACTCGATGAAGCTGACGCCGCCAAAGGAGTTCTTGATCGCCATATACAGCGCATAATCCTCAAGCCAGAACCTGTTCTTTCTGCAGAATGCCTCATACCCTTTGTCAGCAGCCGCATCAAAGCGTCCGTATGCCTTTTTCAGCATTTTGAAACGGCTGTTATATATCTTGCCGTAGTCGATAATATCAGCCTTTTTCCCGAAATCAAAAGAATCAGCTTCCTTCTTTGTCAGAAGACCCTTTTCGATCAGGATATCCGGATCTATGAAGTACGGATTGCCCGCAAACGTCGAGAATGACTGATAGGGCGAATCGCCGTAGCTCGTCGGTCCGAGCGGCAGTATCTGCCACAGACTCTGTCCGGCTTCCTTCAGCATATCAACAAAGGCGTAGCTTTCCTTTCCGAAAGTTCCTATTCCGTATTTTCCGGGAAGTGATGCCACCGGCATCAGGATCCCGCTCTTTCGCGTACTTTTCATACTATCCCTCTCTGTTGATACTTCTGCAGAAGCGCAGGGTATAACTGTTTCCGAAAAAACCTTGTGAAGGCGTCTGCGCTTGGCGAGGTTTTTTCGAGCCTAGCGTCAGCTACGCCTGAACAGGAGCGAGAGCGCGTTTTTGAGGAAATTGTTATATCCTGCGCTTCTCCCAAAATTACACGAACGGCCTGTCAACGTCGATGACCGCGAAATGGTTCCCCGGCAGGCTCTCAACCTTGGCGCATATCGTATTTTTGATCTCCTCCTCGGAGAGCTTACAGTCAAACGGCGCGACCACATCGAATATCAGGTTCGTATGCGAAGGCCCCTTGACCATGCGGAAATCATGTATCGTGAACCTCTCATCCACGCTCTTGGCTATAAGCTGCGCCAGGCGCTTCATCCTGTCGGTCGCCTCGTCATTTACGGCAACAGGATCCATATGGATCACGCACTGGCATCCGAGCTTCTCGTTTATACGGTGTTCTATCAGATCGATCGTATCATGAACGTCCGTAATATCCCTGTTGGCCGGAACCTCGGCATGAAGCGATATCATGACCCTTCCCGGGCCGTAATCATGCACGACAAGGTCATGAATGCCTATGACATCGTCATATGACGTTACAAACTTCTCTATCGCATCAACGTACTCCTTCGACGGCTTGCTTCCGAGGAGCGGATCTATCGTGTCCTTCGCCGATGAAATGCCCGCGTACAGGACAAACAGCGATACCGCCAGGCCGCACCATCCGTCAACGGTGACTCCGAAGTAGTACCCGATGAGAGAACAGGCCAGAACGATAAGCGTTGAGATCGAATCCGTGAACGAATCGAGCGCGGTAGCCTTCATGGCAGTCGATGCGATCATCTGACCGGTCTTCGTATTGTAATAATACATGTAAAGCTTCACGATTATCGAGAATATGAGGATCCCCGCAACAAGCGGCGTAAGAGTCGGCATCTCGGGGTGGATGATCTTCCCGACCGATGATTTTAACAGTTCAAAGCCCATTACTATGATGATCATGGACACAACAAGCCCGGTCACGTATTCGATCCTGCCGTGCCCGAACGGATGCTCCGGATCGGGCTTCTGGCCCGCCATCTTAAACCCGACCATCATCACAATGGACGAGCCCGCATCGCTTAAGTTATTGAACGCATCAGCCGTTATGGCAACAGAGCCCGAAATAAGGCCTGCCGCAAACTTGACGCCGAAAAGCACGATATTCAAAAAAACACCAAAGGCGCCGCAGAGCACGCCGTATGCATGCCTGACGTTCGCGTCTTTCGTGTTCTGATGATCCTTTATGAATAATTTTGACAGTAATGCTATCATTTCTTCACCTGTTCGCTGTCTTTGGCACCTGTCTCAGTTTCCTCGATCCCCTCGGCCTGAAGCTCTTCGGGGGTGAATATCCGCATCTTGCGAAAATCATGCAGCAGCATTCTCGTGCTGTATATGAAGTTTGAGAACAGGCCCGCTCTGTACAGATTGTAGACGATCATACCGATCGGTACCGCAACGATAAGTCCAAACGCACTTCCGACGCGAAATCCGACATAGAGCAGTATAAGTGTCGGTATGGCAGGCATTCCGATCGAATCGCCGACAAACTTCGGCTGTATAAGCTGGCGGACAAGCTGTGACAGTCCCCATACTACCATCATTCCGATCGCAAACTTGTAATCCTTCTGGATGATGGCATACAGCGCCCAAGGCCACATGGCGGCACCCGTGCCGAAGAACGGCAGAAAATCAAGAAATGCGATGAGAAGTGCGATCAGGAACGCATAATTGATCCTGAGGATCAGAAATCCTACGAACAGCACTATATACACAAATATCATTATCTTGAACTGGGCCTTGAAGTAACCGCCCACAGCGGACTTCATCGTTCCCGTTACTATGAGGAAACGCTCCCTGATATGTGCCGGGGTGACCTTTTCGAAGAACTGTCCTATCTGCTCGCGCTCGGCTACAAACAGATAACTTGCCAGAACGCACATGATGAGCCCGATAATAAAGAGAGGGGCGTTCTTAACCCCGTCACTTGCAACCTCTGCGGCACTTTCACCAATGGATGAGCCCATCCCGGACAGAGACTCGTAAATGCTCTCTCCAAGAGAAGCGAATATATCCTTTGAGCCCTTCGGAAGAAGTGCAAAACGGTGGCTCATCTCGGCCGAAACATTCTGGATGCTCGATACGACCTTGACCCACATATCGGGAGCATTAGTAAAGAACCCGATTATCTGCGTTACGAGCACATATATGATACCGTAGCATGCTGCAACTACCGCTGCGAGCGTCAGGACGATAACAACGACCGTTCCGGCCTTACGCTTTATCTTCATCTTCTTCTCAAGAAATCGGACCATCGGATTGGCAATCGCTGCGATGATCGCGCCGACAACGAACGGCCAGAAGTAGCTGAGCGCCCACGGAAGCACAAATATCGCAAGGGCTGTCAGGATTATGGCAAATATATAATTAAACAGGATCTTCAAGTATTTTGTCGATGATTTCATATATTTCCTCTCTTCCCTGCTTTGACGTCGCGGAAAAAGGTACTATAACCGTATCCTTGGCATTAAGGCCGGTGCGGATCAGTTTTATCTGCTTATCAATCTGGCTTCTCTTGATCTTGTCAAGCTTTGTGGCGATGATTACCGGCGTAAAGCCCTCGGAAACGACCCAGTCATACATCAGCTTATCGTTCTGTCCGGGTTCGTGCCTGATATCCACGAGCAGGAACACGCATTTAAGCTGCTTCGAGGTCTTTAAGTATCTCTCGATCATCTGTCCCCACTTTGCGACCTCGGTCTTTGAGGCCTTAGCATAGCCGTATCCGGGCAGATCGACGAAGTACAGTTCCTTATTTATGTTGTAGAAGTTGATCGTCTGCGTCTTGCCGGGCTGCGCGCTCGTTCTCGCCAGGCTCTTCCTGTTCATAAGAGCGTTGATGAGCGATGATTTTCCGACGTTGCTCTTTCCCGCGAACGCCACCTCGGGCAGCACATTCTCCGGAAGCCGGCTCGTTACGCCGCACACGATCTCGAGTTCGACATTCTTAATTACCATTTTTCTTTTCCGGCGCGTGGGCAGAGATAAGCGAAAATGCTCACTGTTTGTGAGAAAAGCTTTGGAGGACGTTGTTACTTGACGAGGTTTTTCACGAGTCTAGTAACGTGACGTCCGGAAAGGAGCGAAAGCGCCTTTTCGAGCAAATATGTGAGCATTTAAGCGTATCAAACAATCGCATTACGTAGAACTTCATCCATGTGCTCGACGAACACGATCCTCAGCCCCTTCGTGATCTCCGCGTCGAGCTCCTCGATATCCTTCACGTTCTTCTTCGGCACGAGCACCTTCCTGATACCCGCATTCTTCGCGGCAAGTACCTTCTCCTTGAGACCCCCGACCGGAAGCACGCGGCCGCGGAGCGTGATCTCTCCGGTCATGGCTACGTCTGCGCGCACCTTCTTTCCCGTGATCGCGGAATACAACGCGGTAGCCATAGTGATGCCTGCGCTCGGGCCGTCCTTCGGGACACTGCCCTCGGGAATATGCAGGTGAAAATCATGCTTCTTGAAGTAATCGGCCGAAATACGGTGTTTCGGTGCGATCGAGCGTATGTAGCTCATGCCCGCCTGCGCGGATTCCTTCATTACGTCGCCGAGCTGGCCCGTCAGCATGATCTCGCCCTTTCCGGGCATAACGTTAACCTCTATCGAAAGCGTATCGCCGCCGACGCTCGTCCAGGCGAGCCCGCGCACGATACCGACTTCATCAATCTCGTTCCTCTTATCCTGCTCAAACTTCCTGATCCCGAGAAAATCAGACAGATTCCCTCTGTTGACCCGAACCGAGCGTTTGCCGTCCTGATATATCTGTCTGGCGGCTCTTCTGCAGATGGCCGCGATCTTTCTCTCAAGTGACCTGACGCCGGCTTCCTTCGTGTATCCGGCAACTATATCAGCCCACACGCTGTCGGCGATAACAAGCTGATCCTTCTTCAGGCCGTGCTTTTTGACCTGCTTCGGGAACAGATGCTCCTTTGCGATGTGGATCTTCTCGTTTTCGGTATAGCTTGATACCTCAATGACCTCCATCCTGTCAAGGAGCGGGCGCGGTATATCGGACGCGGAATTGGCCGTCGCGATAAAGAGCACCTCTGATAAGTCTATCGGGATCTCTATGTAATGGTCTGAAAACCTGCAGTTCTGCTCACTGTCGAGTACTTCAAGAAGCGCCGCGGAAGGATCTCCCTTAAAATCATTGCTCATCTTGTCTATCTCATCAAGAAGTATGAGCGGGTTCTTCACGCCTGCATTCTTCAGGCCGACGGCGATACGTCCCGGCATCGCGCCTACATACGTTCTCCTGTGGCCTCTTATCTCGGCTTCATCCCTGACACCGCCAAGGCTTATGCGTACATATTCCTTGTCAAGCGCGGTCGCGACCGACCTGGCGATACTCGTCTTACCCGTTCCGGGAGGCCCTACAAGGCAGATGATCGGGGAATTGCCCTTTTTCGTAAGGTTCCTGACAGCCAGGAACTCGAGCATCCTCTCCTTGACCTTCGTAAGCCCGTAATGATCGCGCTCAAGTATCTTCTCTGCGCGGTTGATGTCACGGTTATCCTTTGATGCCCTGTCCCATGGCATCGCAAGAAGTGTTTCAATATATCCTCTCGAAACCTCCGCCTCGCTCGAGCCGTCGTGAAGATGGCTGAAACGGTCGATCTCCTTTAATATCTTATCCTTGATCTCTTTCTTTGCCTTAAGCTTAAGCGCCGCTTCCCTGTACTTCTCCTCTTCGGTCGCGGTACTGCCCTCACCGAGTTCTTCCTTTATGACCCTCAGCTGCTCGCGAAGAACGTACTCCTTTTGATTTTTATCAACGCGTTCCTTGATCTGCTTGGCGATGTTCGTCTTGATATCAAGGACATTGACCTCACGCTGGAGTATGGACATGAGCACGATAAAGCGCTCGTCAACGGTCTCGGACTCGAGCAGGCGCTGTCTGTCCGGAAAATGCATAGGAACGTTGATCGCGACAAAATCAAGCAGTTCGGCTATCGTCTCCGCCTCATCAAACTGCTTGGTAAGCGTCTTTCCGATCTTCGGGTTGTAGCCGATGAGCGTAGTCAGAAGATCCTTCAGGATGTTGATCTTCGCCATTATCTGAAGCCTGATCTCTTCCGTATCCTCGACTATCTCGGGATTCACGGGAGCGATCGTCCTTGAGATATACCAGTCATCAACGGCTACCGTTTCTTTTACCGTCGACAACGGAAAATCACCCTTTTCTACCTTTTCGACACGTGCGCGGAATGCTCCTTCAACAAGGACACGAAGAACGTTGCCCGGAAGCTTTACGACCTGCTTTATGGCACAGATACACCCGAAAGCACAGCCGTCAGCAACCACGGTGAGCTTCCTGTCCTTTACCATTGCCGCTTCCACGGCTTTGATCCCCGCTGATGCGTTTATATCAAAATGGATGACCATGCCCGGGAGCACCGCCATCTGAGTGACAATAACGCAGGGATATTTCTTCCTGATGATCCTTCGCAAAACTATTCTGCTTTCTTAAGGTTCTTCTTGACTTTCTCGTTGTTCCTGACGATAAGGGGTGCACCCTCACCCGTCACGGCACCTTTTGTTATCACACATTTTGTGATGGAATCGTCGGAAGGGATCTCAAACATCAGATCGTTCATGAGTCCCTCTAGAATTGAGCGCAGGCCTCTGGCTCCGGTCTTCTTCTCGTACGCCTTGTGCGCGATCTCGCGGATCGCGTCGTCTTCGAATTCAAGCTCAACCCCGTCGATCTCAAACAGCTTTTTGTACTGCTTCGTGATCGCGTTCTTCGGCTCAGTGAGCACCTTGACAAGGGCATCCTCATCAAGACCCTCAAGGCTGACGCAGATGGGAACACGTCCCACGAACTCAGGGATCAGACCGAATTTGATAAGGTCCTCGGGCTGTACCTGTGACAGGAGCTGCCCGACCTCATGCTCGGTCTTTGTTGCTATCTCGGCATTGAATCCGATCGATTTGCGATCGAGACGGTTTTCCACGATCTTCTCGAGGCCGTCAAATGCGCCGCCGCAAATGAACAGAATATTTGTGGTATTGATCGGTATCAGTTCCTGATGGGGATGCTTTCTGCCGCCCTGGGGAGGCACGGAAGCGTTCGTTCCCTCAATGATCTTAAGGAGTGCCTGCTGCACGCCTTCACCGGAAACGTCTCTCGTGATCGAGACGTTCTCGCTCTTTCTTGTGATCTTGTCGATCTCGTCGATATAGATGATGCCGTATTCGGCCTTTTCGATGTTGTAATCAGCTGCCTGGATGACCTTGAGCAGGATATTCTCAACGTCCTCACCGACATATCCGGCTTCTGTAAGCGCCGTTGCATCGGCGATCGCAAACGGAACGTTTATGATCTTTGCAAGTGTCTGTGCAAGGAGCGTCTTACCCGAACCTGTGGGCCCGAGCATGATAACGTTTGATTTTTGCAGTTCAATGTCAGATTCTTCGCTCTGCTGCAGTATCCTCTTATAGTGGTTATAAACCGCAACCGACAGCACCTTCTTGGCCTCTTCCTGGCCGATGACGTTCTCGTCAAGGAAAGCTTTCATATCCCTGGGCTTTACGAGATTGATCTCAAAATCATTTTTCTCGACTTTTTCCTCTTCACCCTCATAAAGCTCGTCCTCCACGATCTCCATGCACACTTCGATGCACTCGTCGCATATGAACACGCCCTCCGGTCCTGCGATAAGCTTCTTGACCTGCTCCTGGCTCTTTCCGCAGAAAGAGCACCTGATATCCTTCTTATTCATTATCTCTCCCGCAATTATGCTCTGTTCGTGATTATCTTATCCACGATACCGTATTCGAGTGCCTCTTCGGCGCTCATCCAGTTATCTCTTTCAGTATCCGCAGCAACTGTTTCGAAAGGCTGTCCGCAGTTCTCTGCAAGTATCCTGTTAAGTCTTTCCTTCGTGCGCAGGATCTGCTTTGCAACGATCTCGATCTCGGTAGCCTGGCCCTTTGCTCCGCCTGAGGGCTGATGGATCATGATCTCGGCATTGGGAAGAACGAATCTCTTACCCTTTGTGCCGCCTGCAAGAAGGAATGCGCCCATGCTCGCAGCCATACCTATACAGTATGTCGCAACATCGCACTTTACATAGTGCATCGTGTCATAAATGGCAAATCCGTCCGTTACCGATCCACCGGGGCTGTTGATGTAGAAGTGGATATCCTTCTCGGGATCTTCCGCTTCAAGGAACATCATCTGTGCGACGATCAGGTTTGCCGTCGTGTCGTTGACCTCTTCACCGAGGAATACGATCCTCTCCTTCAGAAGTCTTGAATAAATGTCGTAACTGCGCTCGCCGCGGCTTGTCTGTTCAATGACGTAAGGTACCAAACTCATAGCATACTCCTCTTATTTCTCTTTTGCGTTTTCAACGATAAGGTCGACCGCCTTCTGTATCTTCAGATCATCAACGATCTGGCTCTTTCCGTATTCATCATCACCAATGTACTCTTTGAGCTTATCAAGTTCCATCTTGCTCTCTTTTGCGATCCTCTCAAGCTCCTTCTCGTACTCTTCGTCGGTAACTTCGAAATTCTCAGCCTTTACGATGGCTTCAAGCACAAGTCTTGACTCGATGCGCTTCTGTGCGCCCGGTCTCATCTGCTCCGTGAACTTCTCCATGTCAAGACCCGTGAACATAAAGTACTGCTCAAGCGACAGGCCCTGGCTCTGAAGCCTTCTTGCATAGTCGTTGACCATGTTCTTTGTCTGTGTATCGATCATAGCCTCGGGGATATCCATCTTGGAATCCTTGATGATAGCCTCTATAACGGCATCTTCCTTCTTGTCCTTGGCTTCCTTTTCCTTCTTCTCTGCAAGGTTCTTCTTCACGTCCTCACGGTACTCGGCCATCGTATCAAACTCGGAAACCTCCGATGCGAACTCGTCATCAAGCTCGGGAAGTTCCTTCTCCTTGATCTCGTTGACCTTAACCTTGAACAGTGCCGGCTTTCCTGCAAGATCCTTGGCATTGTAATCCTCAGGGAACGTAACGTTGACATCAACCTCGTCGTTCGTGTTCTTTCCGATCAGCTGGTCCTCAAATCCCGGGATGAATGAACCCGATCCTATAACGAGCGGATAGTTCTCGCCCTTTCCGCCTTCAAATGCGACACCGTCAACAAATCCTTCAAAATCGATCATAGCGGTATCCCCGTCCTTGATCGCTCTGTCCGTAACGGTGATCGTTCTTGCGTTTGCTTCCTGCTCACGCTTTATCTCTTTGTCGACATCCTCGTCTGTAACCTCGGTGTCGATCTTGTCGATCTTAACGCCCTTGTACTTTCCAAGCTCTACAGGGGGCTTAAGCGCAACTTCTGCCGTGAAGATGAAGTTCTTGCCCTTTTCGAGCTGAACAACATCGATCTTCGGCTGCGATACGACCTCAAGATCCTTTGCATTTTCCACTTCCTCAGCATATGCATCGGGGATAAGGATATTTGCTGCATCCTCGTAGAACACTTCCGGGCCGTACATCTTCTCGATCATGGCCTGGGGAACCTTACCCTTTCTGAAGCCGGGAACGCTCATTTTGCCTTTATTTTTCTCGTAAGCTTTCCTGATCGCCTCGGTAACTTTCTCGGCTCCGACTTCGATCGTAAGCTTCGCCATATTCTTTTCCAATTTCTCAACTTGTAAACTCATTCTGATAACCTCCAAAACTAGACTGACACTAAATAGATATTCTAACACAGAAATGCGCGAAATAAAAGCGTTTTCCGATAATTATAACCCGTTTTATACCGATGCCGTAAGGATCACAGCTGATGCAGCAAAGCAAAACAGCGCAAATACTTCACTTACGACCACATAACGGTCGGAAGATTCCCTCTCACTGTCCTCCCTCTTTTTTGCCGAAAGGACGTGAATAACGGTATATACAACAAATGCCCCGGCTATCACACCCGCATAAACGACGTTGATATACGCCATGAGTGAGAGCACAGCCACAAGCTCGATCATGACAACGGCTGCCGGGAGAGTACCCCCGTCCTGTGATTTTCTCGAAAAGAGGGTGATCAGGACAGCCACAGCCCTTGATATCACGATGATACCGCACGCAAGTATGAAGAGCGGCATCTCCTTGGATATTTCAAGGTGAATTATGATACCCAGGCAGCTTACGGCAAGAAGCGCAGCTGCGACAAATGCCGAAACGCCATAGTACATTCCCCTGTCGGAACCTTTCGTGCGCGCAACAGAGCTCATAAATCCCGCAGCATGCATACCTCCCGTTATGATCAGGATCAGGGCAAGCGCGATCATGCCCTTGAACGAAACGTTTACGGGTCGGTTTGTCAGAAGCCTCATCCCGAAAAACAGCACCGCACCTATGAGCGCGCCTGCCACGGGAAGCAGCATCATCGCCGCGTTTTCGTGTTCCTCACCGTTTCCGATACCCGGTCTTATCATCTTCATGTTTTGATCTCCTCCACAATATTCTGCATCCATATCCCACTCGCTGATATGGCAAAACCTATGAACACCTTGATAAGCGCTGTGCCCTCGCAAAGCGCGTAAACAGTCACTATCGACAGGTTCGTGTACCTTGTCAGGAAATACGCCATCGGAACGCCGATGACCATCAGAAACGCACTGTCAAACAGGAACGTAATGAACGTCTTTCCGCCTGCCCTGATCGTAAAATACAGGCTGTGACACAGTCCGAACAGAGGCATCATAATGCCCGTCACTTTCAGAAAATCACTTGCCAGCGCCCTGACCTCGTCCGTCGTATTGTAAAACAGTGGAAGGTACGGTGCAACAAGGAAAAGTATCGATCCGACCACGATACACGAGAACGTCACAAATATGTTTATCTTCAGTCCCGTATCCTTTGCCTCGTTCATCTTTCCGGCGCCGAGAAGCTGTCCTACAAGGATCGCCACCGCATCGCCGAATGAGACGAAGCATATGGCAAACACGTTAAAGAATGTCGAGTTGATGTTAAGTCCCGCAACAACGGCGAGACCACGCACAGAATAGCTCTGCTTCTGAAGCACGATACCGATCGACCAAAGGCTTTCGTTGATAACGAGCGGAAGGCCCGTAACACACACTTTCCTGATAAGTCCGGCTGACACTTTGAACGTTGAGAACGCACCGATGATATAAGGCTTTTTGTCGTTATGTCTGTGCGTCCAGAATATGACGATCGCAGCCTGCACGATCCTTGAAAGTACCGTCGCAGCTGCGGCTCCGGCAACCCCGAGTACGGGAAATCCGAACTTTCCGTATATGAGAATGTAGTTAAACACAAGGTTTATGAACACGGCCGCAAAGCTTGCACGCATCGGAACGACGGTCTCTCCGGTCTCACGCAGAGTAGATGAATAGACAAACTCCGCCGCCTGCGGCAGAAGCCCGAACAGCATGATGAGCATATAAATATGGCCGAACTCAAGCGTAGCCGCAAGGTCACCCGACTGCGAGCCCTCGTGCAGATAATACGAGATCAGCGTCCTGTCACAGAACCCGAATATGCCCAGTCCCAGCAGCATTATGATACCACAGATCACTATCTTGATCCTGAACGTATCACGCACACCGATCGTGTTCTTCTGCCCGAAATACTGGGCAGTAAAAATGCCTGCTCCGCTTATGGCTCCGAACAGGCACAGCTGATACACGAACATGAGGTCGTTTACGATCGAAACGCCGGACAGCTGCTCGGTCCCTATCCTTCCCACCATCAGGTTGTCGAGCATGTTAACAAAGCTCGAAATACCGTTCTGCGCCATTATCGGAAGCGCGATGGCAAAGACGCTCTTATAGAATTTTCTGTCACCGATAAACTTGTTCATGGAATAAAAAAAGACCCCTCAAGGCAGGGCCCCTCCGGCTTCGCGGGTCGGTAGGAAGGAATCCTCCCACTTCGTGGGTCCCTCCTTCCTACAAGTGCTGACGTCGGGAATCGGACCCGAGACCTCCGCACTACCAATGCGGTGCGCTACCTACTGTGCCACGTCAGCAAACCGATGAAATTCTATCACAGTACATGTGAAAAAGTCAACAATATTGCTTACTTCTCGAGTATCTTCCTGACTTTCACTTTGATCCTTGATAATGCATTGTCGGTCGACTTCGCATCCCGTCCGAGGATTTTCGCTATGTCGGTGTATTCGATACCTGTAAGTCTTAAGTTCAGCACCTTCTGTTCAAAATCACTCAGACTTTCATATATCTTCTTCTCGAGCTGCTCGGTCTCATCGCGGTCGATGACCTCGTCCTCGGGACTCATGCCGGCCTTGGCGATGAGCATTTCGGGAATGCCGCTCTTCTCTCCGTCTCCTTTGTCGGATTCGTCTTCATATATCGAAATGTAGGAATTGAGCGGCGCATGTTTCTTGCGGTTCTGTGCCTCGACAGCCTTGTACATCTGCCGCGACACACAAAGATCCGCAAACGTATAAAAGCTCGCATCTCTTCCGGCATCGTAGTCCCTGACGGCGTTGTAGAGGCCGATCATACCTTCCTGAATAAGATCCTCCTTGTCGGCGCCGAGGATGAACATGCTGCCCGCCTTTTTGCGCACAAGCTCTTTGTATTTTTCGATTATGTAATCGATGACCTTTCCGTCACCGTCACGAAGAGCGATGATCAGCTCCTCATCTGTCATGTTTTCGTATGTCATGTCCTACTGTTTAAGCTTGTTCCTGAGTGCTCTTACCGCTCTTCTCGGAAGGCGCAGCATTCTGTCTGCCTTCTCGTGAAAACGCGCTTCGTCCTCGTAATACTGCCCCTGATAGATACGGTTTCGCCTGATCGCATCCGCCGGCTCCTGAGAGCATATCTTAAGCAGGAAATCCGCCAGATAGTCCTTATCCAGGCACTTTGCGGCCTCCGATCCTTCGACCGTTATCGGAGCTTTTACCATCTTCAGATACAGCTCATCGTCGTTATCGACCTTCCTGATAAACTCAACCGCCTCGTCAAACGAGGCAAAATCATGGCAGTTGATAAAGCTTTCCGGATTGAATTCCTTCGCGATATCGGGGTTTCCCCAGTATATCGGAACCGTGTCCGCGGCAAAGCTTTCCATGATCTTTTCCGTCGTATATCCCCTTGAAGGGCTGTTCTCAAAGGCAAGCGAGAACTTGTACCCTTTTGAAAAATCGATCTTATCGGCTACCGGGCCGCCCACGTTGTTACGGTATCTGCCGCCCGAGGCCATCTCCTTATACGCGTTTATCTTATCTATCATTATGCCGCGCTCTTTGCACGATACGGCATTACTAACCACATAGCTTGCAAATTTCCTGTCAAGAAGCTCGTTATCGCTCATCGAAGGCTTCTTCTGTGCCAGCTCGCATGCACGCGGATAGAGCACGTAATGCGGGAGGCGGAGGTATCTGTCATAAAACGAGATATCCGAAAAGCCCATTCCGTAATCGACGAGATTAAAGTCCGGCGTAAGATTTTCGCCCGTATAGTATATGCGGGCGCAGTCGTATTTCAGATATCTTCTTCCGAATATCGAACAGAAAACAAAGTCGGGATCATCCGAGATCTCAACTTCAAAGTTTGCCTTCAGCGCATCCATGATGAAATTGTCCTTCGGATCGAAAATATCCCAAAAATCCGAAAACGCAACCTTTATCTTCTTCATGACCTCTGCCTTACAACTTCATACATCAGAACGCCCGCTGCCACTGATGCGTTGAGCGAATCGATGTCGCCCTTCATCGGGATCGCGCAGACGTAATCGCATTTTTCCTTAACGAGACGGCTCACGCCTTCTCCCTCGTTTCCGATCACAAGCCCGATCGGGCCCGTCAGGTTCTGCTTGTACATGCTCACCCCGTCCATGTCGGCGCACGCAAACCAGATGCCCTCCTTCTTAAGGTCTTCAATAGTCCTTGCAAGGTTCGTGACTTTTGCAACAGGCGTGTAATTGAGTGCTCCCGCGCTTGTCCTTGCAACAGTCGCGGTAAGCCCAACGGCGCGGTTCTTCGGGATGATGACACCGTGTGCACCCGCAAGGTTCGCGCTCCTGATGATCGCACCAAGATTGTGCGGATCCTCAATATTATCAAGCAGGATGATGAACGGATCCTCGCCCTTCTCCCTTGCCCTAGCAAGTATATCCGACACCTCAGCGTATTCGTACGCCGCACACTGCGCGATGACACCCTGGTGATGCCCTGTCTCGCTCATGTGATCAAGTCTGTCCTTATCAACAAACTTCACGATCAAATCCCTTTTCTTTGCCTCGCGCTTTATCGTCGACACCGGTCCGTCATTGCACCCGTCAAGCACAAACAGCCTGTCGATCGGCTTACCCGCGCGAAGTGCCTCTATAACGGCATTCCTGCCCTCTATTGTGAATTCTTCGTATGCCATATATTTTTCCTTTGCAACATCTGTTACGCTACAAACTTACTGCAACCCCCACGAGTTCCACTACCCGCTCCATCTCACCTTTCAGATACAGCCACCCGATCACCGCCTCAAGCCCCGTGGCCTTGCGGTAATCACCAACCGGTGCGTTCTTGGCGGTCGTGGGAGACTTGGCGTTTCGCCCGCGGCGGTATATCGCCATCTCCTCTTCGGTAAATATTTCGTTCTCGATCATGTGATCCGCGGCCTTCGCCTGGCCGATCGCCTTGACGTACTTAACAGCCTTATGATCGAGCGAATTTGCGGGACAGTTCCCTTCAAGCACAACTATGCTCTTCACAACGGCCCCGTAAATGCTGTCCCCGATGAACGCAAGCGACAGCGGCGAATACTGCCCGGGATCGTCTCCGGTCAGATTGAATCGCTCTTTTATTGTCGATAACATATCGTGATCTGCCATTACAGACGGCTCCAGACTACACCCTCACGCGTATCTTTCAGCTCAATGCCCTCCTCAAGGAGCTTTGCGCGTATCTCATCGGCAAGCGCGAAGTTCTTCTCCTTCTTGGCAGCGGCTCTCTTTGCTATCATCTCTTCAACATGGGCTGCAAGCTCGGGATCTTCCGCATTATCTGCACTATCGCCGCCTGCGGGAGCCTCCAGCAGCTTTAATCCGAGCACGTAGTCAAAATCATTTATCACGGCTCTTTTCGTAGCCCCGTTGAGGTCTGATTTTATGACATCATACACGAGTGTTATGCCCATCGCGGTATTTACATCGTTTCCGACAGTTTCCGCGAACCTGTCATGCCACTCTTTAACGGCAGCGTCATCTACCGCGCCGTCTTCATGGATCGAAGCGATCCTGTTCTTCAGCTTCTTATATGTCGTTGCAGCCTGATCAAGTGCCTCATACGAGAACACAAGAGGCTTGCGGTAATGGCTCTGCAGTGCGAACAGGCGGTACACGATCGGATCATACCCCTTCTCCTCAAGGAGAGATACCGTCAGGAACTCGCCTTTGGACTTGCTCATCTTGCCTGTCTCGTCATTTAAGTGATGCACATGGAACCAGTAATTACACCATTTATGTCCCAGATACGACTCCGACTGGGCGATCTCGTTCGTGTGGTGCGGGAACATGTTGTCAACGCCGCCGCAGTGGATGTCCATGTATTCGCCAAGGTGCTTCATGCTGATGCACGAGCACTCTATATGCCAGCCCGGATAGCCTACGCCCCAGGGGCTGTCCCACTTGAGCGCCTGGTCTTCGAACTTGGACTTCGTGAACCACAGGACAAAATCATTTTTGTTGCGTTTATTCTCATCCTCGGTAACATCGTCCCTTACACCTACCATGAGCTCGTCCTCGTTCTGATTTCCGAACACGTAGTAGCTGTCAAGCTTTGACGTATCAAAATAGATGTTCTCGCCGGCCTTGTATGCATAGCCCTTTTCAAGCAGGACAGCGATCATGTGGATGAACTCATCGATACAGTTCGTTGCAGGCTCCACAACATCGGGAGTCTTGATGTTAAGCTTTGCACAGTCCGCAAAGAATGCATCCGTATAGAACTTCGCGATCTCCATGACGGTCTTGTGCTCGCGCTTTGCACCTTTGAGCATCTTATCCTCGCCCGTATCGGCATCCGATGACAGATGTCCTACATCGGTAATGTTCATGACACGCTTAACGTCATAACCGCAGTATCTGAGCAGCTTTTCAAGGACGTCCTCGCAAAGGTAGCTTCTCAGGTTTCCGATATGTGCGAAGTGGTAAACTGTAGGCCCGCATGTATACATGCCGACCTTTCCTTCAACGTTTGGAACAAACTCCTCGACTTTCTTCGTAAGGGAATTGTAGAGTTTCATTTTGATGATCCTGCTTTCTTTTTATTCTTGGTGCCGGATTTCTTCTTTCCTGCCTTTTTCTCCGGCTTTTTATCCTTTTTTCCGGTCTTCTTCTCAGTCTTCTTATCAGCCTTTGGTAACTTATCGGTAAGCCGAGCACAGCCCGGACATGCTGCACAGTTTCTCTGAGTGGCATCAACGGCAACGCTGTTCTCACAGAGCTCATCAACAGCAGACAACAGGCACACAGCCTGAGCGCTTATGCCTTCACCGCTTCCCGTAAATCCAAGTCCTTCCTCGGTCGTAGCCTTGACATTGACCTGTGAAGCCTCGATCCCGAGCGTCTTTGCTATATTCTCACGCATCGTGTCGATATATGGCCTCATCTTCGGCCTCTGGGCTATTATCGTGGCATCGATGTTCTCAACGATCCATCCTTCGCGCTCCAGAAGTTTTGCAACGCTGTCAAGAAGGCTCAGCGACGAAATGCCCCTGTATCTCTCATCGGTATCCGGAAAATGCTTTCCGATATCCCCGAGAGCAGCCGCACCGAGAAGCGCATCCATTACAGCATGCAACAGGACATCCGCATCCGAATGCCCTATAAGTCCGAGTTCATATGGTATCTGAACACCGCCGATCACAAGCCTTCTGTCAGGCCCGAGGCGGTGCACGTCATATCCTGTTCCTATCCGCATTTTATCTCCAATCCGTAGTTAAATCCCGGCATCATCTTCATCTTGAACTCATTGGCCTTATGCTTCCTGTCAATAAGTTCTTTTATTGCCGGATCGTCGATCTCGCCGGTCCTTATATACCGGTCAAGTACCGCATACGTAAAGCCGAGGTTGTCCTCGTCGGTCCTGCCGCACAGTCCGTCTATAGGCGGTTTTTCAACAAGTGAAACCGGAAGGCCGAGTACGCGTCCGATCGCCTTGACCTCCTGCACCGTGAAGTTCTGAAGAGGCGAAAAATCACCTGCCGCATCTCCATACCTTGTTGAATATCCTACCCAGTCCTCGGAAAGGTTACATGTGTTGACGACCCTTCCGTTCATGCTCTGGGATACGGCATAGACAGTTGCCATCCTGATACGCGGCGGAAGGTTGATGACGCTCTGATTCTCAAGTTCAAACGGGATCGCGCCCTTAACACCCTCTACCGCATCCTTGATGTTCACTATTATCTTCCTGATACCGAGATGATCGCACAGGAGGTGTGCCATATCAATATCAGCCTGCTCGCCGTTCGGCATAAGGACTCCGATAACGCGGTCTTTTCCGAGCGCCTCAACGCAGAGTGCCGCCGAGACCGAAGAATCCTTGCCGCCCGATATCCCAAGAACAGCGTTGCAGCCTTTCCCGTTTTCCTCAAAGAACTGTCTTATCCACTTAACGCATTCATCAGTGGCAGTTTGTGCATCAAACATTAATTTGTCATAACCTTTCTGCAGAAGTCAACGGTCACGTTTACGGCATTCCTGTCAGCCGCAAAGAACATGAATCCGTGCTGCTCACCCGAGTAATAGTTCACCTTCACACCGAGATTATCAAAAGCCTTCGCTATATCTGCATATTTGCCGCAGTCAAAGTTGCACGGATCATATGTTCCGGTATACATGAAGATGTTGTCCATTTTATCAACGTTGCGCAGGTTCAATGAAGTTGCGAACGAATACGTCACTCCTTTTGTCCTGGTGTAGCGCTCTCCCCAGTATTTAAGCGTTCCGACGTCAGTCGGTCCTGCATTTTTCTTCGAGATCGAGGTACATTTCGGATTGGTCATGCTCACATCGATCCACGGGCTCAGCAGAAGAACCTGTTCCGGAAGCAGATAATTCTTGTTTTCTTCAGCTTCACGTTCAAATGCGTAATTATACAATCCGAGACATATGCCCGCACCTGATGATGCGCCTGCCAGGATAAGGTTCCGAGGACCGTACTTGGCTATGGCCCGATCATAAACATCCTTTGAGTAGATCTCCGCATCCTGAACATCCACGATATCATCATGGTTCAGGTCATTTTCCGCAACATATCCCGCTTTTTCTTCTGAAGGTGCATCGTCCTTATTGGATGCGCACATCGGGAATGTGGCAGCATCGTAGTTGGTCAGTCCTTTATTTCTAAGCACCGTATTGTCCCCAACCTGCTTACCGTTCACAACCTTGTAATTGTTTACGATGATAAAATCATCCGACGGGGTTGAATACTTCATGTCGGTGTTCATGTAACAGCGCATCGTATTGATGGTTCTTGTCTGGTTCGCATCAATGTCCATGCCGTAGTAATTACCGTAGAAATACAGCACTTCCTTACGTCTTGCGCCAGTATCGGGATCGAATCTGAAGTAATCTTCTATATCTTCGGCTGTTGTTGTACCACCCGAATATGCCTGTCCTATCGCAAATCCGTCATGTCCGGCAACTCCGTCATCAAGATACCATACAAGTCCGTTCGTATCGATCAGGACATCACCTGCGGCTATCTCACCGGTAAGAGTGAATTCACCCATATCGATACCCGGAAGGTTCGGTGCAGCGTAGAACGACCAATCCTGAGGATCGGGATCCTTAGGCTTCGGTCTGTATTTTGTCCATCCGGAATTCAGTATCACACCGTTTGCATCGGCATAGTACATGTTTGATGCGCCCTCTGTTGTATCATAGTACTTCTGTCCGAAATCGGATATCCTGAAGAATCCGGTCTGCATCTGTCCGAGCGTTGCATCGGCATCGCTGAAGAAGTAGTTCTTACCGTCAAGGCGTACGAGACCAACGGCAAGCTCACCCGTTACGGGATCTGCATAGTATCTGCTGCCTGAGATCGTAAACCAGCCTTTTTTGTTCTTGCCGTCCGATCCCATGTAATAATACTTTCCGCCCGAATTCGTGATGCCGTTTGTGAGAAGCATTCCCTCAGCAGAAGGATCGGCATCATCTACAGTCTCATTGAAATAATAGAGCACTCCTGAGATGTTCCAGAGCCCCGTAGCCATACGGCCCGTTGTATCAAAGTAGTATCTTCTTCCGCCTATGAGCTGGAAGCCCTTTAAGAGCGAGTTGTTCTTGAAGTAATACTTCGCCCTTACATCCTTTCCACCCTCGTTAAGAGTCAGCGTGCACCAGTTCTTAGTACTATCCCAGACGGCTGTTGTATTTTCCTTATAGTCATTAAAGTCAAAATAGTGCCATTCGGATACCGTACCTGTCTTGAAGTACTGCCATCCGGTCATCATGACGCCGTTACCGTCACTCTTATACTTAGCGGCCGTATCATCCTGCTCTCCGTAGTAATTCTTGTGAAGCTTTCCTCTGTCATAGGAAATCTCCTGATGTCCCGCAATGGCAGCGGTATTGCTGCCGTACATGTACGTCTTTCCATTTACCTTCGAAATGCCGGTGACCATCTTTCCGTTATTGTCAAAATAATAGTATCCTGCACCCTTTCCGGTAACGGTCACAGCACCTTTTACCATACGTCCGTTCGCATCATACCAGGAATCCGCCTCTATGTTCGGATTAGTCGTTTCGGTCCGGCCGGCCCGGCCCCATCCGACTGTAAGTACTCCATCTTCATCGACCTCGTAAGTATAGCCGCCGTTCTCAAATGAAGCATACTCATCTCCCGGAGCTGCTTTAAGAAGCTCTCCCGTAGAAGCATCAAAGTAGAACTTATGGGCTATACCTTCCGTAGGATTTGTGTACGTACCGTAGACTTTGGCAAATCCTTTGGTCAGGGTCTTCTGGTTTGCGATGTAGAATACTTTTCCATCATCCATTACAACCCAGTTTCCTGCCCAATGATCTATGGTCTGCTTCTCACCTGTTGCAGGATCGAAATAATACCATATCGCTCCGGCTGCTGTCTTGACATTTCTCCATCCAGTCAGGATCACACCGTTATTGTCAGTTAAGTACTCCTTACCGTCAGACTGCACAAGTCCCGTCAGCGCATTCTTGTGATCTATCGACAGAAGCTGTCCGTAGTTGTCCGCCGTATCAAACAGATACTTATTTGCACCGATATATGACGGTCCGGTAAGGATACGGAAATTGGTGTCAGCATAGTATTTCCAGTTAACCTTATCCCTGGTAAGCGTCACATATCCCTTGATCAGCTGTCCGTTAGCATTTGCATAGAACAGAACACCATCAGTATTTGTCAGGAATCCCGAAACGGCATATCCTACCGGCATTACCCCTCCGGTATATGTCAGAAGTTCTGCATCATCAACAGGCACGACCGCAAATCTGTTTGCGCCAAGAGTCATAACAGTTACATCCTCAGCAGAACCAAGCGGTGTTCCGACAGTATCGGAAAGTCGCTGCATGGCTGTTCCGCTGCCGTAAAGGACTCCGGAAGCATCAAAGTAGTATCTCTTACCGTCAATAGCGAGCCACGTGTTCTTTGCAGGCGCACTGTTTTTGTTTATGTAGTATGCATAGACGTTGCCGTCTTCCTTCACAACACCCCAGTAATTACCCTGAATGCTTCCAGGCATGAAGAGCATCTTGTTATCATCATCGATACCGGCCGTTGTGAGCTCTTTTCCGTCCGACTGGCGGTAATAACGCCATGTGCTGACAGCACCTTCCTTAACGTACTTCCATCCCCTGTAAAGAATGCCGTTTCCGTCGGACCAGTATCTGCTTCCGTCAGCCGTCTCATATACTCCGGTATAAAGCTTTCCGTCAGCATCAAACACATAATCCTTGCCTGCGATCGTAAACTGTCCATCGCAAAGCATCCTGCCGTCTGTATCGTAGTAGTACTTATAAGTCTTTTTATCAGCCTCCCTGAAGCTTGCCCATCCGGTCTTTCTGACACCGTTATTGTCAAACCAGTATCCTGACTCCACTCCGTCAACTTCAAGTGTTACTCTTCCCTTGGCAAGATCTCCGACTTCAAATCCCTCCGGAATTCTGTCCGCAGTTTCATCATCGTCAGTGAATGCGTAATAAACGTTATTTTTATACGTGAACATCCCACCTTCGAACCGTGCACAGTCGGTCGGGTTATAAAGCGATGTATACACAACCTTATTTCTTGTCTCGTTGACAAGCCCTGTCAGAAGAACTCCCTTATTGTTTGCACAATACGTCTTGCCGGACCTGGTAAACTTCGCACTTACCGCTATTGCATTGTTCGGGTATCCGGTAAGGGGTCCGCCTTCATAACCGGTGTTATAATAACGATTGTTACCGATGTTGAATATTCCTTCGGTATCATATAATGCGCCTGTTGTGGGATCAAGAGCGAATAACAGTGACTTCCTGACTCCTGCGATGGTAACGGTCTGGGCATAATTACCTTTCCTGAGAGTCTTTCCACCTTCGATCAGATACCAGTCGCCGTCCATTGTGTACCAGTCTGTTCTCTTTGTTCCTGTTCCATCTACCAGAGGGATCACATCGATCTTCTGTCCGAACGTATCTATCTTTGTATCGTAATATTCCGGATCATAGACCGTACCATTCTTAATAAATACCCATCCGCTCTGGATAACGCCCGATGAATTGACACGGTAGTCGGCAGCCGGGTTTTCGGAGCGGATCACTCCACCTGCTCCGAGCTGAAGCGCTCCGAACTCATAGTTCGTGCGGGGATCTCTCTTATCGGCATGACTAACCGGATCGTAGTCCATAAGGTAATACTTGTATCCGCCCACATCGGTAACGCCCGTGCAGAGCATTCCGGCCGAGCTTAAGTAATACTTGTACTTCTTCTTGTCGACTCCACGGGGCAGGGTCAGCCAACCGGTGATCATCTTTCCGTTTGCATCGGCATATCTGAATCCGCCGTCCTTTTCATAGAAGCCTTCAGTCATGCGTCCGTAATCGCTGTTGGGCACAACTGATCCACCTTCCTTATACGGCAGTGAATTGTATATGACATTGCTTACGCTTATCTCACCGGTGTCGGAATAAGCCACGGTTCCGTCGGGATTGAAATAGAACCTTCCCTTCTCATGATTCGGGCCGTATATCGTATTGACGGCCTGCCAGCCCGTAAGAGGCTTTCCGTTTCTCAGATAGTACCTGACGATCCTGCCGTCATCATCCGCGTACTCGTACCAGCCTTCACTTGCAGTAACAGGATATACAGATGAGACACCTGTTATTTCTTTACCTGTCTTCGTATCAAACAGACGCATTAAGCCGTCCGGACACTTCTGCCATCCGGTCAGCATCACACCGTTTGAAGCAAACAGATAGTTTTCTCCTCCTATGCCGGGCTGATATCCGGTCAGCATAACTCCGGTTCTTCCATAGATGTCTTCCCCAAAGTAATATGTATTCTTTCCTACAGTCACGAACTCGTTGTCAGCATACAGTCCGTTTTCGGGACTGAAGTACATCGTAACTTTGCTGTTCGGGTTCGGAGTCGGCATCGTTATCGACTGGAGACCTGTAGCGATCTTTGCGTTTGCATCCTGATAAATTCCGGCAACCGGATCAAATCCCTTTGTATAGCCGGCCTCAACCGGTATAGGATATGCATACGCCTGGTCATCAAGCCTGTATATGTTGTTTCCGACTCTGAGCACGTAAACGCTGCCATATCCGCTCCTGTCAGTATATTCGGTTCCTGACTGAAGTTCAGGCGCAAAATACTGCTTTCTGATGGTTACGCCATCATCCACATTCTGCCACCCGGTCAGCATCACGCCGTTTGATCCGAAGATATAGCGGTCTGATCCAACAGGAACAACCTCACTATCCACACGCCTGCCGTATCCAGGCACTCTGTCATCCCTGTTTTCAAGATAATACGTGTTCTTGCCGATCACGGTAAGACCCGTTGCAAGCTTTCCGCCCTCATTCGGATCAAGGTAAAAGCTTCCGAGTCCGGCTTCCTTGTGCGTATCTTTCGGACCGTATACTTTATTGACCCAGCCCGTTACGAGCGTTGCGTTGGCATCAAAGTAATACCACGTTGAGCCGCCGTCAAATGACTGGAATCCTATCGTATCGGCACTAAATGTTCCGAATGTGGACAGATCTGCCTCATCATCACCAAGCTGGTAGTCTTTGCCTGAAACAGTGATCCTGCCGATCATCAACGCACCGTTTGAAGGGTTAAAGTAATATTTATGCTTATTACCGTCAAGGCCCGGCACGCTCTGCCAGCCCTTTGAAGGATTGTTGCCCTTTGTTGCATACAGATAGATGTAATCCGTACCGTAAACACCCGGGTCGGCATCGGTGAACTTAACTTTGTACCAGCCCGGTCTTTCATTGCTGTACGGCTCATAAACGTATCCCGCACCTATATCGATGCTGTCGGAATACGTATTATTATCATACTCGCTCGCATAGTAGCTCCAATCACCGTTATTCTGTGCCGGACCGAACTGAAGAACTCCCGATGAATTCGCATTGTAGCTGTACTTGTCACCGCTCCTGTCGATCGTAAAGAAGCCGGTCCTCATCTGTCCTTCAACCATTCCGGGAACATCCTGAAAGTAATACCAGTAGTTACCGATCTTCTGAAGTCCAGTTAACATAACTCCATTTGCATCAAACCAGAACTTGCGGTTCTCACCATCAACTTTGACCGTCTGCCAGCCTGACTTTGCGATACCGTTTCCGTCGCAGAAGTACGTATTGTTGTTGTATTTAACAAGGCCCGTCAGACGTCTTCCGTTTTTATCCGAGAAGTACATGTAGTTTCCGACCGTAAAGCATCCGATCTGCATCACGCCGTCATCAGGGTTAAAGTAATAGAATCCGTTGTCGTACTTCACCCATCCGCTTGCACAAAGACCGTTTGCATCGTAGTAGCATGTCCATTTTTTGCCTGATCTTTCGTAGTTCTTGAAGCCCGAATATACACTTCCTTCAAGCGCATCATCCCCGAGAGCGTGCGCCTCGGCATACGTATAACTTCTGTATATCTTGTTTCCGATCTTAAATTCGCCTTCATAAAGCTCAGTATCGGGGTTGTACAATCCCGGCTGAAGCACTCCCGTCGCATCAAAGTAGTACTTGCGGCCTTCAACCGTCTGCCAGCCTGTCTGGATCTTTCCGTTCTTGATATAGAAGATCGTTCCTGTATCCGTTCTGAAGAAACCTGCAATGCCGTTTGCCGGTGTATAATCCTTCCTGGCGCCATATTCTGCGGTATTCTGGTCCGCATCGGGATCGAAGAACATGAACTGTCCGTCAACAGTCTGTATGCCTGTCAGGATCGTGTGATCGTTTCCAAACATGTAGTTCTTGCCGCCGATAGCAGAATACCCCTTCGCAAGATGTCCGTCGGCAAATGCATAGTATTTTTTGTTCTTGTAGAAGAACCATGTATCCTTGAACATCTGACCGCGGGTCTCTGTGTTCGTCTCGTCAAAGTAGTATCTCTTTCCCGCAACATCAACAAAGCCCGTTGCCATTGTCGTGCCGTTCTTGAGATAGTACGTCTGACCATCAACAACGATAAAGTTATCAGCGCCCAGGGTCGCCGTATCTTCTGCCCCGGGATCCGTCGGATCCGTTGACAGTCTGAAATAATGCATCGCTCCGTTAACATTCTGCCAGCCGTAGAGCATTACCCCGTTTGCATTGGTGTAGTAATTCTTCGTTCCAAGGCTGCAATATCCCGTGAGCATTGCACCGTTTGCATCAAGGACAAACCTGTCCTTTCCGACAGAAAGCACCGTATTCTTATATTTCTTGCCGTAATCAGTCCCGTCAAGAATCTCGCCTGATGCCTGCGGCCTGAAGTAGTATTTTCTGCCCTCTATTGTCTGCCATCCGGTCATCCTTGCACCGGAAGCATTATAGTAGTAATCACTTGCAGCAGCCGTTCCATCAGACCATCCGGTCTTTGCATAGCCGTTTACATGACCTATCGCCGTATCGGCAAATACACCTCCAAGGTCGTACCAGTTATTGGCGATCTTCTGTACACCCGTTATCTGCATACCGGTCACCGGATCAAAGTAATACCTGTAACCGTTGACGGTCTGCCAGCCCTTCATGAGCGTTGATCCGCCCTTGAAGCAGAAATAAATGTCAACGAATGGATCGTGCGTACCTTTGTACCACTCAAAGCTCTTCGTCATAGGGATCTCTTTACCTACAGGATCACCTTCAGCTATACCGCCGGATGCAACATCAGCCTCGGTCAGGAAATAATGCCACTCTCCGCCGATCATCACCCATCCGGTCTGCATTTCAAAGTTATTGTTAAAGTGACGCGTGATACCGCCATCAGTTACGAACCCGTTCTTAAGGCTTCCCGCGTCAGTCGATCTGGTGCTGTCTTCATTGGTTTCATCGTAAGGTGTTCCGTAGTACCAGAACTTGCCTTCCTTGAAGAATCCGCTCTTCATCCTGCCGTATGTTCCGTCAGCAGTGCTCGTACCGAAGACATATGTCTTTCCGTTTATTGTCTGTTTACCCGTAACAGGTGTTGTTCCGTTCTTAAAAAAGTACTTGGAGTACTTTGCCGGTGTCGTTCCCTCCTGAGTAATTACCCAGTTATCGGTGCCGACCACAGCATCATCAGCCCTGTATCCCTTTACATAATCAAAGAATGCCCACTCTCCGTCGGCCTTCCGCCAGCCGAGCTGAAGCACTCCGCTCGCATTTGCAAGGTATTCTCTCTCAAAATCATCCTTATCCCTGGCAAAATCATGACCCGTCAGAAGATCACCCATGCGGGTCTCGGAATCAGTTTCACGAAGGTAATACTTGGCTGATCCAATCGTTGTAACACCGACAGCCATCTGTCCCGGCACGCCTGCTGCATTCGCGTTAGGATTAAAGTAGTATCTGCAGCCGTCTATCGTCTGCCAGCCCTTTGCAAGCGTGGTGCCATTTATATAATAGAATCTTGCTTCACCGATCGTATACCAGTTGGGATCTGAGTAAAGTGTCGTATTTATAGCATTTAATGCTTCTCCGTCATTTGCAGGATCATAGAAATCCCATTTACCGAATGTGGGATTTGACGCGTTTGTATCCTTCTGCCAGCCTGTGACCCTGACGCCTGAAGCGTTGAAGAAATATGATCTTCCGCCCGTGGTGGCGCGTCCCGTCTGCATGATTCCGTAGTTCTCACTTTCGGGATGGTCAAAATCATCGATCTCACCGAAATAATACCAGCTGCCCTTTGTCGCAGGTATCTGCACAAGGCCTGTTACTACGGATCCGTCGGCATTGAAATAGTATTTATGGCCGTCTATCGTCTGCCAGCCGGTAACCTGTACACCCTTACTGTTGCGGTAGTACCTGGTGCCGTCATCCATCCTGATCCAGCCTTCGCGGCTTGCTGAAGTAATCTCCGCATAGGGATCCGCTGCTTCAGAATCCGCAAACTGTCTCCATGCGGCAGGAACGACAGTGCCGCCTATATTCGTATCATCAACAAATACCCAGCCCGACTGAAGCTGTCCGGCCTTCCTGTCGCTGTCGGGAAGTGCATAGTAACGGTTAGATCCTGCTTCGAAATACCCCATCGCCATATAGCACTTCGTGTAGTCGGTATCATCGAAGAAGTAATAAGGAGCATTGTTAATATCCTGCCTGCCTGTTGCCAGTGAGCACGGTACATTATCGCCATCTTCTGATGTGGTAAAGAAGTACATCTGACCGTTGATACGTGTCAGACCGTCAGCCAGTTTGCCATCCTTGTCGGCATACAGATAATGCTCTGTCGACGATCCGTCGGGAGTAAACTCTATCCAGCACTCCGTCAGCATATGACCGTCACCTGCATCCATAAAGAAGTGATTGCCGAGCTCATCGCTGACAACATCGTTTTTAACGAGATCTCCGGCATCATCGTAATAGAACGTCTGTCCCGAAAGCTCTACAAATCCTTTCTTTTCACGTTCTTTGCGAAGGACACCGTCATGTCCGAAATCGTATATTGCTGTTCCGATATCAACAAGGCCTGTTGCCATTACGCCATTAGCGTCGAAATAGTATTCTTTCTCGGCTTCATAGCGCTCATCAAAAGGCTTTGGCCACCAGCCGGTCACAAATTCAACCTGCTTACGGCCTGCAACTTCAACTACCTCGCCGTAATATGTCTTGCCGCTTACCGTGAACCAGCCTACGGGGCGGGTTACGTAGATATCAATCGTCTTCCATTTTCGGTTATCGGGAGTTGTCTGTCCTGCTTCGACTTTGATAGTGATCGGATGAGTCGGGTCTTCAGGAAGCTTAAGTACGTCAATATTTGCGTACATCTCCCATATATCTCCGCCCTGATGTATCGTAAATGTCTTACCTGCAGGTGTGACCCTGATAACTGACGGATCCGATGAAGTCCACACGGGGTCAAGATCGTCCGTTGTTCTTCCGGGATTGCAGACAGCAGTCAGCTTTGCAGAAGAGCCGTAAGAGAGCGTATTTACATCTATCGGTCCGCTCTGATTGGCTTCAGCCGGAACAGAGTTGATCGTTATCGATTCAAGCATCAGCCATTCCTTGATCAGAATACCGTCGCTTCCGAACAGATAATCTGTACGTCCTATGTGCTGTTTGCCCTTAACTGCCTTGTATTTGTTGTCACCATCAGTCGGATCGAAGTAATAAACATGGGCGCCGCGTCCGAGCTCATAGGCAATGTCGGGGGTTTCCGGCTTCAGTGTACACGTTCCGTTCTTTTCAACGAGCCAGCCCGTGTAAAGCTCTGTCTCGCTTGTCGCATAGTATTTTCGCCCGTACTTCTCAAATATCCTGTGCGCAGGATATATGACAGTTACAGTGATGGGATTACTTTCAACCGTATGAACAGTCCCATCCTCATCGGTAAACTTTGCGGTCGCCGTGATCTCGGAAGATCCCTGCTGATTACCCCAGACAGAAACATCCGAATTCCTTACCTGGACAACGTCGGGTTTGGTACTCGTAAGCGTGACCGTTACCTCATCCGTCAGCTCTTCAGGCTCGATCGTATATGTTACCGGGATACCTGCCGAGACATAGAGTGTGTTCTTTCTCGGAACACCCTTTGATGCGTCGGGCTGAATGTCGTTAAGGGTTATTGAACTGAGTGCGTTTGATACCCTGATGTTATCGTACTTTATGACGTTTGAAATGTATTCGTATCCCGTCAGCTGCATGATATACAGATCATAGAAGCCGGGGGCAAGAACAGTCGTTTCCATGACAAACGGATCGGCAGAGTCAGGCTTGGCCTGCGAAATGACACCGTTTCCGGCACCGTCCGTAACAGTTGCGACACCGTCCTGGATATCATAAATGGTAGGGGCTGTATCTCCATGTTCACGCACTACCCAGTAATATCTTCCTGTCTTGTCGGTGGTAAACTTTGCGGTGATAACACCGTTGCTTGCCGTGGGATCCTCCACTGTAGAGAGTTCAGCTCCGAGAAGGTTATTGTTGCAACGCTCGGTAGAGATAGTCGGCCACGCCGGAACCTTTCCGTCTATAGCATATGCGGCATTAGCCGGATGCTCTGACCCAAACGTATGTGTTCCGTCGCATTTGGTCGCAGACCCGACCATGCAGAATCTTCGTATATCATCTTCCGGAGTAGCAATGAGTGTCCATTCATTAGATCTTACAGGGTCGTCCCATGTAGTATCTACCGCATACCATACACCGTCATCATCCTGGACATAGTTCCACATATGGTCGGCACCGCTGACAACGATACAGGGAATGCCTGCCTCATCACAGACTGCCTTGAAAGCATTTGCATAGGATTCGCATACAGGTGCCTCGTGGGCACCCATCCCGCCCTCGGTCAGCCATGTAAGTGTGCCATTGTGAAGCGCTGAAGGTGCAACATGCGGGTATCTTCCCTCTTCATCTTTCCTGTGCTCTTCGAGTGCCTTGGCAACATAGCGGTTGTAGTAGTTTCTGTATGTCAGCTCATCGTTTATGAAGCATACTTTCTCGTAAATGGTACCGGTCGACGGGTAACCATTGGCCGGTTTAAGTATATCGGTGATGGTAGCTGTCAACATAGCCTTATCATCATTTACCCGGTCATAAGCATCGGATTTGGTATCCGCCTCATACCTGTCAAGGATCATGGAGTGATAGTTTGTTGCAGTTCCATCATTGTTTTCCTGCAATATTGAGAACGAGACGCGGAACATATCGTAATATACGGTCGATCCGCTCTGGGCCCCGTTGTACGCATACCCGAAACTGATCTTGTTAAGGTCAGGCCAGAATATCTCCGGATGGTCATACATAAGGCATCCGTACGCATTTATAACCTCGGCATGCGCATTATTCAGAAGAGCATTCATATTCGTAGTCGACTCGGTTGTACCGTTAACGAAATAGTAAGCAAACGGAGCATTGGGGTCCTGCTCATCGTACGAATACCTGATAAAATCTTCCGCGTGTTCTTCAAGCCATTTATAAATCTTCTTCTCGCTGTCGGACAACTGGTTATAGAACTTTCTGAAGAAATCGGTCCTGCTCTTATCGGAGAAGGCATTAAAGTCGCTTGTCCTGGTATTGCCCGGTTTTCCGTCGGCTGTCTCTGCCGAACGCTCTCCGAGGTCAACAATCGTTTTCTCAATCTTTTCGCCGTCAACTACGATGTAGTCTCCTTCATCCTCGGGAGCACCCGTGCTTGTAAGAAGCGCGGGCGAAGCGCTTTCTTCCTGCTCTGCTCCTTCACCTTCAACAGCTCCCTCTTCGGGCTCTTCGGATTGACCGTCGGTTTGCTCTCCGGTGGCGTTATCTTCGGCGATGACCTCATCCGTTATCCCCTGATCTTCGGATTGTCCGGATCCTTCCTCGCCTTCCATGTTCTCGATAACGATCCCTGTCTCCGGATCCGTAAATGTTTCCGCAAGCACGGTCACGGACGAATCCGAAACAAGCATCGCCACCAGAAGGAGTGATGCCATCGCTTTTGAGATGAAGTTTTTGAGCATGTGATTTTTCATAAAAATTCTCCTGATCAGTTACCGATACTCCCCCAAGTACCAGCGGTTACTTTTCGAGCTGCCTTACCTTGTCCTCAAGCGTGAGAAGACGGGATGTAAGTTCTGTGTTTTCCCTCTTAAGAGTTGTGATGTCGTCCTGAACCGGATCGGGCAGGTCTGTCTGGTCGAGCGTTTCGCGCGGTATCTTCGCGCCTTCGCTCTTAACAACATGGCCCGGAACGCCGACAACAGTCGAGCCCGGCGGAACCTCCTCAAGTACTACGGAGCCCGCTCCGATCTTGGATCCTTCCCCGATCGTGAACGAACCGAGTACCTTTGCTCCCGCCGAGATCATGACGTTATCGCATATGGTCGGATGTCTCTTTCCGGTCTCTTTACCGGTACCACCGAGTGTCACACCCTGGTACAGGGTCACGTTATCGCCGATCTCGGTCGTCTCACCGATGATCACACCGATTCCGTGATCGATGAAGAACCCTTCACCTATCGTGGCTCCCGGATGGATCTCTATTCCCGTCTTCCTGGCTGCACGCTGCGATATCCACCTTGCGAGAAAATAGTGCTTTTTCAGGTACAGCTTATGCGCCAGGCGGTAATGCAGCATCACCTTGAATGACGGATACAGGAACACTTCCAGCGGCGAATGGATCGCCGGATCGCGCTCCTTTACTATCTCAATCTCGTTTTTGATCCTTTTGACTATGCCCATTGTCTTTCTCTTTTCATAATAATCCAGGATATATTATACCCTAAAACGGGCGCATAGTCCAATTCCACGGTTATTTTATCGGCATTTTTGCAGGGAAAATTTACGGATCATAGAAATGTTTTCTGTATACAAAGAAGTATGAATCGGGCTCAAAAGTTCTTGACAAGGCCGGGGCTTGCTATTATAATTTCAAATGTTCTGCAAAGAACTAGGGATCTTAGCTCAGCTGGGAGAGCATCTGCCTTACAAGCAGAGGGTCATAGGTTCGAGCCCTATAGGTCCCACTAACAGGAGTGTCTCGCATTGACGCTCCCCTTTGGCGAGGTGGCTCAACTGGCTAGAGCGTCCGGTTCATACCCGGGAGGTTAAGAGTTCAAGTCTCTTCCTCGCTACTGAGTATAAAGAAGCCCGCAAGCGTGAGTTTGCGGGCTTTTGTTGTCTCTATATTCAAAATCATTATTATACGGTTTTTGTCTTACGTACCAGGAACACCACGCATCCCACAAACGTCAGCAGCGATATCCACTCCATTACCTTCCACAGAACCGGTTCGGCCCAGTAGACGTGGAGTATGCCTGAATAATTGCCGGGAAGGAGAACGCCGACAGTGCGGTTCGCACCTTCGTGGATCTCAAACTCCGTTGCAGGGTTTGCGACGTCGGTTGCATGATAATACGGATACGCAAACACCGGGAGCTGCACCCAGCCGTAATCGGGGCCTGATACGCAGGCGATCATCCAGTCGTTTCCGTCGCGTGATACAACATCCATCGCAAGAAGGCTTTCCTGCTTGACGCCAAGATCAAGATCATCCACAGTTGAATTCTTCAGCTGGAAGTCCATCGCGTAGTAGTCCCATCTTCCCAGATCCTCCGTCTCCATGAAGAGAGCCTTCTTCTCGAATGAGACCATGTTTACGCAAACATTTGTAACGTTGTATATTCCGATCAAGGATACAAGCGCAAATGCGCATACCATGATCTTTTTTGCATCAAATCCGTGAGCATTCTCTCCTGCCGGGCCATTCTGAGAACTCAGCGTCTCAACGAGTCCCTGCAGAAGATCTCCGGACAAAAGCGCCAGCATCACGAGTGCGAATGCCAGGTATCGCATCGGAAACTCTATCGCGGTAAGTATCCCACCGAACGGCACGTTCTTTTCGATGAAGTTCCACGGGAATACGTGCGTTGTCATAAATAGCAGCACTATCGCAAACGCACCCTCAAACAGGATACGTCGGTGCGCGGCAAATTTCTTTTTCTTAACAAGGCTGTATATCAGATAAACGATCCCGCACACAAGCCCAAGCATCAGCGCCAGTCCGGGAGTCTTCTGGATATCATTTGTTGACGTATTGAACGGGTTGGCAAAAAAGTCGAGCATCTCCGCCATCGTCAGGCCCTCGCCCTGTATGTTCACGCCCTCCTCGAGTGCAAATCCGATATCCGCGTTCATGTAAAAATCAAGGAACGGCACTACAAAGAACGCCGCCAGAAGCACCGTCAGGCATCCGGCACCGATGATGTTTCCGAATCTCTTTAACCTCTCGCCCTTTTTGCAGAACAGGAACAGGCTGATAAGACAGCCCGGCGCAAAAACTACAATGAGCATGCTCGTAGTCAGCGTATGCGCGCACGTTATCGATGTGAACACAAATGCAAGCACGACCGCTGCTTTCCAGCGTATCTTCGATTCATCCGAAGTATATATGACGTAAATGCAGGCAACTATCGCCGGCAGGAACACTATCGTGAGCGTCTCACCAACAGCCGATCTGACATACTCATCGACGAGCCTGTAAGCAGCCGTTGTGTACAGTATCGTCGAGAACAGCGCCGTCTCTTTTTTCTTAAAGACCGTTTTGAACGAGTTAAATGCGATCGCAACGGTCGCCGTATTGATGCACACGACAAACAGCCTGTACGCAGGCATTATCTTAAATCCCAAAGCGCGGAAAAAAGCCCCGAGATACAGGAACAGATCTCCGTACAGAATCGACACCGGATATCCGTACCCGTCGATCCAGCTTGACTGCATGCGCACAGGAATGTTGTGAAGCGAGATATCCTGCCTGATCCCCTCCATCCTCATCAGGTGAAAATCAAGGTCATGACCTTTTGCCATTACCATGAAGAGCGCCGGCCACGATATGATCACGATGAGCAGGGCGAGCACAAGTATATGCCATTTTTCAAAGACAAACTTTTTGATCTTATCCATGATAATCCCCGTTATACTGGACCATCGTAACGTCACTGACACCTTTAAGTGCCTTGATCTTTGCCGTCAGTCCGTCATCCTTCTTCATGTCTATCTGAACCGTAAGTTCGGTCGAATCATCACGCTCGATGGTGCTCTTTACAGCGTGAACGTATGAGCTTAACTCATTAAGAATGCTCTCCCTGACGCTGTCACCATTAAAATGTACGACCATAACGTAAGCATTGTTCTTCTCTTTCATGCGGCTCATTCCGATGATGATAACAAGCATGACCAGCATTCCGACAGCGGCGAGGATATACATGCTCGCGCCGATCGTAATACCTTCCGTGATCGCCCAGAACAGGTACATGATGTCGAGCGGCTCCTTGATCGCGGTACGGTATCTGACGATGGAAAGGGCACCGACCATACCGAGGGAGATCACGATATTTGTTGATATCGCAAGCGTTACCATACAAGTGAGTGCGCACATTCCGATCAGTGTCACCGCAAATGTTCTCGAATAAACAACCCCGGTAAAGAACCGTTTGTATATCCGGTAAATGATATATCCGATGATCAGTGCAATGATCATGTCAACGACTATCGTTACGTATGTGCCTGACGTCAGCGACTGGTTGTACATCGCCGATTCAAGCACCGATTTTTTGATCATATCCTTTACGCTCATCTTATGCTCCCTTTCTTCATTACGGTCATCGTGTATTTTGAAGCGGATGTATTTGCCGCATCCGCAGGCAGTATCGCGTGAAATATATCAGGCAGAAACTGCGTGTATTTAACTTCCATGATCAGCTGGTCCGGCCCGAGCACCTCGTAGGACGGTGTCTCTTTTTTGAAAATGTCATAGTCGTCAAACGCGGATCGGATGTTCATGTCAAACGTGATCCTGACATTTCCGGGCTCGAAGATGAACGGCTGCCTCTCATAATCAACTATAACCGAAGGCTTTAAGAGCGCCGTTCTTGCCTCAACGGCAAAATCATTTGCCGCACTTTCAGACCGCTTAAGCAGAAAATCAGTCCTGCCGGACATTATCATATCATATTCGGCGCGTGTAAGGGGCGCCGATTCTTTTCTGATGTATGAACCCTCTTTGATCTTCTTCTCAAGGGTTATGACACAGTCGCTTAAGTTATATATGCGGATCCTGTACTTATGGCGCGAATCAACACCGTTTTCCTTATCCCGGAACGCACTCTTTGACAGGTCGTCAAAATACAGGCTCCTGACATGGTATATACCGCCCTCTGCATGCGGATCGGGCGACGCAAATTCGGACAGCCTCGGCAGAAAACAGTCCATGGCACGCCTGTTCATCAGATATTTAAGTTCATGGCGGAAAGCTTTTCTATTCTCCATTAACGTATCTGTCCTTCTGCGCTTTGAGCGGCTCCCACCGCGTTTCATAGAACCTTCGGATAAGAGCGGTGTTATCGTCAAACGACTTTGCCGCCTCCTCTTCGGAGCAGTTTGAAAACCGCGTCTTATCAAGTATCATCTGCGGCCTGATCTTTTTGCAGACCGAATCTATCATCCCTTCGACCTTGTCTTTGTCGAATTCATTTTCGCACATCTCATCGATCTTTGCCGCAAGATCTTTGCGAAACTGCGGATCTTCAGACGCAGTTGCGAACGGATACCACTCCATCAGGCACTCGATCACATCATAACCGGCATCCAGCATCGACTGCGAATTCATGTCAAAGATCACCGGACGCAGCTTGCCGTTACCATACTCAGTTCCTTCATCATTTGTCGTATACCAGAACCTTACGTTATACGCCGGCCAGTCGCCGTTGTGCGCCACGATTATGTTCGCGGCATAGTATTCGATAAGACTCTCTCTGTCGAGAAAATCATAATCCCAGCTTATACCGGCATCCCCCATATCCTCGCTGTCGATTATCGCTACGTCATCCTTAACGACGCCGTATTCATCGGCAAGATATGTCTCATCGATCCTGTCCATGAGCCAGTACATGCCCCAGTATTCACCGTTCAAAAAGAGCGCACACGGAACACCGTCATTTGTGGCACATTCAGTATCCTTCATGCACCGCTCCATGATGATATCCATCATCTTCGTATCAGTGTCCTGACCGCACTTGTCAAGACAGAGCGAGTGCCTGTCAAAGTCCCTGCCGTCGGTCGTAAACTGTGCCCTGTCATTTCCCGAATATGCATTTCTGAAAATAATGTTAAAGCTCTTTTGGGGATCCCATCTCGAAGACAGGCCCTTTATCCTGATCCCGGCCTTTGATGAATATGCCGGCATATGATTTTCGTCGAAGACGGTAAGTGATACCTCGCGCTCGCTTGTGCGGCCTCTTCTCGTAAAGTTCGCGTTGCTTCCCTCGTATTCCTCGGGACGTCCTGCTTCGACATATCCGTCATAGTCGGTGCCGAGCACCATTATGCCGTTATCATGCGAGAACAGGTCATCGGGTGATACGACCGCGGATACGACCGTGAAGTTGTCGTAGGCAGCCTTATCGTTAAAGCCTACAAAATATGTGTACGTAAAGACATCCGTGTATCTTCCGAGAAGGTCTTTTGCCACCGCCGATACGACAGTGCATTTGTCGACGTTAAACGCCGGAAGTTCGGCTTCGCCTCTGTCGTACTGCGGAGATGTCTCTGTTATCGCGCTGTATTTATTCGGCTCACTGCTTCTGTCGGTTATGTGAATGGGGCCTTCATACAGTATCCCGTCCGTTCGCGGATCGCTTCCGTCAAGCGTATAGTAGATGTCTCTTCCCCAGTTTGTTGCCTTCAGCTTCAGATCAAAATCCTTTTCGTAAAATCCCGGATCAACGTTTGCCTTTACCTTGCCGTCTATGACAGGATCGAGAGGTTCACCCTCTTCGTTTGAATAACCGGGCGTGGGCGATTTTATCTCCCATTCATTTTTACCGTCGCTCACTCTGGCGTAGGTTGTATCGTATTTGAGAGAAGGGGTGTCGACATGATCGATGTAATGCCTGTCGGGATCAACGAGATTGATCGTAGAGCCCTTTGAAGAGATCGGAAACCCCGGATCGAACAGCCAGTAAGAATGCGGCGCCACGATGATCCCCTCCGGAACGATGAATTTTTCCTTTTTCAGATCCGCAGATTTGCTCACGATAAAACCCGTCAGATCGATCGGCTCGTCTGTCGGGTTATACAGTTCTATCCAGTCCGGAAAATTCCCTTTATCGTCCTCGCAGCTCGCCACATTTGATGCGCAAACCTCGTTGATCACAATGTTCTGTCTGGAACGTGCGATGATGCCCGCGCCGTTTACGATAACGATCAGGGCGAAGGCGGCGATGAGGAGGATGTGGGCGTATTTTTTTATATAGAGTCTCATAGTATTCTCAATATGGACGCTCGGCATTTAAATCGCTTCGCGATGAGCCTCGCGGTGCAGTAAGGGATCTTCCCACTTCGTGGGCCCCTCCTTCCTGCATTTAGCGGACGCTCGGCTATCAGAATCGCTTCGCGATGAGCCTCGCGGTGCAGTAAGGGATCTTCCCACTTCGTGGGCCCCTCCTTCCTGCCTCTAATGATGGAACAGTCTAACCCCATTGCATACCATGACCATGCCGTATTCGTCGCATGCCTCGATCACGAGGTCATCCCTTACCGAGCCGCCGGGCTGCACGATGTATGACACACCGCTCTTGGCGCCGCGGTCTATGCTGTCGCGGAACGGGAAGAATGCGTCCGATCCGAGCGATACGCCCGTCATCTGATCGAGCCATTCGCGCTTCTCTTCTGCAGTGTATACGTCGGGACGCTTTGCAAAATACTTCTGCCATACGTTGTCACCGATGACGTCCATATATGTGTCGCCGATGTAGTTGTCTATAGCATTGTCCCTGTCAGCCCTTCCGATACCCTCGGCAAACTCGAGGTTCATGACCTTCGGGCTCTGGCGAAGGAGCCAGTTATCTGCCTTCTGTCCTGCAAGGCGTGCGCAGTGAACACGCGACTGCTGGCCGGCACCGATACCGATAGCCTGGCCGTCCTTGACGTAGCAGACCGAATTGGACTGAGTGTATTTAAGAGTGATGAGAGAGATCAGAAGATCATGCTTCGCATCCTCCGGAAGATCTTTGTTCTTCGTAACGATGTTTGTCAGGAGTTCTTCGTTGATATCGATCTCATTTCTGCCCTGCTCGAATGTAACTCCGAACACTTCCTTATGCTCGATCGGAGCGGGCCTGTAGTCGGGATCGATCTGAATGACCGCGTAGCCTCCCTTCTTCTTCTGTGAAAGTATCTCTAGCGCTTCCTGCTCGTAACCGGGAGCGATGATTCCATCGGATACTTCGCGCTTTAATATCTTTGCAGTTGATACGTCGCACACATCGGAAAGTGCCACAAAATCGCCGAACGAAGACATTCTGTCGGCACCCCTTGCTCTTGCGTATGCGCATGCCAGAGGTGACAGTTCGCCGAGATCATCGACAAAATATATCTTCTTCAGTGTTTCCGAAAGCGGCTTTCCGATCGCTGCTCCGGCCGGTGACACATGCTTGAATGAAGTTGCGGCGGGAAGGCCCGTTGCAGCCTTCAGTTCTCTTACAAGCTGCCATCCGTTGAACGCATCAAGCAGATTGATATATCCCGGTCTTCCGTTGAGCACCGTGATCGGAAGCTCCCCTCCGTCCGCGCGGTAGATGCGCGAAGGCTTCTGGTTGGGGTTGCAGCCGTATTTGAGTTCGAGTTCTTTCATGGTTGTACTCCTTTTTTGAATCAGGGGTGACGGTTCATTTATTCGTTCTTGTTAATAATTCTCGTCTTCACTTCGCCTGTCGCGATATCGATATACCTTACGAACAGCGAAACCTTGTTGTCCAGGTTAAGGTTCTCCCACAGCTTCTTTGAGAACGTGTCGATGTCACCTTCGATGGCGACGAACTTCGGCTCGCCTTCGAATGAAGGGAGCGGATTGCCGTCCTTCATGTATGTGTGGATGAAATGTCCCTCGCCCGCAAGCGGATTGTCATAGTCGAATGTATAGCGGAAGCACTGTTCGGGGTTTCCGTTGTCGCTCTTTAAGATCGAGAGCGCGTATGTGTACTTGCCTTTTTCGATGTTAAGAACACCCGAGATACGCGGTGTATAGTTCGGCGCGTCAGGTTCAAACTCACGTGAGCGAAGTGACTGCTCAAATGATCTTCCCTCCTTCAGGCCGTCGTATATCGTGTCGGTCTGGTCACCGTTGGTGACGATCGTGGTATTGCCGAGCACTCTTACCGGCGAATAGATGATAAGTGAAGGATCCTCGAGCTTGCTCTCATCAAACGCCTTTGTGCGGATGCCGTCGCCGTCCTCAACAAACACGCGGTTTCTCGAGTTCACCGATCTTCCCATAATAAAATAAGCCGTTACGGCATATTTCCCGTCGGCACTTCTTCCGATCACGATGCCCCTGCCGGGGTAAGAATTCGCGTTGAGTTCCCTGAATAAGTTGATCTTTTCCATGTTTTAACTCCTCTTAGAATATATAGGGCGTGAATTAATGTTTCCGAGAAAACCTCGTGAAGGCGTTGGCGCTTAGCGAGGTCTTTTCGAGCTTAGCGTCCACTACGTCGGAACAAGAGCGAGAGCGCGTTTTCGAGGAAATATTAATTCGCGCCAGAAGCATCAATGTTGAGGTACTTCGCCTCAAAGTCCGCACGCGGCATCGGCTTGTCGAAATAGAAGCCCTGCACCATGCGCACGTTCATGTTCTCGAGCGCCTTGAACTGATCCACTGTCTCGATACCTTCAACGCAGACACGCACGCCGAGAGCCTCGGCAAGTTCGCCGATCATCTTAACGAATGACTGTGCATATGTATCGGTCGCAAGATCGGTGACGAATGTCTGGTCGACCTTGATGACGTCGAGCGGTATCTCGCGGATGTGGTTGAGCGATGAATAACCTGTTCCGAAGTCGTCGAGCGCGATACGGATACCGAGCTGCTTGATGCTGCCGAGTATCTTTTTCATTCGCTCCATGTCGTTGATCGCAAGCGACTCGGTAACCTCGAGCGTTAAGTTTCTCGGATTGACGCCGACTTCCTCTATCGTCTTTGCTATGTTCTCAACAATGTCGTTCTGCATGAGCTGCACGACCGACAGGTTGACGTTGACCTTGTAATACGGATGTCCGTTCTCGTTCCAGAACTTGACTGCTTCGCACGCTTTCTTAAGAACGTGCAGACCGATAGGATTGATAAGTCCCAAATACTCCGCAAGCGGGATAAAGTCCCCGGGCGGGATGAACCCAAGCTCGGATGAATTCCATCTGATGAGCGCCTCGGCTCCCGTACAGGGATTGCCCGGCTTCTGGATATCGACGATCGGCTGGAAATAAACCTCGAACTGCTCGTAATCGGTAGCGGTAGCAGCACGCATGCTCTTTTCCATATCGAGGCGCTTGTATGCCTCAACATCCGACGAATCAGTGTAGTGCGCAAGCTTGTTCTTACCGGACTTCTTCGCAGCATACATCGCGATGTCGGCCTTCCTGATCAGATCCTGGACCGTCTCGCCCTCATCGGGGAACGTAACGACACCGATCGATGAAGTACAGTAGTAATCCGCACCCTTTAAGAACCACGGCTTGTTGAAGACGACCCTGATGCTCTCCATGATGTCCTCAAATCTGTCGTAGCTCGTATGCGGAACAAGGATGACGAACTCGTCACCACCCATTCGGTAGCATGTATTTTCAACGCCGTTGATGCGCTGCAGGCTGTTTGAAATGGCCTTTAACAGAACGTCGCCGTACTGGTGTCCCAGACCGTCGTTGATGTGTTTAAAATCATCCAGATCCAGGTAAATGACCGCGCCCTTGCCTCCGCATTCCTTCGCTTCATCGACGATGCGCAGCAGGTCTCTTTCGCAGCACATACGGTTATACAGACCTGTCAGAAAATCATTGTTGGCCTGCATCTCTATCTTCTTCTGGTACTGTTTCTTTTCAGTCACGTCTATGATCGCGTAGAGCACGACCTTGCGGCCGTCGACCCACATCATGTTCGTGGACGTGACATCGTACCATCGGTTTCTCTCTTTATAATTGACCTCACGGTAACTTGAAGCTGTATTGTACCGGCTCGATTCCTCGAACAGGCCCACGATCGCACCGCTCGTGATCTCGTTCTCGAACGTGTTCTTGCACATGCGGTTGACGTATACGATGTTAGAGCTTGCAACGTCGCGCACGTAGATCGCCGAACCAACGTTGTCGAGTATGGTTTCGAGCGATTTATATGAACTTGTTATGGAATTACGCTGGATGCGGTTCGTCGCGCTTGACTGGATGACCTTCGTGGCATCCCCGAAGAACTTGACCTCGTCCATACCCCATTCGCGGTTGATCTTGTTATCAACATAGAACGCGCACATCGCAGTCTTGCCGTTTATCGCGATCGGGATGCATACAGCTGCGGATATCCCTATGGAATCCATCCAGTCGCGGTTCTTCTCTTCTATTCTCGTGCGGTAGGAAATGATCTTGGTCTGATCGCCGATCTGCTGCAGGAACGACTGCGACATGATATCAATGACCGGATCGAGCGGGGACTCACCCATGGCAACGTAGCTTCCGATGACATCGATCCCGTTTCCGTCACGGTTCGGACGGAGTACATAAGCATGTGAAATATCAGCGTATTTTCCCGTATAATCAAGGACACGGTTCGCGATAACCTCAAATGCGTCATCACTTCCAAGCTGCGATACGACGCCCGTCATGGCTTCGCTGCGCTTAAGCGCCTTCTGCATCTCCTCGGTCGAATCCTTGGCGCGCTTTGCATCAGCCACCGCATTTGCGGCAACATAGCTCTCGCCGAATATTCTGTTTGATACTTCACGGATAAGGTCTACGGATGCGTTGAACTTGTAGAGAGGGATCGTACACTCGAAATTGGTAACGTCATTCTCACCGCCCTCGTCAGGCATGACACCGCATATAAACCACGCGAATGCGGGCGTTCCTCCTATCCTGACGCCGACTGTGGCGATCTTGACGTTCGGGTACTCGGTATTCTCTATGACCTGCTCTTCAACGGTATTAAAAAGGACCCTGTTGATAGCGGCCCTGATCTGAAGTTCATCAAGAAGTGCAACAACCCGGTTGATCTCCTCTGGGTTGCCGGACATCTCCGTTACACGTTTTCCGGTCTCATCGACACAAAAAATAAACAGGTTGGCAACCTGCGCGTATACATCCTGTAACTCCTGCAATTGGGTTGTATCTAGCATGAAACTCATATACTGGATTGTACCTTATTAAGCGTTTTTGTTCAAGTTAATCAGAAAACTTCACAACGACAGTACCGTTGATCATTTTTACCGATCCGGCATCGGGATAACAGGGCATTTCACCTATATTGGCAGAGTCCGGAACACTCCCCGCCTCCGGCGAAAATCCGCACCACAGCTGCATCGTCTCTTCCCATGCAAAATCATTTATGATCGAGTTGCCCTGATATGGCGGCAGATAGATCGGCTCAAAGAGGCTTCCCGCCTTGAGCATTGAATCGTCCTTTTTCCTCGGCTCTACGAAAGCGACCGGTGTGTCGGCCGTATATCCTTCCGTCATCTGAATACGGGCGATCAGCGTGTTGTAGTAATTGATCGCTTCCTCCTGCATGATCTCAGCCTTGAGATAGCAGACGTTTGAAAAACGCGCGAACATGAAGGCGATGATAAACATGAAGGCTACGGCTATGCGGCGGATAAGCACGGGTACATTGATCTTATCGCTGACGACACTCTCACTGTCCCTGAGCCGCTCGATGACAAATGCGGCAACAAAGAACATGAACGCCTCACCGAATCCCATACCGCCGTGTGCATCTTCCTCGGCGACCATGATGTAGATCACATATGAAAACAGCGGGCTTATTGCAAATATGAGCGCAAGCTGTGCACGCTTCGCAAATGATTTTTGCCGGCGAAGGAGCAGTATGATAAGAACGACCGAAAGTGCGACCAGGATCATGTGATCGTATCTGATCCCGCCCGGGAACATGTTGGCTGAAACGCCGTTGTAGTTAATGAAATCGGCGGGCTTTATGAATCTCTTGTATGCGGTAAATACGCGGAGAATGTAGCCTGATACAGATGTCTTTCCGAAGCTGTTGACGCCTTTGTAGTCATACATCTGAACGTTCGTTACACGAAGTGCTATCGCATTGAAGATGAAGTACTCTGCCATGAACAGAACGCAGATCGCGGCGTTCTTTACCGCAAGGATAAAGTAATCCTTCCACTTCATCTGCGAGGCATAAACCATGGCCAGCATAAACAGCAGAAGCGTCATCAGATTGATCGCGATGTTTGACTGATACAGCCCGACCGAAAGCGACATCAGAAGCGTACATGCGATGAACGACGGGATATTTTTGTATCTGTAATAAAGGTATCCGCCGGCAACACCGAGAAGCGCTCCGATGTAGTAATACGGGGCCGTGAATGCATATCCGAATATGTTCGTTACAGCCGGAAAACATACGAGTACGCCGGAAAGTGCCACAAGAATGAACGGCGATCTGATCTTAAGCTTTAAGCTGATAAGATAGATGATGACGCAGATAGCCGCGATCGTAAGAAGCCCGCAGTAGACGGGTGTCGAGTAATTGCGGCTGTCAAAAAGCTTCGGCACGATCTTCCCGGAGAAGCCGAGAAACCATCTGCCCAGGCCGTATGTCTCGCCGACGCCGTTAAACCACGCGGCATCATCATGATATGAGTACTTGTTAAACAGTCCCATCCCATGCGCAAAAATGCCCCAGGCAAAGCCGGAGAGCATTATCACGATAAAACTTTTATCTTTTAAAAACTTCATTAACGGCTCCTGCGGTTATAAACGATCAGTCCGATAACTGTTGCGAGCACACCGTATGCAATGCCGAGCGTCACGATAAGAGGCACGCTCCTCTCGGGATACGACGGGTACGGAACGAGCCCGAAGCTCTGCGTGATCGTGTATTTTCGGATGATCCTGAAGAATTCAAACTTGAATGAATCGAGTGAAAAGATCCGGATTATCTGCGGTATCACAACGGTAACAACGGCAAAGCCGAGAACCGCTTTCCATTTCTTCTCAAATACGAACAGGAACATGATCGCGAATGCTGTACCTGCAAACCACAGCGGGAGCGAAAGGGATGCGATCTTCAAAAAATTCCTGACTACCATCCACTGAATGATGCCTTCATTAATGTGGAAGAGCTGTGTTACGACATATAGAAGTATGAGCGCCGCGATAAGAAATACGATGGCAAGAAGTATCGTAACGATAAGTTTGGCGATGTACAGCTGCCACGGTCTGAGCGGTACCTTTGTGTCACCGGCTTCAAGCACCATCCCCTCTTTCTTAGGGTAGATATACTCTTTGCCGAATGCCATGATCCCCAGCACTATACAGCTGTAATACGGTATGAGGAAACACCACGTCGCGTAGTTGAAAACGTTGTACGCAAACGTTCCCTCATTTGATCCGTATATGAACCTGAAACATATGACTGCGATATTTGCAAGCAGTATAAGCGCCAATGTGGCGAAGAAATAAATCTTCGCCAGCTTTGACTTTAACGCTCTTTTAAAATCATTAACAATATACTTTATCATTTCTATTCATCTACCGAGTAGTTCGGAGCTTCCTTTGTAATATGTATGTCGTGAGGATGGCTTTCCTTGAGGGCAGCCGCGGAGATCTTGATGAACCTGCCGTTCTTCTTAAGATCCTCGATCGTGGGAGTTCCGCAGTATCCCATACCTGAGCGGATACCTCCGATAAGCTGGAACACCGTATCCTCAACGGTTCCCTTGTATGCCACACGTCCTTCGACGCCTTCGGGAACGAGCTTCTTGGCATTTGACTGGAAGTATCTGTCCTTGCTTCCGCACTCCATGGCCGCGATGGAACCCATTCCACGGTAAACCTTGTATTTTCTTCCCTGATACAGTTCGAACGTTCCGGGAGACTCGTCGCATCCTGCGAAGATCGATCCCATCATGCAGACGTTTGCGCCCGCTGCGATAGCCTTTGTCATGTCGCCCGAGTACTTGATACCGCCGTCGGCGATGATCGGGATGTCATATTCCTTTGCAACATCATAGCAGTTCATGATCGCGGTGATCTGCGGAACACCGATACCTGCAACGATACGTGTCGTACAGATCGAACCCGGTCCGATACCGACCTTGACCGCATCGCATCCCGCATCGATGAGAGCCTTTGTAGCCTCTCCCGTTGCGATGTTTCCGCCGATCAGCGGAAGGTCCGGATAAGCATCTTTTATCATCTTCGCGCATCTGATAACATTCTCCGAATGTCCGTGTGCGCTGTCAAGAACGACCACATCGACCTTTGCCTTCACAAGCGCCTCGACTCTCTCGAGCACGTTTGCGGTGATTCCCACTCCCGCGCCGCACAGCAGTCTTCCCTGTGAATCCTTTGCCGAGTTCGGGTATTTGATCTGCTTCTCAAGGTCCTTGATCGTGATCAGACCCTTAAGGTTGAAGTTATCATCAACGATCGGAAGCTTTTCTTTTCTCGCCTTGGCGAGGATCTTCTTCGCCTCTTCCAAAGTGATGCCTTCCTTTGCAGTAACGAGATTCTCGCTCGTCATGCAGTCCCTTATCTTCTGCGAAAAATCAGTCTCAAACTTCAGGTCACGGTTTGTAATGATACCGACAAGCTTTCCGCCGTTCTCGGTGATCGGAACACCCGAGATCCTGTACTTTGCCATCAGATCGTCTGCATCCTGAAGCGTATGGTCGGGAGACAGTGAGAACGGATCGGTGATGACACCGTTTTCGGAACGCTTAACCTTATCGACTTCATCAGCCTGCTCCTCGATGCTCATGTTTTTGTGGATGATACCGATACCACCCTGGCGCGCCATCGCGATCGCCATCCGGTGCTCGGTGACAGTGTCCATCCCCGCACTCATCATCGGGATGTTCAGCTTGATGTCACGCGTAAGGTAAGTGGTCACGTCCACCTGATTACCGATAACGTTCGAATAACCGGGGACCAGGAGCACGTCATCAAATGTAATGCCTTCCGAAATAATCTGTCCCATCTCATTCCTCCTGTTCTTTCATAAATTGACCCGACTTAAAAGTCGAGAACCTTGCGCGGGAATACATTTTTGATCGCCCGCAGCATCTCCTCGTTCGGTTCTATATTAACCATCACGGTACCTTCCTGTCCGTTCTCGTACACAATGGCATAGACCTTATTGCCCTCCTCTTTCGAGGAAAAATCATATATCTTCACTCCTCTTGCCTTGTACGAGTCAAGCTCATGCGAAGTTAAGGGTGCGATGATCTCCATCTTGTTAAGATCGACGTTCATCACATGCTTACGCTTTTCCTTCGACATGATCTTGTCTATCGAGATCTCTTTATCAACATAGAGATACTCATACTCGAGGTCAAAGTTCGGTAAAACAAAATAGGCGACCAGTGCAAATGCAACGGCCCCTACTAAAAATACCCCACTCCCGACTATGCCAAGCAGAAAACAAACGATCACAAGCGCATACAAAACGATGCGCGCAACCCCGAGAAGCGGGCTTGTTTTCCTGTTTACCATCACCTCAACATATGTGTCGTTCATACGGGTACCTCGCTATATTTTGTATATTATAATATTTGCCGGAAGCTTATTCAATAAGTATTTTTTCCATTACGGGAGAAGAATATGTACATTCCCAAAAAAGGCGCTTTCGCTCAGTTTCCACACGTCACGTTACTAGACTCGAAAATACCTCGTCAAGTAACAACGTGTTCCAATGCTTTTTTGTGAACGTACACATCCTTCTCCCTGCTTTATCTCACAATTATAAGATATTTTCCTTCCGAGGTTTTCTCTACTTTGTAAAGACAGCCCGGATTGAGGGGAGAGTTGTCTACGTTTAGGGTGACGGTTTCGGACCAGGAGCCGGGGTAGGCGGCGGAGGCATTGCGCGCGATGTAGACGTATTCTTCGCAGTGGTCTTCAATGAAGCCCGTGATGTCACCGGCATCGACGGCAGGGGTGTTGATAAGGTTATTGAAGGGCCGGGGGACTGCAGTGTATTCGAGGAACTGCGTTGTCTCATCCCATGCATCGGCAACGAGCGTGATCCTGGCTGTGCCGTCAAGAGGAAGCCCCAGGTCTGCGATGCCGGACTCTTTCCATTCGCTCTCGGCATTTCTCGAAAGCTCTCCGTACTCTTCTTCAAAAGCCTGCTCATAGTTTGAGCTTATCAGGTACTGCCTCATATCGGCATAAGGCAGGAGGGCAGCAAAGACCACGGTTGATGCACAGAGCAGGACCTTATTTGTGTTTTTCCATTTATCACTAAAAGCATTTCGAATAAGTATACACACATATAAGAAGAAAACTCCGCCCAGATACTGCGTGATATATCTGTCAAATTCCAAAAGTCCGTGAGCTTCCCACTCGTCAAACACGAACAGATACATCGAAAGATGCGCGATGCAGAACACAACAAGGCCGATCATGGATGATACAAACAGGCGTATCACAGAGCCGGGCCCCTGTTTCCTCGCAGCAAGAATATGAACCAGAACGATGAACACAACAAGGATAAATGCTGTTACACCGATCTTGTTTCGTGTCAGCGGATAGGTGAAGAAATGCCTGATATAGTTGATGACAACTTCCTTCGTGTACTCCGGGAACGAGAACGAACCGCCCATGATCCCATCTTTAACACGGTTGGACAGGTATCCGTTGTTCCACGAATACTTCAGGAACAATTGCCATGAGTAATATGAGCCGAATGCAAATATTGCAGCAAGCCCGATTTTACCGGCTGCATACTTTGCCGTGCCACCGGTACTTTTATTCTTCGTATCTCCGATCTCATTAACAACCAGCATGATCAGGGCAAGGATGCAGAGCACGATGCCGCTTGTCTTGATAAGAGCCAGATATGACAGGGCGCACGTTATCGCGATGATCCTGAACCACCCGGACTGTCTGTCATTTGCTTCAAACACGAAGATATAGAAAAGGATATAACCGAACACAAGCGCCAGGAACAGGTCAACACCGAGCCTGTAGTAGAACTGCGCAGTGAGGATATGCGGGAAGATCACATACATCACGACAGCGGCGATCCTCGGAAGTTTTGCAGTAACTCCGGTTTTCTCTTCTGTCTTAACTTCATTAAGTGAACAATCCTGTGGCTTGAAAGCCATGGAAAGGATAGGCAGGAGCATGATGTAAATGAAGCACACGTTCGTTTGGAACATCACAGTCTCGGAGAATGTGCTTCTGCCAAACATGGCGATGTACTGCAGGATCTGCACGATCGGAGTGTAGTCCTTGTAATCGATCGAGCAGTTCTCAAACAGCTGCGGGAGTCTGTTAATACTAAAAATGTTCTTCGTATAGAGCCCCCAATAGCTAAGGTCGTCATAATAGAATACCCTGTGTCCACTTACCAGGATACACATTATCAAACTTATTACAACAAAAATAAAAATACTTATCCCGGTACCCTGTACGGTGGACTCGTGCGCTTTCACTACCACTATTACCGCTGTAACCACAACCGAAATCCCAAAGCAAATCCAAGTAGATATATTCAGCGGAAGAAACAGCGCGAACACATAAACAGACAAGGCGGCCACAAACGTGGCCACCGGCAGTGTCTCCGTTATTCTTCTGTTAAATGCCAGAGCCGTCGCAAACGCAAGCGCTGTCACCAATACTATCGCCATCATGATCTGTCATCTACTGTGTAAGGTTGCAACTACCGAGAAGCAGTGCCCCGGGATCCCGTTTCAGAACTCCCTCAACCGTTATCATATCTCCTTCCTTCAAAGCACCAAGTGCATCGTCCTGTCCCTCATTCATGACCGCATCAAACGTGAACTCATTTTCACCATCTTCGGAAGAGACCTTATATGGATTATTAACCTTGAATTGGATCACCTTATGAGAAGAATCATCTGTGGTCATTTTTTGAACCGTCCCGGTGATCCTTACCGTTTTTTCTCCGTACTTACCGTAAAGTAAGGTGTTGGTTTCCTTTCCCGAATTACTGAATCTTCTGGCCACCTCATAAAGATCTTCAGCGGTCGTTATCACAACCCCGTTCTCATCGATGTAGACACCCGGATCGTCGGCATTGGGATCTATCTCGCCGACAGGCTCTTCTGGCATCGGCTCGGGCGTGGGCTCGGGCTCTTCAGGTGTAGGTTCCGGCTCCGGAGTGGTCTCGGGAACCGCCGGTTCCTGAACAGGCTGCTGCGCAGGCTCTTCTGCGACAGGCTCGCTCATCTGTGTTACCTTATTGCTGTCCTGTCCCTTGAATATGATCATCAGCGCGATCACTCCGGCGACGATAACAACGCCGACCGGGATGCACACGGCCATTATGAGCTTTTCAACTTTTCGGCCTCTTTCGAGGATGTCATTCTTCATGATCTTCTCCCCCGGGGGTTATCTGAAAATAAGGATCTTCTGGATCCGGTAGCTGACTATGAACAGCAGCGTGTCTACAACGATCTTGCCTATCTGCGGCGCAAAGCCCGTTGTGTTAAGGAGAGATACGAACAGTGCCGACAAAGCCATCACGCAGACACACAGAATGTAATACATCACAAGTGTTGCAGGGCCGCGCTCGCTTTTGAACACGACCTTTTTATTTATGAGGTAATTGAACATCGACGAGCATATCCTCGCGACGACAGTTGATACCCAGATCAGGCGGTTCCCCGACAGATAGTTCTTTCCGAGCAGCCATATCAGCGCGCAGAAGATGCCGTAATCCACAAGGAAAGATGACAGCGACGACAAAAGATATCTGAAGAACGTGCCGAGGATGACCTTGTAGATCCTGACGGAATCCTTGATCGGTCGGAAATGCGTTTCGCTGTTGTTGTTAATGTATACGGTCTCGATCAACACTTCCTTTATGTCCGCATGTGCGTGGACGGCATCGATCAGCATTTGCATCTCATACTCGAAACGGTCGCCCGGCAGGCGCGAAAACCGTTCGATCAGGTTATTCGGTATCCCGCGAAGTCCCGTCTGCGTATCGTGGACGTTGCCGCCGATAAACAGCCTCATCGCGATAACGGTACACTTGTTTCCGAATCTGCTCTTTGGCGGAACGTTGTCGAGGTTGAAGTTTCTGGCACCGAGAACGAGCGACTCGGGATTTTCCTTCATCGCGCCGGCGACCTTATTGACGTCGGGAACTATATGCTGTCCGTCCGAATCGACGGTGATCATGCCCCTGAGGGCGGATTCACCCGAAGTATGATTTTCAAGGTAGAAGAGCATAGCATCCTTGAGTGCACGGCCCTTGCCCATGTTCACTTCATGGATCAGCACTTCGCAGCCGGGCTTTTGCTTTATCTCATCAAAGATAAAACGGCAGTCCTCACGGCTTCCGTCATCGATAACAAGCACGTGAGAATAGCCGTGCGACAGCAGTGTGTCCACGTAATCTATCAGGTCTTTATTCGGATTAAGTGCAGGAATGACTATCAGATAATCCATCGTGTTCATCCTTTATTCGGTGAGAAACTTCAGAAAATCGATCGCATGGTCGACCCTGAGCGAGTTTGCTGCGATCGTGAATATGATTCGGTCGCCCTCGGTCTCGGCCACGGGATATGCTCCGTTCTCACCCATGTTGTTAAGGTATGTGCAGTTATCAAGGTAAATGCCCGCGCAGTAGGGCGTCGGGTCGTAGCCCGTATCATCGATCTCATCGGCTGCAGGATCGAAGTAATAAAGTTCGTAGTCGCGGTCCTTAAGTTCTTCGAGAAGTTCCTTCGGGAGTATCTCTTCAAAGTTTGCGTATGCGTCGCAGTTTGCCGGGCCCTCGAGTATCTTCTTCGGGCCGATCACTACATCGATCGACTGCGCTGCATAGCTTGCGATGAGCCTCTGCTGGAATGCGATCATCGTGTTGTCGAAGTTCTCATCCGACAGATACGTATCCGTTCCGATCACGAGCTGCTCCTTATCAAGGTCGATGTTCTCGGCGCGCACGAAGTCGTCACTTATCGTGTTTGACTTATCATAAGCAAAGTACGTGTTCAGCATTTCCGCGTACAAAAACACCGGCTTGGAGTTCTCGCGCCAGTCCCTGATGAACGTTACGGCAAGCACGATCACGATTATGCCGCCGATGAACCACCACTTGTAGTAGTCCCAGATGTATGCAGCCTTCGCTTTGCCCTTAAGGTCCGAGAGCTTCGTCTTCTCTTTTTCGGACTGCTCGCGGATCATGTCCGCAAGACCGTCGGAGTGGGCGGCGTCGTTATCCTTGATTTCGTTGTTGTCTAAGCCTATCTTCATAGTGTTATCAATTCTGCAACTGTCGATATATCATTTGCTCAAAAGGCGCTTTCGCTCCTTTCCGAACGTCACGTTACTAGACTCGAAAAAACCTCGTCAAGTAACAACGTTCTCCAAAGCTTTTGATCAAACGATACATCGCCAATTGCATAGTTTAATTTACAGCTTTAATTATTGACTCGCACATGTGGTCGAGCATTGCGGCGGTCATGCCGGGATAAACGCCGACCCAGAATGAGCGGTTCATGATGGAGTCTGTGTTATCGAGGGTTCCGACGATGCGGTAGCCTTTGCCTGTGGAACGCATCTCGTCAAAGCACGGATGTTTCGTGAGGTTTCCCGCAAAGAGTGCACGGGTCTGGACGCCTGCGGATTCGACGGATTCAACGACCGCTTTGCGGTCAACTCCTTCGCGGCAGGTCATCATGAATCCGAACCAGCTCGGATCCGAATGAGGCGTTGCAACCGGAAGGATGAGCTTATCCTCGATATCAAAGCCTGCTGCCTTCGCACGCTCTTTAAGGCCTTCACGAAGGTGCTCAAAGTTCTTCTTTCTCTTCTCGACGAATGTCGGGAACTTCTTCAGCTGGGCGCATCCGACAGCTGCCTGCATGTCAGTCGCCTTAAGGTTATATCCGAAGTGTGAGTACACATACTTATGATCGTATCCAAACGGCAGCTCGCCGTACTGTCCGTCAAACCGGTGGCCGCAAAGGTTATCCTTCCCTGACGGACACACGCAGTCTCTTCCCCAGTCACGCATGCTGCGGATTATCCTGTTAAGGAGCGGATCGTTCGTATATACTGCACCGCCCTCACCCATCGTCATATGATGCGGCGGATAAAAGCTCGATGTTCCGATGTCGCCTATCGTACCGGTAAAGTGCCATCCGTCTTCCATCTCATATCTGCTTCCGAGCGCATCGCAGTTATCCTCGATCAGCCACAGATCATGCTTATCGCAGAACGCGCGGACAGCCCTCAGATCAAAAGGATTGCCGAGCGTATGCGCGATCATGACTGCCTTTGTCTTATCCGACAGCGCATCCTCAAGCCCGGTTACATCTATGTTGTATTCGGGAACAGTCACATCAACGAACACGGGCACTGCGCCGTACTGGATGACCGGTGCGACCGTTGTCGGGAAGCCCGCTGCAACAGTGATGATCTCATCACCCGGATATACGCGTCTGTCCCTGCCGTTATAGTTTTCAAGAAGCGGTGAAGTGAGCGCCATGAACGCATTCAGGTTCGCGCTTGAGCCCGAGTTGACGAGCGAGCAGAAGCGGACGCCGAGATATGCGGCAAATGATCTTTCAAATTCATCCGTATATCTTCCCGCGGTCAGCCAGAAATCAAGCGCGGAATCTACAAGGTTTGTCATCTCATCGCTGTCGTAAACACGCGAAGCATATGAGATCCTGTCACCCGGCTCAAAGTCCTTTTTTACGTTATGGAAGGTGTCGCAGTACTTTGCAACACTCTCAAGTATGTGCTCTCTTGCCTCTTTTTCAGTCATGTTCTCAAACATAATCAGTCTCCGTTACAGATCAAAAATCATTTCCTGTCATTCAACCGCGCCCTGACCCAGTCTATCGTACGCCTTGCGCCTTCCTCAAAATCAACCGAAGGCTCAAATCCCGTATCTGCCTTAAGTGCCGAGATATCGGCGCACAGATGCATAACCTGTTTTTCGGAATAAGGTACATCACCAAATCCCAGAGGAAGCTTCGGATCTATCTGATCCCTTATGATCTCTATATACTCGCGAAGCGGGCGCATCACACCCGAGCCTATCGGATAGATCCCGCCATCCTTACCCTTTTCTCCAAGGAGCAGCATAGCCTCCCCGACATCATCCGCATAGAGAAAATCCCACTGCTGTTCCCCCTTTGTAAGGGCAGGTTTCTTTCCTTCAAGAAGCGATGAGATAAGAGTCATCACCATCGTCTTATCACTGTCAAACGGCCCGTAAATACTTAAGATTCTCGGCCACACATGACGCATTCCAAGCTCATGCGCAAGCTCTTTTGTCGACTGTGATGCCTTAAGCTTATAGCGTCCGTAATCGTTTTCGGGGTTACACGGCGTATCGGGAGAAAGCGTCCCATCAACCCTTCCGTATTCGGCCTGCGAGCCTGCACCGACAAACACGCTGCAGCCGAGCCTCTTTGCAAGACGCACCGCATCGAGTGCGTACTCTTCGTTCTTTATCTGCATCGGAGTGTTGTTTCTCGCATCCCCGAATGTCGCGCCCCACGCAAGATGAAAGAGGGCATCTGCAAACACACCGCCTTCCATCGGCACGAGTCCGAGCCTTGCACCGTCTGCATCGTTCATATCCGCCATTCCGCACTTAATGACCTTAACGAGCGGATCGTCCGGTATGCGCGAAAGCCTGCTGCTGTCAGGATTAACGAGCAGTATCGTCTCGATACCTTTTGCAACGCACCTGTTCATAAGCGCCATTCCGACAACACCGGTGGCACCTGTTATCACGACTCTTCGAAGATTCACTTGAGTTCCTCCAGTGCCTTCCTGTCTATCTTGCCGTTCTTGTTTACCGGGAATTCATCAAGCTTTATCGTCTTATTCGGCACCATGAACTCGGGCAGCTTTTCCTTGAGCTTATCGGACAGCGCGTCCTTTTCAATATCACCGGTATAAAAGAGGATTATCCTGCTTTTCTTATGATCGTATATGCAGCACGATCTTGAAACACCGTCAACGGCATTTGCCGAAACATCTATGTCCGACAGCTCCACGCGCTGCCCCATATGCTTGATCTGATGATCCTTTCTCGATGTATAGTGAAGATCCCCGAAACGGTCATATTTTCCCAGGTCTCCCGTTCTGTACATACGCTCATACCAGTCGTTGTTAAGCGGGTTTCTGACAAATACCTCTTCGGTCTTTTTCATATCCCTGAAGTATCCGAGTGCAAGGCATGTTCCGCATACACATATCTCACCCTCTTTTTGGTGATTATAGATCGAGATCAGTTCATCATTTTCATCAAGCAGGAACACCTTCTCATTGCAAAAAGGCCTGCCTATGGGAATGCTCTCGTCAAGCTCATAGTCGCGGGTGATGACATGGAAAGTACAGTTGCACGTGATCTCAGTCGGTCCGTAAAGATTGACATATATCGCGCCGGGAACATGCTTTCTCCATTTGTTAAGCTGCTTTATGGGCATGACCTCGCCGCTGAACATCACAAGGCGAAGCTTATCCGGACACCTGTAGTCAAAACCGTTCATGATCGAAACGAAGCACATGGCGGTAACGGCCCATATAAGCACCGTAACCTTCCCGTCACACAGGTAGTCCATCAGAAGTGTCGGGTTCTTAAAGTATTCTCTGGGGATAAGCCTTACCGTTGCCCCCGTGTAAATGCCGCTGTATATATCCTTGACCGACACGTCAAAATCAAACGGTGCCTGGTTTGCGATAACATCCTTATCCGAAATGCCGAATTCCTTCGTGAACACTTCGATAAAATCCATGACAGATGCATGTCCGACCGCAACGCCTTTGGGCTCTCCGGTGCTGCCGCTCGTAAAATTGACATACAGCGGCCTCGTGTCTGTGTGATCTTTTTTCGCATTCGCCAAAAGACCCCTGTCGATCTCGGCATTATCAAGCTCATTTTTGTCAGTTATCTCTTCAACAAGAAAATATTCAAGACCGGGGGCGATCTTCTCAAGCCTTTCACGGTTTTCCTCATCGGTTACAACAACGTTCGGGGTGACTCTTCTGATGATCGAGAGCACCCTCTCATCCGACTGCCTGATATCAACAAAACAGTAGAATGCGCTGCAGTACGCACCCGCGAACATGACAGGCATCGCTTTTACGCATTTTTCCATAAAAAAAAGGACGCTTCTGCTGTTTCCTGTCATACCGCATGTGAGAAGAAAACGGCACGCGATCTTCTGCGAATCAGTCATCAGCTGCGAAAACGTTATCGATTCACGCGGGTCCGAAAATGCCACCTTATCGGGAAACTTTGCGGCCGAGCGCTCAAGCATTTCACATACGTTCGTCATGTATGCTCAGTCCTCCTGAAGCTTTGTGATAAGCGCCATCATCGCCTTCGCCGAATTGAAGTTTGCGGGTATTATCGATGTAGCGGGGATCTCAACATCAAACTCCTCGTTGATCGCCGCGATGATCTGAAGGATGTCAAAAGATGCAAGAATTCCGTCATCGATAAGGCTCTCGCAGTTTTCAAAATCAACGTCGTCTCTGACGTCCTTTAAAAGTTCCAGTAATTCATCCATTATGTGTGTCCTCCGGGAATGATTTTCACTTCATAAGATCTGTGATGACGCCTGCAAGATATTCGGTCGCCTGAGGCTTGTACTCGTCGCTCACATGCTCCCAGTCGTAGAAGTACGCATCGGGAAGCGTCGTGTGAAGCTTGGCATCATCTTCTGTATTATAATACATAAAACCTCTTTTTGATACAAAAGCATCGAGATAACCGGACAGAGTCTGCACATTTGCGCGGTACTCGTCGTATCTGTCGTAGTAATCGGTGCGGTGCGGCGTCACAACTACCGCAAAGTCAATGTAATTGTCGCGGCAGAACGTGCACATATCGGCAAGAAGCTCCATCTTGTCTGCCCCGAGCATGCCCTCGGGAAGCGGAAGCTCATCTATCGCGGCGGCATCCTCTTCAAACATCGCAGCGTCCTCATCGGTCCACCTTCCGGGATTGCGGTCATAAACTTCGTGGTTCAGATCAAATGCAATGCCGGAACCCAGCCTGTCCCCGCGCATCATGCGCGAAAATCGTTTCGTCAGGTTTTTCTTTACGTTGTCAAATCCGTGCATCGTCTCGTTTTCCCACGGTATCCAGATGTTGACACTCTTCTCGCTCCCGATCATGTCACGCGCAAACGATCTTTTCACATCACGCTTTATGATGTTTACGATGCGCACATAAAAAGGGCTTGATGAATCAACGACCCTGTCATAAAGGTGGTCGATCCCGTCATAGCTTTCGGTATCGGCAACATCAAATGTGAGGAGCAGCACGGCCTTTTTGATCTTGTGGTGACTTGACGCAAGCTGAAGGTTCTTAAACGATACGGAAAGACCCTGTGAAGGCGTGCACATGTTGAATGCATCATCGCCCGTGATCTTCGAATAAAGCTCATCGTCGACCATCTCGCCTGCGGAATTTCCGACAAAGACCATGTCGATGTCTTCCGTATTTGAATAGCGTGTCAGCATCGCTTCCGTCGAGGCTTCATCCATCTCAAACATCGCATCAAGCACAAACATCATCACGAAGAATACCGCAACAAACAGTATCGCTTTGAGGGTTCTCTTCACGTATTTAGAAAGCTGCATACATGAACCCCCTTATCCCCGATGAAACGGTAAATGAATAGAGCAGGATCATGATCAGTGAAAAGCATATGATCCAGCGGACGTAAAACTTCTGTGCACAGACATACTCGCGCGGAGATCTCCCGCGTTCTTTGCTCACACTGTTTATGATAAGGATGACCGTTGCGACAGCGGCGGTAACTACAGCCGGTACCGATGTAACACCGTCCGCAAACAGCTGAGCGATCATACCCGCGCCAACCGAAGGCATGAAGTGAAATGCCGTATTGATAAAGCATTTAATTCCGACCGATACGGGGCCTATAACATCAAAGAAACCCGCAAACGTTATGATAAGAAACGTGCGCACGATCCTGAAAACATACATTCCCTTTCCGTCCGGATCAATATGTAAAAGCGTATTGATCTTTGAAAATGCGGGTGAGAGTGCATCACTTGCCGCGATGATGATGCCGTTGTACAGTCCCCAGAACAGGAAGTGTTTTTCCGGTCCGTGCCACAGGCCGACAAGCGCAAAAACGAGTATATTGCTGATCCCGCCGATGAGTGATCTTCCTGCGTGATTACCGAACCGTTTGCTCACGGCTTTATTAAGATCTGCTATCGGCTTTAATGTCACGAACGGATAGAAAACATAGTCGCGCATCCAGCTGCCGAGAGTCATGTGCCAGCGTCTCCAGAACTGGGCAAGCGAAGTTGAAAAGTACGGCTGTCTGAAGTTCTCGTTCATCTTTACTCCAAACAGGAGCGAGACCGCGATCGACATATCGATACCGCCCGAAAAATCGGCATACTGCTGAACGGCAAACATGAGCGCGCCAAAGAGCGCAAAGCTTCCCGGATAGGCCGCGGAATCATTGTTGAGAGCAGCGTTTACGATCGGTGCGAGAAGATCTGCTATCGCATACTTTTTGACCGCCCCGAACAGGAACAGGTAGAAAGCATATCTCATGTCGGGAGCGTGAAGCCTGTGATGTGAAAACAGGTCATCCTTTACGGTATCAAACCTGTTTATCGGGCCCTGGATGAGCTGCGGAAACCAGCACAGATACAGAAGAACCTTTACAAAGTTACCTTCCGGTTCATACTTTGACCCGTAAACGTCAACGATGTAGGAAACTGCCATAAGCGTATAGAATGATATACCGATCGGAAGTGCGATCGGGTGGTTCGCAACAGGCAGATAATATTTTACGAGAATAAGGAGAAGCAGATTGAATCCTGCGATCGACAGAAGATACGTGCGCTTTGCACGCTGTCCCTTCTCTTTGATGGCCTTCTTCTCATCCTTTGAAAGGCCCTCGCGCTTTCGCATCTCTTTATTCTTAAGATCGTACTTGTGGATGATGCGTGCGCCGTCCCACACAGAGAGCGCCGATACAAGCACGAACACGATCCTGACGCCGGAAAGGAACACAAAAAAAGACAGTCCTGCCAGAAGGCGGACGATCCACTGATTCTTTGGGGAGATCTCTCCCACAAGGTCATGAAGGATTATGAATAACAGAACAAAGCCGAAAAAGGCCACTGAATAAAAAGCCATTATTTACTGTCCCAGGTATTTATCTTCCACGATTCAACGAAGTTCCGCACAAGGCGGTGATCATTGCCGGCAAACATTACTATACGCGGCAGTGTTCGGGACAGGAACAGTCCCATTGCCTCGGTGACCGAGTATGCGCCGCAGTTTTCAAATATGAGAATGTCGCCCTCTTCCGGATCGGCAAGATCGAGCGAACGGATCAGGATGTCGTTCGTCGTGCAGAGTGACCCTGCGATCGTGTAGGGTTCCGTTTGTTTACCATCCGCGGTCTTATCCGCCTCGCCGGACCGGACAAGAAGCTTTCCGGCGCGGTACTGCGAAACGTGCGGCACCTTCATTCCCATCATCTGTCCGTAGTAGTTTATGTGGTTGATACCGCCGTCAACGATGCACCAGTTCGTATCATGTGAGCGTTTGATATCGCAAATCGAAGTCATGTAATATCCGCATGAGCTTGCGATAAAACGTCCCATCTCAACCGACATGTGTGCGGTCTCATCTGCCTTTTTAAGATCATCCGAAAGTTCTTTTAAAGGAGCAAGGGTATCCGAAAAATCCTCATCGGTAAAGTACGGATGCGGCAGTCCCGGTCCGTATTCGAGCATCGGAAGTTCGAGGCCGTATCTGATTCGAAGGTCCGTTAACGTCTCTGTCAGCATCTCAAGCTCTTCGCTTTGCTTCTTTGCGCTCTTCCTGCCTGTTCCGGCAAAGTAATGAAGACCGATGATGTTAACGTTATCATCACGGCTCTTGAGTATCTTCTCTATATCTTCAAGGCTCATGCCGAACTGGCTGCCTGCCGTAAGGCGAAGAATAACGTCGACAGGTCCGGTGATCACAGCATTTTCGCGTGCATCCTTTGCCGCCTCGCATATGAGTTCATAGTGCTTTACTGACTCGCATGTCAGTATCGCAGCGCCGTATTCGATCGCCTCTTTAATGTCCCAAAGGTCTTTGTGAACACCGGAATATATGATCTTTGCCGCAGGCGCGTTGAGATGGCGGCAGATCGCAAGCTCTCCCGGGCTGCATACCTCGAGGCGGTCGATCTCGTCAATGAGTGCCGGAATCAGAAACGGGTTTGCCTTGATCGAGTAAACCAGCGGGATCGTGCCAAGCACAGCCTTTATCGCGCGCACTCTTCCGATCAGCTCATCCTCATCAAAAACGTATGCCGGCGAGCCGTATTTATCGCTTATTTTTTTGAAGTCTTCGGTCGTTATCATATCTTTCATACTTTACCATAATTTCATCTACCACGCCATAATTTAATCGTGTATAATATGCAATTGGGTGTTGCTCCTTAATCATAGAAAGGACTGCTTCAAAATGAACATACGTGACGTTAAGAGAAATGTACTTCTAAACCCGGGCCCGTCGACGACGACCGACAGTGTGAAGCTGGCGCAGATCGTGCCCGATATATGCCCGCGTGAAAAGGAATTTGCCGGCATCATGGCGCCGATGCGGGATGACCTTGTAAAGATCGTTCACGGCGATCCGAAGGAATACACGGCCGTGCTGTTCTGCGGCTCCGGAACGATATGCATCGACATCACGCTCAACTCGCTTCTTGATAAGGGCAAAAAAGCGCTCATCGTGCAGAACGGCTCATACTCGGAGCGTGCGTGCGAAGTATGCCGCGCATACGGCCTTGACCACATAGAACTTAAACAGCCGATCGATCAGAAGCCGGATCTGTCCGTGATTGAAGATACGCTTCGCGAAAATCATGCCATCGGCTACGTATACGTGACCTACCACGAGACAGGGACGGGGCTGTTAAATCCCGTTAAGGAGATCGGGGCTCTGGCTCATAAATACGGAGCTTTTCTCATCACGGATACAACGAGTGCATACGCACTCATGCCTATAAACGTGTACGATCAGAATATTGATTTCTGCATGGCAAGCGCTCAGAAGGGCATTACCGGAATGACCGGACTGTCGTATGTCATCGGCAGGCGCGACATCATTGAGAAGTCAAAGGATTTCCCAGTCCGCTCATACTACTGCAATCTCTTCCTTCAGTACGACTACTTTGAGAGAACCGGTGAGATGCATTTCACACCGCCGGTCCAGACGATATATGCCGCAAAGCAGGCACTCATCGAGTACTTTGAAGAGGGCGAGGATAATAAGTGGGCAAGGCATACAAGAGTCATGAACGCGATAAGGAAAGGCATCGACGATCTGGGATTTCGTGAGGCACTTTCGCGTGATGTACAGTCAGGCCTTGTTGCAGCGGTAAACTATCCGGATGATCCGAACTGGGATTTTGAAAAGATACATGACTACTGCTACGAGCGCGGATTTACGATATATCCCGGCAAGATGCAGGGCGTCGGAACATTCAGGCTGTGCGCGCTCGGAGCGATCGATGAGGACGATATCGTCAAGTTCTGGGAGGTGTTCACAGAGGCTATGAAAGAGACCGGGGTGAGCATTCCGGCTGTGTATAAGTAAAGGTTGATCTATGAAGAAAGTATATACATGTTTCACGACCGACATAATCCATGAAGGTCACTTAAATATCATAAACGAAGCTAAGAAGTACGGCAGCCTTACCGTCGGCGCACTTTCCGACAAAGCGCTCATCCGTTACAACCGCTTCCCCACCGTTTCTATCGAGGAGAGGATAAATCTCTATAAGTCGATCGACGGCGTTGACGAAGTCGTTGTTCAGGACGACATGACGTATGACGGGATCATCGAAAAGGTCCGTCCCGACATCGTCATCCACGGCGACAACTGGACCAAGGGACCCGAAAAAACGATCCGCGACAACTGTGTTGCGGCTCTTAAAAAGTTTGGCGGTGAGCTTGTAGAGGTTAGCTACACATACAACGAGAAGGTCGCAAAGGCTGACCTGCAGCTCAAGGAAAAGCTCGCGATGCCTGAGTACAGAAGAAAGAGGCTTCGCCAGCTCATCGAGATGTGCCCTATCGTCAAGATCATGGAAGCACACAGCGGACTGACAGGTCTTATCACGGAAAAGACTGTCGTTGAGAACAACGGACGCCTCGACCAGTTCGACGGCATGTGGATCTCATCGCTGTGCGACAGCACCGACCGCGGAAAGCCCGATATAGAGCTTGTCGACATGACCTCAAGACTTCGTACGATCAACGATATCATGGAGGTCACGACAAAGCCGATCATCCTTGACGGTGATACGGGCGGACTTACCGAGCACTTTGTATATAACGTCAGAACGCTTGAGAGAATGGGCGTTTCGGCAGTCATCATAGAGGACAAGACCGGTCTTAAGAAGAACTCGCTCTTTGGAACGGAAGTGGTACAGACTCAGGATTCCATAGAAAACTTCTCTGCGAAGATAGCTGCCGGAAAACAGGCGCAGCTGACGGATGATTTTATGATAATCGCACGTATCGAGTCGCTCATACTCGAGCAGGGAATGGATGATGCATTAAAGCGCGCATTTGCATTCCGAGATGCGGGGGCTGACGGCATCATGATCCACAGCCGCAAAAAAGATCCCGCGGAGATATTTGAGTTCTGTGACAAGTTCCGCGAAAAGGATAAGACCACTCCCATCGTTGTCGTTCCGACATCGTTCAACCAGGTAACGGAAGAAGAGCTTGCTGAGCACGGCATCAACATCGTCATCTATGCGAACCAGCTCATGCGCGCTGCGTTCCCGGTAATGCAGCAGACCGCCGAGGAAATATTGAAAAATCACAGGGCGCTTGAAGTAGATTCACGCCTTATGCCGTTTAAAGAGATAATCACGCTTATTGACGAGTTATGATAAAAGACGAGATCGCCGTCCTGATGGCGGCAGGAATGGGAACAAGAATGAGACCTCTGACCGAGCGGATGCCAAAGCCCCTCGTGAAGGTCAAGGGTACTCCGATGATAGAGACCGTTATCTCAGGGCTGAAGAAGCGCGGTATCAGTGAGATATACGTTGTCGTAGGATATCTCGGAGAGCAGTTTTCGTACCTTGAGAATAAATACCCGGGGCTGTCCATCATCAGAAATACCGAGTATGAAACGATAAACAACATCTCTTCGATAAAGGCTGCAACATCTGTGCTTCGCGGCAGGAATGCGTTCATATGCGAAGCCGATCTGTTCGTATCCGATGCCTCGATCTTTGACGGTGAATTTGAAAAGTCCTGCTACTACGGAAAGTTCGTAAAAGGTCACTCCGATGACTGGGTGTTCGACCTGGATGAAAGCGGCCGCATAACAAGAGTCGGAAAGGTCGGCGATGACCGGTACAACATGTGCGGGCTGTCGTATTTTCTTATCGGCGACTCAAAGATACTTGCGGATGCGATAGATGAGCGCTATACACGTCCCGGATACGAGGACATGTTCTGGGATGACGTTGTGAATGAAAACCTTGATAAGCTCGATCTGACCGTAAATCCCGTAAAGGATGATCAGATCGTTGAGATAGATTCGGTTGCCGAGCTTTCTATCATCGATCCGGATTATGAAAGGAATAACAGATGAATCCAGTGATACTCTATATCGATCCCGGTACAGGGAGCATGCTCTTTACGATAATAATCGGCGCGGTTTCGGCCGGTTTCTTTGTGTTCCAGAAGCTTAAGTTAAAGCTCAAGTTCCTTATATCGGGCGGCAAGGCTTCGGCCGATACGAACAAGATCCCGTACGTCATATTCTCTGACAGCAAGCGTTACTGGAATGTGTTCAAGCCGGTTTGCGACGAGTTCGAAAAACGCGGCGTCGACGTTGAATACTGGACGATGTCGGAAGACGATCCGGCGCTTAAGGCCGAATACAAGCACGTCAGTGCAAAGTTCATCGGTGAAGGAAACAAGGCGTTCTCAAAGCTTAACATCATGAATGCATGCGTCGTTCTTGCCACAACACCCGGACTTGACGTACTTCAGTGGAAGAGATCGAAGACAACAGACTACTATGTGCATATCCTGCACCAGCCGGGAGATACGACATTCTACAGGATGTTCGGGCTCGATCATTATGATTCGGTTCTTATATCCGGCGAATATGAGGAAAAGCAGCTTCGCGATATCGAGGCACTTCGCGGCATCAAGGCACGTGAAACATGCATGACCGGTATCACCTATCTTGATACGATGAAGGCAAGATATGAGGCTTCAACGAAAGGTGAAGGCAGAGAGGCTGCATCAAATGAGGGGGCGAAAACAAAGACCGTACTCCTTGCTCCTACATGGGGCGAGACGGCAATACTCTCGCGCTTTGGTGAAAAGATCATCTCCGCACTTGTCAGCACAGGCTACAACATCATAATCCGTCCCCATCCGCAGTCATTTGAGTCCGAAAAAGAGCTTATGGAAAGCCTTCAGGCGAAATTCCCGAACAGTGACAGGCTTGAATGGAACAGGGATAATGATAACTTCGAAGTACTGAAGAAGTCGGATATCATGATCACCGATTTTTCGGGTGTCATGTTCGACTATGCACTCATCTTCGACCGTCCTTTCATTTATGCGGACATCGAGTTTGACAAGAGCGCATACGATGCTGCATGGCTTGATGAGGATATGTGGACACTCCGTATTCTTCCCGAGATCGGAATACCGCTCAAGGAAGAAGATTTTGACAACATAAAGGAAGTCATAGATAAGACCGTAAACGACGAAACACTTGCCAAAGGCCGTGACAAGGCAAGAGCAGAGACATGGGCAAATCCGGGTGAGGCTGCGGTCCGCACGGTTGACTATCTGATAAAGAAGCATGATGAGATAGTTGAGAAGAACAAAGCCGCTGCAGAAGAAGGCAAAGGCGAAAAAGAATTGAGGATCCAAACAAATGAAGGCTGAAAGACTGTTTGATATAATCGGATCGGATTTCTACTCGGGAGTTCCCGACAGCCAGTTAAAGGCTCTGTGTAACTTCCTGATGGATAAATACGGTATCGACAAGAACCATCATATCATCGCAGCAAACGAGGGTAACTGCCTCGCACTGGCTGCGGGATATCATCTTGCAACCGGAAAGGTTCCCGTTGTTTACATGCAGAACAGCGGTGAAGGAAACATCATCAACCCTCTCGCATCGCTCGTAAATGACAAGGTATATGCGATCCCTGTCGTTTTCATCATCGGCTGGCGCGGTGAGCCCGGTGTAAAGGATGAGCCCCAGCACATATATCAGGGCATCGTTACCGAAACGCTTATGAAGGACATGGATGTTGCAACGTTTGCCATAGGAGCCGATACGACCGATGAGGAGGTCGTGGCTGCAATGGATGATTTTCGGAAGGTTCTGGAGAATGGAAAACAGGCCGCGTTCATCATCAGAAAAGGCGCTCTTTCGTTTGACAAAAAAGTTGATTATAAGAACGACTGCACTCTCAACCGCGAGGAAGTGATACGGCATATCGCGAAGGTTACAGGCACGGATCCCGTTGTATCAACGACCGGAAAGATAAGCCGCGAGCTGTTTGAGACAAGGACGAATGCCGGACAGCCGCACGGGACTGATTTTCTGACGGTAGGATCGATGGGGCACTGCTCTTCGATCGCACTCGGAGTTGCGATCAATAAGCCGGACACAACGGTGTGGTGCATAGACGGTGACGGCGCGGTCCTCATGCATATGGGAGCGATGGCAGTTGTCGGTGCGAATGCGCCGAAGAACATGGTGCATATCGTGATCAACAACGCTGCGCACGAGACGGTAGGCGGAATGCCGACAGTTGCAAAAAACGTTGATCTTATCGGTGTTGCAAAAGCGTGCGGTTACAAAAACGCGGTAAGCGTGTCAGACCTTGACAGCCTTGATAAAGAGCTTAATACCGCAAAGAGCTGCAACGAACTGTCTCTTATCGAAGTTAAATGCCAGGTGGGAGCAAGGGATGATCTTGGAAGACCCACAACAACGGCACTTGAGAATAAGCAGAACTTTATGAAGCATTTAAAGGGCTGCAACTGAAAGGATTTGTTACAGGATGAAGAAGATTGAAGATCTGATAGAGCGCTTTGCTCTGCCGCTTCTTGTCATAGTCGCATTTGTCACTCTTCTGTCGAGATTTTTTTCCCTCGGGGACATATGCTACTACATGCATATAGATGAGATCAGTGAGGCGTATGAGGCGATAACGCGCGCGAACACAGGCGCATCGGCAAATGCTGCCGATCCGTCGCTGTTTATACTCGTAAGTTCGCTGATCATGAAGATAAAAGGCGGGCTGTTCTCGCTCAAGCTGTTCAGACTGTTAAGCGTCGCCGCAGGCCTGTTCGGGCTTGTATTTACGTATCTGACGGTTCAGGAACTGACCGGCAAAAAGCGTTATGCGCTGCTGTCGGCGGTGCTCGTGGCGTCCCTTCCGGTTTACTTCATATCACAGCGTACAGGGATCGGAGCATGGCTGTTCCTGGATATCATCCCGGCTGCATATTATTTCCTGATCCGCGGCACAGCTTCATCCAAAAAGAGCATGTTCATCGTATCGGGACTGCTGTTTGCACTCTGCATGTTCACATGCGATACAGCAGTCGTTGTGGTGCCGCTCTTTGTGCTGATCACAGGCGTATACCTTTCCATGAAGAAAAAGTGCGGACTTGCCGGATTTGCAGGTCTCGTATTTCCTGCAGCTATTTCGATAGTCATCATAGCCGTAACACCGTTTCCGGGCCCGGCTGTTTCATTTGCAAGCATTCCCGACAACCTTATGAACTTCATGAAGATCGTATGGGATGATGGGCATCCGTACAACGTTTCGTCAACGTTCGGTACCGTCTATGTGTTCTCGATCCCGTGCATCCTCGTCGGTGCATTCATCTCTATCAAGAAGCTTATAAAGGCAGTTAAGGCTCATGAATACGATCATTCACTCATGCTTTGGGTATTTATCCTCTGCGATCTTCTGATCGTCCTTATGTGCGATGAAGCGGACGTAAGAAGTGCCAATGCGCTGTTCTTTGCGATAACGCTGCTTCTTGTCGAGGGACTTGTCTGGATAAGCGAAAACATCAAAGGTGTGTTCATCATAGAACTTGCCGTATATTCGCTGTGTCTGGGAATCCTCGGGTACTACTACCGTGCAAACTTCAATTCGGAAGTCAATAACAGCACGGATCACGAGCAGGGCACAGTTGTTGACAAGAGCGTCGGCGAAGCCGTAAAAGAGACTCTGAAGACAATGCCGGATAGGGAAATAGCTGTCGTCGCGGATGATTTTGGCGGAAGGGATCTGATGATCGCGCTCTTTGCCGGAGAAAATAAAATATCCGTCAATCCCGAAGGATCAACGGATGAAAGCGGCAAAACCGTATATGTTATCAACCAGGCCGAGCATCAGGACATGATCGATGACCTGACGGAAAAGGGCTGGGGCAACATCTATCTCAAAGAATTCGTCGTCTGCTATAAGCAGTGATCACCAGCACTTCCAGGGGGCTTCGCCCGAATCCCACATAGCCTCGAGCATATCCATCTCGCGCTTTGTGTCCATACACTGCCAGAAGCCGTTGTGGCGGTATGCCATAAGGTTTCCTTCCTTTGCAAGCTGCATCAGAGGACCTCTCTCAAACACGGTCTTATCCCCATCCTTGATGTAATCAAACACCTGAGGCTCGAGCACCATGAATCCGCCCGAAACGCGGGAATTATCCATGGGCTGCTTCTCGCGGAACGACGTGATCCTGTTGTCATCAGTCATGTCAAGCACGCCGAATCTCTGATCCACCGCGATCGCAGTGACCGTAGCAAGCTTTCCGTGGCTCCTGTGGTACTTCAGTATCTCGTTCGGGTCAACATCCGACACCGCATCGCCGTATGTCATCATGAACGTCTCATCCCCGACATACTTCTGCACGCGCTTGATGCGCCCGCCTGTCATCGTATCTATACCGGTATCAACAAGCGTCACCTTCCACGGCTCAGACTCGTTGTTATGCACCGTCATATGGTTCTGATTCGTGAAATCAAACGTAACATCGCTGTTATACAGGTAATAATCCGCAAACCACTCTTTGATCATGTGCTGCTTGTAACCGCAGCAGATGATAAAATCATTGTATCCGCGTGCACTGTATCCCTTCATGATATGCCACAGCATCGGCTTCTCGCCGATCTCGATCATCGGCTTCGGCCGAAGATGGCTCTCCTCACTAATCCTTGTTCCGTATCCTCCTGCCAGGATCACAACCTTCATATCGAATCTCCCTTGTGTTGATGCTTAAAGCGACCGCTGTGTTCCCGCGGTCACCATTAACTAGAATACCCCAAATATAATATTATTACAAGATGAACAGGAGGGACGAAACAGGGGGATTCAAATAACCCCCAGTGAGGATATATATTCTTTCACCCCGGACTCCGTCCTAAGGTCAAATTTCTTATTTACCTTCGTGAAGTAATCTGTAATTGCCTGATGTGTAATGACCTCTTCGCACCGTTCCCTGTTACCATATCCCTCATGAGCATTTTTCCAGGGGTCTTCGGCATGACTGAGATCCTTAAGCGTAACTCCGTTATATATTCCAAACAGACTCAGCACATAGTCTATAACCTTGCGACAGTCTTCGCCTATCTCATTAGTAAGATCAATTTTATCAACACATATCTGTTCACGTCCAAAAGCCTTGAATTTATCGTATATTTCGGGATAAACCGGACCATATGTCCATGCCTCGCACCGACTAGAAAAAATACGAATATCCAAAAGGATCTGACAGAACGCTTCAATGTAATAAAGCAGTTTTTGAAGGGACATGTTGGTTATCTCATATCTTGAGTTCAGCACATACAACGCAACCGTTTCGATCGGTGAATTATGAGAATTGACCGCATCATAGAAATCAAGCTTATGCTTGATCTTGTCCGCAGCATGATCGTTGATCCTGTCACGGTTTTCCTCTAATGCATTCCGCATGTATGTGTAGCTGGCCAGGACTCTTTTTAGCATATCCGAATACCGTTTATTGGGCAACTGTCCATTCAGATAATTCTCAATTGTATGCTCTCCAAGTCCCAAAACTCTTGATAACGGACGCTTTTCAACGTCATATTTGCACATAATATCTTTGATCTCCTCGATCAGGATATAATCATTCTCCGTCCTAAATCTGACATCGAATTCCTCTTCATTATGATCCTCAAGTCCCGGAACCGTCACGCGTTCCCCGCACTTCCTACAAACTGCGTATCGCTTATTAAAATCACACCGAATGCCATTCCATACTCTTGTTGATCTCTCCGTGTGAAAATCATATGACTGAAGACTTCTGCACTTAGCACACAGCACTTTCTCAGGATATTTATACATGCTTTCCCCCTTTTAACAATGTGAAACTCATTCATGAAACGAAATGATTATCAATACGCCTTCCGGCTTAGTCCAAGTAACCTTGATATACAATTTGACAATTCGGGACTGCGAATCCTCTTCTCCTCTTTGCATGAGTTCTATTTCGTGGTGAAACAAATAGACTAAATCATTCGGAAAATCCGGATTATCACTCATATCCCACCCATCATACTCTTCAACAGTCAGTTGCAAAAGAACACCAATACGGTCTTCTTCTGTCATAATATACCGTTCAAGAAGAGCCTCATTCTTATCTCTCGGTATGATAGTGTAATCTATGCCGTAACACCCTTGTTTAATGCATCGCCTTAGTCTTGATACCACATCACTCGGTCTGTATCCATCCGGGTCAGCAGAAATATTCCCCATAACAATACCCCTCAGCCATATCTTTACTGTCATATTAGCAAAAGAGTACACTTATGTCAATAAGTGTACTCTTTTTATGCGCTTTGGTTCGTCTTCTGCCGCCTCGCATCCTTCTCTGCCCGCCCAAGCATCATCTGGTGCGCCTTCTTGAACACCCGTATGAACATCGGTCTCGGAAGTATCCGGTACAGTAACTTTTCTACCGAAAGCGCAAAGCCCTTGTCGGCGCGCTCCTTCTCGTAGTCCTTCCACATCGACATCATCAGATAGCGGTCAAATATGCCCGTAAACGGATGAAGGTTTCCAAGATTCCACGGGAACTCACCGAGCCAGCGGTAGCAGTGAAGTATAACGGCCTCCTCGGGGGCAGCCTCCAGCTCTTCTTCAGAGTAATATCCCTTCGCGCCATATGCCTTAAAATACTCACCCGGCGAATACCTGCCGTGAAGCGGCTGGAAATTGTACTTTATCGGAAGTCTTGCAACATCGCCCTCGCAGACGATATTGAGAAAATCCTGATCGCCTATGTAACTGCTCCTGACGTTTCTGATATGGTCTGTGAGTCTGACGCCGTAATGATTGGCGCGCCATTTTTCAACATCATACAAAATCACGCCGGAATTGTAATAATCGCTGTCCCGGCCCATCCCGATCATGACCTTGTAATCATCGCGGATCGACTCAAGCACCATGCCGATGCTCTTGCCGTGAAGATCACTGTTTATGAGCGGCAGGATGCTTCCGTCAACGACCGTATCTGCATCAAGATACAGTACCCTTTTCGTATCCCGCGGCAGCAGCTCGTCAAAGAACAGCCTAAGATACACCGAATATGCGCCCCTGTACGGGATCATCCCCATCCCGCGAAAGCGCTCCAGCAGCGGAAAAGTATCCGGAAAGAACACATTCCTGTCAAAGGCCGACACTTCCCACTTTATCTTTTCGACCGAATCCTCCGACAGATCTTCCCCGAGTACGTAGATGTTGATCTCGTCTGCGTCGGGGTTATTTGCAAGCAGGGATGTCATCGACACCCCTGCATACGGTACATACTTCTCATTAAACTGGTAGATTACATTGATCGTCTTATCCATGCTTCTCTTTATCGTGAACGCTTATCTCCTGCCCTATCTGGACCTCGATAAGCTTAAGCTCCGTGATCGCATCGATCTTGTGCTTCCGGCCGGCCTTCATCTCAAGGACATCGCCTGCCTTCACGGGGATCACCTTGTCGTCAATGACCGCGGTCCCTGTGCCCGAAACAACTGTCCAGACCTCGTCCCTGAGCTTGTGCGAATGATAATGCATCCCATGCCCCGGATTGAGCGTGACCTTGACCGTCATACTGCCCTCGTCAACAGTTATGACCTGATAGCTTCCCCAGCTCTTTTCCGAAAACATGATCTGCTGGTCAAACTTGTCAACAAACGGCTTGATATAGCTCGACTGACCCTTGTCGGAAACAAGGATTCCCTGCGCAGACGCACAGATGACCGCATCCTTTATGCCCATCGCCAGTATCGGTACGTTCAGCTCATTGATAACGTGAACATCCTCGCACGTCTCATTAAGCACGGCCTCACCGATCGTCGGCTCCTCCATCGCTTCAGTCAGCGTGTTCCACGTTCCAAGATCCTTCCACTTGCCCGCAAACCGCATGACCTCGATGTTAGGCTCCTTCTCAACGACCGCATAGTCAAACGATATCTTCGTCAGCGTATCGTACTTCTCAAACAGATCGCGATAATCGCGAAAATCGATCAACTCGTGTGCTTTATCCAGCACGTAGGAAAGCTTATACGCAAACACACCGCCGTTCCACAGCGCGCCCTGCTTCAGATAACCCTTTGCTGTCTCGAGATCAGGTTTTTCCTTGAACTCTAGGACCTTCTCAACCTCCAACTTCGACTGAGTCGATGTCGCCGCGTCACGCCCGCTTCGCGGACCTGACATAATATATCCATACTTCTCACTCGGATACGTCGGCTCCATGCCCATCAGCACAAGATTTGCCGTACCCTTGTCTGCCTGTTCGCAAAGTGCCTTGAGCGCAACAAAATAATCATCCTCAACGTAAGGATCGACCGGGCATACAACAACCGCCTCATCTGTCGGCACATGCATCTCATCGGCAAGATACGCTGTTGCAAGCGCAATAGCAGGGAATGTATCCCTTCTGCACGGCTCGATCGAAACCCCGACTTCCTCTCCGAGCTGGTTATTGATCGCAGAAACCTGCGTCTTGCTCGTAGCGATCGTGATAGTAGCATCGGGATCGACACTCCTGATCTGACGGTACATGCGCTGCACCATCGATTCATACGTCCCGTCAGCCTTCTTGAATATCTTGATAAACTGCTTGGACCTTATGTCATTGGAAAGTGGCCACAGCCTTTTGCCGGAGCCACCTGATAACAAGATTATGTTCATGGTTTTCTCCTAAGGACCCTCCTACCTACCTTTCCGCCCTCATCGGATTATTCAGGAAGTCCTCATAGCTTAAGCGGATACCGTCCTCAAGCTCCGTTTTGTACGTCCATCCAAGCGAAGCCGCCTTTGATACGTCCAGAAGCTTTCTCGGTGTGCCGTTCGGCATCGAAGGATCCCATTTGATCTCACCCGTGTATCCTATAACCTTTGCAACAAGCTCTGTGAGCTCTTTTATCGTTATCTCCTTACCTGTTCCTGCATTTACGGTCTCGTTTCCGCTGTAATTGTTCATCAGGAACACGCACAGATCTGCAAGATCGTCAACGTACATGAACTCACGAAGCGGGGATCCGTCTCCCCAGCATGTGACTTCAGCAAGTCCCTGCTCCTTCGCTTCATGGAACCTTCTTATAAGTGCAGGTAAGACATGTGAGTGTCTCGGATGATAGTTGTCATTCGGTCCGTAAAGGTTCGTGGGCATGACACTGATGTAATCCGTGCCGTACTGGCGATTCAGGAACTCGCAGTACTTAAGACCGGAGATCTTAGCCAGGGCATATGCTTCATTTGTCTTCTCAAGTTCACTTGTGAGAAGGCATGACTCCTTCATCGGCTGCGGAGCCATCCTCGGATAGATGCATGAGCTTCCAAGGAACTCCAGCTTCTTACACCCATTCTTCCATGCGGAGTGTATCACGTTCATCTCCAGGACCATGTTGTCATACATGAAGTCTGCGAGCGCCTCGCTGTTTGCCGCAATCCCGCCGACCTTTGCAGCCGCCAGGAACACATAATCCGGCTTCTCCTCCTCGAAGAACTTCTCAACCGCCGCCTGATCACACAGATCCAGCTCCTTGTGCGTCCTTTTGACGATATTCGTATATCCCTGCTTCTCAAGCTGCCTTACTATCGCAGAGCCCACCATCCCGCGGTGCCCCGCAACGTATATCTTCGCATCCTTTTCCATCATACGCTTAACCCTTTGCTCCAATTATATAATTCAAAAAACGATATTATTGTTTCTCACATACTAAAGAGCCAACCACGTAATTGTATCATTTATCACGTTATAAAACAACCAATACGCTGTGGTACTTTTTCACTATGGAATACTTAATCATGGGAATCTCCGGTTAGATGTGATTCAAAAAGGGAGAGGCCGTACCATTGTACCGCTCACTCCCTTTTATGACTGATTTTAGAGTTGTCTGTCAACGTCCCTTAGGGAAATGTACAGGTCTTAGTGTCGCCTGCCGACTGCCGTTACATATGAACGGCTGATATTTCAGATTAAAGTGTCAGCCCACTTAAGGAAGCACGCTTCCTTACGATTTCAGTATATGTCAGCTATGCCCGTTTGTCAACGAAAATCAAGAGCGGAGCCTACTTCATAACACCCTTCTCCAGATACTCCTCAAGGTTCATCCTGATATGCTCCTCGGCACGCTCAACCGCAACCTTGGCCATATCATGGTCAACCATGATCTTGACGAGCTGCTCAAACGTCGTCTTCTGCGGATTCCATCCAAGTACGCGCTTAGCCTTTGTGGGATCTCCGAACAGGTTAACAACATCCGTAGGTCTGTAGAAATCAGGTGATACTTCAACGAGCACCTTACCCGTAGCCTTGTCGTATCCCTTCTCGTCCATTCCCTCGCCCTTGAATTCAAGCTCGATGCCGGCATACTTGAACGCCAGCTCACAGAACTCGCGGACTGAATGCTGCACGCCTGAGGCGATTACGAAATCTTCAGGCTTATCCTGCTGAAGGATCAGCCACATACATTCAACATAATCCTTTGCATAGCCCCAGTCACGAAGCGATGACAGATTACCGAGATATAACTTATCCTGCTTACCCTGCGCGATACGTGCGGCAGCAAGAGTGATCTTACGTGTAACAAACGTCTCACCGCGCCTCTCTGACTCATGGTTGAACAGTATACCGCTGCAGCAGTACATGTTGTATGCTTCCCTGTATTCCTTGACGATCCAGTATCCGTACTGCTTAGCAACAGCATAAGGGCTGTACGGATGGAAAGGCGTTTCCTCATTCTGCGGAACCTCTTCAACCTTACCGTAAAGCTCCGACGTTGAAGCCTGGTATACACGGCATGTCTCCGTCAATCCGCAGTTCCTGACTGCCTCAAGCACACGGAGCACACCCGTCGCATCGATATCAGCCGTAAACTCCGGTGAATCAAAACTGACCTGCACGTGCGACTGTGCCGCAAGGTTATATATCTCATCAGGCCTTACCGACCCGACAACAGCCACGATACTCATCGAATCGCTCAGGTCCCCGTATCTTAAGTGAAAATGTGGCTTTCCTTCAAGATGCGCGATCCTTTCTCTGAAATCAACGGATGATCTTCGGATCATTCCGTATACTTCATAGCCTTTATCAAGCAGAAACTCCGCCAGATATGATCCGTCCTGTCCTGTTACACCTGTGATTAACGCCTTCTTTGCCATGCTTTACTCCAATCCGTTTATTTTCTCTGAAACCATCTTACAGCTTTTTAAAATCCGATGCCGGATGCTTGCATATCGGACACACGAAATCCTCCGGAAGCGGATCACCCTCATAGATATATCCGCATATCGTGCATATCCACCCCTTCTTACTCTCCTGCTTTGTCTCGGGAGCGGGTTTGATATGTGCAAAATAATATGCATACGTAGCCGATGCCTCGCTGTTCAGCACCTCTCCGTCAACAACATCCGCTATAAACAACGTATGCGTCCCGAGATCTATCGTCTGAACGACCTTACCGGATATATACGCATTTACTTCCTGCGAATCAAGGTAGATCACGTCATTTGCCGCTCTCTTAAACGAGATCCCAACTGCCTTATCTGCATCACGCCCCGACTGGAACCCGAAATGCTTGAACGTATCAAACTTTGCGGCCTCACTTAATATCGACACATTGAACATACCGGTCTTCTTCACCATGTCATGCGTGTAGTTCCCTTTATTTACCGCTATAGTGATCCTGTTTGGCTCACTCGTCACCTGCATGGCGGTATTTATAATACAGCCGTTGTCCTTGTCACCATCCTTTGCCGTAAGCACAAACAGGCCGTAACTGAGCTTCTGCATCACTTTATTATCCATGATCATACCTCGCTTTCCCCGGGCTCAACCCGACAGATTACATTTTATCCGAAATACAGCTTTTTGTACAGTTTATGGAGCACATCCGCCAATCTCTTCTGCCCCCTCACAAACTCAAACAGTGCATACACAGGATATCCAGCCGGCATGTAGCGTCTGACGCATATCCCGGCTTCCTTCCTGTATCGCTCTTTATTTACAACTGAAGCCCCGTCAAGCGGATACACCGCCACCGTAAAGCCCAGCGCCTTCATCTTAAGATTCGAACTGTATGCACCAACCCTGAGCATCCACTCGCGGTCCGCACATATCTTAAACGAGGTGTTAAAATCATTCCCGTCAAACAACGATCTCCTTACAAACATGCACTGGTGGTTTATACAGTCCCCTGTCAGGTAATAAACCTTCCTCGCACAGCCTTGCGGATAGCATCGGATATCTGTTGTCCCGTCGGGATTCTCGTACATAACATCCCCAAACACTATGTCAGCCCCGGTCTCCTCCATGACCTTCATCGCACGCGACACAACATCAGAATCCGCAAACCTGTCCCCGGCATTAAGAAACTGCACAACGTCCCCCGTGGCAGACTTAAGCGCGATGTTCATCGCATCATAGATACCATCATCCTTCCCGGACAGAAGCACTATATTCCCCTGCCCGGACTCAATAGCCCTCTTAACGACGTCAACAGTCCCATCCGTTGAACCGCCATCCTTGATGATGTACTCTATATCCTCATGATCCTGCCCCAGGACCGAATCGATCGTCTCCTGCAGCCTGGATGCCGCATTATACACGACCGTGATCACCGTAATTTTTGAAATCATATTCTTATCCGTAATCATATGGTGGATTTCCGCACATCAGACAAAACGAGACTCCGCAATAATCAGCAAACAGACACTCAAACTGCCTGTCATATTCTCCGTTTATATACCATAACCTGTCCAAAACAGTATATTCAAACAGCAATCTTCCTCAAAAGCTTACTTTTTCGCATACCTGTAACAATCAGTATGCACAACGCAAATGTTATAGGAATCACTATCAACAATCTCACAATATAGAGACTGTCAGGGATAAAATCAAATGCCATATGTACAAGCGACAGCACAAGGTCGTGTATACAATACACTCCAAGCATACAGTCTGCAGTGGCAGTAATGATCTTTGCCTTTTTCTCTTCGGGAACAGCATTTATCCTCACAAACACCAAGAACAAACTGCATTCTATGATAAATCCCGGAATTGAATAATAAGACAGAAACGAGTTAATGCCCTGAGAAGGAACCATCGCCATGTTCACAGCCAGAATAACGATCATGGATATAGCCGAAAGAATAACCAGTATCTTCGTGGTCTTCTTCGAAATCTTATCCTTTATCTGATAAAGGAAGTAGCCTGAAATAAAAAATCCAATCCATTCAGAAAACGTGCCGATGTTGATCCGTTTTAGAAGCAGACTGTATGTGTCAGCCTTAATCGGCACGAGTAAAAATGTATAGATAACCACTCCAAACACGACAAAAATAACGAATAAATACTTTAAAACATTGTAATTACGATCATTCCCAACCGCAGCATGTATCAATGGCACAAGGATATATATACCAATTATCATTGGCAGGTACCATAGGTGATAATGACTGTCACGTATATCCATCACGATCCAAATAATCAGATTTTTAATATCCGTGACATTTCCAATATTGATCAAAACATCAAACACAGCATAAACAGCCGACCAGAACACATATACAAGCAAGAGATGTGCTATGTTATGAGTATACAGCCTTTTAATGTCAATTTTCTCTTTCCCCAAGAAAAGCGCGCCACTAATCATGAGAAACCACGGGACATGGAAACCAAAAAGAGATTTAACAACTTCACTCGTATATTGAAACGAAAGAGACGCGTCCATCTGTCCGTATGTACAATAATGGAATGGTATCAGGCTAAAACAAGCGAATATTCTTAACAGATCGATCCCATGATCCCTCTTATTTTGCAAATCCGGCGCCTCCAAATCAAATCTTTTTCGTATAATTCTATCAGAATAAGCATTTTACCACAAGGCAGATATATGGTAGAATTCAGACATGCTAACAAAAATCAAGAGCCTTGCAGCCCTTCCCAGATATAATTACATTTACGGACTCCTGTCTTTCCTGATTTACTGCGTATCTTTCATGATCGGCTACGAAGATGAATCCGCCCATCATATGCTTATTCTCATAAAAAGCGGTCTCATTTTTATTTCTGGTTGTTTTTTTCTGTTATCCTGCACGATAGATTCTGACGAGCGCGCAAAAACGCAATATTCACTGCTCAGTCTGATAATACTTGGTTATGAATTGTTACTTTGGATCGCAGTAGGAAAGACCATCTTTATCTTCCGTGATTACCCTGCCATCCTTAACAGTATCGTGTGGACTACTGCCGCCCTTATCGGGGTATTCAGATTCAGAGCCTCTCTTACCGCCTTTATCAGAAAATCATTTGCCACGCGTGAAACTTGCACCCTTATCATATCGTCAGCAATTATATCAGCATTAGTCATCGCGCTTTCCATAGAGCCAAACGGCATAAGATTCCCATGGGACTCTGCGCAGCTTTATGCCTTCATAGACAGGCTCAGCTTTGACGCGCTGTATGACGCCAAAAAACTCATATTCGTAAATCATATATCTGTAGTCTATGCCTACATTCTCGTACTGTTCAAACTCCTTCTTAACGATATCGCGCTTGCCTTCTTTGTACTTAATACGCTGTGCATCATAGCGGCATCATTCGGTATGACATTTCTCTTCAAAGCTCTCGTTCCTGGCAAAAAGGCCATTACATACGTCCTCGCCGATGCCCTCTTCCTGTTCTCACCGTGGGTATGCGGCATGTCAACTTACTACATGTATGACTATTACATTTGGTGCCTGTTTCCGCTTCTTGTATGCTATTATGCCCGTCGGAACTGGCTTGGTTTCTTTGCTATAGGTGTCATGATTTCATTCTCAAGATCCCCGGGGCTTATACTGTTTGGTGGCTTGTGCTTTGGTGTTCTGATAAGCGATCTACTTCATAACCATTCCATTCTATACATAATCAAGAGTATTAAATACTGGTTCTTTGCTTCTGTTGCAATAGTCTTCTTCCTTCTGTTTACATTTAAGGTCGATTCAAGCGACCAATTCATGGATACATCTTGTGGGCTCAACCCGGATCATATCCTTCATCTTACGAAGGAATATATAACAGCGAACTTCCTTTGGTTATTCTTTGGTCTAAGTATCGCCTCGATAATTTACGTTTTCTTCATCAGCAAGACGTCTGTTTCGCAAGATACCAAATCTGTTTTATTCAGTATTGTTCTATCAGATTTGTTCATGTACTTGTTCTATTGCATATTTATAACATACAGAATCCCCCGATACATGGATTCCCACATAGCTGCTGTATATATTTGTGGAATCCTGTTTCTTGTACTGTTAAGCGACCGGATCATCTCATGGGCAATAATGGCTCTGTTACTGGGCATTCAATTTATATCATCGTTCAGGATGTGGGATCCTGTTTCTATGCTGCTGTTTAACTCGATGAACGTTGGAGATCACAGAATCGTTGATTTTGAAAAGAATGACAAAGCCTACATTGAAGACGCGATAATATGTAACAGGGAATACTATTCATACCCGGTTCTTGCCGACATGGCTATGACCTATATCGTCAACAGCATGGATCCTCAAGAAGAAATACTGTTCTCACTCGGAAATCAAAATCTGACCTGGGGATTGAGCGGAGGACTGTACTCATACGGATATGGTGATAACAAGCACTATTTCACGGAATTCTATGACACAAAAAAACAAAGACTAGCCATTGACTACCAATACGACTACTACTCAGATCCCGACATGACTGCGCTTGAGATTCACTACATCTTCCCTCAGGAAACACTGGAAGAGGCATTGTCGATAAGTGATGCTAATTCATTCTACTATCTCTACATGCCCACAATAAATGAAGAAAAAGAGTCTGAAATAACAGAAAAATACAATATCATCAACGAAGAGAATTTCAACTTCAGAGGCTGGCAGATGAACTGCATCAAGTTCAGCCGCTGATAAAATGCCTAAATTGAGCAGATAAACTTTCTCCAATAGAATCTGAATCTGGCAAACAGTTCCTTCCAGAAAATTCCCTTAAATATATCCTTTGGAAAATGATCACATACTTTGTAAAGATCCTTCTCGCGAAATGGATCATTTTCATCCATGACGCCACGAATACTGAAATCTATATCCACCCCGTACTTTTCAGCCAATTCCTTCGTCTCTGTGTGCCAAAGTCCCCTACGAATCACACCTCCCCAGGAAATATTGAACAACTCCTCCTGCGATTCAAGAAGAGCATACATCTTCTCCGGAAATCTCCACGCTCTTTTTGTTGCGTAAACCTCCCATTCCCACGGGGATTCAATTCCCTTAACACACTTATCTAAAAATACCTTGCGCCATACCGCAAATGATGTTGCGAGTTTATAATCACATTTTTGAGGTAGCATTCCAAACCCCCGAAACTCTGTTTCCTTCTGAATTACATATGGGTGTTTACGAATATAAAATACTCCTATATCCGGGTTCTCATCCATCCAATCCATAGTCTGTTCTATCATCTCCTGCCCGGTAAATGACTCCTTCAGAACATAATCCTCCAAAACAGGGATAACATATGGAGTATCTATACTCTTCAGCGCATTCTTGTACCTCTTTCCCCAGCAATCTCTACCATTTATCGGCGGAAAGTTTATTACTTCTATGCCCATATCATTTGGATAATCCTTTGTCTCCGTATTTAACAATACTTTGTACGGGCAATCCGGCCACTGGATACTGAATGCCTTGAAGAACAGTTCCCATACATCCGAAAATGCATCGCAGCTGTTAACTAAAATTGTACATCTATTCCCCCTAGTGGTACTCATATCTTTATTCCTCAACAAAACGAATTAATGGCATCTATTACAGCTTCAATCTCATCTTTCTTCATTCCGTAATACATCGGAATGCTCAGTTCCGTTCTGCTTATCTCCTCAGCTATAGGAAGTTCTCCCTCTTTTATACCAAGATCCTTGTAACATTTCTGAAGATGCATCGGTATCGGATAATGCTTGTTTGTCCCGATACCTTTATCATTAAGAAACTTCTCAAGTTCATCCCTATGCTCACAGCGAATCGCAAATATATGCCATACATGCGTTCTGTCTTCTTTAACTGTAGGCAATATTACATTCGGATTTCTTATCTCCTTCAGATATCGATCTGCAGTCCTCTGGCGATCCTCATTGATCTTATCCATGATCGAAAGCTTTTCAGCAAGAAATGCCGCCTGGAGTTCGTCAAGTCTAGAGTTGTATCCCTTATAGATATGATGATATTTATAATCAGAGCCATAGTTACCCAGTGCCCGTACCATATCAGCGACATCTATATTATTCGTTGTAACCGCTCCGGCATCACCCAAAGCACCAAGATTCTTCCCCGGATAGAAACTGAATCCTGCAGCATCTCCAAATGATCCGACTCTCTTGCCCTTATATTGGGCACCATGCGCCTGTGCGCAATCCTCTAACACCTTCAATCCATGTTTCTTGGCAATCCGCAGTATCTCATCCATATCACATGGCTGACCATACAGATGGACAGGTATGATAGCCTTTGTTATATCGGATATCTCCTCCTCTATCCTTGAAACATCAATATTGAATGTAGATATCTCCGGTTCGACGAATACAGGTGTTGCCCCCGTATAAGTAACAGCCAGCGCCGTTGCGATATATGTATTCGATGGAACTATAACCTCATCGCCATCTCCAATACCCATAGCCCTCAGCGATAACATCAACGCATCCAGACCATTTCCACAACCCACGCAATACTTGATCCCACAGTAATCGGCAAACAGTTTCTCAAACTGTTTATCTTCCTCACCGTCAATATACCAAGATCTGCTATATACTCTCTCAAACGCATCTCGAATCTGTTTATCAAGTTCCGATTCAAGCGGTTTGAAAGAAACAAAAGGCACTTTCATGTTATACGTCTCCCGTTTATCACTTTACGGCTATTGAATCATAATCGTAGCCGTTGAAGAAAGATTTCTCTTTTGCAAGATAATCCTTATAATTTTCTGATGTTATCAGTCCTGTATCATCTCTCATGTTCTTCATTATCAGCGAATTGATATCCTCACTGTAATGACCCTTGTCCATATAGTTATCCAAATCACTGATTATCTGAGGCATGTCATTAAATGAGTACAGTTTGATATTATCATACTTAAGCAACGCCTCAATAAGGATCTGCTCTGCATCTATCATCTTATCAATCTCACCCTGCTCGGAATAATTCATCCATCCAAGAATACTAAATGGCGGAATAAAGCAGTAGAACTGAGTATTGGGATAAGATTCTGCAATATCCGTGATATTCTGCTTGATACTCGCCCGTAGCCTTTCAGCTTCATCATCTGAAAGCTGTTGTTCTGTTCCTTTTCCTTTGTAGCTCAGATCACCATACAGTTCCGTCAAAGCCTCCAACCCAAACTTTGCAGCATAATCATCAAAGTTCTCGTATTCATCAAGGCTTCTGACACCTTCCTGCTGACCTGCTCGTCTGCTTTCAACCATAGGGATAACGTAATCAAAGATCACTGTCTTATTAAGCAGATATTCTATATCATCAAACGGATTGCTGTTTGTAAGGTATGTCGGATAGCTGGACGGGTCATAACCCAGTTTATCCTTATCATTCATTAACATCCCATAGTCAAGGCCTCTGAACACATACTTGATATCCGGGTTATATGATAATGCCCTTTTAATTACATCACTAGTTTCTTTCCACGTACCCCCGGAAAAACACGTTTTTACGGTCTTTGTTCCAAACAACTCATCAGCTTCTGACGGTTTGAAGTTCTGACACATCGATGAACCCACTATCATCGCATCATAATCAAAATGCCTTAGTATTCCATCATTCTGAAGCCGCTCGTACTTATCAAGTAGATCATAGTACCACCCATTTCTCGGCGCACTGTAATGAAACAGCGGATCCAGGTAAAACGTTACCGCTGCCAATGCTCCAAGCGCTATCACTATAATGGATATCGTACAGGTCAGAAACCTTCTGGGGCTCATATCTAAAACCTCTGATATATGAACGAAGTCTCGCCGCCAAGAGAAATGGCAACTGTTACAAACAATACAACACAGAATACCATCAGCGGAATTCCGTACTTAAACTTCTTCTTATATGCATTCTCCGTACCAAGGCACACTGCAAATGTCGCAATTATAAACAGAACAAATGCACGTATCGGCCTATAATTCAGGAATCCAAGCTTTAATGCATTAAGCACAGTTTCCGTTTCCACAAGGTATATTGATCTAGTCAGATCAAATGATACATTCATGTCCTCTATCAGAACGATCTTCTTGATTATCCCAAGCCACTGCCCCAGCGATTCGCACCTGAATAACAGCCACAATATGCTTACAATCGCAAATGTGATCATCCAACGAAGCGCCTCATGAAGTCTGTCGTACCACTTCGATATCAGTCTGTGAATTACACTGAAAAGCCCGTGCAGAAGCCCCCATATAACAAATGTCATTGACTGGCCATGCCATATACCGCTTACCAGGAACACTATCATTATATTGATACAGGCTCTGACCGTACCCTTCCTGCTGCCTCCCAGCGGGAAATATATGTACTTGCGCAGGAAATCTGTAAGTGTTATATGCCATCTTTTCCAGAAATCAGGAACAGAAAGCGCCTTATATGGCGAATCAAAGTTTATAGGAAGTTCCAGATTCAGCATCCTTGATACGCCCCCGGCCATATCGCAGTATCCTGAAAAGTCGAAGTATATCTGGAAAGTGTATGCTATCACCACGAATACCCAATCCATTGAAGTTGCTGAACTAAAGTTATCAAATCCCCAGTTTACTGTCCTGGCAAACGTATCAGCAATCATCACTTTCTTGAAAGCACCTATTGTAAAGAGCACAAATCCAGAGGCCAGCGAATCGGAATCTGCTTTATATCTCGAGTCATTATGTAATTTTGAGATAAAATCCTTAGGAGATACTATAGGACCCGAAACAATCTTTGGGAAATAGAACACATACGTCATCAGATCCATGAATGTGCAGTTATATACCGTTTCCTCACCATCATCCGATGATTCCATGTAAGTCTCAACCATGATAGCGATCATTTGGAACGAGATAAAACTGATACCAAGAACTCCGGACGTGATCCGAAGTACAAGTATCGCTGCCGCATTAATGACCACTCCCAGGATTAACAATAGTTTTCGTTTATTGATCTTTCTTATAACCCCGATAATCGCCATATTGATGAGGGCATCAGCAATCACAATACCCAGAGACTGCCACCCTGCATATGCGTAGAACAATACCGAGGCCAACAGCAAAAAGATATCCGCCGCCTTCCTTGAAGCCTTTGCGATCAGATAGAAAGCGATTATGACAACAGGCATAAATGCAAATATGTAGATGTATGAATTAAACTGCATCCTTAGTTCCTTTTATTCAATGAATCACCAAGTGATTCAATAAATTCAATATACTTCTTTCCCGTTTCAAGCAAAGAGTTGTGAAGATTGACAGATTCCATTTCATTCGAAAGGCAATACTCTATCCCACTAGCCATTTCATCGATGTCGCCTAACGGAGCAAGATATCCGTTAACATTGGGCTTGATCTGATCAACAATTCCCCCAACCCCAAATGCCACAACCGGTGTCTTGCAGGCAAGTGCCTCTGCTACAGTATAACAGAAACTCTCCTGATGTGACGTATTAACATACACATCCGCAAAACTGTATAACTGAGCCATATCAGACTCACTATTGATATATCCAAGATACTCAACAGGAAACCTGCTGCTTCGCAAACTCTCTCCGGGTTTGTTCCCGAACACCACTACTTTGTAATCATTTGCCTGTAACTCTTCAAGAACCTTTTCAAAATCTAAACTTCCCTTGTTCGTCTCCGAGAATGTCTTTACCGCTCCATACAGAATGATCTTCTGTTCCGGATTATCGCGCAGATGATCATACTTTGTTTCGGAATAGTGCCTGAATATTTCATAATCAACAGGGTTAAGAATACATGTTTTCGAATTATCGGTCCATATCGGAGACCTTTTCGCATTCTCAAGGCTCCAACTGCTCACTCCCACGTATGCTATTCCTTTAAATGCCTCTTTCTTCTTCAGAAATCCACGATTAGGAAGACTTTTTCTCATAATAGGCTTATTTGATTTCTCTATTATCGGGCAGGAAATGCATCCGTTCTCAAATCTACCACAATATCCATCCAGATGACATCCGCCCGTACACGGCCACATATCGTGAGCCACAAGAACAACTGGCTTCCCCAGTCTAGCAAGCCCTTTATACTGCTTATATCCTATAAACGAGTTGCACCAGTGAAGAATGATCGCATCAGCTTCCCGGACTTCCTTTATCCGAGTTACGTCTGTACCAAACAGATCCATAATGACCTCACCGCTTGAAGCAACCAGATTACCAACGTTCTTGGTCTTAGAAATTAGTTTCTTTATCGGATTATCAATGATCTCCAGGCCTTCATTCTCCGGATTAACCTTAGAACGCAAAATAAGGCACGATTGAGCACCAGCCTGTATCATGCCTTCATGTATTCGCTTTGCGGCCTTATACGAACCGCCCTGATCTATTGTGTTTAAATGAACTACTTTCATAAAAAGCTATAATTCAACCAAGGTGCCTCCACCATTAAGCGGAAGCTTCTTCAGATATCCCTTAGGACTGATTACGATCTTATCCTGATTCTTATTCAAAATCGCTGCGCAGGAACTGAATGTACTGTTAGTGATAATATTGTTAGCGCAGCAGCTCATCAGCTGCATATCCATATAGCTGTCATCTCCAGCGTTTCCACCAACTATCTCGCAATCGGGATACCGCGAAAACTCCTTTTCTATATAGTCCTTATCATCAGAGAACACATAAAAGTGCGGGGCATCCATCTTATCCCGGCAGTAATCCATTGCCCCTGTATAATACTCACAGGTAACAACATCCATTGATGTCCCCAAATAATCACCACGTCTGATATGAACGCTTACCGAGTTTTCCGAGGTCATGCGTTCGTACAACTCCTTATTGTAGCCCTTTAGTGGATTAGCGAATTCCAGTTCGGGGAAGATATCATCTTCAACAACATTCCACCATAGATCAAGCCACAGATCCGTGTTTCGAAGCGCTTCGTCCGGCATCTGCTTTAGCTCATTCCATTTTGCACCATTTACAGGTTTTGTCCCGCGTATCCGCCTGATATAAAACCTTTTTGCTATATCAATCGGTCCCGGGCGATGACGCTCATATTCTCCACCACATTTAAGTATTTCTTCCGTGGTGGCAATATCCATATCTATATTCTTAAATACACGATCCAGTTCATATCCGTTGTGAACCTTGTATTTTTCAAATATATATCTGTCAATATCCGCTTTAACAACGAAGCCGGGATATCTTCGTCTCAACCACTGATATACAGCATAAATATATATCTGGTTTCCCAGACCACCTGTGAACTTTACTATAAACATTTATACTATCCCGGCAGATGCCTTATCAACCTCAACAGCTACGCCGTCCTTTATCTCAAACACTCTGTCACAGTTCTTGAGGGTTGTAAGCCTATGCGCAATTATTATCAGTGTTTTATGTTTTGAAAGGGAATCTATGGATTCCATGATAGCCTTCTCAGTTTCATTATCTAGTGCTGCTGTTGCTTCATCCAGAACAAGAATATCCGGATCATAATACAAAGCTCTTGCTATCGCTATTCTCTGTCTCTGTCCACCTGAGAATCGGATTCCTCTTTCCCCGACTATTGTATCGAGTTTCATCGGAAGTTCTTCAATATAATCCTTTAACTGGGCCTGATCCAATGCCTCCCAGACCTTTTCATCATCAATATCCTCTTCATCCGTTCCGAATCCGATATTGTTCCTTAATGTGTCATCTGTAAGATAGACACTTTGCGGTACATAACCTATTATCTTTGACCACTCCATAGGAATTGTGAAGATGTCCGTTCCATCCATGAATACATCGCCTTCCTGGGGCTTGAATAATCCCAGAATTATGTCCGACAGTGTAGTCTTTCCGGCTCCTGATGGTCCTATCAGTCCGATGGACTCTCCTTTTCTTATAGTCAGTGACAGATCCCTCAGCACCAGTTCCGAAGAATTGGGATATTTCCATCTGATCCTCTTGATCTTTATTTCATTCGTGAATCTTTTATCCGATCCCGAATTACCATCCGAGTGAGCCTGTATATACTCTTTCCGGTACTTCTCATATTTTTCGACCTCAATAATGTTATTATATGCCGATTCAAGATTTGGCCTCTGGTATATCAGTCCTGTGATATAACCTACCATCTTTGAAATCGAGGGAAGTATCTTAAATGCTGCCAGAGCAAATACAGATAACTGCGGCACAAACTTGGCCGTATCAACTCCCATGGCCAGCCTCAGGCATATTATCGCAAGAAGTCCGATAATACAGCTTGTTTCTATAAGTTTCTCCGGACATCCGGAAATGAACGAGTATTTCTTCTCACTTTTGCACATTTGAGCATATGCCTGATCGTATTTTCGGACAAAGAACTCGTTCTTTTTCATAACGTTAATCTCTTTGATCCCGTTTGCAACCTGATAAGCATATTTTTGAGACTGGATATTGGCTCTTCTCTGTGCTTCTCCTGCCCCCTTCATAAGATATCTGAAAATCACTGTGACAGAGATAAAACAAATGCCCGAAACAAGTAATACACCCACTGCCATAAACCAGTCCTGGTATATCAGCAATGCACCGATAAGGGCTACATTAAGCAGTTCCGATACGAGATAAAACCCGAACTCATACACACCATATACCCCTATAACATCCCCTGATACAGCCCGAAGTATTTCAGAGCTGTTAATATTCAAAAAATACTCATACGGGCGCTTCATGATGGTTTCAAGCATATTTACAGAAAGCTCTTTCTGAAATCTGTATCTGTAATTAAGTTGAAGATTTGATGCCCATAGTAGATACGTATTTTTGAAAATATACACCAGTGCGATCAGCGCAGCAGATAACACAACTATCGACAGGTCCGATCTTAACCCAAACAAATCCACGAAATATGCAACATAAGGCCTGCTTCTGAACTCCTGAATGTCCATGATTGCTTCAATAAACGGGAGGATAGCCGTGACACCCACCATCTGAAGAAAAGAACCCAATAAAATAGCAAGAAACAGAAAAGCGCTCTTTCTTTTCTGTTCAGAACTCAATATATACAATTCCTGCCGGAACATCCGGATTACTGTCTTGATATTTTCCATTTATTTGAAATCTTCTCAATCCCCGATTCAATCGGGTTGAATACAAGTCCTCTGACCTTTTCAACTATAACACAGAAGAACAAAACAAACAAAGTTCGCAGAATACACGCAGCCCACAATCTTCCCTGTCCATAATTGTACACAACGTCTATATATTCTCTCATCCCAATATGCTTGAGGCAGAACACTGCAACACTCTCCCCCAACAAAGCAGAAATTATATTCCGTGTGATGAAATTGACTATTCCATTATAAAACCGGCATTTTTTATGATAAGAAACAGAAGAACAGCCTCCGCTACCATAAACAGCGAGCAATCTCTACAGAACCAGAATCTGACCCCTATCTTTTCTGCTACAATATTCAGTCCGAACGATATTGCGATCGCGGAAACCAGCCATATTGAAAGTTTTGAATTGCTGTATCGATCATCGTAAAATCGCTTCAGATATCTTCCCAGCACGTACATCACAAAGAGATGCAGAACATCTTTCCCGCCGGTATTCAGTATATCTGTATATATCATCGTGGAAACCGCATAGAAAAGCAATAGAAGCGCTATCAGAAGATTTCTAAATCGTCTGCCATCAAGCGAGTCGAGATATTCATTGATATGTTGTGAGAAAACCATTATGATAACATATCCCGTCACAAACCAGTTTCTATTTGTCATAACAGGAAACATATGAGATATAAGATTGTTTCTTGATATCTGTACTCCGGTATTTCCAACAAAACTCAGAAATAACTGAATAACGCTCCAGAACAGGCATATCAGTTCAAGATGTACATACCTTCTTGCAGATAGCCTTATGCCATAATAACCCGAAATGATCATCAAGCACGAACTGGTGAGATTCAGTACTGTTGCAGCCAGAATTACAATGAACAGATCTTTTCCGGTTGTTATACGATCCAGAACCTGTCCGAATGAATGCATAAAAAGGATGCCTGCTATGCAGAACACCCTCAATAGTTCTATACTGCTGTTTCTGTCAGAATAACTGCCTGTATTGTTCTTCAAGATGTATCAGATCCTTGCTTCTGTCCTTGATCTTTCTGGCCGGGATACCGACATTGATAGACCACGGTTCAGAATCATCCTTAATAAACGAAAACGCTCCGAATGCGCTTCCCTCCCTGAGAATCGCTCCAGGAAGTACAACGCTTGTGGAGCCTATAACGACTTCCTTTTCAATTATCACTTCCCTATTATCAACATTCTTAAACTCATCGGGAAGAGTCGGATTCGTAAGAGTGTGTCCGGAATAGTCATCATTAACACTGTATATCGACACTCTCGAGGATATATTGGAGAAGTCGTCAATAAATATTCCCTTATCGCTACCATACAACGCACTATATGCTGCAATATGTATATTATTCCCCAAAACAATCCTACCGGAAAGAATACAGAAATCATCGATTCTTACATTATCGCCCACTTCAATCTGTTCGGGGCTATAAATACTCGCCTTTCGACTAATCAGCACATTCTGTCCAACTCTTCTAAATCCAACCGCGCACAATTCATCATGATCGTAAAAACTAGTAATCATATTGAATCCTCATCATCTATGTTCCATCCACAATTCTCCACCACGATATCTTGATAACTCCCACAAGAAATCTAACCAAATCTTCAATTCTCTTCTTTCTCCGAACATGAACAACAGACGGTGGATTCGACACTCTCAACTCAAACTGATGGCTAGAATCCATCTCAACTCGGTAACTTTTTGATTCTTCATCAAGATTACAATTCACTCCACTTCCATCAAACCCCCAATTTCGGGATTTTACAAGAGTCGGAAATACTGCAACTTTCTTTTCAAATACAATTAAAATCTTTAAAAGTTGATCATATGAAGGAAGTTCATCCTGGTATTCCCAATATATTCTTTCTTTACGCCTGATCAAACTTTGCAGAGATAAAAACAATCCCGGATCCATATTATACAATTCACATAATCTACTAAATGATTTTGCTTTCTTAACAAAGTATTCTCTTCGCAGATTTTTTTTAATTTCCTTGTCCTTATCAAACCATCTACCTATTCCCCAAGCACTTAGATTGTATCCATACGCAACATTATACTCAAAGACATCCTCGTTATACTCACCGCACGCACAAACTGCCAGTACATTCTCATCATTCTTAAATCTTTCAAGGCATTCATCCATGTACTGAATGAAATTAGGTGAAACTTCAACATCATCCTCCAAAAAAATATATCTGTCATATTCAGCCCCTACATAGTCAACAATAAAATGCCAATTGTCTACCGGGCCAAGGTTATTTTCCTGATACACCACCTCCAGTCCCTTGAAATTGGTTTCAAGTTCAGAAAGATAGTCCTTGACTTGATGATATCCCTCAACATATTTGTCATTTGGCGGGAAGTCAACAGATATGTAGACTTCCGTATACTTCGCCCACTGATTACTGTTAAGTGATTCAATACATCTGGCTAAGTGTTCTTTTCTATTAAGTGTTGGTATCACAATCGGAGCATAAACCATCTCGTGTCCTATTTTGCTTTTAAAAATCTAGAATTACTTTTACTACCATCAACACAATTCGAGCAACTCATACGGCGCGCATCTTATTCAAAAGTTTTTTAAATGAAGCGCTTATATCAAGCGAAACGGAATGTCAGAATCAATAATAGGAATATCATTTTCTGCCATTATTCTTGCCATAACCACCTGTGATCCGGGTGTATTAAAAATCGAATCACATGCGGACATAAGCATTGTTTCTACTATATACTCTATTTCTATTATTCTCCTTATCTCGTCATTTGGCTTATCTCCGAACTCCGAAAAAAGTTCCTTGGAGTCTCTGGGGACCGGCTTCCCTCCACACATATTATGGACCAAATGCCTCTCATAGTATAGACAATTATCCCCAAATTCATTTTTTAAAATCTCAAGAGTCTCTCTATCATCACATGCAAGAAACAGATACTCGCATCGTCCATCCCTAAGTATCTTGTTTCCAAATTTAATATAATCATCCAAAAATCCTCTACGATGGTGATGAGGATACTGATTGTATAGCCATATTTTTTGTAATTGTCCGCTCTCAAAAGATCTTCGCAGAGGCATAGCCATCGTATTAGGTGGGATAAAGAACCGATCTGCCAACTCCCTGATATGTTTTTGAGGATGTATTATCTTATAAACATCATGGTATTCGCGTCTCAGCAAACCAAAATAATTAGAAAACGGCGGCCACCAGTTCCAATTGAATCCACCGACCACAAATTTCCCATTTAGTTTAACATTGCTCGATCTTGATATTTCATTAAATCCATACTCAGTTTGTGGTTGAACGAAAGACCTTTCCCATCGATTATTATTATCATATACAAAAGGAATATACCCATGTTTAGTCGCATAAAGCACATAATATGCAATAATCATCCAGTATTCAAACGTTCCATTGTATTCCGCGTCAACACTGGATATTACATAAAATGTTTTGTCGGAATTCTCATTTCCAAATTTCAGTGTTTGGGATTCATATTCCTTTACGACGCTTTCACGCATTACATGATTATTGTCAAAAAACTTGTTGCGTAAATACACATAATCGTTCCATAGCTTCTTGAGCAAATTCTTTGAATAATGATGTTCATTAAGATAATAAGTCAAATCTTTCATGTTGAACTTCGCTCCATCTCACTGCATATTTCAACAATTCGTTCAATTGACTCAACCAAACACTTCGTATCATGTCCTTCAATAAACTCATTTCTATGGCTTGTAAAGGAATAAACAATGGCATTCGACTTTTCGGTCATAAAACACTGTATTTCGCCTTGAAATAGATTGTTTGTAACAAACTTTACTCCTGGTAAGTATTCCATTTTATCGCAATACCGGTCATCAACCACATATTTAATCACAATAGGTGACACAATAAGCGCTTTAACTAGTCTCTCGGATACTTCGTCCAACCCAACAATAATCACTTTTCTTATACTATTAGCCTCGAAGAATCTTATAATACTCTGCCCCTTTATTGCATTATCAATCCAGTATCCCATAACATCACGTTGTTTTCTTATGATTATTCGATCCTGAAATAAGATATATGCAACAATAGAACATATCAGAAAAAAAATAAAAACAACTACCCAAACCAAAAACACGATCATTGCTGTCCTTTATCATAATATCAATCCAAGGAGAAGCTCTACTTGGAGTATCTCTAAGTTCATTGCTAATTCAAAACAAAATAACACATTGTGTCTGCATACGTTTTTGTATAATGGCGCAAATATACATGATATTCCGGAACCCACGACATTACAAGTTCTATCAATCGATGAATATCTCCAGGAATATGGTAGACACTTATGCCCATTATTGGCCTATACTTTTTTATTGCATTCTTCATTCCCAAGAGAACATCATATTCCATTCCCTCAACGTCCAGTTTTACGTATGATTTAGAATCATCAATATAATTATCCAGTGCAACAATGTTTATTACTTGATTTCCGGATTCGGAAAAACACCCTGCTCCTTGTCCTTTATCTAAGTATTTTTGCTTGCCATTTTGAGCCCCCGCTCCAGCTTGAATAAAATCTATATCTCGAACATCTTTCAGTCTTTCTTTACTCTGTTTTATCAACTCATTATCTGGTTCAAAATATAGAATCTTTTTGTAATTGGACACTAATGAAACAAATGTCTCCGTGGTCTCTCCGTTAAATCCTCCCACATCAAAAAAAATGTATCCCCCCAAGTTCATTTGATTTAAAACTACTTCATCAAAATCCTGAACTCCATGTTTTATAGACTCTCTCAAGGCAATCCTTGAATATCTGGTATCCAATGTCATGCGGTAATTAAGGATATTATCGAACACATCTTGCGATATTTCGTCACTAAGATAATTTCTAACTCTGAAATATTTGTCTTTATTCTCCTCCATTTCAGAAAATAAACCCTCAAATCCAGAATAATACGTTTTCATTTCTGATTCAATAATCGCCAATTCCTCATAATAAATGTACATGCACGTCGATTCTATACTTTCCTCTATATCAACGTGTGAGAACGTGGCAAGAATAACCACATCGGGTTTATCCAATACAGAACTCGAAAAAATCATATGATCCGGATCTGAATCACGAACTGAACTATCAATAAATCCACGAAATGTAAACCCATTATTGATTAATTCATTTTTACAGAAGCATCCGAGCTTTCCCATTCCCCATACATATGCACCCTGCGAATGAAAACGTTCGAGTAGGGTGCGATATTTACTTTTTAAATCCTCTACAGCCTTATTGGCATTAAAGTCACAAATATTCATATTACTCACCTATCATATAATTCAAAAATACAATTTTCCCATCACAAATGCATTTTTTTTGTTCGATTACATTATATCCCATGTATTCACCCATTTCTTTATCCGATATTAACACCAAATAATCGAAATGGGGCAACGGGGATATTTCACAGTTTGCAATAGAAATCAACTGATAATCAAGAATTGCATAACTATAATTCTTATCTTTAATCTCGCCTCCCGCATTATTCGACTTAAAGCAACTCGATAATTCATCTATTTTCTGTTCCAATCCGCTTCTACTATAAAGTATAATTGTATTAAATCCGAATCGCGTCAAACAGCGTCTAAGATATCCATCGTCATTTATGAATAAATAAACGTAGTTTCGTAAGAGCTGTCGAAACTCTATACCTTTTGTCTCAGAATTTGATACAACTATATACAAAAAATCTTCCAACACTCTAAACCAGAATAAATCGTTCAAGCACGGAAATCGGTATAGTCCCGGATACTCTATCGGACCATTTACGGTAGAAATATGGTTTTTCTTTATGTAGCTAGACAATTCGAAAACATCCAATGATTCTGAAAACTCGCAATAGTCATCCCGGGTTACCTTAATAGGTATAAATCTTCTTCCCTTTGAAATATAGAATGCTATCCTATGTTTTCCACTTCTGATGTTAAAATATCCTCTTTTGTTCCATGATGCATCAACTGCATTTCTCACAAAGAAGAGAGGGTCCACCTCCAAACTGCGATTCATAGACACGTAAACATCTGATCTATTCTTCAATACATTCGAAACCCAGCCGTCTGATGTTTCAATGTCTCCAAAATAGCCTGCCGCATCTTTACAATAGTCAATATACATCTCATACGAGCGATTTGATTGGTGATCCAACCATCGAAAAAAACTTATATGCGGCACCAGGCAAAGCGCTGGTATGTCCGACCATTTTGAATATACTTCTCCTTGTGAATCTGTAAATATCCACTCGAGCGGGATAAGTACAGTCACCTTATCAGCATCACCATTATCTAATATGACATTGTCAGAATATGAACAGACATTCGAATAAAAGGTTTGTGGAATATTATCAATCCAGTTTTCTCGATTTATCAGCTTATCATAGACTTCATTCAATCTCTTCTCTTCTATCGAACCTCCGCCCTGTATTACTAACTGAGGCCGAAAAATAAGACTGTGAAATCCCCGACTTGATAATTCATTTGCAATTTTACTATGCTCAAATACATTCTTGACAGCAACGAAAACAGGCAACTCTCGATTTATTTTATCAATTCTTTCGATCGATAACACTTCTCGTTCCTTAAATCTTTTGATGCTGTCGCCTCTTTTATCAACGAAGCATTGAATGCTATATCCCATCTCAGAAAAGGCTCTAAACGCAATTCCTCCGATTGAAGATGCACCATAAATAACTATTCTTTTATCCGAAAGGTTAAACTCTTTGATATCCATATTAAATCGCATACAAAACCGTTTCAGCACTTGTACAAGAGTAATGTCGCACAAACAGTTTATAATCAGGATGAATTTCACGAATAAAGCAGGGGATTTCTATTAAATCCTCTGGCTTGTGATATATACATATAGCCAATTTAGGATGACACTGTTCAATAATACTTCTACTCCCTTTTAATGCTTCTAACTCAGCTCCTTCGATGTCCATTTTTATAAAGGTTGCTTTTTTTATTGCCTCATCCAAAGATACTACGTTAATCCGAGTACCCGTTTCATCATCAGATATTCTTGACCCAACACTTCCCTCATCAACAAAATTGAGTTCTCCGGTTTTACTCCACAATCCATATGGCATGATTCTTATTGCATCTTTATACTCGCTTGGAATTCTACTTCTGAACCTATTTATATTCCGATGATCTGCTTCAAAAGAATAAACCATACCCATAGATGACTTCTTTATAAAAGAAAGTGCATTTTCGAAATCGTACGCACCTGCATCAACAAATATCTCTCTATCATTTATTTCAACTATTGACCGCTCAAGATACTGTTCTTCCTGGTATTTAACAACAGCATCATCAAATGCAACTAACCGATCCCCATATATCGGATCAAGTATATCTATCACTTCATCTCGATGCTTCAATGTAGAAACTATTACTGTTTCATGAGGATAACGTTGAATCATCTCTTCAGGGGAAATAACCTCAAAACCTTTAAAACCATCCATTTGTTTTTGGGGGTTATTATCGCAAATGCATATTACAGAGATGTTGTTGCTCTCGCAGATCCGAATGACCGTTTCGCAAACAGCACCCGCCCCATATATTATTGCACGATCTGTATCCAATCTTCCAACTTTTACTTTGAAATCATTTAAATGAAAATCCAGAATAGCATCAAGATATTCGTCTTTTTTTGTAACTTCCCATGCAAGGCGATTTATCCAAATAAATCTGCTCTGCTCATCCTGGAGGGAGGAATAAATCATTGATGCTTTTTTAAAAAATTCTTTATAATTCATTCTATACCTCTATTACATCTACAAGTGATTTTCTTATTTCGTTAGTCTTACCCAAAACATACTCCAAGGAATGTTTAGGAGCGCTCTTACGAAATATTCTCATAATCTCTTGATATTCCTTAATTGTATAATCATCCAAAATCGTGCTCTTCAATTCCTGTGAGTTCTTTGTCAATGCGTTCATATATCTATTTCGTAGTGTTTCTATTGTCTTAATTACCTCAGCAGGGCAATGAATTCTAGCCAACTCGACAACATCTATAATCTTCATATAATCTCCACAAATAAAACTTTTGCATATCAAAAGATACCATATACCCTTTAAATAATTTGAGGTACTAGTCAGATACCCTTTTGATGGATTAACGATCATTTTTTTTGTATAATGCAACGTATAATTAATTATCAACGGTATCTCCATTATGTCCTTTAACACAGGAATAACGCGCTCCCGAAAAATACCTCCAACCTCTGAAATTGGATTGTCCACGCACATATAAATGTCGTTAAAATAATTAAATTCAACCCTTGCGTACTCCCGATTAGGATAAATCACAGACAATTCATTAAGTCCATTTGATAGCAACTTCTGACTATCCTCAATGCATTTCAAAGCATCTTCAATACTCCATCCCCAGGCATCAACACCCCATCCAACAATATCATGAACAGCATGTATCATCATATTCTGTTTTGATAAATTCAAAAAAATAAAACCTATGTCAAAATCGCTATTTCTTCGATGCCTTCCCATCCCAAGACTTCCACGGCAATACCAGCACAAAACCTTAATATGATATAACGATTCAACCTCTTTTAACTTTATGTTTATATGATCTATTAATGATCTCTCAAGTTTCATCAGTTACGTCTCTCCTCAATTCATCAAGCATTGCTTGTTCATATTGGATTTCTTTCAATTTTTCATCATTCGAATCTATGAAATCTATAATAGGATCACCATATCTTAGAGCATCCATAGGGTATATCATGTTCCCTGTGTATTTCTTCAAATAATAATCTTGAAGACAGCCGTTTTCATGATAAACTCTTGAATTTGTTATGCAAGACCCGTATTTATCTATTATTCTCTTTAAATCATACAACGCTTCGTAATCTGAGCATCGTTTTATATTTGTATCATAAAACTCTCTTATCAAGTGGCCTCTTATCTCGTTAACCGACATCCCTTTCTCTATTACATACGGGCTTACCATTGAGTATTCCCCGTCACAATAATATACATCTTTAATATCGAAAAGAATGCTGTCGGTATTTAAGATTCGTTCAGCACTCTCTACTAAAACATCCACCTTATTCAGCAAACCATCTATTAGTTCACCTACTTTATTTCTGGCGAATTTCGTATCATAATCCCCCTCCAACAATGCATCTATTATACACTTATCAAGCCTTAATCCTTCAATTTTCTTTCTAATCTTGTGGCTTCCGTTTCTCACTTCACAAAATCTGTCCGAATTCTCTCCTCGAATTGTCACCTCATACTTATTATATGACAATCTATCGTTTATCCTGTGATAGACAATCGAAGGGCTTATCGAGCTATCTGATATTTCTACCAAAAATGAATTAACAAAAGTTTTAATAACACCCTCGTCATCTAATGTTCTCCAGAGTCTTCTTTCATCGAATAGTTCAAGTCCAATATTACCTACACTTTTCGAACTGTTTCCATACGGAATAGTCTGAAATGCCATATCTGTAAATATCTCAGTCGGAAAATCTGCATTGGGGTAGGGATAATAAAACTCAATAAAACCAAACCCACTCTTTCTTGCTATATCTGTTATCTCTTCTTTAGTGTAAGTTTTTATATTTGTATACCCATCAAAACCATTTAATCCTGTAAAAAACTTACCCGAGTAATCTTCCGGTGCACCTGCGAAGTACTTTAATCCCAGTCTATTCTCAATCGAAAATAGGATTTTACCGCCATTTGCTAGGATTCCTCTCATTTGTGACAGCATGCAATATAGAGCATTCTTAGTATCATAGTATTTTTTTAAATATCCACTAATATCGTGAACAATAATATAATCAAATTTTTCATCGTCCGAATAATCTTTAAAGTTCATATTCAACACTGTTACATTATCTTTGTCTCTAAGTCTTTGTTTAATAATTTCGGCTCTACTTCTTTTTTTTTCAACGCAAACCAAACATGAAGCCTTCAAGGCTAACATGCGACTAATCGTTCCATAACCTGCACCAATTTCTAAAATTCGCGAATGGTCCTCAAAGTTATACCAATCCAAAAGATTACACCTATATTCCGACATCTGTTCAAACAGATCATGATCCTTAGAAAAATCTGTTTGGTTCAGCACACAATATAGGGCTCTGGCGTCAAGATCATCCTCATTTTTGGAAACGAAGCCCAAATCTTCGTTCATAAATTCTATATTAAGTTTTCCCATCAAACACACCTATTAATGTAACAATCATAATCATCTTTTGAAATGAGAACCGGTATCTTATCAAAACCGCTGCGAATCAAAAAACACGCTCGATGCATACCGTCCACAATTCGCAATCCGTAAGTAAGAAAAGCGCCCTCTAACGAAGGTACTTCACATAGTTCGCACTCTATTGGAGAATCAACAAACATACTCATATCATATTTCAACGCATAACAAAACTGTTCAAATAATCGTTTCCTATCATTTAGATATTCTTCTTCATCATCAATCAACTGAAACACTCTTTTCTCATTAAAATATGCCCTTGGATATTCTTCTTCCTTCTCTATCCACTCAAACATCTGGAAATATGAAATATGACATTCCGCTTGTTTTAGCTCTTTCTCGTCTTTTTCTCTAACACTCCCGTTCTCATCAAGATGATCATAATAGTATAAAATATCTTTAGGACACCAAAAAGAAATATATCTGTCATTGTTATATATAAAATCAAATCTGTTTGAATCACTTCTATAAATCGGAATGTCAATTAATTCATCAAAAATCCCGTGAAGTAAATCCGTATACCTTTTTCGTAGTGTTACTCGATTCTCATATGTTTGCTCAGTTCCATTAGGCAAATAAAGAATTCTATCAATACCCAATTCGCTATGTATCTTCTTTGCATTTTGAGAGTGAATTATACCATTTTGCAAACATACAACAACCGTAATATCATCAATATTCCCTTTTGTAATCTCCTTTAGTCCCTGAAAATCAAACACATCTATATCGTCTAGAGTGCTTGAAGCCCCAGAGAAACTTGTTAGATAGCAAAGAATATTGTATCCTTGCTGTTTAAGCCCTCTGCATATCTTTCTGCTTATAACACCTGTCCCAAAAATGACGATTCTATTTTCTTTGGAAATCATAAAGATATCTTTTTTTTTCAATACTCTTCCACTCTCAACAAATTTATACTTATTTTGATACAATCAAAGTCCCCTCTACATCAGGAATAGGGCACTTAATCAATCTAATATCATATTTGTTTTCAAATCTATTTACAGCTTTTTTTGCTCCTGTAAGAGAAGGGGTGTTGAAATCATGAATAAATATATATCCACCTTCAGACAATCTCGGGTAAAAATATTCTAATCCGTTATATATCGGAATCTCAAGATCTGCATCCAATGAAACGAACGCAAACGTGTCTTCAAGTCCATTAAGCGAATCAGGAAATAATCCCTTTTTTATAACTACATTTTTCGGATAATCCATTTTCTCCAATACAATGTCTTCACTGGTCATAGAAAATCTGTCTTTTCGCTCAATAAATGCGTCATCACAATTGTCAGATGAAATATCCGCCTTTAGCTCTATATCATCAAAGCCTTCAAATGTGTCAAACAAATACAGTCTTCTATCAGGAAACGAACGGTTTAAATATTGTGCAAAATCCCCACGAAAAACCCCCAATTCCGCGATGGCTCCCTCTATCCCAGAATTGCATATCTCATTTCTACACAAATCAAACGTTCGCAAACGAACATAATCCGTGTCATACATCCCGCCATGAAACATGTTACTTGCGTTCAAAGAATTACTCATCAAAATGTCATAAGACATTCCATGAACTACATGAAATTGATTACGTAAATATTCAATAAATTCTCCTGGAAGTATATCTTCAACAATACCGTAGTCAGAATTTAAATCATTAAATACATAGTTGTTATATAAAAAAATGAACTTTGAGAGATCATATCCCATCAATTTCGCATCATTATAAACCGAGCTGGCGTATTCCGTCGCTACTAATACAACATCGTATTCGTGATCCAAAGCCTCCTTCGGTGTATAAAACGGCCCATATTCTATATTTTGTTGCCTTATAGAAATTGCATTCCGATCAATGACGCCACATATCTCTACGCCTGATAATTCTCCTTTTAAGAGGCCTTTAGTTGCGTACCCCCCCCCCAGATAAATACACGTTTTTCCATTTTCTTATATCTCCTTCTTGTTGCAATTAAGCGCGAACAGAATTGTATCTGTTCCCGTTGTTTCCCAATAATGCCTCAGGTAGAATTTATAACCTGAATAGATTGAATCAATTAATTCAGGAATAACAAATAAATCATCGCACTTATGATAAACCGAAATTGCCAAATCCGGGTGATACGCTGAAATAATACGTCTTGCCCCATTTATTGCATCAGCTTCCAATCCTTCAATATCCATCTTAATGAATGTCGGTATTACATCTTTTAGTTCTTCATCAAGCGATACAACATCAACATAACATTCCGTCTCGTCATTTGTCAGATATGCACCTTCATCTAAACCATTACTCTCATTAACCACATACAACTTCGTTTTATTCTTTCCTACACCTTTTCTTATTGGAATTATTCTTTTATCATCTTTGAACTTTTCACAAAGTGCTACATAGTTATATGGATCGGGTTCAAAACATATTATTCTACCAAAAGAATCATTTGTAGCTTTGATTATTTCTTCAACTGTATCGCCATCATATGCCCCAACATCTATATAAGTTCCATTAGAGGGTAATCTTTCAATTACACAATCTGGAAAGTACTGCATCTCATACGATAGATCCTTATACATTAAAATATCAGATGTTATACCCCCCCCCACGACACATTTTAGTGTCTTTTTTGACCGATTATCTGCTAATCTATCATACAAACGTTCAATTCTATAACTGTTCTTTTCAATTACTTCTCTACGTTGAGAATAGTCACATTTTTGTATCACATCTAAAAGCGGATCAAATGAAAATACGAAATAGTTCGTCTTGCTATTCAATAATCTAGTGATTTCTCCGGCATATGCAGGCGCAGAAACAACAACATCAGCTTGTTCGTAATTTCTTATCGTTTCATCCAGTGTCGTAATCGGTATCCCATATGCCGTTTTCTTCTCTGTTGCGTTGGCGTCAATGATCCCCTCAATCCGAATCAAGTTTGCTCTCATAAAGTCGACAAAAAAGCGCGCTGCCTTTCCATTACCATATAGAAACAGAGGTAAGCCTGATTCCGCGTGGTGTTTAAGGAATATACCTATTTTATTATCTAATCGTAAATAATCATCAATCCACATATTCGTTACTATCCTCAATAGGAGGCCATAACTCCTTCAGTGTTCCTGATTTCATTGAACCATTCTCAGTTACATGAGACATTACTCTAGGCTGAATTGGAATATCCGTTCTCATATGCACATAGCATAGCGCAGGACCATCCGACGACAGCACATCTTTTATTGTTTTTTTCGCATTTTGATGATCCTTTATCTCGAATGTTTTAAACCCATATGCTTCGGCAACAGATATAATATCCGGGATAAACAAATGACTTGATGCATTTGCACCAACGAAATTCCCCTCAAAATGACTGCGTTGCATATTCATTATTGACAAATAGCCATTATTACCATTTACGAAAATCTTTAAAGGAAGATTCATACCCTTTATACTTGCAAATTCCTGAATGTTTAACTGGAGGCTTCCATCACCCTCAACACAAATAGTGCGTTTTCCGGACGCAAGACATGCACCTATAGCTGCCGGTATTCCATATCCCATCGAACCAAGAGATCCTGTTGCCAACAGTCTCTGATCTTTCTTATTCTTGATACACAACCAAAAAACATCAATTCCCGCACCGGAACTACCGGGAATGATTACATCATCCCCTGCCAAACAATCTGATAGTGTATCAATGAAGAAGTACGGATTAACTCTTTCATCCGAATCCTTGAAATCATCAATTACAATGGGATATTTTTCCTTCAGTTTTCTACATGACTCCAGCCACTTTGCTTTATCTTCGTCATATTGGTACCCATTTATATGGTCTAGCAATGCGTTAATGAATAGTGTTGCATCAGAGCATATTTTTGTATCAATGTCAAACGAAAACTTATCAAGTTCTGCCTGATCTATGTCCACAACAACTTTCTTTGCCAACGGTGCAAGATCCGATTCATTATAGCCTATCATAGCCGGATCCAATCTGGTCCCTATAGCTAAAACAAAATCTGAGTCCTGAAGAGTGTAGTTTGAATATCTGGGAGCGACCATACCGGGCTTGCCGAGATTGTACTCACAATCAAATTCCATCAATTCTACAGCTATCCAACTGGTCAAGACCGGAATCCTTAGAGTCTCAACAAGTTTTCTAAACGATTCTTTCCCATTATTTCTTTCAATACCCTGTCCAGCAATAATAACAGGACACTTGGATTTATTAAGGAGTTCTATAACACGCAAGACATCTTTTTCCTCAGGCTCCGAGATATCCGGTTTATTTAAGTCATATGATTTTAAATCTTTCTCGCTGATCTGAGCCGCCTGAACATCCAAGGGTATATCAATCCATACCGGACCAGGGCGACCACTTCGGCATTCAAAGAGGGCCCTATCCAAGTGATATTTAATATCATTAGGTTCCATTACTGTGACAGCATACTTCGTAATGGAGGATACAATATCAACTATTCCTATTTCCTGGTTTCCGCGTTGACGAACTCCAGAATCACCTTTAAGATCAGCTCTTTTAGCTTGTCCAGAGATAACTATCATCGGCGTTGACTCCAGCCAGGCAGCAGCAACTCCGGTAATTGCATTTGTCCCACCCGGGCCAGTCGTAACCAGTGCCACACCCAAATTATTACTGATCCTCGAATAAGTTTCAGCCGCCATAGCACATGCCTGCTCGTGAAGAAGCGTCACATACTCAATCTTGTTGTTTCTGCCCAACGAGTCGACGAGATGCATAGCACCTCCCCCCGGAAACATAAACACATGTTTCACATCAAGGCTTTCTATATATTTCCAAACATAATCCGATAATTTCAATTTACACCTTCTTACTTACAGCTTAACAATTATATCCTTTTCAAGTGATTCCTTAATCGCCAAAGCAATTTTAAGACTCTTAAGTCCTTCTTCCACAGAAATCTGCGACTGCTTATTGTTTTTTACACAATCCAAAAAATCAACCAGCTCTTTCTCAAACATCGAATTTCGCTCGAAATCAAAGTGTTCGTTCTCAACCAATTCGTCTGATATATCATATTGTCTAAAATCCAGATTGATAAGATCAAATTCCAATTTGCCTTTAGTTCCTACAACTTTACATGTTCTGGACGGCGGATTCTGAACATAGTCTTCATGAATGTGCACATTTATCTTTCGACCGTTCAGTTCATGCTTAAGCAGGATATCAACAGTATCTTCCACATCAATTTCAAGATCACTGTACTTCCCACCAATTGCATATACTGAGGTCGGCATACCCAAAAACCAGTAAAGATAATCCAGTTCATGAATCTGGCTTAACACTACACCTCCACCCATGTCACTTCTGCACGCATACATTCTGCGATAGTCTTCGTATTTATGCCACTCTGTTACCCGCTCACCAATCTCTGCATTAATACTGAGAATATCTCCCAATACTCCCTCTTGAATAACACTTTTAGCCTTTACAATACACGGGTTATTCCTTTGCTGGTATCCAACATACGAAATCACATTGTTTTTCCTACACAAACGTACCAGCTGATCCATACCGTCTAGATTATGTGAAAGTGGTTTTTCAACAAAAAAAGGAATCCCCCGCTCAGCCGTTTCCAGCATGATCTCCATATGCATACTGCTGGGATTACAAATAAACACAGCGTCAGGTTCGGCATCCAAAGCTTCCGCCAAACTATCAAACGACCTGATCTTGTACTTGTCTTCAAGCCTTTCTCCGTCAAGTATCTGTAACTTATCGCTAATAACAGATTGTTCTTTTCTGACACGATATGCAAGAATCTCATCATCAGCAGATATAAGTTTTGTTAGGTTTCGAAGATGGCGCTGCCCAACGCCTCCCAATCCAACAAACAAGTACTTCATTCGATACCATACCTTTCCAAATAGCTTTTGACAAACTCAAGTTGATCCAATATGTTGCCAGACTCTGTTCCGTCTTCGGTTCTGGCTGCCTGAAGGATAATGCTTTTGTCATAACCAATTTCCTTTAGGGTACTGAAAACATCTTCAAAGTTAGCACTCCCCGTTCCCAGCTTAACGGTTCCGTTTCCTTTAACCCTGTCCTTTATATGAACATTTGCAACAAGTTCATTTAGATTTCTAAGTTCAGCCACGTGATCATATCCGAGCCCGGAACTGTTTCCACTGTCATAATTAGCGTTAAGATTAGTACAACCAATCTTCCGCAAAAAAGGAGCAAATTTCTCGGGCGGATAATCCGATTCAATCCCAATCTCAAGATTTCGACTATCCGCTTCAGCGCAGCACCATTTTATAAAGTCCGAAATGTTATCCTCCTCTATCGAATTTTTTACAGAGGAGTCATCAACAAACGGTATTTCGAGTAGCTTTGCCCGTATCAATACCATACGATCCAACACAGTTCGAACTATAATTCTGTTTTCATTCAGGATTGTATTTTGTTCTTCTTCAGAATACTTAAAAAACGGTCTTCTCATAAAATAATCGAAGCAGACAGATCTAATACATACATCTGTTTCTTCGATCATTTTATTGATCTTATCGCATCCTTCGATACTCCAAAGCGGATTATTGGTATAGTCAGGAAAGTCAAAAATCCACTCTATCTCGTCAAGACCTATATCACGACCTGCTAAAAACTCATTCTCCCAATTATCGAACGGAAAAAATTGAATTCCCCTTCCATTTTGAGGTGTTAATCTGCCCTGCATGATTCCAAGTTTTATCATAATGCGCACGTGCTTCTACCAGCACGTCCTCCCTCCATCGATTATCACGGTACTACCGGTCATATAACTGCTTGCATCCGACAACAGATATAGAACACTGCACTGATACTCGTTTTTGTCAGCCATTCGCCCCAAGGGAATTAGATTTGTAAGCTTTTCTTTGAAATCTTCCGGTTGTCCATTTTCAACTCCGCCAGGACAGATTGCATTAACACGAATATTCTTATCAGCCCAATATGTTGCCAAGTACTTTGTTAGTCCAAGGAGTCCATGCTTTATTACAGAATAAGTGACAGGCTTTATTGTCTGATCTTCTTCCTTCACTCCTTCTTTTCTATATATTCTCTGATCCGGAGCAATAACCCCGAGATCGGACGAAATATTCAGAATAACTCCTGACCTCTGTTTTTCCATCTGAGTTCCAAACACTTGAGAACATAAAAAAGCGCCCGTTAATCCAACGGCCATATCATCCATCCAAATACCCAACGGGAAATTATCAAATCGGATGTTTCCTAAATTCTTCGATTCATCTTCCATTTTGGGATTATTGGCCGCATTGTTGACAAGCGCATTTACCATTCCATACTTATTTACCAAAGCATCACAAACTGATTGAAGCTGGTCCCGATTGGTAATATCAACTTTATATGTTTCCACGGTTCCATCATAATCGTTTAGAAGATTCGATTTTGCTCTTTCCAAAGCTGTATCGGAAATATCCAGCAGTACCGGAATACCCTCACCGGCCAAAACCGCTTCCGCATGTTTATATCCGAGAAGTCCGGCTCCACCGGTAATGACACATACCCTATCCCGAATCAGAAAACGATCCATAATTGAATTCATATCAATAACCCCTCAGTTTTTTCCTGATTGCAAGCTCACCATCCGTGACGACCTTAACACCTTCACCCATAATAATAGGAATATTACGAATATCAATAACCAGTCGTTCCAACTCCTGTACAGACAATGATGCTGCCTGATCAGATCCATACATTGCCCTGTCCAGTGTAATATGTCTTTCAATTGATGAGGCACCTATGCATGCCGCGGCATATGATACTGTCCTACCCGTTTCATGGCCCGAATACCCAACCTTACATCCATATCTTTCCCTTAGTACCGGGATAAGGCTCAAATTCGCATCATTCTTTTCCATCGGATATGTACTGTTGCAATGCATTATCTCAAAGGGACATTTTTTCTTACGGAAAACGTCAACAGCATGATCAATCTCATCAAGAGTACTCATACCTGTTCCTATGAAAGTATATTTTCCCTCATCTGCAACCATATTCAGTATTTCATCATTGGTAAGCAGAGCGGAAGCAATTTTGTTGTATTTCAAATCATACTTTCTTAGAAACTCCTGCGATTCAGGATCCCAGGCAGAAGCGTACCACTCAATCTTCTTTTTCTTACAGTACTTATCTATCGCATCGTATTCTTTCTTTCCAAACTCAAGTCCCATCTTCTGTTCACGGTTGGTTGTTCCCCATGGGCTTTCACGGTATTTATCCAGTTCTTCCTTTGAGTACACCTTCTCGACTGTTCTCTTCTGAAATTTCACGGCGTCACAACCACACCTTGCCGCCCAATCAATAAGCATCTTGGCTATATCAAGGCTCCCGTTGTGGTTTATACCTATCTCTGCTGTAATAAATACCTGATCTCTCATAATATCTCCAATCTTCTCTGTGTTTTTATTTTGACTTCATTGTTAAAAGCGTTTCTATTCTGTGAGCAACTCATATAACTCATTTATACAACTCTCGCCGCCTCTTCCACTCAACACCACATCGGCAGCTTCTTTGGCTTTATTAACGGCATTTTGCGGGCATACACCAATTCCGGCATATGATATAGCTTCAACATCATATTTTCCGTCGCCGATGTAACATATCTGTTTACTTTCAAGACCCCAAATACTACAAATGTCCTCTATTGCCTGTTTCTTATTCTTGCATCCTCTGATAAATGCATCCCAACCGATTCGTTTTTCAAATACATCGACGATTGCCGTTTCCTCTCCTGTAATCGCACCGATCAGAAAGCCTGTCCTCTTAATGTCATTAAGTGCATCTATCTCAGTCAAGCTGTAAATTTTCGACTCTTTCCCGGTTTCATCAACATACACATTTCCATCCGTTAAAACACCGTCAATATCAAATATGACCATTTTTATTTCAGTCTTCATAGTTTTGTTCAATGCTATTTCAAATAATGAAATCTATTTTCTCTCGCCCAAACAAGAATTTTTCCCATTCAGTTCCATTCAAGATAGTATTTTATCATTTTGATTTTGTATAGTCAAAGATGTCAGTGCAGTATATTTCGTAGCAAATCACATCTAACGCAATACGGAGCCGACCCACGCGATAGTCGACTCCGCAAAAAAAGGTTTTTGAAATGTAATTAAATATTATCATTGATACGCAAAAGGTCAAGTGTTTTGATTCTAATGTTATGTAACAAAGTGATCCTCGACGTATTCAGCGATAGCATGTCCTACGAATATATGAGTTTCCTGAATTCTAGGCGTATCCTCCGAGGGAATGCGGATAACAGAATCATATTCATCGGAAATGATTTTATTCCCGGTCATCAGAATCGTTCGTATATCACATGACTTTGCATAATCAAGTGCCTTAATAACATCAGGTGAAGTACCGCTTGTACTGATACCAATAAGAACGTCTCCACTCTTTCCCTTAGCTTCCAATTGTCTGGCAAATATCCTGTCGAATGAATAATCGTTGGCAATTGCGGTCAGGCTCGATGTATTTACTGTTAACGCCTCGGCATTTATGGCTTTTCGTTCTTTGTAGAAGCGGCTGACAAACTCTGTTGCTATATGCTGGGCATCAGCAGCGCTGCCACCGTTTCCGCATAAGTATATGGCTCCGCCATTAAGAATTGATTCGAGAACTATGGTGGCTGCGCGCTCGATCTCCTTTTGGAGCGGTTTGTCATTCTGAATTTTGTTGAATAATTCCAGGTGGTCCGAGAGGGCACTATGGAATGTGGTGGATATTGTGGGTGGTATCATGAGTTCCTATTTTTTCAATTGCTTAATCTCTTCATACTATACTTTATTATCTCTCACGGTTTAATATATGCACAAACGGATTAACGGCTATTTTCACGGATGAATCTCAAGAAATTCTCATAGTTTCTAATGTAATCTTCCTCGTTATATTATTCCGACGCGAGTACCATAAGCACGGCATCATCAGAGAAATCATACATTTCACGCCAGATCAGGTTACAAATATAAAGGCCATCGTTGGGCTTGTTCAGTACAATCTCTTCTTTCTCATTTCCGTCATCCAGTCTTACCTTTCAGCTTCCATTAACACAGATCAATATCTGTTCCAGGTTCTTATGGGCATGGCAACCACGCACGGCGTCAGATGATGTGCCATACATGTAATAAACACGCTTTATTTCGAACGGGATATTCCTCGCTTTCTCTAGTGCGACGAGAGATCCGCGTTCATCACCATGGATTTCAAATGTATAGTGTTTTGTGTTCTTCATATTGGGTTATCTGGCTACATATTCCTCCATCTACTCTTACTACAGCAGTTTTTTTCAAACTAACATCCAACCTGCTTCCTGTTTATTCTTGCAATTCAATTTATTAAAACATTTTTCATTTTCAACGCCCCATCAACGATATTTCGAAAACTCTCAATCAAAGAATCGATAAATCCGGCAAGTATCACCTGAAATAGACTAACCTTTCTGTTATGCGCCGAAAGAATCTCCGTACATCTTTGTGATAATTCTTCAAAATTATTGCGAATTTCTGTATACTTTTCGGATTCTATAAAGCTTTTTGCATGTTCCAGAAAGGTATTATACTCCGTTTCGGACACATGTTTCAGATATTCAACAAGTTCTTCAATACTCTTAAATTTGTAAAATGATATGTAACTATCCGCAGGAAGATAATCATCAACATTGGGCGGGCCTGCATACACCGGCACAATACCGTATCTGAAACAATCAAATATCTTTTCCGTGATATATCCAGGTTCATATGAATTCTCAATGCACAATGCAAACTTGTGATTGTGATATGCTTCTTTCTTGTCTCTTACAGTCCCTCTCCAGTTCGAATACCTATCACTCCACCATGGCCCATATAAATCAAATTCCTCAGATAAATGGCTTTCAAAATAGTTGATGCACTTTTTTCTGACAGAGTACATCTCTTTAGGCATATGAGATGATTTGTTTGCGCAAACCATACAAAGCAATCTTCTCTGATCAAATCTATTCAATGACGGTTCTATAGAATCAACTTTGAATCCAATAGGTCTTATAGGGAAAAAGCTAAAGCCATCAATAAAATCATCTCTATAAGAAAGAAATGCAGGAAATGACTTATGAAAATGTTTCAAAAAAAGAGTTCCACACTTCCAATCGACTGCGCTGGATTCATCTAAAACTAAAACAGTTCTATCTAGCAGATGTAATTCTTTCAGTTTTTTCCAACATTTTACCAATTCTGATCGGGCAGACAAAAAAACAACATCCGCTGGCAGATCAACATCGTACACCGTCTTGCATTTATCGAATAACCCTTCACCATTATGAGCGCTTGCCCCATGAATAATGTCTTCATCATCTGAGGAGGACACGACATTTAATTCGGATGCGTTGAAAAACTCCTCATAATTTCTTATCACATATGCGCGAATAATACTCGTCTCATCCATACGCCTTTGAAAGTGGTAAATGTATTGATACGGATTTACATACATATTTCTTTTATAATAGAATCAAAAAATACTCTGATTTTATCGCATTTAAAGCTCGCACAGTATTTCCTACCGTCCCTAGGTTGTGATCATCTTTTAGAATCTCTATTGATTCAAATAAATGACCATAATTTGCCAGCCATTCTTTTGCTACATCTGTAGTTCCATCTGTCGAACAATCATCTGCAAAAAAATAATCAAATTATATCCCTTTACCAAAACACCTTATCTGATAAGCTATACTACTGAGGTGTTCCAGAATATACTCCTCCTGGTTATATGAAATTGTTACAAATGTAAAACGTTCCAGCATACTATAATTGGATGCAAGTCTTCTCTATTACTCGATTGGTAATTCCCATATTTCATAGACAACGGTTCTTCCACCAAAACTCTCTTTTTGAAATACAAGACCTTCGTTTAAGTATAATCTGTCGTGTTCTGTGGAAATGCCAAAGTCAATCCAACTCTTGCTATCCCTATATGTGTCCATAACATGTTTTATAGCAAGATCCAGTGCTCCGACCACTCGTCCCATGTCGTTAGCTACCATATATTGTGTATGTATGACATCATCGTATTCGTATATTATTGTTCCACCAATCAGTTCTTCATTAAGTATACTTCCAAAGAGCCTGATCTTCTCAGGAAAACGAGTATGTAACAAAAAGATTTCATCAGCAGAATGTGCTGCAGAGACATTGTGTTTATTGTTCAGCACATCCTCCTCAAGTAACATAAAGCGCTTATAATCAACTAGTTCCGTTAATTCTCTTATGATAACCCCTTCACGTTTAGCACGCGAAATCTGCGCTTTTCTTCCTTTAGGCATCTTTAACGGTTCTTGAAGATTAATCACCGTTGATACATCTATCGTTTTAATCCTACCGCCCAAGTAATATAGTGCAAAACGGTCTTCCTCTGCAGGCTGTTTATGATATACATAAGGAATAGTTTTATACGTTATTGACTCAAACCCATTCTCCTTTGCATGCACAACCAATGCCGCAAAACATTCCATCATCTTACGTTGGCCCATCTTTATTCCAGAGATCATCCCTCCATATGTAAGACCACCATGAGAAATAAGGTCTTTGTCTTTTTCATTCATCGGAAGAATGGCGATCAAGTCATTTTCTTCAAAAAACAACAACGAATGGTCCTTTATCCTGTGTCTATGATAATCCATGTAATCTCTATCAAACATGAATAAACTGTTTTTACTATTCCTATTAAACGCGTCCCATATTTCCTTTTTACTATCTTCGTAGCGGACAACAGTTACCAACAAATTCCTCCTTATGTATGTACTCTATTTACCCCAAAGTCCTATACCATTCAGATTCACTTTTCTTCTTGAATTCCATAATAATCTCTATACCATCTTGCAAATTGACATATTCCCATTTTGAAGGATGTGTTGGGCCTATATCCGAAACCGCTCTCTAAAGCCTTGGTATCCGCACATGTTACAACAACATCCCCTGGTTGCATCTCAACCAATTCTATATGCGCATCAACATCAAAGTCTTTGGGGATAAGTGATTCTTTTGACAATTCCTCACAGAGAATCCGAACAAATTCCATAAGATTCTCTGGATTTCCTTTCCCAATATTATAAATTGCATATGGAGGATTGACGATTCCGCTAACATCATAATTTGAAGTCGGCGGCAAGGCGATTACCCTTATAATACCTTCTACAATATCATCAATGTAAGTGAAATCTCTTTTACAATTGCCATAATTAAATTATTGAATCTTTTCTCCTCTAATAAGCTTATTTGTAAAACTGAAATAGGCCATATCCGGACGTCCGGCCGGTCCATAAACAGTAAAAAATAGTAATCCTGTCGAAGGAATCCCATATTGCTTATTATAAGCATGAGCTAGCAATTCATCCGATTTCTTTGTTGCCGCATACAATGACACCGGATTGTCCACCTTGTCCTCCGTTGAATATGGGATATTTTTGTTATTTCCATAAACTGACGAAGACGAAGCATACAGAAGATGTTTCAAATTCGTATCATACCGGCATGCCTCAAGGATATTAAAGAATCCAACTATATTACTTTCGATATATACCTCCGGGTGTGATATTGAATACCTGACCCCAGCTTGAGCGGCAAGATTAACTACAATATCAAACTCATATGTTTCGAACAGTTTCTTAACCGTTTCACTATCAGAAATTGACCCTCTAACGAATGACCAGATATTTTCTTGAGTTTGGTTAGAAACCACGGTGTTGATCTGTTCCAACCTGTATTCTTTCAAATTTTTCCCTTTCCACAATACACCAATGTATTCTATCATCTATGAATAAAAGGGTCAATTATGCCAAAAAGGTTATTAAAGCAAAACACGAAAAGGAAAGGAGATTATAAATAATGAACAAAGACGTGAACACTTATGGTTATGCTCGGGTTTCATCTCGCGAACAAATTGAAGATCGGCAGGTTATAGCACTAAAAGAAATGGGGATTCCACAGCAAAATATCTATCTCGATAAGATGTCCGGTAAAGACTTTGAAAGGCCGCAGTACAAGCGTTTATTGCAGAAGCTAAATAGTGCCTCTGTACTATATGTTACTTCTATGGACAAACTAGGACGTTGTTATCGTGATCTTAGCGAACAATGGAGAATAATTACAAAGGAAAAAGGCGCTGCTATTGTCGTTATTGATATGCCTATTCTTGATACACGACGCGAGAAGAATCTTTTGGGTACATTTATAAGCGATCTTGTTCTGGCCCTATTATCGTATGTCGCTTAAGCAGAATATCAAGCCATTCATAAACGACAAGCCGAAGGAATTGCATCAGCTAAGGCAAAGGGTAAGATACTCGGGCGCCCCCCCCTCGGCCTCTACCGGAAAATTTTATTGAAATACTATGCAAACGTAAAATTCTAATTTAAATTCTCTTTTTTATCCCTTCCGTGCGTTTACTCCGAT